>NZ_JCAFTB010000001.1:0-1134174 GCF_059369855.1 Stenotrophomonas sp. YJH_SMC_138
GCGGGAGTGTCCGCGGCATGGATGCCGCGGCCAAGCCCCCATGGGTGAGGGCGCTTTGCTTGCGAAGCACTGCTTCGCAAGCGCCCGAACGCACAGCCGCCAGCGGCTGGGCCGGCCTGGGGGTTTACGGCGTCTCCCGCAACCGGACCCACCCCGCCTCCCCTCAGGAAACCAGCTTCTGCTGTTGCTGTTGCCGTTGCTGTTGCCGTTGCTGTTGCCGTTGCCGTTGCCGTTGCCGTTGCTCTGGATCGTAGCGGGTGCAGGGCGCAGCCCTGCCGAGCAACCCTATACTTGCCGCCGTGACTGCCTTCCCTGCCCTCGTTCCGCTGGATGCGCCACTGCTGGTGGGCTACAGCGGCGGTGTCGACTCGACCGTGCTGCTACACTGGCTGTGCCGCTGCGCCAAGGCCTCCGGCACGGCGCTGCGCGCGGTGCACGTGCACCATGGCCTGCACCCCGATGCGGACGACTGGGTGCTGCATTGCCAGCAGCAATGCGCAGCGCTGGGCATCGAACTGGCCGTGCATCGCGTGCAGATCGACCCCACATCGGGCCTGGGCCTGGAAGGCGCAGCACGGCAGGCGCGACGCGCCGCGTTCGCCACCGAACTGCGCGACGGCGAAACACTGGCGCTGGCGCAGCACCTGGACGACCAGGCCGAGACCTTCCTGCTGCGTGCCCTGCGTGGCTCCGGCGTCGATGGTCTTGCCGCGATGTCCGCAGACAGCCGCGTAGGCGAACACCGTGTGTGGCGACCGCTGCTGGCGGTGCCGCGCCGTGCGCTGCTCGATTATGCGCACCAGCACGCGCTGCGCTGGGTTGAAGACCCCAGCAACGCCGACGACCACGCCGATCGCAATTTCCTGCGCCTGCAGGTGCTGCCGTTGCTGCGCCAGCGCTGGCCGCACGCCGCCGCGGCATTGGCGGGCAGCGCCCTGCATTGCCGGCAGACCCGCGAACTGCTGGACGAGGAGGACGCCGAGCTGATCGTGCATCTGGAGGTGGCACCGCGTGTGCTGTCGCTGCAGCTGCTGCGCCAGGTGTCACCGGGCCGCGCCGCGCGCGTGCTGCGTGCCTGGGTGATCGGCCATGGGGCCGCCCCACTGCCGGCCACGGTGCTGCAGCAGGCGCTGGACGAGCTGCTGCCAGCCAGCAACGATCGCCAGGCGCGGGTGCGCTGGCACGATCATGCCATCCAGCAATGGCGCGATCATGCCTATCTCCTGCCCGCGCAACTGCCGGCGCTTCCCCATGATTGGCAGGCCGGATGGGATGGACGCGCGCCATTGGCGCTGCCCGATGGCGGTCAGCTGCACCTGCACGGCGCCGAGGCCTTCGAACGGCCGCTCCAGGTCCGTGCGCGTGTGGGCGGCGAACGCATCCTGCTGCCCGGTCGCCAGCATTCGCATGCGCTGAAGGACTGCCTGCAACGCGAACACCTTGCCCCCTGGCGACGCGCCCAGCTGCCGCTGGTCTTCGATGGAGCGCAGCTGCTTGCCGCCGCCGACGTGGTCATCGCAGCTCCCCTGCAGGCCTGGTTGCAGGCCCACGACGCGCAGCTGCAGTGGCGTCCCGGCGGCTGGTGAATTGACCCCCGCGCGCAGCCCGTCCACACTTGCCGCATGGCCAAGAAGTCCCCCGAAAACGCCTCCCCGGTCGCCCAGTTCGAGCAGTCGCTCGAATCGCTGGAGCAGCTGGTGGAGCAGATGGAAACCGGCGAGCTGAGCCTGGAAGCGTCGCTCAGTGCTTACGAACGCGGCGTCGGTCTGTACCGTCAGTGCCAGCAGGCGCTGGAGCAGGCCGAATTGCGCGTGCGCCTGCTCAGCGATCCGGCCCAGCCGGAAACGGCCGAGCCTTTCGATCCGCCCAACCATGACGGCTGAAGCCCTGTTCGCGCGCTGGCGCGACCGTATCGAAAGCCAGCTCGATGCCGCCCTGCCCTCGCCTGCCGAAGCACCGCAGCGCCTGCACCAGGCCATGCGCTATTCGGTGCTGGGCGGTGGCAAACGCATGCGCCCGCTGCTGGTGTATGCCAGTGGCCACCTGTTCGGCGCGCAGCCGGAACAGCTGGACGCGGCGGCGATGGCTGTCGAGCTGATCCACGCCTATTCGCTGGTGCATGACGACCTGCCGGCGATGGACGACGACGCCCTGCGCCGCGGCAAGCCGACCACCCACATCGCCTTCGACGAAGCCACCGCGATCCTGGCCGGCGACGCCCTGCAGACGCGTGCCTTCGGCCTGCTGGCCGATGCGCCGCTGCCGGCCACGCTGCGCGTGGCCTGCCTGCAGACCCTCGCTCACGCGTCCGGCGCCTCCGGCATGTGCGGTGGCCAGGCGCTGGACATCGATGCCACCGGCCAGCAGCAGACCCTGGCGGCACTGACCCGCATGCATGCGCTGAAGACCGGCGCGCTGATCCGTGCAGCGGTGCGCATGGGGGCGCTGTGCGGCCAGGCCCACGAGCCGCAGCTGGCCCAGCTCGACAGTTTCGCCGATGCACTCGGCCTGGCCTTCCAGGTCCGCGATGACATCCTCGATGTCGAAGCCAGTTCCGAACAGCTGGGCAAGACCGCCGGCAAGGACCAGGCGCAGGACAAGAGCACCTTCCCCGCGCTGCTCGGCATGGACGGCGCGAAGGCGCAGCTGCGCGAACTGGCCGCACGCATGCAGGCCACGTTGGCCGGCCATGGCGAAGAGGCCGATGCGCTGCGCGCGCTGGCAACGCTGGCGGTCGAACGCGATCACTGATCGCCGCCGGTGACGCTGCCCTCAAACAGGAACGCCCGGCAATGCCGGGCGTTCCTGTTTGCGCATGCGGCCGGTATTACTTGATCAGGCGCAGGGTGAACGGGTAGCGATAGGCTTCGCCGTTGTTGGCCTTGACTGCGGCAATGATGCAGAACACCAGGTTGATGATGCCCACGATCGGCGCCAGGATGCCGCCGATGATCACCACCATCAGGATGATGCTGATGACCATGGCGATGGTCACGGTGATCTGGAAGTTCAGCGCTTCCTTGGCCTGGTCGGTCACGAAGGCCTTGCTGGCGTCATCCTTGTTGATCAGCCAGATGATCAGGGCGCCGATGAACCAGGTGAAGATGCCCAGCAGGTGCGCAGCCAGCGCCATGGTGCGCTGGTCGGCCGGGGCATCGGTGGTTGCCGGCGGCGGCGGGACGTTATCGAATTCGCTCACGACAAAACTCCTTTTCATTGGGTGGTCTTGACCCACCAGCACCAAGCTGGTTGCGTCAGGCGCGCATAGCTTACGTCATCAATGCCATCAATCATTACCGGCGACGGTCATCCGCCCCAGCAGGATCGAACCGGTCCGGATGTGCGAGCGCGGGTCGACGTCGCTGCCGACCGCCTCGATGCTGCTGAACATCTCGCGCAGGTTGCCGGCGATGGTGACGCCGTCCACCGGGTACTGGATCTCGCCGTTCTCGACACGGAAGCCGCCCGCGCCTCGTGAGTAATCGCCGGTCACCCCGTTCACGCCCTGCCCCATCAGCTCGGTCACCAGCAGGCCGTCACCCATCTGCCGGGCGATCTCTTCCAGCGGGCCGGCATTGGCCGCCAGCTGCAGGTTGTGCACGCCGCCAGCATTGGCGGTGGTCTGCAGGCCCAGCTTGCGCGCCGAATAGCTGCCCAGCACGTAGCGCTGCAGTACGCCGTCTCGGACCAGCGCCGAACTACGGGTGGCCACGCCGTCGCCGTCGAAGGCGGCCGAGCGCAGGCCACGGCGCAGGTGCGGCAGCTCGTCGATCTGCATCCATTCCGGGAACAGGCGTTGGCCGACGCTGTCCAGCAGGAAGCTGGCCTGGCGGTACAAGGCGCCGCCGGACACCGCCGACAGCAGGTGGCCGACCAGGCTGCGCGCCACTTCCGGGGCGAACAGCACCGGCATGCTGCCAGTAGCCAGTGAACGCGGCTGCAGGCGGGCCACGGTGCGCTCGGCGGCACGACGGCCGACCAGGCCCACGTCTTCCAGGTCCTCCCGGGCAAGCGCGCTGGTGTACCAGCCATCGCGCTGCATGCCATCGCCCTGCCCGGCGATCAGCGCGCAGCCGACCGAATGGTGGGTGCCGCGCTCACGACCAAAGAAACCATGCGAATTGGCATACACCGACAGGCTCTGCATGCTCGACACCGATGCGCCGTCGGAATTGCGGATCTGCGCGTCGGCCTCGCGACCGGCCGCCTCGCAGGCCAGGGCCAGGTCCACCGCCTCATCGGCCTGCAACGCCCACGGGTGCCAACCGTCCAGCTCAGGGAAGTCGGTGGCCATCAGTGCGGCCTCGGCCAGGCCGGCAGCCGGGTCATCCTCGGTATGCCGGGCAATCGCGCAGGCCTGCTCGACCGTAGCGGCCAGGCTGGCCTCGTTCAGGTCACCGGTGCTGGCACTGCCCTTGCGCTGGCCGAAATAGACGGTCACGGCGATGCCGCGGTCACGCGTGGACTGCACGGTCTCGACCTCGCCGAGGCGGACATTGACCTCCAGTCCGCGGTCCTCGCTGCAACTGACCTCGGCCTGGCTGGCGCCCAGCGCGCGGGCGCGGTCGAGCAGCTGCTGGGAGAGGTCGGCCAGCCGTTCCAGCCGGGCCGGGCTGTCGTCGCCGACGGCCACTTCAGGGGCGATCACGTTCAATGCTTTATCCTGTACAGGTTGGGCCCGGCATCACGCCGGGCGACTTTTTTTGAGATCAGGTAGGGACGATGCGCGGACGCGACGAAGAAACCGGTGAATTCCACGACAAGAGCCGCAGCCAGAACCGGCGCGACGCGCTCGACGTCCTGGCCCTGGGCGAGAAGCTGGTGTCGTTGACCCCGGCCCAGCTGGCGCGCCTGCCGATCCCGGAAGACCTGCTGCCGCATATCGCCGAGTGCAAGCGCATCACCGCCCACATCGCCCACAAGCGCCAGCTGGCGTTCCTGGCCAAGCACATGCGCCGCGAGGACGAGGCAACGCTGGACGCGATCCGCGATGCGCTGGACGCCAACAGCGAGACTGGCCGCCGCGAAGTGGCGATGATGCACCGCGTGGAAGACTGGCGCGACCGCCTGTTGGCCGACGGTGACAAGGCGCTGGCCGCCCTGCTTGACGACTACCCGCAGGCCGACCGCCAGCAGCTGCGCACCCTGGTACGCAACGCGCAGGCCGAAAAGGCGAAGAACAAGCCGCCACGCGCCTACCGCGAGATCTTCCAGGTGCTGCGTACGCTGATGCTGCCGGCGGCGCTGGGCTTGAAGACGGCGGGCGACGAACACGCCGGCGATCCGGTCGACGAGGCCGACGAGGACTGAGTCCGCGCCGGCCCGGGCGGTGGCCGCGGCCATCGCCACGCTCAGGCCTGCGTACCGCCGACGGTGATGCCCTCGATCAACAGCGAGGGCTGGCCGACACCCACGGGCACACTCTGCCCGTCCTTGCCGCAGATGCCCACGCCCTCGTCCAGGGCCAGATCGTTGCCGACCATGCGCACCTTCTGCATGGTCTCCGGGCCGTTGCCGATCAGGGTCGCGCCCTTCACCGGGGTGGTGATGCGGCCATCCTCGATCAGGTAGGCCTCGGTGGCCGAGAACACGTACTTGCCGCTGGTGATGTCGACCTGGCCACCGCCGAAGTTGACCGCGTACAGGCCCTTCTTCACCGAACGGATCATCTCCTGCGGGTCGTGCTCGCCGGCGCGCATGTAGGTGTTGGTCATGCGTGGCATGGTCAGGTGCGCGAACGATTCGCGGCGCCCGTTGCCGGTCGGGGCCATGCCCATCAGCCGCGCGTTGAGGCTGTCCTGCATGTAGCCGACCAGGATGCCGTCCTCGATCAGCGGGGTGCACTGGCTCGGGTGGCCTTCGTCGTCGATGTTCAACGAACCGCGGCGACCGTCGAGGGTGCCGTCGTCGACGATGGTCACCCCCGGTGCGGCGACGCGCTCGCCGATGCGGCCGGCGTAGACGCTGGTGCCCTTGCGGTTGAAGTCGCCTTCCAGGCCGTGGCCGACCGCTTCGTGCAGCAACACGCCCGGCCAACCCGGGCCGAGCACCACCGGCATCATGCCGGCCGGCGCCGGCACCGCGTCCAGGTTCACCAGCGCCTGGCGCAGCGCTTCCTGGGCCAGGGCTTCGGGGCGGCCGCTGGCGAACAGCGCTTCGTAGCCATAACGGCCACCGCCACCGGCGTAGCCGGACTCGCGACGGCCGTTGTGTTCGACGATGACCTGCACGTTCAGGCGTACCAGCGGGCGCACGTCGGCCGCCAGCACGCCGTCGCTGCGGGCGATCAGCACCGTATCGACGCCGCCGGACAGGCTCACCATCACCTGCTTCACGCGCGGGTCGGCGGCACGCAGGTAGCCATCCAGGCGCTTGAGCACCTCGACCTTGGCCTCGTTGCCGATGCCGTCGATCGGGTCCAGCGCCGGGTACAGCGCGCGCGCATTGCCGCGCAGCAGCGAACGTCCGGTCTGCGCACCGCCCTCGCGCGAGATCGCGCGCGCCGACTGCGCCGCCGCCAGCAGCGCATCGGCATGGATGTCATCGGAGTAGGCGAAGCCGGTCTTCTCGCCGGAAATCGCCCGCACGCCCACGCCCTGCTCGATGGAATGGGCGCCGTCCTTGACGATGCCGTCTTCCACGCTCCAGCTCTCGCGGCGGGCGTGCTGGAAATAAAGGTCGCCGAAGTCGACACCAGGGCCGAGCAGTTGCCCGAAGGTGCGCTCCAGGCCGGCGGTATCCAGGCCGCCGGGGCGCAGCAGGCGGTCTTGGGCAAGCGTCAGGGCGATATCAGTCATGGTTTCGATCTGGGGGTGCGGGGGCGCTCAGGCAAGCCCCGTGAACAGGAAGCCGTGCTCAGCGCGAGCGCGGCAGGTCGGTGACGGTCGGCGGAATGGCCGGTGCAGGTGCCGGCACGGGCGGTGATGGGGTCTTGTCGCGGCTGCGCTCGATCACTTCCACCTTCGGCTCCTTCCATGGACCGGTCACCTTGTAGGTACGGGCGCCAATCTCGCCCAGCGGCTTGGACAATACCGCATTGGTGGCCGCGCCCAGCGCCGCCCCCACCGGGCCGCCGGCCACCGCACCGACCACGGTCAGCAGGTTGCCCGCGCGCGGGTTGACGTCGATGGTCTGGTCGAACTGCTGGTTGCGCAGGTCGGCCTGGCCACGGATGGTGATGTTGGCCGCCGGGCCTTCGATCAGCACCTTGTCGGTGCGCGCCATGCCCTGACCGAACTGCATGCTGCCCTCGATCTGGTTGAACGCGAAGCCCTTGGAGAAGAAGTCGCGGAAATCGAACATCAGCCGCCGCGGCAGCTGCGCGACGCTGAGCAGGCCCAGCACGCGGCCGGCGCCCGGCTCCAGCTCCAGCAGCTGGCCATTGCGCGCATGCAGGTCGAGGCTGCCCTGCAGGTTGCCCAGCTGGAAGTCCGACGGCCCCCCGCTCCAGGCCGCCTGCAGCTGCGCCTGGCCGGAACCGCCGCGCAGCTGGCCGCCGTAATCAAGGTTCTGCATCAGCCCGCCCAGGTCCTCGCTGCGCACCTGCGCGGTCAGTTCGGTACGGGCGCCGCCCGTACGGCCGAGCCAGCGGCCGGTGATGTCGATTTCCTGGTCCGGCGCGCGGAAGCGCAACGCGTCCACGTTCAGGCCGTTGGCCAGTGGGCGCGTGCGCAGCACCGCCTGGCCCAGCACCACCTTGTCGAACTTCAGGTCGGCGATGTCCAGCGCGAACGGCGGCAGCTTGGCCGGGTCCATGTCATTGGCACCGGCCTGTACCCGCGCCGGCGCGGCGGCCGCACCCGGTGCCGCCGGCAGTGACTGCCAGTGCACCCGGTCAAGCTGGCCGCTGATGGTGCCGCCGTCGGCGTTGGGTACGGTCAGGCGGCCGGCCAGCGACGGCCCGTCCAGGCGCACGTCCAGTGCCTGCGGGCCCGGGTGCAGCTGCAGCCGGGTCTGCTCGAAGACTCCGCCGATCAGCTTGAGCTGGCCGACCTGCACGTCGACCGCGCGCAGCGGCATCGCGTCGTCGTCACTCCCACCGCGCGCCAGGCTGATCCACTCCAGCGCATCCAGGGTCGGGCTGCGGCCATTGACCGTCAGTCCGCTCGCCGGCGGCTCGCGGTCGACATGGTCGCTGCCCAGCGTGACCTGCACACCGGTCTGGTTGTTGTGGCTGCGCGCGGCCAGGGCCAGGCGCTGGCCGGACGCCACATCGATGCGGCCGGCGCCCATCGGCAGCTGCGCGGCCACCGTGGTCGCCAGCGGCTCGGCGGCCGGCTTGTCCAGCGGCGCCGGCAGGTCGAGCCGGGTGCCGACCAGGTCCGAACTCAGCCGCAGCTCGCTCGGCGGCGCAGGCGCGCCGGGCGCCACCTTGGGCAGGTTGACGCCGATGGTCCAGGCCGAATTGCCGTTGATGTAAGGCTTGAGCCAGGCCATCTCCGGAGCACGGTCGATCAGCACGCTGGCATCGAGGCGGGCGGTCAGCTGCGACTCGAAGGCGCGCGTGCTGTCATGCACGTAACCTCCGGCACGCAGGCTCAGCCGTCCTTCCTGGCCGAGGTGGCGCACCGCCAGGTCCTCGGCGCCGAAACCGCCATTGCTGTAGCGCGCCTGCCCGTGCATGTTGTCAAAGGTCAGCTGGAAGCGCTTGTCGACCAGCTTCACGCCGGCCAGATCGACCGTGCCCTGCAGGTGGCCCTCGCCCTCGTCCTGATGCAGCGGCTGCAGCAGATCGAAGGTCACATGGGCCGGACCACTGGCGACCAGATTGTCCAGCGTATCGCCGTAATCCTTGTGCAACGGGCTCTGGCGCAGCATCGCCAGCAGCTTGCCGGCCTCGCTCGGCGCGTCGGCACGTACGTACAACGGCTGGTGCCCGAAGTCCGGAATGCCCGCTTCGAATTTCTGTACCGCCACGCCGGCAAGATCACCCCGTCCACGCATGTCGAAGCCAGGGCCGATGAAGGCGATGTCGGCGTCGACCTGGCTCATCAGCGGCCAGTCGTGCTGGAAGCGGATGTCGCCATTGGTGATGTGGCCGGTGGCCTCGAAGCGGCCATCATTGTTGTCGAACGGCCAGTCGTCCAGGTCACCGGTGACCAGGCCGACGCCATTGCGCACCTGGCCGCCAGCCAGCGCCATGTCCAGCCAGTCGGTGGCGCCCTTGCTCATCTTGGAGTGGATCCAGAAGCGCTTGGCCGCCGTCATCGGCACGTCGTCCAGCTTCGCGGCCAGCTGCAGCCACGGCCGCGTGCCGTCGCCCTGGAACCAGACCCCGCCGCGCACGTCGGCCGCGTAGTCGGTGCCTTCCACACGCATCGCCGGCGTCCCGATCCGCCAACCACCGCCCTCGTCGCGCCAGCCCACGATCTGTCCGGCCAGGTGCAGGTCATGGCGCACGCCGAAGCCGGTCGGCCAATCGAACTGCAGCTGCCGTTGCGGTTGCAGCTGCAGGCTGAAGCCGTCGGCGTCGCCTTCAAAGCGCCCGCCCAGGCCGCGCAGGCCGGGCGAGTTGCCCACGCTGGCGAAACCCAGCGACTGCAGTTCACCCTGCGCCCACAGGGGGCCATCGCGTTCGCCCGACAGCTGCAACGCGCGCACGTCCAGCTGCGGCCTGGACAGGAACAGCCAGCGACGCAGGCCCGGCTCAAGGCGATCACTCAGGGCCAGCGCACGCAGTGCGATGCCGGCCTGCACTTCACCGGAACGGACCTGCAGCTGTTTGCCGACCTGCAGCTGCAGGCCATCGAGGCGCTGCTCGCCGTCTTCATTCTTCAGCCGCAGTTGCGGTACCTGCAGCGCCCAGCCCTCGGCCTGGCGCTGCCAGCGCAGGCGAGCCTGCAGTCGCTGCAGCTGCAGCTGCGGCGCCGCCATGCCGGGTATCGGTGCGCCATCGATACGCACGTCGCGCAGGTCCGAATCCGTGGTCAGCGCCACCGGCGCGAAATCGCGCAGGGTCAACCACAGGTTCAACTCGCCCTTGCCCTCGCGCAGGCGCACGCCGCCAGCCGCCAGCAAGGGCGCCCAGGCGTGGAAATCGACCGGGTCGGCGCCCAGCCAGGCCTCGCCGTTGCCGCGCGCACGGTCCACGTCCAGCACCGCGGTCAGCGGCAGCGCTTCGGGCTGCGCCCAGGCGCGTACGCCCACGCGCAGGCGATCGCCATTGACCCGCATGCGCAGGTCGATGCGCGGCAGCGTGGTGTCGATGCCCAACGTCGGCGCGTGCACGCCCAGGCGCCCCCCGATCACCTGCAGCTCACCCAGCCGGCGCAGCGCATCCAGCGGATCGCCGCCGTTGTCCGATTGCGGCAGCCCGCGCACCGTCCAGCGTCCGTCCTCGCCCTGCTGCAGATCCAGCGCCAGGCCACGCAGGCGCAGCTCGGTCAGCGAGCGCCCGGGCAGCAGCCCGCTGTACATCGATACCAGCACCTCGGCCTCGCCGATCGCCAGGCCCTGCCCGGCGCCGATGCGCAGGCCTTTCAGCTGCAGCAGCGGGCCACGACGGGTCCAGGCGGTCTGCAGCTGGTCGAAACGCACCGGCTGGCCGGCACGCTCGCTCAGCCAGGCGGCAATCCTGTCAGGATGACGCTCGGCCAGCGGCAGCAGCTGGCTGAGCGTGCCCACCAGCAGTGCAAGCCCGACCAGGCCCACCGCACAGGCGGCAATGAAATGACGGCGGATCCTTCGCAGTCGCAGGCGCGGCGGCGCGCTCATCGGCCACCGCCGGCCTGCAGCCGGCGAGGATCAGAGCAGAACGACATCGAATTGCTCCTGCAGGTACTGCTCGTCCGCCTGGAAGCGGATGCTCTTGCCGAGGAACTCTTCCAGCTCGGCCACCGCCGAGGATTCCTCATCGGTAATTCGCGCGACCACCTTGGTCGAGGCGATCACCAGCAGGCGCGCAGCATCGAACTGGCGCACGGCACGGGTGATCTCGCGGAAGATCTCATAGGTCACCGTCTCGGTGGTCTTGATGCTGCCGCGGCCGCTGCACTGCGGGCAGGTCTCCGACAGCTGGCGCTCCAGGCTTTCCACCGTACGCTTGCGGGTCATCTCCACCAGGCCCAGCGGCGAGAAATCATAGACCGTGGTCTTGGCATGGTCGCGGGCCAGCGCCTTTTCCAGCGTGCGCAGCACCTGGCGACGATGCTCCGCATCATCCATGTCGATGAAGTCGATGATGATGATGCCGCCCAGGTTGCGCAGCCGCAGCTGCCGCGCCACCGCCTGCGCCGCTTCCAGGTTGGTGCGGAACACCGTTTCTTCCAGGTTGCGCTGGCCGAGGAACGAGCCGGTGTTGACGTCGATGGTGGTCATCGCCTCGGTCTGGTCGATCACCAGGTAGCCACCGGATTTCAGCGGCACCTGCTTGTCCAGCGCGCGGCCGATCTCGTCCTCCACGCCGAACATGTCGAAGATCGGGCGGTCACCGGAGTACAGCTCCAGCTTCTCGGCCAGCACCGGCATGTACTTGGCAACGAAGGCCTGCAGTTGGCCGAAGGTCTCCTTCGAGTCCACCTTCACCTTGTCCACGTCCTTGCGGATCAGGTCGCGCACCGACCGCAGCGGCAGGCTCAGGTCTTCATAGATGATGCTGCACGACGGCGCTTCGCGGCCGCGGCGCTCGACCACGTTCCACACGCGCGACAGGTAGGCGATGTCCTCGGCGATGGCCTCGGCCGGCTGCCCTTCGGCGTTGGTGCGCACGATGTAGCCGTAGCCGCCGTGCTGCGCCGACAACTCGGTCACCAGCGCCTTCAGGCGGGCGCGCTCGGTTTCATCCTCGATGCGCGCGGACACCCCCACCACCTTGGACTGCGGCAGCAGCACCATGTAGCGCGAGGGAATGCTGATCTGCGTGGTCAGGCGTGCACCCTTGGTGCCGATCGGGTCCTTCACCACCTGCACCACGATGTCCTGGCCGTCACGCAGCAGCTCGACGATCGGCACGCTGGCCGGCGGCGGCAGGGTCGTGTTCTCGGTGTCGGCACTGGCCACCGGGGCCGGGCGCACCACGTCGTTGGCGTGCAGGAACGCGGCGCGCTCCAGGCCGACCTCGACGAACGCGGCCTGCATGCCGGGCATGACCCGCTGCACCTTGCCCTTGTAGATGTTGCCGACCACACCCCGGCGCCAGCCGCGCTCGATGTGCAGTTCCTGCAGCATGCCGTTCTCGATCACCGCGACCCGGGTTTCGCGGGGGGTCACATTGACCAGGATTTCCTCAGACATCGGCAGCCTCCCTGGCGGCATCGGCAGTGGGGGCCGGCACGCCACAGCGCGCCAGCAGACGATCGGTATGCAGCAATGGCAGCCCCATGACGCCGGAGTAGCTGCCGGAAAGATGTTCGATCCAGCGCTCGGCCCCGCCCTGGATGGCGTAGGCCCCGGCCTTGTCCAACGGCTCGCCGGTGGCGACATAGGCGGCGATGTCGGCGGCGGCGATCGGGGCGAAGGTCACTTCGGAAATGACCAGTTCGCTGTCCAGCCCGTCGGCGCCGACCACCACCACCGCAGTCATCACCTGGTGGGTGCGCCCGGCCAGGCGCGCCAGCATCGCGCGCGCGCCGGCGGCGTCGGCCGGCTTGCCGAACACTTCACCGTCCAGCACCACCTCGGTGTCCGAGCCGAGCACCCGCGCCTGCGGGTCTTCGGCCAGCACCCGGGCCAGGCCGGCGCGCGCCTTGTCGGCGGCGACCCGGCACACATACTGTTCGGCACTCTCGGTCGCGGCGCGCTGCTCGAGGACCTCCAGGTCCAGGGCCTGGAAGGGGCGTCCGAGTCGGGCCAGCAACTGGTTGCGTCGGGGGGAGCGGGAAGCAAGATAGAGCATCGGCACAGCATAACCTGAGCCCGTCACCTGAATCGTCGGCAACCCGTTACGGAACGCCTACAACCCCTTACAGGCTCACAGCGCGTTCATCGCTACGACACCACCCTCACCGCACAACAAGGAGATCCCATGCGCCTGACCGCCACCCCGCTGCTGCTCGCCCTGTCCCTCGCCCTTGGAACCTCGATGACCGCCCATGCCGCCCCGTCGTCGCCGTCGATCGCCGCCGCGGCCGAAGGCACCCTGCTGAACATTTCGGCCAACGCCGAGGCCACCCGCGTGCCGGACGTCGCCACCCTGTCGGCCGGCGTGGTCACCCAGGCCGCCGACGGCAACAGCGCCATGCGCCAGAACGCCCAGCAGATGGACAAGGTGTTGGCCGCGATCAAGGCCGCCGGCATCGCCGAGCGCGACGTGCAGACCAGCGGCGTCAGCCTCAACCCGCAGTACCGCTATGCCGACAACGAGGCGCCGAAGATCACCGGCTACCAGGCCAGCAACACGGTCAGCCTGAAGGTCCGTGACATCGCCAAGCTCGGCAAGGTGCTCGATGCGCTGGCCGCTCAGGGCGCCAACCAGATCAACGGTCCGCAGTTTGAGATCGACCAGCCCGAACCGGTCTATGACGAAGCCCGCCTGGCCGCGCTGAAGAAGGCCCAGGCCCGCGCCCAGACCTATGCCAAGTCGCTGGGCCTGCAGGTGCGCCGCATCGTCAGCATCTCCGAGAACAGCAGCGGCGGTTTCCGCCCGATGCAGATGATGCGCACCATGGCGGCCGGTGCGGCGATGGACAAGGCCACCCCGGTCGCACCGGGCGAATCGACCGTCTCGGTCAACCTGGACGTGGTGTTCGAACTGGGCCGCTGATCGCGTCCGCCGCGGTCGACGACACAGGCGGGTCCCGCAGGGGGCCCGCCTTTTTCGTGCCCTCCGCCGACACTGGCTGAAGGCCAGCCCAACGATCATGCCCCTGCCTCTAGGCAGTAGCCGTCGTGCCGCGCTACTGATGGACTGCCAGCCGCGCGCGGCAACCCCGCCACGGGCCCTGGTGCGTTGAGGACTTCGTCACTGGCATGGAGGTGGATCATGGTTCGTACGTACCCCGTTGCATCCCTGCATTTCGACCCCGCCCGGGTGGCCGCCTGGAGCGCGGCGATCGCCCTGCACCTGCTGGCCTTCCTGTTGCTGCTCATCCCTGCGACCTACCAGGCCGTGCAGGTCCCGCGTGAAAAGACGCCGGTCCGGCTGATCGAGAAGATCCCGCCACCGCCAACGCCGCCGGTTCCGGTCACGCCCAAGGAGATCGTCCAGGTGGTGCCGAAACCGCGAACGCAGCCGGTGGTACCGCCACTGCCGGCGCCCACCGCGACCGTGGAGGAGACCCAGGGCATCGCGCTGCCGGCCGCCGAACCGGCTCCGCCGCAGCTGGCGCCCAGCATCGACACGTCCACCCCTCTGGCCGGCGCCCAGCTGCAGTACCGCAGCGCCCCGCCGCCGACCTACCCCATCCAGTCCCTGCGCAACCACGAACAGGGCACGGTGCTGTTGCGGGTGGAAGTGGACAGCCATGGCCAACCGGTCGCGGTCAGCGTCGAGCGCAGCAGCGGCTCGCGCAACCTGGACCAGGCCGCCCGCCAGCAGGTGCTCCGGCACTGGCGCTTCGAGCCTGCCCAGCGTGACGGCGTGGCAGTTCCGGCCATCGGCCTGGTACCGGTACAGTTCTCGCTGCCCGACTGAGCCCCACCACCGGCCCGGCCTCGCGCCGGGCCGGTCCCTGCCGCTGCCCGGGAAATGCGGACAGGCCAGGGACCAAGCGTTACCGATTAAGCAAAATTTCACGACTTCGTCACCTGCAGGAAACCTAGATTGGCGCGTCCCGGTATCGATCCGGCGACAGCCCTCAACGCTACGGTTTTCCAGTTAGGAGAGAAGCTGTGAAACACCCGATCCAACGGCCCGCCAGCCGCCGCCGCAGCACCCTGGCATCGTCCATCACCCACATCCTCACCGGCGGCGCCCTGCTGCTGGCCGGCGCCGTCGCTTCCTCCTCCGCCTTCGCGCAGGAAAAGGCCACCAACCTCGACCGCATCACGGTCACCGGCTCCAACATCCCGCGCACCAACACCGAGACACCGTCGCCGGTGCAGGTGGTGACCCGCCAGGAAATCGACCGCACCGGCAAGACCTCGCTGGCCGAGTACCTGCAGACCATCACCGCCGATGGCGCCGGCTCGATTCCCAAGACCTTCGGCAACGGTTTCGCCGGCGGTGGCGCCGGCATCTCGCTGCGCGGCCTGGGCGCCGGCTCGACGCTGGTACTGTTGAACGGCCGCCGCATGGCCACCTATGGCCTGGCCGATGACGGACAGAAGGTCTTCACCGACCTCAGCACCATTCCGCTCGATGCCGTCGAGCGCGTGGAAGTCCTGAAGGACGGCGCTTCGGCGATCTATGGCTCCGATGCCATCGCCGGCGTGGTCAACATCATCCTGCGCAGCGACTTCCAGGGCGCCATCCTGCGTGGCTCCTACGGCCTGTCCGGTGACAGCGATGGCGACGCCCGGAAGGCAACCCTGACCGCCGGTACCGGCGACCTGGCCACCGATGGCTGGAACGCCTTCTTCAGCCTGGACGTTGGCAAGACCGACGCGATCAAGATCAGCGACCGCAAGAACCGCAAGTGGATCGGTACCGGTGACACCCGCCCGTGGGGCTATGACAAGACCGCCCAGTTCCTCGGCGGTGCCTACACCCGTGGTGGCACCTCCGGCGGTTCCGGCCCGAACGGCTCCTACCTCGACGCCACCGGCCATCTGGTGCCGCTGCCGGGTTGCGCCGGCCTGACCACCATCGGTGGGCAGACCCCGGCCAGCATCGCCGCCGATGGCTGCCTGTGGGATCCGGCGCAGCAGTACCGCGACCTGATTCCGGAAGAGAAGTACGTCAACGTGTTCGGTCGCGCCAGCTTCGCCTTCGGTGAAGGCGGCGAGATCTACACCGAGATCGGCTACTCGAAGAAGGAAACCATCTTCAGCAACACCCCGTCCGGCGTGTCGGGCGGCTGGGGCTATCCGGGCGGCCCGGTCAATGCCAACAGTGGCCCCGGTGCCACCGTGCTGGGCCCGAACCATCCCGACAACCCGACCCCGGGCACGGCGCGCCGCGTGCGTTACTCGGCCTGGGATGTCGGCCCGCGCGTGACCGACAACACCAATGAGTTCAACCGCTTCCTGGTCGGCATCAAGGGCAACTGGGGCGACTGGAGCTACGACACCGCCTACCTGCACTCGGGCACCGACCTGACCAACAAGCGCACCGGCTTCCTGCGCTACAGCGCCGTCCAGTGTGCACTGGGCAATGCCAACTGCGCCGGTGGCGTGTGGCGTATCGGTGATGATGCCGGCAAGAACTCGCAGGCGCTGTACGACTACATCTCGCCCACGATCAGCGCCCGCGCCAAGTCCAGCCTGGACATGTTCGACTTCACCGTCTCGCGCAGCCTGATGGACCTGAAGGGTGGTCCGCTGGGCCTGGCGATCGGTACCGAGTGGCGCAAGACCAGCAACAGCCTGACCCCGCAGACCTACACCGACCAGGGCGACATCATCGGCCTGGGCTACTCGGCCTATGACGGCACCCAGAACGTCTACGCCGGCTACGTCGAACTGTCGGCACCGGTGCTGGAACAGCTGGAACTGTCCGGCGCCCTGCGTTACGACAAGTACGAAAGCGGCGAAGGCAAGGCTACGCCGAAGCTGGGCGTGAAGTGGACCCCGGCCGACTGGATCGCCCTGCGCGCCAGCTACGCCGAAGGTTTCCGCGCGCCGAACCCGGCCGAGAACGGTGACGGTGGCCTGGCCGCCTTCTCCACTGCGGTCGACCCGGTGCGTTGCCAGATCAGCGGCGGCGCTGCCAGCGAATGTGGCGCCAATTCGGTGGCGATCATCACCAAGCCGAACAAGCTGCTGAAGCCGGAAGAGTCCAAGAGCTACTCGGTCGGCATCGTGCTGCAGCCGACTTCGACCACCTCGATGACCGTCGATGCCTGGCAGATCAAGCGTACCAACGAGATCGTGCAGGGCAGCACGGCGGCGGCGATCCTGGCCGGCAACGTGCTGCGCGACAGCAACAATCTCAATGGCGTGGCCAACAGCGGCACCATCCTGGCGGTCAACACCGGCTACGTGAATGCCAGCTCGTCGCGCGTGCGCGGTATCGATACCGATATCCGCCAGACCTTCGAGATCGGCCCGGGCCAGCTGGAGCTGGACCTGCAGTGGAGCCACATCCTGAAGTTCGAGCGCACCGAAGGCGGCGACACGGTTGATTACGTGGGTACCCACGGCAACTGCGACGTCACCAACTGCATCGGTACGCCGAAGGACAAGGTCAACTTCGGCACCACCTGGAAGCAGGGCCCGTGGAGCGTCAGCGGCATCGTCAACTACATCAGCAAGATGGACAACATCGACAGCCGTGGTGGCAGCTACCTGGCCTTCTACGCTGACGGTACGCCGGTGAAGAAGATCTCTTCGTTCACCACGATGGACCTGTCCGGTCGCTGGAGCATCAACGACTCGTTCGAACTCAACGCCTCGGTGGCCAACGTGTTCGACCGCATCGCCCCGCTCGATCCGACCACCTACGGCGCGGTGAACTACAACCCGATGCACTTCTCCGGTGCGCTGGGCCGTTACTACACCGTCGGCTTCAAGTACACGTTCAAGTAAGACCGGTTGCAGCGTCACCTTCGAAGGCCCGGGCCGTTGCCCGGGCCTTCGTCGTTTTCACGCGGGCCGGTTCCTGCAGGCTGGCGCTTGCCCGCTGGCTCTTGCGGACATGTTCACGAGGACATGGCTACCGTATGCTCGCGGCATCCGCGCCGCAGGGGATCTCCATGGCCGCGACATCGCAACGGCTGGGCCTGCCCGCGTTGACTGCACTGGTAGTCGGCTCGATGGTCGGCGCCGGCATCTTTTCACTGCCGCAGAACGTCGCGCGCAGCGCCGGCCCGGCCGCCGCCTTGATCGGCTGGGCGGTCAGTGGCGCCGGCATGCTGATGCTGGCCTTCGTGTTCCAGGCCCTGGCCAATCGTCGCCCCGACCTGGATACCGGCATCTACGCCTATGCGCGCGAAGGCTTCGGCAACTACATCGGCTTCTCCGCGGCGTGGGGCTACTGGGTGGCGTCGGTGCTCGGCAACGCCAGCTTCTTCGTGCTGATCTTCAGTGGCCTCGGCCACTTCGTGCCGGTCTTCGGTGAAGGCAATACACCCGCCGCCGTAGCCGCTTCATCACTGCTGCTGTGGACCGTGCACCTGCTGGTGCTGCGCGGCCTGCGCACGGCCGCCATCGTCAACGGCCTGGTGACGGTGGCCAAGCTGCTGCCCATCGCGTTGTTCCTGATCCTGGCGGCGGGCGCGTTCCGCATGGACGTGTTCCGCGCCGATTTCCTCGGTACGCCCGCACTCGGCGACCTCGGCCAGCAGTTGCGCGGCATGATGCTGGTGACCGTGTGGGTGTTCATCGGCATCGAAGGGGCCAGCATCTATTCGCGGCGTGCCGCGCGCCGTGCCGACGTCGGCCGTGCCACGGTGATCGGTTTCCTCGGGGTCTGGCTGCTGCTGGTACTGGTCAGCCTGCTGTCGATGGGCGTGCTGTCGCAGGCCGAGCTTGCCGGGCTGCCCAACCCGTCGATGGCCTACGTGCTGCGCGCCATCGCCGGCGAATGGGGCGCGACGGTGATCATCATCGGTTCGATCGTCTCCGTGCTCGGCGCATTGCTGGCCTGGGTGCTGCTGTGCGCCGAAGTGCTGTATGCCGCCGCCGGTGATGGCACCATGCCGGCCTTCCTCGGCCGCGAGAACGCGCGTGGCGTGCCGGCCAATGCACTGTGGTTGAGCAATGGCCTGATCCAGTTGTTCCTGCTGATGGTGCTGGTCAGTTCGGGCAGCTACACCGGGCTGGTGCTGCTCGCTGCGTCGATGAGCCTGGTGCCCTACTTCCTGTCCACCGCGTTCGGCGTGCAGCTGGCCTGGCGCGGGCAGGCCTACACCGGCGAACCAGGCGTGCGCTGGCGCGATTTCGGGGTCGCACTGCTGGCCAGCGCCTATGCGCTGTGGCTGGTGTATGCCGGCGGCCTGGACAACCTGCTGCTGTCGGTACTGCTGTACGTGCCCGGCGTGGTGTTGTTCGCTTTGACCCGGCGCCAGCGCGGCGAGCGGGTATTCACGCGCTGGGAGTGGGTACTGTTCGGCGCGATCCTGGCAGTGGCGATCGCCACGCTGGTGGCCTTCTGCAGAGGTGAGCTGGCACTGTAGAGCCGAGCCCGCGCTCGGCTTCACACAGGCAGCCGAGCATGGCTCGGCTCTACAACTGGCGATCCGCCAGCATGCCGATATCCTGCATCCAGCGCTCGGCCAGCTGCGGCCACGCCGCGACCGGTGCATCCTTCATGCGCAGCCCGAATGCGTGGCCGCCGCGTGCGAACAGATGCATTTCCACCGGCGCGCCCGCGTCCGCCAGGGCACGGTAATAGGCCAGCGATTCGCGCACGTCATCGGTGCGATCGTCGGTGGCCTGCGCGATGAACGTCGGCGGCACCTTGTCATCCACGGTGATGTCCCTGACCAGCGACAATCCCTTCCCGTGCCCTGCCCACAGGTGCCCGGAATACATCACCATCGCGAAATCGGGACGGCTGGGTTGCTCATCCGCAGCATCGACCGGCGCGTAGCTGCGCAGCGCGTGCGTGCTCAGTCCCGCCACCACGTGACCACCGGCGGAAAAGCCGATCGCCCCGATCCGCTTCGGATTGATGGACCAGCGCTCGGCCTGTGCGCGCAGCAGGCCCATTGCACGCTGTGCATCCTGCAGGGCCATCGGCACTTTCGGAATGTCGCGGCAGTTGCACTCGGGGTCCCAGTTCGGGCCAGAGGCTGGCACCCGGTACTTCAGCAATGCACAGGTGATGCCCTGTGCGGTCAGCCAGCCGCAGATCTCGCTGCCTTCCAGGTCCATCGCCAGCACCCGATAGCCTCCGCCAGGCACCACCATCACTGCGGTGCCGGTGGCCGGTCCCTTCGGTGGAAACACGGTGAGGGTCGGCGCAGCGACGTTCTGCAGCATCATCCAGTGTTCGCCACTGGCTTCGGAGATCACTTCGCTGACCTGCTCGGGCCCCTTCAACTTCGGCGGCGCGCTCACCGTGCCCTGCGGCCACAACGGAAGCTCGGTGGTGCCCTGTGGCGGATGCCAGGTGGAAGGCGCGGCCTTCGTTGTGGCGAACGGCACCATCGCCAGCAGCAGGAAGCTCGAGGACAGCAGCACGCGCATGATCGGCATCCATGGTTGCAGCAGCAGAGTGTAGCGACAAAAAAAAAACCTGCATCTTGCGATGCAGGTTTCTCAAGGTGGCGCCCGAAGTTGGACTCGAACCAACGACCCCCTGATTAACAGACGGCACGAATGGGCTTTGCCGTGACTTGATTCCTTGGGCAAAAACAGGCTTACGCCGTTGATTTTGCACGACATTATGGTGGTGAGTCTGAGGGTTTGAGCTTGCGCAGCTTTGCGCTGTTGTGCGCAAAAACCGTGTTCAGACGGTGTCGCAAACGTCGAGGAATCCAACCCATGAAAGCAAAGATCACTCAGGCGCTCGTCGAGCGGGCGCCGACGGTGGAGCGTGGCCGCACAGTCCTGTATGCCGATCCCGAACTGCGGGGTTTCTACTTGATCGTGTCCAACACCAAACGCTCGTACTACACGCAGAGCCTAGTGCGCGGGCGGCAGGTGCGAACCAAAATCGGGGAGCACCCTGCGCTGGCAGCGAAAGATGCGAGGGCGCTTGCCGCCAAGACGCTGGTCGCCATGCGCGCGGGCGTCAATCCGACCGAAGAGCGCAGGAAGGCACGCGCTCGGGGGATGACACTACAGCAGGCGCTGGACCTGCATATCGCGGCAAAGAAGCTGTCGGCGAAGACGGTCGAGGGATACCGCTACAACTGTGGTCAGTATCTTTCCGACTGGCTAGAAAGGCCATTGGCCGAACTAGGTGCAGATCGTGCTGGCGTGCGCGAGCGCCATGCTCGCATCACCAAAAAGAACGGCGCTACTACCGCCGACGCGGTGTTTCGCATCTTCCGTGCGGTGTACAACCGCGGTCTGCGTGAGCATCCTGAACTGCCCGCCAACCCGGCGATGAATGTGGACTTCCACGGCCAGAAGCGCAGGAAGGTGGACGTCGAGGCGGATCGCCTAAAGGCGTGGGGCAAGGCAGTGCTGGGTCTG
Organism: Stenotrophomonas sp. YJH_SMC_138; assembly: GCF_059369855.1. Lineage (NCBI taxonomy): Bacteria > Pseudomonadati > Pseudomonadota > Gammaproteobacteria > Lysobacterales > Lysobacteraceae > Stenotrophomonas > Stenotrophomonas sp. YJH_SMC_138. The sequence continues at coordinate 21,121 of NZ_JCAFTB010000001.1, forward strand.
TCACCCGTCAGGCGAGACCTTAACCTGTTCATGATGCTGTCAGGGATGCGGCGCACAGCTACCTGCGAGTCCAAGATGGAGCACATCAGCGAGGAAGGTAATGCCCTGCACGTTCCCTCGCCCAAGGGCGGCGCTGCCCGCGCCTTCGACCTGCCGTTGTCATCTGCGCTGGCTGATCTGGTCGCCCACAGGGCTGCCACCAATTCTGCGATGAGCCGCAGGAATCCATGGTTGTTTCCTTCCGACAGCAAAAGTGGGCACGTCGCCGAGGTGCAGCAATCCGAACTGGACGGCCTCACGGGGCATGCGCTGCGCCATGCCTACGCATCGCTGGCCTTGCAGGCCGGCGTACCACTGCTGGAACTGAAGTTCCTGCTGAATCACAGCGCATCCAGCGGCGGCGTCACCATGGGCTACCTGCACCCTTCGCTCGACCACCTGCGCGAGCATCAAGAGAAGGCATCTGCCTACATCCTCGACGCTCTGGGCTTGGTCCACGAACCTGGATCGTGGCCGCCACGGCTCAAAGAATAGCCGCGCGGTCTCACCAGATGGGCCGTGTCGCTTCCGATGGCTTCGACCCTGGTGCTGAGCAGCCCGAGGCCATTCGATCGCGACACGGAGCCACCTGGCCAATCTGGCAAGACGATGGTTTCCTTGGTTGTCGTTAGCCGCTACTATCGACTCAATCTTGGTCAGCAACTGACCCGGAGGATCGTCGGCAATTGCTATGGCGGTCAGAAGTGCTTTCGGCGGCAAGAACAGCCGAGGCCCGCCCGATAACAAGGGATGCACGGGTCCTATCTGCGACGAAAGGTTGCGGATGTGTCCCAAGGGCATGGTGCCCATGGGGCGGCTTCTGACAAGGAACTTGCCAATGGCAACCGCCAATGAGCCAAAGAGGCTCACACCCTACGAGCCCAAAAGGCTCAATCCCCAAGAACTATCTGAACTGCATGCCCTGCCTGACGACGCCGTCGTCACCAGCATCGAGGCTGCTGCCTTCCTGCGCCTGACACCCCGCACGCTGGCCTGGAGCCGTACGCAGCGCCCCGAAAGCCATCCGCCACACTTGGTAGTCGGGTCGCGCACAGTCCGATACCGCATGGGCGACCTGCGGGCCCACATGAAGCGCCGTGGCGCTGATATGGAGGGCTGAGTATGGACATGAAAGAAAACGCCCGCGGGCAAGGCGGGCGCAAGGGTACGACTGACCAGGAGACGGAGCTGTCCAAGGCTCACTGGGGCAATGATGTCGCGGGACCAGCCGCTCTGAAGCCGTCATTTGCATCCATGCAGGCCTACGCCGAAGCAGGTCACTGTCTGATCCTCCTACATCGCGGCGACAAGCGGCCGATCTCAACGGGCTGGACACGCGCCCAGACCGACCCCGCCGAAGTATTGGCACACGCGGAACGCGAAGGGCTGAACGTGGGCGTCCGCCTGCGCCCGATTGACCTCGTCATCGATGCCGATCCGCGTAACTATCCTGCAGGCCGCGACAGCCTAGCTGAACTCGCCAGCGACATCGGCCTGCATTTGGATGCGTGCCCGCATGTAATCACGGGCGGTGGCGGCCACCACTATCACCTGCACAAGCCTGCAGACATGCCCATCCTTGGCACGCTGGCAAAGTACCCAGGTGTCGAGTTCAAGACGGCAGGCCAGCAGGTCGTCGCGGCAGGTTCCGTGCACCCCAATGGCAAGCGTTATGAGCCCGAGTTCTTCCTGGTTGGCCTGGATGAGACTCCGCAAGCGCCAGATTCGCTCCTGGAGCTGATCCGCAGGCCCGAACTACAACAGGGGACGGATGCAGAACTGTGGGGCGAACTTACCCCAGAGATGCTTGCCTCAGCCCTGGAACATCTCGACCCCAGTAACTTCCGCGAACATGAGGAATGGCTCAGCCTGATGATGGCATGCCATCACGCCACTGCTGGTGAGGGGCGCGAGCAGTTCATCGACTGGAGTACCGACGACCCCGAATACGCGGATCATCGCCACATCATCGGGCGCCGCTGGGATTCACTGCATTCGGCAGGGCGCGCAGGAAAGCCGATCACCGTGAAGTACCTGCACAAGGTGGTGCAGGCCGCAGGTGGAGCCGTGCCACGCTCAGCCCCAGAAGAGGACTTCGACATTGTGCCGTTCGAGGGCGAGCAGTTGCCCGCGATGAGACGCACTGACGCTGGCAAGATCGTCAGCAGTTTCCCGAACTGCCTGAAGCTGATGCGCCATATCCGCGACCAGCTTGGCTTGGCGTATGACGAGTTCTGCGGATCAACGCACCTCACGGCAGCAGACTTGCCATGGAATGTGGACGTAGGCCGCAGGTTGGATGATGACGTGGTGCGCCGTATCCGCCAGTACTTCGTCGAGGCTACTGATGCAAACTGGACAAAGGAAGACGTCTTGGAGGCTGCGCTCACCATTGGCCGCGAAAATACCGTGCATCCAGTGCGTGACTATTTGGATGGATTGACCTGGGATGGCGTTCCCCGCATCGACAAGCTGTTGGTGACGTATGCAGGTGCGATGGACAGTGCCTACGTTCGCGCCATCGGCGCCAAGACCTTGATTGCCGCTGTGAGGCGCGTTCGCCAGCCTGGTTGCAAGTTCGACAACGTCATTGTCCTGGAAGGAAGTCAGGGCAGCGGCAAGAGCTCGTTCGTCAAGCTGTTGTCGCCGCACGTCGAGTGGTTCTCGGATTCACCCATTGGCAACACAGAGTCAAAAGATGCACCGCTGTCATTGGAGGGGCGCTGGATCATCGAATTGGGTGAGATGTCCGTCCTGTCCAAGTCAGGCGTCGAGGCACTCAAGGCGTTCGTGTCGAGCAGCATCGACAATGTCCGTCGCCCTTATGGCCGCATGCATGAAGAATTGCGGCGTCAGTGCATCTTCATCGGCACTACCAACCAAGCGACCTATCTGAAGGACCAGACAGGCAACAGGCGCTTCTGGCCCGTGAAGGTCGGCGTTATCGACCTGGAGGCCTTGGTAGCTGATCGCGACCAGCTCTGGGCAGAAGCTGCTACCAGGGAGGCAGAAGGCGAATCACTGTTCCTGCCGCAGGACCTGTGGGCGATGGCAGCCATCGAGCAGGAAGAGCGTGTTTCAGAAGACCCGTGGGCTGACATCTTACGCGCCTATGTTGATCGCAAGATCGTCTGGGTTGGCGATGAAAATTACAAAGAAGTCGAGCCGATGGATCGTGTGCATACCAGCATGCTGTTGACCGATGCGCTACAGATTCCCGCAGGAAGCCTGCGTCCTGAGCACACACAGCGCCTGAAGATCGTGATGGAGAAGTATTTGGGCTGGGAACACAAAAACAACGTGCGCGTTGGACATGAAGGAAAGCAGGGACGCGGCTACATGAGGCCATGACATGAGGCTGGGCGCTGCCTTGGTTGCTGACCCTCAGTGGCCATGGGCAGCGCCCGAAAGCCTTGTGCTGCAAGACTCGTTGCTCTGTTGCTCTTGTTGCTCTTTTTTACTTAAACCCTGGAAAGAGAAAGCCCTAGCCAGATTAGGGGCTGAAGGGCAAGACAGTCCTGGCAGTTAAAGCAGATCGAGCGCAACTGCAGCAACGAAGCAACAAGTCTTGCAGCATAAGGATTTCTGGCCGCCTGGCGCAGCAGCAAGGGAGTGCAACAGACATCGAAAAGGCGAGTACCTGGTCGAATGTGGTGGGCGTGGCACCAATGCGGGGAATGCGTCGGATCTTCGTCCAACTGCGCGCCAGACCTCTCCCTCGCGCGCGTGGACTCAGGACATCTAATCGGGGTTCGGGTGACCCATGCATCCCAAGCGATTGATCGGCATGCATAAGTGCTGGCGTGCCTCGCGCGCATGACACGGCACGATCAAGTTCAACACCACCTTTTGGGAACTGGCCATGGCCACGAAGAAGTTCACACCAGAGGTGCAGGAGGTCTTTCTCCAGGTTCTGGAGGACACAGCTTCGCCGAAACAGGCGGCTCAGGTGTGCGGCATCTCCAGGCGCCTTGCGTTCGAGTACAAGCAGAACGACCTAGATTTCAAGCGTCGCTGGGAGAAGTCCATCCAGATCGCGATGGATGCCCTTCTCGAAGAAGCATATCGGCGCGCTGTTGTCGGCGTGGATGAGCCAGTCATCTACCAAGGCCAAGTCTCAACAGAACGCGACCCACACACAGGCGAACAGCGCGCGCTCACAGTGAAGAAGCACAGCGATCGCCTGCTGGAAGTGATGCTTAAGTTCCACTACGGCGACGAGATGGCTGAACGCCTGCGCGTCAAAGTCGAAGACACAGGCCTGTCAGCAGATGGGCTGCTGCGGATGCCTGCCACTGAGCGTGCGCAACTTGTCGCCCTACTGGGCAAATACAACGCGAACAAGGAGCAAGACGATGAGTGAGAACCTGAGCGTGGCCGAGGTGGTGCAGCGCGCCGCCCAGATCGACGCAATGCTGGACGCGATCCACGACACCTCGCCAGATGCAGTCCAGGCGATGGGTGGGCGCGATGCCCTGGCTCGTCGCAGCGAGATGACCTGCATCGGCCCAGTGCCGCGCCTGGACGCCGATACCTGGGAGCGCATGTCACAGGAGTACGAGGGGCGACGCGAGCATGGCAGCATCAATCGCGAGAGCCAGTCACAGCCACCCAGCCAACGCCCTGCTATTTGAACCACTGATCCTTGATGTGGTTCGAGACCTCGTCACTCAGGTTCTGCCAAGCTGCATTGTTGTTGGTGGCATCTGCCACGAACAGGGAATCGTTGCGGTCCATCGTCGCCCAGACTTTATCAACAGCCTGGGCTGCCGTGTAGTTGGAATTGACGTACCAGACAGACTTATGGATCTTCGCCCACGAGCCCAGGGCTTTGATCGCATCAATAACCTTCGAGTAATCCTGCCCTGGGCTGTACAGGTCGTACGACACAATCAGATTGTTCGCCATTGGTTGGCTCCCCCGTGCGCATCGGTTTGATGCCAGTAAATGGAACCACGAACGCGTCGCAAATCCTGCGACGACTTCAACCCTCTAACATTCCATCGGTGGGTCGCGCGATGCCAAGCCCATGATTGGTAAGCCGCAGTGACGGCGGCAGCTTCGAGGGAAACACGTCAGGAGAACGATGGCGTTCGCGCCCAACGCTCCGCGACACATTGCAGGCATCCGGTCAGCGCATTGGCGCGCAGACCACCCCAAGGCTGGGGATGCGCTCGTGACAGGCGACCGGAGGACCACAACCCTCGCAGGAGCCAACGACCCATGAAGATCAACCTCAGCGATACCCCCCTCCTCAGCACCCAGCAGATCGGCGAGCTTGCCTCGACCCTGGACCTGCTGCACAAGCGCACCCTCGCCGCGATCGAGCGCCTGAACAAGGATATCGCGACCCGCAAGCAGCAGATCGCCGCGCGCTGGAAGAGCGCCCCCGGCATCGGCGGGGCTGACGTCGCCCGCTTCGCCGAGCACGAGACCGTCGCCACCGTCCGCGAGATCAAGGACAACTCCAAGGCCGAGCTCGACAAGATCATCAAGGACGCGGGCGCCCCGCACGCCCAGCTGATCGGCCAGCGCCAGTTCTACGACTCCCCGGCGAAAGTCCTGGCCCGCGCGGCCCTGGGCGACCCCAAGCGCACCGAGTACCTCCAGCAGCTCCAGCACGCCGGCCCCGCCGAGCTCGGCCACATGGCCCAGGTCGCCGTCGGCACGCGCAACCTGGCCCTGGCCTCGGCGGTGCTGTCCCTGATCGACCGCATGCCGTCCAAGGACCGCCCGGTCGGCCCCGTCGAGCTGGCCACCGCCATGCGCATGGACGACTACCTCAAGGTCCAGGAGTACGTGAAGCTGGGCGACGCGCGCCTCCAGGGCATCCTGGTCACCATCCGCGCCTGGAACGCCGGCAAGGCCAACCCCATCAGCTCGATCCAGCTCGCGATGCGCGAGCGGGACATCGACCACGAACTGATCGGGGGCGGCGATGAATAAGCTGGCCCACTACTCGGCGGACCACCCGGTGGCGATCGCGCTCGCCGGGCTGGCCGTCGCCCTGCGCACCGGCCGCGACCTGCTCGAAGCCCTGGCCGAGCGGGCCGAGGCCGCGGGCGTCCGCCCGTACTCCGACTACTTCGACGACGCGGCGCGCCTGGCGGGGATGCCGTACTGCCGCGCGCTGGACCTGTACGTGGACCGCGCCACGAAGCGCCGGGCCGACCGACTTGGCTACCACCAGGCGCACCTCGCGCTCTGCTCAGCCTGACCGGGCAAACCCGGCCGGGTTGGTTAGGTGCGCAGAGGGCAACGGGTGGCCCGGCCGTGTTTCGGAGGGGATGCCCCAAGGGCATCCCCTTCTTTTTCAATCACTTAGGCAGCACGCCCCCGCCGACAGGCAATCAGAGCGCCTCACATGTCGGCGCTTCCGCGGCATGATGCGGCATGGACTTCTTGGATCCAGCGGCACGCAGCCACCGGATGTCCCTTATCCGGAGCCGCGACACCAAACCGGAGATGGTCGTGCGTTCGTATCTTCACAAGCGCGGCCTCCGCTACCGGCTGCACGACAGCCGGCTGCCGGGTAAGCCTGATTTGGTGTTCCCCAAGCGCGGGGCCGTAGTGTTTGTTCATGGGTGCTTCTGGCACGGGCACGAGAACTGTCGCCGCGCCCGCCTACCGGAGACAACTACCGCCTACTGGCTCTCCAAGATCAGGAAGAATAAGGAGCGCGATCAACTCGTAGCGGGGAGGCTGCGCCGGCTTGGCTGGCGCGTCCTTACGGTGTGGGAGTGTCAATTGAGCCCGACGAACTTGGACAGGCTCTACCGGCGGATCTCACCTCCCGAGAACCGACGTTGATCTAATCGAACCGAGCTGGGCCCCCTCGTTTTCAACTGCACCGTAGTGGTGTAACGTGGTGCATCCTTTCCGGATGCGCCAGATGGTCAGCAAACCGACAACAGAACGCGACGTGGAGCTGAGGAGCACGCGGCTCTCGGTCAGTTTTCCTGCTGATCTGTACGAAACCCTCGAAGGGCTCGCCAGAGAAAAGAAGGTGTCATTGGCCTGGGTGGTCCGCGATGCAGCAGAACAATACGTACGAGATCAGTGGCCGCTGCTTGAAGCTCCTTTGGCAGCGGGCAATCGGCGAAAAACCAAATAGGAAGATACAAGCCCGTGCACAAATTTTTTGAGTTTTTCGCTGGCGGTGGGATGGCGCGTGCAGGCTTGGGCGAGGGTTGGGACTGCGCGTTTGCCAATGACTTCGATCCTAAGAAGGCGGCGATTTACGCGGCTAACTGGGGTTCGGACGAATTGCATGTCGGCGATGTAGCGAAGATTAGAGCCGAGGATCTCCCAGGTCGGCCAGACCTGGTGTGGGCGTCATTTCCTTGTCAGGACCTTTCGCTTGCCGGGGCTGGAGCCGGCCTTGACGGTAACCGGTCGGGCACGTTTTGGCCATTCTGGGAACTTGTGCGGAAGCTCGCTAAGGAGAACCGTGCTCCAAAGCTCGTGGTCCTAGAGAACGTTTGCGGAGCACTCACTTCACACGGGGGGCGCGACTTCTCCGCGATCTCGTCCGCCCTAGCTGGAGCGGGTTATCGCTTCGGTGCTGTGGTCATAGATGCGGTGCGCTTCCTGCCGCAGTCCAGACCTCGCCTGTTCTTCATCGGCGTGGCCGGAGACATTGAAGTCCCAAGCTATCTTCGCGCGTCGCAACCGCAGTTGCCGTGGCAAAACGAGGCTTTGGTGAATGCTCACGAGGATTTGTCTGGACGTGCGAAATCCAAGTGGGTCTGGTGGAATCTGCCTTCTCCTGGGCCGCGTCTTACGACGTTTGCAGACCTCATAGAAGATGAGCCTCAAGGTGTTAAATGGCATACGCCTGAAGAGACGAAGAAACTGCTGGACATGATGACCCCCCTCAACCGTTCCAAAGTTGAGACTGCGAAGAAAAGCAAAAAGAAGATGGTGGGTGCGTTGTATCGCAGGACGCGAAATGGCACTCAACGCGCCGAGGTTCGTTTCGATGATGTCGCTGGATGTCTGCGTACGCCTAGTGGCGGCTCAAGTCGACAAACGATTCTCGTTGTTGACGGGAGACGAATTCGTTCTCGGCTTCTGTCACCCCGCGAGGCGGCAAGGCTGATGGGGTTGCCGGATTCTTACCGGTTGCCCGTAAATTACAACGAGGCCTACCACTTAGCGGGTGACGGCGTGGCTGTGCCAGTTGTCCGCTTTCTTGCATCCAATTTATTGGAGAAGATCTTGCCTCAACGGCAGATCGCGGTAGCAGCCTAGACTTCGTCGCAATTTGAATTGCAAATCGCTATCCTCGGTGGGGTGTACCACCGGGGAGCTCCGCCTTGAGCGCAGCAAAGATCACTGCCGATAACATCAACGTGCCGCCATTCGAGACGGAGGATCTCCGCAAGAATTTGGCAGCCTTCCTCGATGCTGCTTTCGAGGATCCCAATACGCAGGTGAAAAGTAAGGTCGGGAACTTCACTTGGGGCGTCTATGCATTCTTCGACTATGACGGCGAGCCGATTTACGTCGGTCAGACGAATGAGAAGTTGCGTACGCGCATTCGGCGGCATCTGACGAATCAGAGGACCGACGCCGTGGCCATGTCGGTGCTTGATCCATTCGAAGTCTATGAGATTGAAGTTTGGCCTCTGCCCGATTTTCAGAAGAGCATGTCAAAGGCAGAGAAAGAGGCAGCGAAGGCGCATTTGAATGCGCTTGAATCATTGGTCTATAAAGACGCGATTGAAAAGAGCGAGTTCAAGGCGGTTCTGAACGAAAAGGACCCGCCGCCTCCCACTGTTGAAGTGACGCTGCCGAAGTCCTTCAGGATGAAGATCGTGTCTGATGAGGTCTACAAGCTGCGATCTCACCCCGACTTCCGTATTGCACGACGTGCGCTAATTATCTCCAGATTGGCGCAGGTGATATCGGAGCGAAAAGTTCAAGGCGGTTTGCGTAGGGTCTTACTCACTCAAGCAAAACGATTGCAGTGGCTTGCTGATCGGCGGTATGCCGCACTAGGTGGGGCTGCGTCAGTGGAGCAAAAGAGTGGCGAAGAGGGCGATGGCGATGAGTGAGTCAGAGCCCGTTCCATAAAAGAGGGGGGGGCTCCCGGGTCGAGGGAACCGCGACCTAATGCCTGCGTGCCCACCAACACGTAGGAGAACGCCATGAAGCTGGAAGACATGCCCACCAAGGCACTGCTGGACCTGCACAACCGGATCGCCGACAAGCCGGCGGGTCCCAAGACGTTCGCGACCCGGAGCAAGCTCGTCGCCCGGATCGAGCAGGTCGCCGAGGCCAAGGACATAGACCTGGCCTCGTTCGGGCAGCCGAAGAAGCCCAAGGCGACCAAGGAGCGCGCAGAGCCGAAAGCCGAGGCCGCCGAGGCACCCGAAGCGACAGAGAAGAAGCTCCACGGCAAGGGCGTCGGCGCGCTCGCCCGCGCGATCCTGATGGACCCCGCTGGCTTCCCCCACGCGCTAGTGGCCGAGATGGTCAACGCGCAGATTGAGGGCGCGGCGGCGACGGCCAAGTCAGTTCGGTGGTATGCCAACGACATGCGCAAGAAAGGCGTCGAGGTGCCGCCTCGTCAGAAGCACCACCCAGCCGACATGGACGGGGAGCAGTCCGCCGAGGCGCTGTCCACCGTGCGCGTGGTCGAGCCCGCGCCGTCCGACGGCTGACGCCGTTCTCCCGCCGTGTACAAGAAAGGGCCGCCGCGAAGGTGGCCCTCCTTTCATTGCCTTGTGCGCCGTCGCGCGACTGTGGATTAGCCCTGATCCACTGAGGCCAGAAAGCGCTTGAGCGCGTGGTACGCCTTGCTATCGGTCTGCCCGTCGATGACCGCGTCCTCGACGTATCCCCCGGTGGTCTGAACCCTCAGCCACGTCCGCTGCGATGCGGTGATCTTGCGGATGAGGTCAAGTGGCACGAGGAACCCCTTGCGAGACTCCTGCGTCGCCGCGCCGAACTCATTGAAGTTGGTGAAGGGCTGCATGGTCGAGAGGTCGTAGGTCTGTCCGTCGATGTTGAGCGATGCGCCAGTGATGCCCTTGATGTCGTTAAAGAGATAGACGATCAGGACCGACTCCTTCGGGTTCTTGGAGGTCCACTGCGCGCCTAGGCCGGTGCAGCGCATCGACTTGCAGGCGTTGCCGTGACCGTTGATGGTCACGACCCGCGCGCCGTCGAATCCGCTGCGGGTGACGTTGGCGCCGCTGCCCGTAGTGGTCGAGCACCCGGTGAGCATGGCGAAGAACAGGAAGGCCAAAAGTCTCATGTTTATGTCCCCTTGATGTGGTGGCTTTGAATAGTCCATTTTGGACTAATCCAACACGGACTCTAGCGTGCGGTGAACTTCATGTCACCGCGCGATGGCCCAATCGACCCACAACCGCGATTACCAACTCCTGCTGGCCGTCCTGAAGGCGGTCCGTAAGCGGGTGGGCGTGACGCAGATCGAGCTGGCCGAGCGCCTGGGTAACACGCAGACCTTCGTGTCCAAGTGCGAGCGCGGGGAGCGGCGCATCGACGCCGTGGAGTTGGTGGAGTTCGCCGAGGCCATGGGCGTCGCCCCGCAGGAGCTGCTGGGCGAGTACCTGGCGCAGCGTGGGCGTGCGACGTCACCGAAGACGCGGAAGGGGTCTAAGCAGCGAGGGTGACGCTTCTGTGTTGCTTTCGTGTTTTCAGCAACCCACAAAAGACGAAGGCCGCGACGATGCGCGGCCTAAGTGCTTGAATCATATGGCGCCCGAAGTTGGACTCGAACCAACGACCCCCTGATTAACAGTCAAGTGCTCTAACCGGCTGAGCTATTCGGGCAGACGACTAGTATAACCACTCTTCACGCGCGATGGTAGGGGTGATTGGCAATCATTGCGGCGGCCCGATACAGCTGCTCGGCCACCACCAGGCGCACCAGCATGTGCGGCAGCGTCAGCGGTCCGATCGACCACTTCTCGTCGGCCAGCGCGGACACCTCCGGCGAATGCCCTTCCGGGCCACCAATCAGGAACGCCAGGTCGCGGCCCTGCCCGCGCCAATGCTCCAGGCGCTGTGCCAGCTGTTCGGAACTCAGCTGTCGTCCTGGCACATCCAGTGCCACCACATAGGCGTTCTTCGGCAGCGCGGCGATGACCCGCTTGCCTTCCTCTTCAGTGGCGCGGCGCGGATCACGTCCCTTGCCGCGCAAGCCGGGCTCGATTTCCACCAGCTCGAACGGCAGCCAGTGCGACAGCCGCTTCTGGTACTCGGCGAAGCCCTGCGCGACCCAGCTGGGCGCGCGTTCACCGGTGGCGATCAGGCGGGCTTTCATCTACACGGTCCTCCAAAACGTCGACGGCGCCATCGGCGCCGTCGAAGGGATGCATCAACGTGCGGCTCAGGCCACTTCGTCGTCGCTGGACGGCGGCTGGTCGCCAACGGTCCACAGGCGCTCGAGGGCGTAGAACTCACGCACGCGCGGCAGCATCACGTGGACGATCACGTCGCCCAGATCGACCAGCACCCACTCGGCTTCGCGCTCGCCTTCAACACCCAGCGGCATCACGTCGATGTTCTTGGCGAAGCGCACGACTTCATCGGCGATCGACTTGACGTGGCGGGTCGAGGTGCCCGAAACGACGATCATGTAGTCGGCAACGCTGGACCGGCCGCGCACGTCGATCTCGACCAGGTCCTTGGCCTTCAGGTCTTCGGTGGCTTGGCGGACGCTGGCCAGCAGTTCCGGCACGGACGGCGGCGGGCTGGGCAGATCGACCTTGATGGTCTGGGGCTGGGTCTGGTTGCTCAAAGTGGATCGACTCGATAAACGTGGGGGCGATTATACGGGGATGGCACGGCGGCGCCATTCACGCTGTGGCCGGGCGGTACAGCCCGTGTGCAGCGACGTAGTCCGCGACAGCCGGCGGCAGCAGGGCGCGCCAGGGGCCACCGGCGGCGATCTGCGAGCGCACGGCGCTGGCCGATTCCTCGCGCAGCGGGTGGTGCAGGCGCAGGATGCGCCCGGCCGGGCTGGCGAACAGGGCCTGTTCGTTGTCGGCCCAGCGCCCCTGCAGGGCACGCCCCAGTTCACCGTCGATCGACGCCTGCAGCGGGCTGCCCGGCCGCTCGGCCACCACGAAGTGGGCCAGCCCGAACAGGGCCTCCCATTCGTGCCAGCCGGACAGGCCCAGCAGGCTGTCGGCGCCCACCAGCCAGGCCAGTGGCCGGCTTGGGCCCAGCTCGCCACGCAGCTCGCGCAGGGTATCGACGGTGTAGGACGGACGACCGGGATAGCGCGTGGCACGGTCCAGTTCACGACGGTCCAGCAGCAGGCCCGGTTCGTCGCCGATGGCCAGCGACAACATGGTGCAGCGCTGCTCGGCGGTAGCGCCGGGCACCGCACGGTGCGGCGGATCGCCTGCCGGCAACATGCGCACGGCCACCTGCAGTTCGTCCCGGGCGGCTCGCGCGATTGCCAGATGCCCCAGGTGCACCGGATCGAAGGTGCCCCCGTAATAGATCCGCAGGCTCATCGCTCAGGCCCGCGCCAGCAGGCGCACGGCACGCGGTTCGGCCACGGCCACCAGCAGGCGCTCCAGCGCCAGCCAGGCATCGCCGTCGGCCCGCCCCTTGGCGATGCGGTCGACCAGCCCGGCTTCGGCCACGAAGCGTTCCCAGCGCTTGCCTTCCGGGTGCCGCTGCAGCGCGCGCTTGTAGGGCGCCTGCCGTGATTCCCAGATGCCACGCGATTTCATTTCGGCGGCCAGGTTGCCGCCACGGGCCTGCACACGGGCCAGGCCGGCACCGGCCAGCAGTTCACGGATCACGATCGGCATCAGTGCGGCCACCGCTTCGCCTTCGCCGCGCAGGCCAGCCAGCATGCGCAGCACGGCCGGCGGCTGGCCGGAGAACGTCGCCTCCACCAGCCGGAACACGTCGTAGCGGGCAGCGTCAGCCACCAGCGATTCCATCCGCTCCACATCCAGCGGCTGGCCATCGGCCAACAGCGCCAGCTTGTCGATTTCCTGGGCGGCGGCCAGCAGGTTGCCCTCCACCCGCTCGGCCAGGCGTTGCACGGCGGCCGGGTCGGCACGCAGGCCCTTGCCGCGCAGGCGGCGCTCGATCCAGTCCGGCAGTTCGTGCGGCTTGATCGCCCAGGCCACCGACAGCACGCCGATGCGGCTGACCGCCTCGGCCCACTTGCCCTGATGGGCCTTGCTCCATTCATTGGCGGTGATCATCAGCACCACGTCCGGCGCCGGATTGGCGCAGAACTGGCTGATCACTTCGGCGCCGTCCTTGCCGGGCTTGCCGCTGGGCAGGCGCACCTCGACCAGGCGGCGGGCGCTGAACAGGCTGGGCGCATTGAAGCTGGCGTCGAGCTGGTTCCAGTCGAAATCCCGCCCGTCGGCGTCGAACACTTCGCGTTCGCCGATGCCGGAGGCGCGCGCGCGCGCGCGGACGGCATCTGCCGCCTCCAGCACGCGCAGGGTTTCCGGGCCTGCGATCAGGTACACCGGCGCCAACGGGGTGTCAGCGCCCTGGCTGGCCAGCTGCTCCGGACGCAGTTCCATCGTCGCTTCCGCTCAGTGCTTGACGTCGGCGGCCGGCACCGCACCCTCGATCGGCTTGGCCTTCGGCGCGGACAGGCTGCCGCCCTTCTCGATCTCGGCGCGGACCACGCTGTCGATACGGCGGATGATCGAGGCGGACATTTCCCGGCGCAGCTCCGTGGCCAGGATTTCGCGTTCGGTGGTGGTACCGGTGGCGTCGGTCGGCGGCGACACATAGTCGCGCGACAGTTCGATCACCTGCTGCGGCACCAGTTCGCTGCCATCCTCGCGGCGGAAGATGAAGATCACCGCGTAGCGCAGGCTGTATTCCTGTGCGCGGCCCTGCGAGTCGATGGCGATCGGCAGGTCACCCCAGCGCTCGGACAGCACCTGCAGCTGGGCGTTGGGTCCCTTGCTGTCCTCATCGGCCAGCTTGGCACCGGAGGCCAGCAGGCTGCGGTTGAGCAGCTTGACCAGTTCACTGTACGGGGCGGTGGAGACCACCTTCACCGGGGCAGTGTCGGTCGGCAGCATCAGCTTGTTGCGCAGATGGAAACCGCAGCCGGCGAGGCCGAGGACAAGAACGAGGGCAAGCAGGATTCGGGTCATGGAGACAGTCTGGCGGAGCCGGGCGATCACGGCAACACACAGCGTGCCCGAAGCCGCGTGAATGCAGGGCCATCAGGCGCCCGGCCCTGCTCATGGAATGGCACCGGCCACCGCGCGGGTGACCGGTGCCGGGGACATCAGGCAGCGACGATGTTCACGATCTTGCCCGGGACGATGATGATCTTGCGCACCGTCAGGCCTTCCAAGAACCTGGCCGCGTTGGGCTCGGCCAGGGCCAGCGCCTCGACCTGCTCGCGCGCGGCATCGGCCGCCACCTCGATGGTGCCACGCAGCTTGCCGTTGACCTGCACCGCCAGGGTCAGCGCATCGCGCACCAGCGCGCTGCTGTCGGCCTGCGGGAACGGCTGGTCTTCCAGCAGCGTCTCGCCATGACCCAGCACCTGCCACAGGGCGTGGCTGGCATGCGGGGTGATCGGGTTGAGCAGCAGCACGATCGCCTGCAGCGCTTCCTGGCGCACCGCGCGGCCCTGCTCGCTGCCATCCTCGAACTTGGCCAGCGCGTTCATCAGCTCCATCACCGCAGCGATCGCGGTATTGAAGCTGTGGCGGCGGCCATAGTCGTCACCGACCTTGCCGATGGTTTCATGGGTCTTGCGGCGCAGCGCCTTCTGGTTGGCATCCAGCGCCGCGGTATCCAGTGCCGGGGCGGCACCGTCGGCAGCGTGCTTCTGCACCTGGGCCCAGAGGCGGCGCAGGAAGCGGGCCATGCCGTCCACGCCGGCTTCGTTCCACTCCAGCGACTGTTCCGGCGGTGCGGCGAACATCGAGAACAGGCGCACGGTATCGGCGCCGTACTTGCCGACCATCGCCTGCGGGTCCACGCCGTTGTTCTTCGACTTGGACATCTTCTCGGTACCACCGACCACCACCGGCTGGCCGTCGGCGATCAGGGTGGCGCCGGTGATGCGGCCGCGCTCGTCGCGCTGCACTTCCACGTCGGCCGGGTTGATCCAGTCCTTCGAGCCGTCCGGGTTCGGGCGGTAATAGGTTTCGGCGATCACCATGCCCTGGCACAGCAGGTTGCGCGCCGGTTCGTTGCTGTCCACCATCCGCGCGTCGCGCAGCAGCTTGTGGTAGAAGCGGAAATACATCAGGTGCAGGATCGCGTGCTCGATGCCACCGATGTACTGGTCCACCGGCAGCCAGTAGTTGCCGCGCTTGTCGACCGCATCACGGGCACCCGGCGAGGTGTAGCGGGCGTAGTACCAGCTCGACTCCATGAAGGTGTCGAAGGTGTCGGTCTCGCGCTCGGCCGCGCCGCCGCAATCCGGGCAGGTGGTCTTGCGCCATTCCGGGTCGGTCTTGATCGGCGAGCCGGTACCGGCGAAGGCCACGTCTTCCGGCAGCACCACCGGCAGCTGCTCTTCCGGCACCGGCACCGCGCCGCACTTGGCGCAGTAGATCACCGGAATCGGGCAGCCCCAGTAGCGCTGGCGGCTCACGCCCCAGTCGCGCAGGCGGTAGTTGACGCGGCGCTGGCCCTGGGCCTTGCGCTCGAAACGTTCGGCCAAGGCTTCAAAGGCGCCCTGGAAATCCAGGCCGTCGAACTCGGCCGAGTTCACCAGCTCGAAGGCACGGCTCTTGTCGCTGTACCAGTCCTGCCAGCGGCTACCGTCCCAGTTGCGCTCCTCTTCGGTGCGCGCATCCTTCAGCGCGATCACCTGCTTGATCGGCAGGCCGTACTTGTTGGCCACTTCGTTGTCGCGCTGGTCATGGCCCGGAACGGCCATCACCGCGCCGGTGCCGTAGCCCATCAGCACGAAGTTGGCGACCCACACCGGCACCGGCTCGCCGGTGACCGGATGCAGCGCGCGCAGGCCGGTGTCCATGCCGCGCTTTTCCTGGGTTTCCAGTTCAGCCTCGGACACGCCACCCTGCTTCAGGTCGGCCAGCATCGCCGCCAGCTCCGGGTTGTTCTTCGCCGCATGCAGCGCCAGCGGGTGCTCGGCGGCGATCGACACGAAGGTCACGCCCATCACCGTGTCCGGGCGGGTGGTGAACACGCGCAGCGGGTCCAGCGCGCTGCCATCGACATCGCGCACATCGAACTGGATCTCCAGGCCCTCGGAACGGCCGATCCAGTTGCGCTGCATGGTCTTGACCGATTCCGGCCAGCCGTCCAGCTCGTCCAGGCCGTCCAGCAGTTCCTGGGCGTAGTCGGTGATGCGCAGGAACCATTGCGGAATCTCGCGCTTCTCCACCAGCGCACCGGAGCGCCAGCCGCGGCCGTCGATGACCTGCTCGTTGGCCAGCACGGTCTGGTCGACCGGGTCCCAGTTCACCACCGCGTTGCGGCGGTAGGCCAGGCCCTTGCGCATCAGGCGGGTGAACATGCGCTGCTCGTGGACGTAATAGTCCGGACGGCAGGTGGCGAACTCGCGCGACCAGTCGATGGCATAGCCCAGCGACTTCAGCTGGCTGCGCATGTGATCGATGTTCTTGTAGGTCCACGCCGCCGGCGCGGTCTTGTTCTTGATCGCAGCGTTTTCCGCCGGCAGGCCGAACGCGTCCCAGCCCATCGGCTGCAGCACGTTGTGGCCGGTCATGCGCTTGTAGCGGCTGATCACGTCGCCGATCGTGTAATTGCGCACGTGGCCCATGTGCAGCGCACCGGACGGGTACGGAAGCATCGACAGGCAGTAGTACTTCGGCTTGTCCGAAGTCTCGTCGACCTCGAAGGCACGGGTGGCGTCCCAGTACTGCTGGGCGGCGGATTCAACCTGCTGCGGGTCGTAGGCGTTGGTTTCAGCGCTGGTCATGGAACACGCGGATGCGGCGGCAAAGCGGTACAGCGTACCGCAGTGCGGCAAATGGCTCCAATCCTGCCTGCCGGACGCCGGCGCCGCGGCGCTCGGGGAGGCGTCTCAGCGCGGACGCGACAGCGGCAGGGCCGCCGCCAGCCAGACCAGCCAGCAGGCGAACGCGAGCCGTTGTGCCATCGGCGCCGGCAGTGTGCCCTGCAGGGCGAACGCCGCCAGCGCGGCCAGCACGCCGCAGCCCAGGACCACTGCGCCCAAGGCCCGGCCATGCGCCTGGCGCAGATGGGACACGCCCAGCAGCACGGTGCCGGCGACGAAACCCAGCACCCAGATCATCCAGGCGCTGGCATGCAACTGGCTGGCGGGCCCATGCAGGTCATCCACGTCCAGTGGCAGCAGCCCCATCGCGGCAAAGGCCAGACCGGCCAGCAGCAGCATCTGGCTGCCGACCCGTGGCGCCCAGCCAGCGGTGGCCGGCAGACTGCGGCGCAGGCGTTCAGCCACCGCCACCGCCAGCACGCCGGGCAGCACGAAACCCAGCAGATTGAAGGCCAGCGCATGCGGTACACCGCGCGCACCCAGCAGCGCCACCGGGTGGCGAGCCTGGGCATAGCCGTCCAGGCCGGCACCGAAGCCGGCCACGGCCAGGACGAATACGACTGCCGCAAGCAGCCCCAACCAACGATCAAGCCGGACCACGGACATTGCGCGCAATCACCTGGAAAGGAATGGACCACGGCATTGTCGCGGTAGCGGCGCGATGCGCCAAGCGCGGCGCATTCCAGAGCAATTCAATATCCGCCTGCTGCGCCTACCGTGATGCTCGAGGCATGGCCGTTCCGCCCTGTCGCAAGCGCGCCTCCCCATCGAAGCCTGTCGCCTCCGGCTAGTGGGTGATCCACACGCTGCACTGCGCCCCTGCCGGCCCGCCAGCATCACTCGAGGGCGTACTCCGTGATGGCAGGGTTGAGACCGACATCGATCGTCACCATAGAATCGGTCTCCAGATGCCAAGCGATGCCTCCCCCATGACCGAGACGACCTACGTATTCGACGCCACCACTGCGACCTTCGAGGCCGAAGTCCTGCAGAAGTCGCTGCAGACGCCGGTGCTGGTCGACTTCTGGGCCACCTGGTGCGGGCCGTGCAAGACCCTGGGCCCGATGCTGGAAAAGCTGGCTGCCGAGTACAACGGCGCTTTCGAGCTGGCCAAGGTCGATGTCGACAAGGAACAGCAGATCGCGGCGGCCTTCCAGATCCGCTCGGTGCCCACCGTGTTCCTGGTCAAGGGCGGCCAGCTGGTGGACGGCTTCCCCGGCGCCATTCCGGAAGGCCAGCTGCGTGAATTCCTGGCCCAGCACGGCATCGTGCCGGCCGATGTCGGCGATGCCGCCCCTGAAGATGACGCCCCGCTGGACCCGCAGGCGCAGGTCGACGTACTGCGCGCGCAGATCGCCGCCGAGCCGGACAAGGATGAGCTGAAGCTCGACCTGGCCCTGGCCCTGCTGCAGATCGGCGGCGTGGACGAGGCCGGTACCCTGATCGACGGCCTCCCGGCCAATCTGGCCACCGACGACCGCGCCGTGCGCGCCCGTGCCCGCCTGGCCTTCGCCGCTGCGCTGAAGGATGCCCCGGCGGCCGAGGTGCTGGAGGCCCGCATCGCCGCTGATGGCAAGGATCTCAAGGCCCGCCACCTGCGCGGCGTGCAGCTGCTGCTGGGCGGGCATGACGAGGCCGCCCTGGCGCAGTTCCTGGAAATGCTGCGGATCGACCGTGGATTCGAGGAGGGCCTGCCACGCAAAGCCTTGATCGACGCCTTCAACGTGATCTCCGACGAGGACCTTGTAGGCCAGTACCGCCGCAGGATGGCGTCGCTGCTGTTCTGAACGGAAGCCCGCTCCGTTCAGAATCCCTGCACTGAACGCGGGCAATAATGCGCGCGCTGGCGGCCTTGCGGTCGCCACGATCCGTTCGGGGGGATGAGGTCGGGGCCATGGGGTCTTGCAGCTGCACCCCCGCATTGCCGGGATTGCAAACTGTGACCGTCGTCCGCTCTCTGTCGTTCGCCATGCGTTTAACGGGCGCCCTGCTCTGCGCCCTCCTCCTGCCGCCTGCCATCGCCGGCGCCCAGGACTGGAACTACCGGGTCCGGCCCGGCGACACCCTGTGGGACCTGGGTGGGCTGTACCTGAAACCCTCGGTACGCTGGCAGCAGCTGCAGCAGCATAACCGCATCGACAACCCCTACCAGTTGCCGCCGGGCCAGCTGCTGCGCTTCCCGATCAGCTGGCTGCGCACCGAACCGGCGCCGGCCCGGGTGCTGTCGGTGCGCGGCAAGGTCGAGCTGTCCGGTGCCGATGGCACGGCGACCCGTGCGCTCCAGGCCGGCGAGCAGCTGCATATCGGTGACACCGTGGAAACCGAGGGCGATTCCAGCATCACGCTGGAATTTGCCGATGCCTCGCGCCTGCAGCTGCGCGAATACTCGCGCCTGCGCCTGGACCAGCTCAGCCGCTATGGCCACACCGGCATGGTCGACACCCGCCTGCGCCTGCAGCAGGGGCGCGCCAGCAACCGGGTGACGCCGGCGCGCGGCCCGGCCTCGCGCTACATCATCGATGCACCCACCGCGACCAGCAGCGTGCGCGGCACGGTGTTCCGGGTCAGCGCCGGAGATACCGGGCACGTCGGCGCCACCGAGGTCCTGCAGGGCAAGGTGCAGGTCGGCAACCCTCATGGCCAGCGGCTGGTACGGCCGGGGCAGTCCACCCGCAGCAGCAGCGCCGATGCGGCCCCCGCCGCGGTCTCGGCCCTGCTGCCGGCGCCGGCGCTGCGCAATGACGCGCTGCGCCTGGCGCCGCTGCCGACCCTGCTTGCCTGGGAACCGGTCACTGGCGCCGATCACTACCGGGTGGAAGTGGTGCAGGCGGCAACGCCGGAGATCCTGCTGTTCGCCACCTCCACCGCCGACACCCGGTTGGCGATCGGCGACCTGCCGCCCGGCCAGCTGCGCCTCCTGTTGCGCGCGGTCGACGCACAGGGCGTCGAAGGCCTGGATGCGAGCGCCGATTTCGAGCTCAGTGACCAGCCACCGCCGCCGCTGACCGTATCGCCGCTGCATGGGCAGACGATCAACAGCGACCGCCCGCGCTTCCGCTGGAGCCAGGCCCCCGGTGCACGCAGCAGCGTGCTGCAGATCGCCGCCGAACCCAGCTTCCGGCAGCCACTGCAGGAGCAGGCTACCCATGCGACCGACCTGCGCCTGGCGCAACCGCTGCCGCCCGGACAGTACTACTGGCGCGTGGCCTCGCGCGATGCCGAAGGCCACCAGGGCCGCTATGGCCAGGCGCTGCCGCTGCAGCTGAGCAACGAGCCGGTGGACCCGGCACTGCAACCGCCCGAGGCCGCGCACGGCGAGCTCACCCTGCGCTGGCAGGCCGGCAGCGAAGGCCAGCGCTACCGGGTGCAGGTGGATCGCCGCGGTGACTTCAAGGCCCCACTGATCGATGAAACCGTGGCCCAGCCGCAGGTGAGCTTCAAGCGCCCGTGGAGCGGCACGCTGCACGTGCGCGTGCAGTACATCGACGATGACGGCCACGCCGGCGAGTTCTCTCCTGCCCAGCAGATCCCGTTGCCATGCCGCCTGTGCTACGGCGCCGGTGGCGGTGCACTGCTGCTCTGGTTGTTGTTGTGAGGCGCTCGCCGCTGCCATGGTCGAAGCGGATCCTGCTGGCCCTGCTGGCCGGCGTGCTGACCATCGTGGCCAGCCAGGGCCAATGGCTGTGGCGGCAGGACGAGGCCGCCTATGACGCACTGGTCGGCAACTGGGACTACCGCCCCGACCCCAGCGTGCTGATCGTGGCCATCGACGAAGGCAGCCTGCAGCGTATCGGCCAGTGGCCCTGGCCGCGCTCGGTGCATGCCCGCCTGCTGGACCGCCTGACCGATGCCGGCGCCGAACGCGTTGCGCTGGACCTGATGCTGTCCGAACCCGACCGTCGCGACAGCCGCCAGGATGATGAGCTGGCGGCCGCGATCCGACGCAACGGCCGGGTGGTGCTGCCGGTGCTGGCGGCACCGGCGGCCGGCGACCGCATGGCCGAGGAAATGCTGCCGATCCCGCAGATCGCCGCCAGTGCCGCCGCGATCGGCCACACCGATGTCGAGGTGGATGGGGACGGCGTCGCCCGCGGCGTCTATCTGCACGCCGGTATCGGACGGCCGCACTGGCCGGCACTGGGCCTGGCACTGGCCGACCTGCCTGCGGGTGCGGTACGCGGCCTGCCCGACCCCGACCCGGCGCTGGGCTCGCCCTATCAATGGCGTCGCGATGATTACGTGCGCGTGCGCTACGCCGGCCCGCCCGAGCGGCTGCCGCAGGTGTCCTATGCGGACGTGCTCGATGGGCACGTGGATGGAGCGATGCTGCATGGCCGCCGCATCGTGGTCGGCATGACGGCCAGCGGCATCGCGCCTCGCCTGCTGACCCCGACCACCCGCGAGTTCTGGATGAGCGGCAGCGAGTACCAGGCCAACATCACCTCGATGCTGCTGCAGCACAAGCAGATCGACGTGCTGCCGCACGCCTGGCAGCACGCCATCAGTGGCGTGCTGGTGGCGCTGTGCGTGATCCTGCTCGGCCTGCGCCTGCCGTGGCTGGTCGCGCTGTGTTCGCTGCCGATGCCGCCGCTGCTGAGCTGGCTGCTGCTGCGCACCGGTGACCTGTGGTGGGCACCGGCCAGCGCGATGCTGGGCGTGGTGCTGGCACTGCTGGTCTGGGCGGTGTGGCGGATCTCGGCCTGGCACCGCCTGGCCAACCGCGATGCCCTCACCGGCCTGGGCAACCGCCTGCGCTTCGAGCAGTCACTGCAGCAGGAATGCGACGCCGCGCGGCGCAGTGGCAAGCCATTGAGCCTGGCGCTGATCGACGTCGACCACTTCAAGCGCCACAACGACCGCCATGGCCACCAGGTCGGTGACCGCGTGCTGCGTGATGTCGCCCGCCTGATCGGCGCGCATGCCCGTCGCCCGCGCGACATGGCGGCGCGCTACGGTGGCGACGAATTCGCACTGGTGCTGCCGGATACGCCGGCCGAGGGCGCGCGCCGGGTGATCGAGGACCTGATTGCCTGCGTGCGTGCACTGCCGGCGCCGGGCGACGGCAGCGATGACGGCGTCACGCTCACCATCGGGGTATTCACCCGCGTGCCCGACGGTGACCTGCAACCGCACCATTTCGTGGAAGGCGCCGACACCGCCCTTTACCAGGCCAAGGCCAACGGCCGCGACGGGTTCATGATCGACGGCGGGACGTGACTCCCGGGGTGCAACATACGCATGCGAATGGTTAGACTGGGCACCTCGCCCCGCGCCCCGGACCCGCATGAACGCCCGCCTGTTCCGCTTCGGCATCAACCTCTGGCCGCCGTTCCTGTTCACCGGCATCCACGTCACCCGGATCACGCCCGATTACCGGCAGATCGACGTGGCACTGCGACTGCGGCCGTGGAACCGCAATTACGTGGGCACGCATTTCGGCGGCAGCCTGTTCGCGATGACCGATCCATTCTGGATGCTGGGCCTGCTGCACATCCTAGGCCGTGACTATTACGTGTGGGACCGGGCCGGTGCGATCGATTTCCTCAAGCCTGGCCGGGGCACGGTGCGCACTTCGTTCCGCATCGATGATGCACTGCTGGCCGAACTGCGTGCCGAAGCGGCCGGCGGCGAAAAGGTGCTGCGCTGGTTCAGCAACGATGTCGTCGACGAAAGCGGCGAAGTGGTCGCCCAGGTACGCAAGCAGGTGTACCTGCGGTTGAAGCCGCACGCACGCTGATCCAGCACGCGCGCGCTATCCTCGGCCTCCCTGCCATGGAGGCTCCGATGCGCCCGTATGCGCTTGCCACACTGCTGACCCTGCTGTCCTTCACCGCCCACGCTCTCGACCTGCCACCGGTGCAATATCCGACGCTGCCGGCCCAGGCGGCCAATGCCGCCGGTTTCGTCCCGCAGGGCTGGGCACTTGAATCGAGTGTCGAAGGCGATCTCGACCAGGGTGGCCGCGCGGACCTGGTGCTGGTGCTGCGTCAGCAGGCGCCACGCAACGTCATCGAGCACGATGGCTTGGGTCCCTCGCCGTACGACAGCAACCCGCGCATTCTCGCCGTGGCGTGGTCGCGCCCGTCCGGCTATGTGCTGGCGGTGCAGGACCACCAGCTGATACCGCGCCCGGACAATCCGGTGATGAGCGACCCGCTCGAAGACGGCGGCGTCAGCATCCAGCGGGGCACCCTGAAGGTCGCACTGTTTTCATTCGCCAGCGCGGGCAGCTGGTCAATGGGCACGACCGCCTTTACCTTCCGTTGGCAGGACGATGCCTTTGCGCTGATCGGCTACGACCAGAATTCGGTGATGCGCAATTCCGGGCAGACCGAGTCGGTGAGCGTGAACTTCTCCACTGGCAGGGTAAAGCGGAGCGAAGGCAGCATCGAGGACGACAAGGACAGCGTGCACTGGGAGCCCCTGCACAGCCGCCGCCGCTGGACGCTGCAGACCATCGGTGATGGCTGGGCATTCGATCCGCTGGCGGGCAGCGACTGAGACGCTGCTCAATCGCGCGCAGCAGCGGCCGGGGCGTTCTCCATCACCAGCGGCACCGACAGCCATGGGCTCTCGTCGGTGCTGCGCGACGGTGAACGCCGCGGCACCTGCAGACGGCGGCCATCGGCCGACAGCTGCGGTGCCCGCACCGGCGAGCGGAACTGCGCAGGCAGGCGCTGCAGCGCATCCACCGGATCCTGCGCCTGCTGCCTCAGCCAGCGCTGCGCGCCGATCAGCCGCACCATCGCGGCGGCATCCTGGGTCCCTGACGAATAGGCCGGATAGACCGGGCGGGCAATATCGGTCAGCACGCACCCCAGGATGTTCGACAGGCAGCCAAAGTCATGCTGCGGCGGTGCCGGCACCGGCAGCGGGCGATCCGCTTCCAGCGCCGCCATCGCCGCCGCGCCGCAGGCCCAGCCCAGATTGCCCGCCGCGCGCGCCAGGGTACTGCTGCGATCCAGGACCAGCACCCCGCCGAATTCCTGCGCCGAGGTTTCGATCGCAGCCCGGCTCATCGCGTACTCACCCTGCATCGCACGGCACAGGCTCTGTTCGGCGGCCAGCATCGGCTGCATTGCCTGGTCGCATTCCGCTGGCAACGGATGGTCGGCCGGCAGTTCGACCAGCATGTCGGCCAGCAGCTGGGCATTGGCCTGCACCAGGCTGGCACCGATGATGCTCTCCACCAGGTAACTGCCGCCCGTCACCAGCCGCCGGCCCAGCTGAAGCCCCCTGCAACTGCCACGCAGCGCACCGTCGATATCGCCCTGCACATAGGCCAGCGCGCGTGCGCTGGTGGCATCGATCATCAGGCCATAGGTCGGCATCGGCACCAGGATGCCGTCGCCCTTGGGCCGGAATGGCGACACGAAGTGGTCCGCATCGGCCAGCTGGTCCAGGCGCGCATGCAGCTGCTGGTGGCCAGCGTGGGCATCGACGAAGCGCTGCGGATCGGCGCGCACCTGGCCCAGGCAGTCACTGGCGGTCGGTCCGCAGCTGGCCGCCGGTCGCGATCGCAGCGCGTCATGGTCCTCCGCCAGCTGCGGTCCGGCGCCGCCATTGCCGCGCGGATCGGCCTCCCAACGCTGCACGTCGCGGGCCAGGGCCTGTTCGCGCTGGCGCGCGTCCAGATCGTCGAACGCGAGCGTCCACAGCAGCGCAAAACCGTTGTGGCCGTGGACAGGCAGGCGGGCCTGCAGGCGCTGCTGGGCCTGTCGCCGCGATTCCGGCACCGGCCACATGCGCGAGGCGCACCACACCACGATGGCCAGCACCAGAAGGCCTGCCAGGGTCCAACCCAGTCCGCGCAGAATCTTCAACACAGCTTCCCTTCCATGTGCCGTTGCCGCAGTCGATTGCCCAGCGTAATCGAGCGGCCGTGACCGCTACAATGCGCACATGTCGCTCGAAGCCCCCGCCCTGGTCCCCCGCCCCTCCCTGCAGCGCCTGTTCCTGACCGGCCTGCTGACCCTGCTGCCGATCTGGCTGACCTGGGTCGTGGTCAAGTTCGTGTTCGTGCTGCTGTCGGGCATTTCCAGCCCGTTGGTGGTGCCACTTTCCGAGCAGATCGCGACAAGCTTTCCGCACTACCTCGGCTGGGTCCGGGCCGAGTGGATCCAGAACACCATCGCCCTGCTGGCCACCCTGCTGGTGATCCTGGCGGTGGGCGTGGCCAGCCGCCGCGTGCTGGGCCAGCGCCTGCTGCGCTGGGTCGGCGCGGTCATCAAGCGCATTCCGCTGGCCAGCATCATCTACGACAGCGCCAAGAAGCTGCTGGACATGCTGCAGACCGAACCGGGCAGCACCCAGCGCGTGGTGCTGATCGACTTCCCGCACCGCGACATGAAGTCGGTCGGGCTGGTCACCCGCGTGATCAAGGAACACGGCACCGACCGTGAACTGGCCGCGGTGTACGTGCCAACCACGCCGAACCCGACTTCGGGTTACCTGGAAATCGTGCCGGTGGAACTGCTGACCCCGACCGACTGGACCGTCGACCAGGCCATGAGCTTCATCATTTCCGGCGGCGCCGTCGCGCCGTCCAGCGTTCCGTTCACGCGCGCCGGCGATCGCCCCGGCGATCGCAGCGAATGACCGCGGCGCCGATCGAGCGCCCATTGCAGGACCGCGCGGTCCTGCTGTTCATCGTGCTGGCTGCGTTCTTCTGCGGCAATGCGGTGCTGGCCGAACTGATCGGAGTGAAGATCTTCGCGCTGGAAGACACCCTCGGCATCGATCCGCTGAACTGGAATCTGTTCGGCCAGACTGGTTCGCTCAGCTTCACCGCCGGCACCCTGCTATGGCCGGTGGTGTTCATCATGACCGACACCATCAACGAGTTCTTCGGCAAGCGCGGCGTGCGCTTCATCTCGTGGCTGGCCGTGGTCCTGATCGCCTATGGCTTCCTGTTCGCCTTCGCGGCGATCTCGCTGGCGCCGGCCAGCTGGTGGATCACCTCCATGGACGGGCACGGCGTGCCGGACTACCAGGCCGCATTCGCAGCGGTGTTCGGCCAGGGCATGTGGACCATCGCCGGTTCACTGGTGGCCTTCCTGCTCGGCCAGCTGATCGACGTGGCGGTGTTCCATCGCATCCGCCAGGCCACCGGCGAGCGCCACGTGTGGCTGCGTGCGACCGGGTCCACCGCGATATCGCAGGTGGTGGACAGCTTCGTGGTGATCTGGATCGCCTTCGTGCTCGGCCCGCAGCACTGGCCGACCTCGCTGTTCCTGGCCGTCAGCAGCGTCAACTACATCTACAAGATGGGCTTTGCAATTGCCCTGATTCCGGTGCTGTACCTGATGCGGCGTGCGATCACCCGCTATCTGGGCGCAGACAGGGCCGCTGCGCTGCGCGCGGCGGCGGCGGCTGACTGAAGCCCCAGCGGCGGCAAGCTGACTGCGCCTTCACGCTGGCCGTACGCGGCCGGATCGTGCAAGCTCCACGGTCTGTGTTCCACGGAAGCTCCTGATGCCGCATCCCACCCGCGCCCTGGCCGCCGCCATCGCCGCGTTGTTCCTGTTCAGTGCCGTGCCGTCGGCCGAAGCAGCGAAGAAGAAAGCCAGCCGCCCTGCCGCCGCGCAGACCCGCCAGGCTGCCAAGCCCAAGGCCAGGCCCGCCCGCGCCACCGCACCGGCGCGTGGCAGCTCGGCACGCCGCGCCGCGCCGCGTCCGGTCGCGCCGGCCCGTGCCGTACCCAAGCAGGTACAGCTGGAGCGCCTGTACGACGAGTACTGGGATGCCTCGATGCGGTTGAACCCGCTGCAGGCCACCTTCCAGGGCGAATCCCGCTACAACGACCAGCTGCCCAACATCCTGTCCGCCGCCTGGCGCCAGCAGTCGCACGACTTCACCACGCAATGGCTGGGCAAGGTCGAGAAGCTCGGCAGTGATGGCCTGCAGGGCCAGGACCTGCTCAGCTACGAGATCTTCGTGCGCGACGCACGCGCCTCGCTGGCCGCCGAGCGCTACCCGAGCTGGATGATGCCGATCAGCCAGTACTACAACATCGGCAGCATCATGGCGATCCTCGGTGCCGGTGCCGGCGCGCAGCCATTCAACACCGTGCAGGACTACGACACCTGGTCGCGCCGTTCGCTGGGCATTCCCGAACTGTTCGACCAGGCCATCGACAACATGCGCCAGGGCATGAAGGCCGGCGTGGTACAGCCGCGCGACCTGATGGAGAAGGTGCTGCCGCAGCTGGATGCGGTCATCAAGCCGACCGCTGAGGAGAGCATCTTCTGGTCGCCGATCCGCACCATGCCCAACACCATCGCGGCCGAGGACAAAGCGCGCATCAGTGCCGAGTACAAGCGCATGATCGAACTGCGCATCATGCCGGCCTACCGCGCCCTGCGCGGTTTCATTGCCACCGAATACCTGCCCGCCACGCGCGCCAGCAGTGGCCTCAGCGCGCTGCCCGATGGCCAGGCGTGGTACGCCAGCCTGATCGTGCAGACCACCGCCAGCGACCAGACTGCCGCTCAGCTGCATGCACTGGGCGAGCAGCGCGTGCAGGAACTGCAGGCGCAGATCGCCACGGTGATGAAGGATGCCAAGCTGCGCGGCACCCCCACCAAGCTGCTGCGCAGCATGCGCAACGACCGCCAGTTCCAGTACGGCGATGCCAATGCGCTGATCAACCGTTACCGCCAGGTGCAGCAGCAGGTCAACGCACGCCTGCCGCAGGTGCTGGATACCTTGCCCAAGGCGCCGCTGGACGTACACGCGGTGGAACCGGAGCGTGCGCTCACCGCCGCTGCCGCTGCCTACCAGCCGGCACTGCCCGGGCAATCCGCGGTGCTGTACGTGAACACCCGCGACCTGCCCGGCCGCAAGCGCTGGAACGTGCCGGTGCAGTACCTGCATGAAGCGATCCCCGGCCACCACGTGCAGCTGGGCCTGCAGCAGGAGCTGGCCAAGCTGCCGCGCTTCCGCCGCCTCGGTGGCGATCTCGCCTTCGTCGAAGGCTGGGGCCTGTACGCCGAAACGCTGGGCGAGGACCTGGGCATCTACACCGATCCCTACGACCGCATCGGCTACCTGTACTCGCGCCTGCTGCGCGCCGCCCGCGTGGTGGCCGATACCGGCGTGAATGCCCAGGGCTGGAGCAAGCAGCAGGCTGTCACCTACCTGCAGAAGACCGTGGACATGAGCAGCGACGATGCCAACGCCGAAGTCGAGCGGGTCATGGCCCAGCCTGGCCAGGCACTGTCGAACGTGGCCGGCCTGACCACCATTGTCGCCCTGCGCGACAAGGCCAGGGCGCGCCAGGGCGCCGCCTTCGACCTGCGCCGCTTCCACGCCGAACTGCTGAAGGACGGCTCGATGCCGCTGGACGTGCTGGACCGCAAGATGGAACGCTGGATGGCCCAGCCGGCCAGCGCCACGCCCGCCCCGTCACCCTGAGCCTTCCCGAGCCGCCATGCGTCCTGCCGTCGCCCTGTTCGCCGCCGTGCTGGGCCTGCTGCCGCTGGCCACCGTTGCCGCACCGGTGCTGGCCCCACCGGATGCGGGCATCGACGGCCTGATGCAGGCCTACGACGGCCAGGTGCCCGGCGCCGCCGTACTGGTGCTGCATGACGGCAAACCGGTATTCCGGCGCGGCTATGGCCTGGCGGTGGTGGAGGACGGCACGGCGGTCACCGCGGCCAGCAACTTCCGGCTGGCCTCGGTCAGCAAGCAGTTCACCGCTGCGGCGGTGCTGCTGCTGGTGGAAGATGGCCGGCTCGGGCTGGACCAACCTGCCCGGCAATGGCTGCCCGAACTGCCCCCGGCTGCGGCCGCCATCACCATCCGCCAGCTGCTCTCGCATACCGGTGGCCTGCCCGACTACGAAGACCTGATGGACCCGGCTGATGCTCGGCAGGTGCATGACGCCGATGTGCTGACCCTGCTGTCGCGCCAGGACCGGCTGAACTTCGCGCCCGGCACGCAGTACCACTACAGCAACAGCGGCTATGCGCTGCTGGCACTGATCGTCGGCCGCGCCTCCGGCCAGGATTTCGCAGCCTTCCTGCAACAGCGCATCTTCCGCCCGCTGGGCATGGCCCACACCGTGGCCCATCAGGACGGCATCGATACCATCGCCGCACGCGCCTATGGCTACAGCTGGATCGATGGCCGTTGGCAGCGCACCGACCAGAGCACCACCAGCGCCGTGCTCGGCGATGGCGGCATCTATTCCTCGCTGGACGACCTGGCCCGCTGGGATGCGGCGCTGTACGACGACCGCCTGCTGTCGAAGGCCTCGCGCCGCGCGATGTTCAGCCCCGCCACATCGACGCCCGAACCGGATGTACCGCACTACGGGTTCGGCTGGCGGCTGAATGGCCCCGTGCAATGGCACAGCGGCGAGAGCATCGGCTTCCGCAACGTGATCGTGCGCCACCCGGAAAAACACCTGACCGTGATCGTTCTGACCAACCGCAACGACCCCGAACCCTATCCGCTGGCGCTGAAGATCGCCCAGCGCTGGCTGGACACCCTGCAATGACCGCCGATTCCGGTGCCCTGCTGGGCATCCACCACGCCGCACTGATCTGCAGCGACTACGCACGTTCAAAAGACTTCTACGTGCGCATCCTCGGCCTGCGCGTGCTGGCCGAGAACCACCGCGCCGCGCGCGATTCCTGGAAGCTGGACCTGGCCCTGCCCGACGGCGGCCAGCTGGAACTGTTCTCCTTCCCCTCGCCGCCGCCCCGTCCCAGCCGCCCGGAAGCCCAGGGCCTGCGCCACCTCGCGTTCCGCGTGGCCACGCTGGAACCCTTCATCCAGCGCCTGTCAGCGCACGGCGTAGTGTGCGAACCGATCCGCGTGGACGAGTACACCGGCCGCCGCTTCACCTTCTTCGCCGACCCCGACGACCTGCCGCTGGAGCTGTACGAAGCCGGTTGACGTCCCCGGGGGTCAGATCCCTTTTCCGACGGAAAAGGGATCTGACCCCATCGCCGCCACCGGAAACGTCATCCACGCATGGCATGGATCTGTGTCGACCAAGGTCGACACCCACCAACCGCACCAGCACCGGCAGATCGCCGGAAACTGTCGAAGGCGGGGCATTGTGGGTTTGCGGGGTGTGAGCCGCATGGATGCGGCGACCAAGCCCCCAGGGACGGGTTTACGGCGGCCCCGCAAACCCACAGTGCCCCGCCATCCCTCAGCAAGTCCGCTTTTGCTGTTGCTCCGGCTGTTGCGGCTGCCTCTGCAGGTGCAGGGCGCAGCCCTACAAAGCCCCCCCTTCCCCATACCCCGCCGAATGGGTATACAGTCGACCCATGCCGGCACCGTGCCGGAATGAACCCTGGGAGGGGACCATGCGCAACACCTTCAAGACCCTGCTGCTGGCACTGCCGCTGTGCCTGGCCGCCCTGTCGGCCCAGGCCGCCGACGGCGCCGCCGGCCGCTGGAAGACCATCGACGACAAGACCGGCAAGGTGAAGTCGATCGTCGAGATCACCCAGGCCGCCAACGGCACCCTGACCGGCAAGGTGGTCGACATCCTGCACTCGGACAAGGGCCCGAACCCGGTCTGCGATGGATGTGAAGGCGCCAACAGGAACAAGCCGGTGAAGGGCATGACCATCCTCTGGAACCTGAAGGCCGATGGCGCCAACAAGTGGTCCGGCGGCACCATCCTCGACCCGGCCAACGGCAAGACCTACAAGTCGAAGATGGAGCTGCAGCCGGGTGGCACCAGGCTGGACGTGTCCGGCTGCATCGCCTTCATCTGCCGCGCGCAGACCTGGCAGCGCGAATAAGCGCCCCGGCCCCCGCTTCATCCCCGTGACCCGGCCCCGGCCGGGTCACGTCGTTGCGGGCATGCGATACTCTGCGGTTCCCCTCGGCTTCACCCCGCGACCATGACCCGTACCGCGCTCGTCACCACCGCCCTGCCCTACGCCAACGGCCCGCTGCACCTGGGCCACCTGGTCGGCTACATCCAGGCCGACATCTGGGCGCGTGCGCGGCGAATGAGCGGCGGCAAGGCCTGGTTCGTCTGCGCCGACGACACCCACGGCACGCCGATCATGCTGGCCGCGGAAAAGGCCGGGGTCACCCCGGAAACCTTCATCGCCAACATCCAGGCCAGCCACGAACGTGACTTCGCCGCCTTCGGCGTGGCCTTCGACCACTACGACTCGACCAACTCGGCGGCCAACAAGGCACTGACCGAGCAGTTCTACCTGAAGCTGGAAGCGGCCGGCCACATCAGCCGCCGTTCGGTCGCCCAGTTCTACGACCCGGCCAAGGGCATGTTCCTGCCCGACCGCTACGTCAAGGGCATCTGCCCGAACTGCGGCAGCCCCGACCAGTACGGCGACAACTGCGAAGTCTGCGGCGCGACCTATGCACCGACCGACCTGAAGGAGCCGCGTTCGGTCATCTCCGGCGCCACGCCGGAAATGCGCGATTCGGAGCACTTCTTCTTCGAGGTGGGCCACTTCGATGCATTCCTGCGCGAATGGCTGGCCGGCGATGTCGCCCTGCCGGGCGTGAAGGCCAAGCTGGGTGAGTGGCTCAACGCCGAAGGTGGCCTGCGCGCGTGGGACATCTCGCGCGATGCGCCGTACTTCGGTTTCCAGATTCCCGGCCAGCCGGGCAAGTACTTCTATGTCTGGCTGGATGCGCCGATCGGCTACCTGTCCAGCTTCCAGACCCTGTGCGGCAAGCTCGGCGAAGACTTCGAAGCGCACCTGCGCGCCGGCACCGCCACCGAACTGCACCACTTCATCGGCAAGGACATCGTCAACTTCCACGGCCTGTTCTGGCCGGCGGTGCTGCACGGTACCGGCCACCGCGCGCCGACCCGCCTGCACGTCAACGGCTACCTGACCGTGGACGGTGCCAAGATGAGCAAATCGCGCGGCACCTTCGTGATGGCGCGTACCTTCCTCGATGCCGGCCTGGAGCCGGAAGCGCTGCGCTACTACTACGCCGCCAAGTCCGGCGGTGGCGTCGACGATCTTGACCTGAACCTGGGTGATTTCATCGCCCGCGTCAACGCCGACCTGGTCGGCAAGTTCGTCAACCTGGCCAGCCGCTGCGCCGGCTTCATCAGCAAGCGCTTCGACGGCCAGCTGGCCGCGCAGCTGCCCGACGCGGCGCAGTACCAGCGCTTCGTCGACGGCCTGGCGCCGATCCGCGAAGCCTACGAGCGCAACGACCCGGCTGCGGCGATCCGCCTGACCATGACCCTGGCCGACGAAGCCAACCGCTACATCGACGACGTCAAGCCGTGGGTCATCGCCAAGCAGGAAGGCGCCGACGCGCAGCTGCAGGCCGTGTGCAGCCAGGGCCTGAACCTGTTCCGCGTGCTGGTCACCGCACTGAAGCCGGTGCTGCCGGCCACCGCCGCGCAGGCCGAGGCCTTCCTGGCCGCGCCGGTCAATGACTGGACCGAACTGGCACAGCCGCTGCTGGGCCACCGCATCACCGACTACACCCCGCTGTTCACCCGTATCGACCCGAAGAAGATTGACGCCATGATCGACGCCTCCAAGGACACCCTGCAGCCGGCCGCCGCTGCCGCCCCCGCCGCCAGGACCGACGCCGCCAAGCCGGCCACACCGGCCCCGGCCAAGGACGACGCGAAGAGCGCCGATGCTCCGGCCTATATCGGCATCGACGATTTCGCCAAGCTCGACCTGCGCATCGGCAAGGTGCTGGTGTGCGAGTTCGTGGAAGGTTCGGACAAGCTGCTGCGCTTCGAACTGGATGCCGGCGAACTGGGCAAGCGCCAGATCTTCTCCGGCATCCGTGGCAGCTACGGCGAGCCGGAAGCCCTGGTCGGTCGCAGCGTGGTGTTCATCGCCAACCTGGCCCCGCGCAAGATGCGCTTCGGCCTGAGCGAAGGCATGATCCTGTCGGCCGGTTTCGACGGCGGCGCGCTGGCGCTGCTGGACGCCGACAGCGGCGCGCAGCCGGGCATGCCGGTCCGCTGATGCCTGCAGCGGGCGCGGCCACCGCCGCGCCTGCCGGCAGCATCGGCCAGCGGAGGCAACGCGATGGGAAGCAATGGAATGGAACTGGCGCTGTTCGACTTCGACCACACCGTGACCACCTGCGATACCTATGGCCGTTTCCTGCGCCGCGTGGCCACCGCCGAACAGCTGGCGCAGGCGTGGTGGAAGGTCGGCCCGTGGCTGGCCGCATACAAGCTGAAACTGATCTCGGCCGAACGCATCCGTGCACGCGTCACCCGCCTGACCTTCAGCAACCGCCACAGCGATGACATCGCCACGCTGGCCGCAGGCTTCTCGCGTGAGTTCCTGCCCGAGGTGGTGCGCCCGGAAATGCTGGAGCAGATCCGCTGGCACAGGGAACAGCAGCATACCGTGGTGATCGTGTCCGGCTCGCTCGACCTGTACCTGCGGCCATGGTGCGAGCAGCTGGGCCTGCAGCTGATCTGCAACCGGCTGGAAAGCCAGGACGGCCGCCTGACCGGTCGCTATGCCGGTGGCGACTGCGGCCCGCGCAAGGTCGAGCACATCCGTCGCCAGTTCGATCTGTCCCGCTACGTGCGCATCCATGCCTACGGAGACAGTTCCGAAGACAAGCCGATGCTGGCGCTGGCCCACGAGCGCTGGTTCCGTGGCAAACCCCTGAAGTAACCCCGACGCGCAGCCTTCGCCACGCATGAGCCTGATCCCGCCCCTGACCGAACGCCTCGACCGCCTGCTGCCGCAGACCCAATGCGGGCAGTGCGGCTACGACGGCTGCCGCCCGTATGCGCAGGCGATGGCGCGCGGCGAGGTGGGCGTGGACCGCTGCCCGCCGGGCGGCGATGCCGGCGCGCGCGCGCTGGCGCAGGTACTGGGCGTGCCTGCCATTCCGTTTGATCGTTCGCGTGGCGAACACAAGGTGCCGCAGGTGGCGCTGATCGTGGAAGCCGACTGCATCGGCTGCACCAAGTGCATCCAGGCCTGCCCGGTGGACGCCATCGTCGGCGGCGCCAAGTACATGCACACGGTCATCGCCGATCTGTGCACCGGTTGCGAACTGTGCATTCCGCCGTGCCCGGTGGACTGCATCGAGTTGCTGCCCCTGTAACAGGGGTCGGATCCCTTTCCGCGGGAAAGGGATCCGGCCCCATCCCGCAGTTATGGCACGGCCGCCGTCACCACGATCTCGACCTTCCACTCGGCGTGGGCCAGCTTGGCTTCGAAGGTTGCGCGGGCCGGGGTCGCGCCCTCGACCACCCACTCGTCCCACGCCTTGTTCATGCCGTCGAAGTCGGCGATATCGGCCAGGAACACTTCCGCGCGCAGCACGTGCTGGCGATCACTGGCGACCAGTGCCAGCAGCTTGTCGATCTCCGCCAGCACCTGCCGGGTCTGCCCGGTGATGTCCTGGCTCGTGTCTTCCGGAATCTGGCCGGAGAGGTAGGCGACCTTGTTGTACACGGTCATTTCGGACATGCGCGGTCCGACGTCGTAACGCTCCATCATGGGCGTGGCTCCTGCGGGTGATCAGGCCTGCATTGTCCTCCAATCCGGTCGACGGTGGGTGCACGGGCACCTTCCGCGACACGTCACTACCGGGCTCCGACGGTCCCACTGGTCAAATGACGATGACAGGCGCACGATGCGCCACGCCCGCGTTGACACCGCCCTCGCCCCTCCTGCCGCACCCTTGCGCCGATGACCGTCCCCGTCGATTCCACCACTGCCCCTTCCACGCCAGCCTGGAAGCGGGTTGCCACCATCGTCATCCCGCTGCTGATCCTCGCCCTGGCCCTGCACGGCCTGGCCAACGAGTTCGACGAGCACGGCTACCGGGCCATCCGCCAGGCGTTCCGCCAGCTCAGTGGCATGCAGATCGCGCTCACCGTGGTACTCGGCCTGGCCAGTTACGCCTGCCTGATCGGCTTCGATGCCATCGGCCTGCGTCGCAGCGGCATCCGCGTGCACCCTGCGCGAGTCGGCATCACCGCGTTCCTTGCGCACACGCTGGGCCAGACCGTGGGCTTTGCCGCGTTGACCGGCGGCGCGGTGCGCCTGCGTGGCTACCGCAGCGCCGGCCTGGACCTGGCGCAGATCGGCCAGGTGGTGCTGATGAGCACGCTCGGCTTCGTGTTCGGGGCATGGCTGCTGATCAGCGTGGCACTGTGCATGGAACCTGCAGCGGCAGCGTTGGCATTGCCATTGAATCCCGATGCCGTGCGCATCGTCGGCATCGTCGCCCTGCTCGCATATCTCGGCACCGTGCTGCTGGTCGGCCGCGATGGACGGCAGTTCAGCGTGTTCGGCCATGCGTTGTGGCTGCCCGACCGCCGCACCATGATCGGCGTCACCGTGCTGAGCGTGATCGAACTGGTGCTGGCCAGTGCCGCGTTCTACGTGCTGCTGCCGGACTCCACGCCGACCGGACTGCCCGGCTTCGTCGGCCTGTACCTGGTGGCCGTGCTGGCCGGCCTGGTCTCGACCGTGCCCGCCGGCCTTGGCGTGTTCGAGTGGAGCCTGCTGAAGCTGTTGCCGCAGGTGGCACCGGCGGCGGTGCTGGCAGCGGCGCTGATCTACCGCGTCACCTATTACGTGCTGCCGCTGGTGCTGGCCACCCTGCTCGCCCTTGCGCCCGCCCTGCGCCAACCGCTGCAGGCCAGCGCCGGGGCAACCCGTGCGGGCTGGAACGCGCTGCGCCCGTGGCTGCCGCAGATCATCGCGCTGGCGGTGTTCAGCATCGGCGCCGCACTGGTCATCGACGGCACGCTGCCGACGCCACGCCGTCACCTGGTCAATGCCTCGCTGCCGATCCTGGAGACCTCGCACCTGATCGGCAGCCTCAGCGGCGTCGCACTGCTGCTGATCGGCCAGGGCCTGGCCCGGCGCAGCCACGCCGCGTGGGTGCTGGCGATGGCGGTGTGCGTGATCACCCCGCTGCCGCTGTGGCTGCGGGGTGGCCAACTGTTGATCGCCGTCTCGGCAGTGCTGGTGGCGATGGCACTGTGGGCCGCACGTCGCGAGTTCTACCGCCAGGGCGCGCTGCTGGACGAAGCCTGGTCATGGCCGTGGCTGCGCAACCTCGGCCTGGTGCTGGTCGCGGTCACCTGGCTGCTGTTCTTCACCTACAGCCATGTCGAGTACCAGAACGAGCTGTGGTGGCAGTTTGCGATATCCGGCAACGCACCACGCGCGCTGCGCGCGTTGCTGGTCGTGGCGATCGCGCTGGTGATGTTCGGCCTGGCGCGGCTGCTGCACAGCACGCGCAGCCCGCTGCCAGCCGCCGACGAGGCCACGCTGCAATCACTGGCGCCGGTACTGGCCGGTGCCACCGATACCCAGGCCTGCCTGGTACTGACCGCCGACAAGGCGGTGCTGCGCGACGAGGCGAAACAGGGCTTCGTGATGATGCAGCGCTACGGCGGTTCGCTGATCGCGATGGGCGATCCGGTCGGCCCGCCGGAGGTCGCCCGCGCATTGATCTGGCGCTTCCGCGAGGAAGCCGACCGGCTCGGCCTGCGCCCGGTGTTCTACCAGGTCGGCGAGTCCTACTGGCAGACCTACCTCGACCTGGGCCTGGGCCTGGTCAAGCTGGGCGAAGAAGCGATGGTGCCGCTGCACGATTTCGGCCTGGAAGGCCGCGAACGTGCGGACCTGCGCCAGGCCTGGAACCGCGGCAAGCGCGGCGGCCTGTCCTTCCGTGTGGCACCGGTGGAGGAAATTCCCAGCCTGCTGCCGCGCCTGCACGCGATCTCCAACGCGTGGCTGGAAGACAAGGCCGGCGACGAAAAGGGCTTTTCGCTGGGCAGCTACGACCCGGATTACCTGGTGCGGTTCCCGGTGGCACTGGTCGAGGCCGAAGGCCAGATCGTGGCGTTCGCCAACCTGTGGCAGGCGCCGGCCGGTGCCGAGCTGTCGGTGGACCTGATGCGCCACGTCAACGAGGCGCCGAAGGGCACGATGGACTTCCTCTTCATCGAGCTGTTCCTGTGGGGCCGCGCGCAGGGCTATGCACGCTTCTCGCTGGGCATGGCGCCACTGTCCGGGCTGGCGCAGCATCGCCTGGCCGGCCGCTGGAACCGCCTGGCCGGCCTGCTGGCGCGGCATGGCGAACGCTTCTACGGCTTCAGTGGCCTGCGCCGCTTCAAGTCGAAGTTCGACCCGCAGTGGCGGCCACGCTATCTCGCTGCGCCCGGTGGCATGCACCTGCCGGCCGCACTGCTGGATGCCACGCGCCTGATCTCGCTGGACCCGCGGCGCAATTGACGCCCCGCACCACCAGGCATACCCGGCGCCACCTGCCGCCCGGTAGGTGTCGACCTTGGTCGACACGCTCATCCCCAAGGCGCCCTCAGCCCCAGCGCCGACCAAGGTCGGCGTCTACCAAGCGCTACATACCGCCCTTGAGGATCACCTCGGCCAGCCGATCATAGTCACCACCGAAATGGTGGTCACCCGGCAGCTTCACCTTCTTCACACCGTCATTGGCCGGCAGGTCCGGGCACAGTGCGTCCTCATCCTTGTCGCCGTACACGCACAGCGTTTTCTCCGCCGGCAGTCTGGCCACTTCCGGCGCGATCGGCAGGCCGTCGCCGCCGCCGCCCAGCCAGTTGCTGACGTGGAACTCGAAGTCGGCCTTCTTGCCTACCGACAGCAGCACGATGCGATCCAGCGCTGCACGGGTATCGGCATCGAGCTGGTTGATGGTCGCCGGCAGCACGTCGGCCCCCTGCGAGAAACCGATCAGCATCACCTTGTCGCGGTGCCACTGCTGGCGGTAGTGATCGATGATCTTCTGCAGGTCAGCAGCGAAGCCCTTCGGCGTGCGCTCGCTCCAGAAGTAGCGCAGCGAGTCGATGCCGACCACGGCCACGCCGTGCTCGTTGAGCGACGACGCCACGTCCTTGTCCAGGCCGGCCCAGCCACCATCACCGGAGACGAACACGGCCAGCGTGTCGCCGTTGCCGGTCGACGGTACTTCCACCACCGGCAGGCCCTTCAGCGCGGCCGGCGGCGGTGCCAGGCTGACGCCTGCCTGCGCACCCATCACCCGCGCTGCAGCCACCAGGCCCGGTGAGGCATCACCACGCGCCGTGCGCTTGAACTCGCGCGCCATCGCCACCTGCTGCACGAAACCGCTGGCCTCGCCCGCCTTGCAGCCGTGATCACCGGCTGCACTCAACCACGGGAAGTTCAGTTCGGCGGGTTGCAGCGTGTTGCGCTTCACGCCATCGCCGCAGACCATGCGCTCGTGGTTGTGGTCCGGGCAGAAACCAGTGGTGAGCAGGCCGGCGAACACCTGCGTATCGGCCTGCGCAGCCAGCGCATAGGCCATTTCAGCGCCTTCGCCATCGCCGCCGACCAGCGGCAGGTGGTACCCGGGCAGATGCAGCGAGGCCTGCAGCCAGCGCGAGAAATTCTCGACATCGCCGGAACCGAACGAACAGGTCGGGTTGCCTTCGCGCTTGAGCACGCCGCGCAGGTGCGCGATGTCCACGGCGGCGACCATCGCACCGTCGGCACGCAGGGCCTCGATCGGCAGACGGCTGGTATCGCCACCGGGAGTCGGTTCGTGGAACCAGATCACCACCCGCTGCGGGGTACCGGCCGGCATATGCACCGGAATCTGTTCGAACCGCCCGTGGCTGAACTGCTGCACGGTCGCTGCCGCGGTTGCCGGCAGTGCGGCCAGCGCCAGCACCACGCCCATTACCCTGCCCAGCCCTGCACGCTTCATATCGCAGCCCCGATGGAATGCGCACACGATACGCTGCCTCCACGTGCACGGCACGTACCGGTGCAGGCCGTTGGGGTTTCAGCAGGCTGCGGCGCGACGACTGCGCCGATACAGCGCCAGCGCCAGATACAGCAGCCAGCCCACGATCACCACGATCACCGCTTTCTGCCCCAGCCCGCGCGGCGGCCCGCCACGCCACAGCACGTGCAGCCACAGCAGCACGAAGGCCAGCCAGGCCCAGACCCAGAGCAGGCCGGCGGCGGATTGCCAGCCCGGTTCGCGGCGCAGGTACCAGGCCTGCAGCAGCATGCCGACGCTGGCACACAGGAACGCAGTGTTGGCCGCCAACCCGTGGATGAACGGTGCCAGCAGCGGGGTTGCTTCGGGCAGCCAGCTGTCACCGATGGCGACCGTGGCCAGGCCCAGCGCCGAGACCGTGAACAGCAGCGGCGCCGCCGCGCTGCGCCGCGGGCCGATGCTGCCGCGATAAAGGGCGATGCCGAGCAGGGTGATCGCCAGTGCCAGCAGGCAGTACGCCGCACGCAACGCCAGCCCCCACGGCCCGTGCAGGTAGAGGCTGAGCGTGGCCCGCACCCAGTCCAGGTCGGTGCGTGTGAACTGGGTCCACAGCGCGGTAACCAGGAACAGAACCAGGGCTGCCAGCGCCAGCAGCGCCGCCGGACGCGCGCGGCTCATGCGGAGGCCTCCG
Organism: Stenotrophomonas sp. YJH_SMC_138; assembly: GCF_059369855.1. NCBI lineage: Bacteria > Pseudomonadati > Pseudomonadota > Gammaproteobacteria > Lysobacterales > Lysobacteraceae > Stenotrophomonas > Stenotrophomonas sp. YJH_SMC_138. The sequence goes on from NZ_JCAFTB010000001.1 coordinate 60,561, forward strand.
GGTGCCGCGCCTGCCATTCGGCCAACGCCTTGCGATAGCGCTGCAGCTCGTCGGCATACAGGTCCAGCACGCACAGCGGGCAACCGCTGCCACAGCATTCGTTGGGACCGGGCTCTTCCGGCGGCAGCGGACGGGGATCGGGATCAGGGACGGACACGGTTGGAAGCGGCAATCGGTGGAAACGGGCCCCAGTGTAGCGGGCTGGCTCAGCGACCCAGCTGCCGCCGCAGGTTGTCGCGCGCGGCCGCGTCGAGGCGCTGGTGGAAGAACTCGCTGAGGAAGATGCGCGGTGCGCGCAGCAGGCCCTGCAGGAAACGGCGGCGGCCAGCGCGATACAGGAAGCCCGGCACCACGCCCTTGTACTCTTCGGCCACGCCCCGGTCATAGGCGGTGAACACCGGTTCCGGCGCGGCCAGGATCGCCATGTCGCAGTCCAGGAACAGCGCGGCCTCGGCATCGACATCGTCCGGGCCGAGCGCGCCATGGCGGGCGGTCAGCAGGATCAGCTGCTCGACCCGGGCGGCATCGACAGCGGCGAGTTCCGGCGCCTGCGTGATCGCCTGCAGGGCCATCTGCGCCGAACGTGCTTCGTTGTCCTTTCGCCCCGCCACGTAGATCGCATCGTGGTAGAGCACGGCCAGGTAGACCTCGGCCGGCTGCTGCCAGCCGGGGCCGTCGGCAACCTCCTGGCAGTGCTGCAGCACCGCGCGCACGTGGCCGAAGTGATGATAGGCGCGTGGTGGCGTTGCATAGCTGTCCTGCAGCGCCTGCCACTGCGCCGGAGCGAGCGTCAGCGGGGAAAAGTCCATGCCCGGATCATCCCGCCTGCGCGGTTGACGGGCAAGCTGTCGCTTTTTTCACCACGTCCTCACAACGCCCTTCGCACTAGGCCGCAACGCGGTTGTCCACAGCTTTCCCGAGCGCTGGTCCACACCGGTTGTGGATGAACGTGCGGACCGACCAACGGTCGCTGCAGCGGTGCGCGCACAGGTCTACACTCGCCTCAGGCGGGAGCGCCCGCCGCTGCCGGGAGCCGTCATGTACCGTCCTGCCGCCCGATTCGTTCTGCTCGCACTGGCCGCATTGGCAGCGCCGTCCGCGATCGCACAGGATCATCCGGGAACGGCCGCGCCGCTGGCCGTTGCCAGCACCGCCACTCCGGCGATGCCGACGCCGCAGCAGGTGTTCGCGATTCCACCGGCGATGCGCGACATGCTGCGCACGCAGGTGATCAATCACAGTTACTCCCACGAGCAGCGCCTGCAGGCGCTGGTGGAGATGATCTTCAACCGCCACGGCCTGGACCTGCAGTACGACGCCGATGCGACCTTCACCGTCAGCGAGATCTGGCAGCAGCGGCGCGCCAACTGCCTGGCCTTTACCCTGATGTTCGTCGCGCTGGCACGCGAAGCCGGCATCCAGGCACGCGTGCAGGAAGTCGGCCAGGTCGTGTCGTGGTACCAGGACCAGGCCCAGGGCCTGGTCTACAGCGTCGGCCACGTCAATGCCGGGGTCGGCTTCGCCGGCCGCTTCGCCACCGTCGATCTGGATCGCAACGTGCTGTACGACCGCCGCGGGCCGCTGCCGATCAGCCAGGCACGGGCACTGGCACACTTCTACAACAACCGCGGCGCCGAACGCATGGCCAGCGGCGATCTGGTGGGTGCACGCACCTTCTTCAATGCCGCGCTGGCACAGGACAACAGCTTCGCCGCCACCTGGAACAACCTGGGCGTGCTGGAAAACCGTACGGGCGATACCGCCGCCGCGCGCCGGGCATTGGAAACGGCGCTGCGACTGGACGGCCGCCAGGACGCTGCACTGACCAACGCCAGCGCGCTGTACCGGAAGCTGGGCATGGTCATGCAGGCGCAGGCGCTGGAGCAGCGCCTGCAGTCGGTGCAGCGCGAGGATCCGTTCGCGCAGTACATGCTCGGCGCCGAGGCCGAACGCGCCGGCCGACTGGATCAGGCGATCCGCTATTACCGGCAGGCCGTGCGCCTGTACGACACCGCACACCAGTTCCACTTCGGGCTGGCGCGGGCCTATTTCCTGGCCGGCCAGCTCAGGCGCGCCGATCGTGAACTGCTGCGCGCGCAGGCGCTGGGCGGTGCCCCGCAGCAGGCGCGCTACCAGGCCAAGCTGGACAGCCTGGCCCGCTGGCGCGCACAGCAGCAGGCCAGGCGCTGAAGGCCGGTCAGGCCTTCTTGAGGAAGCAGGTCTTCAGGACCAGGCCCTTGATCTTCTCCGAGTTGCCTTCGATGTGCTCGGCATCGTCCTCGACCAGGCGGATGTTGCGGATCACGGTGCCCTGCTTGAGCGGGATCGAGGAACCCTTCACCTTCAGGTCCTTGATCACGGTGACGGTGTCACCGGCCTGCAGGGTATTGCCGTTGCTGTCACGCACGACCAGGGTCGAACCGGCACTTTCCTCGGCGGTCCACTCGAAGCCGCAGTCGGCGCAGATCCACAGCGCGCCATCGGCATAGGTGTTTTCCAGGGTGCACTGCGGGCAGGCGGGGGCAGAAGACATCAGCAAGTACCTCAAAGTGAATCAACAGCCGCCATTGTAACCGCCCGGCTCGCCTGCCCTTTTCCGGGCGGCGCCCGGCTCCCGGCTTGACCCGATCCGGCCTCCCGATACGGAATGGGAGGCCGTAGGAACTTGCAGTCGGCGGCGAACTGCAGCAGAGTGCGCGGCCCCTGATCGCCCCCGGAACTTCCCATGCGCCTCGGCATCGACTTCGGTACCAGCAACTCCGCCGCCGCCATCGTGCATGAGGGAACACTGCTGCCGATCCGCTTCGGCGACGCCGAGCAGTTCCGCACCAGTGTGTACTTCCCCGGCGTGGTGCCCGACCCGGACGACTTCCAGCTCGACGACGGCCAGGAACACCAGCTGCAGCAGATGATCGACAGCGCCGCGCGCGCGGCGCGCGCCGCCGGCCAGGAACGCACGCCGCAGGCGCTGCGCCGCGAAGCCCTGCGCGCGCTGCGCCGGGAATGGATGGAAGCCCGCGCCGGCAAGGAACGCAGCGCCAACGACCTGCTGCAGAACGCGGTCTACGGCGACGAAGCGCTGGAAGCCTATTTCGAGGAACACGAAGGCAACCTGGTGCAGAGCCCGAAGTCGATGCTCGGCTACAACCTGCACCCGCGCGCGAAGCAGACCATCACCGGCATCGCCGCGCACATCCTCGAACACATCCGCCTGACCGCCAGTGCCCAGCTCGGCCGGCCGCTGCGCGCCGCCCTGCTCGGGCGCCCGGTGCAGTTCCGCAGTTCGATCGGCGCAGCCGGCAACGACCAGGCGCTGGACATCCTGCGTGAAGCGGCCACCCAGGCCGGCTTCGACCAGGTTGATTTCCTCGAGGAGCCAGCCGCGGCGGCCATGCATTACCACGCCGAAAGCCGCGAGCGGCACCAGGCGGTGATCGTCGATATCGGCGGCGGCACCACCGACATCGCCCATGCCGAAGTCGGCGGCGACGACGCCCCGCGCATCCACCGCGCCTGGGGTATCGCCCGCGGCGGTACCGACATCGACCTGGCGCTGAGCCTGTCCAGCTACATGCCGCTGTTCGGCCGCGGCATCACCCGCGTACCGGCCCACCACTACGTGGAAGCGGCCACCGTGCAGGACATGACCCGCCAGCGCGAATTCCGCCTGCACAAGTACGACCATGTCGACGCGCCCTGGGGCGGCCGCCTGCAGGCCCTGCAGGACACCGGCAACACCGCCCGCCTGTACCGTGACGTGGAACGCGCCAAGATCGCCCTCAGCGCTGCCAGCGAGCACCGCAGCACGCTGGACTACATCGCCCGCGACCTGCATGCCGACAGCAGCGCCGACGGCCTGGCCGCCGCCGCCCATGGCTACCTGGAGCAGATCCGCGAGCTGCTGGCCCAGGTCCGCAGCGACATCGGCGGCGACCCGGATGCCGTGTTCCTGACCGGTGGCATGTCCCGCGCCGGCTACCTGCGCCAGGCGGTGGCGGCCGCCTTCCCGGGCGCCCGCATGGTCCACGGCGAGCCCTCGCTGGGCGTGGTCCAGGGCCTTGCGCTGGCGGCAGCCAGCCAGGATTAACAAAACGTTACGCGGTCTAAGTTACTCTTGGTCGGCTAGAACCCTGCTGCCCCTTCCACCGGCCATGCCGGTGTGTGTCCACGGTGCAGCCTGGCCCGCCCAGCGGGCCTAGCGGCCATGCCTTCCTGGCTCGTTCATGGTCCGCGCAGCACCTGAGCCGCCATTGAGACCCGCTTTGGGCACCCGCCAGGCCCCTGAGGCCTTACAACCTGACGCAGCACCTGCACCCATCGACTGCCGCCGTTGTGACGCGGTCTGTTGCCGGTTGCCCGTGCTGCTGCAGCCCGGCGACCACGTGCCCGGCCAGTTCCTGTCACGCGACACCCACGGCCGTGCCGTGATGGCGCGCAACGAGGAAGGCTGGTGCGCGGCGATCGATCCCTATCACCTGCGCTGCACGATCTATTCGCAGCGCCCGGCGATCTGCCGCCAGTTCTCGATGGGCGGCGATGACTGCCGCCGCGAGCGGCAGGACTACCTGCGCCAGGCCGATGCCTGGGCGCTTTCCTCCCCTTCCACCTGACAGGAGCAACCATGCCCCGCAAGGCAAAGACCCCCGCGAAGGCCAGCAACAGCATCCGCAGCGAACGCAAGGGCGCGGCCGCCAGCACCGTGGTCAGCAGCGATTCGATCGCTTCGGACCTGGCAGCGTTCCGCAAGGCCGGTGGCAAGATCGAAGTCCTCGGCACTACCTGGGCGCTGAAGAAAGCCAGCTGACCCCGCTCCGACCGCGGCGGCGCTGCCGCCGCGGCCTGCCGGACCGCGCTCAGCGATCCAGGCGTACCCGCACACTGCCCGAATGCGACTGGATGCGGATGTCACCGTCGCCATTGCCGAGCCGAGTATCGAGATGGCTGCCGGGGCCGTAGCGCGGCCGTTCCACCTGGCCGGCGTCGCTGTTGATCGACCCGCTGAAGCTGTTCACCGACAGCTGCGCCGAAACCGTGCGTGGCAGGCGCAGGTTGACCGACGCGCTCACCGATTCGACATTGATACGGCCCCCCGGCGCCAGCCCGGCCGCCGACAGGTCGATGCTGCCCGACACGGTTTCCACCGCCAGCCGCTGCACCCGCCCGGCATCGACCTCGACCCGGCCGGATACCGTCTGTGCACCGATGTCACCGGACACGCCGCCGCCGGCTTCGATGCGGCCACTGACCGTGTTCACGTCCAGCTTCGGCGTCTGCAGGCGCGCGATGACACCGCCGCTGACCGTATTGAGCTTGCTGTCGCCGCTGCGACCGGAGGCGCTCAGGCTGCCGCTGACCGTGTCGGCCTGCAGGCGGCGCACATCGATGCCGCTGATGTCCTGGCTGGCACTGACCGTACTCAGCAGCAGTTCCACCGAGCGCGGCACGTTCAGCACCAGCGTCGCGCCGCCGTTGTTGTTGCGACGCGGATACTCGATCTCCCAGCGCACGCGGTTGGCACTCTTCTCCTGGCGCAGCTGCAGGCCATCGCTTAGCGTACCGGTGAGCTGCACGTCGTTGCGGTCCCAGCCACGCACGCTCACTTTGCCGGCCACGTTGCTCAGTTCGATGCGGCCGCCGGCGGCCAGGTTGTGGCGCTCGTCGATCCGTGTGTCAGCCAGGGCCACCGCGGGCAGCAGCAACAGCGCGGCGCAGCAGGTCATCAGGGTTCGTGTCATCGGGGGTCTCCTCAGGTCGTCAGGCCGGACTCGGCGGCATAGGCCGCCTGCCGGGTCAATTCCAGCCGCAGCGCATAGGTGCGCTTGAGCTGGCCAAGCAGATGCGGCGCGCGTGGATCCTGCGCCAGCGCGGCCCGGATCTGTGCCGCGCTTTCATCGAGTTCGTGCAGCGCCGGCTGCCATTCCGGCGCCCGGCCTGCGGGCAACGAGGCCACTGCCTGCTGGTACTGCTCGGTCATCGCCGCGGCCTGCAGTTGCAGGGTAGACGGCACCGGCGCGTCCGGTTGCGCATGGCGCCACGGCGCCACCGCGTAGAGCGCCAGGCTTGCGGCCAGTGCGGCCCCCACCGGCAACCACCAGCGCCGGCGCGAACGCCCCGGCAGCACCACCACGTTGCCGGTCGGCGCAGGCGCCGCCTGTGGTTCACGCGGCGGCAGCTGCGCCGACAACCGCGCCCAGCCATCGGCGGGCAGGCCGCGTTCGGAAGGCAGCGCGCGCAGTCGGGCCACCAGATCGTGGTCGGAATCGTGTTCGTGTGTACTCATGTCATGTCTCCCAACCGTGCGCGCAACAGGCCGCGCGCACGATGCAACTGTGCCTTGGAGCTGCCGACGGCCATCTGCAGCTGCGCGGCGATCTCCTGGTGTTTCCAGCCCTCGATGTCATGCAGCACCAGTACCGCGCGCGCCCTCGGCGGCAGCGTCGCCAGCGCGCGCTCCAGGTCGCGCTCGGTACCGGCGCAGCGGTCGTGTACGGCCAGCTCCTGCAGTCCTCCGTCCACATCATCAAGACTGTCGTGGTCCTGCCCGGCGGCGCGCCCACGCAGTTCCATCAGCGCAGCGTTGACGCCCAGGCGATGCAGCCAGGTCGACAGGCTGCTCTCGAAACGGAACCCCGGCAGCGCCTTCCACGCCTGCAGGAAGGCTTCCTGCAAGGCGTCTTCGGCACGCGCCTGCTGGCCCCCGCACAGCCGCCACAGCACGGCGAACACGCGCGGTGCATGCCGCCGGTACAGCAGTTCATAGGCCGAGGTATCGCCGGCGGCGGCCGCCCGCACCAGGGCGGGTTCATCGACGGCGTCGTGGGCGGCAGGCGGCGCGGGCATGGTGGTGTCGAGCATATCGCTTGGATGCGGCGGCCCGGGAAAAGGTTTAGAGCCGGACGACGATCACTGCCGTGCAACCTTTTCGACACCTGCTGCATCCATGGAAGGTCCTTCGCGAAATTGCCGTCCAGGAGTCCTGCCATGTCCAGCCCAACCTGCGCCGCCCTGCTGGTGATCGCCGCCTGCGTCGTGCTGCAGGCACTGGGCCTGTCGCTGCAGCTGCACCCCGGTAACGGCCGTGCCTGCCTGCAACAGCACCGCCAGGCGCTGGTGTGCCTGGCCTGGGCCCCGGCGGTCGAATCCCCGGCACGCGCCGGGTAACATCGAAGGTCGTTATTGCCACCTGTTGTCGCCCCATGATGTTGTCGCTGAAGGATCACCTGCCGCCCTGGACCCACCCGTGGTTGAACTACGCCGGCGTCGCCCTGCAGATCGTAGGGGTGCTTCTGGTCGCGTGGCTCCTGCGCGTGCTCGCCCGGCGCCTGATCCGCCGCTTCGCCGAGCACTACACGTTGCCGCCCGAGATGGTGATGGGCGCGCGCCGGATCACCAGTTTCGTGGTCTATTTCAGTGCCCTGCTGTACATCCTCAGCCTGCTCGGCGCGAAGCCCTCGGTGCTGTGGACCGCGTTCACCGGCTTCGCGGCCGTGGGCGCGGTGGCCTTCTTCGCGGCCTGGAGCGTGCTGTCCAACATCTTCTGCACGCTGCTGATCTTCACCACCCGCCCGTTCCGCCTGCACGACTACATCGAGGTGCTGGAGAACGGCGAGAAGCCGGGCCTGAAGGGCCGGGTGATCGACGTGAACCTGATCTACACCACGCTGCAGGAGACCGGCGAGGGCCACGAGGGCACGGTGCTGCAGCTGCCGAACAACCTGTTCTTCCAGCGCACGGTACGGCGCTGGCGTGACCCGGCGCAGGCCCCCGGCGGCATCCAGGGCGACGGTTGAGGGTGGAGTTTTCGGCAGGGCTGCGCCCTGCACCTGCAGAGGCCGAAGCCGAAGCAAGATCAAGAGCGGCATTCCGTGGGATGGCGGGGCGGTGTGGGTCCGGTTGAGGGGGGCCAGATCAGTGAGCGCCATGGATGGCGCCTTTGATGTTGACGTTGCTTCAGCAGGTGCAGGGCGCAGCCCTGCAATAAAACACCCGTTTACCTCAGCTGGCTGTCCTTGCTGCCACGCCGGTTGTACCCGGCATGCGCCTGGTCTTCGTCGTCCCGCGCCTGCTGGCACGCAACGCACAACCGCACACCAGGCACAGCCTGGCGCCGCGCCAACGGGATCGGCGCGTCGCATTCCTCACAGTGGTCCAGGCCGGGGCCGTCGCGCAGCTGTCGCCGCGCGCGGGCGATCGCATCATCGACAGTGGCGTCGATCTGGTCCTGGACCGCGCCGTCTCCTGCCCAACCGGTGGCCATGGCTATCCTCCGCAGGTGTGTCGCCCGATATGGGGACGATACACCCCGGCAAAAGGGAAGGCCTTCATGTGGAGCCGAGCCATGCTCGGCTGCTCTTCAGGATGCCAAACAGAACGCCGACGGATCCGATCAGGCCGATTGCGACTTAATCCCCTCCGTCCCCTTTTTGCTTACCAGACCAGGTCGTCGGGCACCTGGAACTGCGCGTAATAGGCGTCGTCCTCTGCGTTGCCGGTGGAGATCTCGGCGGTCGAGCCCGGCTGGCCGTGGTCGACGATGATTGCTTCGGGTGCGCGTTCACGCACCTTTTCGGCGGCAGCGCGGGGCAGCAACGCATAGCCCTCGCCGTGGGCGACGATGACCAGCACGCCCACCGACAGCGCCTTGCGCAGCTTGGGGTCGATCAGCAGGGTACGGATCGCCGCGCCATCGCTGAAGCGGTACTCGTCGTCGCCCTTGTGGGTTACGGCATGGGCCGTGATGATCTGCCTGGCCTGGGCCTTCTGTTCAGCCTGCCTGGCCTGGGCATTGCGTTCGGCGGCCAGTGCGCGGTCGCGCTCGACCTTCTCGGCGCGGGCACGTTCAGCCTCGCGCTGGACCTCGGCCGAGGTCGATTCGGCCTTGCCCTGGCGGGCCTTGGCCTGCTCGCGTGCGGCGGCGCTGGCCTGCGACTTCTTGGCCAGGCCGGCCTTGAGCAATTGTTCCTGCAGCGCGTTGGGCTTTGCCATGGTCGGTGCGTACCGCGTGTAATCTTGGATGCCCCATTCTACCGACGCCCCGCCGGCCCTGCATGGCAGTCCTGAAGTACCTCACCGGTTATCCCGAACCCCTGGTTGCCCAGGTCAGCGAGCTGCTGGCGCAGGGCAGGCTCGGCCCCTGGCTGCAGCAGCGCTACCCCGACCCGCACGAGGTGCGCAGCGACCGGCAGCTGTACGAGTACACCCAGGAGCTGAAGGACCGTTACCTGCGCAAGTCGGTGCCGCTCAACAAGGTCTGCTACGACAATACGCTGGAAGTGATCAAGCACGCGCTGGGCACCCACACCGCCATCTCCCGCGTGCACGGCGGCCGCCTCAAGGCCAGCCGCGAGATCCGCATCGCGACCGTGTTCCGCCAGGCACCCGCGGCGTTCCTGCGCATGATCGTGGTGCATGAGCTGGCCCACCTGAAGGAAGCCGACCACAACAAGGCCTTCTACCAGCTGTGCCAGCACATGGAGCCGGACTACCTGCAGCTGGAGTTCGATACCCGCCTGTACCTGACCGAGCTGGCCAACCGCGGCCAGCGCTGACCGGCCGCAGCAGCTACACTGCGCGCCCCCTGCCCGACCTGCCTGCCATGGAACCGATCCGTCTCGACAAACGCCTGTCCGCCCTGCTCGGCATCCCGCGCGGCGAAGCGCGGCGCTACATCGAAGGCGGCTGGGTCACGGTCAACGGCGACGTGGTGGAACAGCCGCAGCGCCCGGTCGATGACAGCGCGGTGATCGTGGTGGCCGAACAGGCCAGCGATGAAAAGGCCGAGCGGGTCAGCATGCTGCTGCACAAGCCGGCCGGTGTCGCCGCCGAAACCCTGTGTGCCCTGGTCAGCAGTGACAGCCGCAGCGAACTTGATGCCAGCGACATCCGTCCGTTGCAGCGTCACTTCCACGGCCTGCAGCTGGCCGCCTCGCTGCCGGCCAGCGACAGCGGGCTGGTGGTGGTCAGCCAGGATCCGGCCACGCTGGCCCACCTGCAGCGCAACCTGGGCCGTACCGAGCAGGAATACCTGATCGAAGTGGCCGAAGGCGGTCCCGAGCGCGGGCCGTGGCTGATGGCGCGGCTGCAGCAGGAATCGGGCGGCGCCAAGGTCAGCTGGCAGAGCGAGCAGCGCCTGCGCTTCGCCGGCAAGGGTCTGACGGCCAAGGGGCTGCGTGTGGCGGTCAGCGCCGCCGGCCTGCAGGTCACGGCCGTGCGCCGCCTGCGTATCGGACGCGTGGCGCTGGGGCCGCTGCCGCCGGGGCAGTGGCGCTACCTGGGCAGCGACGAGCGGTTCTGAGGTGTGCGGGTCAGGGCCCTTTCCCGTGGAAAGGGATCCGGGGGTCGGATCCCGTGCCGAAGGCAAGGGCTCTGACCCCGTATCGATCCTGCAGGCATTCCTTCACGCATGGCGTGGCTCTACCATCGGGGCATGAGCCTGCCCAAGCCGCTGTGGCGACGCCTGCTGCGTGTTGCTGCGATCATCCTCGCCGTGCTGGTGCTGCTGGTCCTGTCCGGGCTGCTGCTGGCCGACCATCTCACGCCGCAGGCGCATGGCGCGCCTTCGCACGTGCTGCCGCTGCAGCCGGCACAGACCCGCATCGACCAGCAGATCGTGCCGCTGCAGGCGGCCCATCCCGGCCAGTCGGGCGTGGCCTTCCTCAGCGATGGCATGGATGCCTTCGCCGCCCGCGCGATGATCACCACCCAGGCCGGCCGCAGCCTGGACCTGCAGTACTACATCTGGCACGACGACCTGATCGGCCACCTGATGGCCAAGGCGCTGTACGACGCCGCCGAGCGCGGCGTGCGCGTGCGCATCCTGCTCGATGACATGAATGCCAAGGACAAGGACGCGCTGATGATGGCGCTCGATGCCCATCCGAACATCGAGATCCGCCTGTACAACCCGTTCCGCAACCGGACCGGCATCCTGCGCATGGTGGAGATGGTGCAGCGCTTCTTCAGCGTGAACCACCGCATGCACAACAAGAGCTGGATCGCCGATGGCCGCGTCGCAATCGTCGGTGGCCGCAACATCGGCGAGGAGTACTTCAGCGCGCGCACCGACGTGAACTTCCAGGATCTGGACCTGCTGGTCGCCGGCCCCGCCGTGGAGCAGGCCAACCGGATCTTCGACGACTACTGGAACAGCGAAACCGCCATCCCGGTATCCGCGCTTGCCTTCCATACCGACGCACAACTGCGCCTGCTGGTGCGCGAATCGGACCACGAGGCGCAGCGGGACGTGGCCCGCCCCTACCTTGCGCGCGTGGCCGAATCACGCCAGCGGCAGCGCCCGAGCCCCGAGCCGTTGCACTGGAGCGGTGCCGTGCGCATCGTGTCGGACCCGCCGATGAAGCACCGCAGGGATGATCGCGCCACCTGGCTGGTGTCGACCCTGATCAGCGAGCTGCAGGCCGCCCGGCACAAGGCCCTGTTGATCTCGCCCTACTTCGTGCCCGGCAACGAGGGCCTCGATGGCTTTTCGGCAATGGCCGGGCGGGGCGTGCAGGTGGGCGTGGTCACCAACTCGCTGGCCGCCAACGACGTCGCCGCCGTGCACGGGGGCTACATGGGCTACCGCGTGCCACTGCTGGAAGCCGGCGTCCACCTGTACGAGCTGAAGGCACAGGGTCAGTCGGGCGATGCCGGCGTGTTCGGCAGCAGCGGCGCGAGCCTGCACACCAAGGCATTCCTGATCGATGACCGCCGCGGTTTCGTCGGCTCCTTCAACCTGGACCCGCGCTCGGCCTACCTGAACACTGAAATGGGTGTGCTGTTCGACGATCCGGTGCTGGGTACACAGCTGCGGGACGAATACCTGCGCCTGGCTGACCCCAGGCACAGCTGGTGGCTGGCACTGGACGACCGCCGCCGGTTGCGCTGGCTGGAGCGCGAACCGCCACCGCACTGGGTGGAGGCCGAGCCAGGGGCAACGGCGCGCAAGCGCTGGTTGTCGCGGGTGATCAGCTGGCTGCCGGTGGAATCGCAGCTGTAGCGCTCAGGACGCCGGAGTGGCCTCATCCTGTCCGGCCTCGTCCAGCGTTTCCACGTTGCGCCCATGCAGGCGCCGCCAGATCCAGCGCAATGCATGCGGCGGTGCCGAAGGCAGCTGCTCCAGCAGGGCCAGCATGCGGCTCTGGCTGGCATGCCCATGGCGACACAACAGGCTGGCCGCTGCGGCCGCGCTGGCCAGGCGCAGGCTGTCGGCCAACGGTCCTTCCGCATCCACCGCCAAGGCCTGGTGAACCGGCTCAGGCAACTCCCATGCGGCAGCGACCCGCTGCGCCAGCGGCAACGACCACTGCTGCAACAGCTGCAGGGCCAACGCCGGCTCCACGGGCTCGCCACGGGCCTGTGCCTCCTGCAGCAGCTGGCGCATCACCAGCGCCGCACCCAGCCCCTGCACCAGGCCCAGCCACTGCGCGGCGAAGGCATCGCCGAAGGTGACCGTGCGTGCGTGGTCGGCCGCTGCACGCGATGCCAGCAGTGCGTGCTCCCAGATGATCGCGCTGAACTGCGGGAACACCTCGCATTGCACCTGCATCACCGGCTGCACCAGTACCGCACTGATGATCTGGCGCACGCCCTCGGTGCCGACCAGGGTCACCGCCCGCTGCAGGCTCTCTACCGGGCGCTCGTGGACCTTGTAGGCCGGGCTGTTGGCGATGCGCAGCAGGTTGCCGGTCAGCACCGGGTCCTGGCCGATGATCGCGGCCATCACCCGGGCCGAGGCGGCATCGTCGTTGACGGTCTGGATCAGCTGCGGCAGCAGCTGCGGCCGGCGGGGCAACTGCCTGGCCGCCCAGTCGCGGTCCTGCAGCGCGCGCGCCACCGCCTCGCCCAGGCCTGGGTCCTGCACCGGCGTTGGCTCGCCGGCCAGCCGTGGGTACAACGCAAGCGCATGCAGCCCACGTTGCAGGTGAGCGGCGATCTCCGGCGACGGCAGCGCCTCGCCCTGCAGGCTTGCGGCTGCGGCGGCCACCGCCTGGCGGGATGCGGCAACCAGCCGCGCCGGTGCCGCCCCGGTCGAACGTGTCAGCCAGCCGCGCAGCGATCGCCACCATGCCGCTGTCATCGCCGCCCGCCCTGTCGTTGTGATGCCCCTGCCGTCACTGACCGCCCTGCCTCTTCACGCCCATCCGGCCACCCGCCGTCGTCGCAGCATCGGCCGCACTTTCATCTTCTTTAACCTGGCGGCCGCCGACGTCGACGGCAACGGCCGGGCGAATGGACTAGAATGGCGCCGCGCGACCCGTCCCCCAGCCATGACGACGTCGCTTTTTTTGTTTTGGGACCCTACCGTTCACTGGCCGTTCGCTGCAGTTCGCCGCTGTTCGCGCCATCGGAGACGCCATGCTATTCGAAACCCTCGCCACCACCGGCCACGAACAAGTGGTGTTCTGCCACAACCACGATGCCGGCCTGAAGGCGATCATCGCCATTCACAACACCACCCTGGGCCCGGCCCTGGGCGGCGTGCGCATGCGCCCCTACGCCAGCACCGACGAGGCACTGGCCGACGTGCTGCGGCTGAGCCGGACGATGACCTACAAGAATGCGCTGGCCGGCCTCAACGTCGGTGGCGGCAAGGCGGTGATCATCGGCGACCCGAAGGTGGACAAGACCGAGGTGCTGTTCCGCGCCTTCGGCCGTTACGTCGACTCGCTGGGCGGCCGCTACATCACCGCCGAAGACGTCGGCACCGACGTCAACGACATGGAGAACATCTACCTGGAGAGCCAGTTCGTGACCGGCGTGCACCAGGTCCATGGCGGCTCCGGCGATCCGGCCCCGTTCACCGCCTACGGTGCGCTGCAGGCGCTGATGGCGGCGATGCGCTTCAAGTTCGGCCACGAGGAAGTGGGCAAGACCAGCATCGCGGTGCAGGGCCTGGGCCACATCGGCATGGAGCTGGTGAAACTGCTGCGCGACCGCGGTGCCAAGCTGTATGTCACCGACCTGGACAGCGCACTGGTTGATCGCGCGGTCAGCGATTTCGGCGCCGAAGCGGTCAAGCCCGACGAGATCCACGAAGTGAACGCCGACGTGTTCGCACCGTGCGCGCTGGAAGGCGCCATCAACGCCGACACCCTGCCGCGGATCAAGGCCAAGATCATCTGCGGTACCGCCAACAACCAGCTGTCGAGCCTGGAAATCGGCGATGAACTGCATGCGCGCGGCATCCTGTATGCGCCGGACTATGCGGTCAACGCTGGCGGCGTGATGAACGTGTCGCTGGAGATCGATGGCTACAACCGCGAACGCGCGATGCGCCTGATCCGCAGCATCTATCACAACCTCACCCGCATCTTCGAACTGTCGCAGCGCGAGAACATCGCGCCGCAGCGTGCGGCCGACCGCATCGCCGAAAGCCGCATCCTGTCGATCGGCAAGCTGAAGATGCCGCTGGGCCGCAGCACCCCGCGCCTGGGCAACCTGCGCGGCGGCTGAGCCTGCCGATGTCGCGCCGGAGCTGACGTCCCGGCGCGACCTCCCGCTCAGAACCCGGTGCTGTAGCGCAGCGCCGCCTGGCGCGCGCCCTCGCCACCGACGCGCTGGTCGAAGCCCAGGCTCAGGCGGCCATTGCGGCCCCACCACGACTCCAGCGCCACGCCGAACAGCGCACTGCCACGCGGTGCGTCCCATCCCGCCAGGGGTGCCCAGGCATCGACACCAACGAAGCTGGCCTGCCAGTCCGCATCGGCACCGTCGAGCCGTTGCTGCCACTCGGCGTGCCCGCGCAGCGTCCAGCGCCCCCAGCCGCGCTCGCCGCGGATACCGGCCAGCATCTGGCTGCGCTGCACGCGGTTGGCGTCGCCACGCAGGCCGAAGCCGAAACCACCCAGCTCATTGAAGGCATCGGTATCCACGCGCGTGGTGCTGGCACCCAGATACGGTGTCAACGACGCGCCCGCGCGGCCAAAACGATAGCCGCCTTCGACGCTGGCACTGCTGAAGCGTCCGCCGTAACGTGCGGAAACACCATAGGCACCGGCGCCCAGCAGCAACTGGCGATCCAGCGCACGGGTGAACTGGCCGCTGCCGACCTGCGCCAGCGCATAGCCCCGGCCCAGGTTCCAACCGGCGTACAACTGTGCCTGCGCCTGGCGATCACGCCCACGATCGCCGCCGAAGCTGCTGCCACCATTGCTGCGGGTCTCGCCAAAGGCCACGCCCATCAGCCCATTGCTGCCCAGCGGCAGGTCCTGGCCGGCCATCCAGCCACGGCTGTCGGCGGCATTGCCGGCAAAACTGCCCTGCCCGGCCTCACCGAGCGCGCTCTGCCAGGCCCCGCGCAGGCGCGGCGCCGCCTGCACGCGATCGAAGCGCTCGGCGATCGCACGGCGCGACATGTCGATGCTGTCGAAGGTGGCCGACTCGGCCCGCGCATGCGCCTGCCCGGACAGGCTCTGCAGGCTGGCTGCCAGGCCCTCGCTGCCACCGCCGGTCCACTGCAGCGCACCGGCCGCCGTGCCGAAGGCCGAGCCCTGCAGCGCAGGACTGCCATCGAGGGCGCTGAACGCACCTTCCAGTCGTTGCGCCGCGGACTGCGCCGAGGCCGCGAGCCCGGTCGCCGCCGCCGTCACGCTCACCTGGGTCAGGTTCAACCAGGCAGTGTTGCTGTCATAGCCATAGCTGCTCTGCAGCAGCGACAGGCCCTGCAGGCCGCTGGAGGAGGCCGGGCTGCTGAAGGTGCCGCTCAGGCCACCGGCCGCATGGACCAGGTCCTGGCGGCTGCCGTTCTGCGGCACGTAGCCGGAGACGAAGCCATGCACGCGCACGCCACCATTGATCGAGGCCGTGCCGGTCACCTGCAGCGCATTGGCACCGAGCGCGATCATCAACTGGCCACCCGCCTGCTGCGTGTAGTTGCCCTCGATGGTGCCGGTGGTGCTGCCGGTGGTCAGGAACACGCTGCTGCCGTTGACCACGTTGCCGATCACGCGCGGCGTGCCGCCATTGAACTGCAGGCCGGTCGAATCCGGGTCGGGCTGGCCAAGGATGGTCACGTTGGAACGGATGACACCGCCGTTCTGCAGCGACAGGATGCCGCGTTCGATGCGGGTGGCGCCGCTGTAGCTGTTGTTGCCTGCGAGCACCAGGGTGCCCCCGCCCTGCTTGACCAGGCCGCCGCTGCCGACGATGTCGTTGCTCCACAGCGAGCCGCTCGATGGCGCATCGACATTGGCCACTACATCACCCCAGTCGAAGCGGCCCGGGCCCTTGATCGCCCGCGAGATGTCGAGCAGGCCGTAGCCGAACACCGCATCCACGCCGGGCGCGCCGATGTCCTTGGCCGTGCCCAGCAGGGTCTGCCGCACCAGGTTGTTGTCGAAGTACGGGTAGCGCTGCCAGACCAGCGCGGCGGCGCCGGAGATCAACGGGGCGGCGAAGGACGTCCCGTAGTTCCAGTAGTAGGTGCTGCCATTGGCATCGGGATAGACCGCGCTGCCCGGCGCCGCCAGGCAATAGCGCGCCGCCTGCCCGCAGGCATTGGCGTAGCTGGCCAGCGTGCCCGGTGCATAGGGATCCACTGCGGTCGCCACCAGCCAACCGCGCTCCAGGTCGGCCGCCGGCAGCGAGCCGGCAACGCCCAGCTGGCTGGGCAGGGCGGCCAGGCTGCTCGGTTCGGTGCGCGCATCGTTGCCGGCCGCGAACACCACCAGGCCGCCATGGTTGATGACGAACGGACGGTACTCGGCCGCCACCTGCGCGGTGGTCGGCAGGTCGGTCCAGTACAGGCCGCCCCACGAGTTGTTCATCACCTTCACGTTGTAGCTGATCAGGTCCTGGTGGACCTGCGCCACGCCCAGCGGACCGCTGAAGGAATTGCCCTTGCCGCTGCCGTCATCGACCGGCGGCTTGTCGGCGATGATCCGCGCCGAAACGATCTGCGCACCGGGGGCGATGCCGCCCGGCCAGGTTCCCACCGGCGCGCCGGCGGCCAGGCTGGCTACCGCCGTGCCGTGGCCCACCACGTCGTCCACCAGCAGGTTGTTGCGCGCCGGATCGATGTAGTTGAGGTTGCCCACCACCCGCCCGTTCAATGCCGCTGCGTTGCGCTGCACGCCCGAGTCGACGATGCCGATGCGCACGCCCTGCCCGGTCAGGCCGACGGCCTGTGCGGCACGCGCATTGGTCACTGACAGGTGCGCGTCGAAGGCCGGTTCCTGCGGCTTGGCCGGAGGCGGTGCCGTCGGAGGGGGCGTCGTTGGGGGTGTGGGGGTGGTCGGAGGGGGATCGATGCGGACATTGCCGCCGCCTCCGCCGCCGCCACATGCCGTCATTGCCATCGCCAGCGCCGTTGCCAGCGCGGACCTAACCATCGTCGTGCGTTCCATCGATTCCTTCCCATGAACGTTGACCTGCCTACATCCCGGCAGGCGTGCGGTGCCGCCCAGCGGCGGCCCTCCCCGACCCTCTATACTTGGGCCGACCCCCACGCAGTCTGCCGGGAAACCGGGGCGCTTCCAACGTCCGCGGTCTCCTTTCCGAACATTGCTTACGCATCAACGAGATTGCCATGTCCAACATCGTCATCGCCGCCGCCAAGCGCACCGCCATCGGCTCCTTCCTCGGCCAGTTCAACGGCGTGCCGACCCCCACCCTCGGCGCGGCCGCCATCGCTGCCGCCCTGGAACAGTCGGGCGTACCGGCCAGCGACGTCTCCGAGGTCCTCATGGGCTGCGTGCTGCCGGCCAACCTCGGCCAGGCGCCCGCCCGCCAGGCGGCGATCGCCGCCGGCATTCCGCTGTCGACCGGCGCCACCACCCTCAACAAGGTGTGCGGCTCGGGCATGAAGACCATCATGCTCGGCCATGACCTGATCAAGGCCGGTTCGGCCAGCATCGTGGTCGCCGGTGGCATGGAATCGATGTCCAACGCCCCGCACCTGCTGCCGAACTCCCGTACCGGCAACCGCTTCGGCAACTTCCAGGCGGTCGACCACATGGCCCACGACGGCCTGGTCAACGCCTATGACGGCAAGGCCATGGGCGAATTCGCCGAATGCGCCGTGGACAAGTACCAGTTCAGCCGCGAGGAGCAGGACGCCTACGCGATCGAATCGGTCAAGCGCGCGCAGGCCGCACAGGCCAACGGTGCGTTCGCCGACGAGATCGTCGCGGTGAAGGTAGCCACCCGCAAGGGTGACGTCGAGGTCGCCACCGACGAGCAGCCGGGGCGCTCGGATATCGCCAAGATCCCGACCCTGCGTCCGGCCTTCAAGAAGGACGGCAGCGTCACCGCCGCCAGTTCCTCCAGCATCTCCGACGGCGCCGCCGCGGTGGTCCTGCTGACCGAGGAAGACGCGGCCGCCCGTGGCATCACTCCGCTGGCCCGCATCGTCGGCCACGCCACCCATTCGCAGGAACCGGAGTGGTTCACCACCGCCCCGATCGGCGCGATCCACACGCTGCTGGCCAAGACCGGCTGGTCGCTGGACCAGATCGACCTGTTCGAGATCAACGAGGCCTTTGCCGTGGTGGCAATGGCGCCGATGCGTGAGCTGGGCATCCCGCACGACAAGCTGAACGTGAATGGCGGTGCCTGCGCGCTGGGTCATCCCATCGGTGCCTCCGGTGCACGCCTGGTGGTGACCCTGGTCAACGCCCTGCGCACGCGCGGTGGCAAGCGCGGCATTGCCACCCTGTGCATCGGTGGCGGCGAAGCAACGGCAATCGCCATCGAATTGATTTAAAAAGATTTAACGATGATTTCGCAAAAATGAATGCGGGATCGCTTGACACCCAATCTTGGCTTGTCATCATGTTGTCGGCGCGCAGCATGCGCGTTGCCTAATTCTAACGACGAGGATTTACACAATGAGCATCAACAAGCTGCTGGTCGCGATGTCCCTGGCTCTGGCCCTGGCCGCCTGCTCGAAGCAGGAAGCTGCCCAGGACGCCGCTGCTTCGGCCAACGAAGCCGCCACCGAAGCCCAGGCTGCTGCCGACCAGGCCGCCGCTGCCGGCGCCCAGACCGCCGACGCTGCCCAGCAGGCTGCCAACACCGCCGCCACCGCTGCTGACGCTGCGACCGACGCTGCTGCCAACACCGCTGCTGCCGCGACCGACGCTGCTGCTGGCGAAGCCAAGGACGCTGCCAAGGCTGCCGAAGCTACCGCTGAGCAGGCCAAGGACGCTGCTGAAGAAGCCAAGAAGTAATAACTTCTTTCTTCACGCTGTTCCGGAAAAGCCGCTGGTTCGCCAGCGGCTTTTTCTTTGCGCCACTGCCACCTCGCGGCGCGGGCATCGCGACCCCGCCTTCACAACGGCATGAATAGGCTGGCGTCCCCATCCATTGCAGTACCGGAGACCGCCATGAAGATTCGCCCGATCACCACCACCCTGCTGGCCGCCTCCCTGCTGCTGGCCCTGGCCGCCTGCAAGGGCCCGGAAGCCGAACAGGCCAAGCAGGACGCGCAGCAGGCCGCTGACAGCGCCGGCGCGGCTGCCCGCGATGCCGTCGACAAGGCGGCAGAAGCTACCCGTGACGCCGCCGACAAGACCGCTGCAGCCTCCGAGCAGGCCGCCGCCGATACCCAGCAGGCGCTGGACAAGGCTGCAGACGCCACCGCCAACGCTGCCGACAAGGCCAAGGACGCCGCAACCGACGCCGCCGCACACGCCAGCGACGCGACTGCCAACGCCGCACAGAAGGTGGCCGACAAGGCCCGCGATGTCGCCAATGACGCGAAGGCGAACGCCGCCAAGGAAGAAGCCAAGCACTGAGGCGTACCGGCAGCCAGGCATGGGCCCGGCGCTACAGGAAAAGCCGCGGCACTGCCGCGGCTTTTCTGCTTTTCGCTTTGCGTTTTTTCCGTTGATTCCGTGGTGGGCGCTCCTACGGCAGCGCGCGCACCAGCATCGCCGACAGATCCACGCCCGTCGGCAGGGTCCCGAACACCAGCCCATGCTCCGCTTGCAGCCGGCTGCGCACGAACGCCTCTGCCATCGGACTTTGCGCACGCAACAGCAGCGCGGCCTGCAACAACAGCACTGTGCGCTCGCAGAACAGCCGCGCCTGCGACTCATCCGGTGGCGGTGCTGCTGCCCACCGCTGCAAAGCCGCTGCGTAGCGCGCATCACGATCGGCCACCGCCGCCAGTTCAGCGCGCAGCGCCGCCAGCGCCTCCGGTTCGCGCGCCAGCGCGCGCAGCACGTCCAGACACTGGATGTTGCCGCTTCCTTCCCAGATCGAATTCAACGGTGCCTGCCGGTACAGCCGCGGCAGCATCGATTCCTCCACATAGCCCGCGCCGCCCAGGCATTCCTGTGCTTCATTGACGAAGGCCGGCGCGCGCTTGCACAACCAGTACTTGCCCAGCGCCGTCCCCACACGCGCCAACGCGGCTTCGTTGGCATCCACGCCGGCCCGGTCCACCGCACGCGCGATGCGCATCGACAGCACTGTGGCCGCTTCCGACTCCAGTGCCAGGTCGGCCAGCACATTGGTCATCAACGGGTGCTCGACCAGCAGCTTGCCGAACGTGCGGCGATGACGTGCGTGATGCAGCGCCTGCGCCAGCGCCATGCGCATTTCCGCCGCCGCGCCCAGCATGCAGTCCAGGCGGGTCATCATCACCATGCCGATGATGGTGGCCACGCCCCGCCCCTCCTCGCCCACGCGCCACGCCTGTGCCCCGCAGAACTCGACTTCGCTGGAGGCATTGGCCCAATCGCCAAGCTTGTCCTTCAAGCGCATCAACCGGAATGCGTTGCGGTCGCCGTCGGCCAGCCGGCGCGGCATCAGCAGGCAGGTCAGTCCTCCCGGCGCCTGCGCCAGCACCAGGAAGCCATCGCACATCGGTGCGGAAAAGAACCACTTGTGACCGACCAGGCGATAGCGCTCGCCATCGATCGGTTCAGCGCGCGTGCTGTTGGCACGCACATCCGAGCCTCCCTGCTTCTCGGTCATGCCCATGCCCAGCGTGATGCCGGCCTTGTCCGCCACCGGTACATCGCGCGGGTCATAGACCGGCGCTGCGGCCTTGCGCGCCCACTCGGCCAGGTGCGGCTGCGTGTGCAGCACCGCAACTGCCGCATGGGTCATCGTCAACGGGCAACTGGTGCCAGCCTCGGCCTGGTGGTGCAGGTAGCTCAACACCGCGCGCGCGACATGCCCGCCCGGTTGCGGCTCGTGCCAGGACAACCCGGCGACCCCGTGCGATTTCGCTGTGCCCATCAACTGGTGATAGGCCGGATGGAACTCCACCGTATCGATGCGATGGCCCTGCGCATCATGCGTGCGCAGGCGCGGCCGATCGCGGTTGGCATCGAAGCCGAGCCGGTACAGTTCGTCACCCGCCAGCGCGCCATAGACCGCCAGCCGCGGCGCGAAGCCGCCAGCGCCTTCGCGCTGCACCGCCTCCATCAGCGCCACGTCATCGGTCCACAACTGGCGCCCCGCGAACGACGGCGGCTGGTTCAGCACCACATGGGTTTCGTAGGGCGCATTGCTGCTGAAGCTGGGTCCACTCATCCGGTCCGTCCTGGCGGCAAGAGATCTGCGGTTCGATTGTGCCGCATCGCCTGCCAAGCCCGTGTTCAGGCCGATTCTCACCCTGTGCACGAGCGGCCGGCCACAGTGACCGCATGGCAGTCAATGACGATCTGGTGGTCCTGCGCCCCGAAGGGCTGTACTGCGCCGCCGGTGATTTCCACATCGATCCCTGGCGACCGGTCCCGCGCGCGGTCATCACCCATGGCCACGGCGATCACGCACGCCCGGGCATGGGCGAATACCACTGCAGCGACGGCAGCCTGCCGATCCTGCGCTGGCGCCTGGGCGATGTGCCGGTGCAGGCGCATGCCGAGGGCGTGCCGTTCCGCCTGGGCCGGGTGCAGGTATCGCTGCATCCCGCCGGCCATGTACTGGGGTCTTCGCAGGTGCGCATCGACGACGGGCAGCAGGTCTGGGTGGCGTCCGGCGACTACAAGCGCCAGCCTGATCCAACCTGTGCGCCGTTCGAAGTGGTGCCCTGCGATACCTTCATCACCGAGGCCACCTTTGCCCTGCCGATCTATCGTTGGCCGGACACGCCCACCGTCGCTGCGGAGATCGTGGCGTGGCGCCGCGAATGCGAACAGCGCGGCGAAGCTGCCATCCTGCTGTGCTATGCACTGGGCAAGGCGCAACGGGTACTGGCCGAACTGCTGCCGCTGGACGATCGCCCGGCCTGGCTGCACGGTGCCATCGCCAATGGTGTGGAGGTGTATCGGCAGGCCAACGTGCCAATGCTGGAGACGCTGGCGGTGGCCGAGCAGGGTCGCCAGCCGGATGCCGCCGGCCAGTTGATCCTCGCCCCGCCCTCGGCCGCCGGCACGCCGTGGATGCGCCGCTTCGGCCGCTACCAGCTGGGCTTCGCCTCGGGCTGGATGCAGCTGCGCGGCAACCGGCGTCGCCGCAACGTCGATCGTGGCTTCGTCATTTCCGATCACGCCGATTGGCCCGCACTGCTGCAGACCATCGAACAGACCGGCGCGCAGCGGGTGATCGCCACCCATGGCAATACCGATGCGTTGATTCCCTTCCTGCGCGAGCGCGGCGTAGCGGCTGAAGCCTTCCGTACCGATTTCGGGAGCGAGGAATGAAGGCCTTCGCGGCGCTCTACCAGCGCCTGGACCGCAGCACCGCCACGCTGGACAAGCGTGCGGCATTGATCGATTACTTCCGCCAGGCAGGCGCGCACGATGCGGCGTGGGCGTTGTACCTGCTCAGCGGTGGCAAGGTGGGCGGCGCACGCCGCAAGATCGCCGCCAGTGGCGAACTGCGCGCCTGGATTGCCGAAGAATCCGGCTTGCCGCCATGGCTGGTGGAAGACAGCTATGCGCAGGTCGGTGACCTGGCCGAAACGTTGACCCTGCTGCTGGATGATCCATCCCAGCCCGCCGCCGACCGTGCGTTGGCGGATTGGATCGAACAGCATCTGCTGGCGGTGGCCAACCAGCCCGAAGCGGTACGCCGTGCGGCGGTCGTCGCGGGCTGGCAGCAGCTGTGCAGCAGCGAACGCCTGGTGTTCAACAAGCTGCTGACCGGCGCCCTGCGCGTTGGCGTCTCGCAGCGGCTGGTGCAGCAGGCACTGGCGGAGTGGTCCGGGCTGGACATCGCGCGCATCGCCCAGCGCATGCTTGGCGAGTGGGTGCCCTCGCCCGCACTGCTGGGCCAGCTGCTGTCGCCGGATGAGCTGCCACTGGACCGGCAGCAACCCTACCCGTTCTTCCTCGCCTCGCCACTGGAAGGCGATCCTGCCGAACGCCTCGGCCCCATCGAAGATTGGCTGCTGGAATGGAAGTGGGATGGCATCCGCCTGCAGCTGCTGCGCCGGCGCGGCGAGGTCGCATTGTGGTCACGCGGCGAAGAGCGGCTGGATGGTCGCTTCCCCGAAATCGAACAGGCGGCGATGGCGCTTCCCGATGGCTGCGTGCTGGACGGAGAGCTGCTGGCCTGGGACGAAGCCACGGACCTGCCGCGTGCATTCACCGCGCTGCAGACCCGCATCCAGCGCCGCAAGCCCGGTGCGGCTACCCTGCGCAACACGCCGGTGCGCGTGCTCGCCTATGACCTGCTGGAACACGATGGCGCGGACCTGCGTGAGTTGCCGTTGCGGGAACGGCGTGCACGGCTTGCCGACGTCGTCGGTGCCCTGGGTGATGCACGGATCCAGCTCTCACCCGACGTTGCCGCCGAAGACTGGCCGCAGGCGGCGGCGATGCGCGATGTGGCACGCGAACGTGGCGTGGAAGGGCTGATGCTGAAACGTCGTGCCTCGCCCTACCAGGCCGGGCGACGCCGCGGTGACTGGTGGAAATGGAAGGTCGATCCGCTCACCATCGATGCAGTGCTCCTGTACGCGCAGGCAGGCCATGGGCGGCGCAGCACGTTGTACACCGACTACACCTTCGGCGTCTGGGACGGCGACACGCTGGTACCGGTGGCCAAGGCCTATTCGGGCCTGGATGACAAGGAGATCCTCGCGCTTGATCGCTGGATCCGCGCCAATACCCGCGAGCGCTTTGGCCCGGTGCGCAGCGTACGCCCCGAACACGTCTTCGAACTGGGCTTCGAGGCGGTCAACCGCAGCAGCCGGCACAAGTCCGGTATCGCCGTACGCTTTCCACGCATCCTGCGCTGGCGCCACGACAAGCCAGCCAGCGAGGCCGATCAGCTGGCTACCCTGCAGGCGCTGGCGCGATGAACCGCAGCCAGGCACTACGCCGGCTGGAAGACTGGTTCGCGTCGAAAGGCTGGCGCTCGTTGCCGTTCCAGCGCGCGATGTGGCGGCACTATCTCGCCGGCGGATCCGGGTTGCTGCACACGCCCACAGGCAGCGGCAAGACACTGGCGATGTTCGGGGGACCGCTGCTGCAGGCCATGATCGACCCACCGCCTTCGCCCCGCCGCGCCAGTGCGGTACGCCCGCTGCAGGTGCTGTGGGTGACGCCCTTGCGCGCGTTGGCCAGCGACACCACGCGTGCACTGCAGGCCGTGGTCGATGGGCTGGGGCTTGGATGGCGTGTCGGCCTGCGCAGCGGTGACGCCAGCAACCGCGAACGACGACAGGCACGCGAGGGCCGCATCGACGTACTGGTCACGACGCCGGAATCGCTGGCGCTGCTGTTGAGCTATCCGGATACGCTGCCGCGCATGCGCCAGCTGCGCTGCGTGGTGGTGGACGAATGGCACGAACTGCTGGGCAACAAGCGCGGTGTCCTGCTGCAGTTGAATCTGGCCGTGCTGCGCGATGCCGCGCCTGCATTGCAGCTGTGGGGGCTGTCGGCCACGCTGGGCAATCTGGATGAGGCGCGCGACGTGCTGCTGCCCGGACAGCCCGACGCGCCGATCGTGCAGGGCGTGCGCCCGCGTGCGACCACGGTGCGCAGCCTGCTGCCCGAACCCGGTGAACGCTTTCCCTGGGCCGGGCACCTGGGCCTGGCCCAACTGCCGCGGGTGCTGGACGCATTGATGCAGGCACGCAGTAGCCTGCTCTTCACCAACACCCGTGCACAGGCAGAACTGTGGCATCAGGCGCTGGCGTCGGTCTGGCCCGAGGAACACGACACGCTTGCGCTGCACCACGGTTCGCTGGATCCGGCGCTGCGCCAGCAGGTGGAGGACGGGCTGCGTGCAGGAACGCTGCGCTGCGTGGTCGCCACCTCCAGCCTCGACCTCGGCGTGGACTTTCCCGAGGTCGAACAGGTACTGCAGCTGGGCAGCCCGAAGGGCGTCGCCCGCCTGCGCCAGCGCGCCGGACGTGCGCGCCATCGTCCCGGTGCCAGTGGCGCGATCCTCTGCGTGCCGAGCCATGCGCTGGAACTGGCCGAGTACGCAGCCGTGCGTCGCGCACTGGCCGAAGGCGTGGTCGAAGCACGCAGGCCGCCGATGCTGTCGCTGGACGTTCTGGCCCAGCATGCGGTCAGCCGTGCCCTGGCCGGTGGCTTCCACGGTGATGCGCTGCTGGCGCAGGTCCGGCGCACCCATGCGTTCGCATCCCTGGCCGAGGACCAGTGGCAGGCCGTGCTGACTTTCATCGTGCAGGGGGGCCAGGCCCTGGCCCAGTACCCTGACTTCCACAAGGTCGTGCAGGACGCCGATGGCCGCTACCGGATGCACGACCGGCGCCAGGCACTACGCCACCGGCTGTCGATCGGCACCATCAGCAGCGATGGCAGCGTGCGCGTGCAGTTCCTGCGCGGGGCCGGCCTCGGCGCCGTGGAGGAACAGTTCGCCAGCCGCCTGCGCCGCGGAGACCGCTTCCAGTTCGCCGGGCGCCTGCTGGAGCTGGTGCAGCTGCGCGACATGACCGCCTTCGTGCGGCTGGCACGAGGGCGCGGTGAAGGTGTCGTGCCCCGCTGGCAGGGAGGCCAGCTGCCGCTGTCGATGGCACTCGGCAGCGAACTGGAGTCGGTGCTGTCAGGCGCCGACGACAGTGCGGAAGCGCGCTGGCTGGCACCGCTGCTGGCACTTCAGCAGCAGGTGTCGGCGCTTCCCGGCCCGGACCACGTGCTGCTGGAGGACGTACGCCGCCGCGAAGGCCAGTTCCTCTTCGTCTATCCCTTCGCCGGACGCCACGTGCACGAGGCGCTGGCCGCCCTGTTGGCACTGCGCTGCACCCGCCAGCAACGCAACAGCATCGGCTATGCCGTGAATGATCACGGCCTGGTGCTGGCACCGGCGCAGGCGATCGACCTGGACGCGGCGCAATGGCATGCGTTGTTCACCACCGATCAGCTGCTGGACGATCTGCGTGCGGCGGTGAACCTGGGCGAGCTTGCGCGGCGCCAGTTCCGTGGCATCGCGCGCGTCGCAGGCCTGCTGGTACCCAGCCTGCCGGGGGGCATGCCGCGATCGCTGCGCCAGCTGCAGGCCTCGGCGGGCCTGCTGTACGACGTATTGCGCGAGCATGACCCCGAGCACCTGCTGCTGGCGCTGGCCGAACGCGAAGTGCTGCATGACAGCCTCGACCTGCCGGGGCTGCGCCAGGTGCTGGTCCGGATCGGCGCGCGACGCATGTCGATGCAGCGCCCTGCATCGCTGACGCCCCTGGGCTTTCCACTGTGGGCCGAACGCCTGCGCGGGCAGTTCAGCAACGAGGACTGGCGTACCCGCGTGCAACGCGCGGCCCAGCAGCTGGAACGTCGCCATGGCCGATGAAATACCGCTGCTGCTTGCCGGCGAACCGGTGACCCTGGCGGGGGCACGCGCACTCTACTGGCCGGCGCGGCAGGCGCTGCTGATCGCGGACCTGCACCTGGGCAAGGCCGATGTGTTCCGCCGCGCCGGCATCGCGCTGCCCAGCGGCGGAACCGGCGAAGACCTGCAACGCCTGCAGGGTCTGCTGGACAGGCACGCCTGCCGCGAACTGTGGATCCTGGGCGACATCCTGCATGGGCCGGCGCATCGCGCCGCCTGGTACCAGCAATGGCTCGGCTGGCGCGAACGCAACACCGCACTGGACGTGCATGTCCTGCGCGGAAATCATGACCGGCAGCTACCGCATGCCCAGCTGCAGGTGCAGATCCACGAGGAGGTGCGGCTGGCGCCGTTCCTGCTGCGCCATGAACCGTGCGCAGACCCGGCGTGGCACGTGGTCGCAGGCCACCTGCATCCGCAGGTCGCACTGCCCGCATTGCGCCGGCGCTTCCCGGCCTTCTGGCTGCGCGAGCGGATGACGGTCCTGCCGGCCTTTTCCGCGTTCACCGCCGGAATCGTGCCTGCTCCCGCCAGCGGCGAACAGATGATCGCTTGCGTGGAAAACGGCCTGGTGGAACTGCCAGTGGCTTGAATCAGGCCGGACGAATGTCCAGCTGCGGCATCAACTGGAACTCAGGCGTGTCAACTTCACGTCGCCGCGGCAAGGCCTGGATTGCCGCCAGCATCTCCTGTGCGCAGGCGCGGATGCGTCCGTGGTGCTCCGGCGATGCATGACTGATCAAGCTGCCCACATGGAATTCGAACACGTCCTCCAGTACGTCGGGCTGGTCCTCGTGCAGCATCTGCAACAGTCCGCGCAGCTTGCAGATTTCCGATTCCAGCTCCTCGACCGCGAACCACATGGCGTCCTCCTCTTCAACAACAGGCGGCACGTCCGGGCCGCGACAGGCCGCAACGGCAACGCCGCCCGGGCCACGCGCGATGTCAATCACGGAAAGGAAAACGGGCGACGCGCAATCGCGTGCAACCTACTTCTCGCATATACACGGTGAGGCAACCGTTAATTCGCGTGACAGCGCGCTTCACGCATTCGCAGTGATCGCGCTGATGCCAGGCATCTGCGCCCCTGCAGCCAACGCGTCGACAAATGCCGGATCCAGCGCAAGCGAACCGAACCAGCCATGCTGCGTACCGCTGAGCACGCGCAGCATGTGGCCACGCCCACCCGGCAGGCGCCCCATCGGCCCGAGCAGCACGTCGCGCGCCTTTGCCCAGGCATCGCGATCAGACTGGAACAGCGGCGTCAGCCAACGGCTCCAGCGCTGGTAGACCGCAACGTGCGCCCTGCGCTGCGCCTGGTAGGCCTGCAATGCAGCGCCTCCCCCGCCATGTGCGCGCACGGCATCGCGCAATGCCAGCGCATCGAGCAGCGCCATGTTCACGCCCTGCCCCAGCTGCGGGCTCATCGCATGTGCGGCATCGCCGGCCAGCACCATGCGGCCGCAATGCCAGCGCGTCATCACGGCGTCACGGTAGACCGCGCGCGCCAGCTGGCCGGCATCATGCAGATGCGCAAAGCGCGCGCTGGCCTGCGGCCACAGCGCGTGCAGCTCGTCCAGCCAGGGCGTCATGCCATCGGCCTGCCATCGTTCGAAGTCGGCGCGTGGCAGGCTCCAGAAGAAGCTCAGGCGCGGCGTGTCATCACCGGGCCGCGTACCGACCGGCAGCAGCCCGATCATCTTGCGCGCGGCCACGTAGCGCTGCCGCAGCTCCTGCAGGTGCGGCCAGTCCTCGGCCGGCAGCAGGCACCACAGTGCGCCCCAGGGATACACGCGGTCCAGCCCGGTGCCGCCTTCGATCGAGCCGCGCAGCGTCGAAGCCGCACCATCGGCGGCCACCACCAGGTCGAACGGCCCATGCATGCGGCCCTCACTGTCATGCAGGCGGCCCTGTGCGGCATCCACTGCGGCGATGGTGACGCCGGCATGCAGCTGGCCCGCACCCGCACGCGCCCCGTCCAGCAGCGAGAACAGCGCCCCACGCTGCATGCCGAGGCCGTGCAGGCGCGCGTCCAGGCCGTCATAGCGCATGTCCATCACCGTGCGCTCGCACGGTGTATCGCCATACAGACGGTGCACCGGCGCCGCATGCGCGCGCACGGCATCAAGCAGGCCCATCTGCCACAGCACCTGCAGGCCGCTGGGCTGCAGCAGGAAGCCGGCGCCAACCGGCCCCGGCGAGGGCACGCGTTCGAAGATCTCCACCTCGTGGCCATCACGAGAGAGCAGGATGGACAATGCCTGTCCAGCGGTGCCGTAGCCGATCACGGCGATGCGCAGTCGTTCCTTCATCGGCGCATTGTGCCCGAGCGCAAATCCGGATGGCCACCTGGAACCCTGTCCACAGCGCCGCAATGCCCGTCGCGACGCAAAAAAAACCCCGCCGAAGCGGGGTTTTCAACGCACTGTCGAGTGGATCACTCGGCCGGCGTGATGTTCGAAGCCTGGGCACCCTTCGGGCCCTGGGTCACGTCATAGGTGACACGCTGGCCTTCCTGCAGGCTGCGGAAGCCCTTGGAGTTGATGGCGGAGAAGTGCGCGAACACGTCGGCGCTGCCATCCTCCGGCGAGATGAAGCCAAATCCCTTGGCGTCGTTGAACCACTTGACGGTACCGTTCGGCATGGTGATGCGAGACCTTATGCAATGAATGGGTGGTGTACGCTGAACCCGCGCACAAGCTGAGTATGCAAAGCTTGCTCGGGGAAGACAATCACCCCCGCGCCAATTCGCCCACCAGTTCCGGAAGTCCGTTGCTGGCCGCCTGCACGTTCGCCAGTACTTCGGCCATCGTAATCTCCTCGCCATCACCGCAGCCGGCGGCCCAGTTGGCGATGATTGCCAGGCAGGCGTAATCCAGCCCCAGCTCGCGTGCCAGCGCGGCCTCCGGCATGCCGGTCATGCCTACCAGGTCGCAGCCGTCACGGCGCATGCGGGCGATCTCGGCGATGGTCTCCAGGCGCGGGCCCTGCGTCGCGCCGTAGCAGCCACCGTCATGGACCGTGACGCCGGTCACTTTCGCTGCCGCCAGGATCTTGCTGCGCAGCATCGGCGTATAGGGGTGGCCGAAATCGACGTGGACCACGTCGGTGCCTTCTTCTTCACAGATCGTGCTGATGCGGCCCCAGGTGTAGTCGATGATCTGGTCCGGGCAGGCCAGCACGCGCGGGCCGAAGTCTTCGGTGATGCCACCCACCGTGTTCAATGCCAGCACGCGCTGCGCGCCCAGCTGCTGCAGTGCGGCCAGGTTGGCCCGGTAGTTGATCTTGTGCGGCGGCAGTGAGTGCCCCTCGCCATGCCGCGCCAGGAACGCCACGCGATGACCGAGCAGCGTGCCCACGCGCACCGGGCCGGACGGGCGGCCAAAGCGGGTGTCGACCTCGTGGATCTGCACGTCGTCGAGCTTGGCCAGGTTGTAGACACCGGTACCGCCAATCACGGCCAGGGCGATCTGTTGCATTCAAAGCACTCCATGGAAAGACGAACGCCGGCACCCGAGGATGCCGGCGGTGGAAGAAGACGCGCCGCAGGCAGCTGCGCCGTTACTCCTTCATTGCGTAGATCGCCGGCACGCAGCGCAGGGTCTCGTTGACGTCCATGCCGAAGCCGAACACGTAGCGGTCCGGCAGCTCGATGCCGGCGTAGTCGGCGGTCACGTCCGGCAGTGCGCGGTCGTGCTTCTTCACGGTCATCGCGGCGATGCGCACGTCGGTCGCGCCCTGCTCCAGGCACCAGGTGCGGACGCCCTGCAGGGTGTAGCCCTCGTCGAGGATGTCGTCGATCAGCAGCACGCGGCGGCCGAACAGCGAGGTGGCCGGCTTGTGCTTCCAGACCAGGTCTCCGCCGGTGGTTTCACCGCGGTAGCGGGTCGCGTGCAGGTAATCGAACTGCACGTCCTGGCCGCGCGCGCCCAGTTCCAGCGCCAGCTGGCCGGCGAACGGCAGCGCACCATGCATGATGGACAGGAACAGCGGCACCTCGCCCTTGTAATCGCGCGCGATGGCGTCGGCGATACCAGCGATGGCCTTGTCGATGGTGGGGCGGTCGACCAGCAGGTCAGCCTGGGCCAGGGCCTGGGAAATGGTGAGGTTGGGCATCAGACGGTTCTTCCAAGGGTTTCAAGCAGACGGGATTGGGTGTCGCCATGGCGGGCGTCGGCCAGCAGGCCGTCCCAGCCGAGCGCGCCGCGGCCAAGCAGGCCCAGCAGCGCAGCAGTATTGAGGGAGCGTCCCTGCACCGCGTGCAGGGCTTCATCGACCAGTTCCGGGTGGCAGACCAGCACTACGTCGCAGCCCGCATCCAGATGCGCGTGCACGCGTGCCGGCACGCCACCGGCGCTGTGCGAGGCGGCCATGCCGATGTCATCGGAGAACACCACGCCACGGAAGCCGAGCTCGCCACGCAGGATGTCCTGGATCCAGCGCGGGGAATAGCCGGCCGGCTCCGGCGCCACCTGCGGATAGATCACGTGCGCCATCATCACCGCATCGGCACCGGCGGCGATGCCGGCCTGGAACGGCACCAGGTCCTGCCCACGCAGTTCGTCCAGCGCGCGCGGGTCGATCGCGGTATCGACGTGGGTGTCTTCCAGCACGGTGCCGTGGCCGGGGAAATGCTTGAGCGTGGCGGCCATGCCGACCGCATGCATGCCGCGCACATAGGCGGCGGTGAACGCGGCCACCACCTGCGGGTCTTCACTGAAGGCACGGTTGCCGATGGCGCGGTTGCCGCGGCCAAGGTCGACCACCGGCGCGAAACTCAGGTCGAGGCCGCTGGCACGTACTTCGCTGGCCATCAGCCAGGCATGCTGCTCGGCCAGGGCCAGCGCCTGCTGCGGGTCGGCGGCGTACAGCGCACCGATGTCCTGCAGCGGCGGCAGCGCGCTGTAGCCCTCGCGGAAACGCTGCACACGGCCGCCTTCCTGGTCCACGCAGATCAGCTGCGGGCGCGGGGCGGCGGCACGGATCGCCGCACTCAGATCGGTCACCTGCTGGCGCGAGGCGAAGTTGCGCTTGAACAGCACCACCCCGGCCACGGCGTCGTGCTGCAGCCAGTCACGTTCCTGGGCGGTCAGTTCGGTGCCGGCAACGCCGATCAGCAGCATGGTCGATCTCCACAACGCGCGCCCGCATGGCGCAGTGCCGCATTGTCGCAGAACCGGCCGACAGGCGCAGGGGTCAGACGAAGGGGAGTGTGGGGTCAGAGCCCCTGCGGGGATCTGACCCCGGGGTCGGATCCCCGCAGGGGCTCTGACCCCGATCTGCTCAGACCTTGCAGCCGTCCAGGCCGCAGGCCTCGTCGCCTTCAGCCGAAGCTGCCGGGGCGCCCTGTTCGGCTGCGATCTGGCGAAGGGCGTTGGCGAAGGCCTCTGGCGGCTGGGCCCCGGAAATGGCCCACTTCCCATCGATGACGAAAGTCGGCACCGAGGAAATGCCCAGTGCATGGGCCTGCGCCAGCCTGGCTTCGACCTCGGCCAGGCCGCGGTCGGAGCCCAGCATCTGCGCGATTTCAGCACCGTCCAGGCCGCCAGCCACGCCGGCCTTCACCAGCACTGCAGTATCGGCCAGATTCTGGCCATGCTCGAAGTGGGCACGGAAAAGTGCTTCGCCGACCGCATCCTGCACGCCGTGCTGGCCGGCCAGCCACAACACCCGATGGGCCGGCAGCGTGGTCACCCGCACCTGGCCTTGGCTGAAAGCCATCGGCAGGCCCTCGGCCCGCGCGGTGGTCTGGGTCTGGCCGAGGATCTGCTCGGTGCGCTCGACGCCACCGAACTTGCGCACATAGGCCTCGCGCAGCGGCACCGGGGTGGCGTCCGCGTCCGGGTCCAGCTGGAACGGCTGCCAGTGGATATCGAGTTCAGGCGCATTGGCGCCGAGCAACTGCACACCCTGCTGGAAGCGATGCTTGCCAATCCAGCACCAGGGGCAGACCACGTCGGAGTAGATGTCGATTCTCATCCCCACCACATGGGGCCCGCCTCCCTCGAAAAAAGGGGACGGAGGGGATTAAGTCGTTTCCAGCACAGCTGGGGTAAAGACGACTTAATCCCCTCCGTCCCCTTTTTTGGGGGCTTCACCACTGTGAATAGGGGTGACTGGCCAGTGCGACGTTGTAGTAGCGCGCGTCGTCGGTGACTTCGGCACCCACCCAGTCCGGCAGTTCGATCGCCTGGTCGGCGCTGTCCAGCTCGACTTCGGCCACGACCAGGCCGGCGTTGTCGCCGAAGAACTCGTCCACCTCCCAGGTCAGGCCGGCGTGTTCGACCAGGTGGCGGCGCTTGTCGATCAGGCCACCGACGCACAGCGCCAACAGGGCGCGCGCATCCTCCACCGGGATCGGGTAGTCGAACTCCTGGCGGGTATGGCCGATGGTGCGCGACTTCAGGTTCAGCGCGGCGTGGTCGCCTTCGATGCGCACGCGCACCGAGGCGTTCTGGGTGCCGCGGTCGAGCGCGCCCATGTCGTTGATGTAGCCCTGCGCCATCGGGATCACCCGATGCGCGGCGGTGCGCCAGCCATCACTGCTGACGAGGAATTTGCGTTCGATTTCGATGCCCATCGCGCCATTATGCGCGATGGGTGATGACAACCTGTCAGCGCTTCTCGAACACCGCGATGCTTTCCACGTGCGCGGTATGCGGGAACATGTCCATGGCACCGGCGCTGACCAGGGTGAAGCCCTGTTCGTTGACCAGATAGCCGGCATCGCGCGCCAGCGAGCCCGGGTGGCAGCTGACGTAGACAATGCGCTTGAACTGCTTCAGCGGCAGCTGCTGCAGCACTTCGATCGCACCCGAGCGCGGCGGGTCCAGCAGCAGCTTGTCAAAGCCCTGGCGCATCCACGGGGTGCTGCGCTGGTCCTGGGTCAGGTCGGCGCTGAAGAACTGCGCGTTGGCCAGGCCGTTGCGCTCGGCGTTCTCACGCGCACGCGCCACCAGGCCGGCATCGCCTTCCACGCCAACCACCTCGCGCACGCGGCGCGCCAGCGGCAGGGTGAAGTTGCCCAAGCCGCAGAACAGGTCCAGTACACGCTCGTCCTCACCCGGTTCCAGCAGGTCCAGGGCGTGGGCGATCATCTTCTCGTTGAGCTTGGCATTGACCTGGATGAAGTCCAGCGGGCGGAACGCCAGCTCGACATCCCACGGCGCCAGACGGAACGACAGCGGCACACCCTGCCCGTCCAGCGGCTGCACGGTATCCACGCCGCCGGACTGCAGGTAGATCACGAAGCCATGCTGCTGGCCGAAAGCCGCCCAGGCCGCGCGGTCGGCATCGCTGAGCGGCTGCAGATGGCGAACGGTCAGGACCACGGCCTGGTCACCGGCGATGAATTCGATCTGCGGGATGTCACGCTTGCCATCGAGTGACTCGATGAAGGTGGACAGCGCCTCGACCTTGGTACCAATCTCGGGGATCACGGTCAGGCACTGGCTGAGGTCGGCAACGAAGCGCGGATCCTGTTCACGGAAGCCGACCAGGGTCTTGTCCTTCTTTTCGACCCGGCGCACCGAGAAACGGCCCTTGCGGCGGTAGCCCCAGCTCTCGCCGACCAGCGGCGCGAGCACGGTGCCCGGCTTCACATGGCCGATCCGCTCCAGGTTGTCCATCAGCACGCGCTGCTTGGCCACGATCTGCTGGTCTTCGTCCAGGTGCTGCAGCACGCAGCCGGCGCAGGTGCCGAAATGGGGGCACTTGGGGGTCACCCGCTGCGGCGAGGCCTGCAGCACCTCCAGGGTGCGCGCCTCGTCGAAATGGCGGCTGCGGGCAGTCTGTTCAGCCATCACCACCTCGCCGGGCAGCGCGCCGCTGACGAAGGTGACCTTGCCGCCCTCGCCTTCACGGCGGGCGACACCGCGACCATCATGGCTGAGGTCGAGGATCTCGGTCTGGAACGGAGTACGGTCAGTGCGGGAACGGGATCGGGCCACGTGGCAACAGGCTGCGGGCAAAAATGGGGGCGTATTGTCGCAGATCCTGACCGACGGGGCCTGGACCCGCTTGCGCCCGTGGCCGTCGTGCTTGATGATTGGGCCAGCTGACATGGAGGCAGCCCTGATGCAGATGACCCCGCGGGCCGCACGGCCCCGCTTCCTGCTTGTCGAGGACGACATCATCAGCCGCGGTTTTTTCAAGGCGGCGTTGGAAACGTTACCGGCGGATGTGGATACCGCAGATTCGCTGGCCAGTGCCCTGGCCAGTGCCGAACCCGGCGCGCATGATCTGTGGCTGATCGACGTCAACCTGCCGGATGGCAATGGCGCGCAACTGCTGCGTGAGCTACGCCGCTCACATCCCGACACACCGGCGCTGGCACATACGGCCGACGGCGATACCTCCATCCACGCCCGCCTGCGCGAAGCCGGTTTCAGCGACACCCTGGTCAAGCCGCTGGGCCGCGACCAGCTGCTGAAGGCCGTGCGCCGTGCGCTGGTCAACAGCCCGGCGGGAATCTTCGTGGCACAGGCCCCGGCCGCGGTCGAGCTGGCCGTGCAGGACTGGGACGAGACTGCGGCATTGGCCGCGCTCAATGGCCAGCGCAACCACCTGATCGCACTGCGCGAGCTGTTCCTGGCCGAGTTGCCCGGTGTGCGCGACGCGGTCGAGCAGGCGGTGGACCAGCACGACGAGCGCCAGCTGCGCAGCCAGCTGCACCGGTTGCAGGCGAGCTGTGGCTTCGTGGGGGCGGCACGGTTGGGCCGGGCGGTGCGCCAGCTGCATCATGCACCCGAGTCCGGGCAGGCCCAGGACGGGTTCCGCGCCGCGGTAGCTGCCCTGCTGCATTGAGGGTTTTTCGGCAAGGCTGCGCCCTGCACCCGCAGAGGCTTCAAGCCAAGCCAAGGCAACAGCAACAGCAACGGCATGCATTCCGTGGGTTGGCGGTGCGGTATCGGAGGGCGGGGACGCCGTAAACCCGTCCTTGGGGGCTTGGCAGCCGCATCCATGCGGCTGACACCCCGCCCTCCGATACCGCCCCACCTCTTACAGTTTTCCGCGATCGGGTAGATCCACGCCATGCGTGGATGAATTTCTGTCAGATATCGAAATCAATCTGGGGTCGGATCCGTTTTCCTGCGGAAAACGGATCCGACCCCACGCCGTTCCGACAGTTCGCGGAACACTGTCGAAGGCGGGGTGGGTCCGGTTGCGGGAGTGTCCGCGGCATGGATGCCGCGGCCAAGCCCCCAGGGACGGGTTTACGGCGTCTCCCGCAACCGGACCCACCCCGCCTACCCACGGATAGCCAGCTTTTGCCGTTGACGTTGATTCGGCAGGTGCAGGGCTGCAAGCCCTCCCGCCCCCCCCCCCCTACCTGCGCGGCGCAAGCTGCTCGAGCATTTCCCAGGACTTCAGCCCGCGCGCGCCCAGGTGATGGGCCAGCACCCGCCGCATCGGCAGGCGCAGGCTGGCCAGATCGGCGGCATCCGGTTCTTCGTCGGCCGCAAGGGCCAGCAGCGCCGAGCCAGTGGCCGCCGCCCGGCGCTCCCCGCCACGCTCGCTCAGCAGGCGCTGCGCCCCTTCCTGCGGGTCCAGCTCGTAGCGCGCAGCCGGGTCGATCGGCTGGCCATCACTGGCACTGTCCAGCTCGAAACCCAGGCCCAGCGCGGACAGCAGTTCGCGCTCGAAACGGCGCAGGGTCCAGGCCAGGCCGGCACCGACCGCCAGCCGCGCGCGTGCCTCACCGTAGGCAAGGTACAGCTCCGGCAGCGGGTCCTGGCGCGGGGCCAGGCGCAGGGTCAGTTCACTCAGGTAGAAGCCGGCCAACATCGCCTGGCCGACCAGGCGTGGTGCGGCATCCAGCGCCTCGGCACCCCGCAGCTGGGCCAGTTCACCCCGCTGCTGGGCACTGAAGCGGATCCACTGCAACGGCTGCAGGGCGGCGCGCAGCACCTGGCCCTTGGCGGTGGACACGCCACGCGCCAGCAGGCCGATACGGCCATGCTGCGCGCTCAACACTTCGACCAGCAGGCTGGTCTCGCGGTAGGCCCGTGCGTGCAGCACGAAGCCGGTGTCGTCCTCGATCATCATCGAAGCGACCGTCGCGGCTTATTCGTAGCCGAAGGCCTTCAGCGCGGCCTCGTCGTCGGACCAGCCTTCACGCACGCGCACCCAGGTTTCCAGGAACACCTTGGCCCCGAACAGACGCTCCATCTGCAGGCGGGACTTGGCGCCGATCTCCTTCAGGCGGGCGCCGCCCTTGCCGATCACGATGGCCTTCTGGCCCTCGCGCTCGACCCAGATCACCGCACCGATGCGCAGCAGGTTGCCATCCTCGGTGAAGCGCTCGATCTCGACGGTGGTTGCGTACGGCAGTTCCTCGCCGAGCTGGCGCATCAACTGCTCGCGCACCAGTTCACCGGCCAGGAAACGCTGGCTGCGATCGGTGATCTCGTCCTCGCCGAACATCGGCGGGGCTTCCGGCAGCAGCTTCAGCACGTCGCGCACCAGCGCTTCCAGGCCGTTGCGCTTCTGCGCCGAGATCGGGTGCACGGCGGCGAAATCACGACCTTCGGTCACCTGCTGCAGGAACGGCAGCAGCGCGCCCTTTTCCTTCAGGCGATCGATCTTGTTGACCACCAGCACCACCGGGATGCCGGCGTCGCGCAGCACGTTGAACGCCAGGCTGTCCTCTTCATCCCAGCGACCGGCTTCGATCACCAGCAGCCCTGCATCGACGCCTTCCAGCGAGCCACGCGCGGCGCGGTTCATCACCCGGTTCATCGCCCGCTTCTGCACCTTGTGCAGGCCGGGGGTGTCGACCAGGACCAGCTGGCCTTCCGGATAGGTGGCGATGCCCAGCAGGCGATGGCGCGTGGTCTGCGGACGGTTGGAGACGATGCTGACCTTGGCGCCGACCAGGGCATTGGTCAGGGTCGACTTGCCCACGTTCGGGCGGCCGATGACGGCCACGCTGCCGCAATGATGGGGAGTTTGTTCGCTCACTTGGAATCCAGTTGTTCTAGGACGGCCGCAGCCGCCTGTTGTTCGGCAAGCCGCCGCGAGGCGCCTTCGCCCTCGGTGCTGGCGGCCGGGTCGGCTACGTTGCAGCGTACCCGGAAGTGCTTGGCGTGGTCGTCACCGGATTCTGACACCAGTTCATACTGCGGCAACGCCTTCTGTCGGGCCTGCAGCCATTCCTGCAGGCGGGTCTTGGGGTCCTTCTCGGGCCGGCCGGAGGCCGGCAGTGCCTCGATCGAAGCGCTGAACCAGGGCAGTACCACCGCCCGGCAGGCCTCGAAGCCGGCATCCAGGTAGATCGCAGCCACCACGGCTTCCACCGCGTCGGCCAGGATCGAATCACGACGGTGGCCGCCGGACTTCATTTCGCCCGGACCCAGGATCAGTCGATCGCCCAGTTCCAGGGTGCGCCCGATCACCGCCAGCGCGCCTTCACGCACCAGCTCGGCGCGGGCACGGGTCATCGCGCCTTCGTCAGCCTTGGGCCAGCGCTGGTACAACGCCTCGGCCGCCATCATGTTGACGATGCTGTCGCCCAGGAACTCCAGGCGCTCGTTGTGTGGCGCACCGGCACTGCGATGCGTCAGCGCCTGCTTCAGCAGCGCCGGGTCGCGGAAGGGATGACCGATCAGGTCACCACGTTGGAAAGGTTTATTCGGCACCGCTTCGGGTCAGGTCCTGGGATGAATCGAATTTGCCAACCACGTCCAGGTTGCCGACCAGCGGACGGCGCACTTCGTAGTTGACCTTGAGGGTCCAGCCATTGTCGCGGCGGTCGAACTTCACGTTGGCCGGCTTCACGTTTTCCGAGTAGTTGATGTACAGCCGCTTGAAGAACAGATCCTGGATCCGGGCCGGTTCCATGCTGCCCACACCCGGCTCGTTGGCCAGGCTCTTCATCGCCGAGCGCACCGCGTAATACTCCTGGTACATCGGGAACAGCTTCATGCCGATGTAAAGGAAGAAACCGACCACGATCAGGACCGCCAGGAACGAGGTCAGGGTCATGCCACGCTGCGTGTTCATCGTCTTCATTGCGTTCTCCCCAGATACGCGTTGGATGTGAAAATACTCGGTTGATGCCCGATCAGTTGATGCTCGAGCCGATCCGCGACGGCTCGAAGCCATCCTTGCAGAACCAGCCCTGGCAGTTCAGCCAGATCAGGAAGGCCTTGCCGCGCAGGTTTTCCTCCGGCAGCAGGCCCCAGAAACGGCCATCGTCGCTGTTGTCACGGTTGTCGCCCATCACCAGGTACTTGCCGGCCGGCACGGTCCACTGGCCCTGGCCACGCGGATAGTCGGTCTCCAGCACGGTGTGGGTACGACCCGGCAGGTGTTCGACCAGCAGGTTGGCACCCTCGCCCTGGCCCTTGTGGCCTGCATAGATGCCCTTGTTGTCGTACTTCAGCGGTTCGCCG
Source organism: Stenotrophomonas sp. YJH_SMC_138 (assembly GCF_059369855.1). NCBI lineage: Bacteria > Pseudomonadati > Pseudomonadota > Gammaproteobacteria > Lysobacterales > Lysobacteraceae > Stenotrophomonas > Stenotrophomonas sp. YJH_SMC_138. The sequence goes on from NZ_JCAFTB010000001.1 coordinate 99,650, forward strand.
TTGAGGATCACGCCGTCGCCTTCGAAGACCACGGTGTCGCCCGGCACGCCGATGACGCGCTTGATGAAGTTCTCACCCTTGGCCGGATCGTTGTCGCTGTGGCCGGGGAAGTGGAACACCACCACGTCGCCGCGCGACGGCTCGCCAAACGGCACGATCTTGGTGTTGCTGATCGGCAGGCGCAGGCCGTAGGAGAACTTGTTGACCAGGATGAAGTCGCCGATCAGCAGGTTCGGCATCATCGAGCTGGACGGGATCTTGTACGGCTCGGCGATGAAACTGCGCACGATCAGCACGATCGCCAGCACCGGGAAGAACGCACGCGAGTAATCCACCAGCACCGGCTCGGAGTCGAGCAGGCCCGCGCGCTGGGCGCGACGCTTGGCGAGGTACAGCTTGTCCGCGAGCAGGATCAGGCCCGAGGCCAGGGTCAGCACGACCAGGAGGATCTCAAACAGTTTCATTCAGGGTCCTTTGCAACGTCACCAGACGACCGGCCCCGCAGGGCCGGTGCGGGCCTTACTTGTTGTCCATCTGCAGGACGGCCAGGAACGCTTCCTGCGGAATCTCCACGCGTCCGACCTGCTTCATGCGCTTCTTGCCTTCCTTCTGCTTTTCCAGAAGCTTCTTCTTGCGCGAAACGTCGCCACCATAGCACTTGGCCAGCACGTTCTTGCGCATGGCCTTGACCGTGGTGCGGGCGATGATCTGCGAGCCGACGGCGGCCTGGATGGCCACGTCGAACATCTGGCGCGGGATCAGGTCCTTCATCTTCTCGCACAGCTCGCGGCCACGTCGGTCAGCGTGGCTGCGGTGCACGATCAACGACAGCGCATCGACCTTGTCACCATTGATCAGCACGTCCACGCGCACGAACGGGCCTGCGTCGAAGCGCACGAAGTGGTAATCGAGCGAGGCATAGCCGCGGCTGACCGACTTCAGCTTGTCGAAGAAGTCCAGCACCACCTCGGCCATCGGCAGCTCGTAGCTGATCTGCACCTGGCTGCCCAGGTAGTTGATGCCGATCTGGCTGCCGCGCTTTTCTTCGCACAGCTTGATGATGTTGCCGATGTACTCCTCGGGGGTGAGCACGTTGGCGCGGATGATCGGTTCGCGGATTTCCTCGACCTGGTTCACCGCCGGCAGCTTGGCCGGGTTGTCCATGTTGATGATCGAGCCATCGGTCTTCAGGACCTCATACACCACCGTCGGCGCGGTGCTGATCAGGTCCAGGTTGTATTCGCGCTCCAGGCGCTCCTGCACGATTTCCATGTGCAGCATGCCCAGGAAGCCGCAGCGGAAGCCGAAGCCCATCGCTTCGGAGCTTTCCGGCTCGAAACGCAGCGCGGCATCGTTCAGGCGCAGCTTGTCCAGCGCTTCGCGCAGGTCCGGGTAGTCTTCGGCATCGACCGGGAACAGGCCGGCGAACACGCGCGGCTGCATTTCCTGGAAGCCCGGCAGCGGCTTCGGCGCCGGATCGCCGGCCAGGGTGAGGGTGTCGCCGACCGGCGCGCCATGCACGTCCTTGATGCTGGCGGTGACCCAGCCCACTTCACCGGCACGCAGCGCCGGCAGCACCTTGCGCTTCGGCGTGAACACGCCGACGTTGTCGACCTGGTGGTTGCGGCCGGTCGACATCACCTGCAGCTTGTCACCGGCCTTGATCTCGCCCTGCATCACGCGCACCAGCGACACCACGCCGAGGTAGTTGTCGAACCACGAGTCGATGATCAGCGCCTGCAGCTTGTCGGTGTCGCGCGGCGCCGGCGGCGGAATGCGGTGCACGATCGCTTCCAGCACGTCCTGCACGTTGAGGCCGGTCTTGGCACTGACCGGCACGGCGTCGGAGGCATCGATGCCGATCACGGCCTCGATCTCGGCCTTGGCGCGCTCGATGTCGGCGGTGGGCAGGTCGATCTTGTTGATCACCGGCACCACTTCCAGGCCCTGCTCCACGGCGGTGTAGCAGTTGGCCACCGACTGGGCTTCCACGCCCTGCGCCGCATCGACCACCAGCAGCGCGCCTTCGCAGGCGGCCAGCGAGCGGCTGACTTCATAGGAGAAGTCGACGTGGCCGGGGGTGTCGATGAAGTTCAGGTGGTAGGTCTGCCCGTCCTTGGCCAGGTACGGCAGTGACACCGACTGCGCCTTGATCGTGATGCCACGCTCGCGCTCGATCGGATTGGAATCGAGCACCTGCGCTTCCATCTCGCGGGCCTGCAGGCCACCGCAGAGCTGGATGATGCGGTCGGCCAGCGTGGACTTGCCGTGGTCGACATGGGCGATGATGGAGAAGTTGCGGATGTTCCGCATCGAATCAGAAGACATAGGTGGCGGCGGCGCGCGGCGTCGTCAGGGTAACGGTCGATTATCGCACGCCCAGCGCCCGGCCGCTAAAACCGGCTGCCGGGCACCGGCCCGGAACGACCGAAGCCCCGCCGGGGCGGGGCTTCGGGGGAGGCCCAGGGGCCGCCGGAGCGGCCCCGGCAGGCCCTACTGGCCGGCCTTGACCGCCACGAAGGCGCTGTTGCCGTTGGCCGTGCGGACCAGCAGCATGACCACGTCGTCCTTCTTGAAGCTGGACAGCGCCCGGTTCAGGGCATCCACACTGCCGACCGCGACGCGGCCGACCTGCAGGATCACCATGCCCGGCGACAGGCCGGCATCACGCGCCGCCTGGCCCTTGACCCCGGTGATGCGCACGCCTTCGTTGCCGTTGAGCCCGAACTGCTTGCGCTGAGCCGCGCTCAGGTCGCTCACGTCCAGCCCCAGCAGGGCATTGGCCCCGGTCTGCGGCGCCGCCTCGGCACCGCCGGCCGACGGCCCGCGGGCACTGGCCTGCCCGTCTTCACTCAGGGCGGTCAACGTGGCACTGAGGTCATGCGGCTTGCCGTCGCGGTACACCACCAGGTTCACCTTGCTGCCCGGCGCCATCGCACCGATCAGCGGCGGCAGGTCGGACCAGCTGTTGACCGGGCTGCCGTTGACCGAGCGGATGACGTCGCCCACCTGCACGCCGGCCTTGGCGGCCGCACTGCCGGCCACGATCTGGTTGACCAGGGCGCCACGACTGTCCGGCAGGCCCAGGCCCTGCGCCTTCAGCGAATCGATCGGCTCCACGACCGCGCCGAGCTGGCCGCGGGTGACCTTGCCGCTCTTCTTGATCTGCTCGACCGCGCTCATCGCCAGGTCGATCGGGATCGCGAAGCTGATGCCCATGTAGCCGCCGGACGCGGAGAAGATCTGCGAGTTGATGCCGACCACTTCGCCGCGGGTGTTCAGAAGAGGGCCACCGGAATTGCCCTGGTTGATCGCCACGTCGGTCTGGATGAACGGCACATAGCGCTGGTCGGGGCCGCCCGTACTGCGGCCGACGGCGCTGACCACGCCGGCGGTGACAGAATGGTCGAGGCCGAACGGCGAGCCGATCGCGACAACCCACTGCCCCGGCTTCAGGCTGTTGGAGTCACCCACGCGCACGGTTGGCAGGTTCTTCCCGTCGATCTTCAGCAGGGCGACGTCGTACTGCTGGTCGCTGCCCACCACCTTGGCGGTGAACTCACGGCTGTCGCCCAGCTTGACCTTCACGTCACTGGCGTCGGCCACCACGTGGTAATTGGTCAGCACATAGCCATCGGGCGAGATGATGAAGCCCGAGCCCATGCCACGGCCCTTGATGCTGGGGCCACCGTCTGGCCCACCCGGCCCCTGCCCCGGCATCGGGAAGTCGGGACCAAAGAAGCGGCGGAAGAACTCCGGCATGTCATCGTCGCCCATCGGGCCGCGCGCGGCCTGGCGGTTGTTGCGGACGATGGTGGTATCGACGTTGACCACGCCCGGGCCGACCTGTTCGACCAGGTTGGTGAAGTCGGGCAGGCCACTGACCAGCGGCTGCGCCGGTGCCCGCGCGGCCGCGGCTGGCGCGGGCTGGGTCTGCGCGACGGGCGCCGGCGCCTGTGCGCAGGCCACCAGGGGAAGGGTCAGGGCCAGCAGGCCAATGGCCTGCGTGCGGAGTCGGGGAGTCATCGGACGGCAACCTCCGGGTCGGGTGGAAAGAGGAATACGGGCCCCGCCGACGGCGGGGCGTGAAGGCGCCCGGCTCAGTCGCGCGGGCGCGGCGGCACCGGCAGGTCATCCTGCAGGCGCGGCTCGAACGGATAGAACGCGGCACTACCGGCGTGGGCCGGGAAGCTGGCATTGAGCGCGCCGCCAGCGGCGGGCGCCAGGCTGGAGCGCGGCCATGGCCGGGCCTGCAGTCCGCTGACCTCGCCGAACGGCAGGTTGCGGTTGGCGTTGGCCGGCACGGTCGGGGTCAACGGTGCCTGCACGGCGGCGATGGCGCGCTGCGAAGTATCGTCGCGCTGGGCGGCACGCGCGGCCTGCTGGCTGCGCGTAGCACTGGCACGGCGGGCGTCCTGGCGGCGGCCCGCCGCGGCCATCGCTACGGCCGGCGCAGCAGCCACGGCCACTGCGGCCGTGTCCACCGAAGCCTCGGTGACTGGGGTCGGCGCGGCCGGTGCCGGCGTCAGTTCCGCCTGGCTGGCGATCACCTGCGGCGCCTGCGGTTCACCCGGCGTCGCCTCCTTCAATTTCTCGCCGCCGATGAACAGGGCGACCGCGGCCACAGATGCGGCCAGCGCAGCACCGCCGCCCCAGGCGCGCCAGCCACTGCGACGCATCTGGCGACGCGGCTCGGCCTGCGGCGTCGGCTCTGCCGCAATGGCGGCCGCAACGGCGGCACTGAAGCCGGCCGGTGCCAACGCCGGGGCCTGCCCGCGCATCACGTCGCCCAGCAGCTGCCAGCGCTCCTGGCAGCCGGCCAGTTCGGGGTCGTGTTCCATCCGGCGCAGCAGGAAGCGCGCTTCATCGGCACCCAGCTCGCCATCGACCAGGGCCGACAGCTGCTCGCGATGGCGCTGGTCCAGGCGCTGCCCGGCGGGCGATTGATGGTTCTGCGATTCGTTGAACGGATTACTGGTCATACGCGGCTCTTCTCACGGGTGGCGCTGCCGATGTCCAACAGCGGCCGGAGTTCGGTGTCGATCGCCTCGCGCGCCCGGAAGATCCGGGAACGCACGGTGCCGATCGGGCACCCCATCTTCTGCGCGATATCCTCGTAGCTCAGGCCTTCCACCTCGCGCAGGGTGATCGCCGACCGGAGTTCCTCCGGCAGCGCGTTGACGGCCTTCATGACCGTCTGTTCCAGCTCCTGGCGCATCAACTCGCGCTCGGGCGTGTCGGTGTCCCGCAGGCGGGTACCGCTGTCGAACTGCTCGGCGTCACCGATGTCGATGTCATCGGTCGGCGGACGACGATTGTGTGAAGCCAGGTAGTTTTTGGCGGTATTCACGGCGATTCGATGCAACCAGGTTGAGAACTGGGCATCGCCACGGAAACTCCCGATCGCGCGGTAGGCACGGATGAAAGTGTCCTGGGCGACGTCCTGACATTCGCTCCAGTCGGCGATGTAGCGACCGACCAGGGCCACGACCCGATGCTGGTACTTGCGCACCAGGACATCGAACGCGGCACTCTCGCCGTGCTGCACGCGCCGGACCAGCTCCAGATCCAGCTCCTGAGGTGTATCAACATCGGCCATGAGGGGCCGCACTCCTGTCAGCCCAACCGACGTCGGGCAATGAGACTGCCAATCCCGGGAAAAGTTCAGTCGCCGATCACCTGGCGCCGCACCAGCTTTTAACCACCATTCGGTTAGCGTCCCGGTCCACGGCCATGGATCCGGGGGCGCCACTCCCCTGCTATTGGGATTTGACGCGGGGGAAACAACCTCTGGATCATAGCCGCTTCTCCATACACAACCGGATGGAACGTCCATGCTCTCAGGCTTCGATGGTCTCCGCTTCAGCCACTGGCACCCCGAGATCCGCGACGACGGCGTGGTGGTTCTCTCCCTGGATCGCCAGGACAGCAGCGTCAATGCGATGTCGCAGGACGTACTGCTGGAACTGGGCGACCTGCTTGAGCGCATTGCCCTGGACCCGCCCAAGGGCGTAGTCATCCAGTCGCTGAAGAAGGCCGGCTTCATTGCCGGTGCCGACCTGAAGGAGTTCCAGGAATTCGACCGTCGCGGCACCGTCAACGACGCGATCCGGCGTGGCCAGGCCACCTACCAGAAGCTGGCCGAGCTGCCCTGCCCGACCGTGGCGGCCATCCACGGCCACTGCCTGGGCGGTGGCACCGAGCTTGCCCTGGCCTGCCGCTATCGCGTGGCCTCCAATGACAGCAGCACCCGCATCGGCCTGCCGGAAACCCAGCTGGGCATCTTCCCGGGGTGGGGTGGCAGCGCCCGCCTGCCGCACCTGGTGGGCGCCCCGGCAGCGATGGACATGATGCTGACCGGCCGCACCCTGTCGGCCTCGGCCGCGCGTGGCATCGGCCTGGTCGACAAGGTGGTGGCACCGGCGGTGGTGCTCGACACGGCCGTTGCACTGGCGCTGTCCGGCACCACCCGCCCGTTCAAGCAGCGCGCCACGGCCTGGGCCACCAACACCTGGCTGGCACGCACGCTGCTGGCACCGCAGATGGTCAAGCAGGTCGCCCGCAAGGCGAAGAAGGACCAGTACCCGGCGCCGTACGCACTGATCAGCACCTGGCAGCGCAGTGGCGGCAAGCCGATCCAGGCCCGCCTGGACGCCGAGCGGCGTGCCGTGGTGAAGCTGGCCAGTACTCCGACCGCGCGCAACCTGATCCGTATCTTCTTCCTGACCGAACGCCTGAAGGGCCTCGGTGGCGGTGATTCCGGCATCCGCCACGTGCACGTGGTCGGCGCCGGCGTGATGGGCGGCGACATCGCCGCGTGGGCCGCCTACAAGGGCTTCGAAGTGACCCTGCAGGACCGCGAGCAGCGCTTCATCGACCCGGCCATGGAACGCGCGCAGGCGCTGTTCGCCAAGAAGGTGCGCGACGAGAGCAAGCGCCCGGCCGTGGCCACGCGCCTGCGTGCCGACCTGGAAGGCAACGGCGTGGCCGAGGCCGACCTGGTGATCGAGGCAATCATCGAGAACCCCGAAGCCAAGCGTGCGCTGTACCAGACGCTTGAGCCGAAGATGAAGCAGGACGCCCTGCTGACCACCAACACCTCGTCGATTCCGCTGGTGGAACTGCGCGACCACATCCAGCGCCCTGCGCAGTTCGCGGGCCTGCACTACTTCAACCCGGTAGCGCAGATGCCGTTGGTGGAGATCATCCATCACGACGGCATGGCGCCGGAGACCGAGCGCCGCCTGGCCGCGTTCTGCAAGGCGCTGGGCAAGTTCCCGGTGCCGGTAGCCGGCAGCCCGGGCTTCCTGGTCAACCGCGTGCTGTTCCCGTACATGCTGGAAGCGGCCACCGCGTATGCCGAGGGCATTCCGGGCCCGGTGATCGACAAGGCCGCGGTGAAGTTCGGCATGCCGATGGGCCCGATCGAACTGATCGACACCGTCGGCCTGGACGTGGCCGCCGGCGTCGGCCGCGAACTGGCGCCGTTCCTGGGCCTGCAGATCCCGGCCGCACTGCAGACGGTGGAACCTGACAAGCGCGGCAAGAAGGATGGCCAGGGCATCTACACCTGGGAGAACGGCAAGCCGAAGAAGCCGGACGTGGCCAGCGACTACCAGGCCCCGGCCGATCTGGAGGACCGCCTGATCCTGCCGCTGTTGAACGAGGCGGTGGCCTGCCTGCACGAGGGCGTGGTGGCCGACGCGGACCTGCTGGATGCCGGCGTGATCTTCGGCACCGGTTTCGCACCGTTCCGCGGCGGTCCGATCCAGCACATCCGTGCGGTCGGTGCCGATGCGATCGTCGAGCGGTTGAAGGCGCTGCAGCAGCGCCATGGCGACCGTTTCGCGCCGCGTCCCGGCTGGGACAACCCCGTCCTGCGCGAACCGGTGGTCTGAGTTCATCGGCCGGGCCTGCGGCCCGGCACCCGCAGAGGCAACCGCCGAAGCCAGAGCCGGAGCAACAGCCGGCTCTGGCTTTTCTGTTAGGCGGGCGGGGCGGTGTGGGCTTGCAGGACACGCCGTAAACCCATCCATGGGGGCTCGATGGCGCCATCCATGGCGCCAACGGTCCTGCCTGCCCACACCGCCCCACCCCTGACAGTTTCCCGGTAACGGTCGGTGAATCTCGATATCGGTGTGGATCACTACAAACTGATGGGTGTCGACCTTGCTCGTCACCAGGAGCGAAGCGACCGGCGTTTGATTTTGATTTTCTTTTTTCTTCTCCGTGGCTGGACGCACACGGAAACTGTCAGAGGCCGGGCGGGGTGGGTCCGCGGGGGTGTCCGCGGCATGGATGCCGCGGCCAAGCCTCCAGGGACGGATTCACGGCGTCCCCCGCGAACCCACCCCGCCCGGCCAAGCGCGGCTTTTGCTTTACGCAACCAACCCCACAGCCACGAGGGGCTGCGCCGTTGGCTGGAACACCCTGTTACCCATACGGGGCATGTGCCCGTCACAGCTGCATGCGATGCTCACCACCTGATCCCTGCCAGCGAGAACGCCCGCATGACCACCATCATCGCCCCGCGCGTGCACGACATCGGCGGCCTGGAAGTCCGTCGCGCCGTCCCCACCCTGCAGGCGCGCAGCATCGGCTCGTTCGTGTTCGTCGACCAGATGGGCCCGGCACTCATGCACCCCGGCACCGCCATCGACGTGCGCCCGCATCCGCATATCGGCCTGGCCACCGTCACCTACCTGTGGTCGGGCGCGATCGGCCACCGCGACACGCTGGGTTCGGATCAGGTGATCCGTCCCGGTGACGTCAACTGGATGACCGCCGGCCGCGGTATCGCCCATTCCGAGCGCACGCCGCAGCCGGACCGCGATCACGACAACCCGATCCACGGCATGCAGACCTGGGTCGCGCTGCCGAAGTCGCATGAAGAGATCGAGCCGGCGTTCTACCACCATGCCGCTGCCACCCTGCCCGAGCAGCGTCGCAACGGCGCGTGGCTGCGGGTGATCGCCGGCCGTGCGTACGGCGAGGAATCGCCGGTGAAGGTGTTCGCCGACACCCTCAACGTGGCAATCGATCTCGACCCCGATGCGGAAATCGATATCGACGACGGCCACCGCGAGCGCGCGTTGTACATCCTCGAGGGCGACGCGCAGCTGGATGGCGTGGATATTCCCGCGCAGCACCTGGTGATCCCCGAAGCCGGTGCACGCGGCCGCCTGCGCGCGAAGACGCCGGTGAAGGCGATGCTGTTCGGTGGCGAGCCGCTGGATGGCCCGCGCCACCTGTGGTGGAACTTCGTGTCGAGCTCGAAGGAGCGCATCGAGCAGGCCAAGCACGACTGGGAAGCCGGCCGCTTCGGCACCATTCCGGGCGACGACAAGGAATTCATCCCACTTCCGCAGTACTGAACATCGCGTGTTGCACACATCTGAAGGTGTATCCCTGCACCCGGCGTTGACGCGACAGTCACCCGCTGATCATTGAAATGTGACATAAATCACACTTTCGACCGTCAAAGGAGTGCAACACATGAGCATGGGTAAACGCTTGTCCGCCGAGTTCCTCGGCACGTTCTGGCTGGTTCTGGGTGGCTGTGGCAGTGCGGTGCTGGCCGCCAAGTTCGGTGGCGACGGCAATCCGCTGGGTATCGGTTTCCTCGGCGTGGCGCTGGCCTTCGGCCTGACCGTGGTGACCGGCGCCTATGCGTTCGGCCATATCTCCGGCGCGCACTTCAACCCGGCAGTCAGCGTCGGGCTGTGGGCCGGTGGTCGTTTCCCGACCAGGGATCTGGTGCCCTACATCATCGCCCAGGTTGCCGGCGGCCTGCTGGCCGGCTTCATCCTGCTGCAGATCGCCTCCGGCGCCACTGGCTTCGCCATCGACGGCAGCCAGGCGGGTGCGTTCGCCAGCAATGGCTATGGCGTGCTGTCGCCCGGCGGCTACAGCGTGGCAGCCGCCTTCCTGTGCGAAGTGGTGCTGACGGCGGTGTTCCTGATCGTGATCATGGGTTCCACCCACGGCAAGGCACCGGCCGGTTTCGCCCCGCTGGCGATCGGCCTGTCGCTGACCCTGATCCACCTGATCAGCATTCCGGTCACCAACACCTCGGTGAACCCGGCCCGCTCCACCGCCGTGGCCTTCTTTGCCGGCAGCGGCGCAGTCAGCCAGCTGTGGCTGTTCTGGGTCGCTCCCCTGCTGGGCGGCGCGATCGGCGGCCTGATCTACAAGTGGATCGGCAGCGACCGCTGATCCTCGCGACTCCCATTGCGGCCGACCCTCGGCCGCAATGGTTACGTCTGCAACCGCGAATTGTGCGATTGCTCACGTTCCGTTAAGGTTGAGTTGACCGTCCGTGCACATGCCGGATGGGGCGGCATCCGGGGATGGGATGCCACGGCCGCCGGCCCTGCTGGCGGAGCCAAACAACTCATCACCTTGGGGGATGCATGAAGTTCGTGCCTGTCATCTTGTCGAGCCTGCTGTTCGCTGCGGCCCAGGCCGCCGCGCAGGCGCCGTCCGAATGTCCTTCGCTGCCAGCCAGCAGTGGCCTGCAGTGGCAGCAGCAGGTGCAGGCCGATTTCCTGGTCTGCCGCGCCAGCACCCCTGATGGCCGCGAAGTACTGAGCCTGATGCTCAGCGCGCGTGACCCCGCCATTCCGCTGAGCCGCTCGCTGCGCCAGGAAAAAGGCAGCTTCGGCGGTGAATCGCTGTACTGGTACCAGCCCGACCTGGGCGGCCAGCAACCGCCGGGTTACGCCGAACGGCGCATCAGCGTGGTCAAGATCGACAAAGGGCGTTACGCGCAGATTGCGCTGTATCCGGACAGCGCGCAGGAGCTGAGCTCACTGCAGCAGCTGGCGCAGGGCATGAGCCTGACCCCTTCGGCCGTGGCCGCCGGGCGCTGAAGGTGACGGGGATGACTGCCTGGCAGCATCCCCGCAATGCACCTCGATCGGCAGGCAGTGCCGGCCGCCGGCCGGCAAACCCTTCGGTCCTGATCAAAAGCAGGTGCCGGCCGGCGGCCGGCACTACCTCAGAACCTGCCTTCCTGGAAATCGACGAAGGCCTGCATCAGTTCCTGCCGCGTGTTCATCACGAACGGGCCGTGCCGCATCACCGGCTCGCGCAACGGACGGCCGGCCACCAGGATCAGCCGCGCGCCTTCGCTGCCAGCCGAAACATGCAGCTGTTCGCCGCCGCCCAGCACCGCCAGCTCCTGGCGCGCAACATCACGGGCGGCGTCCTGTTCACCCACCGTCAGTCCGCCTTCAAATACATAGGCAAAGGCGTTGTGGCCTTCCGGCAGCGTGTAAGTCCAGGCCCGGTCGGGCGCCAACGTGATGTCGAGATACAGCGGCTCGGTGGCCGGCTGCACGATCGGGCCGCGGGTGCCGTCGACCGAGCCGGCGATCACCTTCACTTCCACGCCGGCTGCCGGCTGCACCACGGGAATGCGCTCGGGCGCGAACTCCTGGTACTTCGGCTCGGTCATCTTCTCCTTCGCCGGCAGGTTCACCCACAGCTGGAATCCACGCATCTGCCCGCTTTCCTGCTCGGGCATCTCCGAGTGCACCAGGCCGCGGCCAGCGGTCATCCACTGCACGCTGCCCGGGGTCAACAGGCCTTCGTTGCCATGGTTGTCGCGATGCCGCATGCGTCCGTCGAGCATGTAGGTGACGGTCTCGAAACCGCGGTGCGGGTGTTCCGGGAAGCCGGCGATGTAGTCCTCGGCCCGGTCGGTGCCGAATTCATCGAGCAGCAGGAACGGGTCCAGGTCCGGCAGCGTCGGGCCGCCGATGACGCGGGTCAGGCGCACGCCGGCACCGTCGGAGGTGGGCATGCCACGGATGGTGCGCAGCACGCGGACCGGTTCGGGAAGGCTCATGGCGACTCCTGTGGGATGGATGCCCCTGAAGATGGACGCCACATGGCCGTACGCCAATGGATGGCACCGCAACCAATTGTTCCATCCCTGATGTTGGCTGCACGTCAGCGCCACCGTCGTACGACCAAAGTACTACCGCCGATTCGTCCTGTGCCAATTGACCCTGTCGTGGGCAAGCAGGACTCTTTGACTGTCTTTCCGGGAGAGAGCACCTCATGAAAGGGTTTTCCAAACTGGGCTGGGCGGCACTCGCCCTGCTCGGCGCATTCTGTCTGGGCACCGTCGCCCTGCGCCGCGGCGAGCACATCAACGCACTGTGGATCGTGGTGGCCGCGGTCTCGCTGTACCTGGTCGCCTACCGCTTCTACAGCCTGTTCATCGCCAACAAGGTGATGCAGCTGGATCCGACCCGGGCCACCCCGGCGGTGATCAACAACGATGGCCTGGACTACGTGCCGACCAACAAGCACGTGCTGTTCGGCCACCACTTCGCCGCCATTGCCGGCGCCGGCCCGCTGGTCGGCCCGGTGCTGGCCGCGCAGATGGGCTACCTGCCCGGCCTGCTGTGGCTGGTGGTGGGCGTGGTGCTGGCCGGCGCAGTGCAGGACTTCATGGTGCTGTTCCTGTCCAGCCGTCGCAACGGCCGCTCGCTGGGTGACCTGGTGCGCGAGGAGATGGGCCAGGTACCCGGCACCATCGCCCTGTTCGGTGCGTTCCTGATCATGATCATCATCCTGGCGGTGCTGGCGATGGTGGTGGTCAAGGCGCTGGCCGAAAGCCCGTGGGGCATGTTCACGGTGATCGCGACGATGCCCATCGCGATCCTGATGGGCGTGTACATGCGCTACATCCGCCCCGGCAGGATCGGCGAGATTTCGGTGGTTGGCCTGATCCTGCTGCTGGCCGCGATCTGGTACGGCGGCAAGGTCGCCGCCGACCCGGTGTGGGGGCCGGCGTTCACCTTCACCGGCACCCAGATCACCTGGATGCTGATCGGCTACGGCTTCGTCGCCTCGGTGCTGCCGGTGTGGCTGCTGCTGGCCCCGCGCGACTACCTGTCGACCTTCCTCAAGATCGGCACCATCATCGCGCTGGCCATCGGCATCCTGGTGGTGATGCCGGAACTGAAGATGCCGGCGCTGACCCAGTTCGCCGCCAGCGGTGATGGCCCGGTGTGGAAGGGCGGCATGTTCCCCTTCCTGTTCATCACCATCGCCTGCGGTGCGGTCTCCGGTTTCCACGCACTGATCTCCTCCGGCACCACGCCCAAGCTGCTGGCCAATGAAGCGCACATGCGCTACATCGGCTACGGCGGCATGCTGATGGAATCGTTCGTGGCGGTGATGGCGCTGGTGGCGGCCTCGATCATCGATCCGGGCATCTACTTCGCGATGAACAGCCCGGCCGCCGTGATCGGTGCCGATGCAGCCTCGGCGGCGCACTACATCACCAACACCTGGGGCTTCACCATTACCCCCGAGCAGTTGACCGCGACCGCGGCCGCCATTGGTGAACCGACCATCCTGCACCGCGCCGGTGGTGCACCGACGCTGGCGGTAGGCATCGCGCAGATCCTGCACGAAGCGATTCCCAGTGGCAGCGACGCGATGATGGCGTTCTGGTACCACTTCGCGATCCTGTTCGAAGCCTTGTTCATCCTGACCGCGGTGGACGCCGGTACCCGCGCCGGGCGCTTCATGCTGCAGGACCTGCTGGGCAACTTCGTGCCGGCCCTGAAGAAGACCGAGTCGTGGACCGCCAACATCATCGGTACCGCCGGCTGCGTGGCGCTGTGGGGCTACCTGCTCTACACCGGCGTGGTCGATCCGTTCGGCGGCATCCAGACGCTGTGGCCGCTGTTCGGCATCTCCAACCAGATGCTGGCTGGCATCGCGCTGATGCTGGGCACGGTGGTGCTGTTCAAGATGAAGCGTGACCGCTATGCGTGGGTCACTGCGGTACCGGCGGTGTGGCTGCTGATCTGCACCACCTACGCCGGCTTCATCAAGATCTTCGACAGCAACCCGGCGCAGGGTTTCCTGGCGCAGGCACACAAGTTCCAGGCCGCGCTCGCCAGCGATACGATCACTGCACCGGCCAAGTCGGTGGCGCAGATGAAGCAGATCGTGGTCAACGCCTACGTCAACACCGGCCTGACCGCGCTGTTCCTGCTGGTGGTCGGCGCGGTGCTGGTGTATTCGATCAAGACCATCCTGGCGGCACGCCGCAACCCGCAGCGCAGCGACCGCGAGACCCCGTACGTGGCGCTGAAGCCGCATGAAATGGTGGATCTGTGATGAGCACGCAACTGGTTCCCGCCGGCCAGTACCAGGCGCACCGCCGCATCTGGCGGCGCCTGGTGCAGACCGCACGACTGTGCTGTGGCATTCCTGATTACGACAATTACGTCCGGCACATGCTGGATAAGCACCCGGACCAGGAGCCGATGGACTACAAGACGTTCTTCCGCGAGCGCCAGGAAGCGCGTTACGGCGGGCGCAACGGCGGGCGCTGCTGCTGAGGGCCAGGCCTGCCTTTCAGCAGGCAAAAGAAAGCCGAGCGCGGGCTCGGCTCTACACGGGCAGAGCGGGTTCGCGGCGCACGCCGCGAACCCGCAACAGGATCGTCCGGCCAGGACTCAGGCGCCGGCCATCCACTTCAGGATCAGGCCGGTGACATACGCCAGCCCGGTGCCGGTGGCATAGCCCACCGTACCCAGCAGCACGCCCACCGGCGCCAGCGTCGGATGGAAGGCTGCGGCCACCACGGGGGCCGAGGCGGCCGCGCCGATGTTGCCCTGCGAACCGATCGCGAAGAAGAACAGCGGCGCGCGCAGCAGCTTGGCTACCCCCCACAGCACCAGCACGTGCGTGGCCATCCAGATCGCGCCAAGCAGGAACAGCCACGGCCGATCCAGCAGCGACAGCAGGTTCATCTGCATGCCGATGCAGGCGATCAGGAAGTACAGGAACACCGTGCCCAGCCGCGAAGCGCCTGCGGCTTCCAGCCGGCGCGCACGGGTGAAGCTCAGGCCCAGGCCCATCGCCGTGGACAGCAGGATCACCCAGACGAACTGGCTGTCGAGGCTGAACTGGCTGGCCCAGCTGACATTGGCCTTGAACCAGCCCGACAACGGCGCGGCGATGGCATGGGCCAGGCCGACGCCACCCAATGCCACGCCAACGATCACCATCAGGTCGGTCATGCTGGGAATGCGCGCGTTCTGTGCCTCGTAGGCGCTGATGCGTGCCTTCATCTCGTCGATGGCGCGGGTGTCGGCACCGTTGCGGGTATCGATCTGCTGCGCGCGGTTGGCCAAAAACAGCAGGATCGCCATCCACAGGCTGGCGCAGGCCACGTCGACCACCGCGAACTGGCCAAAGGTGGTGGCATCGGTGCCGAACACCTCGCGCATGGCCACCATGTTGGCGCCGCCACCGATCCAGCTGCCGGCCAGCGCGGCCATGCCGGCCCAGGTATCACCGGCCACCGTTTCCGGATGGATCAGCTTCATCAGCTGGAACGAGACGATGGCGCCGAGCATGATGCCGGCGGTACCGGCGCAGAACACGATCAGCAGCTTTGGGCCGAGCTTGATGACGCCTTTCAGGTCGATCGACAGTGTCAGCAGGACCAGCGCAGCGGGCAGCAGCACGTCGCGCGCGACCGGGTTGTACAGCGAGGTGTTGTGGCCATCGATGACACCGGCGGTGTTGTAGATGGCGGGGATGAAGTAGCACAGCAGCAGTGCCGGCACCCAGGCGAAGATCTTCTTCAACAACGGGGTCGGACCACTGGCGGCCCAGAAGATCAGGGCCAGGGTGGCGGCAATCAGGCCCAGTCCAACGATGTCGTTGCTGATCAGGGCGGTAGCGGGTTCGGTCGGCATGGGATCCTCTGTCGATCGAAAGAGCGGAGAAAAAAAAGCGCCGCATGAAGCGGCGCAGGTCGAGATTAACATTGTCTTCACGCCTGGTCATGCTGCGCTGCTTGTCGCCTTCCCCTGCATTGACGACGATTGCGGCATCACCGTTGTGGAGCAGGCCCATGCAGCTTGGTGCGTTCTCTGTCAGCCTGTCCGTGAAGGACCTGGCCGCCTCCCGCGCGTTCCACGAAGCCCTCGGGTTCTCGGTCACCGGTGGCGATCCCACGCAGAACTGGCTGGTAATGCGCAGCAACGGCACGGTCATCGGGCTGTTCCAGGGCATGTTCGAGGGCAACCTGCTGACCTTCAACCCCGGCTGGGACCAGCACAGGCAGGAGCTGCCCCACTTCCAGGATGTGCGTGAACTGCAGGCGGAACTGGATGCCAAGGGCATCGAACTGGCAGTCCGCACTGACCCCGATGGCCAGGGGACCGGCTACCTGCAGCTGGCCGATCCCGACGGCAACGTGATCCTGATCGACCAGCACGTGGCGCGGCCGAACGGGCGGTAATGCGAACAGCCATTGCGTGGGTAGGCGTCGACCTTGGTCGACGGGCCGCATGCCAACCAAGGTTGGCATCTACCAGGACGGCCGGATCAGGCCGGGCGCGAGGCACTGAAATCGAGCGTGACACGCGTTCCGCGCGGCTCGCAGGGCTGCAGCTGCAGGGTCCAGCCCAGGTGCTCGCACAACCGCGCGATCAGGTCCAGGCCGATGCCGCCGCCACGATCGGCGCGTCCGCCACGGGCCATGCGCGCGTGGATGGCGGCAATCTCCTCCGGGCTCATGCCATGCCCTGGGTCCTGCAGCGTCAGCACCGCCGACGCACTCAACTGCAGCTCGATATGGCCGCGGCCGCTGTTCTCGATGGCATTGCGCAGCAGGTTGCCGATCGCCGCCTGCACCACTGCCATCGGCGCAACGATATCCACCGGCGCCGCCTGGATGCCGATGCTCAGGTCCTTGTCACCGAGCAGGTGGCGATGGTCGTCGACGATCTCCGGCAGCAGCTGGTCCAGGGCGATGCGCTCGGCACGCGCGGCCAGGCGTGCCGGATCACGCGCCAGCACCAGCAGCAGCTCGATCAGCTGCTCCACGCTCTGCGCTGTGCGCAACACCCGCTGCATCTGCTGGCGGGCGCGCTCGGGCAGGCCCGGTTGCTCCAGCGCGAGCTCGGCAGCACCGGTCATCACCGCGATCGGCGTGCGCAGTTCGTGGCTGGCGGTGCTGATGAAGACCCGCTCGCGCTCGACGAACTGCTCGTTGCGGTCCAGGTAGTCGTTCAACGCACCGGCGATGGTATGCAGCTCGGCGCTGCCGCGCGGATCGACTTCGATACGCTGGCCCTGCACGCCCGGCCGCAGCCCGGCAATGTGCTGTGCCAGCAGGCTCAACGGACGCACCATCCGCTCCATGCCGAACGACGCCATCAGCACGGTGACGAAGATCATGATCACCCCGGCCAGCATCACCCAGCGCGTGGCGAACTGTTCCAGGTCATGGAAATCGGAGATGTCCAGCGCCAGCGCCACCCGTCCCATCGACTGCGTTTCACGGACCATCACCGCCGTCTCGCGGCCCTTGACCATCACTCCGTCATGCAACCCCGGATGCAGGGAGCGCAGGCTCTCTGGCAGATTGACCGCGTCAAAGCGGTACAGGCTCAGCGTGTCCGAGTCCTGCCAGCGATAGTGAGGTTCGTGCTCGACATGCTCGACGATGCTGTCCAGTTCGGAATTGAGCAGCGCGCGCCACGCGGCGTGCTCGGCGTGTTCGTGCACGTAGTTGCCGACACTGAACACTGCAATCGACAGCAGCGCCAGGTACCCGAGCAACCACCACACCACCCGCCGGTACAGCGGCCCCGGCTTACGCGCCCTCATCAGCATTCCTGCCTGCGTCGGCAGCGTCCATCAGCGCCAACCGATAGCCCACCCGCGGCAGCGTATGGATCAGCTTGTCGGCAAACGGGCCGTCGACGCTGCGGCGCAGCTCGTAGACATGCGAGCGCAGCAGATCGCCATCCGGTGGCTCGTCGCCCCACAGGGCGAACTCCAGCTGCTGGCGGGTGACCGCACCGGGGCTGGCGCGCATCAGCACTTCCAGCAGCTTGCGGCAGGCCGGGTACAGGTGCAGCACCTGGCCACCACGCTGGGCTTCCAGGGTCGCCAGGTCCAGCACCAGGTCGCCCACCTGCAGGCGCTTGCGCGGATTGCGGCCCTGCGCGCGCAGCAGCAGCGCCTCCAGCCGCACTTCCAGCTCGGGCAGGGCGAACGGCTTGGTCAGGTAGTCGTCGGCACCGGCGCGGAAGCCGGCGATCTTGTCCGGCAGCTCGTCGCGCGCGGTCAGCATGATCACCGGCACCTCCGACGCGTGCTCGGCGCGCAGGCGACGCAGCACCTCCGGCCCCTCCATGCGCGGCAGCATCCAGTCCAGGATCACCGCATCGTAGGGGTGGCTGCCTGCCAGGTGCAGGCCGGTGATGCCATCCGGGGCCACGTCGAGCACGTGCCCGCGCGACTCGAAATAGTCGAACAGGTTGGCCACCAGCTGGCGGTTGTCCTCGATCACCAACAGACGCATGCACGAAAGATCCACGGAAGTTCGTACCATGGTAGCGCCGACCATGTCGGAATGCGGTCGCCCTGCGCCCGCTCCGACGCCTTTCCTACCCCAGCCACGTCAGAGTGGCGGTTTTGCTCCCGGAGCCTGCCGTGCCCGTAGCCCTGCCCCGCCGTTGGCGCCTGCCCCTGTTGTGGCTGCTGATCATCGCCGCGTTGGCCGCCGGTATCGGCCTGCGCCAGCCGCAGCCGCCGGACGAGCCGCGCTTCGTGCTGGCGGCCCGTACCATGGTCGAAAGTGGGGAATGGCTGCTGCCGCACCGGGGCGTGGAGCTGTACGCGGAGAAGCCGCCGGTCTTCATGTGGCTGCAGGCGGCCGCTTACGAGGTGGTCGGCAGCTGGCAATGGTCGTTCCTGCTGCCGTCGCTGCTGGGCGCCCTGCTCAGCCTGTGGCTGGTGTCGGACCTGGCACGGCGGCTGTGGTCGCCGCGGCATTCCCTGTACGCCCTGGCGGCGCTGTTCTGCACCCTGCAGTTCGGCCTGATGGCCAAGCGCGCGCAGATCGACATGGTGCTGGTCGGCATGACCACGGTGGCCCTGTGGGGATTGATGCGCCACCTGTGCGAGCGCCGCAACCTGCCCGCGCTGTGGCTGGCCGGTTTCGCCGCTGGCCTCGGCACGGTGACCAAGGGCGTGGGGTTCCTGCCGCTGCTGATGGTGCTGCCGTGGTTCGGCTGGTGGCTGTACCAGCGCCGCCGCGGGCGCAGCGTGGACGGTCCGCACCCGGCAACGCTGCTGTGGCTGATCCCGGCCTTCCTGCTGGGCGTGGCGGTGTGGCTTGCCCCGCTGGGCTGGGCATTGCTGCATGAGCCCAGCGCGTCCCTGCAGTCCTACGCCCACGAACTGCTGTTCAAGCAGACCGGCACCCGCTACGCCAACGCCTGGCACCACCGCCAGCCGGTCTGGTACTACCTGCAGGTGATCCTGACCTTGTGGCTGCCGGGCAGCCTGTTGCTGCCGATGCTGTTCAAACCCTGGTGGCGCCGCATCCGCCGTGGTGACTGCCGGCAATGGCTGCTGTTGGGCTGGGCGCTGCTGGTGCTGGTGTTCTTCAGTGCCAGCCCCGGCAAGCGCGAGGTCTATGTGCTGCCAATGCTGCCGGCGATGGCGCTGGCGGTGGCCCCGCTGTTGCCTGGCCTGCTGCGACGGCTTTGCGTGCGGCGCTACCTGTTCGGCTACACCGTGGTGCTGATGCTGGCCACCGGTGTGCTCGGCGTGATGCTGATGACCGAACATCCGTGGGCCCTGGCGCAGCTGGAACGGCGGGCGATGCCCGATTCGCTGCTGCCGGTGCTGGGAGATGGCCTGCTGACCTTTGCCATTGCCCTGGCCACGTTGATCGTGTGGCTGCGGGTGCGACGTGCCGCAACGCTGGTGTTGCTGACCCACGGCATGCTGTGGATGCTCTACGGCCTGGTGCTGATCCCGGCGCTGGATCCGTACGCATCAGCGTCGGCGGTGATGCGCCGGGTGGGCGCGCGGATCGGCCCGGACGCGGAGCTGGCACTGGTCGCCTGGCGCGAACAGAACCTGCTGCAGGCAGATCGGCCGGTGCGCGAGTTCGGCTTCAAGCGCCCCTGGGCCGAACAATGGCATGACGCCGGCCCGTGGCTGGCCGAGGCGCCGGGCAAGCGCTGGGTGCTGGTGCTGGACGATGCGATGAGCCCCTGCGTGGACCCGGCGAAGGTGATCGACATCGGCATTGCCAACAGGAATCGTTGGCAACTGCTTCCCGGTACGGCCTGGGACCCGAAGTGCCACGCCGAGCGGACCGGATCGACCGCCGAAGAAGACTGAACGTTGACACGTTATGGGCAAACATTAACCCGGCACGAACGAGCGTCCGACCCTTCTCCGACATCGAGGTGACGAGCATGAGCGCGGATTCCCGAACCGCCCCTTCCCAGCATGCCCGTTCGTCCCATTGATGCGGCAGCGCCGCTTGCGACATCACCACTGGCGTCAAGATTCGCCGTAACTCACTTCTGGCTGCCTGTCGCAATCGGTCTGCCCGTGTTTACGCTGCTGATGGGTTTCGGCGGTGATCAATGGGTGGCCGATCACCTGTTCCGCCTCGAAGGTGGCCACTGGGCGTTGCAGGACGCCTGGGTCACCCGCACGGTGGTGCACAAGGCCGGCAAGTGGCTGAGCACGTCGGCGGCGCTGGTCGCGATCCTGTTGTGCGTGCACCACTGGCGCAAGGGGGGCGATCGCACCCTGCGATGGGCGCTGCTTTATGTCGTAATTGGCATGGCGCTGGGTACGGGCGTGATCTCCCTGCTGAAGACCCTGGTGCCGATGGAATGTCCCTGGGACCTGCTGCGCTACGGTGGCCATCAGCCCTATATCGGGCTTTTCACGCAGCGCCCGGCCGGCATGGCCGCACAGGCCTGCTTCCCTGCCGGCCACGCCAGCGCAGGCTATGCGTGGCTGTGCCTGTACTATTTCGCCCTGCTGTGGCGCCCGTCGTGGCGCTGGGCAGGCTTGTGGATCGGCCTCGGCACCGGCCTGGTGTTCGGCATCAGCCAGCAGCTGCGCGGCGCGCATTTCCTTTCGCATGACGTTGCCACCGCGTTGATATGTTGGCTGCTGTCACTCGGCCTGTACCTGATCGTCAAAGGCATCCTGATCCGCCGTCAGCTGGACCGTCCCAACCGCCAGGAGGCAAACGCATGAGTGCATCGGTCCAACGCCCCGCCCGCGCTTCTGCGCTGGCGGGTCTTCGCCACTGGCGGCCACAGCTGTCCACCGAAGCACTGATCGCGTTCACCAGCCTGTTCTTCGCGGTGGCCGGCAACGGCCTGTTCTGGCACAGCGCGATGGCCAGCCATCCGGGCAGCCTGCGCTACGCGCTGTCGCTGCTGCTGTTGCTGCTGGGTGCGCACGGCGTGCTGCTGGGCATCCTGGTCTGGCGCTGGAACGCCAAAGTGGTGATCAGCCTGCTGCTGCTGGTGACCGCATTCGCCGCACACTACATGAGCCGCTACCACATCTACCTGGATGCGGACATGCTGCGCAACGTGCTGGCGACCGACCCCAAGGAAAGCCGCGAGCTGATGACGGTATCGCTGCTGTGGCCGGTACTGCTGCTGGCAGTGCTGCCGATGGTGGTGCTGTGGCGCGTGCAGCTGCGCCGCCGCAGCTGGGGCCGCAGCCTGCTCTGGCGCGTCGGCTTCCTGGTGGTGGCGGCAGTGACGGCTGTCGGCGGCGCGTTGATCTCGTTCCAGGATGTCTCGGCACTGATGCGCAACCAGCGTGAAGTGCGCTATCTCGCGACACCGGCCAATGTCCTGTTGGGCATGCCGCGGGCATTGCGTGGCGACAATCCGGTGCAGCGCGCGCCGAAGCTGCCGATCGGCACCGATGCCAAGGCGACCCCGCGCGCGCCGGCCAGCAAGCCGCGCCTGCTGGTGATCGTCATGGGCGAGACCGTGCGTGCGCAGAACTGGGGGCTCAACGGTGGCCGCAACACCACCCCGGAACTGGCGCAGGCCAGCGTGATCAATTTCCCGGACATGCATTCGTGCGGCACCAGCACCGAGGTTTCGTTGCCGTGCCTGTTCTCGCCGTGGGGCCGCCATGACTACGACGAGAAGAAGATCCGCGCGCACCAGTCGCTGCTGCACGTATTGAACCGTGCCGGCATCGCACCGTTGTGGCGTGACAACCAGTCCGGCTGCAAGGGCGTGTGCGAAGGCCTGGACTTCCAGTCGCTGTCCGATGCCACCACGCCGGGCCTGTGCGCCGATGGCCGCTGCATGGACGAGATCCTGCTGCAGGACCTGGCCACCCAGGTACGCGCCAGGCCCGGCGACCGGGTGGTGGTGCTGCACCAGCTGGGCAACCACGGTCCGGCCTACTTCGAGCGCTATCCGCCCGCATTCCGCCGTTTCACCCCGACCTGCGATACCCGTGACATTGGCCGTTGCTCGCGCGAAGAGATCACCAACAGCTACGACAATGCCGTGCTGTACAGCGATCACTTCCTGACAAAGACCATCGGCACGCTGCAGGGCATGCAGGATTACGACACGGCGATGATCTACCTGTCCGACCACGGCGAGTCGCTGGGCGAGAAGGGCCTGTTCCTGCACGGCGTGCCCTACGCCATCGCCCCGGCCGAGCAGACCCGGGTACCGATGACGATGTGGTTCTCGCCAGGCTTCGCCAGCAGCCGTGGGCTGGACCTGCAGTGCGTGCGCAAGCGTTCGGCGGCGTATACCGACCATGACAACCTGTTCCCGTCGGTGCTGGGCCTGATGCAGGTGAAGACCTCGCTGTACGAACGCGACCGCGACGTGTTCGCCAACTGCGAGAGTTGAGGGGTGTTCGGCAGGGCTTGCAGCCCTGCACCTGCAGGGGCAACGGCCGAAGCAACAGCAACAGCGTGCATTCCGTGGGATGGTGGGGTGGGTCCGGTGGCGGGAGACGCCGTAAACCCATCCTTGGGGGCTTGGCCGCGGCATCCATGCCGCGGACACTCCCGCCACCGGACCCACCCCGCCTTCGACAGTTTTCCGCGATCTGTTGGAACGATCTTGTGGTCAGATCCGTTTTCCGGAGGAAAACGGATCTGACCCCATTTTGATTGTCGATACCTGACAGATGTGTCGACCAAGGTCGACACCTACCAACAGCCGCCACGATCTGTCAGAGGTGGGGCGGTGTGGGCTTGCAGGACCGTTGGCGCCATGGATGGCGCCATCGAGCCCCCATGGATGGGTTTACGGCGTGTCCTGCAAGCCCACACCGCCGCGCCATCCCACGGATACCCCGCTGTTGCGGTTGCTTCGGCGGTTGCTGTTGCTTGTGCTCTGGCCTCTGCGGGTGCCGGGCGCCGCCCGGCCGACTTCCGCCACTTGCGGTGGCAGCGGCTGCCCACTAGCCTTCGGCCGTCGTTCACCACCCAAGGACCGCCCGTGAAACACCGTCATCTCCTGCTGGCCTCGGCAATCGCCGCCGCCACGCTGGCCCTGGCCGCCTGCAAGAAGGAAGCTGCCCCAGGCACCGATACCGCCAGCAGCAGCAGCGCCCCGGCCGGCGAAACCGCCGACCAGTTCGTGGCCCGCATCAATGCCGAGTTCAAGGCCGCCTACCCGGAGATGACCTCGGCGCAGTGGCTGTCCTCCACCTACATCAACAGTGATTCGGAACGCATCGCGGCCAAGGCCAACGAGCGCTCGCTGACCCAGCTCAACAGCTGGATCGAACAGGCTGCGAAGTTCGACGGCAAGCCGATGAGCGAGGACAGCAAGCGCGCGATCCACCTGCTGAAGCTGATGTCGTCGATGCCGGCACCGCGCGACCCGGCCAAGCTGGCCGAGCTGACCCAGATCGCCACCCGCATGGAAGGCAGCTATGGCGCCGGCAAGTACTGCACCGATGCCAACGATCCGAACTCCTGCCGCCAGCTGGGCGAGCTGGAGCAGGTGCTGGCACGCAGCCGCGACTATGACAAGCAGCTCGACGCCTGGCAGGGCTGGCACAGCACCACCAAGAACATGCGCGGCGACTACCAGAAGTTCGTCGGCCTGGTGAACGAAGGCGCCAAGGGCATGGGCTTCACCGATGCCGGCCAGATGTGGCGCAGCGGCTATGACATGCCGCCGGAGCAGATCGGCCCGGAAACCGACCGCCTGTGGGAACAGGTCAAGCCGATGTACGAGCAGCTGCACTGCTACGCACGCGGCAAGCTGGACAAGACCTACGGCAAGGACAAGGCCGAAGTGGGCAACGGCCTGATCGCCGCGCACCTGCTGGGCAACATGTGGCAGCAGGACTGGTCGAACCTGTGGGACCAGCTGGAACCGTACCCGGGCGCCGGCAGCCTGGACATCACCGCGGCGCTGGAGAAGCAATACCAGACCAACCTGAGCGCGGCGCTGGCCAAGGCCGGCAAGGATGCCAACGTGGCCGCGCAGTACAAGGCGCAGCGCGAGGCCGAACTGCGCACCGCCAAGCAGATGACCGAACGCGCGCAGGACTTCTACGTATCGCTGGGCATGCCGTCGCTGCCGCAGTCGTACTGGGAACGCACCCAGTTCATCAAGCCCGATGACCGCGATGTGGTCTGCCACGCCAGCGCCTGGGACATGAACATGGAAGGCGACGTGCGCACCAAGATGTGCATCAAGCCGAACGAAGAGAACTTCACCACCATCTACCACGAGCTGGGCCACATCTATTACGACCTGGCCTACAACCCGCTGCCGCCGCTGTTCCAGGGCGGTGCCAACGATGGGTTCCATGAAGCGATCGGCGACACCATCGTGCTGGCGATGACCCCCAAGTACCTCAGCTCGATCGGCCTGGTCGATACGCCGACCGAAAGCCGCGAAGCGGTCATCAACAACCAGATGCGCATGGCGCTGTCGGGCGTGTCGTTCCTGCCGTTCGGGCTGATGATCGACCGCTGGCGCTGGGGTGTGTTCGATGGTTCGATCACCGCCGACAACTACAACAAGGCATGGTGGGACCTGAAGGCCAAGTACCAGGGCGTGGCGCCTGCCAGTACCCGTGGCGAGGAGTTCTTCGATCCGGGCGCGAAGTACCACGTGCCAGGCAACACCCCGTACACCCGCTACTTCCTGGCGCGCATCCTGCAGTTCCAGTTCTACAAGGGCCTGTGCGACGCGGCCGGCTACAAGGGCCCGCTGCATGAGTGCACCTTCTACGGCAACAAGGAAGCCGGCCAGAAATACTGGGCGATGCTGAGCAAGGGTGCCAGCCAGCCGTGGCAGGCCACGCTGAAGGAGCTGACCGGCACCGACAAGCTCGATGCCGGCCCGATGATCGAGTACTTCACGCCGGTCAACGAGTGGCTGAAGCAGCAGAACGAAGGCCAGATGTGCGGCTGGCAGGCCAACGCGGCACCGGCGGCGAAATGAGAAAAGGGGCGGGTCCGCAAGGATCCGCCCCTTCCTGGTAGTGCCGGCCGCTGGCCGGCAACTACGCGATGAAGACCCCGCGGGCAGCCGGCCAGCGGCCGGCTCTACCGGAATGCCTGTCAGCTGTCCTTCTTCGCCGCCATCGCCGCGGCCAGGTCCGCCTTGAACTCCTCGAAGGTCTGGCCCTTTTCCTTCGCTTCGGCCTGTGCGGCGTCGCGCAGCGCATCGGAGTACATCAGGCGCACCGGCGTGCCGTTGCGCTCGTGCAGTTCACCGGCCTGCATGATCAGCGCCAGTACCTGCGCGGCGGAGTCACTGTGGCCGGCGATACGGCCGTCCATGCCCAGCACCCATTCGCCATCGCGGCGCACGACACCGGCCAGCAGGGTGCGCTGCGCGTCGCGCAGTTCCGCATGCGGCTCCACCGGCGAGGCCTGGGCAGCGGCCTTGTTGGCGGCCTGCTTTTCCTGGCGACGGCGCTGGTCGCGGCGGGTCTTGGAGCTGGTGGACATGGTGCGGTACCGCTGCGAGGGGGGCGCAAGGATAGCGCACCCCGCCCGCCACACCGCTTCACACCCCCTCAGTCCAACACTTTCCCGTGCCGCCAGTAACCCATGAAGGTGATCGTGCGGCGGTCCAGCCCGCACTCGCGGACCAGATGGCGACGGATCGCCATCACCGCTCCCGCCTCGCCTGCCACCCAGGCATACAGCGGCCCGGCCACGCTGGCATCGGCCTGTTCCCAGAGGATCTGCGCGTCGACGTCGATCTCTTCCAGTTCTTCGCCAGCGACCACGCTCGAGGCGGCCAGGCGCGCCTGCACCGCCTGCAACAGAGGCGCCCCGTACGCCGCCCGCCCGCGCGGCAACCAGACCAGCTCGGCCGTGGCCGGCGCCTTCAGGCGAACCGCATCACCGGCCTGCGCCACTTCCAGCAGGGCCAGCGTACGCGGCGGATCCACCCTGGCCGCCAGTTCCTCAAGAATGCCGGCCACTGCCGGCAGCGCGGTCTCGTCAGCCACCAGCAGCACCTGGCCAACGCCGGCCGGCGGCTTCCATTCCCAGCCCTCGCTGCTGTCGGCGCAGTCGGCATCCGGGGCCAGCAGCACCACGCGGTCGCCCGGCCGTGCATGGATGGCCCATCGCGAGGCCGGCCCGGTCTCGCCATGCAGCACGAAATCAACATCGACCTCGCCCTGCTCTGCACGCAGCTGGCGGAGGGTGTAGGTGCGCATCGGCGGGCGCTGATCGTCCGGCAGGGCCCGATAGCGTGGGTACCAGTCCTCGCCGCTGGGGACCTGCGGCGCCTCCTGGCCGGGCAAGGGGAAGAACACCTTGATGCGCTGGTCCGGCCCTCCGGTCGTCATCCGCGCCACGTCGGCACCGGTGAACACCATGCGGTCCAGGGAAGGGGAAAGAACGCGGCGCTCCTTCAGCGCCACCTCGAACAGGCGGTAGGTCTGCTGCGCAGCCATGGGGAACCTCATGCAACGACAGTGGATCGGCTGGCTGTCGTGCACCTGTGCACCGGCTGGCTGGAGTGCCCAGCCTAGTCCGGCGGTTTCCCGCCGCAAGCGTTGCGGGCGCCACGGCCCGCCCTACCCCTGCGCGCTGCTCAGTGACCCGTGCAGGCTGCCTGCGCCGCGCGTTCGCGCCGGTGTTCCCAGTACCAGAACACGAAGCCGGCGCCGAAGAACCCGGCCTGGCCCAACGCCAGGTGCAGCGGGCTGGCGCTGAGCAGCGGCGACACCACGCCGGCCACCACGGTGCTGATCATCAGCTGCACGAAGGCCTGCAGCGACGAGGCCAGGCCGCGCTGGTGCGGGTACATGTCCAGCACCGCCAGCGCCAGGATCGGGAAGATCAGCGCCATGCCCATGCCACCCAGGAAGATCGGCAGCACCGCCCACGGCAGCACGAACTGCGGCGCCAGCGCCACGTAGCCGACGTTCAGCAGCACCGACAGCGCGCACAGGCCGAAACCAATGGATACCTGGCGGGTGGGCGTGGTGTGCCCGGCCATGCGCCCGGACAGGAACGAGCCGGTGGTCATGCCGCCGATGGTGGGGATGAACAGCCAGGCGAAACCGCCCTCGCCCAGGTGCAGGTGCTGCATCACGAACACCGGTGCCGAGGAGATGTACAGGAAGATGCCACCGAAACCGATGCTGCCGGCCAGCGCCAGGCGCAGGAAGCGCGGATTGAAACCGATGCGCACGTAATCACGCATCAGCACCCGCGGCGACAACGGAACGCGCGCTTCGAGCGGATGGGTCTCCGGCAGGTAGCGGGCGGTGGCCGCCAGCAGAACCAGTGCGAACACCACCAGGAACCAGAAGATCAGCGGCCAGCCAGCACCGCTGAGCAGGATCCAGCCACCGATGATCGGCGCGATCGCCGGGGCGATGCCGAACAGCATCGACACCTGGCTCATCAGCCGCTGCGCGTCGTGACCGTGGTACAGGTCGCGGATCACCGCGCGGCCGACGATCATGCCGACGCCTGCGGACAGGCCCTGCAGGGCGCGGAACCCCAGCAGCGTGGTCAGATCGGTGGACAGCGCACAGCCGACCGAGGCGCCGACGAACACCACCAGGCCGCCGAGGATCACCCGCTTGCGGCCCCAGGCATCGGACAGCGGGCCGTGTGCCAGGCTCATCAGGCCGTAGAACAGCAGGTACACGCTGATGGTCTGCTGCACCGCCACCTCGTCCACCGCCAGGCGCTGGGCCAGCTGCGGGAACGCGGGGAAGATGGTGTCGATCGAGAACGGACCGAACATGGCCAGGCCGGCGAGCAGCAGGGCCATGCGGCGGGTGGAAGGAGCAACAGCGGCGGTCATGGAGAAGGCGTCCGGCAGGGCCATGCGCGGCACGCACGGCGGGCGCCAGTCCCCTGCAGCAGGGACGGCGCCAGATGAATTCGGGTATCCGCCCATCATAGGTGGGGATTGCGCCTGATGCCATGCAGCAGTGCACAAAACGCACGGGCGGGCCATCGGCCATTCAGGCGCCGCGGCCGGGCCCGCAGGCGGCTGGCGCGCCCGCAACGGGCTATAATCGGCAGGCAACACGGTGGGAGAAGCGGAACACCGCTGCCGAAGGCGCAACGCCCGTAATCGCTCAGGCCCGATACCACCCGTAACACAACTCTGGAGAGACCGGTTCGATCCGGCGCCGAAGGGGCACGAAGCCGCGGTTTTCCGCGCTTCCAAACTCTCAGGCAAAAGGACAGAGGGGCGCCCCGCAGACCGCCGACCGGCGGCTTGTGCCCGTGCGTGTGCCCTTTCCTGACGGATCCTTCGCCATGTCCCAGAACACCCCTTCCCTGCGTGAGCTCGAGCACCACAATGCGTTCGTCGAGCGCCACATCGGCCCCAACGATGCCGAGATCGCGCAGATGCTCGACGTCGTCGGCCACGCGTCGCTGGATGCGATGACCGATGCCATCGTACCGGCCAAGATCAAGTCGCCGGCGCCGCTGGCACTGCCGGAATCGATGACCGAAGTGCAGGCACTGGCGAAGATCCGTGCGATCGCCGACAAGAACACCGTGCTGCGCAGCTTCATCGGCCAGGGCTACTACGGTACCCACACGCCGAACGTGATCCTGCGCAACATCCTGGAAAACCCGGCCTGGTACACCGCCTACACCCCGTACCAGGCCGAGATCTCGCAGGGCCGCATGGAAGCGCTGATCAACTTCCAGACCCTGTGCGCCGACCTCACCGGCATGGAAATCGCCAACGCCTCGCTGCTGGACGAAGCCACCGCCGCAGCTGAAGCGATGACCCTGGCCAAGCGTTCGGCCAAGTCGAAATCGGACACCTTCTTCGTGCACGACGCCGTGCACCCGCAGACCCTGGAACTGCTGCGCACCCGCGCCGAGCCCATGGGCATCGTGCTGCGCGTCGGCACCCCGGCCGAGGCACTGGAAGCAGAAGCCTTCGGCCTGCTGCTGCAGTACCCGGACACCTTCGGCCAGATCGGCGACTACAAGGCGCTGGTCGAGGCCGTGCACGCGCGCGGCGGCCTGGTGGCCGTGGCCACCGACCTGCTGGCGCTGACCCTGCTGGCCGCCCCGGGCGAATGGGGTGCGGACATCGTGGTCGGCAACAGCCAGCGTTTCGGCGTGCCGTTCGGCTTCGGCGGCCCGCACGCCGCATTCATGGCCTGCCGCGACGCCTACAAGCGCTCGATGCCGGGCCGCCTGATCGGCGTCTCGGTCGATGCCCAGGGCAACCCGGCCTACCGCCTGACCCTGCAGACCCGCGAGCAGCACATCCGCCGCGAGAAGGCCACCTCCAACATCTGTACCGCACAGGTGCTGCTGGCGGTGATGGCCTCGATGTATGCCGTGTACCACGGCCCGGAAGGCCTGACCCGCATCGCCCGGCGTACCCACCGCCTGGCCTCGATCCTGGCCGCCGCGCTGCGCGAGGCCGGCGTGCAGGTCGGTGGCGACTTCTTCGATACGCTGCACATCACCGGCGTGCATGCCGATGAGATTCACGCCAAGGCCCGCGCCGCCGGTTACAACCTGCGTGCGATCGACAGCGACTCGGTCGGCATCAGCCTGGACGAGACCGCCACCCGCGGCGACGTGGTCGCGCTGGCCGCCGTGTTCGGCGCGCAGGCCGACATCGATGCGCTGGATGCCAGCACCGCCGACGCACTGCCGGCCGGCCTGCTGCGCCAGTCCGCGTTCCTGACCCATCCGGTGTTCAACACCCACCACAGCGAGCACGAACTGCTGCGCTACCTGCGCTCGCTGGCCGACAAGGACCTGGCGATGGACCGCACGATGATCCCGCTGGGCTCGTGCACCATGAAGCTCAACGCCACCGCCGAGATGATCCCGGTGACCTGGCCGGAGTTCTCGCAGATCCACCCGCTGGTGCCGGCCGACCAGGCGCTGGGCTACAAGGAACTCATCGACACGCTGGAAGCGATGCTGGTCGAATGCACCGGCTATGACGCGGTCAGCCTGCAGCCGAACTCCGGCGCGCAGGGCGAGTACGCCGGCCTGCTGGCGATCCGCGCCTACCACCGCTCGCGCGGCGAAGGCCACCGCGACATCTGCCTGATCCCGGATTCGGCGCACGGCACCAACCCGGCCTCGGCGCAGATGTGCGGCATGAAGGTGGTGGTGACCAAGACCGATGCCAACGGCAACGTCGACGTCGAGGACATCCGCCTCAACGCCGAGAAGTACAGCGACCGCCTGGCCGCGATCATGATGACCTACCCGTCCACGCACGGCGTGTTCGAGGAAGAGGTGGTGGAGATCTGCGAGATCATCCACAAGCACGGCGGCCAGGTGTACACCGACGGTGCCAACATGAATGCCCTGGTCGGCGTGGCCAAGCCGGGCAAGTGGGGGTCGGACGTTTCGCACCTGAATCTGCACAAGACCTTCTGCATCCCGCACGGCGGTGGCGGCCCGGGCGTCGGCCCGTGCGCGGTCAAGGAGCACCTGGCCCCGTTCCTGCCGGGCAAGCTGGGTGACAACGGCCCGGTCGGCATGGTCAGCGCGGCCAGCTTCGGCAGCGCCTCGATCCTGCCGATCAGCTGGATGTACATCGCGATGATGGGCCGCGACGGCCTGCGCAAGGCCACCCAGGTCGCGCAGCTCAACGCCAACTACATCGCCAAGCGCCTGGCCCCGCACTTCAAGACCCTGTACACCGGCCGCAACGGCCTGGTGGCGCACGAGTGCATCCTGGACGTGCGCCCGCTGGAGAAGACCAGCGGCATCGGTGCCGAGGACGTGGCCAAGCGCCTGATCGACTTCGGCTTCCATGCCCCGACCCTGAGCTTCCCGGTGGCCGGCACGCTGATGGTGGAGCCGACCGAAAGCGAATCGCTGCACGAACTGGATCGCTTCATCAACGCGATGATCCAGATCCGCGAGGAGATCACCGCGATCGAAGACGGCCGCCTCGACCGCGAGGACAACCCGCTGAAGAACGCGCCGCACACTGCCACCGCAGTGACCGCCAGCGAGTGGACCCACGCCTACCCGCGTGAACTGGCCGCCTTCCCGCTGGCCAGCCTGAAGCAGAGCAAATACTGGCCGCCGGTGGCGCGTGTCGACAACGTGTACGGCGACAAGAACGTGATGTGCGCCTGCATCCCGGTCGATGCCTACAAGGATGATGAAGTCGAGGCGTGATTCCTCACTGCATCGGTAAAGAAAACGGCCCGCGCAAGCGGGCCGTTTTCATGGGGCGTGTGGACCAAGGCCCACACCCACAAGCATCCGATCACGGGTCCGGCATCTGCCCCAGGCTCAACTGCCACGACACGCCAAAGCGGTCCTGCACCCAGCCGTAGCGATTGCTGAAGTCATAGTCGCCCACCGGCATCAACCAATGGCCGCCCTCACCCAGCACGCGTGCCGCGCGCTCGAACTGCTCGGCACCGGAACACTCGACGAACAGCGAGATCGACGGCGAGAAGGTGAAATCGTGCACGTCCAGGCTGTCGAAGCACAGGTAGTGGGTGCCACCGAGCAGGAAGATGGCCTGGCGGACCTGCCCCGGCACGCCGGCGCCGGCCCCCTCGGGATGGCGTTGCAGGGCCAGCAGCCGGAAATCGGCAAAGGCTTCGGCGTACAGGGCCAGCGCGGCCTCGGCCTGGCCGGTGAACATCAGGAAGGGACGGCTGCGCAGCATGCGGTACTCCTGGTCGACGGGCCGATGACGGCCTGCCTGCACAGTGCCACGCGGAGTGTGTGCCTGTTGTAGAGCCGAGCCCATGCTCGGCTGGCGATCGCGCAAACAGCAGCCGACCGCAGGGTCGGCTCTACAGAATCACGCCTGGCGCATGCGCCGCGCGATGGCACTGCTGGCGGCGATCGTGGCGGTCAACGCCACCATCGACAGGAACTGCAGGCGGGTGTGCGACTCACTCAGCAGCAGGCCGAAGATCAGCGCAAGGATCGCCAGTGCACAGCAGGTCAGCCACGGGAAACCGGCCATGCGGAACGGCAGTCGGGTACCCAGACGATCCGCGCGACGACGCAGCACCAGCTGCGAGACCAGCGACAGCGTCCACACCAGCAGGCAGGTGGAACCGACGATGTTCAGCAGCACCGGCAGCACCCGGTCCGGGAACAGCAGTTCCATCACCGTGGCGGCAAAGCCGAACAGCACGCTGGCCAGCACGGCGATCACCGGCACCTGGCGCGGGTCGGTCCAGCCAAGCACGGCCGGCGCTTCGCGACGCTGCGCCAGCGAATACATCATGCGCGAGGCGCCGTAGAGGTTGGCATTGAGCGCCGACAGCAGCGCGATCACGGCGATCAGCGTGATGGCGGTACCAGCGCCCGGGATGCGGGCGATGTCCAGCACGGCGGCGAACGGCGACTTCAGCGCCTCGCTGGTCCACGGCACCACGGCGATGATCACGCTCAGCGAGCCGATGTAGAACACCAGGATGCGCCAGGCCACGGTGCGGATGGCACGGGCAATGCTGCGCTCGGGGTCTTCGGTTTCGGCCGCCGCCACGGCCACGATCTCGGTGCCGCCGAAGGCGAACACCACCACCAGCAGCGCCGCGCCGATCCCGGCCAGGCCCTTCGGCGCAAAACCACCGTGTTCGGTGAAGTTGCTCAGGCCCGGGGAGGTCACCTGCGGCAGCCATCCCATCAGCAGCGCCACGCCAATGGCGATGAACGCCAGGATCGCCGCGACTTTGAGGATGGCGAACCAGAATTCGAACTCGCCGAAGTTCTTCACTCCGAGCAGGTTGATCGCGGTGAAGAACAGCATGAACGCCAACGCCGCCATCGGTACCGGTATCGCCGGCCAGACCGTGGCCAGCAGCCCGGCCGCACCCACTGCTTCGGCGGCGATCACGATCACCAGCTGCACCCACCACAGCCAGCCCACGGTGGCACCGGCGGTAGCGCCCATGGCGTCGGCTGCATACACCGAGAACGCGCCGCTGGTCGGTTTGGCCGCCGCCATCTCGCCCAGAGCGTTCATCACGATGATCACCAGCGCTCCGGCGACCAGATACGACACCAGGACCGCCGGACCGGCCGCCTGCACACCCACGCCCGAGCCGAGGAACAGCCCGGCGCCGATGGCGCTGCCCAGGCCCATCATGATCAGCTGGCGGGGCTTGAGCGAATGTCCGAGGCGGGACGGCGAAGCGGTCGGAATCGAGTTGGGCATCGGCGGGGCTGGCGGCGGGCTACAGGGGCGACACCTTACCCTGTCCCGTGCCCACGGGGATAGGCACAGCGCAGCAGGCCGCTCAGGCCAGCGCCGGCTCGCCGACGTTCCCACCGATACGGGCACGATAGGCACGCGGCGAGAAACCGGTTTCAGCCTTGAACTTGCGGGTGAAGGCACTCTGGTCGCTGAAACCGCAGGCCTGGCCGATGCAGGCGATGCTGTCGTCGCCATGCAGCAGATGCATGGCCATCTGGATCCGCAGCCGGGTCAGCACCTGCTGCGGGGTCATCTGGAACACCTTGCGGAAGCTGCGCTCCAGCTTGGACAGCGAAAAGCCGGTGATGTCCAGCAGGGTCTGCATGCGCACGTTCTCGGCGTAGTGCGCGTTGAGGTGGGCCAGCGCCAGCCGCAGCTGCTCGTACTGGGTGCCGAGGCTGTCCTTCTGGCCAAGGTCGCGGGAAATGCCGATCAGGCCCTCGATGGCCCCGTCGACCACCAGCGGGCGCTTGCAGGTCAGGCACCAGCCCGGTTCGCGGTTGGCGAACAGGTGCAGCTCCATCAGGTTCTCGATCACCTCACCGGACAGCACGCGGGCGTCCTGGTCAACGTAGTCCGCACTGAGGCCGGTCGGGTAGATTTCGGCCGCCGTACGCCCGATCACGTCCTTGCGCGCGCGCAGACCCAGCCGCCGCAGCATGGTCTGGTTGACGTGGGTGTAACGCCCCTGGCGGTCCTTGATGAAGAACAGCACATCCGGGATGGCGTCGAACAGGGCTTCGATGTCGGCGGGCTCGACTCGCATGCGGCAAGCATACCCGAGCCTGCTTTTGCCCGTACGTTCACCTTTGCCGGACCGTGGTTTAACGGGGCTGGTTCCAGTGTCGTGATTCCTTTTGATGATCCGGAGCAAACGTCCATGGCCGCCAGCAAGCCGACCGGCAAGCGCGCAACCGTCCCTGCCGAAAGCCACCGCCGGGGCGATGGCGATGAACTGCACCAGCAGGCCGGGGGTAGCCATCCGGCAATGACCACCGACCAGGGCATTCCGGTGGCGGACAACCAGAACTCCCTGCGGCAGGGTCCTCGGGGGCCCACGCTGCTGGAGGACTTCATCCTGCGCGAGAAGATCACCCACTTCGATCACGAACGCATTCCCGAGCGCATCGTGCACGCACGTGGCAGCGCAGCACACGGCTACTTCGAGCTGACCCGATCACTGGCAGCCCATACCCGCGCACGCATCCTGACCGAGGTCGGCGTGAAGACGCCGGTATTCACCCGCTTCTCGACCGTGGCCGGTGGCGCAGGCTCGGTGGATACCCCGCGCGACGTGCGCGGCTTTGCGGTCAAGTTCTACACCAAGGAAGGCAACTGGGATCTGGTCGGCAACAACATCCCGGTGTTCTTCATCCAGGACGCGATGAAGTTTCCGGATCTGGTGCACGCAGTGAAGATGGAGCCGGACCGCGCCTTCCCGCAGGCCGCGTCGGCCCATGACACGTTCTGGGACTTCATTTCGCTGATGCCCGAATCGATGCACATGATCATGTGGGCGATGAGCGACCGCGCCATCCCGCGTTCGCTGCGGATGATCGAAGGCTTCGGTGTGCACAGCTTCCGCCTGCTGAACGAGGCCGGCGAGTCGACGTTCGTCAAGTTCCACTGGCGGCCCAAGCTGGGCATTCAGTCCACGGTCTGGGACGAAGCGTTGAAACTGCAATCGGCCGACAATGACTTCCATCGCCGCGACCTGTTCGAGGCCATCCAGCGCGGCGACTTTCCCGAATGGGAGCTGGCGGTGCAGCTGTTCACCGAAGAAGACGCCGACGCATTCCCGTTCGACCACCTGGATCCAACCAAGATCATTCCCGAATCGCTGGTGCCGTTGCAGGTGATCGGGCGCATGGTACTGGACCGCTGGCCCGACAACTTCTTCGCAGAGACCGAGCAGGTGGCGTTCTGCCCGGCCAACGTGCCGCCCGGCATCGACTTCAGCAACGACCCGCTGCTGCAGGGCCGCCTGTTCTCCTACCTGGACACCCAGCTGCTGCGCCTGGGCGGCCCGAACTTCCACCAGATCCCGGTGAATGCACCGAAGTGTCCGTTTGCCAATCATCAGCGCGACGGCCATATGCAGATGCAGGTGCCCAAGGGCCGCGTCGCCTACGATCCCAGCTCGCTGCAGGACGACACCCCGCGCGAGACGCCTGCCGGATTCCGCAGCCATGCCAGCGCCGACGATGGCCGCAAGGGCCGCACCCGCGCGGAGAGTTTCGCCGACCACTACAGCCAAGCCCGGATGTTCTTCCGCAGCCTGGAAAAGCCGGAGCAGGCGCACCTGGCATCGGCGCTGGTGTTCGAGTTGTCCAAGGTGGAAACGCTGAAGGTGCGGGTGCGCACCGTCAGCCACCTGCGCAACATCGATGACGCGCTGGCGCAGCGCGTGGCCGATGGCCTGGCCCTGCCTGCGCTGCCCGACCCGGCCCCAACCGCCACGCCGGTGCGGGACATGCCACCCGCTCCCGAGGTGCGCGTGATCGGGCGTAACAAGCCCACCCTGCAGGGTCGCTGCATCGGCATCCTGTTCGACGAAGGCTCCGACGCGCGCGTGATTGCCAGCCTGAGCAAGGCCGCCCGGAAGGCAGGTGCAGACGTGAAGCTGGTCGCGCCAAAAGTGGGAGGCGCCACGCTGAGCGATGGCGCATTGCAGGCGGCAGATGGGCAGCTGGCGGGTACCCCGTCAGCCGTGTTCGATGCAGTAGCCGTGGTGCTCAGCCTTGAAGCCGCGAAGGCCTTGTCGAAAGAGAGTGCAGCCGTCGAATTCGTCAGCCAGGCGTGGGCACACCTGAAGGCCATCGCCAGCGACGCGGGCGGCCAGGTGCTGCTGAAGGCGGCGCGCGTCGGCAACGACCCCGGCATCGTCGAAGCAGAAGACGCCAAGGCATTCCTGGCGGCGGCCGCCACCCGCCAGTGGGCGCGCGAGCCCAAGCTGCGCCTGCTGGCCTGACCACAACGACAGGAGAATCGTCATGCCCCGTGGTGACAAATCCGCATACACCGAAAAGCAGAAGCGACAGGCCGAGCACATCGAGGAAAGCGAACGTGATCGCGGCGCGAGTGAAGGCACCGCCGAGCGCATTGCCTGGGCCACCGTGAACAAGCAGGACGGCGGCGGCAAGCGCGCCGGCAGTGCCCGCAAGGGCGCGAAGAAGGCGACCAGCAAGAAGGCTGCCAAGAAGGCGCCTGCCAGGAAATCGGCCACAAAGAAGGCCGCAACCAAGAGGACGGCGGCGAAGAAGGCACCTGCGAAGAAGGCGGTGGCGAAGAAGGCACCGGCTCGCAAGACCGTGACAAAGAAGGCCGCAAAGAAGACGGCGAAGAAGGCAGCGGTAAAGAAGGCGGGTACGGCCGCCGCGCGGAGCGCCGCCGCGAAGAAGGCAGCCAAGACGCGGGCCGCGAAGAAGACCGTGCGCAAGGCGGCGGCGAAGAAAGCCGCGCGCACGCGTGCACGCGGCTGAGTCTTCGATCAGGAGGGGAGCGCCCTCATCCATGCGGCAACTTCGGCTGCGGCTGCCTCGGCACGGGCCTGCAGCAGTAGATGCGGCCCTTCCAGCGATACGTGCCGGGCATCGGGCAACAAGACCTGCAGCTCGGCCACGCTGGGCGGCCACAACAGGTGGTCCTGTCGTGCATGCAGGCATAACGTCGGCAGCGTGAGCTTCGGCAACTGCGCGCGGACATCGATCTGCAGTGTCGCCGCAGCGCGCTGCCGCAGGATCGCGGTCGGTACCGCAGCGATCGCATGTCGCAGCTCGCGAAGGTTCATGCGTGTCCGCCAATGCCCCAGCAGAAGCCGGGCCAGCAACGCCAGCGGCGGCGGTGGCCATGCAGGGGCAAGCAAGCGTGCGCTCGCCGCTGGCAGCGGCACCGGTCGCCGCGCGAAGGTCGTACTCAGTATCAATCCGCGCAACCCCGGCGGTGAAGCCACCGCCAGTTCGATAGCCAGCGGCCCGGCAAACGATTCAGCCAGCAGCACAAAGGGAGAGATGGGAAGCTGCGCGCGCAGGATCGACGCCAATGTGACGTAGTCCTGTGGCCCGTGCATGGGCAGCGGCAGCACCTGCACGGTAACCCCGTGGTCCTGCATCGCTTCCACGAAGCATGTCGACAGCAGGCCGCTGCCATCCAGCCCGGGCAGCATCACGATCGGGAGCATCACGGCGTTCATCACATTGCTCACTTCTCAGGTCCCTTCGCACGACTCGCTGCCGCGCAGCTTCGCTTATCGGCTCGACCCAGGGAAGTGCACGCCGCTGGTCGCGGCGCTACCCTGATGGCCCCGGACAGACGAGGAAGGCGGCATGCGCAAGCCACGCTGGCTCAGCTGGACCGGCATTGCCCTATGCGCGCTCTATCTCGCGCTGACCGCCTGGCTGGTGCTCGATGCCCGGTCCAACAGCGACCCCAAGAGCGCCTACATCCTCATGCAACTGCCGGTGATGCTGCAGACCGCAGCACTCAACGTCATCGGCGTGGGACGCTGGCTTTCCGGAATGACCTGGATCACCGTCTACCTTCTGGTGATTCCTCCCACGCTTGGCGTGCTGTACGTGCTTGGGGCCATGCTCGGCAGCGTCCTGGAGCAATGAGGGCGATCCTCCCTGCTGCCTGAGCGGGCGATGGAAATACGGCCGC
Source organism: Stenotrophomonas sp. YJH_SMC_138 (assembly GCF_059369855.1). Lineage (NCBI taxonomy): Bacteria > Pseudomonadati > Pseudomonadota > Gammaproteobacteria > Lysobacterales > Lysobacteraceae > Stenotrophomonas > Stenotrophomonas sp. YJH_SMC_138. The sequence goes on from NZ_JCAFTB010000001.1 coordinate 137,815, forward strand.
CCAAGGCGGCCGTATTCCTGTCACGGGGTCAGCAGCCTGCTCAGGCTGCACGGCGCGGCACGGCCGAAGCCCCTGCGCCTTCCACCTTGAATACCGCCACCGACGTGGTCAACGCATGTGCCTGCTCCTCCAACGCGCGGCTCGCCGCGGTGGCTTCTTCCACCAGGGCCGCGTTCTGCTGGGTCACCTGGTCCATCTGCACCACCACCTGGTTGACCTGCTCGATGCCGGCGGCCTGTTCCTTGCTGGCCGCTGCGATGTCGCTCATCAGCTGGGTGGTGCGCGAACTGGCCTGGGCCACGCGTGCGATCGCTGCTTCCGATTCAACGGTCACCGCCAGGCCACTCTTCACCTTGGCAGCGGCGTCTTCGATCAGCTCCTTGATTTCCTTGGCCGCGACGCCGGCGCGCTGCGCGAGCGTGCGTACTTCGCTGGCGACCACGGCAAAACCACGGCCCTGCTCGCCCGCGCGCGCGGCTTCCACCGCAGCGTTCAGCGCCAGGATGTTGGTCTGGAACGCGATGCCGTCGATAACGGTGGAGATTTCCGAGATGCGTGCCGAGGACTGATCGATCTCACCCATCACCGAGGCCATCTGCGCCATCGCCTGCTCGGTCTCGCGTACGGCGGCACCGGCGGCATGCGCTTCGCTGTCGGCCTGACGCGCCAGCTCGGCGTTCTGGCGCACGGTGGAGGTCAGCTCCTCCATCGACGCGGCAGCTTCCTCCAGGTTGGCCGCCTGCTGCTCCGTGCGGCGCGACAGGTCGTTGTTGCCGGCGGCCAGTTCCTGGGCCGCGTTGTTGATGCTGTCGGCAGCCACCTGGATGCCCCGCACAATGCCCGTCAGCTGCGCGGTGGTGGTATTGGCGTCGTCGCGCATGCGCGCGAACACGCCGTCGTACTCACCGTCCATGCGTGCGGTCAGGTCACCGTGCGAGATCGCGCGCAGCACGTCGGAAACATCGGCAATGCTGGCCTGGGAACTGGCCATCATGCCGTTGAGGTGTTCGACCATCGCCTTGAACTGATACTGGAACGCAGCAGCATCGCCACGCATGCTGAAGTCGCCGGCGCGAGCCGCCTGGGCCAGTTCATCGATCTGCGCGTTGATCGCCATCAGGCTCTGCTTTACCGCGGCCAGAGTGCGGGTCAGCGTGCCCTTCTCGCCCGGGTAGTCCGGCAGGTCACGGCTGAGGTCGCCGATCGCGTAACGCTGCATCACTTCGGCCATCAGCAGCTCCACCTGCACGTGCGATTCGACCAGGCTGTTGGTGGCCTGCACCATGCGGCCGAAATCACCGGGGAAGGCACTGTCGTCCATGCGATAGCGGATCGCACCCGCTTCGTGCTGCTCAGCCATCTGCAGCTGTGCGCCGATCGCCGCCTGCACGCTCTGCCGCACGCTGGCCATCGCCTCGCCCAGCTGGGTCAGCTCATCCCGGCCACCGAGGCGGAACTCCTGGTCCAGCTGGCCCTTGGACAGCCGCTCGGCCAGGTTCACCGCGCGCGCCAGCGGGCCGGTCAGGCTGCGGCCGATCATCACCGAGGCGCCGATGCCGGCAAGCAGCGCGACGCCGCCCAGCACCAGCAGCTGCAGCAGGCTGCGTTCGCCCAGGCGGATCGCTTCGGCGGCAGCTTCACGGCTTTCCTTCTCCTCGAAGTCCACGCCATCGGACAGCGCCTTGTTCCAGCCGTTGGCCGCTTCCTGCACCGCGCCCAGGGTCAGCGCCACGGCGCCGGGATAATCGCCCTGCTCCATCAGTTCGCTGGTCTGCTTGTTGAGCGGGCGCGCAACGGCACGCTTGGCCGCGATGGTTTCCGCGATGGTCTTGCCCTGGGCATCGCTGGGCAGCGCCTGGTAGGCGGTCCAGCTGGCCTCATAGCGCTTGACCAGGTCGGCGATGCGCTTCTCGTCGCTGCCGCGGTCTTCGCCCTGACGGATCAGCATTTCGCGGCGCACGACCATCATCTGGTTGTTGGCATCGAGCATCTGCGACAGCAGGCGCACCTTGGCCACGCTGACGTCGACCACCTGCTGCATCGCGCGCTTCTGCACGACACTGGCAGTGGCGCCGGTGGCCACCACGGCGGCGACCAGCAGCAGCAACAGGCCAAAGCCCAGCCCAAGACGCCAGGCAACCCTGACGTTCCTCAAGTAGTTCATGGGGGTATCCAATACGGGGGGATGTGGCCTTATCGGCGGCACGGCAGGCAATCTTGATCGCCCTCCATCGGTGGCTTCGGCCACGGTTCACCTTGGTGAGTCCCCGTCCCAGCGGCACCTGCCGCTGGCAATCGGCCGCAATGACATGCCTGCTCATGCGGGCATCAGATCCCTTTCACGGCGGCTCGGCGCTGTCTGCGGGCAAGGTGGCGGCGTACCTGCTGGAGATCCCAATGCCCTCATCTGTGTCCCGATCCACCCTGCTCGCACTCTCGCTGCTGGCGTCGCCGGCCTTCGCGCAGGTGCCGCCGCCCAACCTGCCCGCCCCCATTGCCGAGAAGGCCGACCCGGACACCGCAGTGCGCTCCGCACTGCATGCCCAAGTGCTGCTGGATCGCGCGAATTTCTCGCCTGGCCAGATCGATGGCGAAGTGGGCAGCAACCAGCGACGCGCGGTGGCGGGCTTCCAGGCCGCGCATGGGCTGACCGTGACGGGTGAGCTGGACGACGCCACCTGGAAGGCTCTGCAGGCTGATACGGTGGGGCCGCTGGCCAGCTACACGCTGACTGCCGAGGATGTCGCCGGCCCGTTCCAGCCCATACCGAAAGGACCTGCCGCACAGGCCAAACTGAAATCGCTGGGTTTCAGCAGTGTGGAAGAAGCCCTGGGCGAGCGCTTCCACGCCTCGCCGGAGTTGCTGAAGGTGCTCAATCCCGGCGTGGATCTGACCAAGGCTGGCAGCCGCATCCAAGTGCCCAACATCGCACCAGCGGCATTGCCGAAGGCGGCGAAGATCGTGGTCGACAAATCCGACTCCACCCTGCAGTTGCTGGATGCGCAGGGCAAGCTGATCGCGCAGGTGCCGGTGTCGTCGGGCAGCCAGCACGACCCGTTGCCGATCGGCGAATGGAAGATCCTGGGCGTGTATCGCGACCCGCCGTTCCACTACAACCCGAAGTTGTTCTGGGATGCGCGCAAGGGCGAAAAGAAGGCGACGCTGCCGCCGGGCCCGAACAACCCGGTCGGCCGGGTCTGGATCGACCTGTCCAAGCCGCACTACGGCCTGCATGGCACACCCGAACCCAGCCACGTGGGCAAGACCGAATCGCATGGCTGCGTACGCATGACCAACTGGGATGCGGTGCGTGTGGCCGACGCAGTGGATACTTCGGTGCCCGTGGTGATGCAGGAGTAAGCCCATGCGTCTTTCGCAGCTGATCGTATTGGGCGTACTGCTGGGACTGGGGGCAGGTTGGTGGCTGCGTCGCGATGGGAGTGAGCCGGTAGCCGCCTCGCTGCCGGCAGCGCCATCGGCGGTGTCCGCCGCGCCGGTGGTCGAACCAGCGCCACGCGCAACGGCCCCACCCGCCACCACCGCGCCGCCGGCCGCGCAGGCTGCGGATGCACCGTCCGGCCTGCTGCTGCCGGTGCAGGGCATCCTGGCCTCGCAGCTGCGCGATACCTTCACCGATGCACGCAGCGAAGGCCGCGTGCACGATGCCATCGACATCATGGCCGATGCAGGTACTCCCGTACTCGCGGTGGCTGATGGCACGGTGGAAAAACTGTTCGACAGCAAACGCGGCGGGCTGACTATCTACCAGTTCGAGCCCAGCGGACGCTGGTGCTACTACTACGCGCACCTGCAGCGCTATGCCGATGGCCTGGCCGAGAAACAGGCGATCAAGCGCGGGGATGTGATCGGCTACGTCGGCAGCACCGGCAATGCCAGCGCCGAGGCCCCGCACCTGCACTTCGAAGTGCATGTCTTGGGGCCGGAGAAGCAGTGGTGGAAGGGAGAGTCGATCAATCCCTATCCCTTGCTGAAGTCGGCGGCACCGATGCCCGGCGCTGCTGGCGCCGCAACGCCACAGTGAAGACAGTCAACGCAGCCCCCGGAATCAGCAGGAACAGCGCCGCCATCTTCCAGAAAAAGAACGGCCACAGCCAGAGGTAGTCCAGGTCGGTCAGCTTCAGCAGACCCAGCGGCGGCTGCAGCTCGATGTCTGCAGTGCGTCCCGCCAGCGCCGGATCCACCTCCAGCACGGTTACCCGCAGCCATGAGCGGCCGCGTGGCAATGCGTCGCCGCGACCGTAACCAAAGTAGGAGGCCATGAGGCCGCTGGACTCAACCGATACCAGCGCGCGGTCGATGCCCTGCCCGGCCACTCCCCAACGCTCCCCTGCGCGGAAGTCTCCATGTTCGGTGGGAGTCTCGATGCGCAGCAGCACTTCAGGGTCAGCCTCTGTACCGTCCGCGGCATAGCGCAGGCGCAGCCGAAGCTGGTCATCGATGAGGCGGTAGACGGTGATCTGGGCGGTTGCGCCAGGGCGCAGCACCAGCGGCACCGTCTGCGTGCGCGAAGCCAGGGCATTGGCGGCTGCACCCAACACAAGTACCAGGCCGGCCATGCACCACAGGCTCCACGACACCCACAGGGTGACCCGCACTACCGTCCCGCCTTTCACGCTGACATCCTGGTCATCGCGTCGCTTCCCCGCTGGCCTGGCCACACAGTAACGAAAAAGCCCCGCGTGCGCGGGGCTTTTCCTGTCACCAACGCCGGGCATGGCCCGGCGCCACCTCAGGCGAACGGATCCTGCAGGACCATGGTGTGGTCGCGGTCCGGGCCGGTGGAGACGATGCTGATCGGGCAGCCGGCCAGCTCTTCCAGCGAACGCAGGTAGGCGCGTGCGGCCGGCGGCAGATCGTCCCACTGGGTGATGCCGTGGGTGTTCTCGCTCCAGCCCGGGAACTCCAGGTACACCGGGGTGCATTCTTCCCAGCCCTGCGCGTCCAGCGGCGCGTACTCGGTGCGCTTACCGTTGTATTCGTAGGCGATGCAGACCTTCAGCTTTTCCATGCCATCGAGCACGTCCAGCTTGGTGATGCACAGGCCGCTGATGCCGTTGATGGCCACGGCGCGCTTCAGCGCGACGATGTCCATCCAGCCACAACGACGCGGACGGCCGGTCGACGCACCGTACTCGGCGCCGCGGTCACGAATGCCCTGGCCGACTTCGTCGTCCAGCTCGGTCGGGAACGGGCCACCGCCTACGCGGGTGGCGTAGGCCTTGGCGATGCCCAGCACGTAGTCGATCGAATCAGCGCCGACGCCGGAACCGGCCAGCGCACCACCGACGGTGGTGTTGGAGCTGGTGACGTACGGGTAGGTGCCGTGGTCGATGTCCAGCAGCGCGCCCTGCGCACCTTCGAACAGCACGCGCTTACCCTGCTTGCGCAGGTCGTGCAGGATGCCGGCCACGTCGGACTTCATCGGCTGCACGTATTCGCCGAAGGCCAGTGCTTCGTCGAAGGTCTTCTGGAAGTCGATCGCATCGGTGTTCAGATACTTGGTCAGCACGAAGTTGTGGTAATCCAGCGCGGTGCGCAGCAGTTCTTCCAGCTGCTTCGGGTAATGCAGGTCGGCGATGCGGATGCCGCGACGCGCCACCTTGTCTTCGTAGGCCGGGCCGATGCCACGGCCGGTGGTGCCGATCGCCTTGCCACCGGCTGCGCGCTCGCGCGCCTGGTCCAGGGCGATGTGGTACGGCATGATCAGCGGCGCGGCCGGGGAGATCTTCAGGCGCGAACGCACTTCCACGCCGGAGGCTTCCAGCTCGGCGATTTCCTTCTGCAGCGCGGCCGGCGAGATCACCACGCCGTTGCCGATCAGGCACAGCGCATCGTCACGCAGGATGCCCGACGGGATCAGGTGCAGGACGGTCTTCTTACCGTTGATGACCAGGGTGTGGCCGGCATTGTGGCCGCCCTGGAAGCGCACGACGGCGCCGATTTCCTCAGTGAGCAGATCGACGATCTTGCCCTTGCCTTCATCGCCCCACTGGGCACCCAACACTACGACAGACTGACCCATGACGGGCTCCTCGGTTTGTTGCGGCCATCGGGGCCGCGGACGGGTAAACCGTGGCGGGGCTGGCCAGCACCTGGAGGGCGGCTCCAAACGGGGAGCGGCCGGCGATGGAGGGCCCAGACACGGAAAAAGCCGAACGGGGAGGCCCGTCCGGCTTTTGTGCATTATCCGGGTTTCCGGGGTCCGCTGCCACCTTTCCGACGGACGGCTTCACCGGCCGGTCAGCCGCCCCGCCCGGTCGTGCCGGCCGCTGGCCGGCAATGCCAACCAAGGTTGGCAGCTACCAGAGCCTGGCCACGCAGGTGCAGGCCGGTCAGCCGCCCCGCCCGGTCGTGCCGGCCGCTGGCCGGCAATGCCAACCAGGGTTGGCATCTACCAGAGCCTGGCCACGCAGGTGCAGGTCGGTCAGCTGCCCCACCCGGTAGTGCCGGCCGCTGGCCGGCAATGCCAACCAAGGTTGGCAGCTACCAAGGCCAGGCCACGCACGTAGTCGCAGGCGGCCGCGCCGGGGCGTCTAGTGCCGCACCCACCACAGCAGGCTCAGGCCGGCCAGCAGCACCAGTCCGCCGAAGCTGCGCAGGGCCGGGCTGGGCAGGTCCAGCAGGCGTTCGGCCATGCGCTTCCAGGCGAACGGCGCGACGAACAGGAACAGGCCTTCCAGCACCGCGACCAGGCAGACGGCGGCGAACAGATCTTTCATCGGGAACTCCGGAAAAAGCACGGGGCCCGGCAGTTGGCCGGGCCCCGTGGGGTAATGCCCTGCGACCTCAGCGGTCGTTCTTCAGGTACTGCAGGAACGGGTCGTTCTTGTCGAGCACGATCACGCCATTGCCGTCGGTCATGGAGCCACGGTAGGCCTCCAGGCTGCGGTAGAAGGCGTAGAACGACGGATCAGCCGAGCCGGCCTTGCCGTAGATGCGGGCCGCCTCGGCATCGCCTTCACCGCGCAGGCGCTGTGCATCACGCTCGGCCTCGGCGATCAGCACGGTGCTGTCGCGGTCGGCCTGGGCACGGATGGTCAGCGACTGCTCCTCGCCCTCCGCACGCAGCTTGGCCGCTTCCTGCTTGCGCTGGGCGCGCATGCGCTCGTACACGTCGTTGATCACCTGGCTGTCGGTCGGCAGGTCCACCTGCTTGATGCGCAGGTCGATCATCTGCATGCCGAGGCCGGCCACCGCCTCGTTGATCCCCTTCAGCTGCTCGGCGATCAGCTCGCTGCGGTCGCCGGACACCAGCTGCTGCAGGGTGCGCGAGTTGATCTGGTTGCGCAGCGAGTCGGTGATGATCGGCGCCAGGCGGGCGTTGGCCACACGCGGGTCGCCGCCGGTGGCACGGAAGTAGTCACCTACGTTGGAGATGTAGCCGATGGCGAAGAAGTCGACGCTGACGTCCTTCTGCTCGGCGGTGAAGTAGCGCGCAGGCGCGGTGTCGAGCACCTGGAAGCGGCGGTCGAAAACCTTCACCGTTTCCACCACCGGCACCTTGAAGTGCAGGCCCGGCTTGATGTCCGAACGCACCACCTTGCCCAGATTCAGCACCATGGCGGTCTGGTCCTCACGAACCACGTACACCGAGCCGAGCAGGCCCAGCACCACCGCCACGATCACGGCGATCCAGATAGGACTCTTCATCGGCTGCCCTCCTCACGGCCGCTCGGTCGCCCGGTCGGGCGGCCCACCGGCCGGCCCGGATCACGGGAAGCTTCCACCGCTGCACCCGGCAGCGATGGCATCACCACGTCCGGGTTCGCCACTGCGGCCGGGGCCGAGGTGGTGGGACGGGTATCGCCGGTCATCGGCACGTAGATCAGCTGGCGGCCATCGCCGCCGATCACCTTGCGGTTCTCGCTCAACACCTGCTGCACGGTTTCCAGCCACAGGCGCTTGCGGGTCACTTCCGGGGCGTCCTTGTACTGGGCCTGCAACAGGCTGAAGCGCTGCGCGTCACCCTCGGCCTTGGACACCGCGGCCTGCTTGTAGCCTTCGGCGGTGGTACGGGCGCGCGAGGCCTGGCCTCGGGCTTCCGGCACGACCTTGGCAGCGTAGGCCTGGGCTTCGTTGATCAGGCGTTCCTTGACCTGCTGGGCACCGTTGACCTCGTCGAAGGCCGGCTTCACTTCTTCCGGCGGACGGGCGTCCTGCAGGGTCAGGCCGGTCACGGTCAGGCCGGTCTTGAACGCCTTCAGCAGCGCCTGCAGGCGCTCCTCGGCAGCCACGGCCAGCGGGCCACGATTGTTCAGTACAGCGTTGAGGTCGGCACGGCCGACTTCCTCGCGCACCGCGCTCTGCGCCGACTGCTCCAGCACCTGGTTGGCATCGACCGTGCCGAACAGGTACTGCTGCGGATCGTCGATGCGGTACTGGACGTTCAGCGAGACGTTGACGATGTTCTCGTCGCGGGTCAGCACCGGCACCTGGATCGAGAACGTCTTGATCTCGGTAGCGTTGACCTTGGTGACCGACTCGATCGGCCACGGCAACTTGAAGTTCGGACCGGGCTGCAGGATGCGCGAGAACTGGCCGAAGCGCAGGACCACGCCACGCTGCTGTTCACCGATCAGCTGGAAGCTGGAGAACAGCACCAGCAGCACCACGGCCGCCACCACCCAACGCACGATGCCGCCGTCGAACAGGTCCTTCAGCGGCCCGGGCAATCCGCCCCAGCCACCACCATTGCCACCGCCGCGCGACCCGAACGGCCCGCGTCGATTGTCCTCGGGGCCTTGTCCGCCCTTGTTGCCGCCGGGTGTATTCCAGGCCATGCACGCTCCATCAAGATGTGGGCTGCGGCGCGGGCCCTTCCCGCGGCGCCAGCCGTGAAACCATTACCGATCATACAAGATGGGGCGGATCGGCAGGATCGAAAGGGGGGGCAACGGGGTAAGGTGGCGTTTTCCTCGAAGTCAGGCAATGCCGATGGCCCCCACGACCCCGTTCACCGCCTTCCGCATCGAAAACGACGACGCCGGCTATCGCAGCGGCCTGACCCGGCTCGGTGTCGACGACCTCAACCCCGGGCAGGTGCTGATCCGCGCCCACTGGTCCTCGGTCAACTACAAGGATGCCCTGGCCGGCACCGGCAAGGGGAAGATCCTGCGCCGCTTCCCGCTGGTCGGCGGCATCGACGTGGCCGGCACCGTGGTCGCCAGCACCGACCCGGCCTGGCGTGAAGGCGACGCGGTGCTGGCCACCGGCTGCGGCCTCAGCGAGACCCGTGACGGCGGCTACAGCCAGTATGTGCGGCTGGAGTCGCGTGCGGTGATTGCACAGCCGGCCGGGCTGAGCCCGCGCGAGGCGATGGTGCTGGGCACCGCCGGATTCACCGCGGCGCTGGCGCTGCTGCGCATGCAGGACAACCGGCAGAGCCCGGAGCTTGGACCGCTGGCGGTCACCGGCGCCAGTGGCGGCGTCGGCGCGCTGGCACTGTCGATCTTCAGCCGCGCCGGCTATACGGTGCATGCGATCAGCGGCAAACCCGACCAGACCGGTTTCCTGCACGCCATCGGTGCCAGCGAGGTGCTGCCGCGCGAGGCGCTGGCCGACACCGGCCCGCTGCAGTCGGCGCGCTTCGGCGGGGGCCTGGACAATGCCGGCGGCGCCATGCTCGCCAGCCTGCTGGCGCAGACGGTGCCCTACGGCAGCGTGGTCAGCGCCGGCCTGGCGGCCAGGCCGACGCTGGACATGACGGTGATGCCCTTCATCCTGCGCGGTGTGTCGCTGCTCGGCGTGTCTTCGGCCAATGCGCCGCGCCGGCTGCGCGAAGAGGTGTGGTCGCGCCTGGGCGGTGAGTGGAAGCCGCAGCACCTGGACCGCATCTGCACCGCCGAGGTCGGCCTTGATGGCCTCCGGGCAGTGTTCGAGCGGATGCTGGCGGGTGGATCGCTGGGCCGCACGGTGGTGCGGATCGACTGAACGTCGCAGGCAGGCGACGGACGGCAGGTGCCCCCCTCCCGCCGGTAATGAGCCCGCACTACACTGCGGGCATTACATGGGGAACAACATGGCACGCATTCTGATCGTCGACGACTCACCGTCGCAGCTGTTGGGGATACAGCGCATCGTCGAGAAGCTCGGGCACCAGATCCTGACCGCCACCGATGGCGCCGCCGGGGTCGAAACCGCCAGGGCCGAGCTGCCCGACCTGGTTTTGATGGACGTGGTGATGCCCAATCTCAACGGCTTCCAGGCCACCCGTACCCTCGCCCGCGACGAGGCGACCCGGCATATCCCGGTGATCCTGGTGACCACCAAGGACCAGGACACCGATCGCATGTGGGGCATGCGCCAGGGCGCCAAGGCCTACATCACCAAGCCGTTCTCGGAAGACGAGCTGTCCGAGGTGCTGGAGCGGGTGTTCGCCGGCCAGGGCTGAGACGCGCGTGGTCGTGCCGGCCGCTGGCCGGCAACCACGCGTCACCGTCCCAGGGCATGAAATTGCCGGCCTGCGGCCGGCACGACCGCAAGGCGTGCTCAGATCGACTCGCCGAAGGCCTTGGCCAGATTGCGGTAGGCCTTCTTCTGCGCCTCGTCGGTCGCGGCCGGGGCCACGATCTCGATTTCAACGATCTGGTCGCCGTCCGGGCTGCCCGGCAGGCCGCGGCCACGCAGGCGCAGTTTGCGGCCGGCATCGGAGTCGGCGGGGATCTTCAGCTCCACCGCACCGCCCAGGGTCGGCACGCTGATGCTGGTACCCAACGCTGCCTGCCAGGGCGTGACCGGCAACGTATAGAGGATGTTGCGGCCGTCGACCTCGAACTGCGGATGCGCGGCGTACTCCACTTCCAGCAGCAGGTTGCCGCCATGGTTGCCCTGCCCTGCCAGGCGGATCACCTGGCCCGGACGGATGCCCTTGGGCACGCGCACGTCCAGCTGCTTGCCGTTGACGGTGATGCGCAGGCTGTCGCCGCTGTAGGCCGCTTCCAGCGGGACCGACAGCTTGGCGCGGGTGTCGCGGTTGGGTGCGTGGCCCTGGCTGCTGAAGCCCGGGCCCGGACCGGCACCGCCACGCTGGCGCGCGAACAGGCTTTCGAAGAAGTCGCTGAAGCCGCCGTTGGGGCCACCACCACCGAATACTTCCTCGAAATTGAACCCGCCGGCGCCGCCGTAGTTCGGCGGCACGTTGAACTCCTCGCCCGGGCGATAGCCCTGCGCGCGCAGCTGGTCGTAGGCTGCGCGCTTTTCCGGATCGCGCAGCGCCTCGTAGGCCTCGTTGACCGCCTTGAACTTGTCTTCGGCCCCGGCCTCCTTGCTGACGTCCGGGTGGTACTTGCGTGCCAACCGGCGGTAGGCGGTCTTGATCTCCGCCTCGCCCGCGCTCGGTTCCACCCCCAGGGTGGCGTAGTAATCCTTGAATTCCATCCAGCTACCTCGATCTGCTTCGGCCGCGCCGGTGGCGCCGCCCCGGGTTCATTCTACGCGCCGGCGATGCTACGCCGCCCCTCGTGCGGCCCCGGTGAGGCCGACTGATCCTGCGCAATGCCGCTGCCATCCCGATGCCCCAGGCTGTGGCTGGAAGCCCCCGCCGCGACGCCTGAAGATGGGGCCTGCACACGGGTTTTCCAATGTCTTGACGCCCCTGTCCCATCCGGCCCACTAGCCTGCCCCAGCAAGGAGTTCCCCATGACCATCCATGTCGGCGACCACATTCCGGAAGTGACCCTCAAGCGCATCCGCGAGGGCATCGAAACGCTTGATACGCATTCGCTGTTCGACGCCCGCAAGGTCGTCCTGTTTGCGGTGCCCGGCGCGTTCACCCCCACCTGCTCGGCCCGCCACCTGCCCGGCTACGTCGAAAAATTCGAGGCCTTCCGCCAGCGCGGCATCGATGTCTACTGCATGGCGGTCAACGACCCGTTCGTGATGAAAGCCTGGGCCGCCGACCAGAAGGTGCCCGACGGCCTGCTGATGCTGTCCGACGGCAACGCCGAGCTGACCCGCGCGCTCGGCCTGGAGCTGGATGCCAGCGCCTCGGGCATGGGCATGCGCTCGCGCCGCTTCGCGCTGTACGTGGTCGATGGCGTGGTGCGTGCGGCCTGGATCGAGCAGCCGGGCCAGTTCGAGGTGTCTTCCGCCGAGTACGTGCTGGAGCACCTGCCTACCTGATTCCCCACCGCAGAAGGAAACGGCCAGCAATGTCCAGCAAGCCAGCCAAAGCCAGCAAGCCCGCCGCCGGGATTCCCGGCATCAGTGACCGTCAGACCCTGCGCGAGCGTGCCCAGCACAACATCGAAGACGGCGCGATCACCGACAGCTACAGCGCCGACCGCAAGGTGGTGATCAAGCTGCTCAACGATGCCCTCGCCACCGAGTACGTGTGCGTGCTGCGCTACTACCGGCACTATTTCATGGCCAAGGGCATGCTGGCCGACGCGGTCAAGGCCGAGTTCCTCGAGCATGCGCAGCAGGAACAGGCGCACGCCGGCAAGCTGGCCGAGCGCATCGTCCAGCTTGGCGGCGAGCCGGACCTGAACCCGGATACGCTGACCACGCGCTCGCATGCCGAATACAAGGAAGGCAGCGACCTGCGCGACATGGTGCGCGAGAACCTGGTGGCTGAACGGATCGCCATCGACAGCTACCGCGAGATGATCAACTTCATCGGCGACCGCGATACCACCACCAAGCGCATCCTTGAAGAGATCCTGGCGCAGGAGGAAGAACACGCCGACGAGTTCGCCGACCTGCTGGACGGGTGGATCGGGGAATAGCGGCCCCGCAAACGCTCGGTAGATGCCCACCTTGGCGGGCGCATTCATCGCGTGCCAACCAAGGTTGGCACCTACCAGAGCACGGATGCGTCGGGTCGACGGGCCATTCCCAGCACCTATCGCAGGACGTTGAACCGCACCTGCGTCCACGCGCCGTCGGCTGCCAGCGCGGTCAGGGTGTGTGCGCCCGGATCGGCGAACTCGCGCTGCATCAGCTGCGCGCCGTGGGTCTGTGCAATCCAGCGTCCATCCAGCAGCCAGTCCACCGCCTGCTCGCTGCCCAGCGCGCGCAGCTGCAGGCGCACGCCGTGCTCGGAATTCGGCGCGCGCGCCAGCGTGGCGCCGTCATTGAGCCCGTCCACGTGCAGCGCGACGCTGGCCTCACGCCCGTCGTCGCGGCAGTCCGGCGACAGCGCCGGCAGCTGCGAAGCCTCGCGCGTGGCCTTCGGCAGCCACGGCGACAACAACGCCGGCCAACGCGCGATCTCCCGCGCGACTTCCTGATGCGGCAAACGGCAATCAGCGGATACACGCAGACCGGTCCGCGCGTCGGCCAGGTAACGCTGCCGCCCCGGCTGCCAGCGCCGCGCCTCGCGCTCGGGGAAGGTCGGCGGTGCCGCACCGTCCAGCAGATAGGCCGACATCCGCCGCTGGCACAGCGCCGCTGGCAGGCCCTCGGCACGTTCGCCGGTGGGCCAGCAGACGTCCTCCTGGCTGACACTGGCCGGCATCGGTGCAGCAGCTGAATCACCGCGCTGGCGCGGCAGGCTGTCCACCACCTCGAACATCAGCGGCAGCGCGGTCACCGCGCCGTACTGGCCCGGTAGCGGGGTACCGTCCGGCCGCCCCACCCACACGCCCACGGTGTAGTGGCGGGTGCTGCCGATCGCCCACGCATCGCGGTACCCGTAACTGGTGCCGGTCTTCCACGCCACGCGCGGGCGGCCACCGACATCGAATGTCCCGACGCTATACCCCGGCCGCGGATTCGATTCCAGCATCTCGCGCACGATCCAGCTGGCGCCCGGCGAGGCCAGGCGACGCTCGATCATCGGTTCGTCATCGGTGTAGCGCACGCGCCCGGCGATGCCGTTGCGGTTGAGCGCTGCGAACGCACCGACCAGATCTTCCAGCCGCGCACCGGTGCCGCCCAGGATCAGCGACAGATTGGGTGTACTGCCCGGCGGGAAGCGCAGCTGGATGCCGGAGTGCGACAGGCGTGCGGCGAAGCGCGCCGGACCGACCCGCTGCAGCAGGTCCACCGAGGGCACGTTGAGTGACAGCCGCAGCGCGCTGGAGGCACCAATCGGCCCATTGAAAGCCATGTCGAAGTTGCCGGGGCGGTAGCTGCCGAAACTCTGCGGCGCATCGACCAGCAGGCTTTCCGAATGGATCAGGCCATCGTCCAGCGCCATGGCATACAGGAACGGTTTGAGCGTGGAGCCCGGCGACCGCCAGGCCTGCACCATGTCCACGTGGCCCAGCCGCTGCCGGTCACCGAACGCCAGCGTGCCGACATAGGCACGCGCCTGCAGGGTCTGGTTGTCGACCACCAGCAGGGCGGCCGAGGTGCGTTCCGGCAGCGTCGAGAAATAGCTGGCCACGCGTTCTTCCAGCGTGCGCTGCAGGCCGATGTCGATGCTGCTCTGGATGCGTGCCTGGCCCGGATGCGCCGAGTGCAGGCGCTGCGCCAGCAGCGCGGCGTGCAGCGGCGGGCGCAGCGAGCGCGCCACCACGTTCTCGATGCGCGCGTCTTCCACTTCGTCTGCCGTCCACACGCCCAGCTCGTTCATGCGGGACAGCACCTTGTCGCGCGCCTTCTGCGCCGCTTCCGGATGACGGTCCGGGCGCAGCCGGCTCGGCGCCTGCGGCAGCACCGCCAGCAACGCGGCCTCGGCATGCGACAGCTGCGCCGCCGGCTTGCCCAGGTAGGCCCAGCTGGCCGCTTCCACCCCCTCGATGGTGCCGCCGTAGGGCGCGCGCTCCAGATACAGGGCCAGGATCTGCTGCTTGCTCAGGTGCACTTCCAGCTGCACCGCGCGCAGCATCTGCTTGAGCTTGCCCCACGGCGTGCGCGTATGCGGATCGAGGATGCGGGCGACCTGCATGGTCAGGGTCGAGCCACCGGAAACGATGCGGCCGCCACGCAGCAGCTGGCCGCTGGCACGCAGGATCGCCAGCGGGTTGATGCCCGGATGCCGCCAGAACCAGCGGTCTTCGTAGGTCAGCAACGCCTGCAGGTACAGCGGCGAGACGCTGTTGATCGAAGCCGGGTAGCGCCACACACCCTCGGCGTCGGCGAATGCACGCAGCGGCGTGCCGTCGGCAGCCACCACCAGGGTGCTGGTATCACGCTGCTTCGGCAGCGGTGGCGGGAAGGCGAAATCCAGCACCAGCAGCAGCGCCAGCGTGGCGGCCGTACCCCAGCGCAGCCAGGGCCACAGCGGCTGCAGCCGGCGGCGCAGGGCCGCCAGCCGGATCGACATCGTGTTGTTCATTGCAGGTTGCCAGCAGGACGGGCCGCGCCGTCGCGGCCCGTCCGCGCGGTCACGGCTGTACCACCGTGATCGTGGTCGGGTTGCTGCGGCCGACGCCGCGCAGCTGCGGCCGGTACATGTCCTCCACCAGCGGCGGCGGCACCGAGTAGGTTCCCGGCGTCACCGCGCGCACCAGGTAGAACACGTTGGCCTTGCTGCCACGCGAGAGCTTCAGCGCGGCCACATAGCGGTCATCGCGGAACTCCTCGTGCTTGGTGTCGGCGGCCTCACCACGGTCGCTGATGGTGATGCCATCGACCACCACGTCGGCCCACTGCTTGGCATCGCCCAGGTTGAAGTTCTCGATCTCCAGGCCCGCCGGCAGCAGGTCGGTCAGCAGTGCATCGGGCATCGTGGTGTCAGCGGTGACGGTGACGCGCACGATCAGTGCTTCGCCTTCCTTCAGCGGGCGCGGCGACCACGGCTTGCCATCGGTGCCGTAGTAACTGCGCTCGACGCCCAGCACGCTGTTGTCCGGTGCCGGTGCGCTGCGCGGGATGCCGGCCACATCAATGCTGGCGAACATCGGCGGCTGCCCCTGCGGGGTGAAGCGCACGCCGCTGGCCAGCTCACTGGCGCTGAAGTTGCGGCCGAACAGCTTGCGCTCGCCGATGGCTTCGGTGCTGCCACCGATCACCAGCTCACCGGCCACCAGCGCCTTCTGGTTGGCGGCCAGGGCCTTGCCAAGGCGGGCAATCGCCACCTGTTCCTGCGTGCTCAGCCACATCCAGCCGGCATTGCGGCGCGCATCCAGGCCACGGCCGAGATCCACCGCACGCGCATCCCAGGCGGGCTTGGCCAGCTTGTTCTCGTGGGTCAGCGCGATCATCAGTGCATCGTCGCGGATCGCACTGCCGTAGTCGCCGAAGTACGACGGACGTTCACTGCTGGACTTGGCGAAGGCCGCCGCCAGCGCGGCCTGGCCACGCTTGGCATCACCCTGCAGCGACAGCGCCACGCCCAGGTGGACCAGCGACAGGCCACCGACCGCCTTGCTGCGCTCGTTGTCGTACAGCGTGCGCAGGGTACCCAGCGGTGCACGGTTGACCCGGGCCAGCACGTAACCCGAATACGCCTGGTTGGCGAACTTCAGCTTCTCGCGATCCTCCTGGCCATAGAACTGATTGCCGCCGGACAGCAGATCCTCGCTGAGCCGGTTGAGCGCCTTCTGCAGCACGTTGTCGGGCACGGCGAAGCCGGCGTCCTTGGCATCAAGCAGGAATTCGGTGATGTACGGGGTCAGCCACGGATTGACGTAGCCGTCGTCACCCCACATCGAGAAGTTGCCATTGGCCACCTGCATCGACGCCAGGCGACCGAACGCACCTTCCATGCGCTCTCTACGGGTCTTGGCATCCAGGCCGTCGGCACCGAGCATCGACGACGTCGCCTGGTCCAGGATCAGCGCGGCATAGCCCTTGCTGGTGGTCTGCTCGGCACAGCCATACGGGTAGTTCAGCGCGCCCTGCAGTGCACTGGCGAACGGGATCGGCGGCAGCGGGCTGACCAGCAGGCGTGCATTTACCGACTCTGCCATCAGGCCATCGGTCAGGCTGTTGTCGAGGCTGACCGCGGCCAGCGGATCGAGTGTGCGCACCTGCGAACGCAGCACCTGCGGCCACGCCGCACGCACCGGCAGGTCGTAGCGGCGATCAGCCTTGAAGCCGTTGCCGTCCACCCGCACCCGCACCTTGGCCACGCTGTGGCCCTCGCGAGCCGACAACGGGAAGCTCAGCGTGGTCTTGGCATCGGCGTTCAACTGCACGCTGCGGCTGCCCTCACCCAGGTTCAGCGGACCCTCGCTTTCCACCTTCACGGTGAACTGCCCCGGCTTGCCGGTGAAGTTCTGCACGTCCAGGGTCACGGTGCTGCGGTCGCCCGGGGCCAGCACGCGCGGCATGCTGGCTTCGGCCAGGATCGGGGCGCGCACGATGGTTTCCACGTCACGCTTGCCGTACTGGTCATCGCTGTAGACCAGCGCCGACACGCGCAGAGTGCCGTTGAAGTCCGGCACCTTCAGGCGGATGCGGGCATTGCCCTTGGCATCGAGCTGCACCGGGCCGGAGAACAGGTCCACGGTCTGCACGCGCGCGGTCGGGCGCTTGGCCTGCGGCAGTGCCTGCAGCGCCATGTCGCCGCCGAACTTCAGCTTGCCGCTGCCACCATCGAAGCTCTCGATCACCCGGCTGTAGATGTCATAGGCATCGATACCGAGGCGACGCTGGGCGAAGAAGTGCGCGCCGGCGTCGGGCACCGGGAAACGGGTGATGTTGAGGATGCCCACGTCCACCGCCGAGACGGTCACGTGCGCGGCCCTGCCGGCCAGCTGCGGTGCGCTGACCGTTACCGGCAGGTCCTGTTCCGGCCGCATCTGCTTGGGCGCGACCAGGCCAACGGCCACGGTTCGGCCCTTGCGGTCCATCGGCACATGCACCACGCCCACGGCGCGGGCCGGGGTGATCTTGCTCGGCGCACTGCCGCCGCGGAACACCAGCGCGGTGATGTAGACGTCGTGGCGTTCCCAGTCGGCGGTGACCGGGATCTTGAAGGTCGAGCCCGGCTTGGCCTCGATGTCCTGCACATACAGCATGCGGTCGGTCTCGACCATCAGGATGCCCTTGCCGGCGTGCGGCGGGGTCACCGTCACTTCCAGGGTGTCACCGGCCTTGTAGCCGGTCTTGTCCAGGCCCAGCTTGACCTTGTCCGGGCGTGCATCCAGGCCACGGTTGTCATCGCCCCAGCTCCAGCCCGCACGGAACGGGTAGCGGCTGGTCAGTCCGGTGGACGGATCGAACACGTCCACCCGGTACTCGCCCCACTCCACCGGGAAATCAAAGGCAACCGCACTGCTGCCGGCATCGACGGTGCGGGTTTCCTTGTTCTCGAAACGGCGGGTGAAATCGTAATCCCAGCGGTTGTCGTTGAAGGTCCAGTGGTAGTCGCGCAGTTCCCGCACCAGGGTGATCTTCAGGCCCTTGGCTGGCTGCGGTGTGCCGGCGGCATCCACGCGCATCAGTTCGAAGCGTGCGTTGCCGTTGGAATCAGCACCATCGTCGGGGTTGAACAGCGGCCGCACGCCGACCAGCGCGTTGGCCGGCCACATCACCCGTTTCAGGGTACGGGTGACCGTGCGGCCACCGGTTTCATACAGGCTGCCGGACAACACCACGGCGATCGGTGCCTTGGCCTTGGCCGCCTCTTCCGGCAACGCCACATCCTCACGCAGCTGGCCATTGGCCGGCAGCGTGGTATCGATCACGTCCTTGGCCTCGCGCGGCAGCTGCAGGGTCGGGTCACCGAAGAAATAGCCCGGCAGGCCCTCCACCGGCTTCTGCTCGGCAGCCACCGCCATGCGCGCAGTGAAGCGGTTGCCATCGGCCGGCGCGCCGTACAGATAGGCGCCGTTGGCCTGCAGGCGCAGGTCCTCGCCCGGCTTCAGCGTCTTCTGCGCGCTGTCCAGGTCCAGCTTCATGCGCTCGGGCAGGAACTCCTCGATGCGCAGGGTCATGCCCTGGATCGCTTCCTTGCTGGCCGGGTCGGTGCGGAACTCGACCTGCCAGCGCCCGGTCGGCGCCTCGGCGGGGATCACCTGCTCGAAGTTGATGTAGCCCTGGTCGCCCGGCTGCAGGCGGGTCTCGCGGAAGGTCTTGCCGTCGGGCTGCTTCAGGCGCAGGAACACCGGTTGTGCCTTGACCGGCTTGCCGTCGTTGTCGCGCAGCAGCGCGGACAGGCGCACGGTCTCGCCCGGGCGGTACAGGTCGCGGCCGGACCAGGCGTAGACGTCGAACCAGGCGTTGTCACGACCGGCCACGGCGAACTCACTCAGGTCCAGCGCCGGCTGGTTGAACGGCAGGAAGGTGGTGTCCTTGCCACTGCTGGCGACCAGCACGTGGGTGGCATCCAGGGTGTAGTTCAGCAGCGCATTGCCGTTGCCGTCGGTGCTGCCCTTCAGCACCACCTCACCCTTGGCGTCGAGCACGCGCAGGTCGATGCCCTTCAGCGGCGCACCGTCCTTGAGGCCGGCGGTGTGCACGAACAGCTTGTCCTTGTAGGCACGGGTATGCAGGCCGATGTCGCTGACCGAGAAGAACGCGGTATCGAACTCGCCCTCGTAGTCACCGGTGCGCTTGAGCAGGGCGAAGTACAGGCCCGGCTCCTGCAGTTCCTTGATGTCCTGGGTCGGCAGGTAGGTCAGCACCCGCTCGTTCTGTTTGCCACCCAGGATGAAGCGGTTGACGTAGACCGGCTCGGCCAGCTTGTTGATCGGGCTGCGCTCGTAGTCGCTGCTGAGCTCCCAGCTGCCACGGCGGCCGCCGCGCTGGTACTGGCTGAAGAAGGTCGGCAGGTCCTTCTCGCGCACGCGCAGGAACTCGACATCGACCTCCGGCACGTTCACCGAGACCACCGGCAAGCCGCGGCTGTCCTTGGCCGGCAGCACGCTGCCCTGCGAGGCGAAACCGACCACCGGCTTCAGCTCGCCGCTGAACACCTTCTGCTTCAGTTCCTTGCCCAGCCGGCTGCCGTCGGCGGCCAGCAGGTCCGGCGAGACCACCAGGCTGAACTCCTTGCCGGCCTCGACGAACGGGTAACGCAGGGTCAGGCCGTCATCGGACAGGGTCCAGCTGCTGTCCTCGGTGCCGACCTTCTCTTCGAAGCGAACCAGTTTGTCGAAATCCTGGGTGCCGACCAGCGGGCGCGAGAACTCCAGCGCCAGCGACAGGCCGTCATTCTTCTGGTCCGGGTAGGCACGCAGCAGGGTGAATTCCTTCACCTGCTCGGCCTTGGTGGTGATGGCTTCACCACTGGCCTTGGGCAGCTGCCCGCTGTCATTGCGGCAGCCGGCCAGCCCCAGCAACAGGCCTCCTGCCAGTACGGCCGCCGCCCACCCCCACCGCTTCCGCCGTGCCGGACCGCTCATGTCGTCACTCCTTGATCGAGGCGGCCATTATAGGCAGGCCACGTCAAGGTGTTGACGCAAATCCGGCAATTGCCGCGGTGCGGGTAGTGCCGGCCGCTGGCCGGCAGTCTCGGTAGCCGCCAACCTTGGTTGGCGTCGGCCGTGCCAACCAAGGTTGGCACCTACCCAAGCGCCCCTCCCCCGTCGCGCCAGGCACAGGCCGATGCCGGCAACCTGTCTGGCTTGGGATCGGGCGCTCCCCCAATCGTGGTGCGTAATGTCCCGGCGGAGAGAAGACCGAAGCCGCCCCAAAGTGACGGGTTCAACCCTCGATTGAGCGACTTCCCAATCGGCCTTCAGTCGCCGCTGTAGCATCGGCATCAGGCCTTCTGGAAAGTAGTGAACATTGCAATGACACGAGTACGCATGATTCAGGATCCAACGACCGGTAAGGTCTGGGGTACGCGATGTGACCGAGGGGCTGTCGAAGTCACCTCCGGAAGCCCAGGGAAGCTGAAGTCACAGTTGAAAGACTTCCCGAGTCCCGACGAGGCACTGAAATGGGCCATCAAACAGGAGTGGTCGCGGCTGAAAAAGGGCTTCGTACTGGTAAACCCTGTCGCCGAGGCTGGGCAACCGAGCATGCACAGGTACATCGGCGGTGGCTATACGGGGGCACTGACGATTGCCGGGTGCCATGGCAGGATGGTGACCAACCGTTATCAGGATGAGGATGCGTCTGGTGCAGCGACCGACATGCTGCTGCTCGTTGGTGACGACGCCGGGATCCTCCATGATTGGCGACCCGGCAAAACGGACCTTGCATGGTCGGCACTCCCTGCAGATGACGGCAAAGGGTTCCTGATCCGACTCGACTCCGGCATTTACCTTTGGCCATCCGATGGCCGTACTCCCCAGCGGATCAGCGATGCAACGGTGATGTCATCGCCGTTCCTGACAACCTCAAACGGATACGTCGCGTGGCATGACGGTGATCATGTAACGGTAATGAGACTCGCCGATGGACAGCGCTTCCTGCAGTTGGCACGTACCCCAGCGATGGTGGGTGGGCATTCGAGGCAGATGATGGGCGCGCTCTCTCCGGATGCCACGACGCTTGCCTGCTGCGCCACTCCCGGTGAGATCGAGTGCATCGATATTGCTCAAGCGGATACTGTCCGCCGACATCGAAGTGACTTCGAAATGATCACCAAGATGGAGTGGAGTGCCGACGGGCGTTGGCTGCTGGCATTGGAGCAATATGGAAAATGGCGTCTGTTGTGCCTGGATGCGGCAACGGGAGAATGCCGTCCCGGGTGGCCGAAGTTCGCTGACATGACACGAACTGACTTTGCGCTGGATAGCGATAGCAAGCGACTCGCCATCCTGCACCGTGGACATATTGCCCTTCATGACTTCACGGATATGAGGGAAATTCGACGCTTTCCCGTAGATCATGTGGTCCGTACCGCGCATATTGCATGGACGGGAGACAATGCCATTTCGGTGCGTACCGACTATGGATGCCTTTCCACGTATGTAGTTTGATCAGGCTCGCTATTTAGTTGCGCTGTTTTTGAGGAGCCTCCGCCAACAGCGGTGTGGACCAAAGCCGCCTCGGTAGCCGCCAACCTTGGTTGGCGTCGGCCGTGCCAACCAAGGTTGGCACCTACCCAAGCGGGTCGAGCCATGTGCCGGGCAAGCAGGCGTGGTGTCAGATCCGGTGAAGCGCCCCTACCCCGGCAGGTACAGGTCCACATAGTCGGTCACCGGCATCGCCGCCAGCGCCACCGGATCCAGCGATGCGGCCAGGATGCGCTGCTGCTGGGTGGTCGGGAAGCGATGGGCCAGGTGCCGGCGGAACTTGTCCATCAGCAGCGGAATGCCTTCCTCGCGACGGCGCGCGTGGCCCAGCGGGTATTCCACCAGTACTTCGGGCAGCTCGGTGCCATCGGTGAAGCGCACGCTCAGGCCGTTGGCGATGCTGCGCTTGTCAGGGTCCAGGTAATCGGCGCTGAGCTGCGGGTCTTCATGGCAGGTCATCTTCGCGCGCAGCGCATCGATGCGCGGATCCGCCGCCACATCGTCCTCGTAGTCCTGGGCCACCAGCCGCCCATGCAGCAATGCGATGGCGACCATGTACTGCACGCAGTGGTCGCGGTCGGCCGGGTTATGCAGTGGGCCCTGCTTGTCGATGATGCGGATGCAGGCTTCCTGGGTGCGGATGGCGATGTGCGCGATGTCCTCGACCCGCCGCCCCACCGCACGCAGCTGCTGGTGCAGCGTGATCGCCGCCTCCACCGCGGTCTGGCCATGGAACTCGGCCGGGTAGCTGATCTTGAACAGCACGTTTTCCATCACGTAGCTGCCCAGCGGTCGCTCCAGCGTCAGCGCCTTGCCCTGCATCGATACCGCTTCAAAACCCCAGGTCGGCGCGCTCAACACACTGGGATAGCCCATCTCGCCACTGGCCGCCATCAGCGCCAGGCGCACGCCACGGCTGGTCGCATCGCCGGCCGCCCAGCTCTTGCGCGAGCCGGTGTTGGGCGCGTGCCGGTAGGTGCGCAGCGCCTGGCCATCGACCCAGGCCAGCGACAGTGCATTGAGCATGCGTTCGCGATCCAGGCCGAGCAACTGCGCGACCACCGCGGTGGTGGCCACCTTGACCAGCACCACGTGGTCCAGCCCGACCCGGTTGAAGGAATTCTGCAGGGCCAGCACGCCCTGGATCTCGTGTGCCTTGATCATCGCCAGCAGCACGTCATGCAGGGTCGGCGCTGGGCGATGCAGGGCCTGCGCGTTGCGCCCCAGCCAATCGCAGACAGACAGGATGCCGCCCAGGTTGTCCGACGGGTGGCCCCACTCGGCGGCCAGCCAGGTATCGTTGAAATCCAGCCAGCGCACCATCGCGCCCAGGTTGAAGGCGGCCTGCACCGGGTCCAGCACGTAGTGCGTACCCGGCACGCGCGCCCCGTTGACCACGCTGATACCCGGCACCAGCGGACCGAGCAGCTTGCTGCAGGCCGGGAAGGACAGCGCTTCCAGCCCGCAGCCCAGCGTGTCGAGCAGGCAGTAGTGCGCGGTCTGGAAGGCCAGGGGGGAGTCGATGCGCGCGTCGCGTACGTAATCGACGATGTCCACCAGCAGCGCATCCCACGCTGCACGCTCGTTGGATGGGGTGTGGCTGTCAGACATCGTCGATCTCCTCTTCAGAGCTCAGGCCGCGCCTCCCGGTAGTCGCCAACCTTGGTTGGCGCTGGACGTTGCCCGGGCGGTGCCAATGCCATGCCAACCAAGGTTGGCATCTACCGAAGCATGTGATGCCAGCGCCGACCGGCTGGTTATTCGGCCGGCACCCGCACCTTGCCTTCCATCAATACGCGGGCGCTGCGGCTCATGATGGCCTTGGTCACTGTCCACTGGCCGTCAACGAGGCCGGCCTGCGCACCCACGCGCAGCGTGCCGGAAGGGTGGCCGAAGGTCACCGCTTCGCGTTCACCACCACCGGCCGCGCGATTGACCAGCGTGCCCGGAATCGCCGCCGCAGTGCCGATCGCCACGGCGGCGGTGCCCATCATCGCGTGGTGCAGCTTGCCCATCGACAACGCCCGCGCGTGCAGGTCGATGGCCGAGGCCGGAATGGCCTTGCCGCTGGAGGACACGTAGTCCCGTGCCGGCGCCACGAAGGCCACCTTCGGCGTGTGCTGGCGGGTGGCCGCATCTTCCAGGTTCCTGATCAGACCCATGCGCAAGGCGCCGTAGGCGCGGATCTTCTCGAAGCGCTCCAGCGCCCCCTTGTCCTCGTTGATCGCAGGCTGCAGTTCGGTGCCGGTGTAGCCCAGGTCGGCCGCATTGAGGAAGATGGTCGGAATGCCGGCGGTGATCATGGTCACCTCAAAACTGCCGACGCCCGGCACGTCCAGGGTGTCGACCAGGTTGCCGGTCGGGAACATCGCGCCCGCATCGCCGTCATCGGACGGATCGATGAACTCCAGCTGGATCTCGGCGGCCGGGAAGGTCACGCCATCCAGCTCGAAATCGCCGATCTCCTGCACTTCGCCATCGCGCATCGGCACGTGGGCGATGATGGTCTTGCCGATGTTGGCCTGCCAGATGCGCACGGTGCACAGGCCATCGCGCGGCACCCGGGCCGGATCGATCAGCCCATTGGCGATCGCGAACGGACCCACTGCCGTACTGAGGTTGCCGCAGTTGCCGCTCCAATCGACGAAGGCGGTGTCGATCGAGACCTGGCCGTACAGGTAGTCCACATCGTGGTCCGGCACCGAGGCGGTGGAGATGATCACGCACTTGCTGGTGCTGGAGGTGGCACCGCCCATGCCGTCGGTCTGCTTGCCATACGGATCGGGCGAGCCGATCACGCGCATCAGCAGCGCATCGCGCGCGGCGCCCGGCACCTGAGCGGCTTCGGGCAGGTCCTGCAGGCGGAAGAACACGCCCTTGCTGGTGCCGCCGCGCATGTAGGTGGCGGGAATACGGAGTTGCGGGAGGAAGGTCATCGTCGAATCCACGCGTTTGAATTTCAGGAAATGTCTTGCATCAGTGCGTCAAGACCACGATCAACGCACCACACACGCATGATGTCCACGCGGTCCGGTAGATCGAGGTAATAGACGAGGTAGCGTTCGAAGCCCGGAACCAGCATGAACCGCAACGGCACCGGCAGCTGTGCTGCGAGGTCGGCGTGCCGGGTGGAATCCGAGCCTGGAAACACCGCGATGCGTTGAAGCGTGGCCTCCAACTCGGCGAGAAAGCGCCGACCCAGTACCAGCCCACCTTGCCGTGCAAACCACAGCGCGGCATCGGCTGCGTCGGCTTCGGCCCTTGGCCGCCATTCAATCGCCTTCACGCTCCATCCTTTCGGTCAGTTCGCGACGCATGCGCTCGAATGTGTCGGCCGTCACCGCGACGCCTGGACCAGAAGCCAGCCCCTCGGCTATCAACTGCTTGAGCAGCTCTTCGGCCTTGCTGCGCTGGCGCTGGCGGATCAGGTCACGCACGTAGTCCGACGTACTGGAGTAGCCGCCTTCACGCACTTCCTCGTCCACGAACTGCTTGAGCGGGTCGGTCAGCGAAATGTTCATGGTGGCCATGAAACTCTCCTTTGGCAGTTTTTGCCAAGTTAGTCTGCGCCCCGCCCTGGTGTCGGACAAGCCCGCCCCCGGCCTCCGGGGGCAGGCATTCAGGCCGGTATCACGCCACCTTGGCCCCTTCCAGGAAGTCCTGGGCGAAACGCTGCAGCACGCCACCGGCTTCGTAGATCGCCACTTCCTCGTCGCTGTCCAGGCGGCAGGTCACTGGCACGATCACGTCCTGGCCGTCACGGCGGTGGATGACCAGGGTCAGGTCGGCGCGCGGGGTGCGCTCGCCGATCACGTCGAAGGTCTCGGTACCGTCGATGCCCAGGGTCAGGCGGGTGGTGCCCGGCTTGAACTCCAGCGGCAGCACGCCCATGCCGATCAGGTTGGTGCGGTGGATGCGTTCGAAGCCTTCGGCCACGATCGCTTCCACACCGGCCAGGCGCACGCCCTTGGCGGCCCAGTCACGCGAGCTGCCCTGGCCATAGTCGGCACCGGCGATGATGATCAGCGGCTGCTTGCGGTCCATGTAGGTCTCGATCGCTTCCCACATGCGCATCACCTTGCCTTCCGGCTCCACGCGCGCCAGCGAACCCTGCTTCACGCTGCCATCGTCGTTGCGCACCATTTCATTGAACAGCTTCGGGTTGGCGAAGGTGGCGCGCTGTGCGGTCAGGTGGTCACCGCGGTGGGTGGCGTAGGAATTGAAGTCCTCTTCCGGCAGGCCCATCTTCGCCAGGTATTCGCCGGCGGCACTGGACGCCAGGATCGCGTTGGACGGCGACAGGTGGTCGGTGGTGATGTTGTCCGGCAGCACCGCCAGCGCACGCATGCCCGACAGTGTGCGCTCACCGGCCAGTGCGCCCTCCCAGTACGGCGGACGGCGGATGTAGGTGCTCTGCGGGCGCCAGTCGTACAGCGGGCTGACCGCCGCGCCATGCTCCACGCGCACGTTGAACATCGGGTTGTAGACGCGGCGGAACTGCTCGGGCTTCACCGAGGCCTTCACCACCGCGTCGATCTCGGCATCGCTCGGCCAGATGTCCTTCAGGCGCACCTCGTTGCCCTCGGCATCCACGCCCAGCACGTCCTTCTCGATGTCGAAGCGCACGGTGCCGGCGATGGCATAGGCGATCACCAGCGGCGGCGACGCCAGGAAGGCCTGCTTCGCATACGGGTGGATGCGGCCATCGAAGTTGCGGTTGCCCGACAGCACGGCCGTGGCGTACAGGTCGCGATCGATGATCTCCTGCTGGATGGCCGGATCCAGCGCGCCGCTCATGCCGTTGCAGGTGGTGCAGGCGAAGGCGACGATGCCGAAGCCGAGCTTTTCCAGGTCCGGCAGCAGGCCGGATTCTTCCAGGTACAGCTGCACCGCCTTCGAGCCCGGCGCCAGCGACGACTTCACCCACGGCTTGCGCAGCAGGCCACGTTCGTTGGCCTTGCGCGCCAGCAGTGCGGCAGCGATCACGTTGCGCGGGTTGGAGGTGTTGGTGCAGCTGGTGATGGCGGCGATGATCACCGCGCCATCGGGCATCAGGCCCTGCGCCTGCTCGGCCCTGCCCGCTGCCAGCTTGGCTTCGTCGGCGATGCCGCGCTCGGCCAGCTCGGCGGTGGCCACGCGCTTGTGCGGGTTGGACGGGCCAGCCATGTTGCGCACCACGCTGGACAAGTCGAAGCGCAGCACGCGCTCGTACTGCGCGGTGGCCAGGTCATCGGCCCACAGGCCGGTGGTGCGCGCATAGTTCTCCACCAGCGCCACCTGCAATTCCTCGCGGCCGGTCAGGCGCAGGTAATCGATGGTCTGCCCGTCGATATAGAACATCGCGGCGGTGGCGCCGTATTCGGGGCACATGTTGGAGATGGTGGCGCGGTCACCGATGGTCAGTGCCGACGCCCCCTCGCCGAAGAATTCAAGATACGCACCCACCACGCGTTCCTTGCGCAGGAACTCGGTCAGTGCCAGCACCACGTCGGTGGCGGTGATGCCCGGCTGCGGCCTGCCGGTCAGCTCGACGCCGATGATATCCGGCAGGCGCATCCACGACGCGCGGCCCAGCATCACGTTCTCCGCTTCCAGGCCGCCAACACCAATCGCGATCACGCCCAGCGCGTCCACGTGCGGGGTGTGGCTGTCGGTGCCCACGCAGGTATCCGGGAAGGCTACGCCGTCCTGCACGTAGATCACCGGCGACATCTTCTCCAGGTTGATCTGGTGCATGATGCCGTTGCCCGGCGGAATCACGTCCACGTTCTGGAACGCCTGCTTGGTCCAGTCGATGAAGTGGAAACGGTCTTCGTTGCGGCGATCCTCGATGGCGCGGTTCTTCTCGAACGCCTGCGGATCGTAGCCACCGCATTCCACCGCCAGCGAGTGATCGACGATCAACTGCACCGGCACCACCGGATTGACCTTGGCCGGGTCGCCGCCCTTGTCGGCGATCGCATCACGCAGGCCGGCCAGGTCCACCAGCGCGGTCTGGCCGAGGATGTCGTGGCACACCACGCGTGCCGGGAACCACGGGAAGTCGAGGTCGCGACGGCGCTCGATCAGCTGCTTCAGCGAATCGCCGAGCGTGGCCGGATTGCAGCGGCGCACCAGGTTCTCGGCCAGCACGCGCGAGGTGTACGGCAGGGTGGCATAGGCGCCGGGCTGGATCGCATCGACAGCGGCGCGCGCGTCGAAATAGTCCAGCGCGCTGCCGGGGAGGTTCTTGCGGTAATCGGTATTCATGGGCTGGCGGAGTGCTTGGGGCGGGCCGGGTGCCGGCGGTGCGGCGGCGAAAGCACCCGGCCGGCATGCGGCCGGCCGGATGGGGACAGCAGGGGGATCAGACGCGCTTGTCGATGGCGACGAAGTCGCGGTCTTCCGGACCGATGTAATTGGCGCTCGGGCGGATGATCTTGCCGTCGATGCGCTGCTCGATGATGTGCGCGCTCCAGCCGGCGGTGCGCGCGATCACGAACAGCGGGGTGAACATCGCGGTCGGCACGCCCATCATGTGGTAGCTGACCGCACTGAACCAGTCCAGGTTCGGGAACATCTTCTTGATGTCCCACATCACCGATTCCAGGCGCTCGGCGATGTCGTACATCTTCATGCTCGACTGTTCCTCGGACAGCTCGCGGGCCACGTCCTTGATCACCTTGTTGCGCGGATCGGAGACGGTATAGACCGGGTGGCCGAAACCGATCACCACTTCCTTGCGCTCGACGCGCGCCTTGATGTCCTCCTCGGCTTCATCCGGATTGTCATAGCGCTTCTGCACTTCGAACGCCACTTCGTTGGCGCCGCCATGTTTCGGGCCACGCAGCGCACCGATGCCACCGCAGATCGCGCTGTACATGTCGCTGCCGGTACCGGCGATGACACGGCAGGTGAAGGTCGAGGCGTTGAACTCGTGCTCGGCGTACAGGATCAGCGAGGTGTGCATCGCCTTCACCCACGAATCCTGCGGCTTTTCGCCATGCAGCAGGTGCAGGAAGTGGCCGCCGATCGAATCATCGTCGGTTTCCACATCGATGGCGCGGCCGTTGTGGCTCCAGTGGTACCAGTACAGCAGCATCGAACCGAGGCAGGCCATCAGCTTGTCGGCGATGTCGCGCGCGCCCGGGTGGTTGTGGTCGTCCTTCTCCGGTGCCACGCAGCCGAGCACGGACACGCCGGTGCGCATCACGTCCATCGGGTGCGCCGACGGCGGCAGCTCTTCCAGCGCGGCCTTCACCGCGGCGGGGATCCCACGCAGCGACTTCAGCTTGGCCTTGTACGAAACCAGCTCGGCGCGGGTCGGCAGCTTGCCGTGCACCAGCAGGTAGGCGATTTCCTCGAACTCGCTGGTGTTGGCCAGGTCCAGGATGTCATAGCCGCGGTAGTGCAGGTCGTTGCCGCTGCGGCCCACGCTGCACAGCGCGGTGTTGCCGGCCGCGGTGCCGGACAGGGCGACGGACTTCTTCGGCTTGAAGGTCGGGGTTGCGGTCGTATCGTTCATGTTTCCCTCCGAAACTTGATGGTGCAGGGTACTGCTTATTTCTTGGCGGCGAACAGCGCATCGAGCTGCTGCTCGAAGGCGTGATAGCCGATGCGGTCGTAGAGTTCCTCGCGGGTCTGCATGGTTTCCACCACGTTGCGCTGGTGGCCATCGCGGCGCACCGCCTGGTAGACGTTCTCGGCGGCCTTGTTGGCGGCACGGAACGCCGACAGCGGGAACAGCTGGATGGCGACGCCGGCCGAGGCCAGTTCATCGCGGCTGAACAGCGGGGTGGCGCCGAATTCGGTGATGTTGGCCAGCACCGGCACCTTCACCGCGTCGACGAAGCGGCGGTAGGTATCCAGATCGTAGGCGGCCTCGGCGAAGATGCCGTCGGCACCGGCCTCGACACAGGCGATGGCGCGCTCGATCGCCTTGTCCACGCCGTCCACCTGGATGGCGTCGGTGCGCGCGATCAGGAAGAAGTCCGGATCGGTCTTGGCATCGGCAGCGGCCTTCACACGGTCGACCATTTCACCCTGCGAGACGATCTCCTTGCCCGGACGATGGCCGCAACGCTTGGCACCGACCTGGTCCTCGATGTGGCAGGCGGCCGCGCCGGCCTTGATCAGCGACTTCACGGTGCGCGCGATATTGAACGCGCTCGGGCCGAAGCCGGTGTCGATGTCGACCATCAAGGGCAGGTCGCAGACATCGGTGATGCGGCGCACGTCCACCAGCACGTCTTCCAGGGTGTTGATGCCCAGGTCCGGCAGGCCCAGCGAGCCTGCGGCAACGCCGCCGCCGGACAGGTAAATGGCACGGAAGCCGGCGCGCTTGGCCAGCAGGGCGTGGTTGGCGTTGATCGCACCGATCACCTGCAGCGGCGATTCGGCAGCCAGCGCCTCACGGAAGCGGGCACCAGCGGAGAAAGGGGCAGAAGGGGTCATGCGACGATCCAGGTTGAAGTACGGATAAGGAAGCGCAAGCACCATGCCAAGCTGCAAGCGGTTGATTTCACGGGGATGACCGGCACGCAGCAGTGAAACATATGAAACATTGAAACGGATGTATCATGAAACACACT
Organism: Stenotrophomonas sp. YJH_SMC_138; assembly: GCF_059369855.1. Lineage (NCBI taxonomy): Bacteria > Pseudomonadati > Pseudomonadota > Gammaproteobacteria > Lysobacterales > Lysobacteraceae > Stenotrophomonas > Stenotrophomonas sp. YJH_SMC_138. Next base: position 168,149 of record NZ_JCAFTB010000001.1, read on the forward strand.
CCCCGAACCCGCCGCCATGTATCTGCCCCGCTCCCCCCTGCGCCATGCCGATGCCGACCCCGGCCGTCCGGTGATCTGGACGGTCAGCGTCTCGCGGCTGACCGGCCTGCTCGGCGACGTGATCCCCGAGTTCGACCGCCGCGCGCGTATCGAACAGATCAACCTCGGCTTCGAAGAAGCGGTGGAGGTGATCGGCCAACGCCTGCGTCGCGAGCACTGCGACGTGGTCATCGCCGGCGGCTCCAACGCGGCCTGGCTGCGCGGCCGGCTGGAGCTGCCGCTGGTGCCGATCCAGGCCAACGGCTTCGACCTGATGGAAGCGCTGGCCCGGGCACGGCGTATCGCCAGCCGCATCGGCCTGGTCACCCACGCCAGCGACGTACCGGTGTTCAGCAACTTCCAGCAGAGCTTCGGCCTGGACATCGAGCATCGCCGCTTCGTCACCCGCGAGGACGCCCGCGACTGCATCGCCGACCTGCGCGCCAACGGCATCGAGGTGATCGTCGGCACCGGCATGGCCATCGACCACGCCGAACAGGCCGGCCTGCCCGGCGTGTTGCTGTACTCGGCAGATTCGGTACGGCAGGCGTTCGAGCACGCGTTGGAACTGACCCAGACCTTGGCACGTTCCGGCAGCAACCGCGCTGCACCGCGCCGGCGCACGGCAGCGCGTGCCGATGCGCATGAACTGCGCGGCGACAGCGACGCGATGGCGCAGGTGCGCGCGCAGATCGCGCTGTACGCCCCGCATGACAGCACCGTACTGGTCAGCGGCGAAACCGGCACCGGCAAGGAACTGGTGGCGCGCCAGCTGCACGCCGCCAGCGGACGCCGTGGCCGCTTCGTCGCGCTGAACTGTGGCGCGATCAGCGAATCGCTGCTGGAAGCGGAGCTGTTTGGCTACAGCGATGGCGCCTTCACCGGCGCACGGCGTGGCGGCCGCGTTGGCCTGGTGGAAGCTGCAGATGGCGGCACCCTGTTCCTGGACGAAATCGGCGAACTTCCGCTGCCGCTGCAGACCCGCCTGCTGCGGGTGCTGGAGGAACGTGAAGTGCTGCGCGTGGGTGCCACCGAACCGACGCCGGTGGACCTGCGCGTGGTCGCCGCCACCCTGCAGTCGCTGGAGCAGCGCGCGGCAGCCGGCAGCTTCCGCCGCGACCTGTATTATCGCCTGGCCGCGCTGCGGATTGCCCTGCCCTCGCTGCGCGCCCGACGCGGTGACATCCCGTTGCTGGTGCAGCATTTCTTCCGCCAGCTGCGTGGCATCGACGCGCCATTGGATGAGGCGGCGCTGGCGCTACTGTGCGCGGCCGAGTGGCCGGGAAACGTGCGCGAGCTGCGCAATCTGGTCGATCGCCTGCGCATCCACTGGCAGCCCGGTGAAGGGCTGATCGATACGGCGCGGCTGCTGCAGCTGGCACCCGAGCTGGTGCATGAAGGTGTCGCGGCGTTGCCGGTGGAAAGCAACGGCAGGCGCCCGCCGCGGGCCAAGCTGGAAGCACTGCTGCGGGAACACCGGCATGATCGTGAGGGCATGGCGCAGGCGCTGGGCGTGTCACGCACCACGCTGTGGCGCTGGCTGCGCGCGGAGGACCTGTAAAGCCGAGCCCATGCCCGGCTGATGTCCCCGCAGAAGCAGCCGAGCATGGGCTCGGCTCTACAGGATGCGTGTCGTCAGCGCGCTTCGATGGCGAACCGTCCACTACCCACTGCGGCAATCCACAACAGCAGCACGCCCAGCGGCACTTCGCTCAGGTAGAAGAACCAGCTCAGCCAATCCGGCACGCTCAGTCCCGCAGGAATGCGCGCGATGCCATCGGTCAGCGCAGCCACTACGCAGATCGCCGCCAGCAGCAGGGCCGAGGGGCGGCTCAAAAGGCCCAGCACCAGCAGACCACCCGCAATCCACTCGATCGCACCGAGTACCGGCGCACTGAACACCGGGAATGGGATACCGGCATCGACCAGCGTATGCACCATGCGCTCGCGCCCGGCGTCGGTGAACACCTTGTTCCAGCCGGACACGCAGAACATCACACCGGCGACGATGCGGGCGAGCAGCAACAACAACGCTTCCACGCCGCGGCGTGGTGGCGGCACGGCAAACAGGCAACGCCAGGAGGGCACGGCAACTCCGCAGATCGAGGGCATCGCAGCGAGTGTGCCCGTCGCCGACCTGCTCGTGCATGAAGCGGACCAGTCCGTTCGCGACAAACGCAGGTTGCTGTAGAGCCGAGCCCATGCTCGGCTGCTCCTGCGAGAACATCAGCCGAGCATGGGCTCGGCTCTACAGCAGCCCCAGCACCACCCCGCCTTACGGGTACAGCAGGCGCTTGCTCCAGCGCCCTTCGGCGCCGGCTTCATAGCACCAGCGCTCGTGCAGGCGGAACTGCGCGCCATACCAGAACTCGATGCGGTCAGGCACCACGCGCAGGCCGCTCCAGCCCTCCGGGCGCGGCACGTCCTTGCCCTCGAAGCGGGCTTCGACCTCGGCCACGCGCGCATCGAATTCCTCGCGCGTGGCCAGCGTCTTCGACTGCTGCGAAGCCCACGCGCCGATCTGGCTCATCCGCGGGCGGCTGGCGAAATAGGCATCGGCTTCCGCATCGGCGACCTGCTCGACACGGCCTTCGATGCGCACCTGGATGCCGGCCTCGCGCAGGCTGCGCCACAGGAACAGCAGTGCAGCCTGCGGATTGGCCTGCAGCTCCCGGCCCTTGTGGCTGTCCAGATGGGTGTAGAACACAAAGCCGCGCTCATCGAACGCCTTCAGCAGCACGGTGCGCGCCGAGGGACGACCCTGCGTATCGGCGGTGGCCACGGTCATCGCGTTCGGCTCGACCTCGCGGCTCTGTTTGGCCTCGTCGAACAGGCCGGCAAACGTGGACAGGGCTTCGGCGTACAGGTCGCTCATGATTGCGTTCTTCTCACACGGATTGGGCTATTGTGGCTGCATGGCCGCTGCTGCGTATATGCCCCAGGTGAAAGGATTCCCCGAAACATTGGCCGAACAGGCGCTGGATGATGCGCTGGGCAGCGGCGCAGCGGTTCCAGTATTGGCGATCAGCGGCCTGCAGGGGAGCGGCAAATCGACGCTGGCGGCGCAGGTGGTGGCCCGTGCCCAGGCACGCGGCCTGAACGCAGCCACGCTGTCGATCGATGATGTCTACCTGACCCGCGCACAGCGCCAACGGCTGGCCCGCCAGGTGCACCCACTGCTGATCACCCGCGGCCCGCCCGGCACCCACGACCTGCCGCTGGCCCATGCGGTATTGAACGCCGTGGCCGCACGCCAGCCCTTCGCAATGCCGCGCTTCGACAAGCTGGCCGACGAGCGCCTGCCCGAAGCACACTGGCCGCAGCTGCAGCAACCGCTGGACCTGCTGGTATTCGAAGGCTGGTTCCTGGGCACGCCCGCGCAGGATGACGACGCGCTGGACAGCCCGTTGAACGCACTGGAACGCGAAGCCGACGCCGATGGCCGCTGGCGGCGCTGGTGCAACCAGGCGCTGGCCCGTGACTACCCGGCGTTGTGGCAGCGCTGCGACCGCCTGTGGTTCCTGCAGCCGCCGGATTTCTCGGTGGTACCACGCTGGCGCTGGCAGCAGGAGCAGAACCTGCAGGCCGCGCAGCCGGGCCGGCACGGCATGAGCCGGCCACAGCTGGAGCGCTTCGTGCAGTACTACGAGCGGGTCAGCCGGCAGGCATTGAGCGCCCTGCCCGCCCTGGCCGACCACGTGGTGGTGCTGGACGGCCAGCGACAGGTGCAGGACGTGCGCTGAACGCGCCCCTATTCCACCAGGAAAGTCACCCGCAGGTTGACCCGCCATTCGGTGATCTCGCCGCTGCCATTGGTGACTACCTTGGTCTCGTTCACCCAGGCGCCCTGGATGCCCTTGACCGTCTCGGAGACCTTCTTCAGCCCGCTGCGCACGGCGTCTTCCACGCTTTTCGGCGAGGACGCAGTGATTTCGATGACCTTGGCGACCGTCATGGCCTGTACTCCGTCTGGCGCGGGAGACCCCGCAGGAACGCCCACCCTGACGTGAAGAACGTAAAGGCCAGGGCACGGAGGTGTTAGCATCAGAAGGCATGAATCCTGCTCCGAACCTGATCCTGATCGGCCCGATGGGCGCCGGCAAAACCTGCATCGGCCGCCGCCTGGCCGAGCGTTTCACGCTGGACTTCGTCGATGTCGACCAGGCCATCGTCGATGCCGCCGGCGCCAGCATTCCGACCATCTTCGAGCACTCCGGCGAAGCCGGCTTCCGCAGCCATGAACGCCAGGCGCTTGCGCGGGTACTGGAAGGCCATGGCCAGCTGGTCTCCACCGGTGGCGGCGCCGTGCTGGATCCGGACAATCGTGCACTGATCGCCCGGCGCGGCTTCGTGGTCTATCTGCGGGTCAGCGTGGCCGAACAGCTCGAGCGCCTGGCCCGCGACAAGGGCCGGCCGCTGCTGCAGCGCCCGGACCGCGAGCAGGTGCTGCACGATCTGGCCGCACACCGCGACCCGCTGTACCGCGAACTGGCCGACCTCACCCTCGACACCGACCCGTATACCGCTGCCGATGCGACCGCCCAACTGGTGGTCAAGCTGGCCACGCAATGGCAGCGCCAGGACCTGACCGCATGACCTCCCCCGCCCTGCTGCAGGTCGCCGTTGGCGGCGACCGCCCCTACTCCATCACCATCGGCGCCGGTGCCCAGGCCGATGGCACCGCGCTGGCCTCGCACGTGCGCGGCCGTCATGTGCTGCTGCTCAGCGACAGTGAAGTCGCCCCGCGCTATCTGGCGCCGGTGAAGCAGACGCTGCTGGCCGCTCGCCCCGACCTGGTCATCGGCGAGCACGTGCTGGCCGCGGGCGAAGCCTCCAAGACGCTGGCCGAGTTCGGCCGCGCGATCGAAGCGCTGGCCGCGCTCGGCGCCACCCGCGACGCCTGCGTCTTCGCCCTCGGCGGCGGCGTGGTCGGTGATCTCGCCGGTTTCGCTGCCGCCTGCTGGATGCGCGGCGTGGACTGCGTGCAGCTGCCGACCACCCTGCTGGCAATGGTCGATTCGTCGGTGGGCGGCAAGACCGCAGTCGACATTCCGGCCGGCAAGAACCTGGTCGGTGCCTTCCATCCACCGCGTGCGGTCATCGCCGATACCCGCGTGCTGGCCACCCTGCCGCCACGCGAGCTGCGTGCCGGCCTGGCCGAAGTGGTGAAGTACGGCGCGCTGGGTGATGCCGTGTTCTTCGAGTGGCTGCAGCAGCATGCCGATGCGCTGCTGGCCGGCGAGGATGCGGTGCTGGCCGAGGCCATCGCGCGCAGCTGCCGGCACAAGGCCGCCATCGTCGAGCGCGACCCGTTCGAAAAGGGCGAGCGTGCCCTGCTCAACCTCGGCCACACCTTCGGCCACGCCATCGAGACCGAACAGGGCTATTCGGCCCCGGGCCGCGATGCGCTGAACCACGGCGAGGCGGTGGCGGTGGGCATGGTGCTGGCGGCGAAGCTGTCCACCGACCTGGGCCTGGCCGACGATGCCGACCGCGCGCGCCTGCAGGCCCTGCTGGAACGCCTCGGCCTGCCGGTGGCGATCCCGGCCGGGCTGGAGCCGCAGGCCCTGCTCGGCCGCATGCGCCTGGACAAGAAGAACGTGGCCGGCCGCCTGCGCCTGGTGTTGTGGCGCGGGATGGGCCGCGCCGAAGTGGTGCCGGACGTGGATGAGGCGGCGGTGCTGAAGGTGCTGGGCGCGGGCTGACCTTTCCGCGTTCGCCGGGCATGGCCCGGCGCTGACGGATTGTGCTGCGGCATGAAGCGCAGCCGAGCGTGGGCTCGGCTCTACAGGTCCGTGCCGCCCCGGGGCGATACAATCGGCGCCATGCACGTTTACCTGCAACATCCCGACGCCGGTGCGCAGGCACCGCGCTTCCTGCGCCTGAGCCTGCTGCCGGACCTGTTCGGCGGCTGGGAGCTGCTGCGCGAGAGCGGCCGTGTCGGCAGCCGCTCGCAGCTGCGGCGCGAGCTGTTCCTGCAGGCCGACGACGCCCGCCACGCCTTCGAGAAGGCCCGTGATGCCGAACTGCATCGCGGCTTCCAGATCCTTTCGCACGGCGACTGACGCCGCTGCTCCTCCCGTCCAAGGAATGCCCATCGTGACCAGCCCTCTCCGCAACGATCGCCTGCTGCGCGCCCTGCGCCGCGAACCGGTGGACTGCACCCCCGTCTGGCTGATGCGCCAGGCCGGCCGCTACCTGCCGGAATACCGCGCGACCCGGGCCAAGGCCGGCAGCTTCCTGGCCATGGCCAAGACCCCGGAGATTGCCTGCGAAGTCACCCTGCAGCCGCTGCGCCGCTTCCCGCTGGATGCGGCCATCCTGTTCTCGGACATCCTCACCATTCCCGATGCGATGGGCCTGGAGCTGTACTTCGTCGAAGGCGAAGGCCCGAAGTTCCGGCACCCGGTGCGTGACGAAGCCGCCATCGCCCGGCTGGCGGTGCCGGACATGGAACAGGACCTGGGCTACGTGATGGATGCGGTACGGCTGATCCGCCGCGAGCTGGACGGCCAGGTGCCGCTGATCGGCTTCTCCGGCAGCCCGTGGACACTGGCCTGCTACATGGTGGAAGGCGGTGGCAGCAAGGACTTTGCGCGCATCAAGGCCATGGCACTGAACCACCCGCAGGCGCTGCACCGCCTGCTGGAGGTCACCACCGACGCGGTGATCGCCTACCTCGGCGCGCAGCGCGCCGCCGGTGCGCAGGCGCTGCAGGTGTTCGACACCTGGGGCGGCGTGCTGTCGCCGGCGATGTACCGCGAATTCTCGCTGCGTTACCTGCAGCGCATTGCCGAGGGGCTGGAGCGCGGCGAAGGCAGCGAGCGCACGCCGCTGATCCTGTTCGGCAAGGGCACCGGCCTGCACCTGGAAGCGCTGTCGCAGACCGGCGCCGATGCACTCGGCCTGGACTGGACGCTGGACCTGGACGAGGCGATGCGCCGCACCGGTGGCCGCGTCGCCCTGCAGGGCAACCTCGACCCGACCACGCTGTACGCCTCGCCGGATGCGATCGCCGCGGCCGCGGCGCGCGTGCTCGACACCTATGCCGCCGGCAACGGCGGCTCGCGCGAGGGCCATGTGTTCAACCTCGGCCATGGCATGTCGCCGGACATGGACCCGGCACATGTACAGGTGCTGGTCGACGCAGTGCACGCGCACAGCCAACGCTGAGCATTCCGCATGCAGGTACGGCGCGACCTTGATCGCGCCGTGACCCGCAGTGCGCGATCATGGCGGCCCCCACGCTGCACCGGCCGCACCCCATGTCCACATCGCCATCGACCTACAACCGCCAGCGTCCCCTGCTGTGGCTGGTGTCCCTGGCGATCTTCATGCAGATGCTGGACTCGACCATCGTCAACACGGCGTTGCCGGCGATGGCGGCCAGCCTGGGCGAGAGCCCGCTGCAGATGCAGTCGGTGGTGTTCAGCTATGCGCTGGCGGTAGCCACCTTCATTCCCGCCTCGGGCTGGATCGCCGACCGCTACGGCACCCGGCGCACCTTCCTGGTGGCGATCATCCTGTTCACCCTCGGCTCGCTGGCCTGCGCGCTGGCCCAGCACCTGCACCAGCTGGTCGGTGCGCGCGTGCTGCAGGGCATCGGCGGTGCGATGCTGCTGCCGGTCGGCCGGCTGGCGGTGATGCGCTCGGTGCCCCGCGAGGATTTCCTGCGCGCGATGAGCTTCATCGCCATCCCCGCGCTGGTCGGCCCGCTGATCGGCCCCACGCTGGGCGGCTGGCTGGTCGAGATCGCCTCATGGCACTGGGTGTTCCTGATCAACCTGCCGATCGGCGTGATCGGTTTCATCGCCGCGATGAAGATCATGCCCGACCATTACGCCAGCCACCGCACCCGCTTCGACCTGCGCGGCTACGTCATGCTGGCCTTCGCGATGGTGGTGCTGTCGCTGGCACTGGACGGCATCTCCGGCCTGGGTACGCCACACGCACTGGTGATGCTGATGACCGTGGCTGGCCTGGCCGCGCTGGTGGGCTACTGGCTGCACGCCGCCAACTCGACCGCACCGTTGTTCTCGCTGGCCCTGTTCCGCGTGCCCAGCTACCGCATCGGCATTCTCGGCAACCTGTTCTCGCGCATCGGCAGCAGCGCGATGCCGATGCTGATCCCGCTGCTGCTGCAGGTCGGCCTCGGCCTGGGCCCGATGCATGCCGGCCTGATGATGGTGCCGGTAGCGGCCGCCGGCATGGTCTCCAAGCAGCTGGCGGTGAGGCTGGTCGAGCGCTTCGGTTACCGCCGCGTGCTGATGGTCAACACCGTGCTGGTCGGCCTGGCGATGGCCAGCTTCATCCTGATGACACCCGGCCAGCACCTGGCCTGGCGCCTGCTGCAGCTGGCGTTCTTCGGCGCGGTCAATTCGCTGCAGTTCACCGTGATGAACACCGTGACCCTGCGCGATCTGGACCGTGAGTTCGCCAGTTCCGGCAACAGCCTGCTGTCGATGGTGATGATGCTGGCCGCCGGCTTTGGTGCTGCTGCGGCCGGCAGCCTGCTGGCCGCGTTCGGCAACCACCTGGACAGCAACAGCGCCACCGCCGCGCTGCATGCCACGTTCCTGTGCGTGGGCGCGATCACGCTGACCTCGACGATGATCTTCTGGCAGCTGCCCGACACCAAGCCCGAACCGCGGCAGGTGGAGCACGTCGCGGAGTGAAGGGGGTTCGGCAGGGCCTGCGGCCCTGCACCTGCGGTAGTGCCGGCCGCTGGCCGGCAACAGCAACAGCGAGCATTCCGTGAGTTGGCGGGGCGGTGCGGGCTTGCAGGACACGCCGTAAACCCCGCTCCGCGGTCCGGCCCAGCCGCCGGCGGCTGCGCGTTCGGGCGCTTGCGAAGCAGTGCTTCGCAAACAAAGCGCCCTCACCCATGGGGGCTCGATGGCGCCATCCATGGCGCCAACGGTCCTGCAAGCCCACACCGCCCCACCTCTGACAGGTTCACGCGGCTGTGGGTAACGGCGACTGTTGGAACGCGCGGTTGTTGGTAGGTGTCGACCTTGGTCGACACATCTGTCAGATATCGAATTCCAGATTGGGGTCAGAGCCCGTTGCGCAGCAACGGGATCCGACCCCGAGCTCCGACAGATCGCGGAAAACTGTCGAAGGCGGGCTTTTGACGTTGACATTGATTCTGCAGGTGCAGGACTGCAAGCCCTGCAATAAACCCTACCTGCCCATTGCCCTGGCGATCGCTTCCACCAGCAGTTCACCGGTCACCGGCTTGCGCAGGAAGCCGCCGATGCCGGCCGCTTCCACCTGCTGCTGAAGGTCCGGATCAGTCCGCGCGGTCACCGCCAGCAGCGGCAGCATGTAGCCCTGGTTACGCAGGTGCTGGGCCAGTTCGAAGCCGCTCAGGCCGGGCAGGTCCAGATCCAGCAGGCCGACGTCGAAATCGCCGGCACTGATCTCGCGCAGCGCCGCCAGCGCATGGCCGGCATGCACCACCTCGTGGCCGCGTGCGCTCAACAACCCCCGCACCACATCGGCCACGGTGGCATCGTCCTCGACCAGCAGCACCCGCAGCGGTGGCATGTTCGCCGCATCGTCGCGATGCCCCTCGGCGGACACCTCGGCGTCACCGTCCACCACCAGTGGCAACGGCAGGGTGACGCCGAAGCAGGTGCCCCGGCCCAGCTGGCTCTCCACCTGGATCCGCCCCTGCATCGCTTGTGCCAGCTCGCGGCAGATCGCCAGGCCCAGGCCGCTGCCACCGTACTGCGCTGCCGTACGTGCACCATCGGCCTGCTCGAAGCGTCGGAACAGGCGCTGCTGCTGTTCCTGGCTGATGCCCGGGCCGGTATCACGTACCTCGAAATGCAGCGCGCGCAGCTCGCCATCGCAACGTGCATGCAGGGTGATGGTGCCGCGGCTGGTGAATTTCACTGCGTTCGACAGCAGGTTCAGCAGGATCTGCCGCACGCGCATGGCATCACCGGTCGCCTGCAGGCCCGGCGGCAGCTGGTTGTCCAGGACGAAGCGCAGGCCCTTCTGTGCAGCCAGCGGGCCCATCAGCGCCGCCAGATCCTGCAGCAGGCCATTCAACGCAAACGACTGCGACTGCAGCTCCAGGCGCCCGGACTCGATCCGCGCCAGGTCCAGCGCATCGTTGACCAGATGCAGCAGGTGCTCGCCCGCATGCCGGATCGACTGCGTGTAGCCGCGCTGCTGCGGGTCCAGTGGCGAAGCCAGCAGCAGCTCGCTCATGCCCAGCACGCCGGTCATCGGCGTACGGATCTCATGGCCAAGGTTGGCCAGGAAGCGGGTCTTGGCCGCCGAGGCCTGCTCGGCCAGTTCCTGCTTGTGCAGCGCCAGCTGGTAGGCGTGGCGCCGCTGCAGGCGGCGTCGGTACAACCAGGCGAACCAGCTGGTCAGCAGCAACCCGACCGACGCCAGTACCAGCAGGCCGGACAGGCTGCGCCACCACGGCGGCTGCACGCGGAACTCCAGGCTCTGCACCCGCGACCACACATGGTCGGCCGAGCGTGCCTGCACTTCCAGCCGGTAGCTGCCCGGCGCCAGGCGCGAGAACAGGCGCTCGCCCGCCGGACCGACTTCAACCCAATCCGGGTCGTAGCCGGCCAGGCGATAACGGTAGGTATTGGACGCCGAGTCGGCAAAGGACAGCAATCGCGCGACGATGCGCAGGTCGCGATCGCCATCGGCGATCTGCAACGGCGCATCGTGGGTCATGTCCAGCACCTGTTCGTTGCGGCGCACTTCCACCCGCTCGATCACCAGTGGCGCGCGACGTACCGAAGGCCGTACCTGCTCCGGGTCGAACACCACCGCGCCCGCTGCCGTTCCGGCCACCAGGTGGCCATCGGCCGCTGCGATCAGGGTGTGCTCGCGGAATTCCTGGCTTGGCAGGCCGTCGTGCACGCCGTACAGGCGCACGCTCTGCCCATCGGCACTGACACGTACCAGGCCGCGTGCGCTGGTCGCCCAGGCCACGCCCTGCGCATCCACCACCAGGCCAGAGGCGGAGATCGCCGGATAGCCCTGTTCGGCACCGACCACCGCCTGCCGTTCCAGCCGCCCCTGGCTCCAGCGGTATCGCGACAGGCGCCCGTCCTCGGACAACCAGACCTGGCCGTCACGGCCCACATGCAACGCATGGATGGCCGTTGCCGGCGCACCCGGCACCGGCTGGAAGCGTTCGCTTTCCGGCAGCCACTGCAGCAGGCCACGGCTGCTGGCCAGCCAGATATGGTCCTGCGGACCGCATTCCACATCGAGGTTGAGCTGGCCCTGCTGCAGGCCGCGCTGGCCATTGTCCAGCTGGCGCCGCAGGCGTCCGTCGAGATCACGTTGCTGCAGGCCCGCGGGAAGCATCAACCAGAGGCTGTCGCCGTCGCAGGTCATCATCGCTTCGATGACCCCTTCCATCGCCGCATCGGTACCGGCATCACGGCCCCAACGACGCAGTTCGCGCCGTTGCGGGTCGTAGCGCACCAGTGCATCGGTCGATCCGATCCAGACCTGGCCACGCCGGTCCTCGCGCACCGAGGTCAGCCAGTGCATGCCGTTGACCCAGGTGCGGTGCTGCTCGATCCTGCCGGTCTTCGGATCGAAGCGGTCCAGCGCGCCATGGCTGCCCACGGTCCAGACACCGCCATTGCTGGACGGGCTGGTGCCCAGCACGAGCGCATTGCGCAGCGATCTGGGGTCGTCCTCCAGCCGCGACAGCACCGAGAACTGCCACCAGCGTGGCAGCAGGTGCCACAACCCGGCATTGGTGCTGGCCAGCCAGATGCCACCTTCGCGGTCCTCATAGGCACCGGTCCAGTTCGGCCGCACCGGACCGCGTGCGATCGCGCTGTACAGCGGCACGGTCTGGTACTGGCCGTCGACCGCACGTCCCAGCCCGGTGCGCGTATCCAGCCAATGCCCGCCCTGCTCGTCGCGCAGCATCATGCCCAGCACCTGCTCGCCTGGCGGCAGCTTCCACGGTGGTGCCTCGAAGCGGCCATCCGGGCGGCGCACGGTGGCCCCGGCCATCGTGCTGATCCACAGGCTGCCATCGGGCTCGGCGGTCAACCCGTTGATCAGCAGGCTGGGAATGATGTCCGTACCGACACGCTCGAAGTCGGTCCCGGTCCAGCGTGCCACGCCATGCTTGGTGCCGATCCACAGGCTGCCATCGGCCAGCGTGGCCAGGTAGGGCACCGACGACGAAGGCAGGCTGCGCGGATTGTTCGGCTCGGGCAGGAAGCGCTGCAGGCGGTCCTGGCTGTCCAGGCGGTACAGGCCGCCTTCGTGGGTACCGAACCAGATCGAGCCATCAGGCGTGCTGGACAGGCTCCAGACCGTGTTGGTGCCCATCAACGGCTGGCTGCTGCGGTCGTAGAAGTGCAGCTGCCGGCGGTCGGCCGACATGCGCACCAGGCCAGCGCTCTCGGTGCCTATCCACAACTGGTTGCGGGCATCGACCAGCACCGTCCAGATGCGGTTGTCACGCAGTCCATCCTCGGAACGCCACACGCGGTAAGTGCGGCCGTCATAGCGGGCCAGGCCATCGTTGGTGGCGATCCACAGGTAGCCGTACCGGTCCTCGGCCATGCGGTTGACGGTATTGGACGGCAGGCCATCGAACACCGTCACCTGCCGCGGGCTCGGAGGCACCGGCTGTGCCGCAGCGGGCAACGCGCCGCACAGGAGGACCAGCAGCAGCATCGCCGCCCGCAGATACACCACCGATTGCCTCCTCACGCTGGTCCTGATGATTCCCGCGCTGCGGGCGTCGGCATGGTAAACCGAAAGTCGCGCCGTTCACGCCCGGCGCCGGCACAGTCACGCAGTTGCCTGCCGTTTCGCACGCGCCTGGGCGATGGCCGCCACCAGCAGGTCGCCGGTCACCGGCTTGCGCAGGAAGCCATCGAAGCCGGCGGCCAGCACCTGGGTTTCGGCGTAGGCATCGGAACGGGCGGTCACTGCCACCAGCGGCAGTTCATAGCCCATGGTGCGCAGCTGGCGGGCGATGGCCGTACCGTCCAGCGCGGGCAGATCGAGATCGAGTAGGCCGACGTCGAAACCATCGGTGGCGATCTCCGACAGCGCGCCCAGGCCATGCAGCACGTGGACCACCTCATGCCCGCGCACCCGCAGCAGGCCGGCGATGACCTCGGCCACCGTGGCGTCGTCCTCGACCAGCAGGATGCGCAGCGGCGGCAGTTCCGGCAGGGCCGCCACCTCGCCCGCGGTGCCGGCGGCCTGGCGCGTCCAGGGCAGGGGCAGGCGCACGCGGAACCGCGCACCCTTGCCAGGCTGGCTGTCCACTTCGATACGCCCCCCCATCGCCACCGCCAGTTCCTGGCAGATCGCCAGTCCCAGGCCACTGCCGCCGTAGCGCGACGCGGTGCGCGGACCGTCGGCCTGTTCAAAACGATGGAACAGGCGCTGCTGCTGCTCGGCATTGATGCCCGGGCCACTGTCATGCACTTCGAAACACAGGCCGCCCTTCTCTTCCAGGCGCACGGCCAGGCCGACGTGGCCGCGCTCGGTGAACTTGATGGCGTTGCCGAGCAGGTTCAGCAGGATCTGGCGCACGCGCATCTCGTCGCCGCTGACACTGACCGGCCCTGCCGGGTTTTCACCGCGCCGGAATTCCAGCTGGCGCTGCTGCGCCATCGGCTGCATCAGGCCCTGCACCTGGTCGAGCAGTTCCTCCAGGTCGAACGGACGCAGATCCAGCTCAAGCCGCCCGGCTTCGATGCGGGCCAGGTCCAGCGCATCGTTGACCAGCCGCAGCAGATGGCTGCCGGCCTGCTGGATCGACCCCGCGTAGCCACGCTGCACCGGATCCAGCGGAGTCGCGAGCAGCAGTTCGCTCATGCCCAGCACGCCGGTCATCGGCGTGCGTACTTCGTGGCCCAGCGTGGCCAGGAAACGGCTCTTGGCCTGCGAGGCCTGCTCGGCCAGCTGCTGCTTGTGCACCGTCAGCTGCCATTGCTGGCGACGGCGCAGCCGCGCGCGGACCGACCAGACCAGGACCACCAGCAGCAGCGACCCCAGCAGGATGTAACCGAAGATCGCCATGCCGCTGCGCCACCACGGCGGCAGCACCTTCACCTGCAACTGCTGCGAAGGCGTCCACGCGCCCCGGGCGGTCGCTGCCTGCACCTCGATGACGTAGCTGCCGGTCGGCAGCCGCGACAGGGTGCGCTGGCCATCGCCCCCCTGCTCCACCCAGTCCTGGTCATAGCCCTGCACGCGGAAGCGGTAACGGTTGCCCTGCGGGCTGGCATAGGACAGCAGCCGCGCATCGATCTGCAGATCGCGGTCATCCGGTCCCAGCAACAGGGTGCCGGTGAGCGGCAACGGTTGCCAGCCGCGCGCGTCGTCGCGGCGTACGCGCACTTCGGCGATCACCAGCGATGAAGAAGGCAGCACCGTGTCGTCGGCATTCACATCGAAGGCAACCAACCCGGTCTGGGTGACGGCCAGCACGCGACCATCTGCATTCACTGCCGGTGGCCGGCCGGTGAACTCCGCATCGGACAGTCCATCGCGCTCGTTGAACTGCTGCAGGCGCCGCGTTTTCGGGTCCCAACGCAGCAGGCCGCGCGGCGTCGTCGCCCACAGCTGGCCGTTGCCGGCCAGCGCCAGCCCGCCCATGGTGACCGGCGGCACGCCTGCACTGCCATCGATGCGCTGGATCAGGCGCAGGCTCATGCCATCCCACTGGTAGCGCTCGAACGCGCCTTGGCGCGCCAGCCACAACTGTTGCGGATCGATCCACACCAGGTCGTAGATGGGCCCGCGCGAAACGCCCGGTACTGCCTCGAAGCGTCCAGCCTGCTCGCGCCAGATGCCCATGTCACCCATCACCCAGGGCCGGCCATGGGCGTCGAAGCGGATCTGCTCGATCGGCGCATCGGCGGTCCCGCGGAAATGCTCCAGCGGATAGCGGTGCAGCAGCCGGCCCTCTGCATCGCGCTGCTGCAGGTCCAGGCCCATCACCGACACCCACACCGTGCCATCAGGCGCCTGCCGCATCAGGTCGATGCGCTGGCGCAGGTCGGCACTGCCATCGATCCGCAGATCGCGCAGCGCGCCGGTAGCCGGATCGTAGACGGTGATGCGGCCGCCGCGTCCCAGCCACAGGCGCCCATCCGGGCGCGGCAGCACCGACCACACCACGCCGCTGCCGAGCTGCCGGTCGCTGGCCAGCAGGCGCAGGGTGCCCTGCGCATCGAGCTGGTACACCCCTCGCGCCGAGCCGACGTAGTAGTTCTTCCCATCGCTGGCCGCGCTCAACAGGTACTGGCTGTCCAGCGGCTTGCCGTCGAGCTGGTTCCAGATCGAGAAGCGCCGCCAGTCCGGTGGCAGATAGGCCAGGCCCTGGGTCAGCAGCGCCACCCACAATCCGCCCTCGTGGTCCTGCAGCAGATCGAGCACACCGCTGTGCGCGGTCAGGAAGCCGCTGCCGCGGTCGCCCTCCAGCCGGCGCAGCGCCGCCGCATCCCCCCGCAACAGGCCATCGGAGGTGCCAGCCCAGTAGCCCCCCTGGCGATCGGCCAGGACCAGGGCCGAGCGCAGCTGGGCGCTGTCGGCCCATCGCGGACGACTGACCCGGTCCTGCCCATCGATGCGGTACAGGCCATCGTTCTGGCTGCCGACCCAGATCGAACCCTCCGCATCCCGGCTCAACCGGAGCACGCTCAGCGTGCCCAGTTCCCGCGCGGCCACCGGCTCGAATCCGCTGCCGTTCCAACGCGCCACGCCCGCTTCGGTGCCCAGCCACAGGCGGCCCTGCGCATCGACCAGGCTGGTGAAGATGCTGTTGCTGGGCAGGCCCCCCGGCTGCGCCGGGTCATGGGTGTAGAGGCGCACGCTGCCGTCCTCGCCAAGCCGGCAGACGCCATGGTTGTTGGTCCCGATCCACAAGGCGTTGTCGACATAGGCCAGCGCCCAGAACTGCCCCTGGCAGGTGGAATTGACCGTGTCGAAGGTCCGGAAGCGCTCGCGGTCGGCATCCAGGCGGGCCACGCCCTTGCCGTTGATGCCCACCCAGACCCGGTCCAGCGGATCGATCAGCAGGGTCTCGATCTCGTTGCCGGGCAGCGAGCCCGGCTGTTCCGGATCGTGCTCCCAGACCCGCAGGCTGTTGCCGTCATAACGGGCGAGTCCACCATCGGTGGCGGCCCAGATGTGGCCCTGGCGATCCTCGGCCAGCGCCACCACCATGCGTGACGGCAAGCCTTCGGCGGCACCGAAGCGGCGCAGGCGCGGTGTTTCTGCCATGTCCAGGGTCGCAGCCGCCGTGGCCATCGCCATCAGCAGCAGTCCCATACCTGCGATGCCACGGCACCACCGGCGCCAGCCGCTCGTCATCCTGAACCCCCTGTCCTGGGCCGATTGTCACACAGGGCCGGGTTCATGGCTGCAACAGGCTGTTTCCAGCGGCGGCACCACCACGAACTGTTGCAGCCATGCACGCAACGTTGGCAGGGGGCTGTGCGTATGATCACAGCGTCACCTTCCGGAGCCCGCCATCGATGCGTCCCTGCCTGGCCCTGCTGCCGATGCTGCTTGCCACCGCCCCTGCCTGGGCGGCCGCCGACACCTATCGCCTCGATCCGGTGCACACGCGGGTGCTGTTCTCCATCGATCACGCGGGCTACTCGCAGGCCATGGGCACCGTGTCCGGCAGCGAGGGCCGCGTGCTGTTCGATCCCGACAACTGGCGCGACGCCACCCTGGAAGTGGACATTCCGGTGTCGCGTCTGGACCTTGGCGACGCCAAGTGGAACCAGGCCACGCTGGCCCGCAGCCTGCTCGATGGCGAGCGATTCCCCAGCGCACGCTTCGTCTCCAGCCGGGTCGAACCGATCGACGCCAAGCGTGCGCATGTGATCGGCACGCTGACCCTGCGCGGGGTCAGCCAGGAAGTCACCCTGGACGTGACCCTCAACGCGCTCAAGCGCTACCCGCTCCCTCCATTCCGACGCACCGCCGGGTTTTCCGCCAGCACGACGCTGAGCCGGCGCGCGTTCGGCATCACCGCCTGGCCGGGGGTCATCGGTGATGCGGTACAGGTGCGGATCGAGGCCGAAGCCACCCTCGACCGCAGCGACGCCCCGGGAACTCCCGCTCCCGTTCCACACTCCGACCACACGACGGCCCCCAAGGACCCTTCATGACCGCCAAGAACACCCCCGCCGCGTGGGGAAGTGTCAGCCAGCTCCTGCACTGGTTGATCGCACTGCTGATCCTCGCCCTGGGCGTGGTCGGCCTGACCATGGGCGAACTGCCCAAGACGCCCAAGTACTTCTGGGTCTACACCGCGCACAAGTCGATCGGCATCACCGTGCTGGCGCTGGTGCTGTTCCGTCTCGGCTGGCGCCTGTATGCCGGTGCGCCGAAGCCGGTGCCGGGCGTGCCCAGCTGGCAGGAACGCATCGCCAGTGCCACCCACGTGCTGCTGTACGTGCTGATGTTTGCCATTCCGCTGTCGGGCTGGCTGTACGATTCGGCCAGTGGCCTGCGCCCGTTCCGTTGGTTCGGCCTGGTCGACGTGCCCAAGCTGAGCGGCCCCGACCCGCAGGTCGTCGCGGTGTCCCATGCCCTCCACGAATACGGCTTCTGGCTGTTGATCGCGGTAGTGCTGGCCCATGCCGGCGCTGCCTTCTACCACCACCTGTTCCAGCGCGATGCAACGCTGTCCCGCATGTTGCCGCGCGGCTGGCTCGCCTCCCCTCAGAAGGACTGACCGATGAACCTGAAACTGACCACTCCGGCCGCCGTGGCTGCCGCCCTGGCCGGCATGCTGGCCACCGCCCCGGCGCTCGCTGCGGAGTATGCGCAGGCCCCCGGTGCCGGCTCGATCCTGGTGTTCGCCAGCAAGTACGACGGCGAAGTGTTCACCGGCAGCTTCCCGGGCTTCGCCACCAAGCTCAGCTTCGACCCGGCCAACCCGGCCGCCGGTTCGCTGGATGTGGTGATTCCGCTGGCAGGCGCCAGGAGCGGCAACAGCGACCGTGACTCGACCCTGCAGGGCGCCGACTTCTTCAATGTCGGCAAGTTCGCCACCGCGCGTTACACCGCCAAGGGCTTCCGCGCCGTGGGCAACGACCAGTTCGCCGCCGATGGCACCCTGGAACTGCGCGGCGTCAGCAAGCCGGTCACCCTGACCTTCACCTGGAAGCCGGGCACCCAGCCGGTACTGACCGGCAAGGCCACGGTCAAGCGCCTGGACTTCGGCGTCGGCGGCGGTGACTGGGCCGATACCAAGACCATTCCGGACGACACCGCGATCAGCACGATCGTGAAGTTCGACGCGAAATAAGACCATCCGGTGATGCCGTGCCCGTGGCCGGCATCACCGGGCATCGCAACAAATCCGGTAGTGCCGGCCGCTGGCCGGCATCACCGGGAACAGAGGGGTTGCCGGCCAGCGGCCGGCACTACTGATCGACGGCCAACCAGGCCTGCACCGTGGCCGCATCGAACGGCCAGTCCAGCTCGCGCTCGCCGCGCTCGTCGCGCAGCACCGGCACCCGCGTGCCATAGCGCGCTTCCAGCGCCGGCTGGTCATCCAGGAACACCGATTCGAACTCCGGCGCCCGCGCCTTGGCCAGCTCGGCCAGGGCCAGGTCGCACAGGTGGCAATCGTCACGCTGGATCAGGGTCAGCATCAGTCAGGCTCCCGTGGCGGAAATGCTGCGCCGCAGCCATCGGATGGCCCGGCAAGCCGCTAGAATAGCCGCTTGTCCGGTACCCGCAGTTTGGCATCCATGGCTGTCAGCACGTTCGACGTTTTCAAGATCGGCATTGGCCCGAGCTCCTCGCACACCGTCGGACCGATGAAGGCCGCCGAGCGATTCATCCATCGCTGGCTGCTCGACCCGGGCCGCCTGCACGAGGTCGCGCGCATCCGCGCCGATGTCTACGGCTCGCTGGCCTTGACCGGCCGCGGCCATGGCACCGACAAGGCGATCCTGCTGGGCCTGGAAGGCCAACGGCCTAACCTGATCGACCCGGACATCATTCCGGCCACCCTGGAGCGCATCCGCAGCAGCAAGCGCATCCAGCTGATGGGCCAGCACGAGATCGCCTTCGACGAGAAGCGCGATCTCGGCATGAACAAGCGCCAGAAGCTGCCCTACCACACCAACGGCATGCGCTTCACCGCGTACAACGCCGACGACGAAGTGATCGCGACCCGCGATTACTACTCGGTCGGTGGTGGCTTCGTGGTCAACCAGGACGACGCGGCCGATGACCGCATCGTGCCCGATGAAACCCCGCTGCCCTACCCGTTCAAGAGCGGCGACGAGCTGCTGGCACAGACCGCACGCAGCGGCCTGAGCATCGCCCAGCTGATGTTCGAGAACGAAAAGTGCTGGCGCAGCGAAGACGAGATCCGCGCCCAGCTGCGCGAGATCTGGAGCGCGATGCAGTCGTGCGTCACCCGCGGCATCCGCGAGGAGGGCGTGCTGCCGGGTGGCCTGAAGGTCGGCCGTCGTGCACCGGCGCTGTACCGCGAGCTGTCGTCGAAGCCGGAAGCGGCGATGCGCGATCCGCTGACGACGCTGGACTGGGTCAACCTGTACGCACTGGCAGTGAACGAAGAGAACGCTGCCGGTGGCCGCGTGGTGACCGCACCGACCAACGGTGCGGCCGGCGTACTGCCGGCGGTGCTGCATTACTTCGACCGCTTCTGCCCCGGCGCCAACGAACAGCGCGTGTTCGATTTCCTGCTGACCTCGGCGGCGATCGGCATCCTGTACAAGGAAAACGCTTCGATTTCCGGTGCCGAAGTGGGCTGCCAGGGCGAAGTGGGCGTGGCCTGCTCGATGGCGGCCGGTGGCCTGGTCGCGGCGCTGGGGGGCAACCCGAGCCAGATCGAGAACGCCGCGGAAATCGGCATGGAACACAACCTGGGCCTGACCTGCGACCCGATCGGCGGCCTGGTGCAGATTCCCTGCATCGAGCGCAATGCAATGGGCGCGGTGAAGGCGATCAATGCCTCGCGCATGGCGATGCGTGGCGACGGCAAGCACAAGGTGTCGCTGGACAAGGTCATCAAGACCATGCGCGATACCGGCCGCGACATGCAGGACAAGTACAAGGAAACCAGCCGCGGTGGCCTGGCGGTGAACGTCATCGAGTGCTGAGGGCGACCGGCTCCGGCGCGATGGCGACGGGCCACAGGTAGAGTCGACCGTCAGTCGACCATCGCGCGCAGCGCGGGATTTCCGCGGCCTGAGGGAAGAGCAGTCGACCAACAGTCGACTCTACCCGGTCACCCTTGCCCGTACGGGCGACACCGTCACCGCGTTCCGGTTAGGCTCGGGGCTTCCCCACCCCGGATTGCCCCATGCGCGTGATCGCTGCCGCCCTGCTTGCCTGCCTTCCGCTGGCCGCCCTGGCCGCCCCCACCTACGGGCCTCGGCTGGAGGGTTTCGACTACGGCTATCCGGTGAAGACCTTCGCGCTGGAATCGCAGCGGCAGCCGCTGGAGATGGCCTACCTGGACATCGCGCCGAAGAAGGCACCCATCGGCGTGGTGGTGCTGCTGCACGGCAAGAACTTCTGTGCCGCCACCTGGAAGGAATCGATCAAGCCACTGGTCGCCGCCGGCTATCGGGTGATCGCCCCGGACCAGGTGGGCTTCTGCAAATCCAGCAAGCCCGAGCGTTACCAGTATTCGTTCGCGCAGCTGGCCGCCAACACCCATGCCCTGCTGCAACAGCTGCAACTGGGTGACGTCCCGGTGCACCTGGTCGGTCATTCGATGGGCGGCATGCTGGCGGTGCGCTACGCGCTGATGTTCCCGCAGGACCTGCGCAGCCTGTCGCTGGTCAATCCGATCGGGCTGGAGGACTGGAAGGCGCTGGGCGTCCCCTGGCGCAGCGTCGACGCGTGGTACGCCGGCGAAATGAACATCAGCTATGACAGCATCCGCCGCTACCAGCTGGAGGTGTACTACGACGGCAAATGGAAACCGGCCTACGAACCGTGGGCGCGGATGCAGTCGGGCATGTACGAAGGCCCGGGCAAGCAGGCCGTTGCATGGAGCCAGGCGCTGGCCTCGGACATGGTGTTCAACCAGCCGGTGGTCTACGAACTGAAGCACGTGCAGGTGCCGACCACGCTGTTCATCGGCCAGAAGGACCGCACCGCGATCGGGCGCGACCTGGCGCCGCCTGCGGTGAAGGCGACGCTGGGCAATTATCCGGTGCTGGGCAAAGCAGCGGCCGCAGCGATTCCCGGCGCGACGCTGGTCGAGTTCGCCGAACTGGGCCATTCGCCGCAGGTGCAGGACCCCAAGCAGTTCAACAGCGCGTTGTTGAAGGCCCTGAAGTCCCGCTGACCGGCAGGCGTGCCCTCTGTAGAGCCGAGCCCACGCTCGGCTCATGCGGCAGGACCGGGGTTCTGTCAGGAGCAGCCGAGCGTGGGCTCGGCGCTACAGGAACAATGCGATCAACCCACGATCCGCAGCACGTCATCCAGCAACGCAGCCGCAGTGACTTCCGCGCCGGCACCCGGCCCCTGGATCAACAAGGGTTGGTGGCGGTAGCGATCGCTGTGGATGGCCACGCGGTTGTCGGTGCCGGCACCCTGCGCCAGCGGATGATCGGCCGGCAGTTCGCGCAGGCCCACCTGCGCACCTTCGCTGTCAACACGGCCAACGAAACGCAGCACGCGGCCGTTGTCACGTGCCTGCTGCCAACGCGCCTGCAGCGGCGCATCCAGCTGCTCCAAGGCAGCCACGGCATCCTCCAGCGGCAACGCTGCCAGCGCTTCAGGCACCAGTGAATCCACCTGTACCTGCGACGCATCCAGCGCCAGCCCGCTGCTGCGCGCCAGGATCAGCAGCTTGCGGCGCACGTCCTCGCCGGACAGGTCCAGGCGCGGGTCTGGCTCGGTATAACCGGCCGCCAGCGCCTCGCGCACCGCCGCCGAGAACGGCGACTGGCCGTCATAGCGATGGAACAGCCACGCCAGCGAGCCGGACAGCACGCCCTCGATGGCATGGATGTGATCGCCACCGGCCACCAGCGCGCGCAGGCTGCTCAACAGCGGCAGCCCGGCACCAACGGTGGCACTGTCGCCATAACGCGCGCCACTGTCGGCACAGCTTTCGGCAATGGCCCGCGCGCGGGCGAGCTGCGCGCCCCGGCCCAGCTTGTTGGCGGTCACCACATGCACGCCGCGCGCCAGCCATTGCACGTGACGGGCGGCCACGTCTTCACTGGCCGTGGCATCGACCACCACGTCGCCACGCTCCAGCCCTTCGGCGCTCGCCCATGGTGGCGAACTGTGGCCATCGCGGGGGGCTCGACGTGCCAGTTCCAAGGGCAGCGCCAGGTCGCGATCGATCTCCAGCGCGGTGCGCGAGTTGGCCAGCCATTGCACGCTGGGCAGTTCCAACCCGCGTGCCTGCAGCGCCTGGTAGCGCTGTACGAAGGCCGAACCGACCGTGCCCGTACCGAGCAGCGCCAGGCGTCCCGCCCCCAGCGCAGGAATGTCAGCGGCGAGTGCGCTCATGCGTCCACCACCTGTTTGCGGCGGGCGGCCGCATCGATCACCGCTTCGGCGCGCTGCAGCGCGGCGCCGAGATCGGCCAGCAGGTCACGCTCGGCCTCGATGCCGACCGACAGGCGCAGCAGCCCTTCGCTGATGCCGGCGGCTGCACGCGCTTCGGCGGTCATCGCCGCATGAGTCATCGTGGCCGGATGTGCGATCAGGCTTTCGACGCCGCCCAGCGATTCGGCCAGGGTGAAACAGCGTAGCCCGTCCACAAATGCACGCACCGCCGCATGCGGATCATCACCGGCGCAGTGCGCCAGTTCGAATGACAGCATCGCGCCGAAGCCATTCTGCTGGCGCGCGGCGATGGCGTGGCCCGGGTGATCGGCCAGGCCCGGGTAGTACACCGCGCCGACCGCCGGATGCTGGTCCAGCAGGGCAACGATCGACGCCGTGTTTTCCTGGTGCACGCGCAGGCGCGCATCCAGCGTGCGCAGGCCGCGCAGGGTCAGGAAGGCATCGAACGGCGAACCGGTCAGGCCCAGCGCGTTGCCCCACCACACCAGCTGCTCGTGCAGCGCCGGATCGCGCGCGACCACCGCCCCACCCACCACATCGCTGTGGCCATTGATGTACTTGGTGGTGGAATGCAGCACCAGGTCCGCACCAAACGACAGCGGCTGCTGCAGCGCCGGTGACAGGAAGGTGTTGTCGACCACCACGAGGGCACCGGCCTTGTGCGCGGCATCGATGACGAAGCGCAGGTCGGTGATGCGCAGCAGCGGGTTGGACGGGGTTTCCACCAGCACCAGCTTTGGCTGCGTGGCCAGCGCCTGCGCCAGCGCTCGCGGATCGGTCAGGTCGGCGGTGACCAGTTCGAAGTGCCCCTTCTTTGCCAACGCGTTGAACAGCCGCCAGCTGCCGCCGTAGGCATCGTGCGGCACCACCAGGGTGTCGCCCGGCTGCAGCAGCGCGTTCAGCACCAGGTTGATCGCGCCCATGCCGGTCGCGGTGATGACGCCGCCGGCGCCGCATTCCAGTTCGGCCAGCGCTTCACCCAGCAGGTCGCGGGTCGGGTTGCCACTGCGCGTGTAATCGTACTGGCGCTTGTTGCCGAAGCCTTCAAAACTGAAGTTCGACGACAGCACGATCGGCGGCGTGACCGCGCCATGCGCGGTGTCCCGATCGATGCCGGCACGGACGGCGGCAGTGGTACGACTACAGGACGGCTCGTTGGCGTGCAGGCTCATGCGGACTCTCCAGAAGTGCGGAAGGCGGTGGCGAGGATCGCATCGATGCGATCGGTTTCTTTGAGGAAGGCATCGTGGCCATAGGGCGAGCGCAGCACGCGCAGGCTGCCGCGCGGGCCCAGCCCTTCGACCAGGCCGACCAGGTCGGCCAGCGGCACCAGGCGGTCGCCCTCCACGGCCACCACCACGGTCGGCGGCAGGATCGCGGTGGGATCGACGCGGTGCAGGTCGATTGATTCGGACAGGCGCAGGTAAGCGGTCACTGGCGTGCGCGCGACGTACTGCGCACCGGCCGCGTCGAGATAGTCTTCGGCAGCCACGCGCACGCGGCCATTGATGACCTCCGGCGCAGCATCAAAGCGCTCGCCGAACTCTTCCGGGGTGCGGTAGCTGAGCATGGCGAACTGCCGGGCCAGGGCCAGGCCGTGGTCTTCGCCGCACTGCAGCTGGCCCAGCGCGACCGCGCGGCGCTGCAATGCGCGCCAGGCGGCGGCATACGGATGCGGTCGGTGCGCACCGCTGGCCAGCACCAGCTGGCGCACGCGGGCACGATGACGGATCGCGAACTGCTGGCCGACCAGCGCGCCATACGAATAGCCAACGAAGGCCTTCAGCGTGCGGATGCCGAGATGGTCCAGCAGCAGCGCCAAGGCATCGGCCTGGTCGGCGGTATCGATCGGCACATCCAGTGCACCGTCGGCGCCGATGAAGTCGAAGGCCAGCACGCGCAGCTGCTGCGGATCCAGCGCGCGGCCGCTGCCCACCAGGTCTTCGGCCCAGCCCTTCTCGCGGAACTGCGTGTTGGACGCCACGTGGCGATGGGCGGAAATGCCGCCGGCCAGCACCACCACCGGTGCATTGGCCGGACCGACCCACTCATAGCGCAGGCGCACCGGGCTGGGGCCGGCGTGGCGCATCGACAGCACCGCGGCGAACTCACCGCGCTCGGCATGCACGCGGTCTTCGACCGGCACGCTGACGGGGACAAAGGGTTCGGGGCGAATGGCGGTACTGGCGGCGAAGCTCATGGCGGGATCCGGTTGGGGAATCGGCCATCGAGCCTTCGCGGGGCCCGCGTTCGAGATGCACGTGTGGTGCATGGTTCGAACCATCTTTCGGTGGACGCCACGGTCCCCGCAGGATTTGGCACCTACGCAGACGCTTGCGCGCCTGCGGGCTGCCCCGGCTTCAAAGGGCCTGTCCCTCTGCCGGTCTCGATGGTGGGGCCACGATGCCAGCCCTTTCCGGCACTGTCAATCCCTTCATGCGGATAAAGCGATGAATATTCTTGGGACAGCTATGCGAAGGCCGTCCCGGTCGCCCTGTTCAGGATCGGGTACAGTCCGGGCGGTCCATTCCGCTGGAAACGCCGATGTCGCGCCTGCCCCTGTCCTGCCTGCTGCTGCCTCTGCTGGCGAGCGCGACCGCACACGCCGGCGACTGGCGCCAGGGCTGGGGACTGGCTCCCCCTTCCGCCCCGGCCACCCGCGCAGGCAGTGCCGAGGGCGCCGCCCCCATGGCCCAATTGCGCCTGCAGCCGGTCGGTACGCAATGGCAGGCCCGGATCGACAACGGGCTGGCAGGGCCGCTGCAGATCCAGCTGCGCGCCGCCCCCGGGCACCCGGTCGAAGGCCTCCCGGTCGAGTCGCTGATCCAGGGCGACAGCAGCCTGGTAGTCGGCCACCTGCCCGCCCCGATCGATGGCCGCATGCTGGATCTGCGCCTGCAGTCGGTGCCGGGCAACCCGGCCGCACAGGCCGAAGATGTCGCCTACCGCCTGCCATTCGATGCGGCGCGCCTGCGCGTGGACCAGGCGCCGCAGGGACGATTCAGCCATGACGACGAGGAGAACCGCGACGCGGTCGACTTCGCACTGCCGGAGGGCACCCTGGTGCTGGCCGCGCGCGAGGGTACGGTGATGCAGATCCAGGATGGCTTCCGTGGCAACGGCCAGGACCGCGAACGCGATGGTGCCCGCGCCAACTTCATCCGCGTGCTGCACAGCGACGGCAGCATGGCGCTGTACGGCCACCTGCAGGCCGGCGGCATGCGCGTGCGTCGTGGCCAGGCGATAGGGGCCGGACAGCCGATCGGCCTGTCTGGCAACAGCGGCTACAGCAGTGCCCCGCACCTGCACTTCGTGGTGCAGGTCAATCGCGGCATGGGCCTGCGCTCGGTGCCGGTGCGCATCTTCGCCGAGCAGGGCCAGCTGCAGTTCGCCCGCCAGGGCGAGGCCGAAGGCGGTACCGGGCGCTGACCGCCCCAGGCCGGTATAATCGGGCGCTTATCTCTTTGAAGAGCGCCCCGGGCGGGCGCCACTGCCATGTCCGAAGTCGCCAACGAAGCGTCGCGTCGCCGCACCTTCGCCATCATTTCCCACCCTGACGCCGGCAAGACCACGCTGACCGAAAAGCTGCTGCTGTTCGGGGGCGCGATCCAGATGGCCGGTTCGGTCAAGGGCCGCAAGGCTGCCCGCCACGCCACCTCCGACTGGATGGCGCTGGAAAAGGAGCGCGGCATCTCCGTCACCTCCTCGGTGATGCAGTTCCCGTATGAAGGCAAGATCGTCAACCTGCTCGACACCCCCGGCCACGCCGACTTCGGCGAAGACACCTACCGCGTGCTGACCGCGGTGGACTCGGCGCTGATGGTGATCGACGTGGCCAAGGGCGTGGAAGAGCGCACCATCAAGCTGATGGAAGTGTGCCGCCTGCGCGACACCCCGATCATGACCTTCATCAACAAGCTCGACCGCGAGGGCAAGGACCCGATCGAGCTGCTGGATGAAGTGGAAACCGTGCTCGGCATTCAGTGTGCGCCGGTCACCTGGCCGATCGGCATGGGCCAGCGCCTGAAGGGCGTGGTCCACCTGCTGACCGGCGAAGTGCACCTGTACGAACCGGGCCGCAACTTCACCCGCCAGGACTCGACCATTTTCCCGTCCATCGATGCTCCCGGCCTGGCCGAGAAGATCGGTGCACAGATGCTGGCCGACCTGCGCGACGAGCTGGAACTGGTGCAGGGCGCCAGCCACCCGTTCGACCTGCAGGCCTATCGCGAGGGCAAGCAGACGCCGGTGTTCTTCGGCTCGGGCGTCAACAACTTCGGCGTGCAGCCGCTGCTGGACTTCTTCGTCGAACACGCACCCGCACCGCAGGCGCGCTCCACCACCGGCCGCGAGATCGCCCCGGAAGAAAACAAGCTGACCGGCTTCGTGTTCAAGATCCAGGCCAACATGGACCCGCAGCACCGCGACCGCGTGGCCTTCATGCGGGTCTGCTCGGGCCGCTTCAGCGCCGGCATGAAGACCTTCCACGTGCGTACCGGCAAGGAAATGAAGCTGGCCAACGCGCTGACCTTCATGGCCAGCGACCGTGAGATCGCCGCCGAGGCGTGGCCGGGCGATGTGATCGGCATCCACAACCACGGCACCATCTCCATTGGCGATACCTTCACCGAAGGCGAAGCGGTCACCTTCACCGGGATCCCCAACTTCGCCCCGGAACTGTTCCGCCGCGCCCGCCTGCGCGATCCGCTCAAGCTCAAGCAGCTGCAGAAGGGCCTGGCCCAGCTGTCCGAGGAAGGCGCGACCCAGTTCTTCCGCCCGCTCACCAGCAACGACCTGATCCTGGGTGCCGTCGGCGTGCTGCAGTTCGATGTGGCCGCCTACCGCCTGAAGGACGAGTACGGCGTGGAAGCCACCTTCGAGCCGGTGAGCGTGACCACTGCGCGCTGGGTCCACTGCAGCAACGAGAAGAAGCTGGAAGAGTTCCGCGAGAAGAACGCGCTGAACCTGGCGCTGGATGCCGCCGGGCACCTGGTCTACCTGGCGCCGACCCGGGTCAACCTGCAGCTGGCCCAGGAACGCTCGCCGGACGTGCGCTTCTCTGCCACCCGCGAAGCGGCGCATACCGTTTCGGCAGGCTGATGCCACGGGGTCGGATCCCTTTCCGGCAGGAAAGGGCTCTGACCCCAGCCAAGGCAAGGCAGGCATTCACCCACCATACGGTGACAGGCGTGCACGCATCGCCCATCGCGGCGATGATAGGGGGGTGCGGGTCCCCCTCCCCGCGAACAATGCCTACGCCATGTCCACGACGTCCATTGCTTCGATCCGTGAAGAAATCGCCAGCGCCCTGACCCATGGCCTGGGCGCGGTATTCGCCCTGGCAGCCAGCGCGGTGTTGATCACCCTGGCGGCGATCTACGGCGACGGCTGGCAGCTGGCCAGCGCGATCGTATTCGGTATCGCGCTGTTGCTGCTGTACACCGCCTCCACGCTGTACCACGCCATCCAGCATCCGGTCGCCAAGGGCCGGTTGAAGGTGTTCGACCATTGCGCGATCTATGTGCTGATCGCGGGCACCTATACCCCGTTCACCCTGATCGGCCTGCGCGGTCCGTGGGGCTGGGGCCTGTTCACCGCGATCTGGGCGCTGGCGCTGGGCGGCGTGGTGTTCAAGCTGTTCTACACCGGCCGCTTCAAGGTGCTCTCAACGGTGATCTACATCGCCATGGGCTGGCTGGTGGTCGTGGCGATCAAGCCGATGTGGGCCTCGATCGATGGCGGCACCCTCACCTGGCTGTTCGCCGGCGGCCTGTCGTACACGCTGGGGACCTATTTCTACCACCGTGAATCGATCCCGTACTCGCATGCCATCTGGCACCTGTTCGTGATCGGCGGCAGCGTCTGCCACTTCGTCGCGGTCACCATGCAGGTGCTGTAACGGCCGCTCGACGGCAGCGCGTGCACACCATGCACATGGTCGCTTCGCGCCCTGTCCACGAAGAGGGGGCAACCATGGCAGCGTGAATGCTGCCGCCTCCCCTGCCGCAAAGCGCACGCCCCGCTGGCGCCTCCGCCGCCCCGGCCCACGAGGCCGGCGCTGGCTCACGATCCTGATCTTCCTGCTGGCGGCGATCCTGGTACTGATCGCGTTGTGGGACTGGAACTGGTTCAAGGGGCCGGTGGAGCGCGCGGTGCAGGCACGCACCGGCCGCGTGCTGCACATCGGGAACCTTGATGTCGACCTCGGCCGCACCAGCACGATCCGCGCCGATGCGGTCACCTTCGCCAATGCCAGCTGGGCGAAACAACCCGATATGGCCAGCGCCGACCGCGTCGAGATCGACGTGCGGGTCTGGCCCCTGCTGCGCGGCAGCGTGCAGCTGCCCGAAGTGCGCCTGACCCGGCCGGACGTGCTGCTGGAAACCGCCCCGCGCAAAGGCGAACCGGGCAACTGGGATTTCCTCGGTGACAGCGCCGGCAGGACCAGCCCCCAGCTCAAACGGCTGCGCGTCGATGACGGTCGCCTGCAGTTCCTCGATGCGCTCGGCCGCACCGATATCCGCGTGGACGTGCGCAGCGGCCAGCCGAAACAGGCCGACGCGGCGCCACCGCTGCTGGTGCAGGGCAAGGGACGCTGGCAGGGCAATCCGTTCACCCTGCGCGGTGGTACTGAATCACCGCTGGAGCTGACCGACAGCGGCCACCCGTTCCTCATCCACCTCGACGGTCGCGCTGGCGCCACCCACGCCGTCGCCAGCGGCACATTGACCAATCCCTTCCAGCTGCGCGTGTTCGACCTGCAGTTCGCGCTCAGCGGCCAGGACCTGGCCGACCTCTACCCCTTGCTCGGCATCGCCATTCCGCCGTCCCCGCCCTACGCGTTGAACGGTCGGCTCAAGCGTGACCACGACCTCTGGCGTTACGAGCAGTTCACCGGCAAGGTCGGCGACAGCGACCTCGGTGGCAACCTGCAGTTCGAAGTGGGAGGCGCGCGCCCGCGACTGACCGCCACGCTGGAATCCAGACGCCTGGACTTCGATGACCTGGCCGGCTTCGTCGGTGCGCCACCGAAGACCGGCGGCGGCGAAACCGCCAATGCAGAGCAGAAGGCCGAGGCCGCACGGGTCGCCGCGCGTGCGCGTGTGTTGCCGGACACGCCCTACAACCTCGGCAAGCTGCGTGCGATGGATGCCGACGTGCGTTGGAAAGCCCACCGCATCAACGCGCCGTCATTGCCATTGGACGACATGGATGCACACCTGTTGCTGGATGACGGTGTGCTGCGGCTGGACCCACTGAACTTCGGCGTCGCCGGCGGCGACATCCGCAGCACGATCCGCATGGACGCGCGCCAGCCGCAGATCAGTACCGCGCTGAAGGCCAGTGTGCGCGGTGTGCAGCTTGGCCAGTTGTTCCCCGACGCCAAGCTGGCCGAACAGGCCAAGGGCGGCATCGGCGGCGAGGTGGACCTGAGTGGCCGCGGCAATTCGATCGCCGCGATGCTCGGCAGCAGCAGCGGCAAGGTCGGCCTGGCGATGGGCCGTGGCCATGTCGGCAACCTGGTGATGGAACTGGCCGGCCTGGACATCACCGAGTCGCTGAAATTCCTGGTGACCGGCGACAAGCAGATTCCCCTGCGTTGCGCCTTCGCCGACTTCGGCGTGCGCGACGGCCTGATGACCAGCCAGGCGCTGGCGGTGGATACCACCGACACGATCCTCATCGGCGAAGGCACGGTCAGCCTGCGCGACGAGAGCCTGGACCTGCTGTTGAAGCCACGCCCGAAGGACAAGAGCATCCTGGTGCTGCGCTCGCCACTGCACATCGCCGGCACTTTCAAGGACCCGTCGTTCCGCCCGGACTTCAAGGCGCTGGGCATCCGCGGCGCGGTGGCCCTGGCACTGGGCAGCATCGCCCCGCCGGCGGCATTGCTGGCAACCATCGAACTGGGGCCGGGCAAGGATGCCGACTGCGGGGGGCAGTATGCGAAGTAGGAGCGTTCGTTCGTGGCGCCTGGACTGATCGTGGTTTGAGGGGGACGAGTGACAGTTTCCTGCGCGCGCGGAACGAGAGCGGAAATTCAAAGTCAAAAGAAAAAAGCAAAGTCAAAAGCTGTTGCCAACCAAGGTTGGCAGCTACCAAAGGCAGTCAACCGACGCGGCAACCCACCGCACTCGCGGGACGAGTCCTGAGGCGGAGTGCATGGCCGTGCAGGACCGTTGGCGCCATGGGCCCGAGGCATGCCTCGGGCGGGTTGGACAGGACGCCCAACCCCGGTCTTGCCGTGTGCGCAGGACAGCGCACACGAGCAAGGCGCCATCGAGCCCCCATGGGTGAGGGCGCTTTGCTTGCGAAGCACTGCTTCGCAAGCGCCCGAACGCACAGCCGCCAGCGGCTGGGCCGGACCGCGGAGCGGGGTTTACGGCGTGTCCTGCATGGCCATGCCCTCCGCCTCCCCCGCATCAGGAAGGCGCTGCTTTGGCTTTGGCTTTGGCTTTGGCTTTGGCTTTGAGCTTCGAAAAGCGGGCCGGCGGGCCGCAGGCCCGCCGGTGAACACCTCACCCCGCCACGATGTACTGCTGCAGCTGGTCCAGCTCGCGCCGCTGCGCATCAATCACCGACTTCACCAGGTCACCGATGGAGATCACCCCCAGCACCTGCGCGCCCTCCACCACCGGCAGATGGCGGATGCGGTAGTCGGTCACCAGTTGCAGGCAATGCTCCACCTGCTCACCGGGCGACACCGTCACCACCTGCGCCGTCATGATCTCCGCCACCGCGGTATCGCGCGATGAACGATCACGCAGCACGATCTTGCGTGCGTAGTCACGCTCGGACAGGATCCCGACCAGCCGCGGCCCGTCCATCACCAGTACCGCACCGATGCCCTTTTCCGCCATCAACCGGATCGCATCGATCACCGCCGCGTCCGGCGCGACCGCATGTACTTCAGGAGACTTGCCATCCAACAGTTGTCGTACCGTCGTCATCTGCCTGCCCTCCGAGGGTGGGTTGCAGGGCCGAGTCTGCCACGGCGGATGCTAGCCACGCGTCAACCAGGTACAACGGCCGCTGCTTGGACTCTTCGTACAGCCGCCCCAGGTACTCTCCCACCAGCCCCAGCGCGATCAACTGCACTCCCCCCAGGAACAGGATCACCGCCATCATCGTCGGCCAACCCGCCACCCGGTCGCCATACAGCGCCGCCTTCACGATCACCCACAGGCCGAACACGAACGCGACTGCGGCGGTTGCCAGTCCCAGGTAGGTGGCAGCCCGCAGCGGCACAGTCGAGAAGCCGGTGATGCCTTCGAGGGCGAAATTCCACAGCCGCCACAGGCTGAATTTGCTGGTGCCGGCCACGCGCGCGTGGCGGTGATAGGGCACGGCAATCCGCTTGAAGCCTACCCAGCTGAAAAGCCCCTTCATGAAACGGTGGCGCTCACGCATCCCGCGCAGGGCGCTCAGCGCGCGCGGGGACAGCAGGCGGAAATCTCCGGTATCGGCCGGAATCGGCGTACGCGACAGGCGACCCATCACCCGGTAGAACATCGCTGCCGTGGCGCGCTTGATCCAGGACTCGCCATCGCGGGCCATGCGCGTGCCGTAGACGTTGTCATGGCCCTCGCGCCAGCGCGCGACGAATTGCGGCACCAGCTCCGGCGGGTCCTGGCCGTCGGCATCGAGGATCATCGCTGCCCCCTCGTGCACCAGATCCAGGCCCGCGGTCAGCGCCGCCTCCTTGCCGAAGTTGCGCGACAGCTTCAGCGCCGAGACGCGCGCATCAGCCTGGGCCAACCCCGCGATCACCTCCCATGTGCGGTCATGACTGCCGTCATCCACATAGAGGATGTGGCCGTCGATGTCGGGCATGCCGTCCAGCACCGCGCACAGCCGTGGATGCAGCAGCGGTAATGCCAGGGCCTCGTTGTAGGCGGCGATGACAAAAGTGAGCCGTTCGCGGGTC
Organism: Stenotrophomonas sp. YJH_SMC_138; assembly: GCF_059369855.1. Taxonomy (NCBI): domain Bacteria; kingdom Pseudomonadati; phylum Pseudomonadota; class Gammaproteobacteria; order Lysobacterales; family Lysobacteraceae; genus Stenotrophomonas; species Stenotrophomonas sp. YJH_SMC_138. The sequence continues at coordinate 200,688 of NZ_JCAFTB010000001.1, forward strand.
ATGCCCGGATTGTACATTGCCGGCCAGGCGCACGACCCGTCGCCCGCCGCTCACGCCACGCCTGCCTCAGTCCTCCGACAAGTATGACGCGCCTCCCAGCTGGCGCGCCTGGCGCTGGATCCATGCGGCGCGCCGCTGCACATACGGCCCCGGTGCGGCCGCGTTGTAGCGTCGCGGTGCCGGCAGTACCGCCGCCAGTCGCGCACTCTCGGCCGGGCTCAACCGGGCCGCGTCCTTGCCCCAGTATTTCTGGGCTGCCGCCTGCGCACCGTACACACCATCACCGAACTCGGCGATGTTGGCGTACATCTCCAGGATGCGCTCCTTCGGCCACAGCGCCTCGATCAGCACCGTGTACCAGACTTCCAGGCCCTTGCGGATCCAGCTGCGGCCCTGCCACAGGAACAGGTTCTTGGCCACCTGCTGGCTGATCGTGCTGGCGCCACGCAGGCGCCCTCCCCTGGCGTTATGGTCGCGGGCCTTTTCGATGGCCTGCAGATCGAAGCCATTGTGGTCGGGGAAGCGCTGGTCCTCGGCCGCCACCAGCGAGATCGGCAGGCTCGGCGCCATCTGGTCGAGGTCGCGCCACTGGTAATGCAGCCGATAGGACCAGTCCGCCTCGCCCAGCGCCTCGCCGTAGCGCCACAGCATCACCGTGGACACCGGCGGGTCGATGAAGCGCAGCACCAGCACCTGCAGGCAGCTGAAAGCAGCCAGCAGCACCGGCAGCCACAGCAGCCGCTTCCAGCGCCAGCACCGCCGGCGCGGCGCGGCCACCTCCGCCACTACCTTGTGCTGCTCTCCCGCTGCCCCCATTACTGGTGCATCCTTCTTCTGTCTGGTTGTCGGCGCATTATCCGGCAACCGCCCCCGTTTACGCGCGATGTGAGCCGATGACCGCCAACTCCGATTCCCTGATCCGTTTCCTGCTCCCCGACGCCGGCGTCCGCGGCGTGCATGTGCACCTGCAGGCCACCTGGCAGGAAATCCTGTCCCACGCCGTGTACCCGGACGCCGCTGCCGAGCTGCTCGGCGAGGCCTGTGTCGCCTCGGCCCTGTTCACCGGCCACACCAAGATCGACGGCCGCCTGTCAGTGCAGCTGCGCAGCAGCACTGCCCTGCGCACCCTGTTCGCCGAATGCACCGCGGGCGGCACCCTGCGTGGCATCGCCCAGCTCAGCGAAGGCGCCGACGCGCCGCGTGACCTGTCCAGCCTCGGCGATGACGCCATCCTCGCCATCACCATCGAGAACCCCGGCCTGGACCCGCGCGAGCCGCAGCGCTACCAGAGTCTGGTCGCGCTGACCGCGCCGGAACTGGACGAGGCCTTCGAGGACTACTTCCGCCAGTCGGAGCAGCTGCCCACCCGCCTGCTGCTGGCGGCCGACCGCAACGGTGCCGCCGGCCTGCTGCTGCAGAAACTGCCGGGCGACGAAGGCGACGAAGATGGCTGGGCGCGCGCCAGCGCCCTGTTCGAGACCCTGGGCAAGGCCGAACTGCTGGCGACCCCGGCCGAGCAGCTGCTGCACCGCCTGTTCCACGAGGAGCGGCCGGAGCTGCTGGGTGAAAAGCCGCTCTCCTTCGCCTGCTCCTGCTCGCGCGAGCGGGTGGCCGGCATGCTGCAGTCGCTGGGGGAAGAGGAGGCCCGAGCGGCCGCCGAGGACACTGGCGCCGTCGAGGTGCGTTGCGAATTCTGCGGACGCGAGTATCACTTTCCATTGACGGAGTTCGGCATACTGTTCCACGGCGCCCAGGGGGCTGTACCGGCGCCTGAACGACTTCAGTGAACGGCAGTCTTGTACCTGGGGAGGATCAAGGCTTGTTAAGAATTCATAAACACCCTAGGATCGAGTTCCCGTCCCCACGGGAACTTCCGTTGTCTGTCCCTGTCTGAACTGGTCCGATGCGTACCTTCCTGCGTCTACCGCTGGCCCTGCTGATCGCCCTTGGCGCGATCACGGGCGTGCATGCGCAGAGCAAGGACACCCGCACCGTGCTGCCGGTCTGGAACAAGGGCAGCGGCAAGGTCGAGGCGCTGCTGTACCTTGAGCCGACCGGCGAACAGGCGGCCGGCGCCCGCTGGCATTTCGGCCGCAACTCGCTGGACGCGGCCTTTGGCCTGTCCTCCGGCGATTCGCTGGGCCTGCTCTGCAACAGCAGCAGCGGCACCAGCATCAGCGGTCTGGCCAGCCATTGCATGCTGGCCAGCCTGGGCGACGAGGATGATCTGAACAGCCGTCGTTTCAGCGGTACCGCCGCGCTGAACCGCGGCAACAGCCGCCTGGGCATCACCGCCGGCACTGGCCGTGAAACCCTGCCCGCCTGGTTGTCGGGCCCGAACAAGACGCCCTCGCTGCGTGCCGAGCAGAACGATCTGACCGTGTTCGCGCAGAAGAACATCGGTCGCGAAGGCTTCGTCTCCATCGCCGGTACCTACGCCAAGGCGCGCCTGGTTCCGCTGGCCGACGCCTCGCCGGCCATCGTCGATCGCTGGGACAGCAAGAGCCTGAGCATCGGCGCCGGTTACGGCAACTTCACCGGCAGCATCATCGGCCGCGTGGTCGACGTCCCGGGCAAGCCCGGCAAGTGGGAAGGCCTGGGCATCGGCCTGACCTGGCGTACCCCGTGGTCCGGCCAGCTCACCGTCGGCGCCGAGAATGTGATCAGCCGCGGCAAGAATCCGTTCTCCCCGCGCAACGAAAGCAACGACGACGGCACCGTGCCGTATGTGCGCTACGAACAGGATCTCTGATCCCGGTAAACAGGCTCAGCAACGATATTCCCAAAGGCGCCGAAAGGCGCCTTTTGCATGTGCAAGCCTGCCGCGCACTTGCGTAACCGGTATCGCCGCTGGGCAATGAAACGCTGCGCACCGACATAGTGAGATACATTTCAATCGAAACTTTTTTCATCATTCTGCGTTAACAAACGAGGCAGAGCGCTCTGACCATGCCCGTAAACTATTGAGTGGCATGGGAAAAGCGCATCTTTACCAAAATCACAGGCTTGATTAACACAGCTTTAATTCTTGGCGAACGCCCGTTACTATCGGGTCAGCCTCGCGATTTGGGAGCGCTTTTTCGCTCCCCCGCCGGGCATTAACCCCAGCCAAGATTTCTTGGAGAGAGAGAGCCAATGAAACTCAAGTCCAGCCAGCTGCGTGACGCAGTTGTGATCGCGCTTGTCGCCGGTGCCACCACCGCGACGGCGCACGCCCAGGAAGCCACCAACCTCGACCGCATCGAGGTCACCGGTTCGCGCATCCGTCAGGTCGATACCGAAACCGCCCAGCCCGTTCTGAGCATCAGCCGCGCTTCAATCGAGAAGAGCGGTTTCAAGACGGTCGCCGACGTCCTGCAGAACATCGCCGCAGCCGGCAGCCCGGCCATCAGCCGTTCCGAGCCGCTGTCCTCCGGTGAAGCCGTCGGTGGCTTCTACATCGACCTGCGCAACCTCGGCGCCGAACGCACCCTGGTGCTGGTCGACGGCAAGCGCCTCGGCGCCAGCGTCAGCGGCCTGCAGGACGTGTCGCAGATTCCGTCGGCCATCGTCGAGCGCATCGACGTCCTGAAGGACGGCGCGTCGTCGATCTACGGCTCCGACGCGATCGCCGGTGTGATCAACATCATCACCCGCAAGAACTTCCAGGGCCTGGAAGCCAACGCCTACGTCGGCCAGTACGGCGAAGGCGACGGCCAGAAGACCAGCTACGACTTCGTGGCCGGCTTCACCGGTGACCGCGGTTCGATCACCATCGGCGCCGAGTACGCCGAAGAAAAGGAAGTGTGGGCCAAGGATCGCTGGTTCAGCCGTTATCCGCGCACCACCTTCCACCCGGCCCAGAACTGGAGCCCGGTCAGCCAGTGGGGCACCATCATCGATCCGGATACCGATGACTGGCTGGTGCTGAACCGCGGTGGCGACTACCGCGACGTCAACCAGTACCACGACCAGGACTTCGCCGGCATCACCGGTGACACCAGCAACTCCAATACGCAGATGCACCTGCTGACGCCGACCAAGCGTCGCTCGGTGTTCGCCAACGTCCAGTACGACCTGACCGACAACATCCGCTTCGTCTCCGACCTGCTGTACACCCGTCGTGAGTCGCAGGCCCAGGTCGCAGGCTATCCGTTGCAGTCTGCGTCGTATGAGCGCCTGGGTGCCAAGTGGGATGCCGACAGCTACTACAACCCCTTCGGCAAGGACATGGGCTTCATGCGCCGTGGCTGGGAAGTGCCGCGCCTGTCGACCAACAAGCTGACCACCTTCCGCTTCACCGGCGCCCTGCAGGGCAGCTTCCAGTTCAATGACAAGTACTTCGACTGGGAAGCCGGCTACATCTACCAGAACTCGGAGAACCAGCAGAGCCAGACCGGCAACTACAACGTGCTGGCGGTCAATGCCGCCACCGGCCCGTCGTTCTACAACCCGGCCACCGGCCGCGTCGAGTGCGGCACGGCAGCAGGCCTGGTCGATGGCTCCAACCCGATCTATGGCCCGGGCGCCGGCGGCTGCCTGCCGTGGAACCCGGCCATTCCGTACGGCCGTACCGGTGACGGTGGCCTGACCGGCAACCCGGATCTGCAGCAGTTCCTGTTCCCGACCACCAAGAACACCGGTGAAGTCACCACCAAGACCTACTACGCGAACATCGCCGGCAGCCTGTTCACCCTGCCCGCCGGCGACCTGGGCTTCGCGCTGGGTTACGAGTACCGCGAGGACAAGGGTTCGTACAATCCGGACGCCCTGTCGCAGACCGGCTACTCGACCGACCTGGCCGCCGGCCCGACCGGTGGTGGTTACGACGTCAACGAAGTCTATCTGGAGCTGAATGTTCCGATCCTGGCCGACCTGCCGGGTGCCAAGGAACTGAGCTTCAACGCCGCGACGCGCTACTCGAAGTACAGCACCTTCGGCAACACCACCAACAACAAGTTCGGCCTGAAGTGGAAGCCGATCGACCAGCTGCTGGTGCGTGCGACCTACGCCGAAGGCTTCCGTGCGCCGACCATCGACAATCTGTACGGTGGCAGCTCGCAGACCTTCGCGTACTTCACCGATCCGTGCGATACCGACTTCGGTTCGACCGGCCAGCCGGGCGTCGCTGCCCGTTGCGCCGCGGCCATCGGCCCGACCGCCAGCACCTTCCGCCAGCTGCGCCAGGGCTACGTGCCGGCCAGCGGTCCGGATGAGCAGACGCCGGACCCGTTCAACGCCGTCTCCAACCCGAACCTGACTCCGGAAAAGTCCAAGTCCAAGACCGTTGGCCTGGTGTGGAGCCCGACCTTCGCCCAGGGCCTGAACATGAGCCTGGACTGGTGGAACATCAAGATCACCAACACGATCGTCACCGACAGCCCGGATGACCAGCTGAATGACTGCTACGTGCTTGGCATCGCCGAGCGCTGCAACTCGTTCACCCGTGATCCGAACCGTCACAACGTGATCAACCTGACCTACGCACCGCGTAACGCCGGTTACCAGGAAACCGAAGGCTTCGACTTCGACGTGGCGTACCGCTTCGAGACCGACAGCTGGGGTACCTTCAACGCCAACCTGCAGAACAGCTACGTCACCAAGAACGTGCTGAAGACCACCAATGCGCAGCAGGTGCCTGTGTCGATCCTCAATGGCTTCGGCAGCAACTTCCGCCTGCGTTCGAACCTGGTGCTGGGCTGGGAGCGTGGCGACTGGGGCGTGACCTGGGGCACCCGTTACTTCTCCAGCGTCAAGGAGCGTTGCTACTACAGCGACGAGTGCAGCCTGCCGGACTTCGGTTCGCCGGATCCGGTGCGCGACCAGCCGATGAACAAGCGTGGTTCGACCATGTTCCACGACGTCCAGGTTTCCTGGAACGCACCGTGGAATGCGACCATCGCCGTCGGCGCACGTAACGTGTTCGACCACTACGGCCCGCAGATGTACTCGGCACCGAACTCGCAGTTCTCCTACTACGGTGGCTACGACATCGGTCGCTTCATGTACATGCAGTACAAGCAGAAGTTCTGATCGGCACTCTGATCAGCTGATGCAGCAACGGCCCCGCAAGGGGCCGTTGTTCTTTGTGCGCCATGGACGGAGGCTGGCCGGCGCGCAACAAAAAAGGCCGCGGTGTCGCCGCGGCCTTCCTTCGACATCATTCCCGGGCGCTCATCCGTTCGGAATCAGCGTCTCGATCAGATGCTCGACGTACGCTTCGAAATCCTCGCGCGCCTGCTTGGGCTGCTGCAGCTGCAGCGACAACTGCAGGAAGCCGACATAGGCGGCATAGGCCAGGCGCGCGCGATGGCGTGCATCGGTCGAGCTGAGGCCGGCCTGGCGGAACGAGGCGACCAGATAATCGAGGCGGCGCTGCGAGACGCGGTCGATCACCGGCCGCACCATCGGATGATCCAGTGCCTTCAGCAGCTCGCTGTAGATGATGTGCGGCTGCACTTCATGCGCCACCATCTGGAACAGCTGGCGCAGGCGCACGCGCGGATCAGGTACGTCTTCCAGGCTGCCGAACACCTGTTCCTGTTCGAACAGTTCCCAGCGTTCCAGCGCCGCCTGCAGCAATGCATCGCGCGAAGGGAAATGCCAGTAGAAACTGCCCTTGGTGACGCCGAGCCGCCGTGCCAGCGGCTCCACCGCGACGGCGCCGACACCTTGTTCAGCAATCAGATCGAGGGCCGCCTGGGCCCAGTCTTCGGCACTCAGGCGGCTGTTGCGGCCGGCGCGCGGTTCGCCGGCGGAAGCGTCAGGTTGATTCATGGGCTGATTTAACCATACGCCGGGGTTCGTTGCAGTACGCGGTTGCGGTCGAAACCGTCGCAGCCTCCCAGGCGAGGTCCATTCAGGGGACTTCCGCAGCGCACCATACCGTGCAGTATTGACTTCCCCCCGAACCGATCCATACTAGCAAGTATGGTTACGTCCCCACCTCCCGCTGCGTTCCATGACCTGCGCCTGGACGCCGCCCATGGCGCTCGCCTGGCCGCCACCGCCAGCGACCATGGCCGGCGCGGCCGGGTGCTGTTCGCGCATGGCTTCGGCCAGACCCGCCACGCCTGGAATGCCACTGCCCGCGCACTGAATGCCGCCGGCCTGCAGACGCTGGCCTACGACGCCCGCGGCCACGGCGATTCGGACTGGAATGCCGCCAACCTGCCCTATCACGGCGAACAGTTCGCCGATGACCTGATCGTGCTGGCCGGCGAGCAGCCGCGCCCGCCGGTACTGGTTGCCGCATCGATGGGCGGGCTGTTCGGCCTGCTGGCCGAGTCGCGCTGGCCCGGCCTGTTCTCGGCGATGGTGCTGGTCGACATCACCCCGCGCTGGGATACCGCCGGCGTCGAGCGCATCCTCGCCTTCATGACCGCCCATCCCGACGGCTTCGCTTCGCTGGCCCAGGCCGCCGACGTGATCTCGGCGTACATGCCGCACCGTCCGCGCAAATCCGAGCAGTCGCTGCGTGCGCTGCTGCGCGAGGACGGCCGCGGCCGCTGGCGCTGGCACTGGGATCCGCGCCTGGTGGCCGAACTGGCCCGCGACAGCGAACAGCACCAGGACGCACTGGCCGAGGCCGCGCGCCAGGTGAAGTGCCCGCTGCTGCTGGTCAGCGGCGGACGCAGCGACCTGGTCACGCCGCAGACCGTGGCCGAGTTCCTGGCGTTGGCGCCGCATGCGCGCCATGTGCAGCTGCCGCAGGCCACCCATATGGTCGCCGGCGATGACAACGACGCCTTTACCGCTACTGTGTTGGACTATCTGGACGTGTTGCCCGCAGCGGACGCTGCGGCTTCGTCCGCCACAAACGAGCACGTCACCGGAGCACGCTCATGAGCATCGTTCTTCCCTTCCTCGCCCTGCTGCTGGCAGGCGCGTTCGTCGCCTACCACCGCATGCGGCTGGTTACCTGGACGCTGATCAGCGTGGCCCTGCTGGCCGCCTGCTGGTTCATTCCCTACGTCAACCAGACCGCCACGATCGTCGCGGCCGCCGTGTTGGCCGTCATCGCCGTGCCGCTGCTGCTGCCGTTCATCCGCAAGCCGCTGCTGACCGGCCCGATGATGAAGGTGTTCCGCAAGGTGCTGCCGCCGCTGTCGCAGACCGAGCGCATCGCACTGGAAACCGGTTCGGTCGGTTTCGAGGGCGAACTGTTCACCGGTGATCCGGACTGGAACATCCTGCTCAACTATCCCAAGCCGCAGCTGACCGCCGAGGAACAGGCCTTCCTCGATGGCCCGGTGGAAGAGCTGTGCGCGATGGTCAACGACTGGGAAATCACCCATGTCCATGCGGACCTGCCGCCGGAACTGTGGGCCTTCATCAAGAAGAACAAGTTCTTCGGCATGATCATCCCGAAGGAATATGGCGGGCTGGGCTTCTCCGCACTGGCCCACCACAAGGTGATCCAGAAGCTGGCGTCGGTGTCTTCGGTGGTCAGCTCCACCGTCGGCGTGCCCAACTCGCTGGGCCCGGGTGAACTGCTGGTGCATTACGGCACCCAGGAACAGAAGGACCAGTACCTGCCGCGCCTGGCCGATGGCCGCGAAGTGCCCTGCTTCGGCCTGACCGGTCCGTTCGCCGGCTCCGACGCCACCTCGATCCCGGACTACGGCATCGTCTGCAGGGGCGAGTGGAACGGCGAGCAGGTGCTCGGCGTCAAGCTCACCTTCGACAAGCGCTACATCACCCTGGCCCCGGTCGCTTCGCTGATCGGCCTGGCGTTCCGCATGTACGACCCGGATGGCCTGATCGGCGATACCCGCGACATCGGCATCACCCTGGGCCTGCTGCCGCGCGACACCGCCGGCGTTGAAATCGGCCGTCGCCACTTCCCGCTGAACTCGACGTTCCAGAACGGCCCGATCCGCGGCAAGGACGTGTTCATTCCGCTGACCCAGCTGATCGGTGGCGCGGCCATGGCCGGCAAGGGCTGGAACATGCTCAACGAGTGCCTGGCCGTGGGCCGCTCGATCACCCTGCCGTCCACCGCCAGTGGTGGTGCCAAGGCCGGTGCCGCGGTGACCGGCGCCTATGCGCGCATCCGCAAGCAGTTCGGCCTGTCGGTCGGCCGCTTCGAGGGCGTGGAAGAAGCGCTGGCCCGCATCGGCGGCAAGGCGTACAAGATCAGTGCGCTGTCGCAGGCCACCGCCGCCGCGGTTGACCGTGGCGACGTGCCGTCGGTGCCGTCGGCGATCGCCAAGTACCACTGCACCACCATGAGCCGCGAAGTGATCTCGGACATGATGGACGTGATCGGCGGCAAGGGCATCATCCTGGGGCCGCGCAACTTCGCTGGCCGCAGCTGGCAGGCCGCGCCGATCGCGATCACCGTGGAAGGCGCCAACATCATGACCCGCAGCCTGCTGATCTTCGGCCAGGGTGCGATCCTCTGCCACCCGTGGGTGCTGAAGGAAATGAAGGCCGCGCAGGATCCGGATACCCGCGCCGGCCTGCAGGACTTCGACCGCAGCCTGTTCGGCCACATCCGCTTCGGCATCTCCAATGCCGTGCGTTCGTTCTGGTTCGGCCTGACCGGCGCGCGCTTCGGTGCCGCCCCGGGCGACGCCTATACCCGCCGCTACTTCCGCAAGCTGGACCGCTACTCGGCCAACCTGGCGCTGATGGCCGACATCTCGATGATGACCCTCGGCGGCAAGCTGAAGTTCAAGGAATCGCTGTCCGGCCGCCTGGGCGATGTGCTGAGCCACGTCTACATGACCAGCGCCATGCTCAAGCGCTACCACGACGAAGGCGCACCGCAGGCCGACCAGCCGCTGCTGGCCTGGGCCTTCCATGACAGCGTGCACAAGATCGAAGAGTCGCTGTCGGCCGCACTGCGCAACTTCCCGATCCGTCCGATCGGCTGGCTGATGTGGGCACTGATCTTCCCGCTGGGCCGTCGTGCCGAGGCTCCGGGCGATCGCCTGAGCCGTCGTGTCGCCGCCCTGCTGATGGCGCCGAATGAAGCCCGCGACCGTCTGGCCAGTGGCGTGTTCCTGACCCCGTGCGAGAACAACCCGGGCGGCCGTATCAACAGCTACCTGAGCAAGGCGATCATGGCCGAGCCGGTGGAGCGCAAGTTCCTGAAGGCGCTGAAGAGCAAGGGCATCGAGGCGCTGGACTTCAAGGCGCAGCTGGACGAAGCCGTGGCCGAGGGCGTGATCACCCAGGATGAGCGCAGCCTGCTGGAAGAGCTGCGCACGCTGACCCTGGACACCATCACCGTGGACGACTTCGACACCCACGAACTGCGCGCGGCCAGCTACTACGACCGCCAGCACAAGGACCCGCATTCGCAGGCAGCCTGATCGCCCGCGACACGCGTTGCTTCGACGGCGGGCCTCGGCCCGCCGTCGCTTTATCCGCCGACCGGAATACCCACCATGTCCACGCCCCTGCTCTCGCTTTACCACCGGCTGCAGCGCTGGCCCGCCGGCACCTGGCTGTTCTCGCGCGCGGTGTGCTTCAAGGCGCCCTACTTCGCCAGCATCGCGCCACGCATCACCCGCCTGGAACACGGCCGCTGCGAAGGCACGCTGGCCGACCGCCGCAGGGTGCGCAACCACATCGGCACGGTGCACGCGATCGCGATGTGCAACCTGGCCGAACTGACCGCCGGGTTGATGGTCGATGCATCGCTGCCGAAGGGCATGCGCTGGATCCCGAAGGGGATGCAGGTGCAGTACCTGGCCAAGGCACGTGGCACGCTGCAGGCGGTGGCGTTGCCGGCACAGCCGATTGTCGTCGCGGCCGAGGGCTATGCGCTGCCGGTGACGGTGAGCGTGCGCGACCGTGCGGGCACGGAGGTGTTCAGCGCGGTGATCGACATGTGGTTGTCGCCGGCGAAGTAGGTCCCCGCGAACGGCGCAGCCCCTCGTGGGTGGACGGTTGATCGCGGAAAGCCCTGGTTGGGCTGGGGACGGTGGGTTCGCGGGGGACGCCGTGAACCCATCCCTGGGGGCTTGGCCGCGGCATCCATGCCGCGGACACCCCCGCGAACCCACCGCCCCCAGCCTCGGACGCATCTCTGCGGCGTCCACCCACGCAAGAGAAAAAAGAAGGGCAGAAGCAAAAGCAAAAGCGGCCCACCGGCCGCTTTTTGCTGTTGCTGTTGCTCTTGAACTTCTTTTTCTTCTCCGTGGGCTGGCCGCGCCCTGAAACTGTCAGGGGTGTGGCGGGTGGGCCGTTCAGGGGCGTTGGCGCCATGGATGGCGCCATCGAGCTTACATGGACGTACTTGCAGCGTCCCCTGCACGGCCCACCCGCCACACCCAACACATGACCCGCTCCACGCGACCAACCCACGAGGGGCTGCGCCGTTGGCTGGAAACTACGCCAGCGCGCGAAACACCAACGCCAGGATCGCCGGCATCGCCTGGATCATGAAAATACGGCGGCTCACGCTGTACGCGCCATAGCACCCCGCCACCACCACGCAGGCCAGCGAGAACGTCACCAGCACCGGCTGATCGATCACCAGCCCCACCACGATGCCTGCCGCCAGGAAGCCGTTGTACAGGCCCTGGTTGGCCGCCAGCACGCGCGTGGCCCCGGCCTTCTCCGGCGTGTTGCGGAAGGTCTTCAGGCCCAGCGGGCGGGTCCACAGGAACATCTCCAGCACCAGGAAATAGACGTGCAGCAGTGCGACCAGCAAGGTCAGGGCGAGTGCGATCCAGTACATGTGCGGTTCCTTGGACAGGGAAGGAGAATGGGGTCAGCGCCCTTTCCCCGCGGGAAAGGGCCCTGACCCCGGCAAATCAACGGTCGCGCGGCAGCTTCTTTTCTTCGCGCAGCACGCCGAACGCAGCCAGGGTCATGAAGCCGGCCACCAGCACGCCGCCGATGAACACCACGTGCGAACCGAACAGGGTCAGTGCCTTGTGGATCCAGGTGAACCCCAGGTCCGCGCCGCGGTACACCACGGTGTCGATCGCCGCGCCGGCCTTGTAGCGCCACTGCCGGTCCACGCGCGTGTAGATGGTCTCGCGCGCCGGCTTGGCCAGTGCGAATTCGCTGGCGCGGGTCATCACCTGCACCACCGCGACCATCAACGGCATCGGCGAGGCTGCCAGCACCGAGAAGCCGATCAGGATCGCGAAACCGGGAATCAGCAGCGCCGGCGCGATGCCGTGGCGCGACAGCAGCCAGCGGGTCAGGCCCACCTGCATCAGCAGCGCCAGCGCGTTCACCGCCAGGTCGATGCGCGAGAAGAACGCGGTACTGGCCGCCGGGTCGGTAAACGCCGCGCGCACGATGCTGGCCTGCTGGTTGTACAGCAGCGTGCCGACGCCCACGCCGAACACCACCATCACCGCCAACCAGCGCAGCAGCGGCTCGCGCACGATCAGTTTCAGGCCGTCCAGCACGCTGCCGCCCATCGGTTGCTCGCCGGACACCAGTTGCTGCTCGCGTTCGCGCAGCACCGCCCAATGCCGCAGCCGCCAGATGCACAACAGGCACACGACCAGGAATGCTGCCGAGACCAGCATCAGGTTGGCGATGCCCACGCGCTGCGCCAGCGCGCTGGTGATCAACGGGCCGAGGAACGCGCCAACGGTGCCGGCCGCACCGATGTAGCCGTAGTAGGCACGCGCCTGTGCGTTGGAGAACACGTCGGCCATGAAGCTCCAGAACACCGCCACCGCGAACAGGTTGAAGACCATCACCCAGAGGAAGAAGGCCATGCCCCGCCCTGGCACGTGACTGTCGAACAGTGCGTAGAACCCCAGCAGGGTGACGATGAAGAAGCCGTACACCACGGGAAGGAACACACGGCGCGGGAAGCGGCTGACCAGCCAGCCGTACACCGGCTGCAGCACCAGCATGATCACGAACACGCAGGAGAACAGGAACTGCAGGACGAAGTCCTTCAACGCGATGCCATGGCTGGCGAACCAGGTGATCAGCACGGGCGGGAACACCGTTTCCAGGTCCGCCGAGGCGGCCATGGCCTCACGCACCGGGCGCAGCACGTAGTAGCCGCTGAGCAGGCAGAAGAAGTACAGGAACGACCACCACAGCGCCGGCGACTCGCGCAGCGCCGCCGCCAGGCCCTGCAGCGGCCCCTTGCCCGATGCAGCGCTCATGCAGCGCCCCTCGCCCACAGACGGCGGTTGGACAGCAGCATGGCGGGCTCCGGGGCGGTGAAGCGCGTACGTTAGCCAATGCACTGCAACATCGCCAGCGTGACGCGCCCTCGCGCCTGCGGACGGACGCGACGACCGGCCTGGACGACACGTTCCGATACACACTTTCGGGGCGTCAAAATTCCAACTTTTTCAACAAGATGCGCATTCATCTTCGCTTTGTTTGTGCACAGGGGAAAAGCGGCGCTAGAATCGCCATCAGCAGTCGCGCACGGGTCCAACCGATGAAAAAGAACAGCCTGCGTCGTCCGATCCGTTCGGCGACCACCGGTTTGCTGGGCATGTTGATGCCCGTTGCCTTGTCCACCACCGCGCAGACACCGCCGGCGTTGCCGCCGATGCCGACCAACATCGAATCCGCGACGGCTGCCACCGTCGCCCACACCCAGCCTGCGGCCTACCGCACCGGTCTGGTGCCGCGCGTCCAGGCGCCGGCGGCTGGCTTCAACGTCGCCAACATCGAATCGATGGCGCAGCAGCTGACCTATGGCGAGCGCGTGCCAGGCATGGCGGTGGCGATCGTGCAGGGCGGCCGCATTCTCAGCGCGCGTGGCTATGGCGTCACCGACGTCAACAACCCGCTGCCGGTCGATGCGCACACCGTGTTCCGCCTGGCCTCGCTGTCCAAGGCCTTCGCCGGCACCATGGCCGGCCTGCTGGTCAACGACGGCACGCTGCGCTGGGACAGCAAGGTCACCGACTACGTGCCGGGCTTCCGCCTCAATTCGCCCGAAGCCACCGACCGCCTGACCGTGGCCGACGTGCTCAGCCATCGCGTCGGCCTGCCGTACAACGCCTACGACCGCGACATCGAAGGCAACGCCGAGTACTACGCGCTGACCCAGAAGCTGGCCAACACCAGCCTGAAATGCCTGCCGGGCGACTGCTACGCCTACCAGAATGTGGCCTTCAGCCTGATCGGCGACGTGGTCTATGCGGCCTCGGGCAGCTTCTACGAGCAGTCGGTCGAGCGCCGCATCTTCAAGCCGCTGGGCATGAATGATGCCAGCCTCGGCCTGGCCGGCATCCAGGCCAGCTCGCGCTGGGCGCGTCCGCACGTGCGCAGCCGCAACGGCTGGGTCTCGCTGACGCCCAAGCCCACCTATTACCGCGTCGCTCCGGCGGCTGGCGTCAACGCCAGCGCCAGCGACATGGCGCAGTGGCTGCTGGCCCACACCGGCCATCGCCCCGACGTGCTGCCGGCACCGCTGCTGGCCACCCTGCATTCAAGCCTGATCAACACGCCGGGCGAGATGCGTTCGGGCTGGCGCCGTGAGCGCCTGCACTCGGCGGGCTACGCATTGGGTTGGCGTACCTTCGACTACGCCGGCCACGACGTGGTGTTCCATGCAGGTGCCGTGCAGGGCTATCGCGGCCTGGTCGCGCTGGTGCCGGAACGTGACCTCGGCATCGCCATCCTCTGGAATGGCGAAAGCGGCCTGCCCAGCGGCCTGCTGCCGACCGTGCTCGACTCGGCGCTCGGCCTGCCGGCGCAGCGCTGGCTGGACGTGGACACCGACTTCGGCAGCGACAACCTGATGGCCGAGGGCGCAAGCCCGGCGCAGCAGGACAAGCGCAAGGGCAAGGGCGCCTCGGGCAACCGCGCGGTGGCTTCGCCGCGCTGACCAGGCGGGCTCGACCGTGTGTGCGAAGGGCGGCCCATCGGTCGCCCTTTTTGTTGGCCGTTGCAGCGTCGAGCCCATGCTCGGCTCTGCAGTTCCGCAGCGCTAGTGCGCGAAGTAGTGCATGCCGCCGTCCACTGGAATCACCGCACCGGTGATGTAACCCGCCAGCGGCGAGGCCAGGAACGCCACCAGCGGCGCCACTTCCTCCGGTTCACCAAAGCGTCCGATCGGGATGTTGCGGGCAATGAACGCGCGTCTGCTTTCCTCGGTGGGGTGCAGGCGGTCCAGGATCTGCGCGCTGTTGATGCGCCCCGGTGCAATCGCGTTCACCGTGATGCCCTGCCCCGCCACCTCCGACGACAGGCCCTTGCTCCACAGGTGCAATGCCGCCTTCGCCGCGGTGGCCGCGTTCACCGCGCGCGGTTCCATCGAACCGCTGAAATTGATCACCCGTCCCCATGCCTGCGCCTGCATGCCGGGCAACAGCGCCTGGGTCAGCCGTCGTGCGGCGGAGAAGTTCAGGGCGATCGCTTCCTCCCAGATATCGTCATCGGCATCGACCGTGGTCGGCCGGGAACCGCCTGCGGCATTGACCAGGATGTCGACACGCTGCAATGCCTCACGGGATGCGTCCGCGATGTACCGGAGGTCGCCGGCAACCGTGACATCGCCGGCCACGATGACCGGTGCAGCGCCGCCTTCGGCTTCGACCCGCGCCGCCAGCGCCTGCAGCGGTGCCCGCTGCCGCGACGTGATGGCAATGCGCACGCCCTGGGCCGCCAGCTGCCTGGCGACGGCGGCACCGATGCCGCTGGCCGCGCCCGTCACCAACGCGGTACGGCCAGCAAGATTCAAGTCCATGGTGTTCTCCTGTCAGCGTGGCCGGCGAATCCGGTCCGTGCACGACATGCTGTTTGATCACCCCTGATTGATAAACTCCACGCAGGTTTCAGCATTCAACACCCGGGGTGTCAGATGAACCTGCTGGAGAGCATGCAGGTCTACGTGCTGATCGTGGACAAGGGCAGCCTCAGTGCGGCAGCCGCGGCGATGGATATCTCGGCAACGATGGCCGGCAAGCACCTGCGCGCATTGGAAGCCCGGCTGGGCATGCAGCTGTTGAGCCGTACCACCCGGCGCCAGCACATGACACCGTTCGGCGAGGACTACTACGCGCGCTGCAAGGAGATCCTGCGCCTGGTGGAGGAAACCGACGCGCAGGCGCAGCACCAGCAGCTCTCACCGGCGGGCACGCTGCGCATCAGCGCACCGGTGATCTTCGGTACACACGCGCTGGTACCGGCACTGGCCGAGTACATGGCCCGTCATCCGGATGTCCGGGTCGAAGCCACGCTGACCGATCGTGTGGTCGACCTGGCCGAAGAGGGCTTCGAGGCGGCACTGCGCATCGGCACGCTGGCCGACAGCAGCGTGCTGGTGGCCCGAGCACTGGCCCCCTATCGCTTGATGATGTGCGCATCGCCGGCGTATCTGGCCAGGCACGGCACGCCACGCAGCGTGCACGCACTTGCCGGCCATCAATGCCTGTCGTTCGAACCGAGTGCGCTTGCCCAGTGGCTGCAGCACGACGCTGGCGAGCTCGACCACGTGCCCGACGGCCGACTGCAGATCAACAATGGCGAAGCGCTGCGTTCGGCGGCGCTGCACGGCCTTGGCATCGTCCTGCAATCGACGCTGCTGCTGGCCGCCGATGTCGAGGCGGGGCGTCTGGTGCAGCTGTTCCCGGAATACGGTCAGGCCGGTCGGCCGATGCACGTGGTCTATGCGCACGACCGTTACCACTCCACCCGCCTGCGCAGCTTCCTCGACTTCCTGATGGAGCGCTTTCCAGCGGCGCCGCACGGCTAGCGCCGACCGTCAGCAAAGCGGTCGAGCCTGGCTCGACTCGACGCTACAAGTGGCCCATAAAAAAACCCCCTCCCCGCTGGGCAGCCAGGGAAGGGGGTTTCAGGATGCGGCTATCGGGAAGTACTTAGATCAGCGGCGCCGGGGTTGCCGGCAGAGCGACCGGAGCGGCCTTCTTCTTGCGGGCGGCCGGCTTGCGCTTGGCAACCTTCTTCGCTGCCTTCTTCGGGGCAGCCTTCTTGGTGGCCTTCTTCGCGGTCTTCTTCACTGCCTTCTTGGCGGTCTTCTTGACGGCCTTCTTGGCAGTGGCCTTCTTCGCGACCTTCTTGGCCGGCTTGCGCGCCGCGGCCTTCTTGGCAGTCTTCTTGGTGGCCTTCTTGGCTACCTTCTTGGTGGCCTTCTTGGCAGCGGACTTCTTGGCTACCTTCTTCGCCGCCTTCTTCACTGCCTTCTTCGCAGTGGTCTTCTTGGCGACCTTCTTCGCAGCCTTCTTCACTGCCTTCTTGGCGGTTGCCTTCTTCGCGACCTTCTTCACTGCCTTCTTGGCAGCGGCCTTCTTCGCGACCTTCTTCACCGCTTTCTTGGCGGCGGGCTTCTTCTTCGCAGCTTTCTTGGTTGCCATGGGATGGCTCCTCGTCAGTGATAGGGAGTTGAAACGCCCAGTTGGATCAAACCCGCGGATGCTGCGTGCGGGGACCGCCGGCGCGTCAGGCGCGCCGTTACGGATGCGGCAATGCCCGCCTCGATCGGCGGAGCGGGCATCGGAACGGGAGTTGCCTTGCATTTCTCCGGGGGAAGCGGGGCCATGTCCACCGTCATCAGGGTCGCGGTGGTCTTGAAGGGGCTGCTTCGCATCGGACGATTGATTCTGCGCACTCGGTTGGGCAGGCAAGGTCTGCTGAGGCGAAACCTAATCACGGTTTTTTTTACTGTCAACAACCCCCGCGAAAAATTTTCACATCCGCGCCTTCCCGGGCGCCGCCGGCGCCACCACTCTGCACGGCCTGCAACGACGGTGGAAGCGGCGCGCACGCACGTTGCCTGCATCGATGCCAATGCAGGCGTTGATCAAAAAACACTTGAAATAAGCACTCCGCGTAGACAGGCGCAGGCAAGGCACAACGGCGTACGCGCATCGTCGGTGGTCACCGGCACCGCCGCCAACGCCAGCACAACGGCGCCGCAACGGGGGGCGAAAAGTTTTCACATTCGAACGCTTCGGCGCGGGGCTGAAACGCGGATTTGCGCAAAACTGCGCACGCCCATCGGCACCGTTCGCCTGTCGGCTGATGCCACGCCGAGGGTGCGCAGCGAACCCCGCGTCATGAGTCCGACGCGGTCGCCAAAACAAAAACGGCCACCCGAAGGTGGCCGTTCCAGAATCCGGAAACGACGACTCAGTGGTCGTCGTTCTCCAGGGCTTCGGCGTACGCGTCCGGGTCCAGCAGCTCGTTGACCTCTTCGGCGTTGGTCAGTTCGATCACGAACATCCAGCCTTCGCCGTAGGCATCTTCGTTGATGGTTTCCGGCTTGTCGGACAGGGCCGAGTTGACCTCGACGACCTTGCCGCTGATCGGGCTGTAGACGTCCGAGGCGGCCTTCACCGACTCGACGACGGCGATCTGTTCGCCGGCCTTGGCGTCGGCGCCGACTTCCGGCAGTTCGACGTAGACCAGGTCACCCAGCAGGCCCTGGGCGTGGTCGGAAATACCGACGGTGACGCGGCCATTGCCTTCGACACGGGCCCACTCATGGGACTTGAGGAACTTGAGGTCGCCGGGGATCTCGCTCATGGGACTGCTCCAGAGATATGCAGGGGTGGAAAAAACGGGGCTAGTGTAACCAACCGGCCGCCACTGCTGTCAGTGACGACCGGCACGTTCGGATCAGGCGTCGGCGAGCACGCCGGGCTGGGCCTGGCCTTCGCGCACGAACGGGAACTTGACCACGCGCACCGGCACCTGCCGGCCGCGGATGTCGACGGTGACCTCGCCGAGTTCACCGGCCGGCACGCGGGCGAAGGCGATGCCCTTGGCCAGGGTCGGCGAGAAGGTGCCGGACAGGATCTCGCCCTGGCCGCCAGCGGTGGTCACCGCCTGGCCGTGGCGCAGCACGCCCTTCTCGTCCATCACCAGGCCGATCATCTGGCGCGCGGTGCCGGCGGCCTTCTGCGCCTCCAGCACGTCGCGGCCGATGAAGTCGCGGCCTTCGTCCAGCGACACGGTCCAGGCCAGTGCCGCTTCATACGGGCTGATCTCTTCGTCCATGTCCTGGCCGTACAGGTTCATGCCGGCCTCCAGGCGCAGGGTGTCGCGCGCACCGAGGCCGGCCGGCTTCACGCCTGCCGCCAGCAGGCGGTTCCAGAAGGCGACCACGGCATCCTGCGGCAGCAGGATCTCGAAACCGTCTTCACCGGTGTAGCCGGTGCGGGCGACAAACAACTCGACGCCGTCGTCGGACTGCGCCTGCAGGGCGGCGAAGCGGCCCAGCTTGGTCAGTGCTGCACGGTCGGCTTCGCGGGCCAGGCCGATCACGATGTCGCGCGCCTGCGGGCCCTGTACGGCGAGGATGGCCAGGTCCGGGCGCTGCTCGACGGAAACACCGAACGGTGCCGCCTGCTCACGCAGCCAGGCCAGGTCCTTTTCGCGGGTGGAGGCATTGACCACCATGCGGAAGAAATCGTCGCCCAGGTAATAGACGATCAGGTCGTCGATGACGCCGCCGCGCGGATTCAGCATGCACGAGTACAGGGCCTTGCCAGTCACCTTCAGTTTGTCGATCGAATTGGCCAGCAGGCGGCGCAGGAACGGCTTGACCTGGTCACCGCGCAGGTCGACCACGGTCATGTGACTGACGTCGAACACGCCGGCTTCGCGACGCACCAGGTGGTGTTCGTCCAGCTGCGAGCCGTAGTGGATGGGCATGTCCCAACCCCCGAAATCGACCATCTTGGCGCCAAGGGCGCGGTGGGTATCGTTGAGCAGCGTCTTCTGGGTCATGACCGGTCCGGCAGCAGAGGAAACAGGAATTCCCATTATCCCAGATCGGTCGCCCGCAGGCGTGCCGCAGCGCAGCGGTTCGTGGAAGCGGAAGCGCGGTCCGCCGCGCCCTTTCCCTTTCGGGCGAGGCAATGGCTGCGCTCCCCGCAACCGCCTGTTACAGGCGCACCCGCCCACGCAGGATGTCGACGAACATCACCCAGTCACCCATGAATGAATACAGCGGATGCCGGAAGGTGGCCGGGCGATTCTTCTCGAAGAAAAAGTGGCCGACCCAGGCGAATCCATAACCGCAGAACAACGCGGCCAGCAGGAGCGTCGGCTGGCCGCGCAACACGGCAGCCGCAGCCAGCAGCAGCACTCCGCAGCTGCCGATGAAATGCAGGCGCCGCGAGACCGGGTGGCGGTGCTCGCTGAGATAGAACGGATAGAACTCGCGGAAGCTGGCGAAGCGGGACATGCGCGTGCTCCGGGGGCCGTGGTCACTGCCATCATGCGCCTTACCGGGATGCAGCGCTGCGCGCTTGCGGGGCATGGCCCGGCGGCCGTTGTAGAGCCGAGCCATGCTCGGCTGCCTTGGCCTTTGTAGCGCCAAGCTTGCTCGACTGCTCCCCGGAGAAGCAGCCGAGCATGGCTCGGCTCTACAAAAGGGTGGGCGCGGTCGAGCCTGGCTCGACGCTACACCGGGGGCGTGCGCGGACCGAACATGATCACCGCCATGCCGGCCAGGCACAGGGCTGCACCGAACAGGTCCCAGCGGCTGGGGCGGATGCCGTCGACCAGCCACAACCAGAACAGCGCGGTGCCGATGTACACGCCACCGTAGGCGGCATAGACCCGTCCACTGGCAGTCGGGTGCAGAGTCAGCAGCCAGGCGAACAGGGCCAGGCTGGCCGCGGCCGGCAGCAGCAACCAGACGCTGCCTCCCTTGCGCAGCCACAACCATGGCAGGTAACAGCCGACGATCTCGGCCAGCGCGGTCAGCAGGAACAGGCCAAGCGTCTTCACGCTTTTTCTGCTGCCTTGGCGTGCTGCCACAGCGCTTCCTGCGCATCCAGGTCCAGTGCCGCCAACGCCTCCCCCTGCGCCTCGGCCTGCGCTTCCATCGCGCGGAAGCGCCGCTCGAACTTGTGGTTGGCCCCGCGCAGTGCGGCGCCCAGATCGATATCGGCGTGCCGGGCCAGGTTGGCGCAGACGAACAGCAGGTCGCCCAGTTCTTCATGCAGGCGCGCCTTGTTGCCCGCGATATCGCCGCGCTCGAATTCCTCTCGCAGCTCCTGCAGCTCCTCGGCCGCCTTGTCCAGCACAGGCAGCGGGCCCGGCCAGTCGAAACCGACCCTGGCCGCGCGCGACTGGAGCGTCACGGCGCGCTGCCATTCCGGCAGGCCACGCGAGATACCGGCCAGTGCGGAGGTGTCCTGCTCGCCCTTGGCGGCACGCTCGGCGCGCTTGATCGCGTCCCAGTTGCGCATCACTCCGTCGGCATCGTCGACGCTGACATCGGCAAACACATGCGGGTGACGGCGCTGCATCTTGTCGCTGATCGCACGTGCGACATCGGCGAAGGCAAATGCCCCCTGCTCCTCGGCCATGCGTGCGTGGAACACCACCTGCAGCAGCAGGTCGCCGAGCTCGTCGCAGAGATCGTCGAGGTCGCCGCGGTCGATCGCATCGGCCACCTCGTAGGCTTCCTCGATGGTGTACGGGGCAATGGTCGAGAAGTCCTGCTCCAGGTCCCATGGGCAACCTCCCTGCGGGTCGCGCAGGCGCGCCATGATGACCAGCAGGCGTTCCAGTTGATGGCTTGCCTCGCTGCCGGTGGCAGGGGTGTCATGCGCGCTCATGCGGCCTCCAGGTTCAGTCGGACAACCAGTCGCGCCACGGCAGGCTGGTATCACCAAGGGCAATGAAATCGCCGTTCAACAGCGTTTCGCGGCGGTTGTAACGGAACGGCTTGCCGGTCGCGGCCGACAGCACCGCGCCACCCGCCGCATGCAGCACGCACTGGCCGGCGGCGGTATCCCATTCAGAGGTCGGGCCGAGCCGCGGATAGACATCCAGGCCGCCTTCGGCGATCCGGCAGAATTTCAGCGACGATCCCTGCGCGATGGTCTCGATGCGGCCCATGCGCGCCAGCAGCGCCTCGGTTTCCGGCGAACGGTGCGATCGGCTGGCGGCGACGCGCAGCGGAGCAGTGGCCGGCGTGCGGGTGCGCAGCACGGTGTCGTGCAGACCCTGCCGCCGATAGGCCAGTTCCCCGCGCATGGCATGCCAGACAATGCCGGTGACCGGCGCCAGCACCACGCCGAATGCCGGTGCGCCCTGGTAGATCAAGGCAATGTTGACGCTGAACTCACCGTTGCGCTTGACGAACTCGCGGGTGCCGTCGAGCGGGTCCACCAGCCAGTAGGCGCCCCAGTGGCGGCGCTGCTCCCAGCCCACCTGCGCCGATTCCTCGGACAGGATCGGCAGGTCCGGGGTCAGCTGGCGCAGGCCCAGTTCAATGACCTGGTTGGCGGCCAGGTCAGCTGCGGTGACCGGGCTGTTGTCGTCCTTGATCTGCACGTCGACGCCATCGGCATACACCTGCATGATGGCCTGTCCGGCTTCCTGGGCGATGGCGATGGCGGTCTCGCGCAGGTCCGTCGTCAGCTTGATCATCGCGTTCCCTGCAACCACTGGCGGGCAATGAACAGCGCCGCCAGCGAGCGTCCCTCTGAGAAGTCCTCGCGCAGCATCAGCTGGTCCAGTTCGGCCAGCTTCCACGGCACCACTTCCAGCTCCTCCGGCTCGTCGCCGGCCAGTTTTTCCGGGTACAGGTCGCGCGCCACCACCAGCCACGACTGGTGGCTCATGTAGGTCGGGGCCAGGGTCATCGCGCGCAGCACGTCGACCCGGCGCGCACCATAACCGGCCTCTTCCTTCAGTTCGCGGTCGGCCGCCTGCTCGGGCGTCTCGCCGGCATCGATCCGGCCCTTCACCAGCCCCAGTTCGTAACGGTGCATGCCAGCGGCGTATTCACGTACCAGCAGCACGGTCTCGTCGTCGAGCATCGGCACCACCACCACCGCACCGTGCCCACGGCTGACCAGGCGCTCGAAGCGGCGGCGTTCGCCGTTGGAGAACTCCAGGTCCAGGTGCTGGCGCTGGAAGGGGCCGTTCTCCTCATCGGTGATCCGATGGATGATCGGCAAGCGACGGCCGGCACGGTCATCGTTCATGCGGAATCTCCGCGGCGACCGGCGGCTGCGCCGGGGCCGATAGAATGTGCAGGCAGCAACATGTTCATGAGCCCGAAATGCTAGCAGACCCAACCCCCTCCCCGCTGGCCCGCCACTGGCGGCAGCGCGACCTGCAGGTGCTGTGGCACCCGTGCACGCAGATGCGTGAGCATCCGGACACCCTGCCGCTGGTACCGATTGCCCGTGGCGAAGGCGCATGGCTGATCGACCACGACGGCAACCGCTATCTGGACGCGGTCAGCAGCTGGTGGACCAATCTGTTCGGTCATGCCGAACCGCGCATCGGTGGTGCCATCGCTGCCCAGGCCGGGCAGCTGGAACAGGTGATGCTCGCCGGTTTCGGCCACGAGCCGGCGATCACCCTGGCCGAACGCCTGCTGGCACTGGCGCCACGCCAGGCCGGCCGCGAACCGCTGGCCAAGGTGTTCTACGCCGACAACGGGTCCGCCGGCGTGGAAGTGGCGCTGAAGATGGCCTTCCAGTACTTCCAGAACCGCGGAGAGCCCCGGCGCACGCGCTTCATCGCGCTCGAGAACGGCTACCACGGCGAAACCCTGGGCGCGCTGGCGCTGGGTGACATTCCGCTGTACCGCCGCGTCTATGCGCCGCTGCTGGCCGAGGGCCTGTTCGCGCCGTCGCCCGATGCCTACCTGGCCGAACCGGGCCAGAGCGCGGCCGATCGCGCACGGCAGGCGGCCGATGGCCTGGCCACGCTGTTCGACCAGCACCCGGGCGAGGTCTGCGCGGTGATCCTGGAACCGCGCCTGCAGTGTGCCGGCGGCATGCGCATGCATGACCCGGTCTACCTGCAGCGCGTGCGCGAACTGTGCGATGCCCATGGCGCGTTCATGATCGCCGACGAGATCGCCACCGGCTTCGGCCGCACCGGCACCCTGTTCGCCTGCGAGCAGGCCGGGGTGATGCCGGACCTGATGTGCCTGTCCAAGGGCCTGACCGGCGGCTTCCTGCCCCTGGCCGCCGTACTGGCGACGCAGGCGCTGTATGACGCCTTCCTCGACGACTCGCGCGAGCGCGCCTTCCTGCATTCGCACAGTTACACCGGCAACCCGCTGGCCTGCGCCGCGGCACTGGCGACGCTGGACATCTTCCGCGACGACGATGTGATCGCGCGCAACCGGGGCATCGCCTCGGTGATGGGCACGCTGGCGGCACCGTTTGCCGACCACCCGCACGTGGCCGACGTGCGCCAGGCCGGCATGGTGGTGGCGTTCGAGCTGTCGCGCGACGGCAACAAGCGCACGCCGTTCGACCCGGGCCTGCGGCTGGGCCTGCAGGCCTACAAGGCCGCCCTCAAGCGCGGCGTGGTGCTGCGCCCGCTGGGCGACGTGCTGTACTGGATGCCACCCTACTGCGTGGACGACGAACAACTGGAGCTGCTGGCGCACACCACGCTGGCGGCCATCGACGAGGCGATTGCATGCGCGTGACCCGCTGCCCCATCGACCTGGCGCTGCACAGCGGCCAGACCGTGACCCTGCCGGAAGAGACCGCCAACCACCTGGTGCGGGTGATGCGCCTGCGCGAAGGCGATACCTGCGTGCTGTTCAACGGCGATGGCCACGACTACAGCGCGACGCTGACCGTGGCCGGCAAGCGCGAGGTGCAGGTCCTCATCGACGCCGTGCAGGCCATCGACAACGAATCCCCGCTGGCGATCACCCTGCTGCAGGGCATCGCCCGTGGCGAGAAGATGGACCTGATCCTGCAGAAGGCCACCGAGCTGGGCGTGGCCGCGATCATTCCGGTCAACGCCGAGCGCACCGAGGTGAAGCTGGACGCGGCACGGGCGGAAAAGCGCGTGGCGCACTGGAACAACGTGGTGACCTCGGCCTGCGGCCAGTCCGGGCGCGCGCGCATTCCGCCGGTAGGTTCGCCGCTGTCGCTGGCGCAGGCTGCGGCGGCGCTGCCAGCCGATTCGCTGCGGCTGACCCTGGATCCGCAGGGAGCACATCGCCTGTCGACGCTGGAAGCCGCTCCCGCTGGCGGCATCGTGATTGCAATCGGCCCGGAAGGCGGCTGGTCGCCACGCGACCGCGATCAACTGGCCGCGGCAGGATTCCAGGGGCTGCAACTGGGGCCGCGGATCCTGCGCACGGAAACGGCCGGACTGGCCGCGATCGCGGCGTTGCAGGCGCGGTTGGGCGATCTGGGGTGAGGCTGATTCGTGGTAGTGCCGGCCGCTGGCCGGCATCCACGGGATCATGGGGTTGCCGGCCAGCGGCCGGCACTACCAGCTACCCGACCGGCGGATTGCCGATCAGGCCGCCAGCGAATCCAGCGCCGCTTCCAGTGCATCCAGGTTCGGCAGCAGCGCGCTCTGCTCACCCAGCAGCACGCGCATGTGCACGATCTGCGGCAGGGTTTCTTCGGAGGCGTCGGCCAGCAGGCCGTCGCGCGGCACCGAGATCAGCTGCGGGAAGTTCTGCGTCAGCAGCGCGTAGTACGGGCGCTGCGCGTTGCCGCTGAGGGACTTCAGTACCACCACCTTGTTGTGGCCGGCCACCGTCTCTTCGCCCAGCCCGGAAAGGCGTGCGAACGACACCAGCGGCACCTGCCAGCCGTGCCAGCCGATCTCGCCAACCAGCCAGCGCGGCGCATCGGAGACCGGCTGCACCGGTACGCGCGACATCATTTCGGCCACGGTGGCATTGGGCAGCAGTACGCGCTCGTTGCCGGCCTGGATCAGGACGCCGCGGATTTCGTCGTTGCTGGCGTAGCTCATGGTGCCTCTCCGTTGTCGTCCTGCTCACCCCAGCGCGCGGCAATTGCCTGCGCCAGCTCCTGCGGTTCACCGGCCACCATGCCGGCAGCAACCACGGCGGTGGCCGCAGCCGGGTCGTAGCAGCCCTCGCCTACCTGCCCGGCCACCCACGCACCGGCGGCCGCCAGGTCCAGCGCCGGGCCGACATGGGCCAGGTCGGCACCGCTGAGCAGCACCAGCGCAGTGTGTGCGGCCGGCAATGCAGCGAGCGAAATACCGGTGGCATCGCTCTGGAAATGCAGGCCATCGCTGGCCGCGCGCACGCCGATATCATCAGCCAGCACGTGGACCTCGCCCGGCGCGGCGCGCTGGCCGGCCTCGGCCAGCTGCACCGGCAACGGCGAAACACGCGACATCTGCTTGACCAGGTTGCCGTAGCGGCCACCGTCCAGGCGCATGTGCACCAGGACCGGCACGCTCAACGACGCGGGCAGTGCGCCGAGCAGGCGACGCAACGCATCCGGGCCACCGATGCCGGCCAGCACCAGCACTGATGCGGCGCGCGCACCGGCCGGGGCGGCGGCATCCAGATCGACCAGGGTCAAATGATCGGTATCGAAGGAGGGCTGCGGCGCAGCGGCCGGCGCCGCCACTTCTGCCGGTGCCGGCGCTTCGATCGATTCCTCGACCAGCGACCAGGCGGTGTGATCGAAGGAGATCGGCGGTGCCGCAGGCGCCGCCGGTTCGGCCGGCGCTTGCGGCGGCGAAGGCGGATCCCGTGGTTCGGGCACGTCCGGCTGCAGTGCCGCCAGGGCCTGCTCCAGCGCGATCGGTTCGTGCAGGTGTGCCGGCGGCGAATACAGACCGTCGGCCGGAACGTCATCGGCCCAGCTCAGCGCCTGCGCCAGATGCGGCTGCAGGGCTTCTTCCTGCGGCGCCGGCGCGGGCGCCGGATGGCCGGGCTCCAGCTGCAGGCTGGGCTCTTCCTCGGCACCCGGCGGCAACACCTGCTGGTGGCCGTGCAGCTTGGCGGCCAGATGGCGCCCCCAACGCTGCGCCTCCCAGCCGTCGCGGCGCGCGGCCAGCTCGGCCTCATCGAACACCAGGGTCAGCCCCGGTGCCGAGAGCACGGCGTCCAGCCGTTCCAGTGCGTCCTCGATGGCCGCTTCCAGCGCGATCACCACGAACTGCGGATCCGCAGCCTGCAGGACCTGTGGCTCCAGGCCGTTCGGGTCATCTTCCAGGACCAGCTGCACATCTGCATGCGACAGCGCCTCGCGCAGGCGTTCGCGCGCCGCACCGGGGCGGGCCAGCAGGGCGACGGCCGGGGCCGGATGGGTTTCACTCACGGACACGGGCGATCCCCAGCAGGTCGTACACGTTACGCATCAGGTCCAGTTCCTGGTACGGCTTGCCCAGATACCGCTGGACACCGATCTCGAAGGCGCGCTGGCGGTGCTTGTCGCCGCTGCGCGAGGTGATCATCACGATCGGCACATCCTTGTAGCGCGGGTCGGCGCGCATCGCCGTGGCCAGCTCGTAGCCGTCCATGCGCGGCATCTCGATATCCAGCAGCATCAGGTCCGGCACGCGCTCTTCCAGCCGCTCCAGTGCTTCCACGCCGTCACGGGCAACACTGACTTCGAAGTTGTGGCGTTCCAGGATGCGTCCGGTCACTTTGCGCATGGTCAGCGAGTCATCGACCACCATCACCAACGGCACCTGGCGTTCGTCGCGCGGTGCATTGGCCAGCACCGGTGCGGTCGGATTGGCGAGGAAACGGCGCACCAGCGGCGCGACGTCCAGGATCACCACCACGCGGCCATCGCCGGTGATGGTGGCACCGTAGATGCCCGGTACCGAGGCGATCTGCAGGCCGACCGGCTTGACCACGATTTCGCGGTTGCCCAGCACCTGGTCGATCGCCACGGCAGCGCGCAGGTCACCGGCACGCACCAGCAGCAGCGGCACCTGGTCCTGGCCATCGGCGCGTGCCGGGGCCTGCCCGACCAGGCTGCCGAGGTCATACAGCGGATAGTCTTCGCCGCTGTAGCGGTAGCTGCTGTCGGCGGCCTCGAAGCGTTCGCGTGACAGGCGGCCGATACCACTGACCGAGGCCACCGGCACGGCGAAGGTGGTTTCACCGATCTGCACGAACACCGCCTGGGTGACGGCCAGCGTCTGCGGCAGGCGCAAGGTGAAGCGCACGCCCTGGCCACGCACCGACTGGATGTCGACCGAGCCGCCGAGCTGGCGCACTTCGTTGCGCACCACGTCCATGCCCACGCCACGACCCGCCAGCTGGCTGACCTGGTCGGCGGTGGAGAAACCGGAGGCGAAGATCAGGTTGTCCAGTTCCTGCTCGCTGGGCTGCGCGTCGGCGGCCAACAGGCCACGATCGATGGCGCGGCGTCGGATCGCTTCGCGGTCCAGGCCAGCACCGTCATCGGCCACTTCCAGCACGATTTCCGAGCCTTCACGGTGCAGGCGGATGGCGACTTCGCCCTCTTCCGGCTTGCCGGCGGCGCGACGCTGTTCCGGCGCTTCCAGGCCGTGGGCCACGGAGTTGCGCAGCATGTGTTCGAGCGGCGCGACCATGCGATCGAGGACATTGCGGTCCAGTTCGCCGTGGGTGCCCTCCAGGGTCAGGTGCACCTGCTTGCCGGTATCCATTCCGGACTGGCGGACCACGCGGCGCAGGCGCGGCACCAGGCCATCGAACGGCACCATGCGCGCGCGCATCAGGCCATCCTGCAGCTCGGAGCTGACGCGCGACTGCTGTTGCAGCAACGAATCGTACTGGCGTGACAGATCGTCGAGCACGCCCTGCAGGCCCCCGAGATCGGCCGCCGACTCGTTCAGTGCACGGCTGAGCTGCTGCAGCGTGGAGAAGCGGTCCAGTTCCAGCGGATCGAACTTCTGATCGGCCTGGTCCTGCTCACGCTGGTAGCGGGCGACGATCTGCGCCTCGGTTTCCAGGTCGAGTCGGCGCAGCTGGTCGCGCAGTCGCGCATTGGTGCGCTCCAGCTCGCCCATCGCGCCGCGGAAGGCACCAAGCTGCTGTTCCAGGCGCGAGCGGTAGATCGCCACTTCACCGGCATGGTTGACCAGGCGGTCGAGCAGATCCGCGCGCACGCGCACCTGTTCCTGCTGCGGGCGCGCCAGCGAATCTTCATCGATCACGCCTTCGGCCGGCAGCGGTGCCGACAACGGCGCATCGAGCAGTGCCGGCGCAGGGCCGGCGACCGCTGCCGACGCGGTTTCTGCAACGCTCGCCACGTCCGCTGCGCCTGCGGCAGCCGCTGCTGCTGCGGCAATATCGGTGGTGGTACGCACTTCGAACGCATCGACCAGATCCTGCGCCGGTTCCACCACGCGGTGGTTACCGGTGCGGGTCAGCAGCTGGTGCAGGCGATCGAATCCGCGCTCCAGCAACTGCACATCGCGGCGTTCGATCTCGGTGCGACCGGCGGCGACCGCCTCCAGCAACGATTCGATGCTGTGGCCGAGATCACCGATGGCGTTGATGCCGGCCATGCGTGCGCCACCCTTCAGGGTGTGCAGGTCACGCTGCAGGCCGGCCAGCACCTCGCGGTCCTGCGGTGCATCACGCAGCTCGCTGATCAGGCCATCGCAGTGGTCGAGCAGGTCCTTGCCTTCCTCGACGAAGATGTCGACCAGCTCGCGATCGTAGACGCTGAAGTCGAGCGTATCGGTGCTGTCTTCCGGCACCGGCATGGCAAGGATGTCAGGTGTCACGGTTTCAGGCACGTCGGCTTCGGACGCGCTGGCTGCCACGGCATCCGACACCGCAACCGCATCGACGCCGGCAGCTTCGGCGTGGACCTCCGCCTGGCCCGGCGCGTCTTCCAGTTCGAAGAAGCGTACCGGTTCGGCGGTGGCCTGCGCTGCGGCCTCCGCGATCTCCTCATTCACCGTCGCCGGGGACGGCTGATCGGCGCTCTCTCCTTCACCGATCGCCGCCTCCCCGCCGACGTCCGCATCCTCGGCAAAGGCTTCCGCCTCGCCCGGCGCGAGTTCGCTGGCCTGCAGGCCGAGCACGGGCCATTGCCCGTCATCGGCCAGGGGCTGCTGTTCGTCGATCACGTGCAGGCCGGCCTCGAGCGCGGCTTCCAGCGAGACCGGTTCTGCAAACCCCGGCGCAGCCATTTCATCCTGCAGGCTCGACAGCTCGCTGTCGAGTGGCAGTGCAGCAGGCATTTCGAACGCCGTGGCATCAGCGACGTGCGCGTGATCGGCCGAGGGCGCATTCAGGTCAGATGCGACGGCTTCGACAGCGGCCGGAGTCTCTTCGGCGTCGCGGTCGTCAACCGGCAGCGCACTGGCATCCAGGTACGGCGACAGATCATCCACGACGGTCAAACCGGCATCGTCGGACAACCGCAGCACGCCTTCGGCCTCCGCCTCGACACCGGCTACGGCAACGGCTGGAACGTCGTCGGCCACCTGGATCGATTCGACCACCGGCAGCGACGCATCCTCCTCACCCGGTACGGACGGCCATCCGGCATCGAAGTAGCGCGAAAGATCATCGCTGGCCGTCAGCTCACCGACCTCCAGCCCGGCCTCGATCGCCACGTCGGCGACCGGGGCTTCGGCAGTATCGGCACGTGCTTCCGCGTCCTGCTCCGGTGCGGCAAACGAATGCGGCACCGCATCGGATTCAAGCGCGACGGCTGTCGATGCATCCGCGTCCAGTTCCACCGGCGGTTCGTCATCCAGCGCCAGATCGTCTTCTTCGTCTTCCAGGCCCACCATCGGCCAGCGCGCTTCCGGCAACGCGCCAGCCAGCGCCTGCAGGCGCTGCGCGAGTACCTGTTGCGGCGCGATGCGCGGCTGTTCGGCCTGCAACGCTTCCATGGTGGCGGTGATCGCCTGCGCAGTCGCATCCAGGGCGGCTACGCCTTCATCACCCGGGACCACCTCGGCGGCCAGTGCGCGCTTGATGTAGGACTCCGCGCCGCCGGTCACCGCCGTGATCTCGGGCACTTCGGTCATCGCGAAGGCGCCGTTCATGGTGTGCACCGCGCGCAGCAGTGCATCGCTGACCGGTTGCGGCGCCTGCTGCGCCGAACGCAGCCAGTCCTGCAGGGTGGCCTGGTGGACTTCCACCTCGGCCTCGAGAATCTCGCGCAGCACGCTGTCGATGTTGGCCGGCGTACCGGCCACTTCGGCCTCCACGTCGGTATCGGCCGGCGCCGAGGCGGCAGCCTCCACATCGAGAATGCGGCTGATCTCGTCTTCGCCGTCAGCTTCAGCAACCGGTACAACCGGCGCAGCCGCACCCGGCAGCGGTACGTAGTAGGTTTCCTCGCCTGCGCCGACACGGTCGGCAATGGCCTGCATGGCCTGCAGGTCGACGCTGATGCGCTGGCCGTGGCGCAGCGCTGCGTTCAGTTGTGGCAGCGCCGCATGTGCGTTGTCGACCATCGCCAGCACCGCCGGCGAGGCGGCGCGGCTGCCATCCAGCACGCGGTTGAGCATGCCTTCGATCTTCCACGCGAACTCGCCCAGCGTACGTGCGCCAACCAGGCGGCCACTGCCCTTGAGGGTATGGAAGATGCGGCGGATCGGGCGCAGCCGGTCCATGTTGTCCGGCTGCATGCGCCACGCCGGCAGCAGCGTGCCCAGATTGGCGAGCTCGTCGTCGAACTCTTCCAGGAACACCTCGCGGATGTCCTCGTCGATGTTCTCGGCGTCGTCGTCGAAGCCGGCGTCAAAGCCCGTAGTCGCGTCGGCATTGGCGTCGGCGCCGGTCGCAACGACCGCCTCCGGTGCCGTCGCGGTGGGCATCGCCTGCGGATTGAAGCCGGCAGCGGCTGCACTCAGCTCGGCGAAGAACTGGGCATCGGCTTCGCTGAAATCGATCGGCGCGATGGTGTCGATATCGATCACCGACACGGCCGGCGCCGACGTTTCCGCTGCCGGGGCGGGCGCTTCGATCGACGGCGGCGTGATCGACGATGCCGGCAGGTCATCCGGAGCCTCGTCCACCCTGACCTCCGCCGCAGGCGATGCATCGGCCAGCGGCGGCGCCACGGCATCGACGATCTCCAGCGACGGATGCAACCCGGCGTCATCGTCCAGCGACAACGTTTCCATCGCATGCAGCGACAGCACGTCGTCAGCGTTGTCCAATGCATCGGCGTCGAAGCGGAACACCACGTCGTCGGCCTCGGCAACCGCGCCCCGTTCGGCCGCTACCGGATCGAACACCGGCGCAGCATCGAATCCGGTCACGGGCGAAACCATGCTGTCCGTCGTCTCGTCGATCGCAGGCGCTGCGCTTTCCTCGAGCACCTGCGGCGCCTCGGACAGCGACCACTGCGGTGCATCGGCGTGATCGCTGTCGGCCAGTTCGAAGCTGACGGGATCGAAACTGGCGAACGTCGGCGCGCGTTCGTCGCCGGCGGGCGCGGCCGCCTCGGCTTCGGGGTAGAACGGCGCCAGCTCCCACTGCGGGACATCAGGCGCAGGTGCGCTGGACGCGGCGAAGACCAGCGATGCCTCGGCATCATCCTGTGTTGGCAGCGGCGAGGCGCCAGCATCCAACGGGCTGGCGGCCACGACGCCCGCGGTGCCCAGCGCGCCGAACATCAGGCTGTTGTCGGGCACCCTCGGTGCCGGTGTGGCCGGCGGCGGATCGAAGGTGAAGTCCGGCAGCGATACCGGCACGTCGCCGGCCGCGGGCGCAGCAGGCTGCACCGGTACCTCGATGCGCTCGGGCTGCAGCGGCTCGACCTGCACCGGCAGCGGCTCACGTTCGATCGCAAGCGCTGCCGGCGCTTCCGGTGCGGCGGCGTTGCGTTCGGGCAGTGGCCAGTAGCGCAGTGCCTCGAGGCTGCTGCGGGTGATTTCGAGGATGTCTTCGCGGCCCGGGCGACGATCGCGCAGGGCTTCCAGGTAGTACTCCAGGCTGGCCATGGCATCGGCCAGGGTGTCCAGCTGGCGGCCGCTGGGCACGCGCTGGCGGCCGATCAGCTCGGCCTCGATGTACTGCTGCACGCCACGCAGGTAATCGGCGGCGGTACCCAGGTCGAGCATGCGCAGCGCGCCGGACACATCGCCCAGCAGGCGCGGTACATCCTGCAGCTCGGCATGGTTCCAGCTGGTTTCGATGAAGGCGACGAAATGCTCGCGGGCGGCAGCGAAGTTGGCGATGGCTTCATGGGCCAGCACTTCCACCGTGCGCCGGTTCTCCACCGCGCTCGGATCGTCCTCGCCACTGCCGCCGGCGCCCAGATGGGCAACCTGGTCGTCCAGCGAGGCATCGACGTACAGCAGCGCACCGGCGATATCCAGCAGCAGGTTCTCGTCGATCTGCTGGCGCCCCTCGACCACGCCACGCAGCGCGTCGCGCTGCTGCACGACCACGCCGCGGGCCACGCCCAGGCCCATCATGCCCAGCGTGTCGGCCACGGCGCCCAGTTCGTTGGCCTGGGTCTGCAGCTGTTCCGGTGCACCGCCGGTGCGCAGGTGCAGGTCAAGCGCATCCTTGATGCGCAGCAGTTCTTCCTTCACTGCGCTGCCGACGGTATCGAGCAGCTCGCGGTTGCGCCCGCTCAGGCTGCCCCGGGCATGGTCCAGTTCGGCCTCGGTGGCGGTGATGCTGTCCGGCGCAAAGGCCAGCAGCACGCTGTCGTTGACGCCTTCTTCGCCACGCGACGCGCGGATCTCGTTGAGCAGCGGCATCAGCACGATCGGAATGTCGCGATGGCCGTTCTGCAGGCGCTCCAGATAGTCCGGCAGCAGCACGCTGCCACGCATCAGGGTCGCACAGGCTTCATCCCGGTCGGCCACCTGGCCGGCGCCGATGGCATTGGCCAGCTGCTCGAGCTCTTCGGCCACCATCGCCGGGGCATACAGTTCAACCATGCGCAGGGTGCCCTGCACCTGGTGCAGGTAGCCGGCGCAGATGCGCATGCGGCTGGCATCGCTCGGGTCTTCCGCGTAGTACTCGACCTCGTTGCGCACCTGGCGCAGGGTCTCGTCCAGCTCGGGCTTGACCCAGCCCAGCGCTGCGTGGCTCATCGCATCGCGCAGACTGCTCATGGACGCGCTCCGTTCGCCGCCGCTCGGTGGCCGCGCGGATTCTGGCGTGGGGAATGGAAATGCTTCATCGACTGGTTCCTTG
Source organism: Stenotrophomonas sp. YJH_SMC_138 (assembly GCF_059369855.1). NCBI lineage: Bacteria > Pseudomonadati > Pseudomonadota > Gammaproteobacteria > Lysobacterales > Lysobacteraceae > Stenotrophomonas > Stenotrophomonas sp. YJH_SMC_138. Next base: position 234,436 of record NZ_JCAFTB010000001.1, read on the forward strand.
CTCGCCGCCCTGCCCGCGTCACGCCGGCAGCTTGAAGTCGGCGACCGAACGGCGCAGGTCCGCCGCCAGCTGCGCGAGGTGGCCGATCGACTCTGCGGTCTGCCCGGCACCCTGCGAGGTCTGGCCGGTGATCTGCCGGATCACGCCCATGGTGCGGGTGATGTCCGAGGCCGCGGCCGACTGCTGCTGGGCGGCGATGGAGATGTTCTTGATGAGGGTATTGAGGGCGTTGGACACGCGCTCGATCTCGGTCAGCGCGGTACCGGCGTCCTCGGCCAGGCGCGCACCGGACACCACTTCGGCCGTGGTCTGCTCCATCGAGGTGACCGCTTCGTTGGTATCGGCCTGAATGGCCTGGACCAGGTTTTCGATGCGTCGGGTCGCACCCGAGGTACGTTCTGCCAGGCGCTGCACTTCGTCGGCCACGACCGCGAAACCGCGGCCCGCTTCACCCGCCGACGCCGCCTGCACCGCCGCGTTCAGCGCCAGGATGTTGGTCTGCTCGGAAATGTCATTGATCAGTTCCACGATCGAGCCGATTTCCTGCGACGACTCGCCCAGGCGCTTGATGCGCTTGGAGGTTTCCTGGATCTGGTCGCGGATCTGGTCCATGCCCTGGATGGTCTCGCGCACCACGCCGGCGCCTTCGGCGGCGATCACCACCGAGCGCTGTGCCACGTCGGCCGACTCGGCCGAGTTGCGCGACACCTGCTCGATGCTCGCTGCGATTTCACCGATGCGGTCCGAGGCGGAGGTGATCTGGTTGGCCTGGTGGCCCGCCGCCTCTGCCAGCTGCATCGCGGTGGCCTGGGTTTCCTGGGTGGACATCGCGACCTTGGCCGAGGTGTCGTTGATGGTGGTCACCAGGTGGCGCAGCTCGTCCACCGCATAGTTGATCGCGTCGGCGATCGCGCCGGTCATGTCCTCGGTCACCGAGGCCTTCACCGTCAGGTCACCCTCACCGAGCGAGGAGATTTCGTCCAGCAGCCGCATGATCGCCTGCTGGTTGCGGCTGTTGAATTCCACCTGGGTCTGGTAACGCAGTTCCTGCTCGCGCGAGCGGCTGCGCACGTTGGTGGAGACGAAGCCGATGATCGCGATCAGCGACAGCGCGCCGGACACCACGCCGATCCAGAAGTTCGGGAACAGGCGGGTGTCGGACACCGAGCCGAACGAGGAGAACGCATCGAACAGCTTGCGGCTGTCGTCCAGCATGTGTGCCGAGCCCTGGCCCAGCGCGGTGGCGGCGGACTGCGCCGCGAACAGCTGGCGCGAGCTGGCCAGGATCGCATCGGCGTCCTGCTTCATCGCTTCCCACTTCTGCTGCGACTGCTCCAGTGCGGCCACGGCGGCAGCACCGCGCACGGCGGTGATGCCCAGTTCCTCGTTGCCGTTGCGCAGGCCGTCGAGCACCTGCGAGAACACGGTGATGTCACGCGCCAGCGCATCCCCGGAGGTCGCCGCGGCGCTGCCACCGGCACGCATTTCGGTCACCCGACGGGCCATCGAACCGGCCACCACGACCTGCTGCAGTGCGCTGTACACCTGCGACGAGGGGGCGCCGGAGGCGGACATCGCGCGCACCAGCTCGTTCAGCTGGGCCTGCAGGCCCGGCACCGCGCCGGTGAAATTGTTGGCATTGCCGGCCAGCGCCAGCACCGCCGGCTCGCTGGCCACCAGCTGCCCGGCCTGCTTGCCCAGCGGCGCCCAGGTTTCGCCCAGGGTGGCGATGGCGCCGGACACGCCCGGCTCCTTGCCATAGCGGCCCTGCAGCGTCGACACGTTCTGTTCGATCGCGTTGCGGGTGGCCTTGAAGGCGGTGAAGGCCTGGGCGTTGCCGCCGACCGCGTCACGTCCCTGGTTGGCCAGCTGCTGCGACAGCACCTGCAGGTCGGCGGCCTTGGAGCCGGCGTCGGCAAGGCGGCTGCCCTGCCAGGTGGCGACGCCGGTGTTGACGCCGAACAGGATCATCGATGCCAGCAGCAGGAACAGCCAGAGGTTGCTGCCGCCCAGCCGCAGCTTGCCGGTCTTGGTGGCGTCCGAAGCAGTACTCATCGTTCAACCTCGATCTTCAATGCAGGGGGCGATGCCCGGCCTCAGGCCGCGGCTTGCCGGAATTCAGGGGTGCGCGACAGCAGCGAGAGCGAGAACACGCCCCAGTCATGGCCGTCGGCATGGAAGGCACGGTCAACGAAATGGCCGTAGCGGCCTTCGGCCAACGTGCCCGCGTCGATCTGCTGGTCCAGCTCGAAGCTGCGCTGGCCGAACAGTTCATCGATGGTCAGTGCGACGTCGCCGCCAGCCTGGCGCATGATCAGCACGCGCTGGCCTTCCTGCTGCACGGTGCGCGTGCCTTCCAGGAAGTACTTCAGGTCGACCACCGGAAACAGGTTGCCACGCAGGTTGCCCACGCCCAGCAGCCAGGGCTGCGCGCAGGGCACCGGGGTCACCGGCGGCATCGGCACGATTTCCACCACTTCGCGGAAATCGGACACCAGCCGGCGCTGGCCGACCCGGTAACCGACGCCACGCCACAGGTCCTGGGCGAACTGCCGCCCGGGCAGCTGCACTGCATGGGCCAGGCTGCGTCGTTCGTAGGCTTCAAGGATGTCGAAGGGCGAGCGCATCAGGCCACCAGTTCGTTGATCCGCGCGATCAGTTCATCCTCGCGCGGCGGCTTGACGATGTAATCGGCTGCGCCCTGGCGCAGGCCCCAGGCCTTGTCGGTTTCCATCGCCTTGGTGCTGACGATGATCACCGGGATGTGCTTGATCGCCGCATCGCGGGCCATCGCCCGGGTGGCCTGGAACCCGCTCATGCCGGGCAGGACCACGTCCATCAGCACCAGCTGCGGCGCCTGGTCGCGGACCAGCTGCAGGCCATCCTCGGCGTTGTCCGCTTCCAGCACCTCGTGGCCGGCACGGCGCAGCCACTGGGTGAACACCGCGCGGTCGGTCGGTGAATCCTCGATCAGGACGATACGAGCCATTGTGCCTTTCCCCCCTGGTCAGGCGTTGACGTATGTGCGGATGGCACCCAGCAGTTCTTCGCGCGTGAAAGGCTTGGTCAGGTATTGCTCCGAGCCGACGATGCGCCCCCGCGCCTTGTCGAACAGACCATCCTTGGACGACAGCATGATCACCGGGGTCGCCTTGAACAGCTGGTTGCCCTTGATCAGCGCACAGGTCTGGTAGCCATCCAGGCGCGGCATCATGATGTCGACGAAGATGATCTGCGGCTGCTGGTCTGCGATCTTGGCAAGCGCTTCGAAGCCGTCGGTGGCGGTGACCACCTCGCAGCCTTCGCGCTTGAGCAGCGTTTCCGCAGTCCTGCGGATGGTCTTCGAATCATCGATGACCATCACCCGGAGTCCTGCGAGTTCCCCGCCCGCAGTCGTGTTTTCAGTCATTGCCTATCCCCAAGCGCACGGCCCAATCTCTGGCGGGAGCCGCTGCGAAAGCGTATCTATATCGCACTTCCCGCGCCCGCTTCAAGGCCGGCCTGCCGCGCAGGGGGTAGCACCGGGCTGAACGTGACCGGGTTCGCAATGACTGCGCTGCCGGCAGGCGGACGCTGCGTTGCACTACGGCGGGGAGGCACACGGCCGGCGTTGCCGCTACCATCAACGCCTTGCCTGACAGGTGCGCCCATGCCGTTGAACGTCATCGTGGTGATGGACCCCATCGCCCACATCAAGATCGCCAAGGACACCACCTTCGCCATGTTGCTGGAAGCCCAGCGCCGTGGCCATGCCCTGCACTACGTGCGGCCCGGCGGGCTGGCCCTGGAAGGTGGCGTGGCGGTGGCCCAGACCGCACCGCTGCAGGTGCGCGACGACCCGGCCGGCTGGTATGAGCTGGGCGCGTTCAGCCGTACCGCGTTCGGTCGCGGCCAGATCGTGCTGATGCGCAAGGACCCGCCCGTCGACGCCGAGTACATCTACGACACGCAGGTGCTGGACGTGGCTGCCGCTGCCGGCGCCTGCGTGGTCAACAACCCGCAGGGCCTGCGCGACTACAACGAGAAGCTGGCCGCCCTGCTGTTCCCGCAGTGCTGCCCGCCGACCCTGGTCAGCCGCGATGCCAAGGCATTGAAGGCCTTCGCGCTGGAGCACGGCCAGGCCGTGCTGAAGCCGCTGGATGGGATGGGCGGCCGCTCGATCTTCCGCAGCGGCCAGGGCGATCCGAACCTGAACGTGATCCTGGAAACCCTGACCGACGGCGGCCGCAAGCTGGCGCTGGCCCAGAAGTTCATTCCCGACATCACGGCCGGCGACAAGCGCATCCTGCTGGTCGACGGCGAACCGGTCGACTACTGCCTGGCGCGCATTCCCCAGGGTGACGAGTTCCGCGGCAACCTGGCGGCTGGCGGCCGTGGCGAAGGGCGCCCGCTGAGCGAGCGTGACCGCTGGATCGCCGGCCAGGTTGGCCCGGAGATGAAGCGCCGTGGCATGCGCTTCGTCGGCCTGGACGTGATCGGCGATTACCTGACCGAGGTCAACGTGACCAGCCCGACCTGCGTGCGCGAGCTCGACGCGCAGTACGGCCTGAACATCGCCGGCACCCTGTTCGACGCGCTCGAGGCCAGCCTGCGCTGATGGCGGCCGCACCTGCCGTCCTGCCCCCGCCGGCGCGCGAAGCGCAACGGCTGGGCGCGACCATCGCGCTGTCGATCGTGGTCCACGCCCTGCTGATCCTGGGCGTGGGTTTTGCGGTGAAAGGCGACGCACCACTGGTGCCGACGCTGGAGGTGATCTTCAGCCAGACCCGCACCGCACTGACCCCGAAGCAGGCCGATTTCCTTGCCGCCGCCAGCCAGGAAGGTGGCGGCGAGCACGACCGTGCGCAGCGCCCGCGCGACAACCAGGCCGGCATCGTTCCGCAGGCCCAGGCGGGGCTGAGCCCGGTGCCGCAACAGCAGCAATCGGCCGCGCCGGCGCCCCCGCCGCAGGCGCGGGTGGTCAGCAGCCGCAACGGCGAAGAGGCAGTGGCCCAGGCGCAGGCGCGCCCGACACCGGAGCAGCCCGAACCGGATGCACCGCTGACGGCACGCGAGCAGCGTGATGCCGAGATGGCGCGGCTGGCGGCCGAGGTGCATCTGCGCTCGGCGCAGTACGCCAAGCGCCCGAACCGCAAGTTCGTGTCGGCCAGCACGCGCGAATATGCCTACGCCAATTACCTGCGCGCCTGGGTCGACCGCGCCGAGCGCGTCGGCAACCTGAATTACCCGGACGAGGCCCGGCAGCGCCGGCTCGGCGGCCAGGTGGTGATCAGCGTGGGCGTGCGCCGCGATGGCAGCGTGGAAAGCAGCCGGATCCTGCGTTCAAGCGGGACGCCGTTGCTGGATGAGGCGGCGCTGCGGGTGGTGCAGCTTGCGCAGCCATTCCCGCCGCTGCCGAAGACCGAGGACGAGATCGACATCCTGCAGGTCACCCGCACCTGGATGTTCCTGCCGGGTGGCACCCTGCACGACGACCGGTAGGGGTTTGTTGCCCGGGCCTGCGGCCCGGGACCCGCTGGAAGCAAAGTCAAAGTCAACATCAACAGCAGCGGTCGGGATATTGGGTTTGGCGGGGCGGTATGGGCTTGCAGGACACGCCGTAAACCCGTCCCTGGGGGCTCGATGGCGCCATCCATGGCGCCAACGGTCCTGCAAGCCCATACCGCCCCGCCTCTGACAGATCCCGACGCATCATTGCTGTTGGTAGGTGTCGACCTTGGTCGACACACATCCACGCTACGCGTGGATGCGAGCGAAGCGATCCGCTGTTGACTTTGATTTTCTTTTGATTTTCCGTGGCGGACGCACACGGAAACTGTCAGAGGTCGGGCGGGGTGGGTTCGCGGGGGTGTCCGCGGCATGGATGCCGCGGCCAAGCCCCCATGGGTGAGGGCGCTTTGCTTGCGAAGCACTGCTTCGCAAGCGCCCGAACGCCCAGCCGCCAGCGGCTGGGCCGGACCGCGGAGCGGGGTTTACGGCGTCCCCCGCGAACCCACCCCGCCCGGCCAAGCGCGGCTTTGGGTTTATGCGATCAACCAACCCCGCCACGAGGGGCTCAGCCGTTGGCCTTCGCCTTCGCCTCGCGCGCGGCCTGCTGCTCGACCAGGGTCAGTGCCACGTTGTCGCGCAGGTAGGCCGGCTCGACCTTCTCCGGTGCAATGGCTTCGCCGCGCGCGAACGCCGGCACCGCCAGTGCGAGCACGTCCGACGCACGCGGCAATGCCGTGGCGTCGAATCCGCGCAGGCCAGTACCGAGCTGCGCGACCAGCGCACCCTCGGCTGCGGCGAACCCGGTACCGACACCGTAGGCCGACAGCCCTTCCGGCAGCGCCACCGCTGCCGGCGCGCAGACGCGCTCGGCATCGCGCGCGACCGGCAGGCCGTCCACGCGCTCGAAGCGGGCGACGTAGAATTCGCCCATCCGCGCATCGATGGCCGACAGGATCTGCGTTTCTTCCGCCGGTGCGCGCAGCGCCAATACCTGCAGCGTCGAGACCGGCAGCAGCGGGCGGTCCAGTGCCAGTGCGATGCCCTGGGCAATGGCAATCGCCAGGCGCACGCCCGTGAACGCACCCGGACCGCGACTGAGGGCGATGCCATCAAGCTGGCGACGGCTGATGCCGGCGTCGGCCAGCAGCGCCTCGGCCCACGGCAGGCTCAACTCGGCGTGCCGGCGCGGGGCGAGCTCGAAGCGTTCCAGCACCTGCCCATCGACATGCAGGGCAACGGAACAGGCTTCGGTGGCGGTTTCAAAGGCAAGCAGTTTCATTGGATCAGGTCAGAACAAGGGGAACGTGGCACCGGGAGCAGGCTCCGGGCCCGCCGCAACGGCGGCCGGGGCAGCCGCATCATCGGCCACGGGCAGCCATTGTGGCCTAAAGAAGGCCTGCACATCGGCCAGGCTGCGGGTGCGCCGGAACGGCGGCAGCGACTCAAGAAAGACCCGGCCATAGCCACGGTTGAGCAGGCGCGGATCGCACAGGACCAGCACGCCCCGGTCGCTTTCGCTGCGGATCAGGCGGCCAACGCCCTGCTTCAGGGCGATCACCGCCTGCGGCAGCTGCTCGTCGCGGAACGGGTTGCCCCCCTGGCTGCGGATCGCCTCCAGCCGCGCCTCGTATACCGGGTCATCCGGTGCCGCGAACGGCAGCTTGTCGATCATCACCACGCTCAGCGCTTCGCCGACCACGTCCACGCCCTCGCGGAAACTGGCCGAGCCCAGCAGCACGCCATTGCCCGATTCGCGGAAACGCTGCAGCAGCGCCGCGCGTGGCGCCTCGCCCTGCACGAACAACGGCCACGGCCCGTCGCGCAGTGCCTCGGCGGCCTCGCGCAATGCACGGTGCGAGGCGAACAACAGGAACGCCCTGCCCTGCGAGGCCTGCAACACCGGCCGCAAGGTCTGGATCAGCGCGGTGCCAAACCCGCGCGCCGCCGGATCGGGCAGGCCTTCGGGCAGGTAGCACAACGCCTGCTCGGGCCAGTTGAACGGGCTCGGCTGGACCAGCGTGTGCGGATCGTCCAGGCCCAGGCGCGTGGCGATGTGGTCGAAGCCACCGCCCACGGTCAGCGTGGCCGAGGTGAAGATCCATGCCGCGCGGCTGCGCTCGCGATGCTCGCGCAGCGGGCCGGACACATCCATCGGCGTGCGCTGGCAGCGGAAACCACGCGGGGTGAGCTCATACCAGAGCACATCGGCGGCACGGGGGGTCTCCGCCGGATCGGTATCGAAATCGAGGGTGGGCTCATCATCGCCCAGCCAGCGCTGCAGCCGCGACACCGCCTCGCGTGCCCGCGCATGACAGGCATCCAGACCCGCCGCCGCCTCGCGCAGCGGTTGCAGTGCCTGCTCCAGCGTCACCAGGCCGGCCATCACCGTATCGAATCCATCGCGCACCTGTGGCATCGCCAGCGCACGCCACTGCGTACCCCGTGGCGGCAGCCCCTCCATCGCCGAGCGCAGCGCCAGCAACGCCTGCTGCAACTGGTCGACCGGTTCCTGCAGGGCCGACTGCGCGCCGCCTACGCCGCGCGCCTCGGCCAGGCAGTCGCGGCCGAGTTCCTGCCACGGGCGCATGCCGAAGCCTTCGCCGAAAAACTGCGCGGCCAACTCGGGCAGCTGATGCGCCTCGTCGATGACAAAGGCCTGCGCCCCCGGCAGCAACTCACCGAAGCCGTCCTGTTTCAGTGCCAGGTCGGCCAGCAGCAGGTGGTGGTTGACCACCACCACGTCGGCAGCCTGCGCACGTTGGCGCGCGCGCACCACGAAGCAGTCGTCCCAGAACGGGCAATCGGTACCCAGGCAGTTGTCGACCGTGGAAGTGACCATCGGCAGAAGCGGCGAGTCATCGGCCAAGCCTTCCAGTTCGGCGATGTCACCGAACTCCGAACGGCCGGACCAGGCCAGGATGCGCTGGAACTGCGCAGCCTGCTCCGGGCTGGAAAAACGCGGTTCGCCCCGCGCCTGCTGCAGGCGGTAGCGGCACAGGTAATTCGCGCGCCCCTTCAGCAGCGCGCTGCGCAGGCCAACGCCCAGTGCCTGGCGCACGCGCGGCAGATCGCGGTGGTAGAGCTGGTCCTGCAACGCGCGGGTACCGGTGGAGATGATGGTGCGCAGCCCGGACAGCAGCACCGGCACCAGATAGGCGAAGGTCTTGCCGGTGCCTGTACCGGCCTCGGCCAGCAGCAGGTCGCGCTGCTGCAGCGTTTCGGCGATGGCGTCGGTCAGGTGCAGCTGTGCCGGACGCGGGACAAAGGCATCCAGATGCGAGGCGAGCGCGCCGCCTTCGCTGAGGGCTTCGCGGCTGGCATGGACAAGGTCGGACATCAGAGGGAGAGGATACCCGGCCGGGCGCTGCCCGGCACCCGTTTCAAGCCAGGGCAACAGCAACGGCAACAGCAACAGCGTGGTTCATGGCTCTGGGTTGCTGCGTGTTTGGCGGGGCGGGAGGGGCAGGCAGGACACGCCGTAAACCCGTCCATGGGGGCTCGATGGCGCCATCCATGGCGCCAACGGTCCTGCCTGCCCCTCCCGCCCCGCCTTCGACAGTTTCCCAGTGACGGATGCACGCGCGGCGTCGCGTCGAGCTTGCTCGACTGCCCTTTCAGAAGCGGTGGGTGGAACGGAAACAAGAAGGGGTCGTATCCGTTTTCCTGCGGAAAACGGATACGACCCCACAACGAGTGCGCGCAGCGCGCGACCCGCTTTTGATTTTCTTTTTCTTTTCCGTGGCTGGACGCACACGGAAACTGTCAGAGGTTGGGCGGGGTGGGTTCGCGGGGGTGTCCGCGGCATGGATGCCGCGGCCAAGCCCCCAGGGACGGGTTCACGGCGTCCCCCGCGAACCCACCCCGCCCGGCCAAGCGCGGCTTTTGCTTCTGGCTTCAGCGACCAACCCACAGCCACGAGGGGCTGCGCCGTTGGCTGGAAATTCAGTACCGCTTGATCCCCGGCACCGTGCAGCCCTCAATCTGCGCATGCGCCGACACCGCATTCTCCTTCTCGCCCCGCGCCAGGCGCGACTGCTCGATCGTCGCCCAATGCCGGCGGCACAGCGGCCCGGTCTTCGAGCCCAGATCCACCGCCTTGCGCGCGAACGTCTCCGCCTGCGCCCACTGGCCCTGCAGCAGCGCCAGTTCGGCACGTTCCTGCAGCACTGCCGGGTCACCCGCCACGATCTCCAGCGCGTGGTCCAGGCTGCTGGCCGCGCCGGCCAGGTCGTTCGCCTGGCGTTGTGCCAGTGCGGTTACCCGCAGATCTTCCACCTGCGAATCACGCAGCGGCTGTACCGACAATTCCTTGTCGTCCGGACCCGCTGCAGCATCCACCGCAGCCAGGCGCTGCGCCGGCGTGGTGGTATCGACCGGCTTGACCACCGGTGGTGCGCTGCTCACGCAGGCGGCCAGGGCCAGGCTGAGGCCGGTCAGGGCCAGGGGCTGCATCAGGGATCGCATGTTCATCGGTATCATCGGCTCGGGGGAGGAGTGGCGGCGGCAGGTGCCGCGGCAGGTTCGGCAGGCGCTTCCGGCTTGCGGTCCAGGCCCAACCAGCTGCGCCAGCCACCGCCCTCGCCGTCGGCCTCGCCCTGCCCCTCCGGCGACGCGGCCGGCGCGCACGGCGCATAAGCAGGCGCATAGCCCACCACGAACGGGAAACGACGCGCGCCGGGGCAGCCTTCATCGGTGCTGTTGAGGCCGGTGGGGGCCACCGACTGCCAGTCCAGGCCCTTGTTGCTGACCCGCAGCGGCGCGCTCGGCAGGCGCTGGAAGATGCCCGACCAGACCCGCATCGCGCCGGTGGCGCCATACAGGCCGGCCTGCGCGTTCTGGTCGTTGCCGATCCAGATCACTGCCAGGTGATCACCGGTGTAGCCGGCATACCAGCTGTCACGGCCATCGTTGGTGGTGCCGGTCTTGCCGGCGGGCTGCAGGCGGCCGAGGCCATCGGCATTGAGCCGCTGCGCGGTACCGCTGGCGACCACCTGCTGCAGGCCGACACTGATCAGGTTGGCGGCAATCGAGTCGCCTTCCTGCGCCGGTGCCGGGGTCTTGTCGTATCGCTTGAGCAGCTTGCCCTGCGGATCGAGCACGCCACGCACCGCGTGCAGCGGCTGGATCTCGCCGCCGGACGCCAGGAACTGGTACAGCTGCGCCATCGCGTACGGGCTCTGGTCGGTCGAGCCGAGGATCACCGCCGGGTTGGCGTCAGCCTTGATGCCGGCCAGGACATGGATCAGCTGGGTCACGCGCTCCGGGCCAACCTGCATGCCCACGCGCACCGTGGCCTGGTTGTAGGAATGCGCCAGTGCGTCGATCAGGCGCACCGTGCCGTGGCTGCGGTTGTCCGCGTTGCCGGGACTCCAGTTGCGGCCGCGGCCGAGCTGCACCGTCACCGGCGAATCATCCACCCAGCTGGCCAGCGAGTAACGGTCCGGCTGCGCCAGGGCCAGCAGGTAGACGAACGGCTTGAGCAGCGAACCGACCGGACGCTGCGCCTCGATCGCGCGGTTGAAGCCGACCTCGGACACCTCGCGGCTGCCGATCACCGCCAGCACGTCGCCGTTGTGCACGTCGGTCAGCACCATGCCGGCCTGCAGCTCGGGGCGGCGCTTGCTTTCCAGCGACTTGATGGTGCGGGTCACCGCGCCTTCGGCATAGGCCTGCGCGGACGGCGACATGCCGGTCATCACGCTCAGGCCCGCGCCCTGCAGCGCCGATTCCGGATAGTCATGGCCGAGCTGGCGGCGGACCAGGTCAACGTAGGCCGGGAAGCGGTTGGCTGCCACCAGGCCGGGCGTCTTGGGCACGCCCAGCGGTGCCTTCAGCGCGCGCTGGTACTCGGCATCGTCGATCAGCGTGGCCTCGTGCAGCTTGCCCAGCACGAAGTTGCGGCGATCCAGCGCGCGCTCCGGGTTGCGCCGCGGGTCGTAGAAGGACGGCCCCTTGACCAGGCCGATCAGCAGTGCGATCTGCTCGGTCTCCAGCGACTGCAGGTCACGGCCGAACCAGAACTCGGCGCCGGAGGACATGCCATGGATCGCCTGGCTGCCGCGCTGGCCCAGGTACACCTGGTTGAGATAGGCCTCGAAGATGGTGCGCTTGTCATAACGCGCTTCCATGATCAGTGCGTACAGCACCTCATTGAACTTGCGGGTGACCGTCTGCTCCTTGCCGATGCCGAGCAGGCCGCTGCGGGCCAGCTGCTGGGTCAGCGTCGAAGCGCCCTGGCGGCTCTGGCCACCGGAACGGATCGTCACCCACACCGCGCGCGCGATGCCGGACAGGTCGATGCCGTGGTGGCGGTTGAAGTCCTTGTCCTCCACCGCCTGCAGGCCAGTCACCAGCAGGTCCGGCGCCTCGTCCATGCGGATCAGGCGGCGCTCTTCCTGCTTCTGGCCGTACAGGGTGGCGATGCGCGCCGGATCCAGCCGCGCGGCCTTCAGCGCCTTGCGGTTGTCGGCGTCGCGCAGCGAGGCCACGCCGCCATCGGCCAGCGACAGCTCCACCCGGCGCGGGGCCACCCGGCCGTCAACGTCGTTGAAGCCGCGGCTGGAGATGACGAAGCGCCCGCCGTTCACCGCATAGGTGGCCGGCTCCTTGCCCTGCCCGTCATCGCGGTAGGCAGAGGCGGCCAGCTCGGTCTTCAGCGTAGACGCATCCATCGCCTTGCCGGGGGTGAGCACCAGCGGGCGCGCGTACACGCGCGTCGGGATCTGCCAGCGCAGTTCACCGAAACGCTGGGTCACCTGTTGGTTCAGGTACAGCGTATAGGGAATGAGGAAACCCAATCCCAACGCGACCGCAGCCATGCTCCAGGTGATCAGCCGGCGCCGCCACAGCGGACCGTTGTCCTGCTGGTCGTCGTCGGAATCGTCGATGTCGTCGGAATCGTAGCGTCGGGGCACGGGAATGCGAGAATGTAGGGTCTGGCGAGTCTACCCCAGCCGCTGCGGCTGGCGAATTCTCCCGGGTTCCCCTGCTTAAGCTGGAGTTGCAACCGGATGGCGATGTCCCTGGCCGAGATCCGATACCTGATCAACCGCCTGTCGGGCCTGGCCCGCCGGAGCCTGGCAAGCCTGCGCACCCGTGGCTGGCGTGCCACCTGGCAACGCATCCGCGTGCATGCCCAGCGCGCCGTCCCCGCCCCGCGCACGCCACTGTTCCTGCCGCCAGCGCAGGATTTCGCCCCCTTCACGGTGCCGTTCAGCGAGTCGCCGGAGGTGAGCATCGTCATCCCGGTCTACAACCACGTCGCCCACACCGTGGCCTGCCTGCGCGCCCTGGCGGCGCACCCGCCGGCCGCCGCGTGCGAGATCCTGGTAGTGGATGACGGCAGCAGCGATGCCACCGTGCAGTGGATGCCGCAGGTGGCCGGGCTGCGCTATGAAGTGCGCGCGCACAACGGCGGCTTCATTGAAGCCTGCAATGACGGTGTATCGCGCGCACGCGGCCGCTACGTGGTACTGCTGAACAACGATACGGTGCCGCAGCCGGGCTGGCTCGACGCCCTGCTGGACACCTTCGGCAGCGTGCCCGACGCCGGCCTGGTCGGCAGCCAGCTGCTGTACCCGGATGGCCGCCTGCAGGAGTCGGGCGGGGTGATCTTCGCCGATGGCAGTGGCTGGAGCTACGGCCGCTTCGAGGCCGCCGATGATCCGCGCTTTGCCAGCCTGCGCGACGTCGACTACTGCTCGGGCGCGGCGCTGATGCTGCCACGCGCCCTCTGGCAGCAGCTGGACGGCTTCGACACCCGCTACAAGCCGGCCTACTACGAGGACACCGACCTGGCCTTCCGCGTGCGTGCACACGGCCTGCGCGTGCTGGTGCAGCCGGCCAGCCGGGTGATCCACGACGAAGGCACCAGCAACGGTACCGACACCGGCAGCGGGGTGAAGGCCTACCAGGTACGCAACCAGGCCATCTTCGCCGCCCGCTGGGCCACCGAACTGGGCCGTCATCCGGCGGTCGGCGAAGTGCCGTCTCCGACGCTGCTGCTGCGCGGCCGGCGCCAGGTGCTGATCCTGGACGAGGAAGTACCGCAGCCGGATCGCGATTCCGGGTCACTGCGCCAGGTCAATCTGATCCGCCTGCTGCTGCAGGGCGGCGCCCACGTTGTGTTCGTACCGACCCGGCGCGAGCACGCCGGTGCGGCCACCGAAGCGCTGCAACGGATGGGCGTGGAAGTCTGGTACGCGCCCTTCCTGGACGGCGTAGCCGGCTGGCTGCGCAGCCACGGATCGCGTTTCGACGTGGCAATGCTGGTGCGTCACCACGTCGCCCACGAATGCCTGCCGCTGCTCAAGCGCTATGCACCGCAGGCACGGACCGTGTTCGACACCGTTGACCTGCACTACCTGCGCGAACGCCGCGGTGCCGAAGTCGCCGGCGACGCAACCCTGCTGCGTGCAGCGGAACGTACCCGCAGCAGCGAACTGGCCGTGATGGAGCAGTGCGACATCACCGTGCTGGTCAGTGCGGCCGAACGGGAGCAGCTGCAGTCCGATGCGCCGCAGGTGCGGGTGGAGCTGATCTCCAACCTGCATGAGGTCGCCGGTGCCGGCGCCGTATTCGAGCAGCGGCGCGACCTGGTGTTTGTCGGTGGCTTCCGTCATCCGCCGAACCTGGACGGCATGGAATGGTTCATCGGCGAGGTCTTTGCCCGCATCCGCGCCCGGTTGCCGGAAGTGCGCCTGCACTGCATCGGCGCCGCGGCGCCGGAGTCGCTGCTGGCACTGGCCGCACGCCAGCCCGGTGTGCAGATGCACGGGTTCGTCGAAGACATCACGCCCTACATGGACGGCGCGCGCATCGCCATTGCGCCGCTGCGGTTCGGCGCCGGCGTGAAGGGCAAGATCAACCTGAGCATGGCCCACGGCCAGCCGGTGGTCGGTACCACCTGCGCCGTGGAAGGCATGCACCTGCATCCCGGCCAGGACGTGCTGGTGGCCGATGACGCTGTCGGATTCGCCGATGCGGTGATCCGCCTGTACCAGGATCCACAGCTGTGGCAGCAGTTGTCCGATGCCGGCCTGGCCAACGTCGCCCAGCATTTCTCACTTGATGCCGCCCGCGCGACCGTGCAGCGGGTGTTCTTCGCCTAGTCCGCCCGTCCACCGGCGCGACGCAGGCGGTCTTCGAACGCCGGCAGTTCGGCCAGGTCCGGTTGCAGCAACCGCGCCTGTTCGGCAGCGTGCGCGGCAAAGGCCAGGTCGCCATTGCCGAGCCGTTCGCTGCCGATCGCCAGCCAGCGCTGGGCCAACCGCAGCCGCGCCGAGGGCAGGCCCGCTGCGGTCGGTGACAGCGTCTGCCAGGCCTGCAGGCAGGCACCCGCCGCCTGTACCCGGTTCTGCCGCAGATTGTCGTCGAAGCAGCGGCGACTGGCGGGCAGCAGGCGTGCTGCGGCAGCCTTCACCCGCGTGTCGCGGGGGGCCAGTGACTGGGCTTCGCGCAGTGCGTCGAACGCGCTGTGCCCCGGTGGGCTGATCCACTGCCCTGCACGTTCGGCACGCTCGATCTTGCGCAGGTGGTCGCGCAGCTGGCGTTCGCGCTGCGCCGTACTGATCGCGGGCTGCTGCAGGGCCTGTTGCGCCTGGCGCGCACGCTGCAGGCGCTGTGCCAGTTGCTGCCGGATTGCCTGCGAAGCGCCCAGCTCCGCCGCCAGGGCTGCATCGCGTTGCGCCGCATCGAACCGGAAGTCGTCGGCGGATGTCTGGCTGCGCACGACCACCGCCTGCAGCGCCTGCTCACGCCCCCGCTGGGCATTGGGATCGTCGGCCGCCACCGCAAGCACTGCCAGGAAACCCTGGGCTGCGGCGTCCAGCTGCTGTCGTTGCAGTGCCCGCTGCGCCTGCCGCAGGCGCTGGTCCACCGCGCGCGCCAGGGCTTCCTCGCTGGCCGGCAGATCGGCATGACCGGCATCGAACTGGCGGGCACGACGCAGGATCGCGGCCGCCTCGGCCAGCTCTCCGCGCCCTGCCAGCGTGCGCGCCTGCAGCAGCAGGTCGCTCAGCGCATCTTCGCGACCTTCCAGCGCCGGCAGGTTGTCCGGCTGCAGGGCAAGGATGCGCTGGAACAAGGGCAACGCACTGCTGTCGCCATCATCCAGGCGTCCGGCCGCGAACGCGTTGCGCGCCTGGGCCAACAACGCACCAATACCGGCTCCGGCACTGCGTCGCGCCTGCAGCTGGCGGGCGACCGCATCGGCTTCGCCCTGCGGCACCTGCAGCTCACGGGCCAGTGCCAGTGCCTGCGCGCTGCCGTCCAGGTCACCGGCGTGCAGGCGATCGCGCGCCTGTTGCAGCGCTGCCGCGCCGGTATTGGCCAGGCCCTGGCGCGCCTGCGGGCGATCACCGTCCAGCGCCAGCACCGCCTGGTAGCGCTCGCGCGCACCACTGCCATCGGCATCGCTCAAACGACCGGCGGCCAGCGCACGATCCCCCTCGGCCAGCAGCTGTTCGATCTGCGGCTCATCCCAGAACCAGTCGGCCAGCGGCTTGCGCAGCAGGACCAGCAGCACGAACACGGCCAGCGCCGCAAGCAGCGCCCAGCGCCAGACCCGGCGCGCATGGCGTGCCTGCAGCCACCACCAGCGACCCTCGCGACGGACGCGGTCCAGCGCAGGATGTTCAGCGCCATGCGGGCGATGCGGGGGCTCGCGTTCCATGCGTGCAGGGTAGCCGGGGCAGCGTGAAGCTCAGCCGAGGCGACGTGCCTCGCTCACGCCCGGCAGCGCATCAAGCTTGCCCAGCAGCGTCGACAACTGCCCGTAGTCGCTGACCTTCAGCCGCAGCCGCAGATGGGCACGGCCACTGTTGCGCACGTTGTCACTGTGGATGTCGAGCACGTAAGCGTCTTCCTGGGCGATCAGGTTGGTGATGTCCTTCAGCAGCCAGCGGCGGTCGACCGCGTCGACCACCACGTCCACTTCGTAGCCGCCACCGGCCTGGCCCCACTCCACCGGCAGGATGCGCTGCGGGCTGGCGGCGGCCAGCCGGGCCAGCGCGGCACAGTCTGCACGATGCACAGTGACACCACGGCTACGGGTCAGGTAGCCGACGATCGGCTCGCCGGCCACCGGCTGGCAGCAGCGTGCCAGCTGCACCAGCAGGTTGCCCACGCCCTGCACGGTGAACTTGGACTTGCCCAGGTTCTCGCGGCGCGCGGTCGGCCGCGGCAGGGTCGGCGCGGGCGCGGGCTGGCTGGCGGCACGTTCCGCCTCCAGCAACGTCCGGCTGACCTGGTTCGGGCCGGTATCGCCCAGCGCCACCTGGATGTACAGGTCATCGACGCTGTCGGCATGGAACTTCTTGGCCGCGACGGCCAGGTCCGAGTGCTGCAGGCCCAGCCGCTTCAGCTCGCGCTCGAGCAGCTCGCGACCGGCCTGCACGTTGCGCGCGCGGTCCAGCTTGTGGAACCAGCTGCGCACCTTCTCGCGCGAGCGGTTGCTGGCCAGGAAGCCATTGGCCGGCATCAGCCAGTCGCGGCGCGGGTCGGCCTCCTTGCCGGTCAGGATCTCGACGCGGTCGCCACTGCGCAGGCGATAGGTCAGCGGCACGATACGGCCGTTGACCTTGGCGCCGCGGCAGCGGTGCCCGACCATGGTGTGCACCTGGTAGGCGAAATCGAGCGGCGTAGCGCCCTGCGGCAGGTCCAGCACCTCGTCCTTCGGGCTCAGCGCATAGACCCGGTCCTCGGTCAGCTCGGCATCGAGCGCCCCGGCCAGTTCATTGCCCTGCCCGTCCTGCGCCTGCTCCAGCAGCTGGCGCATCCAGGTGATCTTGCGATCGAAGGACTTCTCCGCGCCCTTGCCGCCTTCCTTGTACTTCCAGTGCGCGGCCACGCCCAGCTCGGCCTGCGAGTGCATTTCATGGGTACGGATCTGCACTTCGATGGTGCGACCTTCCGGGCCGACCACGGCGGTATGCAGCGAGCGATAGTCGTTGGCCTTCGGGCGTGCGATGTAATCATCGAACTCGCTTGGTACCGGCGCCCACAGCGCGTGCACCACGCCCAGCGCGGCGTAGCAGGCGGCGACGTCGTCGACCATCACGCGCACCGCACGGATGTCATACAGCTGGTCGAAGGCCAGCCGCTTCTTCTGCATCTTCCGCCAGATGCTGTAGATGTGCTTCGGGCGGCCGCTGACTTCGGCCCTGATGCCCTGGGCGACCAGCTCGCGCGACAGCACCTTCTTGACGTTCTCGACGTAACGCTCGCGGGCGATGCGGGTTTCGTCCACCTCGCGGGCGATGCGGCGGTAGGTTTCCGGTTCCAGGTGGCGGAACGCCAGGTCCTCCAGCTCCCACTTCAGCTGCCAGATGCCCAGGCGGTTGGCCAGGGGCGCGTGGATGTCGCGGGTCAGCTGGGCCAGCGCGCGGCGTTGCTCGTCGTCCAGCTTGTCGGCCGCGCGCATCCTCGCGAGCTGGCGCGCCAGCAGGATCGGCACCACGCGCAGGTCGCGGATGATCGCCAGCAGCAGCCGGCGCAGGCCCTCGCTGTTGCGTCCGGCCTCACGGCCGGCGTGCAGCGCCCACACCGGGTCGGCGGCATCCTGGCCGTCGAGCAGGCCGATCACCGCCGCCTGGTGGTTGCCCAGCGGCAGCTGGTCCAGGCTGGCACGCAGGCCCGGCAGGTCGAACAGCAATGCTGCCACCACCGCGCCTTCGTCGGCCGAGAGCATCGCCAGCGCATCGAGGGTATCGCCCAGCACCGACCATGTGGCACGCATCTGGTGGTCGCAATCCGGCGCTTCCCAATGCTCGCGCAGGGCCTGGCGCAGCGGAGCAGGCAGCACCGCTGCCGAGGGACGGTTCAACAAGGCATCCAGGCCAGGGACGGAAGCGCGGTTCACAGCATCGAGCAGGCAAGACAGAGGCCCCTACACTAGCGCCGGCGTCGTTCAGGGACAATCACTGCGGCCACCATCACCCGGCATGAAGACATGCCGCTACACTCGCCAACACATCCAGGAGAGACCCGCCATGCCTTCGATTGCCCTGCGCGTCCGTCCACGGCTGCTGGCCTGTGCCGCCGTGTTGCTGTCCCTGTCCGCGCCTGCGCTGGCCCAGCGCGTGGTGGAGGGCGACCTGCAGCAGCAGATGTCGCCCACCGAGTTCAAGGCCGCCGGCCTGGACAAGCTCAGCGCCGCTGAACTGGCCACGCTCAACCGCTGGCTGCAGGGCAAGGTCGAGGCGGCCACCACCCAGGCCGTCGCCGCAGCGCGCGAAGAAGGCCGCCAGGAAGTGATCAAGAAGAACCGCGGCTTCCTGGACTTCGGCAGCAGCGAACCGATCGAAAGCACCCTGCAGGGCGAATTCCGTGGCTTCGGCCAGGGCCGCCGCTACGTGCTGCAGAACGGCCAGGAGTGGGAGCAGATAGACGCCACGCACTATTCCGGTGGCCGCAAGGAAGCGCCGAACGTCAGCATGCGCCCAGGCGTGATGGGCGCCTGGTACATGAAGGTGGACGGGGTGAACGTGCAACCGAAGGTTCGTCGCACCAAGTAACGCCCGGGCATTCCGGCCGTGCCGGATCCATGCCCGGCGGCCATGGTCGCCCGATGGGGCGACCATGGCGCGCGTTCACGCCTGGCGAAGTGCAGCCACCCGCTGCGCCAGCTTCTTCGCCGAAATGCCGGTGCGTGCCCCCAGCTCCTGCGCGAACAACGACACCCGCAGCTCTTCCAGATCCCAACGCAGCGCCTGCCATTGCGGGCGATCACGCAGGCCCTGCTGCTCGCCCGCTTCCAGCGCCTCCAGGAACGGGTGCAATTCCAGCATGCGCGCCTGGTCACGCGGCGGATCACGCTTGGCACGCTCGGTGCGCAGGATCATCGCCTTCAGGTAGCGCGGGTACTGCGCCAGCGCGTCGGCCGGCGTGTCGCGCAGGAAGCCGGGGTGGATCAGCCCGGCCAGCTGCGCTTCCATGTCGTCCAGGTTGCCACGCGCCCAGCCCATCAACGGCGCCTCCAGCAACGGCTTCAGTTCCGCCACCAGCGCCAGGATGGACTCGGCCAGTTTCAGCCGCGACATCGCCTCGCCGAACAGGGCCTTGGCCGCATGCTCGCGGCGTTGCTCGAAGGCTGCCGCATCGCGGATGTCTTCCAGGCCTTCGGCCAGCACCGCGTTCATCGCCGCATCCACCAGGTCTCCACGCAGGCGTTCCTGCGATTCGATCGCGGCATACAGCAGGCCGGTCTTGGCACCCACCGGCAGCTGCTTGCGCGCCTGCTTGACCTTCTCGGCCAGGGCAATCTCCAGCAGCCGGCGCACACCCAGCGGGTGGGCCTCCTGCGCCTGCTGGCGATCGGCGAAGATGCGCAGCGCCACGCTGTCGCCCTCGTCCAGCAGCGCCGGATAGGCCGGAACGCCGGCTTCACCGGGCACCTGCAGCGGAATCGGCGCGGCCGGGAACGTGCGCAGGCCATCGGCCGCCATCTCGCGCCCCGCCCGTGCAGCGAAGGCATCGCCGGCACGGCCGCCGAATTTCGCGCGCAACGCATCCAGATCCCGCGAGGTCGCCAGCACCTTGCCGTGCTCGTCGCGCAGGCGCAGGTTCATGTGCAGGTGCGGTTCGATCGAAGCGGGTTCGAAATCGAGCGCCGTCACCGTCGCGCCGGTGGCACGTGACAAAAAGCGCGCCAGTTCGCCAGTGATGGCATCGGCGCTGGGCTGCGGGAATGCCTCGAAGAACGCACGACCGAAGTCCGGCGCCGGCACGTAGTTGCGGCGCATCGCCTTGGGCAGGCTGCGGATGAGTGCCGAAGCCTTGTCGGCGACGAAGCCAGGCGCCAGCCAGCCCAGCTGCACCGGGTCCAGCGCGTTGAGCAGGTGCAGCGGCACGTCCAGGGTCACGCCGTCATCATCGGCACCCGGCTCGAAGCGGTAGTGCAGTGGCAGGCGCGCCTGGCCCAGTGGCAGGTACTTCGGGTAGCGCTCCTGTTCGCTGCCCTCACCCGGCAACAGGTCGACCAGTGACCAGTGCAGGGTCTTGCGCTGTTCCGGCGCCAGCCCCTTCCACCAGGTATCCAGCCCTGCGGCCGAATGGATCTGCGGCGGCACCCGGTCCAGGTACCAGCGCGCCTGCCAGTCCTCGTCGGCCACGATGCCGGCGCGGCGCAGCTTCGCTTCCTCCTCGCGGGCGACCTCCAGCACTTTCTGGTTGTCGGCCACGAAGCTGGCGCGGGTGTTGATCTCGCCGGTCACCAGCGCCTGGCGCACGAAGATGTCGTGCGCCTCGCCCGGTGCGATGCGGCCGTAGTGCACCGGCTTCTTCGGTGCCAGCACCAGGCCGAACAGGCTGATCTGCTCGGAGGCCAGCACCTGGCCCTGCGCGCGCGACCAGTGCGGGTCGAAGTGCTTGCGCAGCAGCAGGTGCGGCAGTTCGGCGATGACCCAGTCCGGCTCGATCGCGGCCAGGGTCATGCCCCAGACCTTCTGCGTGTCCAGCAGGTTGGCCACCAGCAACCACGGCGGCGGGCGCTTGGACAGCGCCGAACCGGGGAACGGCAGGAAACGGCGCTGGCGTGGCGCCTGGAAATCGCCCTTCTCGGTGCGGTGCCCGATCTGCGTCGGCAGGCCCGCCACCAACGCCCGGTGCAGGGTCTGGTAGGCAGCCGCGCGCACGCGTTCGCTGAAGCCGCCGCCCGCCGGTGCCTGCTCCTTCTGTGCACGTACGGCCACCGGCGTCGGCACCGCTTCGGCCTTGCCTTCGCGGGCCAGGCGTGCAGCGCGGTGCAGCTGGCCACGGGTGGCCTTCACTGCGGCGGCATCATCACGCGCTGCCGCCGGCGCACTGCTGCCGGCCAGCAACGGCGCCATCGACGCCTCGCTGGCCTCTTCCTTCCAGCCCAGTTCCTCGCACAGCAGCCGCAGCTGGCGGTGCAGCTCGCGCCACTCGCGCATGCGCAGGAAGCCGAGGAAATGACGGCCGCACCAGTCGCGCAGCTTGGACTGGGTCAGGTCTTCATGGGCCTGCCGGTAGGCATCCCACAGGCGCAGCACGCCAACGAACTCGGAACGACCATCGGCGAACTGCGCATGCGCGCTGTCGGCGGCACCGCGTGCTTCGGGCGGACGTTCGCGCGGGTCCTGGATGCCCAGGAACGAGGCGATCACCAGCATCGGCCGCAGGCAGCCGGCGGCCTGCGCGGCGACCAGCATGCGCGCCAGCTTCACGTCCACCGGCAGGCGTGCCATCTGCTTGCCGATGGTGGTCATGCGCCGCTCGGCGTCGATCGCACCCAGTTCGGTCAGCTGCTGCCAGCCATCGGCCACCGCACGCTCGTCCGGCGCTTCCAGGAACGGAAACTCCTCGATGCGGCCCAGGCCCAGCTGCAGCATGCGCAGGATCACCCCGGCCAGGCTGGAGCGGCGGATTTCCGGATCGGTGAACTCCGGCCGCGCCTGGAAATCGGCTTCGGCGTACAGGCGGTAACAGATGCCCTCGGCGATACGGCCGCAGCGGCCCTTGCGCTGGTTGGCACTGGCCTGCGAGATCGGCTCGATGTGCAGGCGGTCCAGCTTGTTGCGCGGACTGTAGCGCTTGACGCGGGCAAAGCCCGGATCGACCACGTAGCGGATGCGCGGCACCGTCAGCGAGGTCTCCGCGACGTTGGTGGCCAGCACGATGCGCCGGTTCGGCCCGGGATTGAACACCCGGTCCTGGTCCTGGTTGGACAGCCGCGCATAGAGCGGCAGCACCTCGGTGTTGCGGTACTTGCGGCGCTCCAGCGACTGGTGCGCATCGCGGATCTCGCGTTCGCCCGGCAGGAAGATCAGCACGTCGCCGCGCGCATCCAGGCGGGTGATCTCGTCGATGGCCGACACGATGGCGTCGTTGACGGTGCGTTCGCCCTGGTCTTCGCCCTCGCCTTCCAGCGCGCGATAGCGCACTTCCACCGGGTAGGTGCGGCCTTCGACGCTGATCACCGGCGCATTGTCGAAATGCTGGGCGAAGCGTTCGGTATCGATGGTGGCCGAGGTGACGATCAGTTTCAGGTCCGGGCGCTTGCGCAGCAGCTGCTTCAGGTAGCCCAGCAGGAAATCGATGTTGAGGCTGCGTTCGTGCGCCTCGTCGACGATGATCGTGTCGTAGTTCGACAACCAGCGGTCACTGGCGATCTCCGCCAGCAGGATGCCGTCGGTCATGAACTTGATGCGGCTGTCGTCGCTGACCTTGTCGTTGAAGCGCACCTGGTAGCCGACCAACTGGCCCAGTTCGCTCTGCAGTTCCTGCGCCACGCGGCTTGCCACCGCACGTGCGGCAATCCGTCGCGGCTGGGTGCAGCCGATCATGCCGGCCTGGCCACGGCCTGCGGCCAGGCACAGTTTCGGCAGCTGGGTGGTCTTGCCCGAGCCGGTTTCACCAGCGATCACCACCACCTGATGGTCGCGGATCAGCCCGATGATGGCGTCGGCTTCACGCGCAATCGGCAGCTGCGGGTCCAGAGTAATGGACGGCTGCTGCTGCGCCCGGACCTGCCGGCGCTGCACCGACGCCTGCAAGGCCTGCTCGAAGGTAGCGGCCAACGCCGCATCCTGTGGCTTGGCCTGGCAACGCGAGAGCATCCCCAGCAAACGGCCCCGGTCGCGACTCATGGCGCCGTCGATGGCGGCGCGCTGTTGGCGCAGGCGGGACGATGGATTTTTATCGATAGAGTTCATCAATCGGTTCGTTCAAAACTTTGATAGCGACCAGTCATCACGACCGGTTTATTGTGAAGGCCAACGATTCCACAAGGAGGAACCCCATGGCGAAGACCAAGAGCACGACCAAGGCCAAGACCGGCAAGCAGAAGCTTGCAGCGGCGGCACCGTCGGCGCCGAACATCGATATCGGGATCACCCAGGGCGACCGCAAGAAGATCGCCGACGGTCTGTCGCGCTTCCAGGCCGATGCGTTCACGCTCTACCTGAAGACGCACAACTTCCACTGGAACGTGACCGGGTCGATGTTCAACTCGCTGCACACCATGTTCGAGACGCAGTACACCGAGCAGTGGGCGGCACTGGACGACGTGGCCGAGCGCATCCGCGCGCTGGGCTTCAATGCCCCGGGCTCCTACCGGGAATTCGCTGCGCTGACCTCGATCGCCGAGGAACCGGGCCTGACCGACAGCGCGGACTGGCGTGAAATGGTACGCCAGTTGGTGGTCGCCAACGAAGCAGTCTGCCGTACGGCACGTGAAGTGCTGGAGGTGGCGGCCAAGGGAGACGACGCCCCGACCGAGGATCTGATGACCCAGCGGCTGCAGACCCACGAGAAGTACGCCTGGATGCTGCGCTCGCTGCTGCAGTAAGAGTTGGGGGGCCCGGCAGGGCTGCGCCCTGCACCCGCAGAGGCCTTAAAGCCAAGGCCAGAGCCAGAGCAAAAGCTGGCCTCCTGTGGGTAGGCGGGATGGGTCCGGTGGCAGGGGACGCCGTAAACCCGTCCTTGTGGGCTTGGCCGCGGCATCCATGCCGCGGACACCCCTGCCACCGGACCCACCCCGCCTTCGGCAGTTCTCCGCGATCTGCCGGCAAAGCCATTGGGGTCAGATCCGTTTTCCCCAGGAAAACGGATCTGACCCCATTTTGTTTGTCGAGTTCTGACAGTTTTCATCCACGCATGGCGTGGATTGATCTGGCCCCCGTCACCGGGAAACTGTCGGGGGTGGGGCGGTGTGGGCTTGCAGGACCGTTGGCGCCATGGATGGCGCCATCGAGCCCCCAAGGACGGGTTTACGGCGTGTCCTGCAAGCCCACACCGCCCCGCCCAATAAGCAGACAGCCCAGAGCCGGCTGTTGCCTTTGACGTTGCACTGGCTTGCAGCAGGTGCAGGGCGCAGCCCTGCCGAACCCCTACCCCTCCCTCCGGGGTAAACTAACCGGATGGCTTCCCGTCCCGCGCACGACCTGCTCCAACGCGTCTTTGGTTACGACGATTTCCGTGGTCCGCAGCAGGACATCGTGGAGCATGTGGCTGCCGGTCACGATGCCCTGGTGCTGATGCCCACCGGCGGCGGCAAATCGCTGTGCTACCAGGTCCCGGCCCTGCTGCGTGACGGTTGCGGCATCGTCATCTCGCCGCTGATCGCGCTGATGCAGGACCAGGTCGAAGCCCTGCGCCAGCTCGGCGTGCGCGCCGAGTACCTGAATTCCACCCTGGATGCCGAGACTGCCGGCCGCGTCGAGCGCGAACTGCTCGCCGGTGAGCTGGACATGCTCTATGTCGCTCCCGAGCGGCTGCTGACCGGTCGCTTCCTGTCGCTGCTGTCGCGCAGCCAGATCGCCCTGTTCGCCATCGACGAAGCACACTGCGTGTCGCAGTGGGGCCACGACTTCCGCCCGGAATACCGCCAGCTGACCGTGCTGCACGAGCGCTGGCCGCAGATCCCGAGGATCGCGCTGACCGCCACCGCCGATCCGCCAACCCAGCGCGAGATCGCCGAGCGCCTGGATCTGCAGGAAGCACGCCACTTCGTCAGCTCCTTCGACCGCCCCAACATCCGCTACACCGTGGTGCAGAAGGACAACGCCCGCAAGCAGCTGACCGACTTCCTGCGCAGCCACCGTGGCGAGGCCGGCATCGTCTACTGCATGTCGCGGCGCAAGGTCGAGGAGACCGCTGAATTCCTCTGCGGCCAGGGCTTCAACGCCCTGCCCTACCACGCCGGCCTGCCGCCGGACGTGCGCGCGAACAACCAGCGCCGCTTCCTGCGCGAGGACGGCATCGTGATGTGCGCCACCATCGCCTTCGGCATGGGCATCGACAAGCCGGACGTGCGCTTTGTCGCGCATACCGACCTGCCCAAGTCGATGGAAGGCTACTACCAGGAAACCGGCCGCGCCGGTCGCGATGGCGAGGCCGCCGAGGCCTGGCTGTGCTACGGCCTGGGCGACGTGGTGCTGCTCAAGCAGATGATCGAGCAGTCCGAGGCCGGCGAAGAGCGCAAGCAGCTGGAGCGGGCCAAGCTCGACCATCTGCTGGGCTACTGCGAATCCATGCAGTGCCGCCGCCAGGTGCTGCTGGCCGGTTTCGGCGAGACCTACCCCCAGCCCTGCGGCAACTGCGACAACTGCCTGACACCGCCGGCCTCGTGGGACGCGACCATTCCGGCACAGAAGGCGCTGAGCTGCGTCTACCGCAGCGGCCAGCGCTTCGGCGTCGGCCACCTGATCGACATCCTGCGTGGCAGCGAGAACGAGAAGGTGAAGCAGCAGGGCCACGACAAGCTCAGCACCTATGCGATCGGTCGCGATCTGGATGCGCGCACCTGGCGCAGCGTGTTCCGCCAACTGGTCGCCGCCAGCCTGCTGGAAGTGGACAGCGAGGGCCACGGCGGCCTGCGCCTGACCGACGCCAGCCGCGACGTACTGACCGGCCGCCGCCAGATCAGCATGCGCCGCGACCCGGCCAGCAGCACCAGCGGGCGCGAGCGCAGTGCGCAGCGTACCGGGCTGTCGGTACTGCCCCAGGATCTGGCGCTGTTCAACGCCCTGCGCGGCCTGCGTGCCGAACTGGCCCGCGAACAGAACGTGCCGGCGTTCGTGATCTTCCACGACAGCACCCTGCGCAACATCGCCGAACAGCGCCCGACCAGCCTGGATGCACTGGCACGGGTCGGCGGCATCGGCGGCACCAAGCTGAGCCGTTACGGCCCGCGCCTGGTCGAGATCGTGCGCGAAGAGGGCTGACGGTATCGCGTTGCCGCGCTGCGCGGCCGCCGGGCATGGTCCCAACGGCGCGCGGGCGCCCCGGTAGAGCCGAGCCCACGCTCGGCTGCCCCTGCGCGAACAGCAGCCGAGCGCGGGCCCGGCTCCACCTTGGTGCAGCTCCAACCTTGAACCGGCCATTCAGCCGGAAGTGCATCCGCGCCCGCTTGCGGCTAGATTAGCGCCATGTCCCTGGCTTCGACCCTGCTTCGTGTCGTGCTCATGCTCAGCCTGTTGCTCAACGGGCTGAACGCGGCCATGGCCAGCGGTCATGAAGAAATGGGGCGGATGGCACACGCCGTCGCGGCCGCCGCAGCTGGCGGTGACGCCGACTGCCACCACGCCGGCATGCAGGCCGACCCGGCCCCGCAGGCCAAGGCCCCCGCCCACGACGCCCACTGCCAGATCAAGGACTGCGTGCGCAGCTGTGCCCAGCACCCGTTGCTGGTGGTGCAGCCGTTGCCGTTCATGGCCGGCCCGGCGTTGTCGCTGGCACCACAGCCGATGCCGGCCACCGGCCGTCCGGCGCCGCCGCTGCCGCCGATCTCACGCCCTCCCATCGGCTGATTCCACATGCACCGTGCGCCCTGCGCACCGTAGCCGGCCACCTGCCGGCGTCTTTACGTGTCTGGAGTCACCACCATGAATACCCGCATTCCCCCCGGTCCGGGCGCCGTGCCCATGCCGTCGCGCCGCCTGTTCGTGCAGGGCCTGGCCGCCGGCGGCGTGGTTGCCGGCATCGCCGCCGTCGGCGTACCACAGCGCGCGCTCGCCGCCGCCACGGCCACCCCGCGCCTGGCCGGCGCCCCAGCCGTGCTCAGCGACACCCGCATCGAACTGGCCATCGGCGAATCACTGGCCAACTTCACCGGCCGCACCCGCCCGGCGATCACCGTCAATGGATCGCTGCCGGCGCCGATCCTGCGCTGGCGCGAAGGCCAGACCGTGGACCTGTTCGTGCGCAACACGCTGGAACGCCACCCGACCTCGATCCACTGGCACGGCATCCTGCTGCCGGCCAACATGGACGGCGTGCCCGGCCTGAGCTTCAACGGCATCGGCCCCGGCGAGACCTACCACTACCACTTCCAGCTGAAGCAGTCGGGTACCTACTGGTACCACAGCCACTCGATGTTCCAGGAGCAGGCCGGCCTGTACGGCGCGCTGATCATCGATCCGGCCGAACCGGCGCCGTACAGGCACGACCGCGAGCACGTGATCATGCTGTCCGACTGGACCGACATGGATCCGGGTGCGCTGTTCCGGCGCATGAAGAAGCTCGCCGAGCATGACAACTACTACAAGCGCACCCTGCCTGACTTCCTGCGTGACGTGAAGCGCGGGGGCTGGTCAGCCGCGCTGTCCGACCGTGGCATGTGGGGGCGGATGCGGATGACGCCGACCGACATCTCCGACATCAACGCCCACACCTACACCTACCTGATGAACGGCACCGCCCCGGCCGGCAACTGGACCGGGCTGTTCCGCAGCGGCGAGAAGGTGCTGCTGCGTTTCATCAATGGCGCCTCGATGACCTACTTCGATGTGCGCATTCCCGGCCTGAAGATGACCGTGGTCGCCGCCGATGGCCAGTACATCCATCCGGTCAGCATCGATGAGTTCCGCATCGCTCCCGCCGAAACCTACGATGTGCTGGTCGAGCCCACCGGCCAGGACGCGTTTACCATCTTCTGCCAGGACATGGGCCGCACCGGCTTCGCCGCCGGCACGCTGGCGGTGCGCCATGGCCTGCAGGCGCCGATTCCCGAGCGCGACCCACGCCCGTTGCTGACGATGAGCGACATGGGCCACGACATGGGCAGTGGTGGCCACGGCGGCCACGACATGGCCGCGATGAAGGGCATGGAGGGCGGCTGCGGCGCCAGCATGGGCCACGGCGCGCCTGCCGGTGGCGATACCGCCAGCAAGGCGCCGAAGCACCCGGCCAGCGAGCGCAACAACCCGCTGGTGGACATGCAGAGCTCGGCCACCGAACCGAAGCTGGACGACCCCGGCATCGGCCTGCGCGACAACGGCCGCCAGGTGCTGACCTATGGCGCGATGCGCAGCCTGTTCGAGGACCCCGATGGCCGCGAGCCCAGCCGTGAGATCGAACTGCACCTGACCGGGCACATGGAGAAATTCTCCTGGTCGTTCGATGGCATTCCGTTCGCCAGCGCCGAACCGCTGCGGCTGAACTACGGCGAGCGCATGCGCATCGTGCTGGTCAACGACACCATGATGCAGCACCCGATCCACCTGCATGGCGTGTGGAGCGATCTGGAGAACGCGCAGGAGGAATTCCAGGTGCGCAAGCACACCATCGACATGCCGCCCGGCACCCGCCGCAGCTACCGCGTGCGCGCCGATGCGCTCGGCCGCTGGGCCTACCACTGCCATCTGCTGTACCACATGGAAGCGGGCATGATGCGCGAAGTGAGGATCGAAGAATGAGCCGCTCACTGCTTTCCCCCAGCCTGCTGGCCCTGGGCCTGGCCGCCGCATTGCCGGTGTTCGCGCAGTCGCACGCCGGGCATGACATGGCCGCGATGGATCCGCCCGCAAAGACCGCCAACGCGCCGGTCGAACAGGCCGATCATTCGAAGATGGATCATTCGAAGATGGATTCGGGCGCCACAGATCATGCCGGCATGGATCACTCGAAGATGGACCATGGCGCGATGCAACCGGCGGCGATGGACCATTCGCAGATGGACCACGGGGCAATGGGCCATGCCACGCCCGCGCCCACCGAACCGCGCGACCCCATCCCGGTGCCGTCCGATGCCGATCGTGCCGCTGCATTCCCACCGATCGCGCACGGCGCGATGGAGCATGCGCCGGAGATCAACAGCCTGCTGCTGATCGACCGCCTCGAACATTGGGACGGCAAGAGCAGCAACGGCCAGGCCTGGGAGGCCACCGGCTGGATCGGTGGCAACATCAACCGCCTGTGGCTGCGCACCGATGGCGAACGCAGCCGCGGCCGCACCGAGTCATCGTCGCTGGAAGCACTGTATGGCCGCAGCGTGTCGCCGTGGTGGGACGTGCTGGTCGGCGTGCGCCAGGACTTCCGCCCGGCCGACTCGCGCACGTGGGCGGCCATCGGCATCCAGGGGCTGGCACCGTACAAGTTCGAGAGCTCGGCCACGCTGTATATGGGTTCCGGCGGCCAAGTGCTGGCCAAGGCCGAGGTCGAGTACGACGTGCTGCTGACCAACCGCCTGATCCTGCAGCCGCTGCTGGAAGCCACCATCGCGGCCAAGGATGAACCGGAGTACGGCATTGGTCGCGGACTGAACAAGGTCGAAGCCGGGCTACGCCTGCGCTATGAGTTCAGCCGCCGTTTCGCGCCATACATCGGCATCAGCCACGAGCGCACGTTTGGCGACACCGCCGACTATGCCGGTGACCACGCGCGCGACACGCGCTGGGTCGCCGGCGTACGCATGTGGTTCTGAGCAGCGGTTCGTGAGCAATGGCCAGCCCCGGCAGCCGCCGGGGCCGGCTACACTGCGCCACGCTCCAGTGCAGGCACCACCATGTCGTTGCAGATCCGCCGCGCCACCCTTGCCGATGTCGACGCCCTGTCGGCGATCGCGATCGCCACCTACAACGAAACCTGGGGCGATTCCTATCCGCCGCAGGAGCTGCATGATTTCCTGCAGGCGCACTACAGCAGCGAACCGCAGCGCAGCGAACTGTCCGACCCGCGCAGCGCCATCTGGCTGCTGATGGACGGCGACGCCGTGGTCGGCTACCTGGCCGCCGGTGCCAACACCCTGCCGCATGCCGATGCACGCGAGGGCGACATCGAACTGAAGCGGTTCTACATCCTGGCCGCACACCAGAACGGCGGCCATGGTGCACGCCTGATGGACGCGTTCATGGCCTGGCTGGACCAGCCGCAGCGCCGCACCCTGTGGGTGGGCGTATGGGAAGAAAACTTCGGCGCGCAGCGCTTCTACGCGCGCTATGGCTGCAGCAAGGTCGGCGAGTACGACTTCATCGTCGGTGATACCCACGACCGCGAGTTCATCCTGCGGCGGCCGTGATCATGCAGCCCATGTAGCGTCGAGCCATGCTTGGCCAGGGGCCGCAATATCCAGTCGAGCATGGCTCGACGCTACAAACTAGAAATCGAACAGTTCCGACAGGAAGCTGTCCTTCTTCTTTTTCTTGTAGCCCTGGCCCCGGTTGTCCTCGTAGCGCTGGCCGAGGTGGCGGGTATCACGGTGCATCACCGGTGGCGGCGAGGCCGGCTGAGCCTGCACGGGCGCTGGCGGCGGTACGGCCGCACCGGCGCCTGCGCGCTCGATGATCTTGTCCAGCTCGCCACGATCCAGCCACACGCCGCGGCAACTTGGGCAGTAATCGATCTCGATGCCGTGGCGTTCGGCCATCTGCAGCGTCTGGGTCTTGCACACGGGGCACAGCATCGGTATTGCTCCTGTCGGTCTGGTTTCGACTGTACCTGCACCGCGATGACTGTGCGGCAACGCGTGACCGATGGCACAGGGACTTCCGGCGCGTGCCCACATGCGTACCGCGCGGCACACTGCGCCCTTGTCCCGCAGGGAATGCGTACATGACCGTGTTGTCCCGCCTGCCCACCACCGCGCGCCTGTTGCTGGTGCTGCTGGGTGTCGGCCTTGGCCTGAACCTGCGGGATATCGCCGCGGCCATCGGCACACCGGTTCCCGCACTGCCCATCCCCTATGGCGGCAGCCTGTTGGACAACGCGCTGGCGGTACTGGTGGCACTGCTGCTGGCCGCGCTGCTGCGGCCCCGTGACATGGGCCTGATGGCCAGCTTGGGACTGCGCGGAAACGGCTGGGGCGGCCCGTTGTGGGTGCTGCTGGCCAGCCTGCCCTGCTGGCTGGGACTGGCGCTGCTCGGAACTCCGAACACGGCGCTGACTGCGCTGGATGCCACGATGCTGGCCGCGCTGTTCCCGCTGGCCGAGGAAGTGCTGTTCCGTGGCCTCGGCTTCGTGCTGCTGGTGAAGATCGTGCGCGGTCCGTGGCCGTTGCTCGCGCTGCCGCAGGCACTGCTGTTCGGCATGGTGCACTGGCTCGGCTTCGGCGGGTTCGACGGCGGCGGCATCGCACTGTTCATTGGCGCGGTGATCGCGCTGGGCGGCTTCATCTTCGCCTGGCTCGACCACCTCGACGGCGACACCCTGTGGTGCGGCCTGATCCTGCATGTTTCGATGAACCTGGCCTGGAATGTGTTCAGCCTCGATGACGCCATCGCATTGGGTTGGCAGGCCACCGGCCTGCGCATCGGCACCGCCCTGCTCGCAGTGGCGGTGCTGGCCTGGCACGTGCGGCTCAGGCGCCAGAGAGGCCTGTAACGCCCGCTTAGCTTGCCGTGCACGTCGGGATCACTACCGGCTTGCGCATACTTGCGCGCCTTTTCACCGTTGCTGTCCGGAGTTGTCGCGTCATGTTGCTGTCCAAGCGCCACGTTGAACCCCGCGTCCTGCTCATCGAGGACGCCGAGGAAACCCGCGAGCTGAGCCGACTGGCGCTGGAAAGCCAGGCCTGCCACGTAGTGGGCGTGAGCTCTGCCGAAGCGGCGCTGGGCCTGCTGGCGGCCGGTGAGCGTTTCGACCTGCTGTTCACCGACGTCAATCTGGGTGCGATCAGTGGCATTGAAGCCGCCAACCGGGTCCGCAGCCTGTATCCCCAGCTGCCGATCCTGGTGACGTCGGGCATGGACCAGCACCAGGTGCTGCCGCAGCTCCGCGACGGCATCCATTTCCTGCCCAAACCCTACAACATGAGCGAGCTGCTCGACGCCATCCGGCTGTGCTTCCGGCACGCCGATGTGGGCGTATTGACCGGGCCGGACGCACAGGCGGCCTGAGGCACTCATCAACCGCTGCTGTACGGCCCGGTACCCGGGAACACCTTCAGCAGCGCGCGGGTGATCATGTCCGGGTAGACGGTGAAATGGTCCTCGCCGTCGATCACCATGTTCTCCACCTTCAATGATCGCCCGCTGCTGCGCAGCTGCTCGGCGA
The DNA here is from genome assembly GCF_059369855.1 of Stenotrophomonas sp. YJH_SMC_138. Classification (NCBI taxonomy): domain Bacteria; kingdom Pseudomonadati; phylum Pseudomonadota; class Gammaproteobacteria; order Lysobacterales; family Lysobacteraceae; genus Stenotrophomonas; species Stenotrophomonas sp. YJH_SMC_138. The sequence continues at coordinate 266,656 of NZ_JCAFTB010000001.1, forward strand.
ACTCGGCGTTGTGGCGCAGCATGTCGTTGCGGGTGAAATAGCGCGGCTCCGGCTTGACCTTTTCGAAGCTGCCGATCGACAGCACCACCGTGGTCGGCTGCGCAGGCGCCTTGGCTTCGGCCAACATGCGCGGCACCCGATGGTTGTCGAACCACAGCGACGGGCTGGACAGGATGTAGCTGCGGAACATGTCCGGGCGCGTGGTCAGCACGTAGGCGCCGAACAGGCCGCCATAGGAATGACCGGCATAGGCTCGCCGCGCCGGATCGGTGCGGTAGCGCGCATCGATCAGCGGCAGTACGCGCTCGGCGAGGAAGTCGCGGTAATGCGCGGCGCCGCCGTAGCTGACGTCGTCGCTGTAGTCACGCGGATCGGTGCGCGCCGGATCGCTCGGCGTGTAATCCCGCGAGCGGCTCTGCCTGGAGGTCAGGCCTTCCTGCGGCGGCAGCCCGACCAGGATGAAATCCTCGATGTTGACGCCCTTCTGCCCGACCAGGTTGCGCACGCTGCGCACCAGCGGGAAGCTGTACAGCGCATCGGTCACGTACAGCACCGGATAGTGCTTTTCCGGATGTGCGGCGTAGTCGGCCGGCAACGCCACCCAGATCGGGTAATCGCGTCCCACCGGGTCGTGCACGCGCAGCGCCTCGGTATCCGGCAGCACCACGCCCTGCGCGGCGGTGGCCGCGCTTTCCTTCGCTTCATCCGGAGTTGCCGGTGGCGCCACCGACATCGCACAGCCCCCCATGGCCAGGCAGGCCGCCACACTCCATCCACGCACACGCTGCATCCACACTCTCCCGTTGCGGGCGACGCACCCGGGTGGCGTCGCTACCGCATCCTCACACGTCGCGCGGCGCCGCGCCACGCGCGGTCAGGGCGAGGCCGGCGGCGGCGCCGGGAACAGTGTGCGCAGCGCCTGCAATGCGGCCGGGTGGTAGACGGTCGCGTGGGTTTCCTCCGGCAGCGGCAGGTACTTCACCAGCGGCGACGGCGAGGCCTGCTGCAGCAGCGCGGCCAGTCGTGCCGTGGAGGCGGCCAGTTCCGGTTGCCCGCTGCTGGCCAGGAACACGTGCGGCTGTGCACGCGTCACCGCCGGCAGCTGCCGGGATGCTCCGGCCAGCATCGCACCACGGTTCCACCACAGGCTGGGGTCCAGCGCGATATAGCTGTTGAACAGCGTCGGCTCCTGCAGCAGCGTCTCGACCACGAACAGGCCAGCCAGCGACTCACCGATCAGCGCACGCTCGTCTGTGGTCGGGTAGCGCTGGCGTACCTGCGGCATCAGTTCATCGCGCAGGAAGCTGCGGTAGGCCGCCGAGCCACCGATGCGTGGCGCGATCTTCTGGTCCTGCGGGTCGCTGCTGGGGCCGGTCATGTCGCGGCGGCGCTCGGTATTCTCGATGCCGACCAGCAGGAACGGACGCATGCTGCCATTGCCGGTCAGCACCTGCACCAGCCCTGCCACATGCAGGAAATCCTCGCCGATGCCGCCATCGGCCATGTACAGCACCGGCAGCGGCGCCTTCGGATCCAGGCCCCAGGGCTGCGGACGATAGACATTGATGCGGCGGGTCTCGCCCAGTGCCTTCGACTGCACGGTGAAGGTCTCGCCGATGACCAGTGGTGCGGCCGCAGCGGTCGATGCCGGCGGTGCTGCCGGCACGGTGGGAACAGCTGCGAGGCCCGGCCCTGCGGCGGCCAGCAGGATCAGGGCGGAGAGAGCGACGACGCGCATGCGAACTTCCATTTTCGAGAGGACGGCCAGCATAACTGCGCCGGCGCCCTCAACGGCGATCCAGTTCGATCACGGCCTGGCAGGCACGGAGCTGGTCGTCGGCATCGCGTCCGATTCGAACAAGCGCTGCCGCAACCTCTGCTCGTAACTGGGCGCCCGCATCACGTTCGCCGGTGCGGGCGGCGGCTTCGGACAGACGGCCGGTATGGCACGCGGCGAGGTCGTCGCGCAGGCGGAGAGTGCCAGCGCGCAGGGCAGCCACCACATCGGCATCCACCTCGGCCGCGCGCTCACGATCCTGTTCATGTTGTTCCCCCAGTGAGGCCATCGCCTCGCTCCGTTCTTCCTGATCCCGGCGCAACCGCCGTTCGGACTGCACCGCGCCGGCCTGTTGCTCCGCATCGGCACGCGCCATCGCGAGGTCGCTGCGATCACCGCGCCAACGCCAGCCAGTCATGAACATCAGTAACGACCACAGCAGCAGCGACGCCATCACCACCAGCATGCGCGGCATGGGTCACTGCTCCGCCAGGCAACGCGCATGGCGCTGCTGCTGGCGCTCCCACACTCCCCAGCACACGGTGTTGGGGCGGCCGTCGATGCGGGTTGAACAGTCGTAGCCCCCTGCCCGCCTCCACAGCAGCAAGGCATCGCAGGCCTGGTGATACTCACCCTGCAGCAGATGCCGGCGCATCGACGACGCGCGCCAGTTGCCGATGCCGTACTGGTAGAGGAAATCGACATAGACGTCGTACTCGCCCTGGCTGAGCGCCACACCGGGCAGCGACGCGCGGAACTGCCCTTCCTCCCTGGCCAGATGAGCCTGCACGGCATGCAGCGCGCGTACCGGCGTGGTGCGGTCGCCCAGCCTCACCGGCGTGCCATCCTCGCGAACGGTCGAGCCGAAGCCATAGGTGGGCCGGTCATTGCGCGTGGGCACCACTGCGGCGTCGGTGTATCCCTCGCGGTCAACGATGGCGATCAGGCCCGCAGCACTCAGCGCAAGCGCGGCGACCAGGCTGCGTACCGGCAATGTACTGCCGGGCCGGCTCATTCGCGCTCCCTGCGGCGCCATTCGCGCAGCCAGCGCCAGCCCAGATAGGCAATCTGCGCCGCCAAGTAGATGATGGTGAGGACCACGACCAGGCGGTCCAGGGTGATGCCGGCTGCAAGCGCACCGGCGACGGTAACCGGCGGCGCCGACTTGATGGCCGCCGCGCCGGCCGTGCTGATGATTTCTTCTTTCATGATGGGTCCTGGAGGGAATGCAGGCCGCGTCGCATCGACGTGGCCCGAAGAGGTGCCCGCCCCGCTGCCGGCTCGGCACGAGGGTTGTTCCGGTCGGGAGGCGGGCGGAAGATCGGTTCCGCCGCTCATGCGGCCTGGGCGATGCCCTCCATCCAGCCACGTACGCGCTGGAAGCCAAGTTCGACCAGGTTGAGGTAATGCCGGTTGGATACCGGCCGCTGCCCGCTGTTGGCCAGCAGCAGATTCGCCGTTTCGAATCGTTCGACCTTGCGTCGACCACGCCCGCAGTAGTAGCCGCGCAGCGCACAGGCCATCGCCACGTTGTCACGCGCGACCGCCGTGATGATGTCTTCGATCTGCTGCGCCAGCTGATCGGTTTCCAGAGGCTTGTAGCCCTGGGCCCGCCCTGGCATGTCACCACGATGCTCGATCAGCACCGCCAGCAGGTTGCGCGACTGGAAGCCGAGGTATTCGCAGTCGCGATGCAGCGCATATTCGCCGCCCCAGTGCTCCAGGCGGCTGCGGACATACTCACCGAACGTATCAAGCTGCATGGGTGGCTTCTCCTTTGACGGGCGACGGGGCCGGACCGAACACATCCGGGCGCAGGGATTCGCGGCGCACGGCGCCCGCAGTGGCCAGCTCGATGCGCCGGCACAGGCGCGCGCCGGGCAGCTTGTGGCCGCGGGCGATCATGTAGAGGGTCCGCAGCGCGCAACCGGTCTGGTGGGCCAGGCGGCGCATGACGGGACAGCTGGGGGTGCCGTAGCCCCCTTGGGAGATGGCGTAGTCGATGAGGTTCATGGGCCACACATTACTGCCACGGTAATGGATAGTCAATACCGTTTTGGTCATTTGCTGGATTGGTAATGCAGCGCACCATCTACAGATGGACGCCAGTACCGCTCGCACCCTCAACATGCGCCTCCGCGTGGCCGCCGCCGGCGGCCCGGCCGAGTGGGCCCGCCTGTACGGTGGCACCCGCTGGGCCCAGCCCCAGGTCAGCCAGTGGATTTCCGAGAGCAACCCGAAGAGCATCGGCCATCGGCTTGCGCGCGATCTTGAATCAGTGATGCAGCTTCCACATGGAACGCTGGATCGCGTCGATCAGGACGGAGACGTGTCGCTTCAGTCTCAATCTACGGGACTGGATTTCGAGAAAATGAGCGCTGCGGTCAAGGTGCTTTCGCACTACCTGGAGCTGGTCGGCGATCCACCGGAATGGATCTACGATCCCGTGCTGCTGGAGACCGCATTCATGGTCGTGGACGAGTTCGGTCAGCCGTCTGCACCGGACAATGTGCTCGACCTGACGAAGCTTCTGGCAAGACGGATCAGGGAGGCAAAGGATGACTCACACGCGACTCGAGGAGCTCGCACAGCGGTTGGCCGCTAGGACCCAGGAACTGCGCGGCGAGCGCACCCCGGCGCCGGCATTGCGGGTGGTGGCGGGAGACGCACATGTGGTCCGCGGGGAGAGGCGCATGGACGCGATCATGCGCGAGTGGCATTGCCGCATGATCCGCAACGTACGCCGACGCTGGGGCGAACCCATGCAGCATGTGATCGATCAGGCATGTTGCGGTGTGGTCAACATCGAGCAGCTCGCCGACGACGCACTGATCCAGTTGCACAAGGACATGGAGCGCGCGGAGGAGTGCATCCGCGAGGGCATTTCCTTCCACGATGCCGGGCTGTTGCGCGCGCATTACGGCTGACAGCGTCCCTGGCCGGCCGGAAACGGCCGGTTCTGATGAGATCAATTACCTGAAATTACCAATATTTTTACCTTAAAGGTAATTTTTTAAGGTGAGCGACGTGGGGGTAGCAGCGATGGAAGCAGGTGCGCGGAGCGCCGCTTCCCCGCACCCGCTGCCAGCGGGCGCCGGGAGTCGATAGCACCTGCAACACCGCATCGTTGCAGCGGCGCTTCCCCCATTGCGGAAGTGCTTTGAAGGAAGCAACAAAAAAGGCGCCCCTTGGGCGCCTTCTTGATCGTCAATGCAATGGTGGGCCGTGAAGGATTCGAACCTTCGACCAAAAGATTAAAAGTCTTCTGCTCTACCGACTGAGCTAACGGCCCGATGCATCGCCCGGCCTTTCGGCGGGGTCCGCATTCTACCCTACTTTGCCGGGTCGCGCGAAGTACAGGGGTGTTGCGTGTCCCGGTCAGCGGCCGGCACTACCCGGTCGGGTCAGCCCGCTTAAACCTTCCGGGCCTTCCACGCATCCCATCCATGTTCACCACCCGGAGCCACGGATGCGCCTCACCTGCTGTCTGATCGCCATCCTGCTGTTGCCCTGCACAGCAGTGGCCTCGACGTCCCAGGTCGTCACTGACGACATCGCCCGCTTCTGGGCCACCTATGACGCGGTGCGCGCCGAACCTGATGCCGAACGCCGCGTGGTGCTGGTCCAGCAACGCTACATCGATCCCGGCAGCCCCGGACTGCATGCACTGATGCAGGTCCGCAACTACACGGCCCGCGAATACGCCGAGGCCATGCAGTCATGGCCACGCTTCTGGACTTCGGTACGGCCGTTGACTGCGAACGCGCAGCAGGCCAGCGCCACGCTGGACCGGGACCTGGACGCGTTCCGCGCGCTCTACCCTGCACTGCGTCCGGCCACCATCACCTACGCGATGGGCGTGCTGCGTACCGGCGGCACCACGTTGGGCGACAAGGTGTTGATCGGGGCGGAGATGGCGCTGGGCGATGAGCGCGTGGACGTCAGCGAGCTGCCCGCGCCGATGCGCGGCCGCCTGCGGATCTTCTACGACAGCCGCCCCGGTGCGAACAACGCGCAGAACAACCTGCACGAGTACGTGCATACCCAGCAGCGCGAGACCACCGGCAGCCTGGCCCAGTACGCAGTACGCGAAGGCGTGGCCGAATACGTGGCAGAGCGCATCAGCGGTCGCCGTCCGGCACTGCCGCTGTACGCCTATGGGCCCGCGCACGAGGCACAAATCCGCACGCGCTTCCTTGCCGAGATGCACGGTGACAGCCTGGACAACTGGCTGTACAACAGCGCGCGCAATCCGTTCGGGGTGAGTGATCTGGGCTACTACGCCGGATACCGCATCGCGCAGGAGTACATGCGCCAACAGACCGACGAGGGGGCCGCCATCGCGCGGATGATCGAACTGGACTACGCCGATCCGGACGCGGTGCGCGGCTTCATCGAGGCATCGGGATGGTTGCAGGCCCGGTAGGTCAAGGAGTGCGAACCAACGGTTCGCACCCACCGAGAGGGGGGGCGCACCCACCGAGAGGGGCGGCTTGCACACACCAAGAAGGGGCGGTTCGCACCTGCAGTGAAGCCGGCCAGCGGCCGGCTCTACCGGACGCGGTCAGGCGTACAGCGTGGGGTCGGGCACGCCGGCCTCGGCAAAGCCCTGCGCGCGCAGGCGGCAGGCATCGCAATGACCGCAGGCGGCGCCGTGAGCGTCGGCGTTGTAGCAGGACACGGTCAGGCCGAAGTCCACGCCCAGGCGCACGCCTTCGCTGACGATCTGGCCCTTGCTGAGGAACTGCAGCGGTGCGTGCACCTTGATGCCCGCACCTTCCACGCCCGACTTGGTGGCCAGGTTGGCCAGCGCCTGGAACGCCGCCACGAACTCGGGGCGGCAGTCCGGGTAGCCGGAGTAATCCACGGCGTTGACGCCGCAGAAGATGTCGTTGGCGCCAAGCACTTCGGCCCAGCCCAGGGCCAGCGACAGCATGATGGTGTTGCGCGCCGGCACATAGGTGACCGGAATGCCGGCACCGCCGGCCTCCGGCACGTCGATGTCGTCGGTCAGTGCCGAGCCGCCGATGCTGCGCAGGTCCACGTCCACGGTCTTGTGCGCGACCACGCCCTGGGCCTTGGCCACGCGGGCGGCAGCGTCCAGTTCGGAGGTATGGCGCTGGCCATAGCGCACGCTCAGGGCATGCACGGCGAAGCCCTGTTCCTGGGCCATGGCGATGACGGCGGCTGAATCCATGCCGCCGGAGAGAAGCACGACTGCCTTCTTCATGGGAAAAACATCCGGTTGGGAGGGGAAAGCCAGCACGCTGTCCCGCGCCGGAGTTACATCAGGGAACGCTGCGCCGGCTCATCGGCCCGGCTCGTCGTTCCACAGGATTTTATGCAACTGCATCTGGAAGCGCACCGGCAGCCGGTCTTCGACAATCCAGTCGGCCAGCTGCCGCGCGGTGATCTCGCCCTTGCTGGGCGAGAAGAACACGGTGCAGCGCTGCACCAGGCCGTGCCCGGCGACCATCGCCTTGGCCCAGTCGTAGTCCTCGCGGTTGCAGATGACGAACTTGATCTGGTCGCGGGCGGTCAGCAGCGGCAGGTTTTCCAGGCGGTTGCGGGCGGCTTCGGCCGAACCCGGCGTCTTGATGTCGACGACGCGCGACACCCGCGGGTCCACCGCGCTGACGTCCAGCGCACCGGAGGTTTCCAGCGAGACGTCCATGCCGGCATCGCACAGCTTTTCCAACAGCACCAGGCAGCGCTTCTGCGCCAACGGCTCGCCACCGGTCACGCACACGTGGCGCACGCCCTGGGCCAGCACCTCGGCCACGATGTCGTCGATATCCCACCAGGTGCCGCCGTGGAAGGCATAGGCGGTGTCGCAGTACTGGCAACGCAGCGGGCAGCCGGTCAGGCGCACGAACACGGTTGGCCAGCCGGCGGTATCGGCTTCGCCCTGCAGCGAGGTGAAGATCTCGGTGATCTTCAGGCGTGGCAGGGGCGACTGCACGATCTCACTGGGCGTGGCGGCGGCGCTGGACGGAGTAACGGCGGTCATGGCGGGTACTTCTTGGTGAGACACGTGGCGGGTGGGCTACCGTGGCCGGTAACGAACGCAGCCGAGCATGGCTCGGCTCTACGAAAACAACCGGGCAGACAGGGCCCGGCGCTGCCGGATCCGGGCGGGTTTGCCGAACCGGAAACGAAAGCAGCCGAGCGTGGGCTCGGCTCTACAGGGCACCTATTGTACGCCGGGTCAGCGGATCAGCGGATCTGCTTGCCGAGGCGGATGGACTGCAGACGGTCCTGCGCGGTGCGCGCGGCGTCCGAGCCGGGGTACTGCGCCACGACGGCCTCCAGCGTCTGCTGGGCCTGGTCGACCTTGCCCTCGCCATACTGCGAGAGACCGACCTTGAGCAGGCCGCCGGCGGCCTTGTCGTGGGTCGGATAGCGCGAGAGCAGTTCGCGGAACTGGGTCTCGGCCATCGGGAAGTTGCGGGTGGCGTAGTAGCTCTCGCCCAGCCAGTACAGCGCGTTCGGCGCGTAGACGCCGTTCGGGTACAGCTGCAGGAAGCTCAGGAACAACTGCGCCGAATCATCGTACTTGCCGGCCTTCAGCGAATCGAAGGCGACGTTGTAGGAGGTGCGCTCGTCGCCGGTGGCGGCAAGACTGCCGGCATCACCGTGGACGGAAGGCGGCCGCTCGGAAGTGGCCGCCGCTGCGGGTTTTGCCGGGGCCGGTGCGGCCTTCGGCGCGCTCGCCGGAACGGGCGGCAGGGCCGGGGCGGCATTGCCCCCTTCCAACCGGTTCAGGCGGCTGTCCAGATCCAGGTACTGGTCCTGGGCGGACTGCTTGAGCTGGGCGTTGTCGTGCTGCAACTGCTCGATCGAGGCCTGCAGGCTGGTGACCTGCTGCCGCAGCTGATTGATCTGGTTCAACAGGTCCTGGTTGGCGCTGTTGTTGTACATCTGCTGCTCGAGCGCGCCGACACGGTCGGCCAGGCTCTGTCGCTGTGCATGCGCCGGTGCGGCAGCCACGAGGGCTGCCGCAACGACCAGCATCAGTTTGATGCCAATGCGCATGGATTACTGCGCGGTGTAGACGATTTCGACGCGACGGTTCTGCGACCAGCAGGACTCGTTCGACTCGGTGCAGACCGGACGCTCTTCACCGTAGGACACGACGGTCAGCTGCGAAGCCGAGCCACCGTTGGCCTGCAGGGCCGAGTTGACGCCGTTGCCACGACGCTCACCCAGGGCCTGGTTGTACGCGCGCGAACCGCGTTCGTCGGTGTGGCCCTGCAGGGTGATGCGCGAGGACGGACGGTCACGCAGGTACTTGGCGTGGCAAGCCATGATGGCCTGGAATTCCGGCTTCACGTCTTCCTTGTCCAGGTCGAAGTAGACAACGCGCTGGCGCAGGCAAGCGTCGGTGTCCAGGTCGCCCGGGCCGTACAGGCCGGAGGTCGACGGACCGGTCGGGGTGGTGGTGGAGGTGCCGGTGTCGACCGGGGTTGCCGGCTCTTCCTTCACCTTCTTCGAGCAACCGGCCAGGACGGCCACAGACAGCAGGGAAACAAGCAGAACGCGGGTGGACTTGTTCATGGCGATACCTTTGTGGCTCCTAGGCCGATGAGGGGTTCAAGACAGCGAAAATATTAACACTCTTTTAGCGCTGGGTACGGTATGGGGACCATGCCGGTTCGCGCACATCTCCGTCAGCCAGAACCAACCGCTGGCGCACGCGCGCATCGGCGGAAACGGCGTACAGCACACCACGGCCACCCTCGCGGGCGGCGTACAACACCATGCTTGCGTTGGGCGCAAAGCTCGGAGATTCATCCAGCGAACCCGGGGACAGCGTGCTCCAGCGGGGCGAACCCAGCGAGCTGTCCATCATCGCGATCTTGTAGCTGTTGCCCGAGCCCTGCGCAACGGCGATCTTCTTGCCGTCGTAGGACACCGAGGGCTTGGCATTGTAGTTGCCCTGGAAGGTCACGCGCTCGGCACTGCCGCCACCTGCGCCGACCTTGTAGACCTGCGGGCGGCCGCCGCGGTCGGAGGTGAAGTACACCGCGCTGCCATCCGGCGCCCAGGTCGGCTCGGTGTCGATGGCGAAGTGGTTGGTCAGCTGGGTCAGCTGCTTGCTGCCCAGGTCCATCACGTAGATTTCCGGGTTGCCCGAACGCGACAGGGTCAGGGCCAGCTTGCGGCCATCGGGTGAGAACGCCGGGGCGCTGTTGATGCCGCGGAAGCTGGTGACCAGTTCGCGCGCACCGGTGCCGATGTTCTGGATGTAGATCGCCGAATTGCCACGCTCGAAGCTGACGTAGGCCAGCTTGCTGCCATCCGGGCTCCACGACGGCGACAGCAGCGGCTCGGCCGAACGCACGATGGTCTGCGGGTTGTAGCCGTCGGAGTCGGCCACCATCAGCGCATAGCGCATGGCATCGCCCTTGCCGCTGGCGGTCACGTAGGCGATGCGGGTCCAGAAGGCGCCGCGCACGCCGGTGATCTTCTCGTAGATGGCGTCGGCCATCTGGTGGGCGACGTCGCGCATGGCGTTGCCACGGGCGGTCATCGCCAGGCCCAGCAGGCGCTCGCCCTTGGGCACGTCGAACAGTTCGTACTCGACGCGGTAGGCACCAGCACCGGCATCGAGCACGCGGCCGACCACGATGTAGTTCTGCTTCAGCGCGCGCCAGGTGGCGAACTGGATGTCACCGCCACGCACGGGCTTCTCGACGATCTGCGCTTCCGGCAGCGTGCGGAACTGGCCCGAACGCTCCAGGTCGGCGCGGACCACGCCGGCGACGTCGGTCTGCGGAGCGGCCGACGAACCCTGGTAGGGCATCGGCACGATGGTGATCGGCAGGGCGGAGGCATTGCCGCCGATGATGTCGATATCCAGCCCCTTCTGCTGCGCGACGGCAGCAAAGGGCAGCAACAGGGCCGCAAACACGGCAAGCCAGCGAGGCATCTTTTTCATGGAGCGCTCAATAGGGGGAAACCGGAACGAGGGATAACAAAGCGGGAGTGAACCGCTTCGCAATCATGAACCAAGGGTACGTGAATTCCGGGTCAGTTCCAGCCCGTCCTCTCACGCACCGTTAACGTCGTGGCTAACATCGCACCTGCCTGCCCCGGTCACGCCGCCCCTCGGGGCGGTGTTCGACAGCAGCCTGCAGCCTGCCCGGCCGAAACCGAGCACGCCAGAGGCAAGCGCGACATCCGTGGGCAGGAGTGGCCCGAGGCCACCCCTGCCCTGCCCGCCTCAGCGATCCTGGGCGGTAAAGGTGAAGTTGAGCGTACGCGCGAACACCGACTCGAAGCCGCGGTACGGCAGTGGCTGCGCATTGAGCACCGCGGCCTCGATCGAACGCTTGCCGGCCTCGTCATAGGGGCAGTTCGGGCTGACCTTGGCCTGCATCACCGTGCCGCCCGGAATCTGGGTGATGGTGATCTGGCAACGCTGGCCCAGCGGCACCGTATCCGGGCGCACCCACTGCGACAGCACCTTGGCCTGGATCGCTGCGGCGTACTTGGCTGAAAGATCGTCGCTGTTGCCACCACCACCGGCCGCCGGCTGGGAAGCGCCGCTGGAGCCGGCAGCGGCACTGCCGGCAGCATTGCGCGCGGCGGCGACCTCGCGCAGCTTCCGCTCGGCCAGCTTGGCTTCCTTCTCGGCCTGCTCGCGGCGGGCACGGATCTCGGCGATCTTCTTCTGCTTCTCGGCCTCGGCCTTGTCAGCCGCGACGCGCTCCTGCTCGGCCTGCTTCTTCTTCTCGTCCGCTTCCTGCTGCTTGGCCAGGCGCAGCTTCTGCTCCGCTTCTTCCTGGCGCTTGCGTTCGGTCAGGTCGATCTGCTCCTGGCGGCGCTTGGCTTCCTGTTCCTGCTTGGCCTTCTCCTGCGAGATGGCCAGTGCGCTCACCGCTTCCTGGTCCTTGGTGTCCGGCTGCGCAACACGCTCCTGCGCCTGTTGCTGCTGGGGCGTGGGCGCGTCCTGCGGGCGCGGCTCGGGAATCGGCTGCGGCGGCGGAATGGTGTCTTCCGGCACCGGGATCGGCTCGGCGACCGGCGGCGGCAGGTCCTCCAGCTTCTCTGACTGGCGCAGCGCCTGGCGTGCGGCGGACGCCTCGGAGGCGGACAGCGCCAGGCTGGCCTCGACCGAGGGGTCGCCAGCGGCGGCATCGGTGTTGCGCTGGGGCGACCACAGCCAGGCCACGATGAAGACCAGCGCGACCAGCAGGTGCACCAGCAACGCCAGCGCCAGGGGCAGACCCCAGCCGGGTTCGCGCTGATGCGGGGGTGGCAGGGCGTCAGCGTGCATCGGTGGCCAGGCCTACCTTGTCTACCTTGGCGCGCTTGATCACGTCCATCGCGGCAATGACCTTCTCATAGGCCACGGCGCGGTCGGCGGCGACGATCACGCGCACGCCCTTGTCCTGGGCGGCGATGCCGGCCAGGCGGCCTTCCAGTTCCTCGGCCGACACGGCGGCCGGCTCCTTGGCGTCGGGCAGCTTCAGGCTGAGCTGGCCGTCCTGGCGCACCGAGACGATCACCGGGTCCTGCTTGCTCTCCAGCGCCTTGGCGTTGGACTGCGGCAGGTCGACGTCGAAGCTCAGGGTGAGCAGCGGTGCGGTGACCATGAAGATGATCAGCAGCACCAGCATGACGTCGATGTAGGGAACGACGTTGATTTCCGATTTCAGCTTGCGGCGCTTGCGGCGACCGATGGCAGCGGACATGGCTTGGACTCCCGGGTCAGGCGCTTACTCGTCGCCAGCGCTCTGGCGCTGCAGGATGGAGCTGAACTCTTCGGCGAAGGTCTCGAACCGCACCGACATGCGCTCCACGCGGGTGGTGAAGCGGTTGTAGGCCCACACCGCCGGGATCGCCACGAACAGGCCGATGGCGGTGGCGAACAGTGCCTCGGAGATGCCCGGCGCGACGGCGGCGATACCGGCCTGGGCACCGCTGCTGATCATGTCGTGCATGGTCACCATGATGCCGAACACGGTACCGACCAGGCCCACGTACGGGGCAGTCGAGCCGATGTTGGCCAGCAGCTCCAGGTTGCGCTCGAGCTGGTCCACTTCACGGGTGTAGGTGGTGCGCATGGCGCGCTGCGCGCCTTCAAGCTGCGCACGGCCATCCAGCCGGCGCTTGTCGCGCAGGCGGGTGTACTCGCGGAAACCGGCTTCGAAGATGGCTTCCAGGCCGGTCACGCTGCGGCTGCGGTCGGTGGCTGCGCTGTACAGCTTGCCCAGGTCGGCGCCGGACCAGAAGCGGTTCTCGAACTCGTCGGCTTCGCGGGTGGCCTGCTTGAACACGCGGGCCTTGCGGAAAATGATCACCCAGCTGACGAACGAGCCGACCAGCAGCAGCAGCACGATGATCTTCACCGGCAGGCTGGCCTTGGCCATCAGTTCGAGGTAGTTGATGCCGCCGCCGGTGGTGGCCTGGGCAAGGGTCTGTGTCGCGGCGTTGCTGACGTCGGCCGGCAGTGCCTCGGTGACCGTGGCCTGCAGGGCCAGGAGCGTTGCGATCATCCGTTGTTCCTCAATGTTCGGATTCGGGGTGGAGGTGGGGTTGCAGCACGGCAAGGACGGCATCGTCCATGCCACGCGGGCGGAAACTGGCCGCTTCCAGTGCGGCGATGCGGACCTGCGCGGACAGCAGCAGCTCGCCGTCGCGCAGGATCTGCTGGTCGAAGACCATGCTGGCCTTCTTCAGCTGGACCAGGCGGGCAGTCACCTGCAGGGTGTCATCCAGCCGTGCCGGCCTGATGAAATCCATCTGCATCGAGCGCACCGCGAAGACCATCCCGTGCTCGGCGCGCATGCGCTCCTGGCCGTAGCCGAGCGCACGCATCCATTCGGTCCGGGCCCGTTCCATGAAGGCCACGTAGCGGGCGTGGTAGACCACGCCACCTGCGTCGGTATCTTCCCAGTAAATGCGTGTCGGCCAACTGAATCGGGGCTCAACCGACATCGGGAACCTCCGCGAACAGGTCCTGCGGCGGGTTCTTCGGCTTCAGGCCCATGTGCCGGTAAGCCTTGTGGGTGGCCATGCGGCCGCGCGCGGTACGCACCAGGAAGCCCTGCTGGATCAGGTACGGCTCGACCACGTCTTCCAGCGTGCCGCGCTCTTCGGACAGCGCCGCGGCCAGCGATTCGATGCCGACCGGGCCGCCGTCGAAGTAGTCGACCAGGGTCTTGAGCAGGCGCCGGTCGAGCTCGTCGAAGCCCTCCGGATCGACCTTGAGCATCTTCATCGCCGCCTGCGCCACGGCCTCGTCGATGTGGCCGCCGGCCTTCACCTGCGCGTAGTCGCGCACGCGGCGCAGCAGGCGATTGGCGATACGCGGGGTGCCGCGCGCGCGGCGCGCGATCTCGCCGGCGCCATCGGCGGTGCAGTCGATGCCGAGGATGGTGGCCGAACGGCGCACGATCCGGGTCAGCTCTTCGACGCTGTAGAACTCCAGGCGCTGGACGATGCCGAAGCGGTCGCGCAGCGGCGCGGTCAGCAGGCCGGCGCGGGTGGTGGCACCAATCAGGGTGAATGGCGGCAGGTCGATCTTGATCGAACGGGCGGCGGGGCCCTCGCCGATCATGATGTCGATCTGGAAGTCCTCCATCGCCGGGTACAGCACTTCCTCGACCACCGGCGACAGGCGGTGGATCTCGTCCACGAACAGCACGTCGTGCGGCTGGAGGTTGGTCAGCAGTGCAGCGAGGTCGCCGGCCTTCTCGATCACCGGGCCGGAGGTCACCCGCAGGGCCACGCCCAGCTCGTTGGCGATGACGTGGCTGAGCGTGGTCTTGCCCAGGCCGGGCGGCCCGAAGATCAGCACATGGTCGAGCGCGTCGCCACGGGCCTTGGCCGCTTCGATGTAGATCTCCAGCTGCTCGCGCACCGGGGCCTGGCCGAGGTAGTCGGCCAAGCGCCTGGGGCGGATGCTGGCGTCGGCGGCGTCATCCTCGCGGGTGGCGCCGGCGCCGATGATGCGGTCGTCGGTCATGTGCTGATTATGCGGCAAAAGCGTATGGGGTCGGATCCGTTTTCCAGAGGAAAACGGCTCTGACCCCGAACCGGAACACCGGGAACATGGGGTCAGAGCCCTTTTCCTGCGGAAAAGGGATCCGACCCCGCGCGCGTCAGATCTCGACCTGGGCCCCGAGTTCGACCAGGCGGTTGCCCGGAATCCGGAAGAAGCCGGTCGCAGGAGCGGCATTCCGGTGCATCAGCGCGAACAGCTTGTCACGCCAGATCGGCATGCCGCGGTTGGCGGTGGCGACGATGGTCTCGCGACTGGCGAAGAAGGTGGTGTCCATCGGATCAAAATAGATGCCACCGTGGTCGCACGAGCGCATCAGCGCCAGCGGCACGTCCGGGGTCTCCATGAAGCCGAAGCGCACGTAGACGCGGTAGAACTCGTCACCCACCGATTCGATCTTCAGCCGCTGCCCTTCCATCGCATACGGGATCGGCAGGGTTTCCACGTGCAGGAACACGTTGCGCTCGTGCAGCACCTTGTTGTGCTTGAGGTTGTGCATCAGCGCATGCGGCGCCACGGTCGGGTCGGCGGTGAGGAACACCGCGGTGCCCGGCACGCGCACCGGTGGGGCCAGCATCAGGCCCGGCAGGAAGGTATCCAGGCGGATGCCGTCCTTGCGGATCTCGTCGCGCAGCAGCTCGCGGCCACGGCGCCAGGTGCGCATCATGGTGAACAGGAAGATGCCCAGCACCACCGGGAACCAGGCGCCCTGCAGCAGCTTGGCGCCGTTGGCGATGACGAAGCCGAGGTCGATGATGAAGAACACCACGCACAGCGGCAGCAGCCAGCCACGCGACTTCGGCCACAACGTCCGCGCCACCACGGCCAGCAGCAGGGTGTCGATCAGCATCGTGGCCGACACCGAAATGCCGTACGCCACGGCCAGGTTGGACGAACTGCGGAACGCCAGCACCAGCCCGAACACCATCACCGCAATGCCCCAGTTGATGCCCGGGATGTAGATCTGGCCGATGGTGTCGTGCGAGGTGTGCTTGATGCGCATGCGCGGGATGTAGCCCAGCTGCATGGCCTGGCGCGAGACCGAGAATGCGCCGGTGATGACCGACTGCGAGGCGATCACCGCCGCCATGGTGGCCAGGATGATCATCGGGTACAGCGCCCACGACGGCACTGCCTCGAAGAACGGATTCTTCAGGGCCTCGGGGTGGTTGAGCACCAGTGCGCCCTGCCCCAGGTAGTTCAGCACCAGGCACGGCAGCACGAAGAAGTACCAGGCGTGGCGGATCGGGCGCAGCCCGAAGTGGCCCATGTCCGCATACAGCGCTTCGCCGCCGGTCACCGCCAGCACCACTGCACCGAGAATGAAGATGCCGTGCCAGCCGTGCTCCATGAAGAAGCGGATGCCCCACCAGGGGTTGAAGGCCTTCAGCACCTCGGGCGCATCGACGATGTTGTAGATGCCGATTGCCGCCAGCGACACGAACCAGATTGCCATGATCGGGCCGAACGCCTTGCCGATCTTCTCGGTACCGAAGCGTTGCGCGGCGAACACCGCCAGCAGCACCACCAGGGTGACCGGCACGATGAAGACATGAAGTCCGGGCGCGGCCACCTCCAGGCCTTCGACCGCACTGAGCACGGACATGGCCGGGGTGATCACGCCGTCGCCGAAGAACAGCGAGGCGCCGAAGATGCCGAGGATGCCCACCACATAAGCCGAGCGCGAGCCGTTGCGCAGCGTGCGTTGGGTCAACGCCATCAGCGCCATGATGCCGCCTTCGCCATCGTTGTCGGCGCGCATGATGATGGTGACGTACTTCAGGGTCACCACCAGGTTCAGCGCCCAGAACGCCAGCGACAGCACGCCCAGCACGGTGTCGTGGTCGCTGTTGAGCCCGTAGTGTGGCGAGAACGCTTCCTTCAGGGTGTACAGCGGGCTGGTACCGATATCGCCGAACACCACGCCGATCGCACCGATGACCAGCGCCAGTCCTCCAGCGGAGGGGGCGTGGCCATGGCCGCCGGGGGCGGCTGCGTGCGGGGTTTGACTGCTGGACATGGGACTCCTGGCGAAGCTCAGGCGGTAGGTTGGGGGAAAGGGACGCGGTTCAGCGCAGCGCGGACTGCAGCGCCTTGCGGATCACGGTGGCCACTTCGTCGCCTTCATTGAAGGCATCGCGGGCCATGCGGGCCGCTTCGGCCGGCTTGTAGCCCAGCTGCTGCAGGGCCACGGTGGCATCGGACAGCGGATCGGCCGGGGCCGGACCACTGCCGGTGGGCAGCGCGCCGCCGGCACCGAACTGGGCCGCGCGGTCACGCAGTTCCAGCACCATGCGTTCGGCGGTCTTCTTGCCGATACCCGGGATGCGGGTCAGCGCGGTGATGTCGCCGGCCTGGACCATGCGCGCGAATTCTTCGACGCTGACACCGGACAGCACGGCCAGCGCGATCTTCGCGCCGATGCCGCTGACCTTCTGCACGTCGCGGAACAGGCGCCGCTCGCCCTCGCGCAGGAAGCCGTACAGCGAGACGCTGTCTTCCTTCTGCGAGTAATGGGTGTACAGGGTGACCTCGCGGCCGAGCTCGGGCAGGTCGTAGAAGGTGCTCATCGGCGCCTCCAGTTCGTAGCCCACTCCGTTCACGTCCACCACCAGCCACGGCGGCGCCTTGTAGGCGACGATGCCGCGCAGTCGACCGATCATTGCGTGCAGCTCCTCATTTGCGGCCCCACGCCTGGCGGGCACTGAGCCCCAGGCGGTTGGCCGTCGCCCTTACGTGGGCATGGGTGATCGCCACCGCCAACGCGTCGGCCGCGTCGGCCTGCAGCTTGGTTTTCAGGTTGAGCATGAGCCCGACCATGTGTTGAACCTGTTGCTTTTCGGCGCCACCGCGCCCGACCACCGCGAGCTTGATCTCGCTGGCGGCGTATTCGTGCACCGGCAGGTCGCGCAGCACCACGGCCGAGATCGCCGCGCCGCGGGCCTGGCCCAGCTTCAGCGCCGAATCGGGATTGCGCGCCATGAACACCTTTTCGATGGCCACTTCATTGGGCTGGTACTCGCGGCACAGATCGGCCAGGCCCAGCACCAGCAGTTTCATGCGCTGCGGGAAGTCGTCGGCGCCCAGCAGCACCAGCGGCTGGTGGTGCACGTAACTGACGCGGCCGGCGGCGTCGACATCGATGATGCCGACCCCGGTCCGCTGCGAACCGGGGTCGATGCCGAGGATGCGGGTCATGCCGCGCTCCTGGCGGGGCGGAACGGGGGGCGCTGGCAGGCGTATGGGCTCATGACTGTCCGCGGTGACCGTTCAACGGCCCGCGCCCAGGCCGTCGAGGACGGCTCAGGCGTAGGCGTCGGCGCCGAGTTCGGCGTTGGAATACACGTCCTGCACGTCGTCCAGGTCTTCGAGCATGTCCAGCAGCTTCTTGACCTGCAGGGCGACCTCGCCTTCGACCTTGATGTCGTTGTCGGCGCGGAAGGTGATCTCGGCGTGGTCGGCGACATGCCCGGCGGCGACCATTGCGTCCTTGACTGCGTTGAACGCGTCAGGGCTGGTGACCACGTCGATCGAGCCGTCATCGGGGTAGACCACGATGTCGTCGGCGCCGGCCTCGATGGCTGCTTCGGTGATGGCTTCCTCGTCGGCACCCGGGGCGAAGCTGAGCACGCCCAGGCGCTTGAACATGAAGGCCACCGAGCCTTCGGTGCCCATGTTGCCGCCGCACTTGCTGAACGCATGGCGGACGTCGGCCACGGTGCGCACGCGGTTGTCGGTCAGGCAGTCGACGATCACGGCCACGCCACCCGGGGCATAGCCTTCGTAGCGGATTTCCTCGTAATCGACGCCTTCCAGTTCACCGGTGGCCTTCTTGATGGCGCGCTCGATCACGTCCTTGGACATGTTCACGGCCAGGCCCTTGTCCACCGCCACGCGCAGGCGCGGGTTGTTGTTGGGGTCGCCTCCACCGCCGCGCGCGGCAACGCCGATCTCGCGGATGATCTTGGTGAAAATCTTGCCGCGCTTCGCGTCGGACGCGTTCTTGCGGGCTTCGATGGAGGGGCCTCTACCCATGGGTGCTACCGTCTGGCTGCTTCAGGATCAAGGCGCGGATTCTACCTGATCGGGCGCTGCAACCGTGTCTAGGCCCGTATTGTTGTAGCGCCGGGCCAATGCTCGGCTCAATGGGCCCGACGGAATGCAGCCGAGCATGGGCTCGGCGCTACAAGGCGGCCCCGCCTCCCCTGCCCCTATGCCGCCGCCGCGTCGCGGCTGTGGTCGAAGTGGCCGTGGCGCAGGAAATGCGCGGTCTGCCGCGCGGCGTCGGGCGACACCACCAGGCCGCTGTGGCTGGTACGCACCACGCAATGGTCGGCCAGGCCCGGCAGGCGGGTCTCGGCCAGTGCCACGGTGCCGTCGGACGCATCGTCGATCGCGCCCAGCAGGCTGCCCAGCCCGTGCGGTACCGAACCGGCGATCAGGCCAACCTCGGCCTTGCCCTGCCAGTCCGGCAGGCCGTCCAGCAGCAGCTCGCTGCTGCGCCCCAGCGCCAGCCCCCAGCCATGATCGGACAACGAGCGCGCGGTACCACTGCCGCGCAGCGGCGAGCCCAGGCAGACCACGCGCTGCACTGGCAGCTGCGGATCGCGGCGCAGCGCCTCCAGTGCCAGCAGTCCGCCCAGGCTGTGACCGACCAGCGACAACGGCCCGGCGTCGGCCAGACGTTCCAGCAACTGCGGCACTGCCACATCGGGGCCACCGAACACCGAGGGATAGCCGAACGCGTGTACCTGGAAACCACGCGCGCGCAGGCGCCAGGCCAGTGGCCCGACCCAGGCGCGGGCATTCCAGATGCCATGCAGCAGCAATACGGGGGGAGTCATGCAAACAGCCTGGCGGTCAGCGGGGCAGGAACGTGAGGTGATTGAACACGCGCGCGCGGCAAGCGGCGGTGAACGTCAGGCCGCGCGCGGCGCGCGGCGCAGGATGAATTCGAGGTCCTGGGTGTCGCCGACAGGGAACAGGTACTCGCCGGCCTTCTCGAAGCCGTAGCGGGCGTAGAAGCGCTGCGCGCCGAAGTTCTCCGACCACACGCCCAGCCACAACGTGCGCGGGCCTTCGTGTTCCAGCCAGGCCAGCGCGGTTTCCAGCAGGCGGCTGCCCCAGCCGCAGCTCTGCTGCGTCTTGACCAGGTACAGGCGCTTGAGTTCGCCGTCACCAGGTTTCACATCCGGATGCGGCAGGCCACAGGGGCCGGCGGCGGCATGGCCGACCGCCTCCCCATCCAGTTCCAGCAGCCACACCGCGTAATCGGGGTGGGACAGGATCACGCGCTGGCGCTCGACCGTGTAGGCCTCCTCGAGGAAGGCCTGCAGGTCCTGCGGCGGGTACAGATGGCCGAAGGTTTCAGTGAACGTGCGTGCGGCCAGCGCCGACAGGGTCGGCGCGTCGTCCACAGTGGCGCGGCGGATCGAATACATGCAGGAAGTTGACGTCAGGGCGAAGCGCGGGTCAAGCCTTTCCAGGCGATTCCGCTTCTTCTTCCTCGTCCTCTTCCTCGTATTCCTCTTCGTCCTCGTCCTCTTCTTCCTCGCCTTCCTCGTCCTCGTCGTACTCTTCTTCCTCTTCGTCGTCCTCGTAGTCCTCGACGCCGAAGTCTTCACCGTCCCAACGACCTTCGCCGTCGGCGACGAAGGTCAGGGCCATCGCGGCCGGATTGGTACCGACGCGGACCAGCCAACCCCCGAACACGCGTGCACGCTCGGTGACCAGGGTGGCCTCGGAGCCTTCATTGCCCAGCTTTTCCCACTCCAGCGAAAACGCAAACTCGGTCATTGCCTGGATCTCCTGATCAGTTGGTCTTGGGGCGAACCTGGATGTGCACTTCGGCCAGCTGCGCGTCGACGATCGGCGACGGCGCGTCGGTCATCAGATCCTGTGCACCGGTGGTCTTCGGGAACGGGATGACGTCGCGGATCGACTCGGTTCCGGCCATCAGCGCGGCGATGCGGTCGATGCCGAAGGCGATGCCACCGTGCGGCGGCGCGCCGTAGTTCAGCGCGTCGAGCAGGAAGCCGAACTTGGCGCGGGCCTCTTCGGCGCCGATGCCCAGCAGCTCGAACACCGCGCTCTGCATGTCCGGACGGTGGATACGGATCGAACCGCCGCCGATTTCATTGCCGTTGAGCACCATGTCGTAACCGCGCGAGACGGCGGTACGGGCATTGGCGCGCAGGTCGGCGATGTCGTCCACGGCCGGTGCGGTGAAGGGGTGATGCAGGGCGACGTAGCGCTGTTCTTCCTCGTCCCACTCGAACATCGGGAAGTCGGTGACCCACAGCGGTGCCCAGCCGTCGGCGACCAGGCCAAAGTCCTTGCCGGCCTTCAGGCGCAGCGCGCCCATGAAGTCGGAGACCTTGTTGTAGCCACCGGCACCGAAGAACACGATATCGCCGTTGCCGGCACCGACATGGGCCACCAGCGCCGCGAAGCGCTCTTCGCTGAAGAACTTCTGGATCGGCGAGCTGACTTCGCCGTTGTCGGCGATCTTGATGTAGGCCAGGCCCTTGGCGCCGTACTTGGCGGCATGCGCGGCGTACTCGTCGATCTGCTTGCGGCTCAGCGCCGCGCCGCCCGGGATGCGCAGCGCGGCGACGCGGCCTTCGGCATCGTTGGCCGGGCCGGTGAACACGGGGAACTCGCTGTCCCTGACCAGTTCAGCCACGTCGACCAGTTCCAGCGCGATGCGCAGATCCGGCTTGTCCGAACCATAGCGACGCATCGCCTCGGCCCAGGTCATGCGCGGGAAGCTGGCATCCAGCTCGACATCGACCACTTCCTTGAAGATGGCGCGGATCATGTCCTCGACGAAGTCCTGCACATCGCGTTCGCGGACGAAGGCGAACTCCATGTCCAGCTGGGTGAATTCCAGCTGGCGGTCGGCACGCAGGGCCTCGTCGCGAAAGCAGCGCGCGATCTGGTAGTAGCGGTCGAACCCGGCCACCATCAGGATCTGCTTGAACAGCTGCGGGCTCTGCGGCAGGGCGTAGAACTCGCCCGGATGCATGCGCGCCGGCACCAGGAAGTCGCGCGCGCCTTCCGGAGTGGCCTTGGTCAGGATCGGGGTCTCGATGTCCTGGAAGCCCTTTTCGTCCAGGTGGCGGCGCAGCGCCTGCACCAGCTTGATGCGGGTGCGCTGCATGCGCTGCATTTCGGGGCGGCGCAGGTCCAGGTAGCGGTACTTCAGGCGGGTTTCCTCGCCCGGGTTCTCGTGGGCGTGGAACGGCAGCGGGGCGGCCTTGTTCAGCACGGTGATGGCGGTGGCGATCACTTCCACCTTGCCGGTGCGCATCTTGTCGTTCACCGCGTGGCGGGCGCGCACGACGCCCTCCACCTGCAGCACGTCCTCATAGCCCAGCGACGCGGCCACGGCGAACACGTCGGCGTTGTCGACCTCCACGGTCACCTGCACGATGCCTTCATGATCGCGGAGATCGATGAAGCAGACGCCGCCCTGGTTACGGGCCACGTCGGTCCAGCCGGCGAGGGTGACAGTCTGGCCAATCAGGGTCTCGTCGACCAGGCCGCAGAAGTGGGTACGCATGGGGGGAAGCTCCGCTGGAGAACGCCGGCACCGGATGGGGGCCGGAAAGCCTCGTATTCTGCGGCCGAGGCCCCGGCCGGGGCAAATCCGGGCAGTCACGCCGGCTTGATCGCCCCGGTCCCTATAGTCGGGCACCTGCCACCGTATGGGATGCCGCCATGAAATCGTTGTCCCTGGCCAGCCTGGCCGTGACCCTGAGCACTCTGGCCGTGCTCGCCCTGCCCCCTGCTCCGGCCGCTGCGCAGGACGGGGTGATCCGCTGCGAAAGCCAGAACAACCGTGAACGTGTCTGCAGCACCGGCTGGCGCAATGCGCAGCTGGTCCGCCAGCTGTCCGGCAGCGCCTGCGACGAGGGCCGCACCTGGGGCAGCCGCAACGGCAGCATCTGGGTCAGCAATGGCTGCCGCGCCGAGTTCGTTGAAGCCCGCGGCGGCTGGGGCGGTGGCAATGGCGGTGGCTGGGGCGGCAACAACGGCCGTCCCGGCGAAACCATCCGCTGCGAGAGCCAGAGCAACCGTGAGCGCAGCTGCCCGGTCGGCTGGCGCAACGCCCGCCTGGTCCGCCAGCTGTCCGGCAGCCCCTGCGACGAAGGACGCACCTGGGGCGTGCGCAACGGCGCGGTCTGGGTCAGCAACGGCTGCCGCGCCGAGTTCGCCGAGGCCCGCGGCTGGGGCGGCGGCGGTGGCTGGGGCGGCGGCAACAGCAATTATTCGATCACCTGCAGCAGCAACAACAACCGCACGCAGAACTGCGACTGGGATGAGCGCCAGGGCCGGCCGGTGCTGCAGCAGCAGCTGTCCGGCAGTGCCTGCCAGGAAGGCCGCAGCTGGGGCTATGCACGCGGCCAGGTGTGGGTGAGCAACGGCTGCCGTGCACGCTTCAGCGCGCGCTGAGCCCCGGAGTCGGATCCCTGGCCGACGGCCAGGGCTCTGACCCGTGGGTTCATGCAGTGACCGGGTCGGACCCTCCGCAGGAGGGATCCGACCCGAAGATCAGGGTGCCGGCGCCTTCTCGTCGCCCCACGGTGCGGGCGGCAGCTCGACCGGCTTGCTCAGGTCGAACTTCACGCGGAAACGGCGGCCTTCCGGGCGCGTCAGTTCGTAGACGAAAGTCTGGTCGGGGTCGATCTCCATCGCCCAGGTGTTGTGCGTGGAGGCCAGCATGTCGGCACGACGGAACATCGCCACCGAATCGGAGTCGGCTGGGAACCGCTGGCGCTCGGCGGTGCCCGGTGGCGTGCTGTCGCCGCCATAGAGGGTGATCGCGTCGGGGCTACCGTCTTCGTGGCGATGATCGTGTTTCAGGCGCAGGCCGTTTTCGGTGCGGGTCAGCACCCAGGTGCGCGAATGGTCATCCCCCACATGGAAGGGAATCCGCAGTTCATGGGCGGGGTCGGCACAGCCGCGCACATGCATGACCAGGCGCTGGCCGGCGAACGGGTCCTTGCCGGTCGGTGCCGGCGTGTCCTCCACCACCAGGCCCTCATAGGCCTGGCCGCAATGCGCGGCGATGGCAGCCATGAAGGCATCGGCCGGTGCGGTCGCCAGATCATGCGCGACCGTATCGGAACGCTGCGAGCAGGCAGCGAGGCTGAGCAGGAGGGCGGAAGCGGTGACAACGGCAGGCAGTTTCATGCCCCAACCCTAACGGCCATGGCCGACGGGCGCAAACCGCGCGCGGCAACCGGTCAGCGTTCGGCGATGTGAGGTTCCGGCCGCGTCTCGGTGGCCGCTACCGGCGCGGACTCGCCCTTGCCCGCCGGCTCCTGCTCCACCGGATCGACGTCGAAGGGTGTGCGGAATACCAGCGACGGCAACAGTGTGGTCAGTGCGGCGTACAGCAGCAGCGCGCCGAACAGCACCGCCGGAATCTGGAAACGCTCGCGCATGATCGCCGCCAGCACCAGGGTGAAGATCAGGGTCGGGGCCAGCGCCAGCGAGACGCGCAGGCTGCTGCGGAAGCTCTCGCCGAACATCACCCGGCGCTGCAGCCAGACCACGCCGATGCGCAGCGGCAGCACCACCAGGGTGATCACGATGCCCAGCCCCAGCGCCTCGAAACTGAGGGCTTCGCTGGGCACCTTGGTGCCGGCATTGAAGAAATAGAATGGCACGAAGAACGAGGCGAACAGGCGCAGCGCGTGCAGGTTCTCGTGCGAGGCCAGCAGCGGCATGCGCTGGTGCAGCAGGCGCGCGACCAGGCCGGCGATGAACGCGCCCACGAGGTAATACACGCCCAGCAGATAGGTGATGTACGCCGCCACCATGCCGACCATCACCAGCAGCGAGAACTCCGAGCCCGGCGCGTGCGGCGCCACCCAGCGGCCCAGCGCGATGAACAGCAGCGGCAGGCCGATCATCATCGCCAGCAGGGCCAGGCTGGACAGCGCCATGTGGCCCGGGTCGCCGGCCTGCAGCACGATGAACAACGCCGCCAGCGCCAGCAGTTCGCCGGCGATGGCCTTGCTGGTGACCCAGAACCGCTCGTCCTCGCTCAGGCCCAGCCGCGACAGCGAATCCATGATGAAGCCGGTGGAGGGCGTCAGCAGCGCCAGCGCCAGCAGCCCAGCGGCCTGCCATGGCAGCCCCGCATAGCGCCAGGCCAGCCAGCCCACGCCGAACAGCGTGCCGGTACGGATCACCAGGTGCGCCAGCAGCGGCCACATGCCACGCCGCAGCGCCTGCAGATCCACTTCCAGGCCCGCGAACAGGAACAGCGAGGAAATGCCCAGCGTGGCCAGCAGGCCGATCACCGCGTCGTGTGCCTGGTCGCCCAGCCAGAGCATGCCGATGATGCCGAACAGCAGGCAGGTCAACGGCGCCGGCAGGCTGAAGCGCTGCAGTGCGCGCGGGATCACCAGCAGCGCGAAGATCAGCAGCAGGTAGATCAACTCATGGCTCATCGGGGTCTTCCGTGGGGTTCGAACGCGCGCAGGATGCGCGTGCCCGACCGATCCGGCAAGCCATTTCCCAATGACCCCGGTTACCTCATCCGATCATCGCATCGGCCAGCGCCCCCACCCGTGCAAGCACTGCTGCGCGCTGGTCGTCATCGACCGATGCGCCCTGCAGATAGGCGGTGACCACCCACGCGGTGCCGCCCGCATGCGGCCACAGCACGGCGATGTCGTTGCGCGTGTCATCACCGTTGCTGCCGGTCTTGTCCCCCACCCGCCAGCGCTTGCCCAGCCCGGCGCGCAGGCAGGCATCGCCGGTCTGGTTGTCGATGAGCCAATCGGCGAACTGCCGGCGCGATGCAGGCTGCAGGCCATTGCCCACCGCGAAGCGGGCCAGGCTGGTGGCCATCGCGGCCGGGCTGGTGGTATCGCGCGGGTCTCCCTTCGCGAACAGATTCACGTCCGGCTCGTTGCGGTCATTGCGGGTAATGCTGTCGCCCTGCCCGCGCAGGAATGCCGTCAGCGCCGACGGCCCGCCCACCACCTCCAGCAGCAGGTTGGCCGCCGTGTTGTCGCTGGTGGTCAGCGTGCCCCGGCACAGGTCGCGCACGGTCAGATCCTTGCCCACGTGGCGGCGCGCCACCGGAGCGTAGGACAGCAGATCCTTCCCGGCGATGGGCACACGGGTGTCGAGCGAAACGCGGCCTGCATCGGCAAGGCCCAGCACATGGGCGACCAGCATCGACTTGAACGTGCTGCACATCGGGAAGCGCTCATCCTGCCGATGCCCGCCGATGCGACGGCCGTTGCCGGTGTTCAGCACGGTGACACCCAGGCGGCCACCGCTGGCTTTCTCCAGCGCGGCGAAATCGGCGGCGCCGGCAATGGCGGCGTTCGCGGCGGGTATGCCAGACGAGGCGGAAACCGGTTGCGCCAGCGCCGGGGCAAGCAGCGAGGACGCAACGGCAGCACCACTGAACTGCAGGAATCGGCGACGGGCGAGCATAGGGGTTCTCCTGGTGACCGCTCGATTATTGGCGCCTCCCCTGCGACCGACCAGCGCGAAAAATCAGGGCAAGCCATAAGTTGAACTCATGCCTGACGCGATCAAATGTTTGAGATTTACGAAATTCCTCATTGAACGGGTAGGATCAGCCATCACCCTGGCTCACGGCTTTTCGATGTTGCACCCTACCCTGCCGCTGAACGCGCTGCGCGCTTTTGAAGCCGCCGCCCGCCACCAGAACTTCACCCGTGCCGCGCTCGAGCTGTGTGTCAGCCAGGCCGCGCTGAGCCATCAGATCCGTGGGCTGGAGGACCGGCTTGGCATCCGCCTGTTCCATCGCCTGCCACGCGGCGTGGCGCTCACCGATGAAGGGGCAGCGCTGTACCCGGTGCTCAACGAAGCGTTCGAGCGCATTTCCGCCAGCATCGCGCGCTATACCGGTGGCCCGGCACGCGAGGTGCTGACGCTGGGCGTGGTCGGTACCTTCGCCACCGGCTGGCTGCTGCCACGGCTGGCGGCGTTCGAAGCCGCGCACCCGGACATCGAGCTGCGCCTGCAGACCCACAACAACCGTATCGACCTGGCCGGCGAAGGGCTGGACCTGGCGATCCGCTTCGGCGATGGCGACTGGCAGGGCCAGGCCTGCACGGCAATCCTCGATGCGCCCTTCGCACCGCTGTGCGCCCCCGCATTGGCGCGGCGGCTGAAGCAACCGCGCGACCTCGCCACACTGCCGTTGTTGCGTTCCTACCGCAGCGACGAATGGCCGCGCTGGTTGCAGGCGGCCGGGGTGAGCGGCGTGGAAGCCCGCGGGCCGGTGTTTGATTCGTCGTTGACAGTGGCGATGGCCGCCGCCGGGGGCGCCGGCGTGGCCTTGCTGCCCTTGCGCATGTTCGAGCAGGAACTGGCCGAAGGCCGCCTGCTGCAGCCCTTCGGCACCACCTTGGAGCTGGGCCGCTACTGGCTGACGCGGCTGCGCTCGCGCGCCGAGCGTGAACCGGCCAAGCGGTTCCGCGAATGGCTGCAGGCGCAGGGCACGTAACAAAAAAGGGGACGGAGGGGATTAAGTCGTTTGTGGCACAAACGACTTAATCCCCTCCGTCCCCTTTTTTTTGCGTGATCAGGACTCCAGCAGCTCCATCCACGCCGCTTCGGCCTTCTCCAGCTGCGCGGCGGTGGTTTCGCGGTCGCGGCCGATCACCGCCATGCGGGTGGCATCGGCATAGTTGGCCGGGTCGGCCAGCTGGCGGTCGAGCTCGGCCAGCGCGCCCTCCAGTTCGGCCACCTTGGCCTCGGCAGCCGCCAGCTTGTGTGGGTTCACCGGCTTCTTCTGCACCACCTGCGCCACCGGCGCGGTCTTGACCACCACCGGCTCTTCCACCTGCTCCATGCGCGCCTTGGTGCCCTGCGCCTGCGGGCGGGTGCGCAGCCACGCGGCATACGCGTCCAGGTCGCCATCGAACGGTTCGACCACACCATCGGCCACGCGCCAATAGGTATCGCAGACCAGGCCGATGAGGTGGCGGTCATGCGAGACCATCACGATCGCGCCTTCGAAGGTGGCCAGCGCTTCGGCCAGTGCTTCGCGCATTTCCAGGTCAAGGTGGTTGGTCGGTTCGTCCAGCAGCAGCACGTTCGGCTGCTGCCAGGCGATCAGCGCCAGCGCCAGGCGCGCGCGTTCGCCACCGGAGAACCCATCGACCGGCTCGAATGCACGGTCGCCCGGGAAGTTCCACTTGCCGAGGAAATCGCGGAACGACTGGTTCGGTGCGTCCGGGGCGATCTCGCGGAAGTGCTCCATCGGCGACTGGCCTTCGTGCAGCGACTCCACCGTGTGCTGGGCGAAGTAGCCGATCTTCAGGTCCGGATGCGCCATGCGCTCGCCAACGATCGGCGCCAGCTCGCCCACCAGGGTCTTCACCAGGGTGGTCTTACCGGCACCGTTCGGGCCGAGCAGGCCGATGCGCTGGCCCGCTTCCAGGCCAAAACCGACGTTATGCAGGATCACCGCGTCCTTGCCGTAGCCGGCCTCGACGTGGTTCAGGCGGATCAGCGAGAACGGCAGCTTCGCCGGCGGCGCGAACTCGATGCGGAACTCACGCTCGGCGCGCACCGCTTCGGTGCCGGCCAGCTTGGCCAGGCGCTTCATGCGGCTCTGCGCCTGCGCGGCCTTGCTGGCCTGCGCCTTGAAGCGGTCGATGAAGCTCTGCAGGTGGGCGCGCTCGGCCTGTTCCTTTTCATGCGCGATCTGCTGCTGGCGCAGCTGTTCGGCGCGCTGGCGCTCGAAATCGGTGTAGCCGCCCGGGTAGAGCTTGGCGCCGCCGCCATGCAGGTGCAGGGTGTGGGTGGCCACGTTGTCGAGGAACTCGCGGTCATGCGAGATCAGCAGCAGGGTGCCCGGGTACTTCAGCAGCCACTGTTCCAGCCAGTACACCGCGTCCAGATCCAGGTGGTTGGTCGGTTCGTCGAGCAGCAGCAGGTCGCTGGGCATCATCAGCGCGCGGGCCAGATTCAGGCGCACGCGCCAGCCGCCGGAGAACGAGGACACCGCACGGTGGTGCGTCTCGGCAGGGAAGCCGAGGCCGTGCAGCAGCTTGCCGGCACGCGCTTCGGCGTCGTAGGCCCCCATCTCGGCCATCTTGGTGTGCGCGTTGGCCACCGCCTCCCAGTCTTCGCGCGCGGTCGCCTCGGCCTCTTCGGCCAGCACCGCGGCCACCTCGGTATCGCCGCCCAGCACGAAGCTCAGCGCCGGATCCGGCAGCGACGGGGTTTCCTGGGCCACGCTGGCGATGCGCACCTTGCCGGGCAGGTCGACGTCACCCTTGTCGGCCTCCAGCTCGCCCTTCACCGCCGCGAACAGGCTGGACTTGCCAGCACCGTTGCGGCCGACCACACCTACCCGGTAACCGGCGTGCAGGGTCAGGTCGACATTGGACAACAGCAGCCGCTCGCCGCGGCGCAAGGCGAAATTACGAAGGGAGATCATCGGGGGAGGGGTCCATATAACCGGATGGAATGTGCTGGTGAGCACTGTTCCTGCGACGCAATTCTAGCGTTAACGAATACTTGACGCGTCCCGGGATGCGCAGTGGCCGACGTTCCTCTCTCCCACGTCCCCGCCGCGCGCGTCCCGGGGTCCCTTCCTGCCAGCGCTGATCCGGGCTAAATGGTTGCTGCTGCAACGTTTTTTCTGAAGCCTGGCATTTGACAGGCACTGAATATCCCGTTAATTGCTGTATTGCGCACCGCAACAACCGCCGTCCGCCTCACGCTCGTGATGTCGATTCCGGTGCCGCCCCCGCCAACCGGAGCCCATCCCGATGACCCGCAAGACCCGCCTGATCGCCGCCGCCGTCGCTGTCGCACTCGGTGGCTCTCCGTTCGTCGCCGCTGCACAGCAGGCCGGCACCGCCGCCAACACCCTGGACACGGTGATCGTCACCGGCACCCGCGTGGCCGACCGCACGGTCGCCGAATCGCAGTCGCCGATCGACATCATCACCCCCGAAGTGCTGCAGTCCACCGGTACCAGTGAACTGGCCACCGCACTGTCGCGCGCCCTGCCCTCGCTGAACTTCCCGCGCCCGGCGCTGACCGACGGCACCAGCGGCGTGCGCCCGGCGCAGCTGCGCGGCCTGTCGCCGGACCAGGTGCTGGTGCTGGTCAACGGCAAGCGCCGCCACACCTCGGCGATGATCAACGTCAACGGCAGCATCGGCCGTGGTTCGTCGGCGGTGGACATCAACGCGATCCCGATCGCCGCCATCGAGCGCGTGGAAGTGCTGCGCGACGGCGCGTCGGCGCAGTACGGCTCGGATGCCATCGCCGGCGTCATCAACATCGTGCTCAAGGGCAGCGGCAGTGGCGGCAGCCTGGCAGTGGACTACGGCCAGTACTCGGCCGGCGACGGCAACAAGTACCAGCTGTCCGGCGACACCGGCGTCGAGTTCGGCAACGGCCGCGGCCGCGTGCACGTGGCCGGCCAGATCAGCCAGCAGGACGAGAGCAACCGCGCCGGCCCGTACCGCGGCACCACGCCGAACACCGGCAACTTCCCCAGCATCGGCCAGAAGACCTTCATCGTCGGCGACCCGCGCGTGGATGCCACCGCGGCCTCGGCCAACGCCAGCTTCGACTTCAGCGACCACGTGACCGGCTACGCCAGCGCGCTGCTCAGCAACCGCGACATCACCTCGTTCGCGTTCTACCGTTCGCGCAACCACAGCGGGCAGAGCGCGCTGCTGGCGCAGACCTACCCGGACGGCTACGTGCCGGAGATCAACCAGTATTCCAAGGACCGCTCGCTGGTGGCCGGGGTCAAGGGCAACACCGACAACGGCTGGACCTGGGACCTGAGCCTGAATCACGGCGAGAACACCCTGGACTTCCACACCCGCAACAGCATCAACTACAGCCTGGGTGCGACCAGCCCGCGCTCGTTCTACGACGGCACGCTGAAGTACCAGCAGGACATCTTCAATGCCGACCTGACCAAGTCGCTGGACTGGGGCCTGGCCTACCCGGTCACGCTGTCCTTCGGCGGTGAGTACCGCAAGGAGAAGTGGGACCAGAACCCGGGCGAACTGAACTCGTACACCGGCAGCGGCGCGCAGGGCTTCGCGGGCTTCACCCCGACCAATGAAGTGCATGCCGACCGCCACAACTACGCGGTCTACGCCGGCCTGGAAGCGGACCTGACCGACAAGTTCTCGGCCGGCATCACCGGCCGCTACGAAGACTATTCGGACTTCGGCGACCGCTTCTCGGGCAAGCTGTCGGCGCGCTACGCGTTCACCGACAAGGTGGCGGTGCGGGCCACCGCCTCCAGTGGTTTCCGCGCGCCCTCGCTGGCGCAGCAGGGCTACCAGGCGGTGACCAGCCAGTTCCTCAATGGCGTATTCGTCGAGCGCGGCACCTTCCCGACCACCAGCCAGGCCGCGCAGGCGCTGGGCGCCTCGCCGCTGAAGGCCGAGACCTCCACCTCCTACAGCCTGGGCCTGGTGCTGCAGCCGGTCGACCGCCTGTACATCACCGTCGATGCCTACCAGATCGACATCGATGACCGCATCGCGCTGTCGTCGAGCATCACCACCAATGCCGCGACCAGCGCGCTGCTGGGCACCCTGGGCCTGCCGCAGGTGACCGCGTTCTCCTACTTCACCAACGGCCTGGATACGCGCACCCGCGGTGTCGACTTCGTCTCCAGCTACACGGTACCGTTCAGCGCCAGCAGCCTGGAGCTGACCGCGGCATACAGCTACAACGACACCGAAGTGCGCCGCGTTGGCGGCACCCCGCCGGTGTTCGGCACGCTGGGCCTGACCCAGTCGCTGATCGGCCGTGATGAGATCGGTCGCATCGAGGACAGCTACCCGCGCGACAAGGCGATCCTGAGCGGCACCTGGCGTTCGGACCACTGGGAGCTGGGCCTGGCCGCCACCCGCTACGGCAAATTCACCGTGCGCAACTCGGCCACCGCGCTGCGTGACCAGACCTACGGCGACGCCTGGGTGGTGGATGCCTCGGCCAGCTACAAGCCCAGCAGCAACTGGACCCTGACCGTGGGTGCCGACAACCTGCTGGACAAGTACCCGGACCGCACCGAAGACCTGCAGAACTCCACCTTCGGCATGCTGCCGTACAGCAACTACTCGCCGTTCGGCTTCAACGGCGCGTATGTGTACGGGCGGATCAAGTACACCTGGTAAGGGGTAATGGGTGCGCCGGGCCCTGCCCGGCGCTGCTCCACACACCCGCCCGCGGCCTCGGGGCAGGCGCGGCCCTGACCGTATACCGTTGCCAGCTCCTGCACCCGGTTTCCAGGCTGTGCGCTGTTGCACGCGCCTCATAGGTCGTCCCGTGCATAATCAGCGGACCAACGAAGGAGCCGCTCCGTGACGAGAGCCTGCATCACTCGCCGCCATGTGTACGCTGCGCTCGCGTGGGTTGCGCTGGCGGCCCCCCTGTCAGGGTGTTCAGGAGATCACGTGAAACCCAGCTATTCCAAATCGAGCCTTGAGCCGGTCGTCGTCACCCAGCTCTCCGCGTCGAAGCTCCAGGTCCAGTTCAATGAACCGATGGAAAGCATGTATTACGCGGCAGGGATGAGCTATGTCGTGGAAGGGGACACCATGAAAGTCGTTGTTGATCGCTGCCCCATATCCGGCCAATGCACAACCATGCTGCGGCGCGACGTGAAGCCCGGACCTGCTGGCCCGGCCCGTCAGGAAATTCCCTTGATGGCGCCGCGCGTGGTGATGCTGTACGCCGATGGCGAAACACAGATTTTTCCGTAAGGGCATCCCATGAGCGACAAGGTCGTCCTCGGCATCCATAGTCACGTAGACCCCAATACACAGGGGTCGTTCAATCAGTTCGTGGACGGCCACGCCTGGATCTCGGTGACGCGAAACGGCCATACGACGTTCCATGGCCTGTGGCCAGACAACCATCTACTCGTTGAGGACAATGGCCCAGGTTCGGACATCCGCGAAGGCATGGAAGCGCGGGCCACACCTTCGGCCTCACGCTATTACGAATTGACTCCCGAGCAGGTCAAGCGACTTGACCAGGCCTTGGGCGAAAATGTCACCTGGTCATATGGCAATACCTGCGCATCGTGGGCGACCAGTACCGTGAACAAGGTTACCGGGCAGTCCCTGGATGCAGGCGAACTGCTGTTCACCGATACACCGCGGGAGCTGATCGAGTCCATTCGCAAGGCAGAGCGCGTGCGGCCCACCAGTCCTTCGCAGCCGCAACCGGCAGCCGAACGGCCGGAAACCAGCATCCCATCGCTGAGCGATGCCTCGGCATCGCTTCACCAGCAGGCACACGCCGGCGTCCACGCGCTGGACGCATCGCTGGGTCGCGCATCTGATGAATCCAGCCAACGCATGGCGGCCAGCCTCACCCAACTTGCCCGGGCACAAGGTCTGGAACGGATCGACCATGTGGTATTGGGCTTGCCGGCTGGTCAGCCCCCAAGGCCGGAGAACATCTTCGTCATTCAAGGAGCCTTGGATGACCCGGGCCATCTGCGTGCCCACATCAACATTGAAACGGCCCTTCAGCCACCCGTTGCGGAGTCGCTGCGGCAGATTCATCAGTTGGACAAGCAGCTGGCCGCCTCGCCGCAGCAGGCCGAGCCTGCCCTGGAAGAGACCCAGCGCCGGCAGATGGTGTGATCATCGACGGCTACGCCTGGAGCCCCCCATAGGTAGGCACCATTCGGCCCGTCAGGGCCTGCCATCTCTCAACAAGGCTTGATATCTCGCCCGTACAAGCCGCCCACGCAACGATCCGATACGCTGGCCAGGTTTGCCGTATGTGACCGCATCGGTGAAAATCGGGGCATCCCCCGATTTCCTGCGAGTGCCGATGCACCATGACACCGACCTGATCAACATCGTTGCCGTTGGCCTGGGGCTCGCCTTCATCTTCGGCGCGCTGGCCAACAAGCTCCGCTTGTCTCCCCTGGTCGGTTACCTGGTTGCTGGCATCTGCGTAGGCCCGTTCACTCCCGGCTTCGTCGCCGACCAGGCGCTGGCCAACCAGCTGGCCGAACTGGGCGTCATGCTGCTGATGTTCGGCGTCGGCCTGCACTTCTCGCTGAAGGACCTGATGGCGGTCAAGGCGATCGCCATTCCCGGCGCCATCGGCCAGATCGCGGTGGCCACCCTGCTCGGCTGGGGCGTGGCCTCGCTGATGGGCTGGCCGGCCATCCATGGCGTCATCTTCGGTTTCTCGCTGGCCACCGCCAGTACCGTGGTGCTGCTGCGGGCGATGGAGGAACGCCGCCTGCTGGAAACGATGCGCGGCAAGATCGCGGTCGGCTGGCTGATCGTGGAAGACCTGGCCTGTGTGCTGGCGCTGGTGATGATGCCGGTGATGGCCGGTGTGTTCGGTCCTGACGCGGCCAAGGAATCGCACTCGCTCGGCAGCGTGCTGGCCGACATCGGCTGGACCTTCGTGCAGCTGGGCCTGTTCGTGGCGGTGATGCTGGTGGTCGGTCGGCGGGTCATCCCGTGGATCCTCGAGCGCATCGCCGGTACCGGTTCGCGTGAGCTGTTCACCCTGTCGGTGCTGGCGATCGCGCTGGGCGTGGCGTTCGGCTCGGCGATGCTGTTCGGCGTCTCGTTCGCGCTGGGCGCGTTCTTCGCCGGCATGCTGCTCAACGAATCGGAGCTGAGCCACAAGGCCGCGCATGATTCGTTGCCGCTGCGCGATGCGTTCGCAGTGCTGTTCTTTGTGTCGGTCGGCATGCTGTTCGACCCCAACATCCTCGTCCAGCATCCGTGGCAGGTGCTGGCCACCGTCGCCATCATCATGTTCGGCAAGTCGGCGGCGGCATTCTTCATCGTGCGTGCGTTCGGCCACCCGACCAGCACCGCGCTGACCATCTCGGCCAGCCTGGCGCAGATCGGCGAGTTCGCCTTCATCATCGCCGGCCTCGGCGTGGCGCTGCAGATCCTGCCGAAGGAAGGCCAGTCGCTGGTGCTGGCCGGCGCGCTGGTGTCGATCATGCTCAACCCGCTGGTGTTCGGCCTGCTGGACCGTTGGCAGGCCAAGCAGGAGCAGTCTCCGCAGGTACCCGAGCCGCCCGAAGCGATCGGCCCGTCGCGCGACCTGCATGACCACGCCATCGTGATCGGTTACGGCCGCGTCGGCAGCGAACTGGCGCAGGTGCTGCGCGACCGTGGCGTGCCGGTGCTGGTGATCGATGACAACAAGGAACACGTCGAGCAGGCACATGCCAAGGGCCTGGCGGCGATCCGCGGCAGTGCCGCCGCCGACCGGGTGCTGGCCGAGGCCCATCCGGAGCGCGCCAAGATCGCGGTGCTGGCGATTCCGCAGCCGCTGGAAGCCGGTGAGGCGCTGGCCAAGCTGCGGGCGATCAATCCGGACCTGACCCTGCTGGCGCGCGCGCACAGCGATGCCGAGGTGAAGCATCTGCTGGAGCACGGCGCCGATGGCACGGTGATGGCCGAGCGCGAGCTGGCGTATTCGCTGGCGGAGATGATCATGTCCACGCCGCCGTACCGGAATCTGGGGCAGCACAGCATTCCGGTGGTGTGAGGGGTATGCGTGCGGCAGGGCTTGCAGCCCTGCACCTGCCGAAACAACGGCAACGGCAAAAGCGGGCATAGCGTGGGATGGCGGGGTGGGTCCGATTGCGGGAGACGCCGTAAACCCTTCCATGGGGGCTTGGCCGCGGCATCCATGCCGCGGACACTCCCGCAACCGGACCCACCCCGCCTTCGACAGTTCCCTGCTGCTGTTGGTGGATGTCGACCTTGGTCGACACGGCGGCGCGCGGGGTCAGATCCGTTTTCCACAGGAAAACGGATCTGACCCCGGAAACAAAAAATCCCCGGTCGACCCGCATCGACCGGGGATCTGGATCGCCACGTTGCCATGCCTTGGAGAGGTAGTTCCACCGTAACCCATCGCGGTGCCGGCGGTGATCGCCTGTGGCGATGACGACCAAGCGCGCAGCTATCAGGCGCCGGCCAGGGCCTGTTCCAGGTCCGCGCGCAGGTCGCCGATGTGCTCGATGCCGATCGACAGCCGCACGGTGTCCTCGCTGACACCGGCCTTGGCAAGCTCCGCTGCATCCAGCTGGCGATGCGTGGTCGAAGCCGGATGGGTGGCCAGTGACTTCGCATCCCCCAGGTTGACCAGGCGGGTGAACAGCTTCAGCGCATCGAGGAAGCGGGCGCCGGCCTCGCGCCCACCGGGCAGACCGAAGGTCAGTACGCCCGAGCCGTGTCCACCCAGATAGCGCTGCGCGGCGGCATGCTCGGGGTCGTCGGCCAGTCCGGCGTAGCGCACCCAGGCGACCTTGGCATGCGCCTTCAGGAACTGCGCAACGGCCAGCGCATTGGCATTGATGCGTTCCATGCGCAGGGCCAGGGTCTCGATGCCCTGCAGGATCAGGAACGCGTTGAACGGCGACAACGCAGCGCCGGTATTGCGCAGCGGCACCACCCGCGCGCGGCCGATGTAGGCCGCTGGCCCCAGGGCTTCGGTATAGACCACGCCGTGGTAACTGGGGTCGGGCTGGTTGAGCCGTGCGAAGCGTTGGGGCTGTGCGGTCCAGTCGAAGTGGCCGGAATCGATGATCGCGCCGCCCAGGCTGTTGCCGTGTCCCCCGAGGTATTTGGTCAGCGAATGCACCACGATGTCGGCGCCGTGCTCGAACGGGCGCAGCAGGAAGGGCGTGGCCACGGTGTTGTCGACGATCAGCGGCACCCCGGCGGCATGCGCGACCTCGGCGATGGCGGCGATGTCGGTGACATTGCCGCGCGGGTTGCCGATGGATTCGACGAACACCGCCTTGGTGCGTTCGTCGATCAGCGCGGCGAACGCGGCCGGGTCGGCCGGGTCGGCGAAGCGCGCCTGGATGCCGTACTGCGGCAGCGTGTGCGCCAGCAGGTTGAGGCTGCCACCGTAGAGCGCACTGGAGGCGACGATGTTGTCGCCGGCCTCGGCGATGGTCTGGATGGCATAGGTGATCGCGGCCTGCCCCGAGGCCAGCGCCAGCGCGCCGATGCCGCCTTCCAGCGCGGCCAGGCGCTGCTCCAGCACGTCGGTGGTGGGGTTCATGATGCGCGTGTAGATGTTGCCCGGAACCTTCAGGTCGAACAGG
This sequence comes from Stenotrophomonas sp. YJH_SMC_138, assembly GCF_059369855.1. Taxonomy (NCBI): domain Bacteria; kingdom Pseudomonadati; phylum Pseudomonadota; class Gammaproteobacteria; order Lysobacterales; family Lysobacteraceae; genus Stenotrophomonas; species Stenotrophomonas sp. YJH_SMC_138. The sequence continues at coordinate 303,562 of NZ_JCAFTB010000001.1, forward strand.
TCGGCGCCGTGCTGGGTGTCATCGAAGGCATACGCCACGGTCTGGTAGATCGGCACCGCCACCGCGCGGGTGGTCGGGTCGGGACGGTAACCGCCGTGCACGGCCAGGGTTTCCAGTTGCCACTGCGGGTCGCTCATTGCACCAGGCTCCATCCGGGAAACCGCCACCATAGGCCAGCCGGGGCCGCCCGCTGAAAGCCGCTGGCGATGACGTCCGTACCCGCGGTTATCAGGTTGGCCGCGATTCAGGCAGTCGTCATGGGGCGTTGCTAGGCTGCGCCGCCGGGCGCTCCTGCCTGGGAACGGAGGCCCCACGCATGCAGCCATCCCCCTGGACTCCCCCTGCCAGCAGTTCGCCCACGTCGGTCCTGCTGGTGGAGGACGACCGTCGCCTGGCCGAACTGGTCAGCGACTATCTCCACGAACATGGCTTCGCCGTGCAGCACGTGGCACGCGGCGACCTCGCCAGCGCCGCCTGCCGCCAGCATGCACCGGAACTGGTGGTGCTGGACCTGATGCTGCCCGGCCTGGGGGGCATCGATGTGTGCCGGCAGATCCGCAGCTTCTCCGATGTGCCGATCCTGATGTTGACCGCCTGTGAGGACGACATCGAGCAGGTGCTGGGCCTGGAATCGGGTGCCGATGACTATGTGCACAAGCCGATCGAGCCACGCCTGCTGCTGGCCCGCCTGCGCGCCCTGCTGCGCCGCCGCCACGGCAGCAGCAATACCGGCACGCCCAGCCGGCTGATGCATGGTGAGCTGCTGATCGATCGCATGCAGCGCGAGGTGCACCTGCACGGCCAGCCGGTCGAGCTGGGCACCACGGAATTCGAGATCCTGTGGCTGCTGGCCAGCCAGCCGGGGCAGATCCTGTCGCGCGACCAGATCCTGCAGGCGGTGCGCGGCATCGGCTTCGACGGTCTGGACCGCAGCGTCGACGTCTGCATCGGCAAGCTGCGCCGCAAGCTCGGCGACGATGCGCGCGAACCGCGGCGGATCAAGACCGTGTGGGGGCGCGGCTACCAGTTCAATCCTGCGGCCTGGTCGGAATGAAGCGGCTGTTCCTGTGGCTGTGGTTCATCACCGGCGCCTGCTTCCTGGTGTCGGTGTTCTTTCTCAACCACATCCTGGATGGCATCTACACGCCCGTGCAGGATCGCGTGTTCGTGCAGCAGGTGCGCGGGCAGGTGTACGCCCTGCGCAGTGGCCTGGCCGGCCTGGACGCCGTCCAGCAGCGTGAGCGGCTGCAACAGTGGCAGCCACACTACGGCATCGCCCTGACCCTGCTCGACAAACCTCCCGCGCTCGACGCGCAGGAACAGGAGGCCGTGAAGGCCGATGGCTTCATCGTGCGCGATCAGTACCAGCAGGTGCTGCTGCCCATCGACGGCATCGGCGGCCGCTGGCTGCACCTGCGCCTGCCCGGCGCGGTGCAGATGACGACGTACATGACCATCGCCGCCTACCTCAGCATCCTGCTGCTGGTGGGCGCCAGCCTGTATGCCTGGGTGCGCCTGCTCTGGCGCGACCTGGAAGCACTGCGCCGGCACGCCGACCGCATCGGTTCCGGCGACCTGCAGGCACGCGCGCAGGTTTCGCCCCGCTCGCAGATCCGGGTCATCGTCGAACACTCCAACCGCATGGCGGCACGCGTGGCCGAACTGGTGCAGCGCCAGCGCGACCTGACCCATGCCATTTCGCACGAACTGCGCACGCCCATCGCGCGGGTGGCCTTCGGCCTGGACCTGATGCTGGACAGCGATGACCGCGAACGCCGCGAACGGCTGGCGCAGGGCCTGCACGGCGACCTGGCCGAGCTCAACCGGCTGGTCAGCGAACTGCTGGCCTACGAACGGCTGGAGCATCCCAGCGAGGGCGAACCGATGCAGCGCATCGAAGCCAACGACTGGCTGCAGGCCTGCCTGGCCGATGCCCGCCGCGATGCCGAACGTGCCGGCATTGTCCTGCGCGTGCAGCCCAGCGCGTTGCCGCGAGTGGATGCCGAGCCACGCCTGTTGCAGCTGGCGCTGAGCAACCTGGTCGGCAATGCGCTGCGCCACGCGCGTTCGCAGGTGGAGGTCTCGCTGGTCGGTATCAGCGGCCGCGCCTGCCTGCGCGTGGACGATGACGGCCCGGGCATCGCCGAAGCCGATCGGGAGAAGGTGATGCGCCCGTTCACCCGCCTGGACGACAGCCGCAGCCGCGATACCGGCGGCTTCGGCCTGGGCCTGGCCATTGTCGGCCGCATTGCAGCCCGCCACGGCGGCGAGCTGCGCATCAGTCGCGCCACGCTGGGCGGCGCGCGCCTGGAAATGCACTGGCCGCTGGCTGCCAGCTGAACTCCCAACGGCGCGATTACAGTTGATTACAACTCCCGCACAACTGCGGACGGATCGGTCGCCGGCATATCGCCACGCTGGCAACCCTGCAGCACTCGCCGGATGCGCGCGCTGCTTTCCTCCCATTGCCGAGAGTTTCCATGTCCCAGCTTCGCCGTTCCCCCGCCCTGCTCTGCCTGGCCGTGTTGCCGCTGTTCGCCGCCCCGATCGCCCACGCCAAGGATGACCACTGGACCTTCGAGCTCGCCGCCGGTGGCGGCGTGGCACCGCGTTACAGCGGCAGCGAGGAGTATCGTGCGACGCCGTCGCTGTCATTTGATGTCACCTCGCCGGGGGGATGGTTTCTGGGCACCAGTGGCATCGGCTGGGGCACCTCCCTCGGCGAGCACACGCGCGTGCGTGCCTATGTCGGCGCCAGCGGCATCCGCAAGGACAAGGACTCGCTGCTGGGCGGTTCGGACTTCCTGCGCGGCATGGGTGATATCGATACCCGTCCCCTGGTCGGCGTCTCGGCTGGTTATACGCTGGGCGAAGCCGTGCTGAGCGGCTCCTGGCAGTTCACCCGCAAGGACGAGGACAAGGCCGAGAACGGCCTGGCCACCCAGCAGATCCATCTGAACCTGAGCATGCCGCTGTTCGACTTGGCCGGTGGCGTGGTCAGCGGCAGTGTTTCCACCGACTACGGCAACCGCGGCTACATGCAGACCTGGTACGGCGTCAGCCCGGAACAGGCCAAACGCACGGGCTTCGCCGAGCACAGGCCGAAGGCCGGCCTGGTCAGTGCCGGTGTCGGCCTGAAGTGGAGCCACCGCGTGGGCCGCAACGGCAACTGGTACATCTCGGCCGAAGGCACGCGCCTGCTCGGCGATGCGGCCAACAGCCCGATCGTGCAGAAGGCAGACCAGTTCGGGCTGATGAGCGGTTACACCCACCGCTTCTGATGCATGAAGGGCGCCGCTGGGCGCCCTTTCCCTCTGCGGTCAGCGGCAGGCCGGTGCGTCGCCGTTGCCGCACAACCCGACCTCGCGCAGCCAGCCGATCCACTGCACGACGTCCTCCTTCTCCGGCTCGGAGCGGAACGACTTCTGCACGGTGTGGAAGCCCTGCCTGCCCTGCACGCCCTTGATCCAGGTGAACTCCGGCTTGCCTGTCCCCGGATTCCGCGGGCAGCTGAGCATCAGCAGGGCGAAGGGCCGTCCCCCTTCTTCACCTTCGCGGATCCAGTGGCTCTGCGCCGCCGGACAGGCGATGCGCCACCCCGCCTCGATGATGCCGAGGAACTCACGCGGACTCACATGGCCACTGTTCGGCGCATCGTTGACGGTGACCATGTCGGTCCAGTCGTGCACGGTCTGGCCCTGTGGCACGTACTCGGTGATGCGGTTGCCTTGCGCGTCGGTGCTCTGGTGGGCCTGCTGGTAGCCCTTCATCGGCGGCAGCTGGACCTGTTCGGCGGCCGCGGCGTGTCCACAAACAGCAGCCAACGCCAGCGTCATGCAGAGTGAAGCCCTGCGGGCAACGTCCATGCGGTTCTCCTCATCCTTGCGAAAGTGAAACAGGACCATCGTGCGCTGCCAAGGCTCTGATGGCGCCCCAGCCATGGCTGGGGCGCCACCGGTTCAAGCCTTGGCGAACACCAGGCGACCACCGTCGTTGCCGACTTCGATGGTATCGCCGTTGACGAAGGCGCCGGACAGGATCTGCTGCGCCAGCGGGTTTTCCAGCTGCGACTGGATCGCACGCTTCAACGGGCGCGCGCCGTACACCGGATCGAAGCCGACGTTGCCGAGCAGGTCGAACGCCGCATCGGAGACCGCCAGCTTCAACCCGCGCTCGGCCAGCCGCTTCTCAAGCCCGCGCATCTGGATGCGCGCGATCTGCTTGATCTGCTGCTTGTCCAGCGGGTGGAACACCACGATGTCGTCCAGGCGGTTGATGAACTCCGGACGGAAGTGCGCCTGCACCACGCCCATCACCGCTGCCTTCATCTGCGTGTAGGCCTCCGGGCTGTCGTCGGCGCTCATGTCCTGGATCTGGTGCGAGCCCAGGTTCGAGGTCATCACGATGACGGTATTGCGGAAGTCCACGGTGCGGCCCTGGCCATCGGTCAGGCGGCCATCGTCCAGCACCTGCAGCAGGATGTTGAACACATCCGGATGCGCCTTCTCCACTTCGTCCAGCAGGATCAGCGAGTACGGGCGACGGCGCACCGCCTCGGTCAGGTAGCCGCCTTCCTCGTAGCCCACGTAACCCGGGGGGGCGCCGATCAGGCGGGCGACGCTGTGCTTCTCCATGAATTCGCTCATGTCGATGCGGATCATCGCGTCGGCGCTGTCGAACAGGAATTCGGCCAGCGACTTGCACAGCTCGGTCTTGCCGACGCCGGTCGGGCCGAGGAACAGGAACGAGCCGGCCGGACGGTTCGGATCGGACAGGCCTGCACGCGAACGGCGCACGGCATCGGAGACGACCTTGATCGCTTCCTCCTGGCCGACCACACGGTTGTGCAGCACTTCTTCCATGCGCAGCAGCTTGTCGCGCTCGCCTTCGAGCATCTTGTTGACCGGAATGCCGGTCCAGCGCGACACGACCTCGGCGATCTCCTCGTCGGTGACCCGGTCCTGCACCAGCTTGAAGTCCTTGTGCTCGGCTTCCTGGGCCGCGGCCAGCTGCTTTTCCAGCTGCGGCAACAGGCCGTACTGGATCTCGCTCATCTTGGCGAAATCCTGGCGGCGCTGCGCGGCTTCGAGTTCCAGCTTGGCCTGCTCGACCTGCTCCTTGATCTTGGTGGCGCCCTGCAGCGCAGCCTTCTCCGACTTCCAGATTTCATTGAGGTCGGAGAACTCGCGCTCCAGCCCGTCGATGTCGTTCTCCAGGTCGGCCAGCCGCTGCCGCGAGGCTTCGTCCTTTTCCTTCTTCAGCATCTCGCGCTGGATCTTCAGCTGGATCACCCGGCGTTCCAGGCGATCCAGCTCCTCCGGCTTGGAGTCGATCTCCATGCGCAGGCGCGAGGCAGCCTCGTCCATCAGGTCGATGGCCTTGTCCGGCAGCTGGCGATCGGTGATGTAGCGGTTGGACAGCGTGGCGGCGGCCACGATGGCCGGGTCGGTGATCTCCACCCCGTGGTGCACGGCGTACTTTTCCTTCAGCCCGCGCAGGATCGCGATGGTGTCCTCCACCGACGGCTCACCGACGAAGACTTTCTGGAAGCGGCGCTCCAGCGCAGCGTCCTTCTCGATGTACTTGCGGTATTCGTCCAGCGTGGTCGCACCGATGCAATGCAGCTCGCCGCGTGCCAGCGCCGGCTTCAGCATGTTGCCGGCATCCATCGCGCCGTCGGCCTTGCCCGCGCCGACCATGGTGTGCAGTTCATCGATGAACAGGATGATCTGGCCTTCGTTCTTGGCCAGGTCGTTGAGTACACCCTTCAGTCGCTCCTCGAATTCGCCGCGGAACTTGGCCCCGGCGATCAGCGCGCCCATGTCCAGCGACAGCACGCGCTTGCCGCGCAGGCCCTCGGGTACTTCGTCGTTGATGATGCGCTGGGCCAGCCCTTCCACGATCGCGGTCTTGCCCACGCCGGGTTCGCCGATCAGCACCGGGTTGTTCTTGGTCCGGCGCTGCAGCACCTGGATGGTGCGGCGGATTTCCTCGTCACGGCCGATCACCGGGTCGAGCTTGCCGCTCTCGGCCCGCGCGGTCAGGTCGATGGTGTACTTCTCCAGCGCCTGCCGCTGCTCCTCGGCATTCTCCGACTGCACGTTCTCGCCGCCACGCAGCTTGTCGATCGCCGCCTGCAGGCGCGTCTTGTCGGCACCAGCGGCGCGCAGCGCCATGCCCAGCGTGCCGCCATCGTCCAGCGCCGCCAGCACGAACCACTCGCTCGCAATGAAGGCGTCCCCGTGCTGCTGCGCCAGCTTGTCGGTCTGGTTCAGCAGGCGCCCCAGATCGTTGCCCATCGAGACGTTGCCGGCCTGGCCGGATACCTTGGGCAGTGCGTCCAGCGCCTCGGTCAGGCGCTCGCGCAGCACCGGCACGTTCACCCCGGCCTGGGCCAGCAGCGGGCGCGTGCTGCCACCCTGCTGGTCCAGCAGCGCGCTGAACAGGTGAACCGGTTCGATGATGCTGTTGTCGCGGCCCACGGCCAACGACTGTGCGTCTGCCAGCGCCTGCTGGAAACGCGAGGTGAGCTTGTCCATCCGCATTGCGAATCCTCATCGGTCTTCAGGGCCGGCCTGGGCCGGCAATGCTGGAAAGATGCGGTTGCCCCACCCGGTTTCAAGGGTGGCTGCGACTGCACCCCGGGGCCAGTCAGCCTGCGGCCAGCATGCCGGAGCGCGTGTGGTCGGCGCGTTGATCCCGATCAGTTCCGCACGGTGGACGGACTCAGCGGGTGATCGCGCTGCGGATCGCCCGCAGCTGCTGCTTGATCGCCCGCGCCTGTGCAGGATCCATGCGTAGCAGGGCCTTCTGCCCGATCGAGCGTGACTGCAGGGTGGGATCGACGAAGCGATAGCGGCCGCGCTCATCGCGCTGCACCAGCGGCGACTGGGCCAGTTCCGGGGTGTCCAGCAGGTGGTCGATCACCATGACCAGGCGGTCGTTGAAATAGCCCTCGGGCCGGCCAAGGTCGGCATAGGCCTGCTGGATCAGCGGATAGAAGCGCTTGTAAGCGGTAGCCGTTGCCGCCGGGTCCAGCGCAGTGAACGCCTGTACGTAAGGCGCATAGCGTGCCGCATTGCTGGCGGCGATGCGTTCGCCGCCTTCGCCCGTATCGACCTGCAGGTTGCCCGGCAGCGGCCGCGCGGCCAGCGTGGTCGGCGGCACGCTGGGCTTGTCCAGGTTGTCGACCTGGGTGACCAGGCGCTGGATCAGGTGATCACGCAGCAGCAGGGTCAGCGGCCCCTCGCCCTGGAACAGCTGGCTCAGTGCGCCCCAGGCCGCGGCGTCGCTGTCAGCCAGTTTCGGCAGCGCCGGGTCGGCGGCGGCCTCGGTATCCAGCGGATGCCTGATCGATGGTGGTGCTGGCGCGGGCTCTGCGGCCGCCTGCGGTTGTGCCGGTGCACTGGTACTGGCAGGGTTTGATTGCACCGGCACCGGGACACCGTCGGCCAGGCTCTTCAGCTGATCGCGGAACAACCAGCCGCCCGCGCCACCGATCACCACCACACCCAACACCCAGGGCCAGACCGCCTTTCCACTCTGCATGATGCAGCACCTCGTTTCACACGCAATGGAGAAGGTGTGACCCCATCGATTGCAGCCGGTTCCCCGCCTGTTCCGCTGCCGTTCGGGTTCAGGCACGCGTCGTCCACGCTCACGTCTGCTTTGCGCCACCCGCGCGAGGCTAGGAGTCCTGTCCCGTGGAGACTCTGCCATGCAGTACGCGCTGTACTACTGGACCGGCATCCAGGGCCGTGGCGAGTTCGTGCGCCTGGCGCTGGAAGATGCCGGCGCCGACTACATCGACATGGCGCGGGTGCACGGCGATGCGGTGATGCAGCCGTTTCTGGAGGGTCGCAACGAAGGGGCACAGCCCTTTGCGCCGCCGTTCCTGAAGGCCGGCCGCCAGGTCATCGCGCAGGTCGCGGCGATCCTGGATTTCCTCGGCCCGACGCTGGACCTGGTGCCGCAGGCCGCATCGCGGCGCATGCAGGCGCTGCAACTGCAGTTGACCATCGCCGACCTGGTAGCCGAGGTGCACGACACCCACCATCCGATCGCCGCATCGAAGTACTACGAACAGCAGAAGACCGAGGCCAGGGCACGAGCCGCGTCACTGCGCAGCGAGCGCCTGCCCAAGTTCCTCGGCTATTTCGAGCAGGTGATGGCCGCCAACGGTGGCCGCCATGCACTGCGCGAGCACTCCTATGTGGATCTGTCACTGTTCCAGCTGCTGAGCGGGCTGGACTACATGTTTCCGCGCCGCATGCAGGCGCTCGGCCCCACCCTGCCCCGGCTGCGCGCGCTGCAGGAACGAGTGGCGAAACGAACCAACATCGCCGCCTATCTGGCGTCTGAGCGGCGGTTGCCGTTCAACACCAACGGCATCTTCCGCCATTACCCGGAACTGGACGCCGAACGGTAGTGCCGGCCGCTGGCCGGCAGAGCGCGCTGTGATCATTCGCCGCCTGCAACACGCCCCTGTAGAGCCGAGCCATGCTCGGCTCAGAGCAGCCGAGCGCAGGCTCGGCTCTACAGAGCACCAGAAGTGGAAGGAGCGGTAAGGCCGGGCCATGCCCGGCGTCACCGGTCAATGATCGGTGCGATCATCCAGCGGTTTCACCGGCTGCTTCTGCAGCGACAGCAGGCCCAGCAGAAGCGCCAATGCCACGTAGGCGCCGGCAAACTGCAAACTGATGATGCGCGCCAATCCTTCCAGGTCCCACGGCAGGTAGATGCCACCGCGCGGATCCACCGAGTGGATCAGGCCGAACAGGGTCAGCCCCGCCGCCACCAGCAGGAAGCCGCAGGCACGGCGCAGGCGGCCATCGACCATCGCGGCTACTGCCGAGATCCACAGCATCGAGGTGATGATGAAGCCGTTGCCGAGGGTGAAAATCACCGCCAGCTCGGGCAGGCCATGGCCGTCGAGCTTGGTCAGCAGCTGCGGCAGCTGGTCCGGCGCGATCCAGCCGGGCGCCTTGATCGCCAGCAGGTAGGCCACCGACGGCAGGAAACCGAACACCATCGCGCCGGTATGGTGGCGCGGCGTGGCCTGGAAGGCCTGGGTGGTGATGTCGATGGCCACGTACACGATGATCGGTGCCAGCACCGCCAGCGGCAGCCACTGCACCAGCCCGGAGATGATGCCGAGCATGCCGCCGATGCCGACGAACAGGCCGGTCAGCAGCGTGTAGCCGCTGCGCGCGCCCATGTGCTTGTAGGCCGGCTGGCCGATGTACGGCGTGGTCTGCGCGACGCCGCCACAGACGCCTGCCACCAGCGTAGCCACCGCCTCCACCAGCAGGATGTCGCGGGTGCGGTAGTCATCGCCAGCCGCGCGTGCGCTCTCAGACACATTGATGCCGCCCACCACCATCAGCAGGCCGAACGGCAGCAGCAGCGGCAGGTAGGTCATCGCCGTGGGCAGGCCCTCAAGGAAGCCCAGCGTCGGCAGCGGCAGCACCACCTGCGGCGGCACCCATTCCGGCACATGGAAGCCGGGCGCGCCCAGCCCGGCCAGTCCAAGCCCGTAATACAGCACGGTGCCGAACACGAAGGCCAGCAGCACGCCCGGGCCACGCACCGGCAGCTTGCCCTTGGCGATCAGCACATACAGCAGCAGGCCCAGCGTGGTGAAGCCGACCAGCGGCGAGCGCAGCGTTTCCAGTAGCGGCAGCAGGCCCATCAGCACCAGCGCGATGCCGGCGATGGAACCCAGCAGCGCAGCTCGCGGCAGCGCGCGGGTGACTGCTTCACCGAAGAACGACAGCACGAACTTGAGCACGCCCATGATGACCAGCGCGGCCATGCCCAGCTGCCAGGTGGCGATGCCCGCAGCATGCGGATCCATGCCCTGCTGCTTGAAGGCGAGGAAGGCCGGGCCGAGCACCAGCAGGGCCATGCCGATGCTGGTGGGGGCATCCAGGCCGAGCGGCATGGCGGTGACATCGTCGCGGCCGGTACGCGCCGCCAGCCGGCGCGCCATCAGGGTGTACAGCAGGTTGCCGACCAGCACGCCAAAGGCGGTGCCGGGGAACATTCGGCCGAACACCACGTCGGCGGGGAACTGGAAGATCCCGACCAGGGCCATGGCGATGAAGCCGAGGATGGAGAGGTTGTCGACGACCAGGCCGAAGAAGCCGTTGAAGTCGCCGGCGACGAACCAGCGACGCGGTACGGCGGAAGCGGGAGCGGACATGGAAGGGGCGGTGGGGGTGGGGAGCGCCGATGGTAGGCCCAGCGGGGCCGGCGCGCCAATTCCGTCGTGGAATGATGGGTTCCAGCCAACGGCGGGGCCCCTCGTGGCTGGGGGGGGTCGTCAAAGCAGCTTTATCGGAGTGGGCCGGTCGGGATGGGCTGCGCAGGACACGCCGTAAACCCATCCCTGGGGGCTCGATGGCGCCATCCATGGCGCCAACGGTCCTGCGCAGCCCATCCCGACCGGCCCCTGATAATTCCTTGCGCGTGCCAGCCACGGAAAGGAATCAAAGGATCAAAAGCAAAAGCGGGTCGCTTCGCTCTGAGCCGAGCATGGCTCGGCTCTACACGAACAATTCGATCATTTCCACGCTATCCACGCAGGGCGTGGATCTACCGACAGATCGCAGGAAACTGTCGAAGGTGGGGTGGGTCCGGTTGCGGGGGTGTCCGCGGCATGGATGCCGCGGCCAAGCCCCCAGGGACGGGTTTACGGCGTCCCCCGCAACCGGACCCACCCCGCCATCCCTCAGGAAGGCCGCTTCTGCTCTGGCTCCGGCTCGTAGCGGGTGCAGGGCGCAGCCCTGCATCAAACCCACCCCGTTACTTCTTCAGGAAGTTGTCCACCAGCAGATGCTTCACGTCGTCGAAGCGGCCGTTCAACACTGCCTTGGCGGCGTACAACGCCGTACCGGCCACCTGCTTGGCCTCGATCTGCGGCGGCATCACCAGCTCCGCGCGGCTGGTATGCACGTCCAGCAGCGCCGGGCCGCGCTGGGACAGGAAATCCAGCACCGCCTCCTCCAGGTCCTCGCTGCGGGTTACCGTGCGGCCGTGGAAGCCGATGACCTCGGCCAGGCGGCCGAAGTCCGGGTTCTTCAGGTCGGTGTAGTTGTCCAGCAGGCCCTCCACCTTCTGCTCCAGCTCGACGAAGTTCAGCGAACCATTGTTGAACACCACCACCTTGATCGGCAGGTTCTCCTGCACTGCCGTGAGCAGGTCACCCAGCAGCATCGCCAGGCCACCATCACCGGACAGCGAGATCACCTGCCGGCCGGGGAAGGCCTTCTGCAGGCCCAGCGCCTGCGGCATCGCGTTGGCCATCGTGCCGTGCAGCAGGCTGGTCAGCGTGCGGCGGCGGCCGTTGACGCGGATATGGCGCAGCACCCACACCATCGGCGAACCGCCGTCGGCGGTGAACAGCGCATCGTCGCTGGCATGCCTCGACAGCAATGCCGTCAGGTGCTGCGGATGGATCAGTTCACCCTCGCCCGGTTGTTCTTCCTGTTCGCGCTTCTTCAGCGCCTTGTCGCGATGCCCGATGCACTCGTCCAGGAAACTGCTGTCCTCGCGCGGCGGCAGCATCGGCAGCAGCGCGTCCAGCGTCGGTGCGATGTCACCGACCACGCCGAGGTTCACCGGGTGGCGGCGGCCGAGGTGGCTGCCATCGCGGTCGACCTGGATGATCGTGGCCTTGTCCGGGTAGAACTGGCCCCAGGCGAAATCGGCGCCGAGCAGCAGCAGCGTGTCGCACTCCATCAGCGTGTGGAAGCCGGATTCGATGCCGAAGATGCCGGTCATGCCCATGTTGTACGGGTTGTCCGGCTCGACGAAATCCTTGGCGCGCGAGGTATGCGCGATGGGCGCCTGCAGGCGCCGGGCCAGCTCCAGCAGCTGCGCGTGCGCGCCTTGGCAACCGGCACCGGCATAGATGCCGATGCGCTTGCCCTGCCCCAGCAGTTCGGTGATGCGCTGCAGCTCGGCATCGGACGGGCGCAGCACCGGCTGGGTGTAGTGCACCGAGAACGGCACATCGTGCTTCACCTCGGCCTGGCTGATGTCGGCCGGCAGGATCACCACCGCCACGCCACGGCGGCTGATCGCGGCCTGGCAGGCCAGGGCCACGACGCGCCGCGCCTGCTCCGGGCTGTGCACCTGCTCGCAGAACACCGAACAACTGGCATACACCGCCTTGAAGTCCACTTCCTGCGGAAATTCCATGCCCAGCTCACTGGTCACCACCTGGCTGGCGATCAGTACCATCGGTGCACGGTTGCGATTGCTCTCGAAGACGCCGTTGATGAAGTGCAGGCCACCGGGACCACAAGAACCCGCACAGGCGGTCAACTCGCCGCTCACCAGCGAATCGGCGCCGGCAGCGAAGGCGGCCACTTCTTCGTGGCGTACATGTACCCAGTCGATTTCACTGCGGTGCAGGGCATCGGTGACGTGATTCAAGGTATCGCCAACGATGCCGTAACAGCGGCGGACGCCCGCCTGCTGCAGGGTATCGACAACGATCTCGGCAACGCGCTTGCTCATCGGATACATCCTCGAGGGGAGAGCATCCGAGGCTAGACCCGAAGAAGTGATGCCTCCGTGGGCAAGGCGCACATCACCTCGATAGGCAAACTACCGGCGGAGATCGAGTCAATCGTTGACGTTGATCCAGCCCTCCACCGCGCCCTGCTTCGGGTTGCGGTAGCGCAGCTTCACCCAGCCATCCTGTTCATCCAGCATCTCCACGCGGTCTCCCTGCACCAGGTAACGCCTGGTGCTGGATGCGCCGGGTCGATCGAACAGGAACAGCCGCGCGGGTACCACGGTGGCCTGCTGGCCACGCAACGGTCCATCCGGCGGTGCACCCAGGCCATCGGCGATGGCACTTTCCAGCACCCGGCCGGCGGCATCATAGGTGCGCCAGACCGCCAGCGGGCCCTGCTCGCCGGTCTGTTCCCACTGCAGCGCGGCGTTCAACGTATCGCCCAGCATCAGCACGCTCTCGGCGCGGTACAGATAGAGCTTCGCGCCTGCAAACCGGTACTGATCGGTGTACCACATCGGGCCGCTGCGGCAGCTGCTGGTCAGCGTGCGGCTCGGACGGTCGACCGTAAGCCCCATGAGGTCACCGCAACTGTCCTTGCCGTGGGTATCGGCCTGCAGCGCGCGGAACCCGGCACTGGCCGGATCGAAGCGGTACACCGTCACCGCTTCGTTGACCATGCCCACCGAGGCGCGCGCGACCAGTTCCGGGTAGCCATCGAAATCGACATCTTCGAGCGACCATCGCGAATTGCCGTCGGCATCGGCCGCGCCCTCAAGCGTCTGGCGCTTGCCTGACGGTGACAGCTGCACCGCGATGCTGCCGTCCTGCTGGGGATCGGCGTGCGCCTGCACGTGCGCGGCCACTTGGAAGCGCAGCGTTTCGCCGCCGTCCCCACCCGCCTGCGCCGTCGGTGCCAGCACGCCTGCCAGTACCAGGCCGAGCATGCATTCCCTGTAGTTCATCATTGCTCCCTGCGGCACCTCGGCGGCACCTTCCACTCAGAACGATACCTCGACCGGCTGCCGCGACCACAGCACCGACTGGTGCTTGGTCTGCTGCTTCCACGCCAGGCGGATCGCCTCGATATCGGCACGGCGCTGCGGGGTGTCTTCGTGCAGCACCACCAGCACCTTGGTGCGCAGACGGTTGGGCGAGGCATCACCGCGGAACAGCCACTGGCCGTAGGCATCGAACACGGTCAGGCCATCCGGAAAGCGCGGGGTCACTTCCTTGTCCAGGAAGGTGCGCCACTGCGCCTCGCTGATGGTGTCGGCCTGCGGGCGGTTGCCGGCGCCCTGCTCTTCGCCTACGCCGAAGTACAGCTCGCTGCGCACCCAGCCGTGGCCGGCGGACGGACGCGCGGCATCGCCCTTCAGTTCGGCGGTGGTGGCCGTGGCATAGGCGCTGGGCGCCTGCGAAGAGAGGCTGGCGCAGCCACTGGTGGCCAGCAGCACGGCGAAGACGAGGCCAAGGTGTTTCATCGGTACAGCTCCGGGGAAGGGGAACAGGGCGAGCCGGCAGCGTACAGCGCCACTGGCCCGGCGTGCTGATGCCAACCGGGCATCAGCTCATGCCGGACCGGCAGGGACTTGCATCGGCACCGGCCATCACGCGAAGATAATATATCGCTTCATCCGGATGGATGTAAGTGAAACTATCTCCCCCTTCCCCGTCGTCGTTGTTGCTGGAGCCCTCCATGTCCGCCCGCCTGCCCGCGTCGCCGCTCGGCCTCGCCATCGCCCTCGCGCTTTCCTCCGCTGCCATCCCGGCCCTGGCCCAGGACGCCACCAACCTGGACACCGTGATCGTCACCGGCACCCGCGCCGCCGATCGCACCGTGCTCGAATCCACCTCGCCGGTGGATGTGCTCACCGCCGAGGACATCCGCAAGGCCGGCGTGGTCAACGGTGAACTGGGCAGCGCGCTGCAGGCGCTGCTGCCGTCGTTCAACTTCCCGCGCCAATCCAACTCCGGTGGCGCCGACCACGTGCGCGCCGCACAGTTGCGTGGCCTGTCCCCCGACCAGGTGCTGGTGCTGGTCAACGGCAAGCGCCGCCACCACACCGCGCTGGTCAACACCGACAGCAAGATCGGCAAGGGCACCACCCCGGTCGATTTCAATGCGATCCCGGTCAGCGCGATCAAGCGCATCGAAGTGCTGCGCGACGGTGCCGGTGCGCTTTACGGCTCGGACGCCGTGGCCGGCGTGATCAACGTGATCCTCGACAACGGCGGCGACGGCGGCGAGATCGAGGCCAGCTACGGTGCCAACCACACCGACCTCAAGCCGATCGGCCGCACCCTCACCGATGGCCAGACCGGCAACATCAGCGCCAAGGTCGGCACTTCGCTGGGCGAAGACGGCGGCTTCCTGCGCGTGGGCCTGGAATACAAGCACCGCAACGGCACCAACCGCGCTGGCTTTGACCAGATTCCGCCGTGGGACCAGACGCCGGACAACCTGGCGCTGCAGGGCAAGCGCAACTATGTGCTGGGCGATGGCAAGAGCAAGGACATCAACCTGTGGCTGAACACCGAGATTCCGGTGGGCCAGACCTCGACGTTCTACGCGTTCGGCACCTTCAACCAGCGCGATACCGAAGGCGCCAACTACTTCCGCTATCCCGATGGCGAGGCCAACTGGAAGCAGGTCTATCCGAACGGCTACCGACCGATCTCCGAAGGCGAGAACCGCGACGTACAGGCCGTGGCCGGCGTGCGCGGCCAGTGGGGCGAGTGGAGCTACGACAGCAGCCTGGATTACGGCCAGAACGACTTCACCTACCGCCTGCGTGATTCGCTCAACGCGTCGCTGGGCCCGACCAGCCCGACCCGCTTCAAGACCGCCGACTACGAGTACGCGCAGACCGTGGGCAACCTCGATCTGAGCCGCGTGTTCACCCAGAGCGACAGCATCAGCCACACGCTGGGCCTGGGCGTGGAAGCGCGCCATGAGCGCTACCAGACCCGCCCCGGCGACCCGGCCAGCTATGCGGCGGGCCCGTACACCGACCGCCCGACCGGCTCGCAGGCCGGTGGCGGCCTGACCCCACAGGACGCCGCCACCCTGTCGCGCGACGTGGCCAGCGCCTATGCCAGCCTGTCCAGCCAGTTCGGCGAGAAGTTCTCCACCGACCTGGCCGCGCGCTACGAGCACAACGACGACTTTGGCGGCGAACTGACCGGCAAGCTCGGCCTGCGCTACGAATTCACCCCGGCGTTCGCACTGCGCGGTGCCATCTCCAACAATTTCCGCGCTCCGTCGCTGGCGCAGATCGGCTACGAATCCACCTCCACCGGCTACAACGTCGGCGGCCAGCTGGTGCAGGGCCGGCTGCTGTCGGTCAACAATCCGATCGCGCGTGGCCTGGGTGCGCAGAACCTGAAGCCGGAGAAGTCGATCAACACCTCGCTGGGCTTCACCAGCCGCATCGGCGAGCATTTCGACCTGTCGCTGGACTTCTTCCAGATCGATATCGACGACCGCATCGCGCTGTCGGAGAGCATCACCGGCGATGCGCTGACCGATTACGTGGCCGCCAGCTACGGCGTCAGTGGCCTGCAGAGCGCCAGCTTCTTCGTCAATGCCGCCGATACCCGCACCCGTGGCGCCGAGCTGGTAAGCAACTGGCGGCAGTCGCTGGGCGATGGCCAGCTGCTGCTGACCGGCACCTACGCCTACACCAAGACCACGCTGAAGAATGTGCTGGCCACGCCGGCGCAGCTGCGCGCGCTGAACCCGGACTACGTACTGTTCGGCATCGAGGAGACCAACACCCTGACCGATGCCACCCCGCGCACGCGTGGCAGCTTCTCGGCCGCCTGGAGCAACGACCACTGGTCGCTGAGCACCCGCGTGAACCGTTACGGCAGCGCCACCCGGGTGTTCAACTTCGGTGATGGCTACATCCCGCGCCAGACCTACCAGGCCGAATGGCAGCTGGATGCCGAAGTCGAGTACCGCATCACCCCGCAATGGAGCGTGGCGATCGGTGGCCAGAACCTGACCGACAACTACCCGGATCGATCCAACAGCGATATCCACTACTTCGGCAACCTGCCGTACGACGTGCTGTCGCCGATCGGCAGCAACGGCGCGTACTACTACGGCCGCGTCCGCTATACGTTCTGATCGCATTGGGTGGGTGCGGACCGTTGGTCCGCGCTGTTTGGGCTGGATGCAGGCTGACCTGCCGTGCCGACCAACGGTCGGCACCCACCGAAGCTGATCCGCAGCCTGCCCTCGACCCCACGTACACGCCCAGGCTGGCAGGCTGGTCGTCATGGCTGAACCGCTCCCCCTGCGTCCGCCACCGCCATTGCTGGACGACGCCTGTGCGTTGTTCCTCGATGTCGATGGCACCCTCATCGAATTCGCTGCACGACCGGATGCCGTGCAGCTCCTGCCGGATGTGCGCGAAGCCATCGGCCGCATCAGTGACCGCCTGGAAGGCGCCGTGGCACTGGTCAGTGGCCGACCGCTTGAACAGCTGGACCAGCTGTTCGCTCCCCTCCAGCTGCCTGCCGCCGGCCTGCATGGGCACGAACTGCGCGGCGAGGATGGTCGTGTGCTGCGCGACGAACACGACGACGACACCGCCGAGTGGCTGCACGCGCTGCACCAGCAGGCGATGCGCTTTGCCCACGGCCATCCCGGCGTGCTGGTGGAAGACAAGGGCGTCGGCCTGGCCCTGCATTGGCGCGGTGCGCCGCACGCGGCAAGTGATGTGCGCGCCTTCGCCGATCGCCACGTGCGGGGCCGCGCCAGTTACCGCCTGCAACCCGGCGACCATGTGGTCGAGTTCGTGCCCGTCGGCACCGACAAGGGCCGTGCCGTGCGCCGGATGATGCAGTACCTGCCCTTCCGCGGCCGCCTGCCGGTGTTTCTCGGTGACGACCTCACCGATGAATTCGGCTTCGACGCCGCCAACAGCCAGCATGGCTGGAGCGTGCTGGTGGGTGAACGTGAACCCAGCGCGGCGGTGTTCGCGCTGCCCGACATACGCAGCGTGCACGCCTGGCTGCGTGAGAATGCCTATTGACCCGGCCAACCCCCACGGCCGCAACCGAGATGTACCGCGTGATGACCCAACCCGATCTTGATCTGGGCGTGGTCGGCAACGGCAGCTTCGGCGCCCTGGTCGACAAACGTGCCCGCGTTGTCTGGAGCTGCCTGCCCACCTTCGACGGCGACCCTACCTTCTGTGCGCTGCTCGGCCCCAACCAGCAGACCGGTGGCGACTTCGCCATCGAGCTGGAAGACTTCGCCAGCAGCGAGCAGGAATACCTCACCAACACGGCGATCCTGCGCACGGTGCTCCGCGACGCGCACGGCGGCGAACTGGAAATCCTGGATTTCGCCCCCCGCTGGCGGCAGAACGACCGCTTCTACCGGCCGGTCAGCCTGATCCGCCAGGTGCGTCCGCTGGCTGGCAGCCCGCGCATCACCGTGCGTGCGCGCCCGCTGGCCGACTGGGGCGCACGCGTGCCAGAGTCGACCTGGGGCAGCAACCATGTGCGCTGGATCCTGCCGGAGCACGTGCTGCGGCTGACCACCGATGTGCCGGTGCGCTTCGTGCGCGATGGCCTGCCGTTCGTGCTCAACCATCCCATCCACCTGATCCTGGGCGTGGATGAGTCACTCAACCGGTCGATCAGCGGCTACGTGCAGGAAGCCTTCCAGCGCACCCGCGACTACTGGCGCGAATGGGTGCGCTACCTGTCCATTCCACTGGAGTGGCAGGACGCGGTCATCCGCAGTGCGATCACGTTGAAGCTGTGCCAGTACGAGGACAGCGGCGCGATCATCGCGGCGATGACCACCTCCATTCCGGAAGCACCCGGCAGCGTGCGCAACTGGGACTACCGCTACTGCTGGCTGCGCGACGCGGCTTTCGTGGTGCGGGCACTGAACCGTCTCGGCGCAACGCGCACGATGGAACAGTTCCTCGGCTACATCTTCAACCTGGCCACCACCGACGGCACGCTGCAGCCGCTGTATGGCATCGGCTTTGAAGCCAAGCTGGACGAAGACGAAGTGCCCAGCCTGTCCGGCTACCGCGGCATGGGCCCGGTGCGCCGTGGCAACCTGGCCTGGGTGCAGCGCCAGCACGATGTCTACGGCAGCGTGGTGCTGGCCTCCACGCAGCTGTTCTTCGACCGCCGCCTGCAGGATCCCGGCGACGCGCACACATTCGCCCGCCTCGAACCGCTGGGCGAACAGGCCTTCGCCCTGCATGACGTGCCCGATGCGGGCCTGTGGGAGTTCCGTGGCCGCACCGAGGTACACACCTACACCAGCGCGATGTGCTGGGCCGCCTGCGACCGCCTGTGCAAGATCGCCGTGCGCCTGAAGCGCGATGACCGTGCACACTACTGGCGCGAGCGCGCCGACACCATCCATGCGCGCATCATGGCCGAGTCCTGGAATGAGGAACTGGGCCACTTCACCGATACCTTCGGCGGCCATCGCCTGGACGCCTCGCTCCTGCTGCTGGCCGACATCGGCTTCATCGATGCGATGGACGCCCGCTTCATCGCCACCGTCGATGCGATCGGCCGCGACCTCAAGCATGGCAATTCGCTGTACCGCTATGTCGCGCCGGATGACTTCGGTGAGCCGGAAACCAGCTTCACCATCTGCACGTTCTGGTACATCGATGCGCTGGCGGCGATCGGGCGCATGGACGAGGCGCGCGAGATGTTCGAGCTGCTGCTGAAGCAGCGCAACCACCTGGGCCTGCTGTCGGAGGATCTGGCCTTCGACAGCGGCGAGGCCTGGGGCAATTTCCCGCAGACCTATTCGCACGTCGGCCTGATCACTGCCGCGATGCGCCTGT
Source organism: Stenotrophomonas sp. YJH_SMC_138 (assembly GCF_059369855.1). NCBI lineage: Bacteria > Pseudomonadati > Pseudomonadota > Gammaproteobacteria > Lysobacterales > Lysobacteraceae > Stenotrophomonas > Stenotrophomonas sp. YJH_SMC_138. The sequence goes on from NZ_JCAFTB010000001.1 coordinate 322,930, forward strand.
CGCGGTCCTGGCAGGAGGCATCGTGAGTCGTCTGGTGGTGGTTTCAAATCGCGTGGCCGTACCCGGCGAGAACCGCGCCGGCGGCCTGGCTGTCGGCCTGCTGGCCGCCCTGAAGGAACGCGGCGGCCTGTGGTTCGGCTGGAGCGGCAAGACGGTAAAGGACGGCAGCGGCACGCTGCACAGGCAGAAAGACGGTGACATCGACTACGTCACCATGGACCTGAGCAAGCGCGAGGTGGACGGCTACTACAACGGCTTTGCCAACCGCACGCTGTGGCCGCTGCTGCACTTCCGCCTGGATCTGGTCGACTACGACCGTGCCACCCGCGAGACCTACCACAAGGTCAACGCCCTGTTCGCCGACAAGCTCGCGCCATTGCTGCGCGAGGATGACATCGTCTGGATCCACGACTATCACCTGATCCCGCTTGGCGCACTGCTGCGCGAGCGTGGCATCGGCTGCCGCATCGGCTTCTTCCTGCACATCCCGATGCCCTCGGCCGACCTGCTGCAGGCGATGCCCGACCACCTGCGGTTGTTCTCCGCGCTCTACGCCTATGACCTGGTGGGCTTCCAGACCCAGCGCGACGCCGATCGCTTCCAGACCTACCTGCGCCTGTTCGGCGGCGGTCGGGTACTCGCCAACGGCGAGCTGGAGGCACCGGGCGGGCGTCGTTTCCGCGCGGCGGCGTTCCCGATCGGCATCGACACCGAGCTGATCGCGCGCCAGGCCGGTACCGCCGCCACCAAGGCCGCCGTAAAGAACCTGCGCGCCAGCCTGCGGGATCGCCAACTGGCGATCGGCGTTGATCGCCTGGATTATTCCAAGGGCCTGCCCGAGCGCTTCCTCGGCTTCGAACGGTACCTTGAGCGCCATCCCGACCAGCGCGGGTCGCTGACCTACCTGCAGATCGCCCCCGTCTCGCGCGGTGATGTCACCGAGTACCGGCAGCTGCGCAGCCAGCTGGAGCAGATCGCCGGCCACATCAACGGTGGCCACGCCGAGCCGGACTGGACACCGCTGCGCTACGTCAACCAGAACTTCACCCATGCCACCCTCACCGGTTTCTACCGTGCAGCGGCGGTGGGGCTGGTCACGCCCCTGCGTGATGGCATGAACCTGGTGGCCAAGGAATACGTGGCCTCGCAGGACCCGGAGGACCCGGGCGTGCTGGTGCTGTCGCTGCTGGCCGGCGCCGCCGACGAACTCAAGCAGGCACTGCTGGTGAACCCGCACGACCTGGATGGCGTTGCCGACGCAATCGCCACCGCGGCGACGATGTCGCTGCGCAAGCGCAAGGAGCGCTGGCACGCCATGATGGAGCACCTGCGCACCTACGACATCAACCACTGGCGGCGCAGCTACCTGGACGCACTGGAAGGCTGAGGAAAAAGGGGACGGAGGGGATTAAGTCGTTTGTGCACAAACGACTTAATCCCCTCCGTCCCCTTTTTCTTCAATCCAGGAATCGCGCTGCCTGCTCCGGTGCGGGCAGATGACAGGCATCATGCCGCCCGAACCAGCGGTAGCGGTTGCGGGCCAGCGCGCGATACGCGGCATTCCGCCAGCCGCGCGGCAGCACCTTCAGTACGCCGCTCAGGCGCCATCCACCGCCCAGCCCGGCCAGTACACGCAGGATGGCATCGGTATCGGTCCAGGTGCCCTGCGCGTCCAGCAGCAGGAACGACATCGGGTCCTGCGGGTCCAGCCCGTGCGCGCGCAACATCGCGCTGCCCTGCTGCCCCTGCATCGCCGCAAAACGGTAGCGCCCCTTGCGGTCGAAACGCAGCAGGAAGCGCACCCAGCGGTTGCACAGGGCGCACACGCCGTCGAACACGATCACCGCGCTGCCAGTCCCGGCGGCGCCGTCACTGTGGTTCGAGCCAGCCTTCATAGCGGATCAGGGCTCCCACCCAAGGCAACCTCACATCAACCCGGAAAGTGTAACGCTCGCCGCGCCAGGCTTCACGGCAGCGCACACCGCCGAACCAACGCGTCGGCAGCGGCAGCAGCCCGAACGCCCAGACCCGCCGCACCGACCAGTCGATGCCACCCTCGCGGGCCTGCAACGCGAACTCGAAGCGCACCGCGCCCAGCTGCTCGCGCAGAAGCCCTTCGTGCGCCCACAGCCGCGACACCATCGGCCAGCGGTCGAACCGTCGCGCCCACTGCTCGCCCTGCCCGCGTGCACTGAACGCCACTTCGGTGGGCAGCGCGTCGCCGTCCTTCGGCAGCCGCGCCAACGCGGCCAGCAGCGGCACCAGCCAGTGCCGCCCCCTCACGATGCGCGCCTGCCCCACGTAACGGCAGGGCAACGGCGCGGCATGCAGCGCCTGCACCGGCGCTGCCAGGGTGGCGAAGGCCGGCCCCAGCACCCGCGCAAACAGCGGCGGGGTCAGGGCGCGATCCAGGCCAGGGTCGCCATGCGCCCGGTACGACGGTCGCGCCGGTGCGAATACAGGTCAGGATCGGCCATGGTCGACACCGTGCCGCCATACACCTGCGCCGGGTCCATCCCCGCCGCCTGCAACCGCTGCCGCGCCAGCGCGAACAGGTCCACCTTCCAGTGGCCCGGCCGGGTCGCCACGAACGCCGCTTCGGCGGCCGGATCATGGCCGACGAAGGCGTGATAGACCTCCTCGCCGATCTCATAGTCGGACGGCCCGGCGGCCGGGCCCAGCCAGGCCCGCAGCTGCGCCGGCGGCGTCTGCAGGGCGGCCACCGTGGCCTCCAGCATGCCGTCAGCCAGTCCACGCCAGCCGGCATGGGCCGCGCCCACCTCGCTGCCATCGGCCGCGGCAAACACCACCGGCAGGCAGTCGGCGGTCAGGATCGCCAGCACCACGCCCGGCACCGAAGTCACCGCGGCGTCGGCCACCGGTTCGCTGGCGCCAGCCACCGGCGGCGCGGTGAAGCGCAGCACGGTGCTGCTGTGCACCTGGCGCAGCCAGTGCGGTGCCGAGGGCAGTGCCAGCCCCTCCTGCAGCAGCTTGCGGTTGTGCTCCACGTTGGCCGGGGTATCACCATCGGCCGCGTGCCGGTTGCCGAGGTTGAACTGCGCGAACGGCGCCGGCGAGATGCCCGCGCCATGCCGGCGCGTGGTCAGCGCATGGACGCCTGCCGGCGCCGGCCAGTCCGCCTGCAGCAACGGCAGCGCGGCGGCCATCACCAGCGATCCCGCTCGCGGGCGGCGAAGGCTTCGCTGTCTTCGCGCAGCACCTTCATCAGGTGCAGCATGTCCTCCGGCACCGGCGCGGTATTGCGCACCGGCTCACCGGTGATCGGATGCATGAACTCCAGGGTCTCGGCGTGCAAGGCCTGGCGCTTGAAGCCGCGCAGCGCGGCCACCAGCTCGTCGCTGGCACCCTTGGGCAGCTTCAGCGCACCGCCGTACAGCGGGTCGCCGATGATCGGATGGCGCACGTGTGCCATGTGCACGCGGATCTGGTGGGTACGGCCGGTTTCCAGGCGGCACTCCAGCGCGGTGTGCGCACGGAAGCGCTCGCGCAGGCGGTAGTGGGTCACCGCTTCCTTGCCGTCTTCGCGCACCGCCATCTTCAGCCGGTCGCGCGGGTGGCGGTCGATCGGGGCATCGGCGGTACCGCCTGCCACCAGCGCGCCCATCACGATGGCCAGGTACTGGCGGTGCACGTCACGGGCCGCCAGTTGCTCGACCAATGCAGTCTGCGCTTCCAGGGTCTTGGCCACCACCATCACGCCGCTGGTGTCCTTGTCCAGGCGGTGCACGATGCCCGCGCGCGGCAGCACCGCCACCGACGGGTCGCGGAACAGCAGCGCGTTGACCAGGGTGCCGCTGTGGTTGCCGGCGCCGGGGTGGACCACCAGGCCGACCGGCTTGTTGATCACCAGCACATGCTCGTCCTCGAACAGCACGTCCAGCGGGATGTCCTCCGGCTGGGCGTCGGTCTGGGTTTCCAGCACCACGTGGAGGGTCACCACCTCGCCGCCGCGCAGCGGATCGCGCGGGCGCACCTGGGCGCCGTCCAGCAGGACGTCACCGGACTTGATCCACTCGGTCAGGCGCGAACGCGAATATTCGGGGAACAGTTCGGCCACGACGGCATCGAAACGACGGCCGGCGGCGGTGTCGGGGACGATGGCCTGGCGGGCCGATTCAGAGGGTTGTTCAGACATGGCAGGGGGCATTCTTTGAAATTTTGGGGTCCCGGCGGCCGGTTTCAGTCGCTGGACAGGACACTAGGCTATCATCGACCCTTCGTATTCCAGCCGCGTCCCGCCTCGACCCCATGATCCGACGCTCCGCCATGCTCTCCGCGCCCGTCCGCCTCACCGCCCTGCTGCTGGTGCTGGTCATCGCCGCAACCGGCTGCCACCGCGGCGCCAAGAAGGGTGATCGCCCCGACGAAGGCGTGCCGGTCGAACAGCTGTACGAGAAAAGCCACAAGCTGATGCAGGGCGGCAACTGGAGCGGCGCCGAAGCCAGCTTCCGCCGCCTGGTGGCCCAGTATCCGTATGGCCCGTACACCGAGCAGGCGATGATCGAAACCGCCTACGCCCAGTACAAGGCCGGCAAGCACGATGACGCCGTCTCCAGCATCGACCGCTTCATCCGCACCTACCCGACGCACCGCAACATCGCCTACCTGTACTACCTGCGCGGCCTGGCCAATTCCAACCGCAGTACGGTTTTCCTGCGCCGCGTATGGTCGCTGGATGCCAGCCGCCGCGACCTGTCCACGCCGCACCAGGCGTACTCGGACTTCAACATCGTGGTTGATCGTTACCCGAACAGCCGCTACGCCGCCGATGCGCGCCAGCGCATGCTGGAGCTGCGTGACGTGTTCGCCCAGCACGAGCTGGACAACGCCCTGTACTACATGCGCCGCGGCGCCTGGGTCTCGGCCGTGGGCCGCGCCAACTACCTGCTGGAAACCTACCCGCAGAGCGCCTTCCAGTACGACGCCGTGGCCGTGCTGGCCGATTCCTACACCCACCTGGGCAACAAGACCCTGGCCGACGACGCCCGTCGCGTCCTGCAGCTGAACCAGCCGGATCACCCGTGGCTGGAAGGCAAGTGGCCGAAGTACCCGTGGATGATCCGCAAGCTGAACCCGTTCGCCGGCGAGAAGTCCGCCAGCACGGGCCAGCGCAACGCGCGACTGGAGAAGAAGTAAGAGAGGGCCCCGAAAGGGGCCCTTCTTCTTTGTGGAGTCGAGCCACGCTCGACTGCTTTCCTCATCCGCCTCCCCGCGCCGGGGCCGGCACCTAGGAATGCTACGAATCCAGCGCGGATGCGACGCCGGTCGCAGCCCGCCTGGGCGAGGCGCTCCACACTGCGGCGCAACGGCCACACCGGCCATCACGGAGCGTCCCATGGCCCCACTGCGCTGCAGTTTCCGTCCCCTGTCCTGCCTCATCGCCACCGCCCTGCTGGCGCTGTCCCCGCGCCCCCTGGCTGCTGCACCGGCCGCGCCGGGCGATCTGCTGTCTGCTGCCCCCTATCGCGCGTCATGGGTGCCGTCGAAGGCCGCGCAGGCCTACAAGCTGCACTACCGCACCCCGGACCACCGCGGCCAGCTGGCCGAAGGCACCGGCCTGCTGTACCTGCCCGCCGGCGCGGCGCCTGCGGGCGGGTGGCCGGTGGTGTCCTGGGCACATGGCACCCAGGGCATTGCGGATCGCTGTGCGCCCTCGGTCTCCGGCCCCACCCATGCCGAACGCGACGGACGCTTCCTGGACGTGTTCCTGGCCCAGGGCTATGCCGTCGCCGCCGCGGACTACCAGGGCCTGGGCAGCCCAGGCAATCATGCCTACCTGCACGTGCGTACCGCGGCGCGCAACGCCATCGACATGGTCAAGGCCAGCCGCCAGTACCTGGGTACGGCAACATTGTCGCCGCGCTGGGTCTCGGTCGGATATTCGCAGGGGGGCGCGGCCGCATTGACAGCAGGCCATCTGGCCGCCTCCCATGGCGGCCCATCCCTGCAATACCGCGGCAGTTTCACCGCCGGAACGCCCACCGCAGTCGAACTGACCGCGCTGGTGATGAATCCCGGCAACCGCACCGCCAATCCTGGCGCACCCAACGCATATCACGCGTATCTGCTCGACGGCCTGCTGCAGGCCGCGCCTCAGATCGACCGCGTCCTCAGCGACGCAGGCCGTGCCCGTGTGGCAGTGGCCCGCGAGCAGTGCCTGAGCGAACTGACCGCCACGCTGGACGGCGCCGATACCGGCAGCATGTTTACTGCACCACTGACCAGCGTGCCGGGCATCTGGGCGGTGCTGTACGACTATCTGGGTGTACCGCGCCGCGGCTTCAGCCAGCCGCTGATGCTGGCCCATGGCAGCGAGGACCGCGACGTGCCCTATCTGACCACCCTGCTGTACGCCGCAAGCCTGGCCGTGCGAGGCGAGCCGGTCGCGTTCCGGCGCTACCCGGTCGATCATCGCGGCACGCTGGATGCGGCGGCGGCGGATGCCCTGGCGTTCGTGCGTGCACGACTGGAGGGCGACCACTTCAACGACGCTGCGGAGATCGCAGGCCTCGAACAACGGCTCGACGAAGCCCGGTAGATCCACGCCATGCCGGATACGCGATCCAGGAAGTTGCCGGCCAGCGGCCGGCACTACCGAATGCAGTAGATCCACGCCATGCGTGGATACGCGCTATAGGGCGTTGCCGGCCAGCGGCCGGCACTACCTGCCAACCGCTGCCTCAGCCCTTGTAGCCGTTGCTGATCGGGTAACGACGCTCGCGGCCAAAGGCGCGGCGCGAGACCTTCGGCCCCGGCGCGGCCTGGTGCCGCTTCCACTCGCTGATGCGCACCAGCCGCAGCACGCGGTCGACCACGGCCGCGTCATAGCCGGCCGCCACGATCTCCGTGCGCGACTGCTCTTGGTCGATGTAGCGGTACAGGATGCCGTCCAGCACGTCATAAGCCGGCAATGAATCCTGGTCCAGCTGGTTCTCGCGCAGCTCGGCCGACGGCGGGCGGCTGATCACCGCCGGCGGGATCACCGGCGCGCCGCCCACGGTATTGCGCCACTTGGACAGGCCGAACACTTCGGTCTTGTACAGGTCCTTCAGCGGCGCATAGCCACCGCACATGTCGCCGTAGATGGTGGCGTAGCCGACCGCGTACTCGCTCTTGTTGCCGGTGGTCAGCAGCAAGCCGCCGAACTTGTTGGCCAGCGCCATCAGGATCACCCCGCGGCTGCGCGACTGCAGGTTCTCTTCGGTCACGTCCGGCGCGGTGCCCTCGAACATCGGCGCCAACGCTTCCATCAGGCCCTTGAACGCCGGCTCGATCGACACCGCCTCCAGCTTCACGCCCAGCGCCTGGCACTGCTCGGCCGCCAGGTCGTTGGACAGGCCCGCGGTGTAGCGCGACGGCAGGCGCACGGCGGTTACGTTCTCCGCGCCCATCGCGTCGACCGCCATGGCCAGCACGATCGCCGAGTCGATGCCGCCGGACAGGCCCAGCCACACTTTCTTGAAGCCGTTCTTGCGGCAGTAGTCCTGGATGCCACGGGTCACCGCGCGCCAGGCCAGCGCGTCCATGCTCTCGTCGCCGTCGTCCATCCACACGTGCGGCATGAAGCGGCGGGTGGCGCCGTCGTACTCCACCACCAGCCACTGGTCGACGAAGGCAGCAGCGGCCGGGTGCACCGTGCCATCACCGTCGGCCACCACCGAGGCGCCGTCGAACACCAGCGCGTCCTGGCCGCCAACCACGTTGAGGTAAGCGATGGCCGCCCCGCTCTCGCGGGTACGTGCAGCCAGCACGGCGTCGCGCTGGGCATGCTTGCCACGCTCGTACGGCGAAGCATTCGGCACCACCACCAGCTGCGCACCGGCGCGCATGGTGTCGGCCAGCGGCTCGGCAAACCACAGGTCCTCGCAGATCAGCAGGCCAACCGGAATACCGTTGACCTCGAACACGCAGCTGCCGCCATCCGGATCGACATCGAAGTAGCGGCGCTCGTCGAACACGGCGTAGTTGGGCAGCTCACGCTTGCGGTAGGTCTGCTCGACCAGGCCGTCACGCAGCACGCTGGCGGCGTTGTAAACCACCGCGCCAGCCGCCTGCGGCCAGCCGACCACGGCGGTGATGCCGCGGCAGGCGGCAGCGATGCGGGCCATCGCCTGCTCGCACTCGTACAGGAAGCCCGGGCGCAGCAGCAGGTCTTCCGGCGGGTAGCCGCTCACCGCCAGCTCGGGGAACATCACCAGCTCGGCGCCGTACTCGTCGCGCGCCTGGCCGATCATCTCGATGATGCGCTCGGTGTTGCCGGCGACATCGCCGACCGGGAAGTCGAACTGCGCCATCGCGATGCGGATCGAAGCCATGGGATTCCAGCCTGTGGTTGCAATGCCGCCATTGTAACGCCGGGGTCAGATCCGTTTTGCGTAGCAAAAGGGATCTGGCCCCACACCAGACGCAGAAAGGCCGCCCGGAGGCGGCCTTTCTGTGTTCAAGCAGCCGGCCAGCGGCCGGCTCTACAGCATCGTCTGCCGGAGGCAGTCGATCTTATTTCACCAGCTTGGCGATGGCAGCGCCCAGATCGCCCGGCGAGCGGACGGTGACAACACCGGCAGCTTCCATGGCGGCGAACTTCCCTTCCGCGGTGCCCTTGCCGCCCGAGGCGATCGCGCCCGCGTGGCCCATGCGCTTGCCGGCCGGAGCCGACGCACCGGCGATGAAACCGACGACCGGCTTCTTCACGTGGTTCTTGATGTACTCGGCGCCGGCTTCTTCAGCGTCACCGCCGATCTCGCCAACCATGATGATGCCTTCGGTCTGCGGGTCTTCGTTGAACAGCTTCAGGCAGTCGACGAAGTTCAGGCCGTTGATCGGGTCACCACCGATGCCGATGCAGGTGGACTGGCCCAGGCCGACTTCGGTGGTCTGCTTGACCGCTTCATAGGTCAGGGTGCCCGAACGCGACACGATACCGATCTTGCCCGGCTGGTGGATGTGGCCCGGCATGATGCCGATCTTGCACTCACCCGGGGTGATGACGCCCGGGCAGTTCGGCCCGATCAGCACGGTGTCCGGATGCGAACGGGTCAGCACGTTCTTGACGCGCAGCATGTCCAGCACCGGGATGCCTTCGGTGATGCAGACGATGACCTTGATGCCGGCAGCAGCGGCTTCCAGGATCGCGTCGGCCGCGTACGGCGGCGGCACGTAGATGACCGAAGCGTTGGCGCCGGTGCTCTGCACGGCGTCGGCAACGGTGTTGAAGACCGGCAGGTCGATGTGGGTGGTGCCACCCTTGCCCGGGGTCACGCCGCCAACAACCTGGGTGCCGTACTCGATCATCTGAGTGGCGTGGAAGGTGCCCTGCTGGCCGGTGAAGCCCTGCACGATCACCTTGGTGTTCTTGTTAATCAAAACAGACATGGGAATTCCTTGGTGTCGAATCAGGCAGCGTTCTTGACAGCTTCAACGATCTTCTTGGCGCCATCGTTGATGTTGTCAGCCGGGATGATGGCCATGCCGCTGTCGCGCAGCAGCTGCTTGCCTTCTTCCACGTTGGTGCCTTCCAGGCGCACCACGACCGGAACCTTGACGCCCACTTCCTTCACGGCGGCGATGATGCCTTCGGCAATCATGTCGCAGCGGACGATGCCGCCGAAAATGTTGACGAAGATGCCTTCGACCTTGTCCGAGGACAGGATCAGCTTGAACGCTTCGATGACGCGCTGCTTGTTGGCACCGCCGCCCACGTCCAGGAAGTTCGCCGGCTCGCCGCCGTTGAGCTTGATGACGTCCATGGTGGCCATGGCCAGGCCGGCGCCGTTCACCATGCAGCCGATGTTGCCGTCCATGGTGACGTAGTTGATGTCCAGCTCCGAAGCGATCACTTCGGTCGGATCTTCCTGGGTCTTGTCGCGCATGGCGACCAGGGCCTTCTGGCGGAACGCGGCGTTGTCGTCGCTGTCGAACTTGCCGTCCAGCGCGTACAGGTTGCCGTCGTCCAGGATGGCCAGCGGGTTGATTTCAACCAGGGCCAGGTCCTTTTCGTTGAACAGGCGGTACAGGTTCACCATGATGCTGGCGAACTGGCCGGCCTGCTTGGCGGTCAGGCCCAGCTTGAAGCCGAAATCACGGCCGTGGTAACCCTGCACGCCTTCGACGAAGTCGACGTTCAGCGAGTGGATCAGCTCCGGGGTTTCAGCAGCGACCTGCTCGATTTCCACGCCGCCTTCCGAAGAGGCGATGTAGGTGATGGTCTTGGTGCCACGGTCGACCAGCACCGACAGGTACAGTTCCTTGACGATCTCGCCGGCGGTGGTCACCAGCACCAGGTTGACCGGCAGTTCAACGCCTGCGGTCTGGTAGGTGGCCATCTTGGTGCCGAGCATCTTGGCCGCAGCGGCCTTCACGTCGTCGGTGGTCTTGCAGAACTTGACGCCGCCAGCCTTGCCGCGGCCGCCAGCGTGGATCTGCGCCTTGACCATCCAGGGGCCCTGGCCCAGGGAGTTGGCAGCGGCAACCGCTTCGTCCGGGGTCGCAGCGACCTTGCCGGCCGGGACCGGGATGCCGTACTCGGCAAGCAGTTGTTTTGACTGGTATTCGTGGAAATTCATGCGTCACCGTGGGAATAGGAACGACCGCACGCAATTCCTCAGGGCCCCGGCGGGGCGCCGGCATGGACCGCGGCGGGCCCACTATTGTGGCCGAGCCGGCGCCGGGGCGCAAAGAAGTCTGTACAAAACGCCAGACCCGGCCAGATTTCCGCCGTCATTCAGGCAGTTGCGCCCGGCGGCCCACTGGCCACCGGTATCCATCCCGGGCCAAATGCGCGATCCGGGCGGCTCCGGCGGCGCCCTGCCCGGGGCCCTATACTGGCCGACCAAGGTGTGTAGAGTCGGGCTTGCCCTGCTGCTTCCACCGCAGGCCACATCGAAGCGACGTGCCCGCCCGGCCTCAGGGGACGCCGGGCAGGCCTGCCGCAGATTCCAGACCCAGGCAGCCAGAAGGGGAGTTCCGGCGTGTCACCCAGTGCTTCATTGATCGACCGCATCGAATCGATTCCGCGGCGTGAGCTGTATTTCTTCGCGCTGTACCGGGTGCTGATCGCCTCGGTCATCGCCGCCCTGCTCTACAGCCCGCTGTCGGCCATGGTCGGCGAAGCGCACCACCCGCGGCTGGCCGACACCGTCGCCGCCATCTACCTGGTGCTGTCCCTGCTGGCCCTGGTGATCGGCCGCAACGAACGCTGGCTGCGCCCGATCGTGGTCAGCGGCGTGCTGGTGGACATCGTCGCCGCCACCCTGCTGTCACATGCCCTGCCCGGTGCCAGCGCCGGCATCTCGATGTCGCTGCTGTTCAACATCGCCGCCGCCGCCACCCTGCTGCCGCTCAGCCTGGGGCTGGGCCTGGCCCTGGCCGCCAGCCTCGCCACCGGCGTGGAGTACACCTGGAAGCTGCTGGAAGGCGGCGATCCCACCCGTACCCTGGCCGAACTGGCCATGTTCGCCACCAGCTACCTGGCGCTGGCCTTCATCAGTTACCAGGTCGGCAGCCGCGCGCGCCGCAACCAGCAGCTGGCCAACCAGCGCGGCGATGAAGTGGCCAACCTGTTCCAGATCAACGAGCTGATCATCCGCCGCATGCGTACCGGCGTGCTGGTGGTCGACGCCGACAACCGCGTCACCCTGGCCAACGAGGCGGCCTCGATGCTGCTCGGTGACAGTGATGGCAGCGGCGAAAGCGGCCGCCTGGACCTGGCCAGCGCCGCCCCGGAACTCGCCCGTCGCCTGCAGCGCTGGCGCAATGGCTGGGCGCAGGACGAACTACCGCTGCAGCTCAACCCCGACCAGCCCGAAGTGCAGCCGCGCTTTGCCCGCCTGCTGGCCGGCAGCGACCTGGCCCTGGTGTTCCTGGACGACTCCAGCGTGGTCTCGCGCCGCGCCGAATCGCTCACCCTGTCGGCGATGGGCCGCTTCTCGGCCAGCCTCGCCCACGAGATCCGCAACCCACTGGCCGCGATCAACTACGCGGTGCAGCTGCTGGAAGAAGGCACCGGCTTCAACGAAAGCGACCGCCGCCTGCTGCAGATCATCCGCCAGCAGTGCCAGCGCACCAACGGCATCGTCGAAAGCGTGCTGGGCCTGGCCCGGCGCGAGCGCGCCACGCCGGAGAACGTCGACCTGGCGGCCTTCGTGCGCCGCTTCGTGCTGGAGTACAAGCAGGGCCAGACGCTGGAGACCGACAGCATCGAGCCGATCATCAACGACACCTCGGTGCTGGCCCAGGTCGACACCAAGCACCTCTACCAGGTGCTGACCGTACTGGTGCACAACGCGCTCAAATATGGCCGCATCGGCCAGCAGCCGGCGCGGGTGCGCCTGCGCGTGGCGCAGCACGAGCGCAGTGCGGTCATCGACGTGATGGACCGTGGCCCCGGTATTCCCGAGAGTGTGGCCGCACAGTTGTTCCGACCGTTCTTCACCACGTCCGAGCATGGCACCGGGCTGGGCCTGTATATCGCCCGCGAGCTGTGCCGGGCCAACCAGGCGCGGCTGGACTACATCCCGGTTCCCGCTGGAGGCTCCTGCTTCCGCCTGGTGCTGCCCGGCCCGCATACGCTGTTGCCCACCTGATCTCGATTCTGTGCGTCAAACATTTGTCGCTTCCAGCCCCCTCGTTTATCTTTCACGCCCATGAACGAAACCCGCAGCGCCCTCGTCGTCGACGACGAACGCGACATCCGCGAACTGCTGGTACTGACGCTCGGCCGCATGGGGCTGCGCATCAGTACGGCAGCCAACCTTGCCGAAGCGCGCGAACTGCTGGCCAGCAATCCGTACGACCTGTGCATCACCGACATGCGCCTGCCGGACGGCAATGGCATCGAGCTGGTCAGCGAGATCGCGCAGCACTACCCGCGCACGCCAGTGGCGATGATCACCGCCTTCGGCAGCATGGACCTGGCCGTGGAAGCGCTGAAGGCCGGCGCCTTCGACTTCGTCAGCAAGCCGGTGGATATCGCCGTGCTGCGCGGCCTGGTCAAGCACGCGCTGGAACTGAACAACACCGAGCGCCCTGCACCCGGCCCCGCCGCCGAACAGGGCGCACGCCTGCTCGGCGATTCGCCGGCCATGGACGTGCTGCGTACCACCATCGGCAAGGTCGCGCGCAGCCAGGCGCCGGTCTACATCCTCGGCGAATCCGGCGTGGGCAAGGAGCTGGTCGCACGAACCATCCACGCCCAGGGCGCCCGCGCGGCCGGCCCGTTCGTGCCGGTCAACTGCGGCGCCATTCCCGGCGAGCTGATGGAAAGCGAATTCTTCGGCCACCGCAAAGGCAGCTTCAGCGGCGCCCACGCCGACAAGCCCGGGCTGTTCCAGGCCGCGCATGGCGGCACCCTGTTCCTCGACGAAGTGGCCGAGCTGCCGCTGCAGATGCAGGTGAAGCTGCTGCGCGCGATCCAGGAAAAATCAGTGCGCGCGGTGGGCGCGGCTACCGAGGAGCCGGTGGACGTGCGCATCCTCTCGGCCACCCACAAGGACCTGGCCGAGCTGGTCGAGGACGGGCGCTTCCGCCACGACCTCTACTACCGCATCAACGTGATCGAACTGAGGGTGCCGCCGCTGCGCGAGCGTCGCCAGGACCTGCCGGAACTGGCCGCATCGGTACTGGCACGGCTGGCCCGCAGCCATGGCCGCCCGACGCCGTTGCTGGCGCCGTCGGCGCTGGACGCACTGGCCCAGTACGCCTTCCCTGGCAACGTGCGCGAATTGGAGAACATCCTGGAACGCGCGCTGGCCCTGGCCGAAGAAGACCGCATCGGCGCCGACGACCTGCGCCTGCCGCAGCATGCCCCGCGCACGCCCGGCAGCGCAGCACACGCCGAGGCCGTGGTGGACCTGCAGCCCGGCAGCGCCGCCCTGCCCTCGTACATCGAACAGCTCGAGCGCAGCGCCATCCAGCGCGCGCTGGAAGAGAACCGCTGGAACAAGACCCGCACCGCCGCGCAGCTGGGCATCACCTTCCGCGCGCTGCGCTACAAGCTGAAGAAGCTGGGGATGGAGTAAGGTCAGGGCCCCGACGCGGGCCACCAACGGGTAGTGCCGGCCGCTGGCCGGCAACCTCATGAATCGCGGCATCCACGCATGGCGTGGATCGACCTCAATCCTTGGTAACGCGGTTGATCTCGGCCAGGCTGGTGACACCCGCCGCCGCCTTCTTCAACGCCGACTGGCGCAGATCATTCACCCCGATCTGCTGTGCGGCCTCGGCAATCTGCAACGCATTGCCACCGGCCAGCACGATCGTGGCGATCTCGTCGGTCATCGGCATCACCTGGTAGATACCGGTGCGGCCCTTGTACCCCTCGGTGCACTCGTCACAGCCGACCGCCTCGTACAGCTCGATACCCGCATCCAGCTGCGCCTGGGTAAAGCCCTCGGCCAGCAACGCATGTTCGGGCAGGTTGGCCGGGCGCTTGCAGTTGTTGCACAACCGGCGCGCCAGGCGCTGGGCGATCACCAGCGTCACCGAGCTGGTGATGTTGTACGGCGCGATGCCCATGTTCATCAGGCGCGCGATGGTCTGCGGTGCATCGTTGGTGTGCAGCGTGGATAGCACCATGTGGCCGGTCTGCGCCGCCTTGATCGCGATCTCGGCCGTCTCCAGGTCGCGGATTTCGCCGACCATGATGATGTCCGGATCCTGTCGCAGGAACGAGCGCAATGCCGCGGCGAAGGTCATGCCGCGCTTGTTGTTCTGCTGCACCTGGTTGACGCCGGGCAGGCGGATTTCCACCGGGTCTTCGGCGGTGGAGATGTTGCGCGTCTCGTCGTTGAGGATGCCCAGCGCGGTATACAGCGACACCGTCTTGCCCGAACCGGTCGGGCCGGTCACCAGCACCATGCCGTAGGGCTTGTGGATGGCGTCCAGGAACAGCTTCTGCTGGTCCGGCTCGTAACCCAGCTTGTCGATGCCCAGCTTGGCCGCGCTGCCGTCCAGGATACGCAGCACCACCTTCTCGCCGAACAGGGTCGGCAGCGTGCTAACGCGGAAGTCGATCTGCTTGGTCTTGGACAGGTTGAGCTTGATGCGTCCGTCCTGCGGCACGCGCTTCTCGGCGATGTCCAGCTGCGCCATCACCTTCAGGCGCGCGGCGATGCGCTGGTTCAGCTTCACCGGCGCGCGCGCGACCATCTTCAGCAGGCCATCGATGCGCAGGCGCACGCGATAGTCGTCTTCATAGGGCTCGAAGTGGATGTCCGAGGCGCCCTTGCGGATCGCGTCCACCAGTACCTTGTTGACGAACTTCACCACCGGGGTGTCATCACCCTTGGCATCGATGCCGGAGTCGCCACCGGCGCCGAGATCCTCGTCTCCGGCCGCAACATCCAGGTTGCCCATGCCATCGTCGTCACCGCCCAGCGCGTCGCCCAGCGTGTCATGGCTGGCATGCCACTGCTCGAGCGTGCGGCGGATCTGGTCTTCATCCACCAGGATCGGCTCCACCACCAGATTGGTGTGGAACTTGATCTCGTCCAGCGAATGGGTCGGATTGCTGGTACCCACGAACAGCTTGCCGCCGCGCTTGAACAGCGGCAGCACGTTGTGCTTGCGCAGCAGCTCCTCGCTGACCAGGCTCATCGCGTTCTGGCTGGCGTCGAACGTGGACACGTCGAACAGCGGCATGCCGAACTCGACCGCGTTGGCCGCCGCCAACTGGGCCGCCCCGACCACCTTGTTCTGCGCGAACCAGGTCGGCAGCGGCTGCCGGGCCGCAGCGGCCTTGGCCATGGCGTCGCGGGCGGAAGCCTCGTCCAGCGCACCATCCTGGACCAGGCGACGGGCCAGGCCGGTGATGCCGACGAGATTGGCGGTGGTTACGGCGTTCATATGGATCCTTGGCTCATCATGGGTCAGGCAGTGCGGCGCGCCTTCCAGAGGCACCGCACAGGGCAGCAGAACCTGCCGCGACCCGATGGCCGACGACGACGCCAATCCTTCAGCATGACTGCCTCGCCCGGCACTCCCAGCCCGGCAGGCACGATCCTGACTCCCCCGGGGATGATAGCCCCGTCAACGGCCCGCCAACATCCCATTGGCAGGCCGAAGTGTGATCAACAGCCGGTTGGGCGATAGCGCGCTTCGAAGGCGCTGCCGTCGCAGGTCCAAGTGCCGTCGGCTGCGCGACGGAGGACCAAGTTCTTGCCCGATACTGGCGCCCCTCCAACGAGAGTGCACGTGATACTGCCCACGCCCGTCGCCGCCAGTTCCGCTGAAACCGCAGAACACCTCGTACTCGGCTTGAGCCCAATGTATTCCGCGTTAACCAGAGATGCGTTCTGGTTGTCCTGGGCAACGGACTCCATCGTGGTCTTACCCGGCCGGATATCCGACAAAGCTGCAGCCAAATCAGCCTTGGCCACGTAATCCTGATACATCGGCAATGCAATAGCTGCCAGGATGGCAATGATGGCAACTACTATCATCAGCTCGATCAGTGTGAAACCCCTAGTTCGCTTCATGGCTCCCCCAGCTCATGAGTGAGTTATCGCCCTTCCAAACGAAAGAAGCCCCGCTTTCGCGGGGCTTCTTCCGGAGCGCTTTAGGCGCCGGTGCAGCCCGTCGGGGCGTACTTCTTCAGTACGGTCGTGGCACAGGTCCAAGTACCGTCAGCAGTGGCGCGGGTCAGGGTGATGGTCTTGTCCTTCACCTGAGAGTTACCAGCCAGGGTGCAGGCGATCGACGCTGCACCGGAAGACGCGGTGCCCTTCACGGTGACGGTCGGGCAACGGGTCGAAACCTTCAGACCGATGTCAGCCGGATCAGCGAAATCCTTGCCTTCGTTGAGTGCGACCTCAGCAGCGGTCTTGCCGCTGGTGACTTCGGCCAGGCCCGCCGCAGTCTGCGACTTGGCCACGTAGTCCTGGTACATCGGCAGGGCGATGGCGGCCAGGATGGCGATGATCGCAACGACGATCATCAGTTCGATAAGGGTGAAGCCCTTCTGGTTCTTCATTTGGTACATCCCCAAGATAAGTGGTGGTTGATTTCAGAAGTCAGGATCGGTCTGACCAGCGGCCAGCTGAGCGGGTCCTGCCCCCTGCGGGTGGATCAACGCAGGTTGCGTGCCAACCCCGGCACGCCTCCCCCTGGATTTCCCCGCGCCCATGATGGCAGCTATTTCACGGATGGGAACCCCCCGGATGCGAATCTGCGATGGACGCGGCAATGTGACGCAGTGCGTCACCTTTGGCCGGCAACCGGCACGAATTCGCATCATGGGCCCCTTGGCAACTGCCCAGACGGGCATGAACCCGCTACCATCGACGGCTAGACGCCCGCCTGGGGATGGCGGGTCTTGGGGAGCCGATATGTCTGTCAGTCGCAGTGCGATCAAGAAGGAGCCCGTGGCGCGCAGCACCACGGAACTGCAGCCGTTTGTCTGGGAGGGGACCGACAAGCGGGGCGTGAAGATGAAAGGGGAGCAGGCCGCGAAGAACGCGAACCTGCTGCGGGCTGAACTACGCCGCCAGGGCATAAATCCCGGCGTGGTCAAACCCAAGCCCAAGCCGCTGTTTGGCGCGGCCGGGAGCAAGATCACACCCAAGGAAATCGCTTTCTTCAGCCGGCAGATGGCCACCATGATGAAGTCAGGCGTACCCATTGTGGGGTCGCTGGACATCATCGCGAACGGGCACAAGAACCCGCGCATGAAGAAGATGGTGGATGGCCTGCGCACCGACATCGAGGGCGGCTCGTCGCTCTATGAGGCTGTCAGCAAGTACCCGGTACAGTTCGACGAGCTCTACCGCAACCTGGTACGGGCCGGTGAAGGCGCCGGTGTCCTGGAGACGGTGCTGGACACTGTTGCCAACTATAAAGAGAACATTGAGGCGCTGAAGGGCAAGATCAAGAAGGCGATGTTCTACCCGGCGATGGTACTTGCGGTTGCCCTGCTGGTCAGCGGCATCCTGCTGGTCTGGGTCGTACCGCAGTTCGAAGACGTATTCAAAGGCTTCGGTGCAGACTTGCCGGCGTTCACGCAGTTGATCGTCAACATGTCTAGATTCATGGTCTCATGGTGGTGGCTGATCCTGCTGGTCATCATTGGCTCGGTAGTAGGCTTCATCGCCGCTTATAAGCGTTCACCGAAACTGCAGCACAGCATAGATCGGCTGATACTGAAGCTGCCGGTCATTGGGCAGATCATGCACAACAGCTCGATCGCCCGCTTTGCCCGTACCACCGCCGTGACCTTCAAGGCGGGCGTACCACTGGTGGAGGCACTGAGTATCGTGGCCGGTGCTACCGGCAATACGGTTTACGAGCATGCCGTATTGCGCATGCGCGACGACGTGTCGGTCGGTTACCCGGTCAACATGGCCATGAAGCAGACCGCCCTGTTCCCGCACATGGTCATCCAGATGACCGGCATCGGTGAAGAGGCGGGCGCCCTGGACGCCATGCTGTTCAAGGTGGCCGAGTACTATGAGCAGGAGGTCAACAATGCCGTTGACGCCCTGAGCAGCCTGCTGGAACCTGTGATCATGGTGATCATTGGTACCATCGTCGGCGGCATGGTCATCGGCATGTACCTGCCGATCTTCAAGCTCGCTTCCGTCGTCGGATAATCACTACATGGCATTTCTCGACCAGCATCCCGGCCTCGGCTACCCCGCCGCGGCCGCCCTGGGGCTGCTGCTGGGCAGTTTCCTCAACGTCGTCATCCTGCGCCTGCCCAAGCGGCTGGAGTGGCAGTGGAAGCGCGATGCGCGCGAGGTCCTGGAGGAACCGGACTTCTACGAACCCCCGCCACCGGGGATCGTGGTCGAGCCCTCGCACTGCCCGCACTGCAAGCACAAGCTGAGCTGGTACGAGAACATCCCGCTGTTCAGCTGGATCATCCAGGGCGGCAAGTGCCGCCACTGCAAGGCGCCGATCTCGTTGCAGTACCCGCTGGTCGAGGCCCTGACCTCGGTGCTGGTGCTGGCCTGCGTCTGGCAGTTCGGCTTCGGCTGGCAGGGCTTCGGCGCCATCGTGCTGACCTGCTTCCTGATCGCCTTGTCTGGCATCGACCTGCGCACCCAGCTGCTGCCCGACCAGTTGACCCTGTCCCTGATGTGGCTGGGCCTGATAGGCAACATCGACAACCTGTACATGCCGGCCAAGCCTGCCTTGGTCGGCGCGGCGGTGGGCTATCTGTCGCTGTGGATGGTCTGGTGGCTGTTCAAGCAGCTGACCGGCAAGGAAGGCATGGGCCACGGCGATTTCAAGCTGCTGGCCGCCCTCGGCGCCTGGTGCGGGCTGAAGGGCATCCTGCCGATCATCCTGCTGTCGTCGGTGCTGGGCGCCATCATCGGCTCGATCTGGCTGTACACCCGGGGCCGTGACCGCGCCACGCCGATCCCGTTCGGCCCCTACCTGGCGATCGCGGGCTGGCTGTACTTCATGTGGGGCGCGCCCGTGGTGGAGCAGTACCTGGTGTTGAGCGGACTGCGCTGAGGGGAATCCCCATGAGCCGCTATGTGGTTGGCCTGACCGGCGGCATTGCCGCCGGCAAGAGCGAGGTGACCCGGCGCTTCGACGCGCTGGGCATCGTGGTGGCCGACGCCGATCTGGCCGCCCGCGCGGTGGTTGCCGCCGGCAGCCCGGCCCTGGACCGTATCGCCGAGCGCTTCGGCGCCGGCATGCTGCAGGCGGACGGTAGCCTGGACCGGGCACGCCTGCGGGCCCACGTGTTCGCCGACCCGGCCGAACGGGCGGCGCTGGAAGCGATCACCCACCCGGCCATCCGTCTGCTGATGCAACAGCAGTGCGAGCAGGCCGCCAGCCCCTATGCGATTGCCGCCATTCCGTTGCTGACCGAGGTCGGTGGGCGGCAGGCCTACCCGTGGTTGGACCGGGTATTGCTGGTGGATGCGCCCGAAGCCGTGCAGCACGCCCGGCTGATGCAGCGCGACGGCATCGACGCCGCGCTGGCCGACAAGATGATCGCCGCCCAGGCCAGCCGCACGCAGCGGTTGGCACTTGCCGATGATGTGGTGGTCAACGATGGTCACCCGGAAGAGCTGCAGGCGCAGGTGGAAGCGCTGCATGAGCGGTATCTGGGGTTGGCTGGGGGTTGAGGCTTGGTTGCCGGCCAGCGGCCGGCACTACCACACGCATCCACGCATTGCGGCGATTTACCCTGCACCAGCGCGGAACTGCTGTAGAGCCGAGCCCACGCTCGGCTGCGATCATCAAGCCGAGCATGGGCTCGGCTCTACAAAGCGTTCTGCATTCACGCGTGGCGTGGACCTACTCCAGCTGCAGGCGGGCATAACGGGCCAGTTCTCGTGCGCCGAGCAGCAGGCCGTCGACGACATCCGGGCTCAGCTGCTGGTGGGCACCGCCCTGTTCGCGGGCGGCTTCGGCGGCGTGCAGCACCTGCATGAGTGCATTCAAGCCGGCCAGGGTGCGGCTGAGACCGGCCATGGTGGCCGCCTGGGCAGGGCTGAGGCCCTGCGCTTCCAGTCGCCGGCCGTCGGCGGCATCGCGGCCGTCCATGCGGGCAAGCAGCGCAGGCAGCAGATCCTTCGGATCATCGAGCAGGGTTTCGATGCGCGCGGCGACGTCGGCCGGCAGCAGGTCAGCGGCTTCGCCGATCAGTGCGTACAGTTGGGGGAACACGGGGCGTGCGGACATGGTGAATCTCCTCGCAGACGACGAGCCACCTGCGGATGCGAGGTGGCGGACGGTGCGGGTTGGCGTACCGGAGATCCGACATTCAGCAAAAATACTCCAGCGGATTCTGATGAATCCCCACGCACCGCCCGCCGAAGCAAGGCACGCGGTGCATTTTCAACGACTGGCCGAGGGGCCGTCGAAGAGAGCTGAATGTTGGTTTTTTTCAGGACGCCAATCCCGGCCAGGGCACCTGCCCCGGCCGCCCCATCTGGCCATCACGCAGCGCTGTGATCTGTAAGGAAATTCTCAAGCCGCTGTTGGGTGTACGAATGCGTGCATGCGGACACGCGCGCTACGTGGCAACGGTCACGGTGATGTCGTGTTGGGCTTCTGGCCCATCCTTCCTGCGAGGGGAATTCGGTGGCACAAGCGACAGAGGGCGCGACACGAACCCGCTGTGGAGCCGAGCCCATGCTCGGCTTCGGGAAGCCACGGCAGCCGAGCGCAGGCTCGGCTCTACAAGTGGAGCACCCACCCAAGCAGGGGCCCTTACAACGGCTTCGGCGAGAACGTCAGCGTGGCGATCACGCCGCGCTCGCCACCGGGGCGCACGCTGACCTGCCAGCCGTACAGATCGCACAGGCGGCTGACGATCGACAGGCCGATGCCACCACCCTGCGAATGGCCGGCATGGGTGCCGCGATAGCCGCGCTGGAACAGCTTGGCGGCGTCTTCTTCGCTCAGGCCCGGGCCGCTGTCAGTCACCGACACTGAATTGCTGCCGACAAAGACGCGCACTTCGCCATCCTGCGAGTACTTCACCGCGTTGCCGATCAGGTTGCCCAGCGCCACCGACAAGGCCGCCTCCGGCGCATCGATCACCAGGTTGCGCTCGCCTTCCAGCGCCAGCTCCAGCGGCTTGCCACCCAGCTGGGCGCGGTGGGCGTCCAGCAGCTGTTCGGCCACGCGCGCGACGTTGCTGGTGCCCTGCCCGCGCTCGTTGCGCGACAGCAGCAGCAGCGCGCCGATCAGGTCGCTGCACTGCTGTTCGGCGCGTTGGATGCGCTGTAGCCGCTGCAGCACCTTCTCATCCAGGCCGGGCCGGGTCAGCAGCAGTTCGGTGGCGCCACGGATCACCGCCAGCGGCGTGCGCAGTTCGTGGCTGACGTCGGCATTGAACTCGCGGTCGCGCTGCACCACTTCGGTCAGTCGCGACGAATAATCATCCAGCGCCTGCGCCAGCTGCCCCACTTCGTCGTCGGGGAACCGCGGCGCCAGCGGCTCGGGATCACTGGTGCCGCCGCGATAGGCACGCAGCCGCGCGGCCAGGTCCGAGACCGGCTTCATCACCTTCGATGCCGACCACCAGCCCAGCACCAGCGACAACAGGCTGAACACCAGCACCGACAGCACCAGCGCGCGGTTGAGCTGCTGCCCACCGCGCACGCTGTCGGTCATGTCGTAGGCCAGGAATGCCCAGGCGTCGGGCGTCTTGCGCACGGCCAGCTTGTAGGAATAGCGCTGGCCGCGCTCGTCCACGCCGCCCATGTTGTACAGGCCATCCTTGAACTCATACCAGTCCGGCTCTTCCTCGCGCAGCGCGTCAAACTTGTCAGGCTTGATCAGGCGCGCACGCATCTGCTGCACGGGCAGGTCGGGGTTGCGATCCGGGCTCTCGTAGAACCGCCGCACGTACTCGTTGATGTTGCGGTTCATCACGTCTTCCACCAGCTGGTTTTCCACGCGCATGCGGGCCCAGTTGGTGGCAAACGCGAACAGTGTCGTCAGGCAGAAGCCCAACAACACGAACGAGACGATGATGCGGCTGCGCAGGCGCCGCCGATACGGCGAACGCCGGCGCTCCCCCTTGGTTGCCACGGAATCAGGCTTCCGGGGTGGCGATGCGGTATCCGATGCCATGGCGGGTCTGGATCAGCGGCACTTCAAACGGCTTGTCGACCACCGCACGCAGGCCGTGGATGTGGACACGCAGCGAATCCGAGTCGGGCAGCTCCTCGCCCCACACGCGGGTTTCCAGCTCCTGGCGGGTGACCACGGCCGGCGCGGCCTCCATCAGGGCCTGCAGGATCTTCAGCGCGGTCGGGTTGAGTTGCAGCAGCTTGCCCTGGCGGCGCACTTCCAGCGTGTCAAGGTTGTATTCCAGGTCGCCGGTTTCCAGCACGCGGGTCTGCACGCCCTTGCCGCGGCGCGACAGCGCGTTCAAGCGCACTTCCACTTCCTGCAGCGCGAACGGCTTGATCAGGTAGTCATCGGCGCCGGAATCGAAACCGGCCAGCTTGTTGTCCAGCGAGTCGCGGGCGGTCAGCATCAGCACCGGGGTCTGCTTGCGCGCTTCGTTGCGCAGCTTGCGGCACACTTCGATGCCATCCATGCCCGGCAGGTTCAGGTCCAGAACGATGGCGTCGAACTCGTGGACCACGGCCAGGTGCAGGCCGGTCACGCCGTCGGCGGCGAAGTCCACGGTGTGGCCACGATCCTCAAGGTAGTCGCCAAGGTTGGCGGCGATGTCGCTGTTGTCTTCGATTACGAGAATGCGCACTGGGACCTCTGGTTCTTGAAGGGTCGTCGGGGGGCCAGGCCCACCCGCTCAGGATGCCCCTGCGTGGGTGGACGCGACGTCTACCTGCTGAACGATACAGGTTCCATTCTTAACATTTCGTACCGAAGGGCCGACACCGGCAAAAGCCCCCTCGGCGAGCGGTCAGCGGCTGATGCGCTGCTGGTCGGTCAGCGCCCGGCGGCTGTCTTCCTGGGCCTTGCGACGCTGGGCCACGGTCAGGCAGACGCTGGTCGGCATGTTGCTGCCGGTAAGGCGCTCGCGGCGGCAGATCATGCGGCTGTCGGCCTGGGCGCGGGTCATGATGGTGTTGACGATCTCCTGCTCGTTGAACAGGTCGTTGCGCTCCTGCGGGGCCAACTCATCCACCTTCTCCCGGCCATTCATCTTGATCCGGATCCGGTTCAGTGCCTGCTGCACGCGACTCTTGTCCTCCAGCCCGATCTCGCTGTAGTCCTCGCTGCCCATGGCCGTTTCAACGCGGCGGATCTGCTCGGACACCGGGGTGAAGGCATCCATCTGCACGGTGTCCTTCTGCGCCTTGGCCTGCACGGTGGCTACCAGGCCGAGCGACAGCATCAGGGCAAGTGTCGTATTGCGGTACATGACGAGCTCCATGTTCGTCCATGAATAGGGTCTCGACTGTACGATTCCGCCGATGCGCCCACAAGGGACGCACGGCAGGGTGACCGATGGCGGCATGCGATCGGTCCGGCAGCGATCAGGGCTTGTAGTTGTTGAAGCGCTGGTTGTCGTTGAGCGCCTTGCGGCTGTCTTCCTGCGCCTTGCGGCGCTGGGCCACGGTCAGGCAGACACTCTGCGGCATGTTGCTGCCGGTGGTGCGTTCACGACGGCAGACCATGCGGCTGTCGGCGTGGGCGCGAGTCATGATCGTGTTGATCACTTCCTGGTCGTTGAAGATCTCGGTGCGGTCCTGCGGACTGACCTGCTCCACGCGTTCGTGGTCGCCCATCTTGATCTTGATGCGGCCCAGCGCCTGCTGCACGCGGCTTTTGTCTTCCAGCCCGATCTCGCTGTAGTCCTCGCTGTTGATCGCCGTCTCAACGTTGCGGATCTGTTCGGCCACCGGTGCGTTGGCGTCGAACTTCACCTGCCCTTTCTCGGGCTTGGCGTGGGCGGTGGTGGCCAGGGCCAGGCCCAACATCAGGGCGAAGGGGGTCATGCGCTGCATCGTTACCTCCAGGTTCTTCCATGAGTGGAACATCGATCCTGCGGTGCCACCGATGCGCCGTCACAGCACGCTCGATGGGCCGAAGGGCGGTGCGGTCAACGCCCGGCGGGCGGTGGGCTGAGCGTGTTGTAGCTGCGCTGGTCGTTGATCAGCGCCTTGCCTTTCTCTTCGATCCGGCGCCGTTCGGCCACGGTCAGGCAGCGGCTCTTGGGCATGTTGCTGCCGGTGGTGCGTTCGTACCTGCAGATCTGCCGGCTGTCTTCATGGCCACGCGCCAACAGGGTGTTGATGCGTTCCTGCTCGTTGAAGACCTCGGCCTGCAGCTGCGGCGGCAGCTCCTGCACGGTCTGGCGTTCGCCCATGTGCTGGCGGATACGCGACAGCGACTGCTGCACCTGGCCGCGATCCTCGGCGGACAGTTCGGCATAGTCGGGGGCGGCCAGGGCGGTTTCCACCTGACGCATCTGCTCGGCGACCGAGCCCTGCCGGTCCATCTGTACAGCCACTTTCTCCGGCTTGGCGGCAACAGCGCCAGACAGGCCCAGCAGCAACGCGATCATCATGATGCGGTACATCGCCAACCTCCCGATCCATCCCGGAACGAAGGGCCAACTCTACGACCGTCACGCGGCCTCCACAAGAGACCTTGGGCATGGGGCCGACAGGCATAAAAAAGGCCCAGACGGTGCACCCGCCTGGGCCTGAAGTCGTATCCCGATACCGATCCTGCTGAGAGGCAGAGCTGCGGTTCGCTGAAGCCTACGCCCGATCCGATTAAAGCCTCGTTAAAGGCCCGGATCATTTGCCGGTGAGAATCATAACCCCATGGATAATCAGGGTTTTTTGATCTTCTCTACGTGCTCGATGATGCGTGTCGCCACGTCGACCCCGCAGGCCGCTTCGATGCCTTCCAGCCCGGGCGTGGAGTTGACCTCCAGCACCAGCGGGCCGCGCGCGGAACGGATCAGGTCCACGCCGCAGACCGACAGGCCCAGCGCCTTGGCCGAACGCACCGCCACCTGCTGCTCGGCACGGCTGGCCTTGGCCGCCACGGCGGTACCCCCGGCGTGCAGGTTGGAGCGGAAGTCGCCCTCCGGTGCCTGCCGCTGCATCGACGCCACCACCTGGTCGCCCACCACGAAGCAGCGCAGGTCGGCCCCCTTGGCCTCGCCGATGAATTCCTGCATCAGGAAGTTGGCGTACAGGCCGCGCAGCGCTTCGACGATGCCGCGCGAGGCACTGGCCTTCTCGGTCAGGATCACGCCGCGCCCCTGGGTGCCTTCATTGAGCTTCACCACGTGCGGCGGCGGGCCCAGCATGGACAGCAGGTCGACGGTGTCGTCGGGGTTGTCGCCGAACACGGTGACCGGCATGTCGATGCCCTTGGCCGCCAGCAGCTGGTGCGCGCGCAGCTTGTCGCGCGAACGCAGGATGGCGTCGGACGGATTGGGCGTGCGCGCGCCCATCAGCTCGAACTGGCGCAGCACCGCGGTGCCGTAGCGGGTGATCGAGGCACCGATGCGCGGAATGACCATGTCCACGCCGGTCATTGGCCGGCCCTTGTAGTGCATGGAAAAGCCATCGGCGGCGATGCGCATGTAGCAGCGCAACGGGTCCAGGATGCGCACGGTGTGGCCGCGCGCGCGCGCCGCCTCGACCAGCCGACGGGTGGAATACAGGGAGCTGTTGCGGGACAGGATGGCGAGCTTCATCGCGGTGGGATCGGTCGGCAGGCGCGAAGCATAGCGCGGGCGTGTGGCGGGTGGATGATGCCTGGCCCGTGCCGCCTGCGCCGGTAGTGGCCGGCTCCTGCGGCGACGATTCCGGCGAAAGAGTAACCGTCGCCGGATACACCACAGGCCCGCATCACCATGCGGGCTGGGTCCGCTTCAGAACCCGCGCGCGGATTCACCCAGCGCTGCGATGCAGGCCATCTGCGTGACCGATCCGGCCGAGGTCCCCTCATAGATCTGCCACAGAAGCTGCGCGGCCTTCGGCCCACCGGCGCGACCCAGTGCGCGCACTGCCGCCAGCTGGCGGGAGGTGCCGGCACCGGAGTTCTTGTAGATCTCATGAAGGCTGCCGACGACGTCGTCCTTCGTTTCCATGCGCTGCTTCCGTGTAGGAAATGCGGCAACGCTAACCGGGCGCGTATGGCCGTGGATATGAAACTAATCAGAAATGAAGAAGGCCGCTGATGAGCGGCCTTCTGTCTACGCGCGTGGCGTGATTGGAGCGGGCGATGGGAATTTAAACTCGCACGCAACTATATGATAATTAAAGAAAACCTCACTCCAGCTACGAACTCATCCAGTTCGTTTTGTACGCAATCCAACATCGGCACCTAGGGCGATTCCCGCCAACGCGAAACTGCAGCGTGCGCCTCGGCTAGGACGGACAATGCCTGATCCCGATCCCATGCAAAGTACAGTTCCCGCGCCAGCAGCATCGGCACATCAGTGATCGGCCCGTCTTCCTCGGACAGGCGGGTCTTTGATTCTCGCTCTTTGCTCCGGCATTGGGTGATGTCGAATGGCTCCGCGAAGCGCCACGACCCATGCGCCACATGGTCAGTTCGCAATGCGAAACTGACCACGCTGGAGGCTGCAGATCTGCTCAATGTGTCCCGCCCCATCTCGTCAAGCTGCTCGAACATGGGGTGTTGGCATTTCATCGGACCGGCAAGCACCGCAGGGTGAGGTTTGCCGATCTGATGCAATACAAGGAAGCGCTTGAGCGCACCAGTGAAGATGCGATGGATAAGTGACACTGTGCGTGCACTGCGCCGTTTGGCGTCGCTTATCGGCCGACCGAAAGCCCGCGCCAGAGTGCCGGCCTTAGTCGCAAGCCATGGCACATATTGGCGCATTTCAGCAGGTGGTCCTCACTGAGGCCGCTAGCAGGCTACTTTCCTCGATGAGAGCATCCAGTACGTATTGGAGCTTGCGAACGTCGTAAGTGCCTGTTCGCAGGCTTTCGGCTGTCTGATTCAGGAACGCTCGCGTATAAGTGTCCTTGAATTCCAGAGACCCTTGGTAAACCTCTCGCTTTTCCTTGTAGTTGGTCCATACGACGGTCGCGGGACCGTGATTAGGCAGCGACAGGTCCAAATAGCATTCAATCGCGGCGGCTCGGCCATTGATATCGCTATTGGTAACCCCGTCTGGGCCGCGAGCGGGGAAGTCTCGAAACTCATCGAGCTCAGGGAGGCACAATGCACGCATGTTACTGGGGAGTCTGAAGCGCTTTATGGCTTCCAGTGCATCCATCCCCTCTGCATCATTGTCTAAGACAACCAGGACTTGGTTCTGCACATCGATCTTGGCTAGGCCTTCAGCAAACTTCACGAGACTGCCGGTGCCTGAAAAGGGATGTCGCTCGCTCACGTCGATGAATCGAAAGAAGTCCGCGACCTCAGGGCGAATCAGCTTAATTGCAAGCTTCAGAATGTGCACATCCGATGAACCCTCGGTGGCAATCAAAACCGTTTGCTCCCGGCGGGTACAGGGTACGAAGTCCGAGGCATCGGCCCAGCCGGCCTCAACCAATGGGCCGTAGCGCCAGATGACGCTCAGATCCAAGTTCGCGGGGTTTTCGGCAAGCAGCCTTAGGACGGCGTAGGCGGGTAAAAAATCGATTAGCACACCGAAGTAGCTGCGCTCGGAGTAAGCATTAGAGGCGTGATCAGGATTCGCAGGGATCCGCGCCACGATCTCGGAGCCGTCAAAACGGCCACGCATCTTCCCAGCGTCCAACTCTTCAACAAACCGGTCGTCCAATGCCTGGATGGGATGGGCTCTCACAAATACGAGCAGCTCTTCAAAACTCAAAGGCTCCGCACCCCTTGGATCCGCATCATCGAAATCGGCTTGGTCCTCCCCCCATTGCTTTGCCATTTGCTCATACAGATGGCGGACCGTCTCTATGCGATAGCCGAGAAGCTCCAGGCGGGGGACGATCGTGCGCAAGGGGCGTCTGAACTCCCCATCCGGTTCCCGATCCTGCTCTTGGAATAGATCACCGTGATCAATCCCCTTGTAGTTCTTGCTCCAATCGACTTCGAGACCTCCAACGGTCAGGTCAATAATGGTTCCCACAAGTGGCTCCTAGGCAGAATCTCTTGAGTCCAGGTACGGATGAGCTGAGTGATGCGCTCGCGCCTTAGCGAGGTGCGTTCTTACGAATGACAAGTTCGACCATCGCAAACAGGCGGTGATACAGGTAGTCCACCTGCTGCACATCGACGACAGGCGTCTGCTTCATCTCGTGGTGACGGAACAGATGGCTGTTGCCTATTCTCGTAAGCTCGCGCGCCTCTGCATCCAGCATCTTCCGAAATTCGGGCTCCGTGGCACACCGGTCTAGGATGATCGCGATGGACTTCGCCTTGTCGTTGTCGTCGGCCATGGACTTGATTCTCTCCCATGAGTCGAATAAGCGTTCCAGGGCCTCGCGACGGATGAGTGGATCAGGATCGGAGAACTTCACGCAACTCTCCTCCAACAGGACGTCCAAAGTTCGCTCCCCAGTACGAAAGTACGTCCTGGCCAAGGCCTCGCCAATTACCGCGGGTAGCAAGCGACGAATGCTCCCGTAGGCGGTCAGCTCATATGCCAATCCGTTGCGGGCAAGGATAAGGTTCACTTCCTCGCGAAACTCGGTTCGCCCACCATCTTGGTTGAACGTCAGGTGATAATGCCGAGCGTACTCATGGTACTTGCCGATTTGGATGGGCTTGGCGACCTTGCGCCAGACGAACTCAATTAGGTCCAGGGCAAGCAGTGTGGGCGGGCACCATGGCGCCATTTCGCGTCGGTAGCTTTCTGGCTCACGATCGTGCTGGGTCTGCAATGGCCACGACAGACCATGAAGTTCGGCCTCAATGGCGCCGTTCAGGAGCTGAATGTCGTTGCCGCACACCCCTCCATCTGCACATTGCTCCGGATAGCTATGCCCGAAGGCACCGCCATTGGCCAAGGCTTCCACGAGCGCAACGATGCCGGCCCAGGCTGTCGGAGTCATTTCCTGTTCCGTTCTGGGGCGGGCTCCGTGCTCACGATCACTGAAGTAGTCCTTCATTCACTCATCCTTGGATTTGTTGGATACGCAGGTGGCACGATAATAGTGGGCTGCAAACCGATCGGATATCATCCCCTCACCAGAAAAACAGGAGGGAGCCGACATGCCGCATCAGGTTGCTCGATGGGCCGAGATTGCCGAACAGTACCACCGTGGCACGATTGTGCTTGGGAACGGGGCAAGTATCGCCGTGTCGCGCCGCTTTGCTTACGGCTCATTGCTCGACCACGCCCAGCAAGACGGTCTGCTTACAGAGGATGTGGGCCGCCTTTTCGATTTTTTCGGCACGCAAGATTTCGAGCTGGTCCTGCGGCTGGTTTGGCAGGCCACCACCGTCAACAAGTCGTTGCAGATTCCCGACGAGCGTACACGGGCAGCTTACCTGCATGTTCGGGACTGCTTGATTGAAGCCGTTCGAGCGGTCCATCCAGAGCACGGCGAGGTGCAAGCCCATCTCCCGCTCATGTACCAGTTCCTCAAGTCGTTCGATACGGTCCTGTCGCTCAATTACGACCTGCTGGTCTATTGGACGATGACCTTTGGGCTCAACGTTGATGATCGCCATACCTTCAAGGACTGCTTTCTCAGGCACGCCAGATTCGATGATGACTGGCAGAAGTACCGCGAACTCTACAAGGAGAAAACCAACACGCTGGTGTTTTATCCCCATGGCAGTCTGGCCCTATGCCGCGATGCCG
Source organism: Stenotrophomonas sp. YJH_SMC_138 (assembly GCF_059369855.1). Taxonomy (NCBI): domain Bacteria; kingdom Pseudomonadati; phylum Pseudomonadota; class Gammaproteobacteria; order Lysobacterales; family Lysobacteraceae; genus Stenotrophomonas; species Stenotrophomonas sp. YJH_SMC_138. The sequence goes on from NZ_JCAFTB010000001.1 coordinate 353,114, forward strand.
TGGAGCAAGAGTTCAAGGTTCATGCCGGCGGAGGCCGCCTGCTGGAGGCGATCCTGGACGAGTGGCGAAGCGAGCGTGTTGTCCCGCTGTTTGTCAGCGAGGGGACGAAGACGCAGAAGGTTTCCTCGATCCAGAACAGCTATTACCTGTCGACGGTGTATCGAGAGGTGCTGACTTCGCAGCGGCAGGCGTTGACGCTATTCGGTTGGGGGATTGGCGAGCATGACCGGCATTTGCTGCAGCGCATGCGCAACAGTGGTATCCAGCGGGTTGCGGTATCGGTGCTTGGCAACGACCAGGTCTACTGCAACTACGCCTATCAGACGATTCAAGATGATCTGGGGCCGGTCCAGGTGGACTTCTTCGACTGCGAAAGCCCTGGATGCTGGATTCACCCGATGCCGGAGCAAGTGTGAAGGAGGCGGTGCTGCGGCTCTTCTGCTAGGTCGGGCCGGTGGCCTCACCTCGCACCGCACGAAGCACTCGATAACGCCTTCCCCGGCGTGACATCGGGGTGTATCTCAGCCGCGTCGCCACTGAGCGGCTGGGAAGTGTGTCAGGCCAAGGCCTAGTTGTAGTAGCCCAAATCAGGCCGCAAGCCGGTAGATTCGCTACGGCTGCAGTGTTCAAGCACCAGGTCTGCCACAAGGTCTAGGCCCTGGCCTGCGACCGCTTCCAGAGGGGTGTGGTAAATCAATATCTGCGCGGGGCGTCCGTCGGATGACTTTCTGGACCAGGCGGCGATTCAGCGGGTCCATCTGCCACTCCGGCACGCGCTGCCCTTTGTTGCCGAACTGGAGCGCCAGCAGATTCCCCGCCTGGATTTCGTAGGTGACCCACTTCCGCGATTTCCCAACCATCCTTGCGCACTCAGCCACCACCAGATTTTCGGAATGCTCGAAGGTCTCCAGGAGTTCCAGCCGCCCGCGCTGCAGGTCCGAGATTTTGGGCTTTGTGTAATCTGGCATCACCACGGCTGACAACCGCTGGGACTCGGGAGTGGCCAGGGTCATCGCCTGCTCGGTGGGGGTGACCAGCGTGATGGCTGCGTTTTCAGCCGGTGCATGCAATAGCTGGGTCTGCTGCCCCGCAATGATCGGTACGCCCTGAAGGTGGATCGTCGGGTGCATGTTGGCGACCTCGACCTGATACTACTCGAACAGGTCTAGTCGGTCGGTCCAATCCTGCTTCATCATCCCCCGTTGCTTGAGGTACTCGGCGTGGTTGTAGGTGACGCTGATGCGGTTGGGATCGGAATGGGAAAGCTGGGCATCGACTCAGATATTGGGATAGCCCAGTTCGTTGAGCGCCGTTGAGAGCGTGGCCCGCATGCCATGGCTGGTGAGCCGGCCTTCATAGCCCAGGCGGTTAAGCCCGGCATTGACGGTATTTTCGCTCATCCGGTCGGTAATGCGCTTGGCACCGGAGAACAGGTACTGCTGGGCGGGTTTGAACTGTTCAAACATGAAACAGACGATTTCCCGAGCCTGGGCCGAGAGTCGCACGATGTAGGGCGGAATGTCCGTCACGCGCTTGCGCCGCTTCTTTGTGAGCAACTTGCGCTACTTGAGCGAGGCGACCGGGATGATCCGCAGACCGCGCTCCAAGTCGAACCGGTCGGGCGTGGCCAGGCGAAGCTCGCCCGTACGCACGCGCGTCAGCAGGAGCAAGCGGGCGGTCAGCAGGCCTTCTGGGTATCGTGGTACTTGCGCAGCGCCTGAAGAAACGTCGGCAACTCGGCCATCCGCAAGAAGGAGGGGGGGCGCGCCACCGGCGGCAGTGGGATGGCTACCACGCGCAGGTCGGTCGCAGGATTGGGCTGCATGGCCGGAATGACCACCATGGCGTAGTCGAACAGCTGCTTGAGCCAGGTCCGCACCTTCTCGGCCACCGATAGCGACCCGCGCTTTTCGATGCGGGCGACCACCTCCAGCAGCATGGGCCGGGTGATCTCGTAGTCGGTGTAGCGCTTCAGGTAGGAGAAGATGTCCTTGGTGAAGATCCGCTGGATGATGGGCGCCGTGGTCTGGCGGCCTCCCTCGAGCGACAGACGGCGGTGTTCCATCCACTTCTCATAGACCGCCTTGAATGTGTTCTCGGTGGCAAGCCGGGGGCCTGTCGTTAAAGATTGCGTTCCAGCCGTGGGTTGACACATTTGGCGACCAGCGCACGCGCCTAGTCACGCAGCTTACGCGCTTCGCGCAGCGTCAGCTCAGGGTAGGTCCCGAGAGAGATCCGGGCTCGCTTGCCCAACCAGGTGTAGCGGAAGTACCAGTTCCTGGTTCCGCCAGATGAGACAAACAGGGACAGCCTGTCAAAATCAGCGAGGGCGTAGGGTTTGCCAGTGGCCCGGGCCTGGCGGACCATGACGTCGATGAACATGGCGTCTAACTCCTGGAAGGTCGAGTTGGAAGCGATGTTCATTCCGGTACCGTGGCTCCTCCTCCAGCAACAATGCGAACTGCACCTCTGCCGTATTGATGTACCACTTAATGTGCCGGTTGGAGCTGGTAGTCAGTGGTTTTCGCTGGAAGTCACTGAACTGAGGGGGTGAGGAAAAACCCAATCAGATCACTAGTTTGCAAGGAGTTGGTGGAGGCCCCTGGAAACTTGATGTGGAGCGGGCGATGGGAATCGAACCCACGTCAAGCGCCTCGCGCGCGATCGACACATCGCAGCGGCAGGCGTTGGCGGAATTGTTTACCGAGGGCTATGCGCAGCGACTGGCGGAGAAGATGCCGTGATGCGTTTCATTCCGGCACTGGCAGACGTGATGTCAGCCGAATCGATTCTCTTCTTCGCTGCCCGGAAGCAGCATGACGGGAAACAGAACGAATACACCCAATGGAATGAAGGCAATCACGACGTACCAGCCTGACTCGTCGATGTCGTGCAGTCTACGCACGGCCAATGCCAGCATCGGGGGAAGGAAGACGAGGAGTGCGATGATCGCCAACACCTGTCCTAGTTTCCCAAGTTGCCGGGACAGCTCCCAATCGAACAGATCAGTGCCGATCAGCCAGTAGCCGATGTTCATCAGGCTGTAGCTGAGCCCCGCCACCAGAAGGCCCAGCAGGGAAAACGACCAGAATTCGATGCGGTCGGAGCGCCCTGAGAAATCAAGGCACCGCCCGAGCGGCGCAAGTGCAGCGATCATTGACGCTCCAGTCAACGTGGTGATGAAAACCAGCAGCTAACGATCTTTTAGCACTTCAAACCCAGCCACGACTGAACCTGACGGCGGGGTAGAACGGCGAATACGGCAAAGCCATCCATCGGCTACCACAACCGGGATGCATGTGCGAAAGAAGAACGCTTGCAACGCCACTGCCATGCGATGGACTGCGAAGCGGCGCAGCGGGAGCGGAGCGCCTGAGACGGCGCAAACCGTTGGGAGACATGGAGCGGGCGAAGGGAACAGAATCCTCTTACGCCAACCGATTGATTTCCCTAGCTTATCCCAGCAGGAGGGTGATCCAAAATGATGCCTCGGATGATACCCCACGGCCTTCCTGATGTCTTCAGCCCATCGTCTAGCCCTTTCGGTGTTCTTGGGCAGATGGGAACGCGCTACTCTCTGGGCACTCATCAGGGGGACGCAACACCATGGGACGACGGAGCGGCCTGGAAGGATTTTTGCGGGCAGCTGGCCGGGCAGCGGCCGCAGCGCAGCGGGAGAGCAAGCGCCGAGAGCGGATGCAGGCCACGCAGCTGAGACAGTTGGAGCGCCATCAGCGTATGGCAGCCGCTCAGCAGATGCGGGAGCTGCGCGCGATGGAAAAGGAAGAAAAGGCGGCAGCCCGTTTGGCCAAGGCCGAATACCTTCAGGATCGACAGGCGGAGGCCGACGACCTCAACGCCGAGCTAAAAGACCGGCTGGAGGAGCTGGAGGGATTGCTCCTTCACACCCTCTCGGTGAATGACACCATCAGCTTCGACAGCCTGCGGCACACGGATCCTCACCCCACCTTCAAGACACCCAAGGAGTTGATGCCAGGCGTGGCCCCAGCCCCGGTTGACGTGCTCGCCCCCACCGGCCTTGCACGGTTCTGGCCGGGCGCTGGAAAGCGGCACTTGGCGGCTCAAACGGCAGCACGAGATGCCCATCAACAGGCTCTGGAGCAGTTTCAGAGTGCGGAAGCGCAAAAAAGAAAACGCCTAACCGACCTACGAACCGAACATGAGGCGGCTCGCGCCCTCTACGATGCCGATGTGGCTCGTCGGAACGCGGAGGTTGATGCCTTTCAGCAGGCTTACAACGCGCACGAGCCAGACGCCGTCGTCGCCTACAACGACATGGTGCTGACACGCTCGGAATACCCCGCCGAGGGCTTCCCGCAGTCCTTCAAGCTGGCCTACGCAGAGGAATCCAAGGAACTGGTCATAGAGTATGACCTCCCAGAGGTGTCCGTCATTCCTGCCGAATCGGACTACCGCTACGTCAAGACCCGGGATGCTATCGACGCCAAGGCGCGTAAGGCAAGCGACATCAAAGCGCTCTACCAGGACATCATCGCCTCGATCACCTTGCGCACACTGCACGAGGTGTTTGAAGCCGACCAAGCGGATGCCTTAGCGTTGGTGACCTTCAATGGCGTGGTCGATGCACACGACCCCACCACTGGGCAAGAGGTCCGCGTCCCTGTGGTCTCGGTCCGCGCGACCAAGGCCGCCTTCCTGCAACTACGGCTGGACCGAGTGGAAAAAATCCCATGCCTCCGAAACTTGGGCGCTCAGGTATCCAGCCGGCCGGATGAGCTACAAGCCATCAAGCCGATTGTTGAGTTCAACATGGTCGATAAGCGCTTCATTGCCCAGACAGACGTGCTCTCGGGCCTGGAGTCGCGGCCCAATCTGCTCGAGCTGACCCCTGGTGAGTTCGAAGCGCTGGTATCGAATCTCTTTAGTCAAATGGGGTTGGATACGAAGCTGACACGCAGCTCCCGCGACGGCGGCGTGGATGCGGTGGCCTTCGACACCCGGCCGGTGCTGGGTGGAAAGGTCGTCATTCAAGCCAAGCGCTATAAGGACACAGTGGGCGTCAGCGCGGTTCGGGACCTCTACGGAACCATGCTCAACGAAGGTGCCAGCAAAGGCATCCTAGTTTGCACCAGCGGCTACGGCACTGCGGCGTTCGAGTTCGCAAAGGATAAGCCCATCGAGTTGATCGATGGAGGCGGCCTGCTCTACCTCTTGAGGGAGCATGCAGGCCTTGATGCACGTATCGCAGCGTAAGGACCAACAAAATGGCAAACGGATCCGCCGCTCACGATAGCAAAGTGGCTGTGTTGGTCGATTGTGACAATGTAAATCCTGAGATCGTTGACCATGCCCTACTGATGGGAGCTCAGTTCGGACGGGTGGTGGTTCGGAGGGGTTACGGCAACCACTCCACGCTGACCAAGCGTTGGCAGGAAACACTCGTCCGGCAAGCGTTTACCCCATGCCTGCAATACCAATACGCCGCTGGCAAGAACACGGCGGACATCGCGTTGGCGCTGGACGCCTTAGAAGCCATGTTCGACCAGCGCGCAGACACCTTCTGTTTGGTCACCAGTGACTCTGACTTCGCCTACCTGTGTCGTAAGCTTCGAGAACGAGGAGCCACGGTTTGCATCGTGGGTGAAGCTAAGACGCCAGAGGCGTTGCGTAACGCCTGCGACCAGTTTTTTGAGTGGCAACCAACGGAGTCGAATGCGACCTGCGAAGAGTCGCCTGCTCCGACTGCTAAAGTCGCGCCCAGCAAAGCCGAAGTGGCCAAGCCGATTCCCAAACGCCGCCCTCGCTTCCTTGTCGACGCGGTTGCCTTACTAGCCGATGGGACCACGGACGGGGAAGTGGTGCTAGGGACACTCGGCCACTATCTGAAGCGGACTGACCCATCCTTCTCGCCGAAGGCCTACGGCCACTCCGGCCTCCTCGACATGATCCAGACATATGACCTGCTGACAGCCACACAAGCGCCCGGCGGGCATTGGCTAGTCAGACTGGCACCACAACCCGAATCGACAGCTGCATGACTTTGTTACCGGCAGGCTTCTGTCATCCCTAGGCATTGAGAGTCAACTTCAATATTTGTGAACCAGCGCAGATTCCGTCTCTTGCCAAACTGGGACGAAGTGCTTCGATGTGAAGACCCTTCATACTGAGAGCTTCAGAGATCCAATGCCTGCCAACGTAGAACTTCGCATCGCCAGCCGCCTTCTGCCCGCCCTCATGGCGCAAAGCGGGACCAGAGACGTCGCCGAACGCGAAGCGGATATTCAACACGCTCTGGATGTAGCCGCCGCTCTGATGCGCCGGTTCGCAGCATCACCTGCCGGACAAGCGCAGCAAGCCTATGTGCCCAGCGCCGGGGCGCGACCTGCCCCACGGGCGGCGACTGTAAGCCGAGATCAGGTGCCGCCAACGTTCATTTCGCCCGACGAATGGCGCAAGGCACGCGGGCTGGCTCCCGCGCCGGCTCCTCGAAAGCCTTCTGGACCGACGATTCACTGAAAGGCAAAGCCCCGCATCTGCGGGGCTCTTTCGTTCAATGGAGGGTGGGCGGCCGTGGCTTCAAAACTGGCACCGGGGAGTCGGCGACAACCGGAGCCATGGTCTGGCACTCAAGGACGAACTGTGACGGCGAAGGCATGGCCTCCAGTTCGGTCGCTCTACGAAGAACATCCGCATCGACCTCCGCCAATGCCTCGGCGGAGCCCCGCGACCGCGCCTTCTCCAGCTCCTTGGTCCGTTGCTCCAGCGCAGACAGGCGGCGCTCCCGGCGCTGCGTCCATTCGGGGCGCGAGTAGCCGTTGGTTCCCATGGGGTAGTCGGTGTTGAAGCGCTCCCATTCGTGCTGAGCCAGGTGATGTAGGCGTTCAGCCCTGCCCAGCGACACCAATCGCAAGGCACGCCCCAGGATTGCCGCTCGCAGTGCCCGGACCTGGAGAACCGCCTTGGTGATCCACTGCCGTAACGGGACGGTCTCCCCAGCCCGCCCAAGTTCGGCTTGAGCCCATTCGAGACCAGCACGGATGCGCTGGGTCGCCAGGTCTGCCCTGGCGCGCGCGATGTCCTGAAGGTCTCGCAGGGCCTGAGCCACGCGCTCGGCGAGGCTGATGGGCCGCTGATCTTCGTTCGCTTCGTGCTGGCGGCCCAAGACCTGAGGCAGCCGCATTCCGGACACGCCTCGAATCTCCAAGCCAGGAGCCAAGCCCCGCATGGAGGACGGCCGGCCACCTTGGCCATGACCGACTGACGGATGCATGGGCACGGCCCTGCCCTCACGCCCAGCTTGAATGGTGAGATGGTCCAGATGTTCGGCGTTGCCGGCCTCAATGGCGTCATTCTCTGCTACCAGCCGGCTGTCCATGCCCTTTCGGGACAGCGCGGCAGCCGCCTTGCCCAGGTGCTTGGTCGGCTCTCGAGACAATGCCACCGCCTGGAGTTCGTCTCCCCGGTCCGACGCCGCCCGAGCCTGCTCTGCCAAGCTGCGGTGGTCAATCGTGACCGTCAGGCCAGCGGCTTCAAGATGTGCGTTGGTCGTTTCAGCGACCATTTCCCGGACCCATTGAACCTGCACTTTCCCCGACACGCCCCCATCGAGCTCGCGCGTTTTCTGTCCAAACCCATCCGGACCAATGCGCCTGGTGCTGGCAAGCAGGTGCACGTGATGGTTGAGCCCGTCCGGGGTTCCAGGGGAGTGAATGCTGGCTTGAATGGCGAACTGGTAGCGGTCTACCAACGCCTCGGCAATGGAAAACGCCAAGTGTGCGCGCTGTTCGTCCGAAAGCTCATGGGGCAACGACAGCTCGAACTCGCGAGCCACCGTAGCGTCCTTACGGCGCTCGGCGGCTTCGGCCACGGCCCAAAGCTCGCCGGGCACCAGCGCCCAGTCGGGTGCATCTGGCGGTGCGAGGCAAAAGGTTTCGACAACGCCGCTCCTACGGCGGTAGTCATGCTGCTGCCCGGTGAGCAAGTCCGCGAGCAGCAGGCCGCCTCGGTAGGCGGCGGCGGCGACAGCGGATTGGCCTTTGCCCCGGCTAAATATTTTGATTGAGGTGTGGAAGATAGCCATAAAAACTCCTGAAAACAGGAACATTTATGGATCAGCTTTTGCTTTTGGCAAGGCGCAAGGCGGCTTGGGGTTCCAGGGGCGAAGCCCTTGGCGCACGCATCCGTCAGGATGCCTAAGTGCGCTGTTGCTAAGGAGATCCGAGAACCGCTTTCACATAAATCAGTCGAAACGTCAGGTGGTAGCGCCACCGCCCAATCATTCTGCGCGCTCTGGCTCGCACTTGTTGACTAACGCCGAAACTGAACGCACCATTGCGATCACAGCTCACGAAAGGGAATCATGGATGGAGGTCTCGGTTGCATACCAAGGTGGGGGTGCTAGGGTATTAGAGCTAATGGCTGCATGCAGAGCGTGCAGATCGATTCAAGACGAGAGCGGAGCAATAAAGGTTAGCCGCGTTTCCGGCTCGTCTGCGGGCGCCATAGCGGCAGCCATGCATGCCACGGAATGCGATGTAGAAAAGATAGTTCGGGGGCTACCTAAGCTCAAGGCAAAGGTCGAAGACTTCTTTCCATCGTCGCACTTGGCAAAGTGGCACGTGCTCTTCAGATTTACACGAGGGCTTCCCATATATAACGAAGCTGATGTCCGCAAAATCTTAATAGAGATATTCGATATCGGAGGCGTAGACGCCACTAGGCCGGTCAAAGAACTTGTCAAAAAAGGCTACGAACTTAGGATCTTACGATCCGACCTCAAGGCAAACTCCTCTGATAACGTCGATGAGAACTCCTCAGAATCGCTCGTAGATGCACTAGTAGACTCCGCCGCCATACCCTTTGTTTTTCGGACGCCAAAAACAACTAATAAACCGCAGCTGCTCGACGGCGGCTTATTTCAAAATCTACCCACTTGGGCCGCGGCTGAGGGCCTAAAGCCTCACCAAACTGTCTTGGCGTTTTCATTTGCGAAGAATCACGGCACGACCAAAGAGAGCTTCTCGCTTCTTGAGTATGGAAAAGCCATCTTGAACAGCCTCATTGATGAGCGTGTAGAAGGCGCGATACAGGGCATCAAGAAAGATAATGTCCTACTCCTAAAGCAACGGCGAACCACACTTGACTTCGAAAGCATTTTCTCAAGTGATGCACATGAAAATTTCCTGGTCGACGTTGAGGGCACGAAAGAAAGCATTCATGACTGGACCCGCTCCAGATACGGGCCCAACGGAACCGATTGGCACTCATCCCATGCGATCGACGTAGCATCTGCCGCCGAACAGATGCGCGTTCACGCGCTGGATTTCTTTGCTACAAATAAATCAAAAGAGTACTCCCCCAGACTAATAAGGCAACAAATAACATATGAATCGCTCCAGTCAAACAACCCCGACACTATCCAGTTGGAAATCCATCTAGACGGCATTGATAACCCAGGGCTCCAGTTCCTGGAGTTTAAATACATGCCAGACTCGGAGATAGCCCCACTCCGAAAGGTTGATGTGACCGTGCAAGACTCGAACGGAAACGCCCGGAAGGCGTTACTTCTCCCATTCCGTATAGACTGTCCACGGGGAATCACGACGCTCCTTTGCCTAGATAAGCCCCTCTCCGCCGGGGACGACATCACCATCAAGAAGATTGAACAAATTTACAACGGTTTGACGCGCTACGAGCGGGAGGGTATGTGCTGGCAGACCGTGAGATTAACGCCCGGAAAGATACCGAAAATGATGGAGATCATCAGTCACTTCCGAGATGCAGACTTTCCACTTCATTACGGCGACGCACTCCCCAATCGCGCTACGGACGCCCCGATCTACATCGAAGTTGGACCTGCCAACCAGTTGAGCACGACCACCGCGCAAGTTCCGCACCTAAAACCGGGCTGGAAATCGCTTGTTTCAAAAGTCGACCTCACCAGGTTGACAGAGGGAATGAACTTTGCTAGCGTTACATACTACAAGCAATAGGAGACGGCAATGTCAGGCGTAACCGAGATCTGAGCAACCTGGGCTCCCTAGTTGCAGTTGGCGCCCCATGCTGTATTGGCAAGCCCTGAAAATTCAGGGCTTTCTTATGTCGCAGCGAAGACCGACGCAGAATTACCTTCAAGCTAAGCCGTTAGTGAAAGGTGTAGTGTTCCACCAGTAGGTCGCATGGGCCGACGCTCTGAAGTGGCCGTCCAGCAGGACTCAACGCCCTCCCCTCAGCGCAGCTTCATCCAACGCTTAGCGTCTTCCACAACAGCCTGATCATCGGTCATATCAAGAGGCGAGTTCACGACTCGCCAGCCCGCAGACACGCGTGCGCGCTTTCGGCCGGCATTGTTAAATCGGAGATTTCGCCACACCAGCCCTTCTCTGGCAGGATGATTCCTGTCTGCCAGGATTTTCTCCAAATCACCGTTGGGGAGATGCCCTACCTTGGGTGTGGCGATGCTTCGGGCGGCAATCGCAGCCACATTCTTCCTGAAGAGCACCGCGGACGGGGCATCAGCGTAGTGGGCCACGTCAAGGGGCTCGCAATACTGTCGTAGACGCCAAACGAGCAAATCTAGGCCACCCAACTCGCTATCCTCCACTTGGTAGGAGCGAACCAGATAGCGATCAAAGTCCCAGCGGACGAGGTTGTCCAACGTCTCCTGCTCCACCTCTGTCAGCTCTAAATCAAGTGACAGCTTAGTTCGAACGTCGTCGAACGCGTCCGCCAGTCTGTGGCCAAGGCGCTTTGTGTCGCAGCGATTCAGCATAAGGATGCATTTTAGATACTTCTCGACCGCCTGCTCGGCTGCCGCCAGATACTGCGGATACAGCCTCGCTCTCATCGCCAATCGCGCAGCAATGTAGTCCCCGTCTCCTGTGTCCCGAAAACATCGAATAGCGAAGAGATTGACCCTCGCGTGAAGCGTTGGCGGTCGATAGGCAGCTCGCGCGGCCGCGATCTCCGCTCCAATGTCTCGGTTTTTCATCTTCAACCGCGCCTCCCGCACCACATATCCGTGTAGATGTGAGCGCAAGCCAGCTTCCAGCAGCTCGACGATGATCCGACCAACGTAGGGTGGAGAGCAGCAATGTAACCATCGGTCATGATAAAAAATCCTGGTAGTCTCCACGGTCCCAAGATCGGTAGCGCCAAGGAAGGACTTCCTCCAATGCCGTAACCCGTGGCTCTGGCATAAGTGATAGCGCAGCTGTGCCCAAACGCAAGCGCTCCAAGCGATCGTTAGGCACGAACAGCCACGGCCGAACCGTCCAATCGGCTGGGATACCGCAATCCCTGGCTAGGGCTGTCCGCAGGCGTTCCCAGTGTTCATCCCAGCTCCTCAACCGATTCAGCAGGGTTGGTAGGCGGGCCGCATAGGAGATTTCGCACAGATAGGCAGCCCGGTCCCGGACGTTCACAGCGACCGCGTCGCAATACCAGTGGGGCCCGCTGGTGTCCGGATTACTGCCCGGATTCAACTGGATGCAGCACTGAGGATTGACGAAAAGCCTGCGGTCAGCCCGCAGGAAGTCTAGAACTACCCCCTCGAAATGATCCACGTTGCCCTACCTCTGATGCTTACTGCCACTTGGACCTAGCCACCCTACAAGAATTCGTTTACGTCGAGCCCGTCGTCGAGACTATCAGCCCATTGGTTGAACCGCCCGTCCTCCGAACGAGGCAGCGGGTCCGCAGCCGGAGCCCGGATCAGGGTAGCCATCTGTAGGCTGCCACCAAAGGCCAAGGCGTTCTGACGAGCTAGACCAGCAATGCGCCGGACCTCCCGTTTGTCCGCCCACTCACTAGCAGACTGAATGGCCGAAAGGTCCTTCTCCGACGACAGCCGGAAGGACACCCAGGTGTTGCACTGCGAAAGCACGGTTGGAGAGATCTCCGATGGGCGCTGGGTGCTCAACCAGAGCGCCAGTCCGAACTTGCGCCCCTCTTTGGCTAGGCGCTCATATGCCAAGGCGTTGTTCACGGCCTCGTCGCCGGTTCCCATCTGGCGCAGGTAGTGGTGCGCCTCCTCCAGCACCAACAGGGTCTCCCGCTTGTTCTCTTGGCCACGGCTAAACAGCTCGAAAGCATAGAGCTCCAAAACAGCACCCAGGACAAAGGGGGTCAGGTCATGAGATACACGTCGGAGGTCAACGATGTGCACCCGCCAGTCGACCTCATCACCGCCAAATAGTCGTTCCACGACCGCCTTTGACTCGTTGCGCCAGCTGAGTGGGCCGCCGCAGCCCGCGCCTCCCGCGACGTCAACGACATCTTTGAACATGTCATCGTCAGTGAAGCGGGCAATGCGTGTGATGAGGGGAGAGATGTTGCCGTAGTTCCAGGCATTGCGCTCCAATCCTTTGTTGCTTGGCGAAATGGCGTGGCTATCTGCTATTAGCGGCCCCATCGCCTGCATGGGCGGCCATGCTGAGGCGACGGGAGCCGTTCCTGCTCTTAGGCCTTGAATAATGGCTTGAGCATCCAACACCCTGTCGCCTCTACAGTCATCAAAGAGCGAAGCCTGTGTGTCGCTCTCGAGGCCTGCACCCTTAGAAGACGCAAACCACTTAATCTTGTTCAAATGGTCCAAGGCAAAGGTCAGGGCGGGCCGTTGAGTCTTGTCACTTGGCAACAAAAGACGTTGCAGGCCAAGGCGACCCAATGCGTAGTAGGGGATGCGGTAGCTGTCCGAATCCGACCCACCGATCCGAGTGACCTTGATGACATTCGCAGGGTAGTTGCTGGCGGGGAAGGCGTCTTCGTATTCACCGTTGATATCGAAGATGACGACGCGCGCCTTAGGCATCTTCGCGATCTGCTGGAGCACCGCAGCCGTAAAGCAGCTCTTGCCTTGCCCTGAGCTGCCGAGCACCGCCACATGCCTGGACACTAAACTCTGTAGATCAATGGTCAGACGGCCGCCGCCTCGGAGGTCATCCCCCAAGTGGATGTCCGCCGGCGTGGCTGCGTCACCACCCAGGATCGATGAGAGCTCGTCGTCTGTTAGCGGGAAGGCCTCCGCACCCAGCGCCGGCGAGGAAAGCGAATCCGATACGAACGTTAGTCGTCCAGAATCGCGGCGCAGTCGACCAACCACCAAGCCCGTAAGGTGACGCAAGGGTTCGGAGGAAGCCGAAGTCCCCGAAAGTCCGACCCGATGAACCTCTTTGGGCTCAGCGAACGACAGGGATTGAACCTTCATCACCAGCAGCCGCCCACCGGATTCAATCCCTAGAAGGCTGCCAACTTCAGTGACGACCGAGACGCCATGGACGTGAGCAGCCAACTGGCCCCGATGGACATCCATCAGGTTCAGAGTGATATCCACGCCATCGATTTGGACAACATAGCCTATGGCTTGGCGGCTCCTCATGGCTCGTCGTCCTCGGTCCCATCTGGCTTCTCAGGCATCAGTCGCCTGCGCAGATCTGCCAGCTCCTGATCGTAGACCGTTGGGTCTGGAAGATCATTTGCTAAGGCGCTGGTGAAGGCCCTACTTCCCCCACCAACGATGGTCAGGCGTGGCGTCTGAAGAGCAAGGAGTCTTCGCACGGTTTGCGGAAGGTCCGTCGCTGAGGGGTCTCCCTTGAACTCAGGCAAATACACGACTACCTGGAGAGTGGGATTGAGCAGGGCAGAGCGGATGAGACGGTTGATGTGCTCGTCGCCGAAGCCATAGCCATTTATCAGCAGAGCCGTCTGCGGGCGGGCCATGAACTCCGCGAATCGTCGCAGCAGTTCGCCCATTACATAGCCGACGGTCTGAAGATACTTGGCAGCGCGGGGGAGGACCAAGTAGCTCAGCTTGTCCGCGAACCCTGTCAAGAACTCATCGATATCGCGCCAAGCTTCAGACGCCGGCACCTCATACAAGCTGTGGTCAACCTCTTTCCAGGTCAGCGAGCCGTGGAGCTTGGCCAAGTAGACGTTGTAGACGCCGAAACGGGCTTCGCCCTTGGCTTGGGCATTGCGGAACCCGAGGTCGAAGCTCTGGGGTGAGAAGCGGCGGCTGTGCACGCCCAGGAACCCATTAATGACCTGAAGGTCGACCGATTCGGCTGCCCATTCAATGGCTAAGTCGTAGTTGGTTGTGAAGATCCAAGGAGCCGGTTGACCAGGCTGACGAGCAGCAGTGAGCTTCTGAAGTATGGAGCGATGTGCTCCCAGCTCTTCGGCTAGATCAGCACCTAACGGAGACGTCCACCAATCTTCCTTCAGCTTCGCGGCACCAACTACAGATCTGAAAAGCGCTGCCCTAGCGGCTTGGGCTCGGGTGATTTCCGAGCTCTCTTGGCGCTCCCACTCAAGGATGGCTATCTCCAGCCTGTCCAGCAGCACTTCAAAGTTGGGCAAGCTGGCAGTGAGCCCTGTGATAAACGGATTTGTCGATGCCGTGGTAGCTCCCGCAGACAGAGCCGGAAGTGGCGGAAGCGGCAATCTCCGCTCATCCTCGGTGATGAACTTTTGGGACAGAAGCCATTCCGCATCGGCAGGACTGTCCCTCAGGAAGGATGTCCACAGCGTCCTCATCGTCTGCCCGCCCGCGGAGCACGATGCCCCTGCCCCCAACAGCAGGCCTACGTTCTCCAATCGCAAAAGAGATGCGAGGTAAGCCTGCAGCTCAAGCTCGTCCGTGATCGGCTTTCCGCCGCGATACGCAGTAATACCCATAAAGCCCCCTGTTTCCGTGTCGCTGCCCTCCCCTGCGCACAGGCCGGACCGCAGCGTTCAAGCGCAGCTGTAGGAAGCACCCTAGGCCCCTGCTGCCGAAACTACTTTGAAGTCTGTGACCAGCCACCCGTAGGCGTCTGATAGAGCGCCCGGCAGGGAAGCCCTATCAACACAGGCGATCTCGACTTCGGACGGAAGCATCACCGACGCGCCATCCACGTCCCAAATGATGTCGTATACCCGAAAGATGGTCATCTGCTCCCCCAGCCACGGTCTCCCCTGAACTCAAAAAGCCACTCCCCTCCTTGGAGGCGCGCCCTCGCTTTCCTAACCACACAAGAAGGAGGGAGGGCGTAAGCCCTCCCCCCATCCGTCACTTCTCTTCGAAGTGATGGTTGTTCTGACTGGGCGGGAAACGTTCGCCCTTTTCGACGCGGCGATCGCTCGAGCTGCCCGCATACGTTCCCGTTGCATCGTTGTACTGCCCATAGGTCGCAGTCTTCGGGCACTCCTGCCCGGACCAATACTTACCACCAGCCATCGCAAACTCCTTCTGTCGAATGTGGGAAAACTCGTCAGGTCCCTCCTGACGCATCGATTCTGAGATCGCCATCACAGAATGTAAAGCGTCCGATACCTAGGCACGGCGACGAACCACTGCCAGTCCTCGATAGGTGTCACCAACTGATTAACTGCACTTAACAAACTAACAAAATCTAAAGTCATTTATCTTGCGTTCATGTTGAATCGCACCCTTTGTTAGCTTATGCCGGTTAAACAGTACGGTAATGACTCCGTAAGAGGCAACAACTCATAATCTTAAGTCATTGAATTAATGGGCGTTGAAGCCAAAAGGTGGTCAGCACAAAGCGCCGCTTGAAGCGTCAAAAAAGGACATGCATCTCCGTGCCTACAGGCGTTGTGAAAAGGCTCCAAAAATCATTGACGATTTTCGTCCCTGTCGTATCCCTACTTCCATCCTTCAGATGGAAGCAACGCAGTGAACTCCCCCGCTCAGCATTACCTCAAATCGTATTTGTCGGACTCCACCGGCACGCTCACGCTCACCAATGTTCGTATCGGCCGAGTCCGCATCGGCGAGATGATTGTCAGCGGCCGTGAGGCCGCCATCCACGCACAGGAAATCATCAACGATGCGTGCGAACGCGCCAGGCGAGCACGCCTGGGCAAGAACGCAACGCGCTACCCAGAGCCGCTCCCCGTGGCCGCCCCTGCCCGTCTACTGTCGATCGAGATCCGCGACTACTTGGCTGACCGGGAGCGCATGGGCCTGACCCGCAACACCATCGAGGCCACAGCACGGTCACTGAACCTGCTCCAGATGGCCTGCGGGGATATTCCCGTGTCGCGGGTCGACCATGTGCATATCTACCGACTCTGGGAGCTGATGCGTTGGGCTCCACCGCTTCTACAGTCGGACCCGCAGTATCGGAACTACACGTATGAGCAAGCGCTGGCTCAAGGAAAGGCGCTCTGCGTGCAACCACCCGCACCGGCCACCGTAGAGAAGCACCGAAGGTTCCTGGTCACGTTCTTTGGCCGACTGGAAAAAGCAAAAGCCATTGCGGGCTCTCCCATGCACTTTTTTCCAGAGGCGAAGAAGGACCTGGTCATTGACCCCGACAAGGCAGAGCGCTTGTTTGACGAAGAAGATTTGCGTCGCATTTTCGCCCCCAACACATTCATCCCCTGGGCCATGAAAGCACCCCACCGGTGGTGGGTGCCGATGATTGGACTCTATACGGGCGCACGCATAAACGAGGTTGCTCAGCTGAAGCTCGCAGATGTCGCACAGGAGAGCGGCGTGTGGTGCATCAAGATTCAAAAGACGGTAGACGCGGACCTTAGCCACAGAGACAGGAACCGGAGCCGCCAAAGCCTAAAAGGCAAAGCAGCCGTCCGGACGATCCCCATTCCCCAACCGCTGCTCGACGCTGGGTTCCTGGCATTCGTGGAGGACATCCGAGCTTGCGGCCATCCTCGCCTCTTCCCACATTTGTCTGCCGGCGTGCGACGGGACAATGGCGACACCAACGCCCGTTACAGCCAAGGTATCCTCAATCAGTTCAGTCGATACATGAAAGACTTGGGCTTTCCTAAAGGCATCGGATTCCATGCATTCCGGCACACGATTGCCACAGAGCTGCACCATATGGGGGTGGCCGATGAGGACATTGCCCTGGTCACCGGCCACTCCATCAGCAAGCGGGTCCCAGTGCTGCACGAGGCCTACTTCCACAAGAAGCCAGCATTGGCACGAATGAAGCAGATCGCAGTCTTGGAGAAGTATCGCCCTGACGTGGTGCTTCCGGTCTACCAAGCGGGGCAGTTCAAGACGGCGCTGTCGGACCCTCGCAAGTTCTACCCCTAAGTCATCCGTAGAAGATGTGAAGTCCTTCGCGAGCCGGGGACTTCTCGCAGCTTCAACTATTGTGGTCGAACAGTCAGCACCAGTGCGGGAGGACATCCAAACCTTGCACCCCGGCACCTATTCGTCGCGCAGCCATGTCCGCTCGAACACACAAAGTCCTTTGCGAAAACTCAACCTTAAGGCAATTCTAAATGGGGACTCGTTTCGCGTCCTAGACCGTGGCTGCTTTGAGCCATGAGCTGCTGGCATTGAGCCGGGGCCGATTGACTGCGATCATCCATGCGACCGCTATAGGCTGAAGCCATGCATCCTTTCTTCAGAATCCAACCAGAAATGATCCAGCGCTTGGATGACACGACTGCCAGGCAACTGATCGGCAGGCTTTGCGAGAGAGACATAGCTCGCTCAGGGTTGCCTCCCTGTGTCTTCTACGGCGGCGACCAGAGGGCGACTGACGATGGAGTGGATGTCGAGATTACCTGCAAGCCCACGAAGCGATTGAACGAGAAGCTCACCCGCAGCGTAGCGATCGTCCAAGTTAAAGCGGAGAAGAAGCCTTTCGGGCCACAGAGAATCAAGGGCGAGATGCAGCCGAAAGGTCGCCTGCGACCGTGCATTTCTGGCCTTGCCAAGGAGCATGGCCTCTATCTTATCGTCTCAACGAAAGAGAATCCTTCATTCAAGGTCAGGACGGCTCGAGTTGAGGCCATGCGAGGTGTCCTAGCTAGCAACGGCCTATCCAAGAAGGTAGAAGTGGACTTCTACGGGGCGCAGGAGGTTGCGAGCTGGGTCGAATCGCATCCAGCTATAGCGATTTGGCTAAGAGAGGTGCTCGGTCAGCCACTGTCAGGCTGGAAGGGATATGGGCCCTGGGCATACAGGGAAACAACTCTCGACCGAGAGTTCATCTTGGACGAGGAAGGCCGAGTTTCACTTCCTGGGAGAACGGAGCTGGGGACGGTTGCGGAAGCGGTTGTAGCTATACGACGCGACCTTAGGGCTGGGAGCGCAGTCCGGCTCTTGGGCCTTTCAGGCTTGGGAAAAACGAGGCTCGCCCAAGCTCTGTTTGACCCTCGGATTGAGCCGCATGAGCCAGCCCTGTCGCCCAACAGTGCGATCTATACCGATATCGGTGACCGACCCTCACCCTCGCCTGAAGAGATGCTGGGAGCGATTTCCCTGTCAGCAGGCCCAACAGTCCTGGTCGTCGATAACTGCGGACAGGACACCCACAACGCTCTAGTGGAGGCTTGCATCAAGGCATCCATCAGCCTGGGCCTCCTTACCATTGAATATGACGTCAGAGACAAGCTAGCCCCATCGACTCGGGCCTACGAGCTGGAAGGTGCATCTGACGCGACCATAGATGAGATCCTTCGGGAACGTTATAAGCATCTGAGCTACCCCGACCGCGACGTGATTGTTCGAGCAAGTGATGGTAACGCCCGCCTTGCCATGGCTATTGCCGAGACGGCTCCTCAATCTGGCCAGCTCTCATCTCTTGAAGATGGCGAACTATTCCGCCGTTTGTTTCATCAACGGGCTGACACAGGCGACGAGTTGCTGCGCTGCGCGCGTGCTGCCAGCTTGCTCTACTCCTTCAACGGAGAGGACATGGAGGAAGGCTCAGAACTCAGGGTGCTCTCCGAACTCGCAGAAGTCTCGCCCAGCACCTTCTATCGCCAAATGGCTGACCTCAAACGAAGAGGGCTCTTACAGTCGCGAGGAAAGATGCGCGCGATTCTGCCCCAAGCGATCGCAAACTATCTGGCCAATGAGTGTCTTCAAGAAATCAGTCCATCAAAGGTGACATACAGCCTTTTTGACAACGCCACATCGCGCGTCAAGGCTTCTTTTGGCAATCGCCTAAGCAACCTAGGTAACTCTAGCGTTGGCAGTCAGGTAGTCACGTCTTGGCTATCGAAAGGCGGTGCTCTTTCAAAGATAGCGTCTCTTAACAACGAGGAGATGCTCACGTTCAAAAGGGTTGCGCCAATAAACCCCTCCATGGCACTCGCTGCAGTCGAAGACTTCTTGCACGATGGCGAGCTAGGAATTCGCCTGGCACATGAGATTCCGGATCTCTCTAGCTTGGTGAACGCCATCGCATACGATCCAAATCTTTTCAGCCGGTCCGTATCCGCATTGCAAGCGCTGGTGGGGCTGGATCAGTCCACAAAGGGCGACAACAATGGCACCAGAAAGAACCTAACCACCCTGTTCCAAGTTGTGCACTCGGGGACACACGCCCCCATTGGGATGCGCACTAGCGCGATCCGGGAGATGCTTAGTTCACATGATGAACATGTATTTGATATAGGACTGCATTGCCTTGATGCTTCGCTCCAGACACTTGGGCTGTCTAGTTCGGGTAACCATCGATTCGGAGCTCGCAGTCGAGACTACGGCTGGAGGCCACAATCGTTGGACGATCAGCAGCTCTGGTTCGCCGAGTTCTTGGCGGTTGCGGGCGATTTCGCCTCCTCCGCAAACGAGCGCGGGGCGCTTGTCCGCTCTACGATTGGAAAGCGCGCCAAGGACCTTCTGCACTTGGACGACAAGACTATCGATTCGCTCGTTCAGCTCACGCCTGTCTTCCAGACGGAGGATGGCTGGCCGGAGGCTTGGACTGCGGCAAAGCTGTTGCTACGCCGAACAAATATTAGTGAAGACCTGCGCCGACGGGTCGCCACGTTTGCCCAGACGGTTGCCCCTCGCGGGCTGCGCCAACGTGTGGTGGCAAAACTTCACTCCCGAGAGCTCTTTGACGATGAAGATTTTGAGGTAGATCAATACGTCGAGCGGGAGCAGGAATCCCAGTTGGAAGCAGTATCTGTTGGCAGAGAACTCGGGAAGGATAAAGCGCTACTTATGGAGATGCTTCCTCGGCTTATGGACCGAGGCTCCCGCGGAATGCCTTTCTCCCTCGGCCAAGGTGTCGCGGCCGCAACTGAGGATTTCCCTTCCCTTCTTAGCGCCATCGGCAGGATTTTAGGCGACACCGATGAGTCGCTCTTGAGCACGCTTTTTCTGCGGGGCGTAATGTCTGGCTGGTCGGAGCGCGACCTGAACCAGACAAACGCGTTCTTAGACAACTCTATACACAGCAATATCTGGGCTCGCTGGTATTCGGAACTCCAGTTGGCAGTCGTCTTTGATGACCGCGCCTTAGTGCGCACTATAGCGGCGATTGAACACGGGGCGGCTCCTGTTGAAGATTTCACTTGGCTTAGCATGGGACGCACGCTGGCACCGCACCGGGTCGTTGAGTTTGGAAGGCTTATTGACGCCCTTGCGACAAGAGGGATAAGTGGCATTCACACTGCACTCGACACCCTGCATATGCAAGTCTACAGCTCTAAGGAGTTGGCGAACTCTGAGCAGACCGAACTTGGGGCTTATTGCCTAAGCTTCTTGTTGCGCTACGACTGGACTGAGTTGAAGGTCGACCAAACCATGGTCGAACATGATTTGGAAGAGGTCTTCGCTTACACCGCAAGGCATGCAAGTGGATTCGATTCGCTCAAAGCGCTGATAGATAAGGTCATCAAGCACCGCAGTGGAGGCAGTCGCTTCGCCCGGACCTCCAAGGGACGCTTGATCGGTCCCGCCCTGACCAGGTATCCAAGTGAGTGCCTGACTTATTTAATCAGCCACCCACTGTTGAGCCAACCTGAGGATGCTGCCGAACTACTCTTGCTCGAGAGTCCTAACGTAGATCGGGGATTGAGCGGCAACGTTTCCGACGAAGCTCTTCTGAGCTGGGTCATGGAGGATCCAGAGCTGAGGGCTAGTTTTGCGGTGAGAATCTGCCGACTGGAGGCTTCCTCGCCCCAAGAGGTAGAAGGCGAAGCTACCTTCGCATTGGCACGCAGGCTCTATGAACTAGCCACAGACAAAGCCGAAGTGATCGCCATCCTTGGCAGCCGCTTGGTCAGCAGCTCGTTTTCCAGCCGGGAGATTCCATACATGAATTCCGGCATCAACGTTATAGATGCATTGCCCGCTCCCTCCACGCACAAGGAAGCTGAGGAGAGGAGGCGGATTCGAGAAGAACTCTCCAGCCGCATCGAGTGGATGATCGAACTGGGTAGACCCAGCAGGAGGGAGCCTGAAGGGTTCGAGTAGAACCTCCGTTGAGCGGCTGTAGATCGCGGCCGTCCTTAACTAGGTGGATTGACCAGAAAGAGGCAAGCAGCGTCTATGCCGACTGACGTAAATAGCTCTGGGGTCCGCTCCTCAGGGATACCTTCAAGCATCAGGGCCGCTTTGGCTTGGTCGAATGCCTTTGCCACCGAATGCCCGAACCCTATCGCTGAGTAGAACTGAGCAGCAAAGACTCTTGCGGCTTGGTCTCCAATAGACGTGTTCATCCCGATAGCGCAAGGCACATGGGAAACAATGGCCTCGGCTTGGCCATTCGAGAAACATGTGTTGAAGAAGACCAGCTGGATGTCTCCGGAAGCGGCCATCATTGTCTGGACCAAGGCCTCCTTGCTCACCAGCTTGGCTCGACCTTCGCTGTCCTGAAATACAATCTCGTCCTCTTCCGAGCCGTGCCCGCTGAAGTGCACGACCCCCGGTCTGCATTCGTTGATGGCCTGAAGCACATCTAGAGGCTGAACCGCCCACCTAGACTCAAGCCGCACTGCGTCACGATGCTCCGATCTTCGCACCATTTCCAAGATGGAGCGGGCCTCCTCGTCCAGCCGGAGTGATTTCTGATCGATTGGATTAGACGCGAGGAAGAGCACCGTCAGATATTCGGGAAGTTCCTGCAAGCGCTGCAAGGTGGCGGCCGTACTTCGATGAAGTTGGTCGTGACGGCTGAGGCGGCCCTGGAGGCGTGAAAGCTCTGCTACTTGGGACGCGTGCTCGCGCTTCTGAATGGAGGACCGCTTCTGCTCTTCTTGCCGCTGCGCAGCACCAAGCTGTCGGTTCGCCTCACCCAATCTTACCTGCTCACGCGCAATCTTGGCCTCCAAGTCCGCGACCTTCCTGTCAAAAGCAACGGCGCTCACTTCAGACCGCTGCGCGTCTTTCAGCTTCGTCATCCTAGTCGACAAAGAGGTCGCTCGACTCGCCGCCGCTGAGGCCTCCAGCGCCTTCTTCCGCTCGGCAGCCGCTTTGGCTCCCTCCCGTGACTTTTCCGTTTGGAGCCTTGCTATCACTTTGTGATGCGCTTCCACTGCACGCCGCCGCTGTTCAACAGACATTACCCGGTCCTCGGTAGAGTCATTGCCGTGGTGCGACTACCAATACGCCCCTGCAAGGCTGATTCTCCCAGCTCCCAGTATCAGGGCATGAGATTGGCGTTGTAGGACTTAGCGGTCGGTAGCCTCGACCATGTCTCGCAGTCGTTTCAGCGCTTCCTTCTGCTTAGCAACCGGCAGTTTTGACACCAGCAAAATCACTTCAGCCAATGTGTCCGAAGTTGCATGAAAGTAGGCCACGGGCAGTCCAAGCGCCTTCGCTAGCGCCTGAGAGGTTGCCGGGTCGGGGTCGTGTTGGCCCGTCTCGTATCGGCTCACCCGGGTCGCCCCCGAGACTGAGTCCACCATCCCGATACGCTCAGCCAGCTGTGCCTGTGTCCAGCGCTTGGCCAGCCGCGCACTTCGCAGGCGCTTGCCATAGACCGTCGTGGGCGTTTTGGGCTGCATCCGGATTCTTGCACCAAAGCTGAACTCCTCCCAAGTCTGACTGTTGGAACCGGTTTGCACATCTGCGATTATCGTAAATGCCGCCGGCTTGGCGGTCTACAGGGGCAGCAAATGAAGAACACCACAAGGATGGCCGCCGCCTTGGCGGCAGCGCTGTTGCTGAGTGTCCAAGGGACTTACGCCCAGGAGGCCGCCCAGCCCGGCCCGGAGTCAGGGAAGCCCGGCTTCTTCCGGCAGCTGGGGAAGAGCCTGAAGGATGCCGGCGGCCAGATGATTGGGATGAAGCCCACAGGGGCCAGCGGAACTCAGTCTGCCGGCAATGCAGCGATCTACACCCCGGTCAGCGGGGCCGGAAAGATCCAGGGGCTGTTCAAATCCGATAACCACCAGCTCGCACAACAAGGCCGGCTGGACTGGCCCCGCGTGGCGTTGACGTTCCAGGAATGGGGGGCGTCCCTGCCTTGCTGGACCGTCGAGGCAAAAATCTGGACCAGCGCCACCTCGTCTACGACGGAGGTCTTCCAGACGTGCGCCAATGCAGCCCTGACGGAGACCGACGACTTGGGCGACACCGCCGAGCTCAACAGCGCCGCGCTGTGGAAAGGCAGGGATACCTTGATGGGCGTTCGGGTGCCTGCCGCCAAGCCCAACACCGGGGCCAGCCGGTCCACAGGCCCCAACCCGGCTAGCCAGCCGTTCGTGGTCAACGTGTCTCGCCCCGGCGTGTCCGACAAGGCCGTCGACGTGGCCCTGAGGGTGGCGTGGGTCTCTGCCTTCATCCAAACCGCCGACCTGCACCCGGGCGCGTCGGGGATGCTGACTCCGTTCAAGGACAGCCGGATGTGGATCGCGGGGTTCAAGCCGGAAGGCAATCGAGACCGGTAAGCCCCCTCTTTCTCTACCCGTCCGGGGCGGCCTACCGCCGCCCCATCATCACCCTCAAGGATTGACCCATGAACGCAAGGTTTCCCCTGGCCGGCTTGGCCATTGCACTTACCCTCACTGCTTGCGGTGGCCCGCCGTCTACTAACGATGCCGAAAGGGCACTCGCCACCCTTCTGGAGGAAAGCGGGGCTGGACGGGTTGGCGACATCCGCGACTTCGAACTGACCGGATGCGTCGAGGCCCAAGACGTGGAGGGCTACCGCTGCGACACCAAGGGCAAAGTCTCCATCGATATCGGCGGCCGCCAGGTGCCCATTCCGGTCAGCAAGAACCTTAGGTATGCGAAGGAGTCAGGGAGCTGGAGGGCCTACGCCAAATGAGCGTGCCCCCTCCCCTGCTTGACCAGCCGGTGCCCGCCCGCCGCAATCTCATGACGCCACGGGACCGATTTTTCTGGTGGTATTCGGGTGCCCTGCTCCTCACTGGACCTTTCGGGTTCGTCGTTGGGCCGCTCATGGCCCGACGCGCAAGCCGGAAGGCGGCTCGGCTCTATCCCGCAGAAGCCCGCGTGGCCCAGGCGAGGGATTCGGGTTTCTCATGGTGGCAGTGGTGGGTCATGACCGTCCTGACCCTGATGGGCGCATTGGGGGCCTTTGCTGTCCTGAGCGGGCTGCCGATGTTTCTCTTCGTCATGTATGCCCAACTGATCCAATAGACCGCGCTACTGCTTGACCAGCCAAAGCCTCCGTCAGGCAGGACGATCTGCATTTCCTGACTCAGCTTGCTCTGCCTGAAATCGCCCGGCTTCATCAAGGGGCCGTTGGCGGCCCGGTGCGCCCGCCTAAAGCAGCGCGCCGTCACTCGCAGGCCCCTTCCCTTGCTCAGCAAATCAATCAACGATTTGCCGCTGCGCAATGGTGGGCAATGACTCAGCAGGCCCTAACCATGGACTTGGCCTCTATCACCTACTGAAGTGCCTCCCAACGGCCTTACTCCTGATGTGGGACCAGTTGTCCAGCTAAGCAGCCCCGAGTTAGCTGGTATCCCCCTTTGCTTCCGGGAACCAGCGGGCAATCCGGAAGTCGCTCTTCAAAGGGTTCAAGCCCCCCTCCGAAGAAGGCCTCCAATAAACGAAAGGATTCCGGGCTTGACCGATGCGTCAGGATGCGTCAGGATGCACCAAGTTGCCGCGCCGGACCACATATGACTTTCGATTTCAGTTCTGACGATGTGCTACTCGACATTGATGCAGTGTGCAGAAAATTGTCGATTTCTCGCTCATCTTTTGAACGATTACGAAAATCCAATCCGTTGCTACAACTTCGATCATCACCGCTAGGTTTAGGTGGTTCAGGTGATGATTTCGCAGGCATGCCGCCATTTCCTGAGCCGACAATCATGCTGGGTCGCAGCCCTCGCTGGTCGGCGAAAGTTCTAAACTCATGGATCAACGGCGAGCGTCTTGGGCGATAAGTTAGGTTAAGTGTGAAGCTACCAACTTACTGAGAAGAATATGAGCAGAAATCCTGAAATCCACGTATTCACCACTGAATCTCTCCATAAACGTGACATGGAGATTGCTTCGAAGATTCATCAGATGAGCGTTCTTAGCACTACGCGCAAGTTAAATCGAATGACACCCGGACAGGTGCTGCGCGCGTCCCGCGATGGGGCAAAGGACCTCTATTGGCCGACGGAGAAGCTGAAACGAGCTCTCGACAGCATCTAGCACCACAAGAAGAATCCCCGGCATTCGCTGGGGATTCTTCTTTGCGCGGACGGAGTCTGGCCTCTAGCCGAGCTGATTGGGCGTTGCTTACCTTTACTTCATCCGCTTCAGCTTGTTTTCAAACTGCCCGGGCTGATAGCAGGGCAGATCAGCGAGCACACTCAGTTTCGCCAACGTTGCAACTCGGTCCGGCAGACTCCTTCGGTCGATGTAGAACTTCTCCAGGACGGTCTGGCCAGTGCCATGGCCCGTAAGCGCTCCAATGGCTGACGCCGACACCCCTGCCTCGTCGAGCTTTGAAGCGATGGTGTGGCGGAACCCGTGGAAGCCCTGTCCCTTCTCAGACACACCTTGCCGCTTGATGTAGACGGAGAACTGACGGCTCAGCTGACGCCCGTAGCCCAGCCCTGTCGAGTTGGGAAGGTCTGGGAACAAACGTTCGACCCCGGCTTGCCGGGCCTCTTCCACGTAGTCCAAGAACCCGCAGTCAATCACCGGCTGGGCCAGCGGGATGAACCGTCGGCTGTGCTTGTTTTTGATGCTCTGCTTCTTCCCAACTTTGCGAACGAAGAAGCCGGGCACGCCATCGATGGTGTCGATGTCCTCCAACCGAAGCTGCGCGATCTCGTTGACGCGCGCCCCTGAATAAAGTCCGAGGATGGGCCCGAACCAGCGATGCGGATATTTCGAAGCCCACTTCGGGAACTCAACCGGGTCAAAGATCGCCTTCAGCTCGGTATCGGTGAAAGGTGAGCCAGTGTCTTCCGAGTCCGGCGTGGAAATCGCACGGATGCCTGCGAGCGGATTCACTGCCAGATGTTTGCCGTCGACCAAGGACACCAGAAAGACGCTCAAGCGCTGACGGTGCTTGGCCATCGTCCAAGCGGCCGGCTCCGGCTCTTGGTTCCTTTTCGCCAGCTTGATGACCTCAGGCACCGACAGGTCGCGGTAGGTCGGCCGCTTGGTCGCATTGGACGGCCAATAACGCACGCCATCGAAGAAGGCCCGGACGTGGTCTTGGGTCAGCGAGGCCACCGGCACGTCTTCGCCGATGATCCCAGCGAACAGACGCAGGGTATGACGGCTTTCCAGCACGGTCTTCTGATGCAGGCGGGCCCCAGCCAGGTCGCTCAAGTGATCAACCATCGCCTTCGACAGCATCAAAGCGTTGGGAGCGTGACTGGTGATGCTTTGGCTGGCGCTACGGATCTGGTCGCGCCGCTTGGCCACCCGCGCAGACGTAACTTCACTCGGCTCCCCTTGCCGGGAACGGTCCATCAGGTCGGCGAACATTGCCGCATCCGCTGGCGTGTCCAACTGAGCCCGGGCGATACGCGTGCCATCTGGCAGCGTCACGTCACTGAGAATCAGCTCTTTGATCGCTCCGCTGCGAACCTTCTTCAGCAGTTCTTCCAGATCCACGGTCATCCCTTTCCGCATGGCATCGAATGCAATCGATAGTGCCATCCCCATCGTGGCTGCCGCCAGCCTGGCGTGGTCCCCACGACAGCTTCCCAACGAGCGGACAATGTAACGCGAGCCAATCAGGGCTCGCAGATCTGTAGGGACAAAGAAGCGCGCATACAGACCCGCTGAGCGCGAAATCATCAAGGGCTTTGGCAAGATTGATACCTCGATTGATACCTCAAGGGGCATCGCTCGGAATCATCAATCGGCCTAAAATTTCAACCCATTCAATCAGTTGTGAACTGAGAGGTTGAACTGGAGCGGGCGATGGGAATCGAACCCACGTCAGTAGCTTGGGAAGCTACAGCTCTACCATTGAGCTACGCCCGCAGTGCGCGGTGAAAGTCTATGCGGTTGGGCCAGTGTTGCGCAATGGCAGCATGCCGCAATGGGGTCAGAGCCGTTTCCTGGCGGAAACGGATCCGACCCCCGGCGCAACAGGTCGGGGCCCTTTCCTTGCGGAAAGGGATCCGACCCCAGCGGGTGCTGCTTAGAACGTGCCGCTGAAGTTGGCGAACAGGGTAGCGTCCTGCGCGCGCTTCTGGCCGGTCGAAGCGCTCAGGCCGAAGTTGCTCTGCAGGCCAAACAGCTCGGTGCGGGCGCCCAGCACGACGGTGGCGTAGTTCTTGTCGAACTTCAGGCCGGGCACGCGGTAGTTGCCCAGTTCCGGCAGGGTCTGCAGCCAGGCGCTGGCCTGCTTGGTGTCCTCGAACTCGTGATCGTAGGTCACCTGCGCGTACGGCTTGACGGCGCCGCCATCGAAGCGGGCCTGCCAGCCGAGGCGGCCGACGGTCGAATCGACGTTCTGGCGGTCATAGCCCAGTGCGGTGGCCAGGGTGCCGGCCGCGGCGCTTTCGGTGTAGCCGTCGATCTTCACCTTCTGCCAGATCACCGAGGCGATCGGGCCGTGGCGGAAGCCGCCTTCGGTGCCGAACTCGTAACCGGCGTTCAGGGCCGCGGTCAGGTTGCTGCCGTCCGGCGAACCACCATGCTCACGGGTGGCCGGGCCCAGCTGGACCTTGCGGTTCACGTCATAGGACAGCCAGGTGTAGCTGACCTGGCCGTTCACCCAGATGCGGTCGCCATACCAGCCGGCGAACAGACCGGCGGTGGTGTCCTTCTGGGTGAAGTCGCCACGGCTGTTGCCGAAGTCGGCGCTGAGGCGGCCGAAGCCGGCGAAACCGCCGAACACCATGCCGTCGCGGGCCCAGTCGATACCGAACAGGCCGGCCGGGGCCAGGCCGTCGTACAGGTCGGCGTGGTCGTAGCGCTGCAGGTCGCCACGCACGCCCCCCCACCAGGACAGGCCGTCAGCCGGCCGACCACCCAGGTGCATGCTGACCTGGTCGGCACGCGAGCGGCCGATGGTCTGTGCCGAGTGGCTCAGCACCTGCTGCAGGCGCGGGCCTTCCAGCACCGAGACCGCGTACTGGCCCAGCAGCTGATGACCGGCAGTGGTCGGGTGCACGCCATCGGCAAACAGGTAGGTGTTGGCCGCATCC
Source organism: Stenotrophomonas sp. YJH_SMC_138 (assembly GCF_059369855.1). Taxonomy (NCBI): domain Bacteria; kingdom Pseudomonadati; phylum Pseudomonadota; class Gammaproteobacteria; order Lysobacterales; family Lysobacteraceae; genus Stenotrophomonas; species Stenotrophomonas sp. YJH_SMC_138. The sequence continues at coordinate 381,407 of NZ_JCAFTB010000001.1, forward strand.
GGGCTGACGTAGCTAGTCGGGTTGCAGGTCAGGATGCTCTGCGTCGAGTTGGCCGGATCGATCTTGCAGGCGGTGCTGGTGACGTTGGTGAAGCCGTACATGCCCGGGTTGGCGGTCACTTCACGCAGGATGCTGAAGGTGTCGAGCGGAATGAACTCGATGCCCGCCTGCTTCAGACCACCGTACAGGGCCTTGTTGTAACCGGCCGACAGTGCAGTGGCGGCGGCGGCGTTGGGGCCACGGAACTGCGGAGTGATGCCCACGTCCGGCAGATTCGGCACGAGCACGTACTGGGCACCGGCCTGCTTCAGGGCGCCCACCAGCGCGATCTGGTCGGTGACCGCGGCGCCGATGATGCCCTGCACCTGGGCCTGCGAGGCACCACCGGCCGCTGCGCGCGTGGCCGCGAACAGATCATTGGCACCGCCCCATACGGTGTACAGGGCATTGGCGTCAGCCTTGCCACCATTCGCAGCAAGGTAACGGGTCGCCTGCGACTTCAGCGACGGAATGGCTCCGAGGCCACCCGCTTCGTCGGCCGATACACGGGCGCCGCCGACGGCGTAGTTGTCACCGTTCTGGCCATTGCCGTTGGGCGTGCCGTTGAGGCCGTAGTAGTTGGCGACCTGCTGCGCCCACACCCAACCCGGGTTGGTGGTGAACTGGCCGGTCACCGGACGCACATCGGCCGGCAGCAGCGGGCGGAAATAGCCAGCGTCGGTCAGGCTGTCACCGAAGAACACGGCCTTGGAATAGGGGGATTCGCCTGCCATGGCCGGAAGCGCGGCCAGCGCGATCGCGGCCGCCATCAGGGAGCGGATCGGGCGTTTGCTGAGCAGCATGTAAAAAACTCCTGTGGGGATATCGTTGAGGACCCGGCGGACGTACGCCGGCGCACGGTGAATGGTTCCACTGCGCCGCGTTTTGCTCACGCTGCGCCGCCGCATGGATTGTCGCCTGAGGGCGCTGGACCACGCTGTGCCGGGGCTGGCGATCAACGAAATTTGCAAGGGTTCCGATCCGCGCAGGCCATCGGCGACAATGCGGCGATGAACATCCAGCTCAACGGCGAACCCCGTACCCTGCCCGCTTCGGCGACCCTCCACGACCTGCTGCAGGCCGAGCAGCTGCTGCAGCGCCGGGTGGCGGTGGAGGTCAACGGCGAGATCGTCAGCCGCAGCCGCCATGGCGAGCACGTCCTGGCCGAAGGCGACGTGGTGGAGATCGTGCACGCGCTGGGCGGGGGCTGAGGCCTGCGCGGGTGTTCAGGGGTCAGATCCCTTTGCCGATGGCAAAGGGATCTGACCCCACGCTCGACCCCGCCCTCTGCGTGACCCCATCTTCAGGCGGATAAGCGATAATCGCGCCATGAACGTTCATGTCTCCCCCGATTCGCTGGTGATCGCCGGCAAGACCTATGGCTCGCGGCTGCTGACCGGCACCGGCAAGTTCAAGGACCTGGAAGAAACCCGCCTGGCCACCGAGGCCGCTGGCGCCCAGATCGTCACCGTGGCCATCCGCCGCACCAACATCGGGCAGAACCCGGGCGAGCCGAACCTGCTGGACGTGCTGCCGCCGGAGCGCTTCACCATCCTGCCCAACACCGCCGGCTGCTACACCGCCGAGGACGCCGTGCGTACCTGCCGGCTGGCCCGTGAGCTGCTGGACGGCCACACCCTGACCAAGCTGGAAGTGCTGGGCGACCAGAAGACCCTTTACCCGGACGTGATGCAGACCCTGAAGGCCGCCGAGCAGCTGGTCAAGGACGGTTTCGAGGTGATGGTCTATACCTCCGACGACCCGATCCTGGCCAAGCGCCTGGAAGAGATCGGCTGCGCTGCGGTGATGCCGCTGGCCGCGCCGATCGGCTCGGGCCTGGGCATCCAGAACAAGTACAACCTGCTGCAGATCATCGAAGACGCCAAGGTGCCGATCATCGTTGATGCCGGCGTCGGTACCGCTTCGGATGCGGCGATCGCGATGGAGCTGGGCTGCGACGGCGTGCTGATGAACACCGCCATTGCGGGTGCGCGCAGCCCGGTGCTGATGGCCAGTGCGATGCGCAAGGCGGTCGAGGCCGGTCGCGAGGCCTTCCTTGCCGGGCGCATCCCGCGCAAGCGCTACGCCAGCGCCTCCTCGCCGGTGGATGGGCTGATCGGCTGATGACCAATCCTTTTGACAGCGCCGGTTCCAAGGCCCCGCCCAAGCCCTTCACCGTGAGCGAGGGCCGCCGCGAGGTGCGCAGCTTCGTGTTGCGCCAGGGCCGCTTCACCCCTGCCCAGCAGCGCGCGTTCGACGAACGCTGGCCGCGCTTCGGCATCGATTACAACGGCCAGCTGCGTGACCTGGACGCCACCTTCGGCCGCCCGGCACACAAGGTGCTGGAAATCGGCTTCGGCAACGGTGCCGCGCTGCGCTTCGCCGCCCAGCACGACCCGTCGCGCGACTACATCGGCATCGAGGTGCACGCCCCGGGCGTGGGCCGTCTGCTGAACGCGCTGGCCGACGACAACGCCGACCACGTGCGCCTGTACCACCACGATGCGGTGGAAGTGCTGCAGAACGAGATCGCCGACGGCGCGCTCGATGAAGTGCGCATCTACTTCCCGGACCCGTGGCACAAGAAGCGCCACAACAAGCGCCGCCTGCTGCAGCCGGCGTTCGCCGAACTGCTGGTGCGCAAGCTGCGCCCGGGTGGCCGCCTGCACTGCGCGACCGACTGGGAAGACTACGCCGAGCAGATGTGGGATGTGCTCGATGCCACCGCCGGCCTGGTCAACCGTGCCGGCCCGCGTGGCAGCGTGCCGCGCCCGGACTGGCGCCCGCAGACCCACTTCGAGACCCGCGGCCAGAAGCTCGGCCATGGCGTCTGGGACCTGCTGTACGACCGCACCTGACGATCGCCTGAGGACGCCGCGCCCCACATGGATACCGCGCTGACGCTGACCAACGACATGAAGCTCGTGCTCGGGCTGGTCGGCTTCACGATGGCGATGTTCCTGTTCGAGCGCATCCGCGCCGACGTGGTCGCGCTGGTGGTGCTGGTGGTGCTCGGTGTCACCGGACTGATCGCGCCGGAGGAAATCTTCGGCGGTTTCTCCGGTAACGCGGTGATGAGCATCATCGCCACCACCATCCTCGGTGCGGGTCTGGACCGCACCGGGGCGCTGAACCGGCTGGCCGCCTGGCTGCTGCGGCGCGGCCACGGTGTCGAGCAGCGGCTGCTGATGATGACCACGGCCATCGCCGGCCTGAACTCATCCTTCATGCAGAACCCGTCGGTGATGGCGTTGTACCTGCCGGTCGCCTCGCGACTGGCAGCGCGCACCGGGCTGACGATGCAGCGCCTGCTGCTGCCGATCTCGGCGGCGATCGTGATGGGCGGCGCGCTGACCATGGTCGGCAATTCGCCGCTGATCCTGCTGAACGATCTGCTGGCCTCGGCCAACAACAACCTGCCCTCCGGCCTGGCCACCATCGAGCCGCTGCGCATGTTCGCGCCGCTGCCGATCGGCGTGGCACTGCTGGTCGCCTCGCTGCTGTACTTCCGCTACTACGGCGACCGCAAGCTGATCGAGGAAGAAAACCTGGTCAACGACGGGGTCACCCCGGCGCGAACCGAGAGCTACTTTGCCAAGACCTACGGCATCGAAGGCGATGTGTTCGAGCTGGTGGTCAGCGCCGAAAGCCCGCTGGTCGGCATGACCCTGGGCGAGGCCGAGACCCTGCACGATGCGCCACTGCTGCTGGCCCTGAAGACCGGCAATGACACCCGCCTGGCGCCGCCGGCGGAGATGCGCATCTGGGTCGGCAGCGTGCTCGGTGCGATGGGCCCGCGCCAGCAGATCAGCGACTTCGCGCAGAACCAGTTCCTGCGCATGTCCTCGCGCCTGAAGCACCTGGGCGACCTGTTCAACCCCAGCCGCGCCGGCATTTCCGAGGCGGTGGTGCCGCCGACCTCGAACGTGATCGGCAAGAGTGCGGCCGACCTGCGCCTGCGCAAGGAGCGCGGCATCAGCCTGCTGGCGATCAACCGCGACAAGCAGGTGATCCGCGAGGACGTGCGTGACGTGCAGCTGCGCGCCGGTGACATGCTGGTGTTCCACAGCATCTGGACCGACCTGGCGCAGGCTGCCAAGAGCCGCGACTTCGTGGTGGTGACCGACTACCCGACCGGCGAGCAGCGCCCGCACAAGTTCAAGATCGCGATGGCGATCTTCGCGTTGACCATCCTGATCGCGCTGACCAGCAAGCTGCCGGTGGCGCTGACGCTGATGACCGGCGTGGCCGGCATGCTGCTGACCGGCGTGCTGCGCATGGACGAGGCCTATGCCTCGATCAACTGGAAGACGGTGTTCATGATGGCCGGGCTGATTCCGCTCGGCTGGGCGATGGACTCCAGCGGTGCGGCCGCGTGGGTAGCCGGCCATACCATCGACAAGCTGCCGACCGGCATTCCGGTGTGGGTGCTGGAGGTGGCGCTGGCGCTGCTGACCACGGCGTTCTCGCTGGTGATCAGCCATGTGGGCGCGACCATCGTGATGGTCCCCATTGCGGTGAACCTGGCACTGGCGGCGGGTGGCAACCCGACCGCGTTCGCGCTGATCGTGGCGCTGTCGGCGTCCAACAACCTGATGACGGCCTCCAACCCGGTGATCTCGATGATCACCGGCCCGGCCAACTACACCCCGCGCGAGATGTGGCGGGTCGGCGGCCCGTTGTCGCTGATCTACACCTGCGTGGTGGTGCTGATGATCAACCTGATGTTCTGAGGGTTGGGGTTTGTTGGCAGGGCTGCGCCCTGCACCCGCCGAATCAACGTCAACGTCAAAGGCTGGCATTCGGTGGCATGGCAGGTTGCCGCGATCTGTCAGAACGGCGTCGTGCATCGCTTTGGTAGGTGTCGACCTTGGTCGACACGGCTTTTGTAGCGTCGAGCCATGCTCGACTGCTCCTGGCGTGATGGGGTCAGAGCCGTTTTCCTCCGGAAAACGGATCCGCCCTCTAGCCGGCCTCAGGCCAGGTAGACCTGCCCGTCGCGCACGTCCATCGGCACCGCGCGCAGGCGGTCGCCCTTGCACGGGCCGGCGATGCAGTCGCCACTGTCCAGCGCGAACGACGCGCCATGCGCGGCGCACACCAGGTGGCCCTCGCGGCTCTTCAGGAACTGCCCCGGCGCCCAGTCCAGGCGGCGGCCGGCATGCGGGCAGATGTTCAGGAATGCGCGCACCTGCGCGCCATCGCGGTACAGCACCAGCGATTCGGCATCGCCATCGACCACCGCTTCGACCTCGGCAAACGCGCCATCGGCAATGGCATCCAGGGCGATCAGGGCAGCAGCGGCAGTCATGGCGAAGGCTCGTACGGTAAACCCGCATTGTCGCATGCCCACTCAGGTGACTGGCTGCGACATGAACACAAGTCATTGATCCGTAATAAGCACAGGCTATATTTAACGAGTTTTTCACTCAATGACAGTGGCGCGTCCCGATACTCTGGTTTCGCTGATCCCAGCCTATCGAGCCGCCATGTTCAATCGCGCATCCGCCTTCAACCAGTTCCGCACCCTGTTCGCGCCGCGCAAGCCGCGCCACCCGCTGGTGCGCGTTGCCGTGGGCCTGCTTGGCCTGGCGATCCTGGCCGCGATGGTGTTCATCGGTGTGTTCGTCGGTGCGGCGATGATCCTGGTCGGCCTGGCGTGGAAGCTGCTGGCCTCGCGCAAGCCGGGTGTTGCCCGCCCGGTCGACCCGACCGTGGTCGAAGGCGAGTACCGCGTGGTACGCAAGCCGGTGTTGCCGGCCTCGCGCTGATCCACCTCCTGCGCGCCCGCTGACGGCGGGCGCCATGCGTTCTAGACTGCGGGCACGCCCTTCCTGGATGCCCGCATGTCCGATGTCTCCGATGTGATCCCTGCCGTAGCCCTGCCGCGTGTGCCGGTAGCCGGTGGTGGCAGTTTCCCCGTGCACCGCATCTACTGCGTCGGCCGCAACTTTGCCGACCACGCCCGCGAAATGGGTGCGGCAGTGCCGGCGGCCGATGACCGTGGCCGCCCGATGTTCTTCAGCAAGCCGGCCGATGCGATCGTGGTCGGCCACGACGATGCAATCCCCTACCCGCCAGCGACCGCCAACCTGCACCACGAAGTGGAGCTGGTGGTGGCGATCGGCCGCGATGCGCCCGTCGGCGAGCTGGCGGTGGCCGATGCCGACGCACTGGTCTACGGCTATGCCGTCGGCCTGGACCTGACCCGCCGCGACCTGCAGGCCGCCGCCAAGGACAAGGGCCACCCGTGGGACGCGGCCAAGGGCTTCGATGCCTCCGCGCCGATCAGCGAAATCGTCCACGCCGAGGAAGTCGCCGACCTGGCCGCGCTGAACCTGTCGCTGGAGGTCAACGGCGAGGTGCGTCAGCAGGCTCTGCTCGACCAGATGATCTGGAACGTGCCGGAGATCCTGCATGAGCTGTCCAAGCTGTGGCAGCTGCGTGCCGGCGACCTGGTGTTCATGGGCACGCCGTCCGGCGTGGCCGCGCTCAAGCCCGGCGACCGCTTCAGCGCGCGCCTGGAAAACGTGGCCGAGCGCCACGGCGTGATCGCCGGCTGACATCACCTGCGCTACCCTGCGCGCTGTCCACTTCCCCACCGGAGAAAAACAACAATGGGAATGCTCACCGAGTTCAAGGAATTCGCGATGCGCGGCAACGTCATCGACCTCGCCGTCGGCGTGGTGATCGGCGCGGCCTTCGGCAAGATCGTGACCGCACTGGTCGAGAAGATCATCATGCCGCCGCTGGGCTACCTGATCGGCCGCGTGGACTTCTCCAGCCTGGCCTGGACGCTGTCGCCAGCCCGGCTCGGACCGGATGGCAAGGAGATCCCGGCGGTGGTGGTTGGCTACGGCGACTTCATCAACACCGTCATCCAGTTCGTGATCGTGGCTTTCGCGATCTTCATCGTGGTCAAGGCGATCAACCGCCTGTCGCGCAAGAAGGAAGCGGCACCGGCGGCGCCGGCCGAAGAAGTGGTGCTGCTGCGCGAGATCCGCGACAGCCTGAAGAAGTAAGGATACCGGGCGCCTATGGGCGCCCCTCCCACCTGTAGAGCCGAGCCCACGCTCGGCTGATCTGCAAAAGGCAGCCGAGCATGGGCTCGGCTCTACAGAAGCAGGCGAAAGCCCCGCTCCGGCGGGGCTTTCGCTTTGCTGCATCTGGCGGAAAACAGCATCCGCGCCAGCCATGACCTCCCGCCCATGCGCCGGGCTGAACGACTGTTAAGCTCCAAGGCTTAGGTCCCTTCCCGGAGTTGTCCATGCGTCGCCGCGTCCTTGCCATCGCATCCTCCCTCGCCCTGTTGGCCGCCCCGGCCTTCGCGGCACCGCGCACCACCACCCTGCCCCCCGCCTCGCTGGCGACCGCCGCGCAGCTGCGCGACCAGGCGCTGGCCGATGACACCGGCTGGAAGGTGGTCGAGTCGCTCACCACCGAGATTGGTCCGCGCATCGCCGGCAGCGAAGCCGATGCCCGCGCCGTTGCCTGGGCCGAAGCCAAGTTCAAGGCCCTGGGCTTCGACAAGGTCTGGAAGGAGCCGGTGACGTTCCCGAAATGGGAGCGCCGCAGCGAACACGCCGCCGTGACCGGCAGGAACCCGCAGCCGCTGCAGATCACCGCACTGGGCGGCAGCCCGGGTGGCACCGTGGAAGCCGAGGTGGTGCGCTTCGCCGACCTGGCCGCGCTGCAGGCCGCACCGGCAGGTTCGCTGAAGGGCAAGATCGCCTTCGTCGATTACCAGATGCTGCCCTTCCGCGATGGCCGCGATTACGGCCGCGGCGGTGCGATCCGCAGCAAGGGCCCATCCGAAGCCATCCGCAAGGGCGCGGTCGGCTTCCTGATGCGCTCGGCCGGTACCGACTCGCACCGCGTGCCGCACACCGGCATCACCCGTTTCGATGACGGCCTGACCCCGGTGCCGTCGGCCGCGCTGTCGGTGCCCGATGCCGACCAGCTGGCCCGCCTGCTGGCGCGTGGCAGCACCACAGTGAAGGTGGCACTGGATTGCGGCTGGGACGGCACCGCCACCTCGTACAACGTGATCGGCGAGATCTCCGGCCGCAGCCTGCCGAAGGAAGTGGTGGTGATCGGTGGTCACCTGGATTCGTGGGACCTGGGCACCGGCGCCGTGGATGACGGCGCGGGCGTGGGCATCACGATGGCCGCCGGCCACCTGATCGGCCAGCTCAAGCAGGCACCGAAGCGCACCATCCGCGTGATCGCCTTCGCCAACGAGGAACAGGGCCTCTACGGCGGCAAGGCCTATGCCGAGGCACACGCCAAGGACGTGGCCCTGCACCAGCTGGCCGCCGAGAGCGACTTCGGCGCAGGCCGCATCTATGCCTTCAATACTGGTTCACCGAATCCGGAAGGCTCACGTGAAGCGACGAAGCAGATTGCCGAAGTAATGAAGCCGCTGGGCATCGAGTACCAGGCCGACAAGGGTGGCCCGGGCCCCGACGTCGGCCCGCTGGCCGCCAAGGGCGGTGCGTGGGCGTGGCTGGCGCAGGATGGCTCGGACTACTTCCACCTGCACCACACCGCCGACGACACGCTGGACAAGATCGACCCGAAGGCGCTGGCGCAGAACGTGGCCGCGTATACCGTGTTCGCGTACCTGGCGGCGGAAGCCGACGGCAGCTTTGGCAGCGAGGCCAAGGCGACCACGCCGCCGAACGAGTGATGCGGTGACACAGGGGGTCAGAGCCCTCGCCCTTGGCGAGGGATCTGACCCCTGATCGTATTAGCTCTCCCAGACCCGGGTGTTGCTTACCCCGATCGTCTGCGGCTTGAACAGCGGATCACGCTGCTTGCGCTTCTGCGCCTCGTAATCGCGCAGTGCGGCCAGGGCAGGCCTTTGCAACAGCAGGATAGCGATGATGTTCAGCCAGCTCATCAGGCCGACGCCGATGTCGCCCAGCGACCAGGCCACTGTGGCACTGTTCACCGCCGAGTAGCCGGTTGCCGCCAGGAACAGCAGCTGGAAGCCGCCCATCACCCAGGGCGTCGGCCGATCACGGCACAGATAGCTGACGTTGGTCTCGGCCATGTAATACAGCGCCAGGATGGTGGTGAACGCAAACGGCAGGATCGCCAGCGCCACGAACGAACGGCCGAAGCCCGGCAGCGTCGATTCCACCGCGTGCTGCACGAAGCGTGGCCCGGCTTCGATACCCGGCAGATTGCCCAGCAGCAGGCGCGCCTCATCCGGAATACTGTTCACCGCCGGGTCGTAGACGTTGTACAGGCCGGTGGACAGGATCAGGAAGGCGGTCGCACTGCACACCACCATTGTGTCGATGTAGACCGAGAACGACTGCACCAGGCCCTGCTTGACCGGATGCGAGACTTCCGCGGCGGCGGCCGGATGCGCACCACTGCCCATGCCGGCCTCGTTGGACAGCACGCCACGGCGCACGCCCCACTGGATGGCGGTGCCGATCATCGCGCCGAACGCCGCATCCACGCCGAATGCACTGCGCAGCACCAGCATGATCACCTCCGGCACCCTGTCCGCGTTGAGCACCATCACCAGCGCCGCGACCAGCAGGTAGGCCACGGCCATCAGCGGCACCACCCATTCGGCCACGCGCGCAATGCGCCGCACACCGCCGATGAGGATGGCACCCAGCACCACCAGCAGAACCGCCGTGGTGGTCATCACCGGCACGTCCCAGGCTTCGTTCACCGCACTGGTGATCGCATTGGACTGCGTGCCGGCCAGCATCGCGCCCGCCAGCACCGTCACCAATGCGAACAGCACTGCATACCAACGTTGGCCGAGGCCCTTTTCGATGTAGTACGCCGGGCCACCCCGGTATTGTCCTTTGCCGTCGCGCTCCTTGTAGATCTGCGCGAGCGTGGACTCGATGAAGGCGCTCGAGGCGCCGAGGAAGGCGACGATCCACATCCAGAAGATCGCGCCGGGCCCGCCGAAGGCGATGGCCATGGCGACGCCGGCGATGTTGCCCACGCCCACGCGGCTGGACAGCGAAAGGGACAACGCCTGGAACGGCGACACGCCGGCATCGGAGCGCTCATGGCGGAACATCAGGCGCAGCATGTCCGGCAATGCACGCAGCTGGATGAAGCGCGTGCGGACGCTGAAGTACAGGCCGGTGAGCAGGCACAGCACCACCAGGTAGGGGCTCCAGACGACGCCAAGGATCGCGTTGACGATGGATTCGATGTTCATCGGCGGCCCCTCAGAAGAACATGCCCAGGGCGACCTGGGGGCTGATGATGCGGCCGGTGTTGCGGCCGGCCACGCTGAACTCGACGCCGGCGATCAGGCCCAGTGACGGGCTGAAGTGGTACTCCACGGCCGGCGCCAGAGTGACGCTGCGGCTGGCCGGGCGATGCTCGTCGATGCGTTCGAAACCACCGCTGGCGTTGCGCGCGAAACCCCTCAGGCGCTGGCCGGTCTCGCGGCTGGCGGCCACTTCCATCACGCCCACCCAGCGCGGATTGAAGCTGTACTCGGCGCCGACCGACAGGCCCAGCACCGACCCCCGGGAGATGTGCCCCTGGAAGCTGTCGTCGGTGCCGTAGACGCTGGCCCCGGAGATCGCCGTCCGCGACGGCGCAGGCCCGGCGCCAAGCTGGGCACGCCAGCGCAGCGGGCGGTCGTTACCCAGCCAGACCACCTGCTGCACGCCCAATGCGGCAGTGGTGCGCTGCACACCGTCGCCCTGCGCATCGAGCGGATTGCCGGTGATGCGGTCATGGCTGCCGGTGCTGAAGCGCTGCACCAGCGCGACCGAGATGGCCGGACGCGTGCCATCGGCATTGGGCGCCTGCAACAGGTACTGCAGGCGCGCGGTGGTGTCACCGGCACGGAAACCACTGCTGCGCGCGCCGCCCTGTTCAGCACGCGATGCACTGAGATTGACCTGCCCCATCACCCGGTCGCTGAAGCCGTAGATGATCGGTACCACCGTTGCCCATGCGCCGCTGCGTTGCCCACTGCGGCGGCGATGGCCGCCATCGTCGTAATGATCGCGGCTGTCGATCCGCACCAGATAGGGTTCGATGTACCAGTTGCCCTGCGGCAGGCCAGCCGGGTTGGGGGTGATCAGCGGCCCGGTGAAGTTGACGCCGTCCAGGCTGCGTTCGCTGGCTGCGGCACGGCCGTTGGCAAGGACGCTGGTCAGGACCAGCAATGCGATGAGGATACAGCGTGGGTGATGCATGGCAGCCTCTTCTGGACAACGTGGGATGGAGTTCCACCCTGCGTTGCCGGAAGCGGCTGACCAATAAGGAAACTTTCAAAACATCATGCGCGCTTGACGCAATTACGGACCCTGGAAGGGGTCAGAGCCCTCGCCTGCGGCGAGGGATCCGACCCGGGATACCGGATCAGCCGCGGCGACTCGCCCACTGCGCCAGCAGTACCGCCGTGGCCGAGGCCACGTTCAGGCTCTCCACCGCGCCGCTGCCGGGAATCGAGACCTGCTGGTCGCACGCTCCCGCCAGGCTGCGGTCCATGCCCTCGCCTTCGGCGCCCATCACATACACCAGGCGGGCCGGCAGCGAGGTGCGGAACACGTCGTCACCGCCCTCCACCAGGGTCGCCGCCAGGCCGAAGCCGGCCGCACGCAGCTGCGTCATCGCCTGGGCGGTCTCCGGCAGCTGCACCAGCGGCACCGCTTCTGCACCGCCCTCGGCCACGCGCGCGGCGGCACCGGACAGCGCCAGCGTGCTGCCGGCCGGCAGCAGCAGCGCCTTGGCGCCGAAGTGTGCGGCCGAGCGCAGGATCGCACCGAGGTTGTGCGGGTTGCCCACGCCATCAAGCCACAGCGCCAGCGCCGGGCCGTCGCCGACCTGCTCCAGCCACTGCGCCAGCGGCAGCGCCGGTGCGCGCAGCACATCGGCCACCACGCCTTCGTGGTGGGTGGTGCCGGCAAGCTTGTTCAGATCGCCGTCTTCAACCACGCGATACCCCACGCGGTTGGCCACGCACCACTTCAGCAGCGGCTGCAGGCGCGGAATGCGCGCCTCCAGCAGGTACAGCTTGCGCAGCGCCTGTGGCCGCGCTTCGAACGCGGCCAGCACGGCATTCAGGCCGTACAGGCGCAGCTCGTCGCTGCCACCGCGCCCACCACCGCCCGTGGCCGGCACCTCCGGGCGCGGCAACGGCGTTGCGCGCGGCGGACGGGCGGACGGGCGGCGGTTGTTCCAGGGGTTGTTCACTTACACACTCTCCTGCTTGCGCTGGCGCCAGAAATCGGCGTTCTTGATGCCCAGGGCATCAGGGTCGAACACCGGATCCAGGCCCAGCTTCTTCTGTCGTTCGTAGTCACGCAGGGCCAGCATCGCCGGCTTCTGGATGATGAGGATGGCAATGATGTTCAGCCAGGCCATCAGGCCGACGCCGATGTCACCCAGCGCCCAGGCCAGGGTCGCATTATGGAACGCGCCGAACACCACCATGCCGATGATGCCCAGGCGCAGCACCAGCACGGTCAGCGGGCGCTTCCTGTTGTGGTTCACATAGCTGAGGTTGGTCTCGGCCATGTAGTAGTACGCCATGATGGTGGTGAAGGCGAAGAAGAAGATGGCGATCGACACGAACGCCGAACCCCAGCCCGGCAGCACCGCTTCCACGCCGGCCTGGGCGTAGCCCGCACCTTCGGGAATGCCGGCCAGGCCCTGGAAGATCGGCGGGGCGCCGGCGCCTGCCGCCGAATACACGTTGTAGGTACCACTGGCCAGGATCAGGAACGCGGTGGCGGTGCACACCATCATGGTGTCGAAGTAGATCGCGAAGGCCTGCACGTAGCCCTGCTTGGCCGGGTGCGAGACTTCCGAGGCGGCCGCTGCATGCGGGCCCGAGCCCTGGCCGGCTTCGTTGGCATAGATGCCGCGCTTGATGCCCCACTCTACCGCCAGGCCCATCATCGCGCCGAACGCGGCGTGGGTACCGAAGGCGCTGCTGAAGATGATGTTGAACATCTCCGGCACGCGGTCGTAGTTGATGATCATGATGATGATGGCCATCAGGATGAAACCGGCGGCCATGAACGGCACCACCACTTCGGCGAAGTTGGCGATGCGCTTGACGCCACCGAAGATCACCACGCCCAGCAGCAGCGCCACCACGATGCCGATGCCCAGCTTCAGCGCCTGCACCGATTCCATGCCGAAGGCCTGGCCATCGAGCGGACCGCACAGCGCGGTGCCACGGCAGGCGTTGATGATGCTGTCGGCAATGGCGTTGGCCTGTACGCCCGGCATCAGGAAGCCGGCGGCGATGATCGTGGCGATGGCGAAGGCCAGCGCGTACCACTTCAGGCCCATGGCCTTTTCGATGTAGTACGCCGGGCCACCGCGGTAGCGGCCTTCGGCGTCCTTGGTCTTGTAGATCTGCGCCAGGGTGCATTCCACATACGACGTGGACGCGCCGAGGAAGCCCATCACCCACATCCAGAAGATCGCACCGGGGCCGCCGAAGGCGATGGCCGTAGCCACGCCGGCGATGTTGCCGATGCCCATGCGGCCGGCCATCGACATGGCCAGGGCCTGGAACGAGGACACGCCGGCGTCGGATTTCTCACCCTTGACGGTGAGGCGGCACATCTCGAAGAAGCCGCGGATCTGCATGAAGCGCGTGCGCAGGCTGAAGAACAGGCCGGCGCCCAGGCACACGAAGATCAGTGCCTTGCTCCAGATGATGCTGTTGATGAAGTGTACGGTTGCTTCCACGCGCGCTCTCTCCAGTCGGCGGGTTGTAAGGACGTCCCGTCGGCTGGAAGGGACCGGTCGATTCTCCCTGATCGCAGGCCGCTGCGGTAGCGCTGTTTTGTAGAGCCGAGCCCATGCTCGGCTTGGCCCCCCGAGGGCAGCCGAGCATGGGCTCGGCTCTACAGCGGCCAGCCCGCGTGTTCACGGCAGCTGGGTGCGTACCCGGGCGAAACGGCGAAGGTCGTGCAGCACGCCGCGCTTGTAGACCGCGCAGCGCTCCACGCCCTCCTCCTGGAAGCCGTTCTTCTCCAGCACCCGCGCCGAGCCGAGGTTGAAGTCGACGACCGTGGCCTGCAGCCTGAACAGGCGTAGCTCGTCCATCACCCACGGTGCGAACAGCCCGACCACACGGGTCATCACGCCCTGCCCCCAATAGGCCTGGCCCAGCCAGTAGCCCAGTTCGGCGGTGTGCCCACGCTCGGCCATGCCCTGCTGGGCAGCGACGCTGCCGCAGGCCTGGCCGTCGATCTCGATGGCCAGATTCAGGGTTCCGGGGGCCAGCACGCGGCCGGCGAGAAAGGCCTCGCCATCGGTGCGCGTGTACGGGTACGGGAAACGGTCGCGCAGGCCGCGCGACACCTCGGGATCGTTGGCGTGGCGCAGCAGCGATTCCAGATCATCCGGGCGCCAGGGGCGCAGCTGGAAGCCGTCGCCTCGAAGTGGCGTCAGAGCCCTTTCCCTTTGGGAAAGGGGTCCGACCCCGTCAGCGAGGGACCCGATCCCGTCGGTGTGCCGGTCAGGCATGGCCGCCCACCGACGGCGATTCCGCTTCCTGCTTCTCCAGCTCGCGCTTCACCGCTTCCGGCGAACGGGTGTACGGGGCAAGCCGCGCGTAGAACGCCGGCACCACGAACAGCGACAGGAAGGTCGAGAGGGTCACGCCGAAGATGATCACGATGCCGATCGTGCCACGGCTGGCCGAACCGGGACCACCGGCCACCACCAGCGGAATGGCGCCGACCACGGTGGCGATCGAGGTCATCAGGATCGGGCGCAGGCGCACCATCGCCGATTCAATGATCGCCTCGCGCACGCTGCGCCCATCGTCGCGCAGCTGGTTGGCGAATTCGACGATGAGGATGCCGTTCTTCGCGGCCAGGCCAACCAGCATCACGATGCCGATCTGGCTGAACAGGTTCACCGTACCGCCACTCACCCACAACCCGACCAGCGCGCCGAGCACGCCCAGCGGCACGGTCAGCATGATGGTGAGCGGGTGGATGAAGCTCTCGAACTGCGCGGCCAGCACCAGGTAGACCACCAGCAGGGCCATGGCGAAAGTGAGCAGCACGGCGCCACCGGCGCTCTGGTACTCGCGCGATTCACCCTTCCAGTTCACCTGCGCGTACTGCGGCAGCTCTTCCTGGGCCACGTTCTGCGCCCAGGCAATGGCCTCGCCCAGCGGATAGCCCGGCGCCAGGCCGGCACTGATGGTGATCGAGCGCAGGCGGTTGAAGCGGTTCAGGGTGCCGGCCTCGGCCACTTCGCTCAACGTGACCAGGTTGGACAGCGGCACCAGTTCGCCAGAGGTGGCGCGCACGCGGATCGCGGCCAGGTCGGCCGGGCTGGCGCGACCGTCACGTCCGGCCTGCACCAGCACGTCGTACTCCTCGCCGTTGTCGACGAAGGTGGTGACGCGGCGCGAGCCCATCATGGTTTCCAGCGCCGAACCGATCGCGGTGACCGGCACGCCGAGATCGGCCGCACGCTGGCGGTCGATGTTGACCCGCATCTGCGGCCGGGTTTCCTTGTAGTCCGAGTCGGGGCCGACCAGGCCGGGGTTGTCGGCCATGCGCAGCAGGATGCGGTCGCGCCACTGCGCGATCTCCGCGTATTCCGGCCCACCCAGCACGATCTGGAACGGCTGCCCGCCGCTGCGCACCAGGCCGCCACCGACCTGGGTACGCACACGCACGCCACGGATGGTGTCCAGTTCCTTCTGCAGTTCGTTGGCCACGTCCGGCGTGGCCTCGCTGCGCTGGCGCCACGGCTGCAGGAAGATGCTGACGCGGCCGGTGTGCATTTCCTCGCTGGCACCGAAGCCACCGGGCACGCGCGGGTTGGCACGCACGATCGGCTTGTCCGGGCCGACATGCGGGGCCAGCAGCGCCTCCACCTGCTGCACCTGCTGCACGGTGTAGTCGTAGCCGGCACCTTCCGGGCCGTCGATCATGATCTGGAACGAACCGCGGTCTTCGGCCGGCGCAAGTTCCGAGGGCAGCAGCTTGAGCAGGCCCCAGCTGGCGACCAGCGCGCCCACCATCACCAGCAGGTAGATCCAGGTGCGGTCGACATGGTGATCGAGCACCCGCCCATAGGCACCCGCGAGGCGTTCCAGGTTGCGGTTGATGAAGCCGTGCAGGCCACGTGGCGCCTGCCCGGTGTGCGGCTTGAGCAGCTTGGAGGCCATCATCGGCGTCAGTGTGAGCGCCACGAACGCGGACAACGCCACGGCGGCGGCCAGCGCCACTGCCAGCTCGCGGAACAGGCGCCCGGTGTTGCCTTCCAGGAAGCCGACCGGCAGGAACACTGCCACCAGCACGGCGGTGGTGGCGATCACCGCGAAGGCGACCTGCGCGGTGCCGCGCTTGGAGGCCACCAGCGGTGGCTCACCCAGGTCGATGCGGCGCTGCACGTTCTCCACCACCACGATCGCATCGTCCACCACCAGGCCGATGCACAGCACCAGCGCCAGCAGGGTCAGCAGGTTGATCGAGAAATCGAACGCGTACAGCGCGATGAACGCCGCGACCAGGCAGACCGGCACCGTCACCGCCGGGATCAACGCGGCGCGGAAACTGCCGAGGAACAGCCAGATCACCGCCAGCACCAGGATCATCGCCTCCACCAGCGTGGCGTAGACGCGGTCCACCGCCGCTTCGATGAAGGTGGTGTTGTCGAAGGCGACGAAGATCTGCGTGCCCTTGGGCAGGGTCAGCGCCACCCGCTCGGCTTCAGCGCGCGCGGTACGCGCCACGTCCAGCGAGTTGGCCGTGGAGGTCTTGACGATGCCCAGGCCGATGCCCGGTTCGCCGTTGCTGCGGTAGTACGCGCGGCGTTCGGCCGAGGCCAGCTCGATCTTCGCCACGTCGCCCATGCGCACCACGTAACCGTCGCGGCCCTTGCCCAGCGGGATGGTCGCGAAATCTTCGGGCTTGATGTAGTTGCGCTCCACGCGCAGGGTGAAATCACGGTCGGTCGACTCGATGCGGCCGGCCGGCAGCTCCACGTTCTCGTTGCGCAGCGCGGTTTCCACGTCGCCGGTGGTCAGCCCGCGTGCGGCCAGCTGGTCCCGGTCCAGCCAGATCCGCATCGCATAGCGCTGGCGGCCGCCGATGCGGACCTGGGCCACGCCATCGAGGCTGGAAAAGCGATCGACCACGTAACGGTCGGCGTAGTCGCTCAGCTCCAGCGTGTCCATGGTCGAGGAGACCATGTTGAACCAGATGATGGGGTCGGCATCGCTTTCGACCTTGGCGATCTCCGGTGGCCGCGCCTCTTCCGGCATGCGGTCGGCCACGCGGCTGACCGCATCGCGCACGTCGTTGGCCGCCGCTTCGATATCGCGGTTGGAGGTGAACTCGATGCTGACCTGCGAGCGGCCGTTGGTGCTGCGCGCGTTGATCGTATCGATGCCTTCGATGCCGGCCAGCGCATCTTCCAGCACCTGGGTGATGCGGCTTTCAATGACCGCCGCCGAGGCGCCGGTGTAGTCCACCGAGACCGAGACGATCGGCGGGTCGATGGCCGGCAGTTCGCGCAGGGTCAGGCGGGTGAAGGACATCACGCCCAGCACCAGCAGCAACAGGCTCATCACCACGGCGAACACCGGCCGCTGGATGGAGATGTCGGACAGCTTCATCCGCCGTGGCCCTCGGCCGCGGCCGGCGCAGCGTCTTCAGCGGGCTTTGCACCACTGGCGGGCGCTGCGTCCTTGGCGGCAACCTTCAGGCCCGGACGCAGCTTGCCGGTGCCATCGACCACGATGCGCTGGCCCGCTTCCAGACCCTGCCTGATCTCGACCACGCCGGCACGGCGCGCGCCAGTTACCACGTCCACACGCTCGACGCTGTCGTCAGCCTTGATGCGGTACACGAAGGTATCGCGACCGACCTGCACCACGGCGATTTCCGGAATCACCAGCGCCGGGCGCTCGGGGCGGAACAGGCGCACGTCCAGCAGCATGCCAGGACGCAGCGCATGGTCGCCGTTGGCAAAGTCGGCGCGCACGGTCACGGCACGGGTGGCCGGGTCGATGCGCGCATCGATGGTGCTGACCACGCCCTCGAAGGTGCGGCCCGGCCAGGCCACGCTGGTGGCGCTGACCTTGTCACCGACGCCCAGCGCAGCCAGTTCCACTTCAGGCACCTGGAAATCGATGTGCATGTGCTCGATATCGTCGAGCGTGGCGATGACCGTGGTCGGGGTCACCAGCGAGCCAGGGCTGACCTGGCGGATGCCGAGCACGCCGGCGAACGGCGCGCGCACACGGCGATCACCGATGTCTGCCTGCATCTGCATCACGCGCGCTTCGGCGGCATCGCGGATCGACTTCTGCGTATCCAGCGTGGCGCTGGACACCAGCCGCTGGGCGGCCAGCTCGCGCTGGCGCTTGTACAGCTGATCGGCTTCATGGAAGGTCGCCTGCGCCTGCACCAGTGCGGCCTCCTGGGCCTGCCCACGCAGGGTCACGATCGGCGCACCGGCAGCAATGTGCTGGCCGCTTTCGAAATGCACTTTCTCGACGATCTCACTGACCTTGGCGGTCACGCTGATCGATTCGCGCGCCTTGGCCGTGCCAAGCGCCTGCAGGGTGTCGCTCCACTGACGGGACTGCACGACCTGCGCAGTGACCGGCACCGCTTCTCCCTGCCGACGCGCGGCGGCCTCCTGTTTGCCTGCGCACCCGGCCAGCACGGCCAGGCTGAGGCCAAGGGCCAGGGTCGAAGCGATACGAGCCAACATGAACGGTCCAAATTGATCCACGGCCGCCGAGTGTAGGCAAGTGCCCCTGAAAGCGGTATGTGCCAAGCGTTTACCAGCGTGGAACCAGGGCTGCGATAGCGCCTTGAACCCATTCCGTGCAAGGCTGCCATGGGCAGTGTCGGCGTGTATCGGGGTGTATCCCGTCGTGCACCACCGGGTCAGTCATCGTAGAGTCGAAGCTGCCCGACGGAGGGCGTCGGGCGGGGACGGATCCTGGCGGGGATCCGGCCCCGTTTTTTTTTACACCCGGCGGATCAATACCGGTAGTTCAGCTTCATCCACACGCTGCGCCCCGGCTCGTTGATGCGCACCAGGTCGGCCGGGAAGCCGAAGTCGGCGCTGCCGGCCAGGTTCAGGTGCTCGCTGTAGGCGCGGTCGAACAGGTTGTCGACGCCTGCGCTGAGCTGCAGTTGCGAACCGAAACGGTACGCCGCGTTGAGCGCGAAGGTGGCAAAGCCCGCGCTCGGCCCGAGATCCTGCGCGACCACGTTGCCCTGGCCATCTGCGACACGATGCTGGTGGGTCACCGCGCGCAGCAGCGCACCGGCGCTCCAGCGCTGGCCTTCCCAGTTCGCACTCAGGCGCGCTTCCAGCGGCGGCATCTGCGGCAGCGGACGCTGCTGGTCGCGGTTCTCGCCCCAGGCATAGGCCAGCGTGCCACCCAGCTTCCACTGTTCGGCCACGCTCACTTCCAGCCCCGCCTCGGCACCGGCGATGCGCGCATCGACGTTGCTGGCCTGGCTCATCCCCATCGCGCCGCTGCGGTGGTAGGTGAACAGGATGTAGTCCTGGATCTGCCCGGCGTACGCCGAGACCCAGGCCTGCACGCGCGGTCCCTTGTACTGCAGGCCAGCGTCGAGCTGGGTGGTGCGCTCGGGCTGGATGCCGGCAAACGCGTTCACCGCATCGGCCGGGCCGTGGTCGGGCGAGAACAGCTCCCAGTAGTCGGGCATGCGTTCACTGTGGCCGAGGCCGGCGTACCAGGTCAGGCCGTCGGCCAGGTCCTGCTCGTAGCGCAGGAAGCCACTGCCGAGCCATTCCTTGCGACGCTGGCCCGCAGTCGGATTGGGCATGTTGCCCATCATTCCGCGGAGCGACTGCCGCTCGTCGCGCACGCTGGCGCGATCGATGCGCAGGCCGCTGATCCAACGCTGATCGGTGCCGGCGCCGAGGGTCAACTCGGTGAACACGCCATAGCGGCGGAAGTGGGCATCGGTCTCCCACGCCACCTGGCGATAGGTGCCGCGGCCCATGCCCATGCGCCCACGATGGCGGCTGTCTTCGCCGTCCACGCCAGCCACCAGCTGCACGTCCTGCCAGCGCCACTCGGAACTGACCCGGCCGCCCTGGGTACGGCGATCCACGTTCGAAGCCATCGGCATCGGCATCATGCTGTTCGGGTTCGGCGCACGCAGCGTATAGTTGTCCATCACGTGATCGGCCTCGTTGTAGTACACGTTGGCCTGCACCGTGTCCCACGCACCCGGCAGGTTGCGCTTCTCGAAGCGCGCGGCATAGCTGGTGCGTTCGAACGCGGCCCCGTCCATGCCGCGTCCCGCATAGCGTGCGATCGCATCTCCGGCACCGGCAGAAATTTCCAGCAGCGTGTCGGCATCCGGCGTCCAGCCGATCGCCACGTCACCGTTCCACTTGCGCCACTTCGATGGCACCACATCGCCGTGGCCGTCCTTGTAGTCATCGGCTTCGGAACGGTTGCCACTGGCGCGCACATAGCCGGTCGGGTTGCCCAGGGTCAGGTCCAGCACCTGGTCGTTGCGGTTGCGCGAACCGACCAGCGCACTGGCATCGGCACGCAGGCCCGGCTCTTCGAAACGCGGTGTATCGCGCTCGAAGCGTACGGTGCCAGCCGAGGCACCTGCGCCCCAGCGCACGCTCTGCGGGCCCTTGATGATGGTCAGCCGGTCGAAGCTTTCCGGCGCGATGTAGGACAGCGGATTGTCCATGCGCGACGGGCAGGCACCGATCAGGTTGCCGTCATTGCTGAGGATGTTCAGGCGCGAACCGAACATGCCGCGCAGCACCGGGTCACCGTTGGTGCCGCCGTTGCGGATGGCGGAGAAACCGGGAACGGTCTTCAGGTAATCGGCGCCATCACTGGCGGGTACCGGCTGCCGCGGCAGGCGTGGGTCGGTCACCCAGTGCAGTGGCGAGGACGGTGCGGCAGCGGTGACCACCAGGGTGTCGAGGGTACGCGCCTCTTCGGCGGGCGCGGCATGGGCGAGCGTTGCAGCTACGGCCAGGCCAAGGGCAACCGGCAGGCGCGCACAGGCGCCCGCGGGGCGGGAAGTCATTTTCATCGGAACAGCTCCAAGGTACGCACGCGCGCACGGCGCCCGGTCAGGCGTCGTGCGGCAGATTCGACAGGGACATCAGCGAACGATGGAGAAAGGCGGCGGCCCACGCGCGGCATGCGCCGGCCAGCACAGCGCGGGCAGCACCTGCCGCGACCAGGGGAACACCAGCCGCGGCCGCCACAACAGCGGCAACAGCAGCACCAGCACGGCCAGCCACGGCAGCAGGCGCATCGCCAGCACGCAGTATTCGCAGGCTTCGCCGTGCATGGCGTGGGGATCGGCCGGTGGGGCCGGATCCCTCTGCCCATGCAGAGGGCTCTGACCCAATCCGGCACCATCATGATGCATGTGTGCGTGGTCCATGCCGGCCATCGCAGCGTGGCCCACCGATGGCGCCTTCAGCGCGCGGCTGACCAGCGGCGCAAGCACCATCAGCAGCGTCGCCAGGACGGCAAGCTGGAGCAGAAGGCGCTGCGGGCGGGACAGCCGGGTCATCCCGCTAGTGTAGAGCCGGGTCCAGGGTTGCCCGTGCGACGAACCGTCGCAGGAGGGGTTTATCGGCAGGGCTGCGCCCTGCACCTGCAGAGGCCACGTCCACGGCAAGAGCCGAAGCAACAGCAAAAGCAAAAGCTGGCTTCCTGTTGAATGGCGGGGCGGGTCCGGTTGCGGGAGACGCCGTAAACCCATCCATGGGGGCTTGGCCGCGGCATCCATGCCGCGGACACTCCCGCAACCGGACCCACCCCGCCTTCGACAGTTTCCTGCGGTCTGTTGGAACGGCTTTGGGGTCAGATCCGTTTTCCGAAGGAAAACGGATCTGACCCCAGATGTATTTCGATATCTGACAGCTTTCATCCACGCATGGCGTGGATCTACCGTGTCGACCAAGGTCGACACCTACCAACAGCCGCGAAGATCTGTCAGAGGTGGGGCGGTGTGGGCAGACAGGACCGTTGGCGCCATGGATGGCGCCATCGAGCCCCCAGGGATGGGTTTACGGCGTGTCCTGCCTGCCCACACCGCCCCGCCTCCCACGGAAGCCAGCTGTTGCTTCGGCTGTTGCCATTGATTCGGCAGGTGCAGGGCTGCAAGCCCTGCTCGCCCCCCTCACACCGTGATGGTCTGGGTCAGTGATTCCCAGGTCGGTGGCACCGGCCACGCGGCCGCCTGGTTGCCATCCAGCACCCGCCGCAGGTCGCGCGGATCGATCTGCGGTGCCAGCACATGCACCAGTTCCAGCGCGTAATCACGCAGCACGCGGTCGCGCGGCAGCACCGCCCAGGCGATGCACTCGCTGATCGGGTCCGGCGCCGGCCACGACCTCAGGTCTTCGTCGTTGGAACTGACCGCCATTTCGGCCAGCAGGCCCACGCCCAGGCCGGTACGCACATAGGTCTTGATCAGATCGGCATCCAGCGCGGTCAGCGCCAGATCCGGCACCAGCCCGTTGGCGGCAAACGCACGCTGCAGCGACGAATTCGGGCGGGTCGAGGATTCGTAGCTGATCAATGGTTGCCGGGCCAGCGCGGCCAGGTCCGGTGCACGCCCGGCGCGGTCCAGCGGGTGGCCCTTGGGCACCACCACCAGGCGTCGCCAGCGGAACAGTGGCACCGCGATGCCATCGGTGGGCTCTCCCCCAGCGGTGCTGATGATGGCGATATCCGCGTCACCCTGGTTCAAGCGATCCAGCGCGTCGGCTTCACCGGCCTGCTGCAGGTGCACGCTGACCTGCGGGTAAGCCTGCTTGATCGCCGCCACCGCCGGCGGCAGCACGAAGCGCGCCTGGGTGTGGGTGGTGGTCAGGATCAGCTGGCCCTGGCTCTCGCGCCGCTGGTTGGCCGCGTAGGTGCGGATGTTGTTGGCCTCGGCCAGCACGGCGCGGGCGCGGGCGATCACCTCGGTCCCGGCCGGGGTGACCGACTCCAGGCTGCGGCCCTTGCGCACGAACAACAGGAAACCCAGCTCGTCCTCCAGCTGCTTGAGCTGCTTGGACAAGCCGGGCTGGGTGGCATGCACGCGCGAGGCGGCCAGCGTGATGTTCAGCTCGGCGTCGGCGATGGCAACCAGGTAGCGCAGCTGGGTCAGCGTCATGGGCAGGCAGGCGGCGTGGGGCGGAGGTCCACTCTAGGGTCAATTGCCGTCACCAGCTTATAACCAAAGGTTGTTTAAGAAAGGTATCTGGTCATTTCCGGGCGTCATATGCCGGCGCTACGGTCAGCCGGCAGCCGCTGGCCTGAACAGCCAGCCCTCCCCCTTCGCCCGCCGAAGCCCGGCGCGGCCCCGTTTCCGGAGCGCTTCCATGGCCCTGTACGACTCCATCCTCGACACCGTCGGCAACACCCCAATCGTCAAGCTGCAGCGTCTGGCACCGCCGCAGGTCAGCGTTTACGCCAAGGTCGAGTCGTTCAATCCGGGCGGCTCGGTCAAGGACCGCCTGGCTTTGGCGATCATCCTCGACGCTGAAGCGCGTGGCCTGCTCAAGCCGGGCGACACCATCGTGGAGGCCACCTCGGGCAATACCGGCGTGGCACTGGCGATGGTCGCCGCAGCGCGCGGCTACAAGTTCGTGGCGACCATGGTCGAGACCTTCTCGGTCGAGCGCCGCAAGCTGATGCGTGCCTATGGTGCCAAGGTGATCCTGACCCCGGCCGCCGAACGCGGCAGCGGCATGGTGCGCAAGGCAGCCGAACTGGCCGAACAGCACGGCTGGTTCCTGGCCAGCCAGTTCGCCAACCCGGCCAACCCGGCCTATCACCGCAACACCACCGCCGCGGAAATCCTGCGCGACTTCGCCGGCAAGCGGCTGGACTATTTCGTCAGCGGCTGGGGCACCGGCGGCACGCTCACTGGTGTGGGCGAAGTGCTGAAGGTCGCGCGCCCGCAGACCCGCATCATCGCCACCGAGCCGGCCGGCGCCGCCCTGCTCAAGGGCGATGACTGGAAGCCGCACAAGATCCAGGGTTGGACCCCGGACTTCGTGCCGGACGTGCTCAACCGCGATGTGGTGGACGAACTGGTCTCGGTCGAAGATGACCGCGCGATCGCCACCGCGCGCCGCCTGGCCGCCGAGGAAGGCATCTTCGTCGGCATCTCTGCCGGTGCCACCGTGGCCAGCGCGCTGGACGTGGCTGCCCGCGCCGAACCCGGCTCGGTGATCCTGGCGATGCTGCCGGACACTGGTGAACGCTATTTCTCCACACCGCTGTTCGCCGATGTCAACGAAGGCTCCGACGACGACTGGCTGGCCGGCCTGCCGTAAACCGCCCGGGGTCGGATCCCTTTGCCGCAGGGAAAGGGCTCTGACCCCACCCGCGTGGATCAGCGACAGGGGTCAGAGCCTTTCCCATGCGGGAAAGGATCTGACCCCGTTCTGCTTCAGCCTGCGTGAAGGCGTCGCCCGCCATCGTGCGTGAAGGCCGTCGGATCGCAGCGCGTGAGACGGTCATGACGCAGTATCGATGCCCTGTCCCCTACCGTGGGAACAGCCGGCGCAGATGCTGCGCGGATCACCTCACAGGCAGGAGACGGACGCATGAAGATCGAGGTTTGGCAGGGTGACATCACGACCCTGGCGGTGGATGCGATCGTCAACGCGGCCAACGAAACACTGCTCGGTGGCGGCGGTGTCGACGGCGCGATCCATCGCGCGGCCGGCCCCGCATTGCTGGCCGAGTGCGCGCAGTTGCCGGAGCTGCGCCCGGGCGTGCGTTGCCCGACGGGCGAAGTACGCGCTACCAGCGCCCATGCGCTGCCGGCGCGCCATGTACTGCACACGGTGGGCCCGGTCTGGCATGACGGCCAGCGCGACGAACCGGCGCTGCTTGCCAACTGCTACTGGAAGTCGCTGCAGCTGGCCGAGTCGCTGGGCGTGCAGTCGATCGCGTTCCCGGCGATCAGCTGCGGCGTCTATGGCTATCCGCTGTACCAGGCGGCGCAGATCGCAGTGACCGAAACACTGGCGTGGCAGCGCAGCCATGCGCAACCGATGCGCATCGTGCTGGTGGCGTTCAATACCGCTACGGCCAAGGCCTACCAGCAGGCGTTGAGCGCCGCCGGGCAAAGCGCGGACAGCGAACCGCGCGGGTCGATGCTGCCGCCCCTGGGCGATGCGGGTTTTGCCGCCGCGCACTGAATCCCGGTGCGCGACGTAAAGAAAAAGGCCGGGCAGTGCCCGGCCTTTTCCGTTGCACCGTTGTGCTCAGCCACGCATGGCGTGGGTCACGCTCAACGGCTGGCAGCTTCCACCGCGGCGGCGTCATCGGCCACGGCGGCTGCGTCGGCTGCGGCGCGTGCCGCCGAGGCCGCAGCCCCATCGGCGCTGGCGCCATCCACCTGCACGCGCACTTCCACCATGCCCGCGCCATTGTTCAGGCTGGACACGTCGACCGTGTAATGACCGGCCGGCAGGGTCTCTTCCAGGCGCGAATTGGTGCCGTTGCCACCATCGTCGTCGGTCAGCTCGACATCGCCGCCGACCACGCGCAGCACGGTATCAACCTGGCTGGAAATCGCATCCAGGCGCACATCGGCCGGGCGGTCCAGCGACAGCAGGAAGCGGCGACGGCCATCGTTGTCGAGCATCGTGTACACGCTGCCCGCCTTCGGCAGCGCCGTGCCATCGCGCTCGACCAGATTGCCGGGCAGCTCGATGCGGTTGGCCGACAGGGTGAACATGCCGCTGACGCCGTCGCCGAGGCCGCGCGCGGTCAGGGTGTACTTGCCCGGCTTCAGTGACAGGGTCAGACGCGAGTTGGTGCTGTCGCCGCCATCGTCATTCTCTGCATCCACGCCCTGGCCCGACAGCTTCAGCACCGGATCGAAGACATCCGACACCAGGCGGATCTCGTACAGGCCGGCCTTGTCCACCTGCAGGGTGTAGTCCTGGGAACCACCGGCCAGCATGTCGACGATCTCGCCGCTGCCCGCCAGCGGCTTGCCGTCGTACGGCACCAGCTTCTCGGCGCGCAGGCGGTAAGGACCGTAGTCGGTCGAGCCGTTGGCGTTGACCGCCACCTGGTAGGTGCCGCCACCGTTGGCACGGAAGGCCACCGAGACGTCGCCTTCGCGCTCGTAGCCGGTGTTGCTGCTGGCCACCAGGCTGCCGTTGTTGAACACGGCGATCGAGCCGCTCAGCGAACCGGTCAGCTTCAGCCCGACCAGCTGCTTGTCTTCCAGCTTGATCTGGTAGAGCTGGTGGTGGCTGCCGTCGTTGTAGTTGATGCCGCTGCGCGAGGTGATCTCGCCGGATACCGGCTTGTCGAAATCGAGTGACGCGGCCTTGCCCGCGTCCGCGCCGCCGCCGATGCGGTTGCAACCGCTGGCGACCAGGACCGTGGCAACGGCCAGTGTGATTGCTGCCAAACGCATGTTGTTTCTCCTTGGCCTTCCATGTGGTTCCCGCATACCGGCCAGGCACGCGGGGGCGGAAAAGATACCCGCAAAAGCAAACGCCGGCGTGATGCCGGCGCTGCCTTGTTCATCCGGCGATGGGACGGATCAACCGTTCCACTTGCCCAGCGCGGCCAGGCCGTTGTCCTTGGCGCGCTCGTACACCGTCTTCTGGGCAGCAGCGTAGTTGCCCTTCATGTCCTTGGCCCACAGCTTCAGCGCGGCCTGCTGCATGGCGCGGCCGTAGGAGAAGCTCAGCGGCCACGGCAGGTTGCCCAGCTGGTTCATCGCGTTCAGGTGCTCGGTGGACTGCTCGTCGCTCTGGCCACCGGACAGGAACACCACGCCCGGCAGGATCGCCGGCACGGTGCTCTTCAGGCACATCACGGTCGACTCGGCCACTTCCTCGACATCGGCCTGCTCTTCACAGTCCTTGCCGGAGATGACCATCGAGGCCTTCAGGATGGTGCCTTCCAGCAGCACGTTCTGCTGGTACAGCGCGTCGAACAGCGAGCGCAGGGTGGCTTCGGTGACTTCGTAGCAGGTTTCGATGTCGTGGTCGCCGTCCATGATCACTTCCGGCTCGACCATCGGCACCAGACCGCATTCCTGGCACAGCGCTGCATAGCGGGCCAGCGCATGGGCGTTGGACTCGATGCAGGTGCCCGACGGGATGCTCTCGCCGATGTTGATGACCGCACGCCACTTGGCGAAGCGCGCGCCCAGCTTGTAATACTCCTGCAGGCGCTCGCGCAGGCCGTCGAGGCCTTCGGTCACCAGCTCGCCCGGGCAGCCGGCCAGCGGGTGCGCCCCCTTGTCCACCTTGATGCCCGGAATCATGCCGTGGTCGGCCATGTACTTGGCGAACGGCACGCCGTCCTTGGTCGACTGGCGGATGGTCTCGTCGTACAGGATGGCGCCGGAAATGTGCTCGTTGAGCTTCGGCGTGGTCAGCAGCAGCTCGCGGTAGGCGCGACGGTTCTCCTCGGTGTTCTCGATACCGACGCCGGCGAAACGCTTGGCGATGGTAGCGGTGGATTCGTCGATCGCGATGATGCCCTTGCCCGGGGCGACCATGGCCTGGGCGGTTTCAGCCAGCTGTTCGATGCTCATGTATTTCCTGTGGCGGGTGCGGGAAAAACGTAAGTATAGCCCTGCTGCCCGTTGCCTCGCCGTGGAGGACAGGATGGAAACGCTTCCACGTCTACGCAGGACAAAGGATGTCCTGCGGCATGGGGTCAGATCCCCGCAGGGGCTCTGACCCCAGATCAGCAGCGCCGACCCGACCGTCAGGGCTTACAGATCGCCCAGGCCGATGGCGCGGCCATCCTCGCCCACTTCCAGCAGGCGCAGGGTGTTGGTGGCACCATGGGTTTCCATGTGCTCGCCGCTGGTGAACACAACGCGGTCACCGGCCTGCAGCAGTTCCGATTCGACCAGCAGGCGGATGCTGCCGCGCGCCGCTTCGCGCGGGGTCAGGCCGCGGCTGTCGAAGTTGATCGGGAACACATCGCGCATCAGCGCCATCTGGCGACGCGCACCGTCATGGCGGGTGACCGCGAACACCGGCGCCTTGGCGCGGAAACGCGACAGGTAACGCGCGGTGCCGCCGGATTCGGTCATGGCCACGATCGCGCGCACGCCCACATGCTGCGACAGGAACATGGTGGCCATGGCAATTGCCTGGTCGGCACGTTCCAGGTTGCGCGGCGAGGCGTTGAAATCGGTCTCGGTCTGGAACTGGCGCTCGGCACCCAGGCAGATGCGTGCCATCGCTTCCACCGCCTTGACCGGGTAGGCACCGGCGGCGGTTTCCGCCGACAGCATCACCGCGTCGGTACCGTCGATGACCGAGTTGGCCACGTCCAGCACTTCGGCGCGGGTCGGGATCGGGCTTTCCACCATCGACTGCAGCATCTGCGTGGCGGTGATCACCACCTTGTTCTGCGCCAGCGAGGCCTTGATGATCTTCTTCTGCAGGCCCGGCAGCTCGGCATCGCCGATTTCCACGCCAAGGTCGCCACGGGCAACCATCACCACGTCGCTGGCCTCGACGATTTCTTCCAGGTTCTCGATCGCCTCGGTGCGCTCGATCTTCGACACCAGAGCGGCATCACAGCCGTGCGAGCGGGCGATGTCGCGCGCGTCGTTCATGTCCTGCGCGTTGCGGCAGAACGACACGGCGATGAAGTCCACGCCGATCTTGGCAACGATGCCGATCAGTTCCTTGTCGCGCTCGGTCAGGGCACCCAGCGACAGGCCGCCGCCCTGCTTGTTCAGGCCCTTGCGGTCGGACAACACACCATCGTTGAGCACGGTGTTGACGATGCGCTCGCCCTGCACTTCCACCACCTGCAGCTGCATCAGGCCGTCGTCGAGCAGCAGCACATCACCCGGGCCCACGTCCTGCGGCAGGCCGAGGTAGCTCACGCCCACCTGGCTGGCGTTGCCCGGGCCGGCGTTCTCGCTGGCGATCAGGTCGAAGCGGTCACCCGCCTTCAGCTGCACCTTGCCTTCGGCGAAGCGCTCGATGCGGATCTTCGGGCCCGGCAGGTCGGCCAGGATGCCCACTTCCACGCCTACGCGGGCCGCGGCAGCACGCACTTCGGCGGCACGCTTGGCCTGGCCGGACGGATCGCCATGGCTGAAGTTCAGGCGCACCACATTGACGCCGGCGCGGAAAAGATCCTCCAGCACGCCCGGCGGATCAGTGGCCGGACCGAGGGTGGCAAGGATCTTGGTGCGACGCTGACGCTCGAACATGGTGGATGGGCCTCTCCCGTTAAAGAACGGAAATTAGCACATCCTTCACGCCGCATGTATACGGTTACAGCCTTGTGCTGCCTGACTCCGCAGGTCATGCAACGGACATTATCCGGACATACGGTGGCGCAGGGCATTCCGTAGAGCCGAGCCCATGCCCGGCTGGCCACTCGCCGAAGCAGCCGGGCATGGGCTCGGCGCTACAGGAGCCTAGGCCAACAGCGCCGTCAGCTGTGCCGGCTCGCGTGCCAGCTGGCCCGCACCGGCCGCGGTGAGTTCCGCCTCACCGCCAAAGCCCCACAGCACACCCACGCTGCGTAGGCCGTGGTGACGCGCGCCTTCGATGTCCATGCGGCGGTCGCCGATCATCCAGCACTGTGCGGGCTGCACCTGCAGCCGGCGCAGAGCTTCCCCGACCAGCTCCGGCTTGTGGCTGCGCGAGCCATCCAGGGTCGAACCGATGATCTCCTCGAACAGCCCGCCAAACGGCAGGTGCGCAAGGATGCGGCGCGCATGCGGCTCGTTCTTGGCGGTGACCACCGCCAGGCGGTGGCCACGGCCATGCAGCGTGCGCAGCGTGTCTTCCACCTGCGGGTACACCGTGTGTTCGCGCCAGCCTTCGGCGTCGAAGCGCTCACGGTAGTAGCCCACCGCCTGTTCCACCCGTGCCGGTTCGACGAACAGCGGCGCGAAGGTGGTGCGCAGCGACGGACCGATCCAGCCCAGCAGCGTCTCCTGCGGCGGCACCGGATGATCCATCTTCTGCAGCGCATAGGCGATGCAGGCGGTGATGCCCACCTGCGAATCGATCAGCGTGCCGTCGAGGTCGAAGAACAGGACATCCTTGCTACGGTCGGCACTCATGCGCCGCGCGCGTCGAGCGCGGCGACGGCCGGCAGGGTCTTGCCTTCCAGGAACTCCAGGAACGCACCACCGCCAGTGGAGATATAGCTGACCTGCCCGGCGATATCGAACTTGTCGACCGCCGCCAGGGTGTCGCCACCGCCCGCGATGGAGAATGTCGGCGAGCTGGCGATGGCGCGGGCCAGCGCTTCGGTGCCCTTGCTGAAGGCTTCGAACTCGAACACGCCGACCGGGCCGTTCCAGACCACGGTGCCGGCCTTTCCGATCAGCTGCGCGTACTGCGCAGCGGTCTGCGGGCCAATATCCAGGATCAGGTCGTCCTCGGCGACGGCGTCGACCGCCTTCACTTCGGCAACAGCGTCCGGCATGAACTGCTTGGCGGTGACCACGTCGACCGGCAGCGGGATGTCGGCGCCACGCGCCTTGGCATCGGCCACGATCTTCTTCGCGGTGTCCAGCAGGTCCGGCTCATACAGCGACTTGCCGACCTTGTAGCCGGCGGCAGCGATGAAGGTGTTGGCGATGCCACCACCAACGATCAGCTGGTCGACCTTGCCGACCAGGTTGGCCAGCAGTTCCAGCTTGGTGCTGACCTTGCTGCCGGCAACGATGGCCAGCAGCGGCTTGGCCGGTGCGTCCAGCGCCTGCGCCAGCGCGTCCAGCTCGGCCATCAACAGCGGGCCACCGGCCGCGACCGGGGCGAAGCGGATGACGCCATGGGTCGAGGCCTGCGCGCGGTGTGCGGTACCAAAGGCATCCATCACGAACACGTCGCACAGGGCGGCGTACTTCTTCGACAGGGCCTCGTCGTCCTTGCCCTCGCCGACATTCATGCGGCAGTTTTCCAGCAGCACCAGCTGGCCCGGCTGCACGTCGACACCGTCGACCCAGTCACGCACCAGTGGAACCTCGCGGCCGAGCAGCTCGGACAGGCGCTGGGCGACCGGCGCCAGCGAGTCGGCCTCGCTCCACACGCCTTCCTTCGGGCGCCCCAGGTGCGAGGTGACCATCACTGCCGCGCCCTGCTCCAGCGCGCGCTTGAGCGTCGGCAGCGAAGCGGTGATGCGCTGTTCGGAAGTGATGCGGCCATTCTCGATCGGCACGTTCAGATCCTGGCGGATCAGCACGCGCTTGCCGGAGAGGTCGAGGTCGGTCATGCGGACGATGGACATGGGCAACTCTTTGGCTCAGGGACGGGATGCCGGGCTACGGCAGGCGGTCATTGTATCGGGTGGCGATGCCTGCGGCAGGCAGAGGCGTACGGCAACAGCGAACTGCAACAGCCAAAGCGCTGGCGCTTCTTGGTGCTGAGGGTGAGCCGGGGTGCTGTGGGGTGGCAGGGGACGCCGTAAACCCGTCCATGGGGGCTTGGTCGCCGCATCCATGCGGCTCACACCCCTGCCACCCCACACCATCCCGGCCTCGACAGGTTCATGAGGCGGAGCGGATGGCAAAGGCAGGAGCAAGAGCGGTTTCTGATGTCGGAGAAACCAATGTAGAGCCGAGCCCATGCTCGGCTGGGTCTACCGCGAGCAGCAGCCGAGCGTGGGCTCGGCTCTACAAAGAGCGCCCAGCCAAGCAGCTTTTGCTCTTCTTTTTTTATTTCCGTGGGTGGACGCACACGGAAACTGTCAGAGGCCGGGCGGGTGGGCTGGGCAGGGGTATCCGCGCCATGGATGGCGCGGCTAAGCCTCCAGGGACGGATTCACGGCGTCCCCTGCCCAGCCCACCCGCTCGGCCCATCCCCGGGATCGCGCCTTGCAGCCACCCACGAGGGGCTGCGCCGTTCGCCGGAACCTACGCCGAAGGCGTCGGCTTCTGCCGAAGCAGGCTGAGCGCCAGACCACCCACCACCAGCACGCCCAGACCCAGCAGCGCCCACAACAGCCACGACTTCCAGTCATGCTGCGGCTTCAGCGCCGCATCGCCCGCCAGCGGCTCCGGGCTGCCTTCCAGTCGCGCCAGCGTCGGCTGCCACGACGGATCGTTGCGCTGCCGAAGTTCCTCGATCAACACCCCGATCGGCGCGTCCGTGCGGCGCGCGGTCGCGCTGCCCACCGCCAGTGCGTAGGGCGCCGCACCCTGGCTCAGGAACACCAGCACTTCCGGTTGGTAGCCCAGGCGCAGCGTCGGCGCAGTGGCAGATTCCGCCGGATTGGCCACCAGCTTCCAGTAGCGGTCGCGGTGCACGCCGCCCAGCGGCTGCGCCGCCGACTGCTGGCGCTGGCCCTGCGTGCCCTGTTGCACCTGGTAGGCGATCCACGGCGCGCTGCGGCGCTGCCACTCGGCACTCTCGTCATCACGACTGAACAGCGTCCATTGCACCAGGCTGTTGTCGGTGCTGGCCACATCGGCGCGCGCCACCGGGAACCGGCCATCCATCTCGAAGGTGTATTCGCCCTTGCCCTTCGACGTCGGCTCCAGCGACAGCCATTCCCACGGCAGCGTGGCCGGCGCTGGCGGCAGTTCCGCCAACACGCCGCGCAGGGTCGGCAGCCGCGAGTCGCCCTGCGCCAGGATGCGCAGGTAGCGTGCAGTGCCGTCCACCTGCAGGCGGCGCTGCAGCAGGCGCTTGCCGGCGCGCTGCAGATCCACCAGCGGCACGTCGCGACCCATCGATCGCCAGTGCTGCAGGTCATCACTGGCATCCAGCTGAACCTGCGCCTGCAGCGGCTGGCCGCTGTCGGCCCAGTCCAGCACCAGCGCCGCCAGCGGCTGCTGGTCGAGCATGCTGGCGTCGATCAGCCAGCCGCCCTGCCCGTTCGCCGTCGCCCCGCCACTCACCCGTGCTTCGACCCGGCGCACGCGCCCATCGGTATCACGCTCGGTCAGCAGCTGCAGATCGTTGCGCTGGGCATCGGCCAGCGGCGGCAGCACGAACCACGGCAGTTCCCGCTGCACCGGCGGTTGCGCCAGCGGCTGGTCCGGCGCCAGCAGTGCCGACGGCAGCAGCTGGCTGGCTGCATTGAACACCTGCAGGTCGCTGAGGTCGGGGCTCACGGCACGGCGGTAGATCGCCGGCTCCAGCACGATGCGGTAGGCACCGGACTGCGCGCTGGACAATGTGAGCGGCCATTGCTCGGCATACTGCGTGCGGTAATCAGCCGCCTGCACCACGACGGCGGCCAGCATGCCGAACATCGCCGGCAGCAGCGCCCTGCTCCACTTCCTCATTGCTTTTCCTCCACGGTCGGCGCCACGCTCGGCGGAGCCGGTGCCAGATAACCCACGACCGTGCACAGCAGGCCGTAGGCGATGAACGATGCGATGCCCAGCAGGTTGCCCAGGTGCTGGCGATCGACAATAACCAGCTTGGCCAGTACCACGCCCATCAGCACGGCACCGACCATCCACAGCACACGCTGGCCACGACGCGAACCCCACACCCAGGCAATCACGCCCAGCACGCTCCACAACACGGTCAGGCTGGTCTGGGCCAGGCTGAAGCGCATCATCGACGCGTTCCACGCCAGCCCACCCCACTGGTGCACGCCATGCAGCACCAGGCTGGTCAGCGCGACGAAGGCCGCCAGTGCCAGCAGCGGCATGCGGATGTTCAGCAATGCCTGCGGGGCCTGCGATCCCTGATTGCTGTACAGCCAGCGCGCCAGCAGCAACAGGCTCAACCATTGGCCGATCTCGGCCGGATTCAGCACCGGCAGCCACAACAGCGGTGCGGCGTCGCCCGGCAGCAGCTGGCCCAACAGCCAGCCGATCGACAGCAGGCCGAACAGCACGCACTGCAGCGGGACGCGCACGCTGTCGAAGGCCTGTCCCAATGGCCAGCGCAGCGCATTCCAGCGCCACAGCGACAGTGCCGCCATCAGCAGCCATGGCAAGGTCACCAGCAGGGTCGTCCAGCCCTGCGCCAGATCGGCTTCGCCACCGCCCCACAGGGCCAGCAGCGAAAGCAGCGACGGCCACAGCAGCCACCACAGGAACTGCGCGATGCGGGCCACGGTATCGCCGCCCTGGCGCAGGCACAGCAGGGTCCGCACGCCCAGCACCGCGAACACCGCCCAGGCCAGCGCGCCATAACCGGCGAACGGCTGGTGGTGTGCATCGCTCTGCATCAGGGCCAGCGGGAAGCCCAGCGCGAGCATGGCCAGTGCGGTCACGCCCAGTGCATGTGCCGGCTGACGACGCTGCACTTCGGCCACCAGCCAGGCAGTGACCGCGGCCAGCACCAGCAACGCGTCCACTTCGGTGCGGTACGGGAAGAAGCGCGTGATCTCATGGACCAGGCCGCCCAGCCACCACAGCAGGCCCCACAGGTAGTACACCAGTGCGACCTCATGACGTGGCCTTCGCTGGTAGCTCCACGCCGACGCGAAACCGGCCAGGGCCAGCAACAGCGCGCCGATGGCGGTCGGGTTGATCAGGAAGCGCAGGTCTTCGTGCCAGTGATCGCCACCGGCAACGAAGGCGAATGCGGCGCCGATCTGCAGCAACGCGCCGGATACCTGCGGCAGCCAGCGCTTCTGGCGCAGCCCCAGCCACGCCAGCCCGGCACCTTCCAGCGCAAACACCGCGCCGGTGGCGCGCGCCGACAAGGCCAGCGGCACCGCCAGCGTGGCGAAGCCCACCGCAAGCACGGCATGCGACTGCGCCAGCATGGTATACGACGCACGTGCGATCAGCGCCCGTGCCAGTACCGCGTAGATCGCGGCCAGGCCCAACGCGCATAGTGCCAGCGTCATCGGTTGTTCGTGCAGCATGCCTGCCTGCAACGAGAATGCGACCAGCGGCGCGCCGAACACCAGGCTGCCATCGATCAGATCGCGCCGGCCGGCCGGCTGGCGGCGCGCGTACAGCAGCGGGATCAGCAGGTAGAACACGAAGAACAACAGCAGGAACGGCTCAGTGCTGCTGAACTTGTCCGGTACGTACTGCAGCACGCCCCAGAAGGTGCCGATGCCGAAAGTGAAGGCGAAGCCCAGCAGGTTCAGTGCGCGCCAAGGGCGGAACCAGGCGATGGCGAAGATGCCCGCGTTGAGCACCGCGTAATAGCTGAACAGCCCCACGTGATTGCCGCTGCCGGTGGACAGCCACAGTGGTGCCATGAAGCCGGCCAGGATGCCCAGCACGGCCAGCGTGCGCGAGTTCTGCACCACCGCCAGCACGCACAGCCCGGCCACCAGGGCAATGGAGCTGGCGAAGGCGAAGCCCGGCGGAATCAGGTCGAAGCGCTTGAAGGCCGCGAAGATGGTCAGCAGCAGTACGCCGATGGCACCGCCCTGCAAGGCCAGCGCAAACAGGCGCCGGCGCTCGCGCTGGTGCCAGCCGAAGGCCAGCAGGCCCAGCGCGCCCACAGTGATGCCGGCCAGGCGCAGCTCGATCGGCAACACCAGCCAGCCCTGGTCGCTGACGTACTTCAGCAGCGCCGCGACACCGGCCAGCAGCACCAGCATGCCGATCTTGACCGGGACGTTGCCTTCGGTGAACCAGCGCTTGACCGCACTGATGCCGCGCTCGATGACGTTGGGCAGTGCCGGCTCGGAAGGCAGCGGCGGCTGCACCGGCACCGGTGGCACCGGCGGTGGCGCAGCAGGTCGGGGAACAGGCGCCTCGGTCGGCGCTGCTTCGCGCACCGGTGGCTGCGTGGGGTGCGGCGCAGCAGCGGCGACCGGCCGCAGGAACGGTGGATCGGCACTGGCCGTGGGCGTGGCCGCAGCCCGTTCAGGCGTGGGCGCGCTGGCGGCCGGCCTGGCGGTGGCAGGCGCGGCGGCCATCGCGCTTTCCAGCGCCGCGACGCGGCGGCGCAGGCCGGAGATCATCACCAGCGCCACCACCAGCAGCAGGGGGATGGCCAACAGGACCAATACGACCAGTGCGATCAGTGCTTCCATTGCGTGCTTCCATTGCGTTCCCGCGCCCCAGCGGCAGCGGTCGACCGCCCCATGCTACGACAGGGTGGGCCCCTTAAACGACGAACCCCGGCCAGGCCGGGGTTCGTCTGCGATCTACGCCGGCCTTACTTGGCGGCGATGACCTTGGCCATTTCCAGGCACTTGTTCGAGTAGCCCCACTCGTTGTCGTACCAGGTCACCAGCTTGACGAAGGTGCCGTCCAGGGCGATGCCGGCATCGGCGTCGAACACCGAGGTGCAGGTTTCGCCGCGGAAATCGGTGGCCACCACCTTGTCTTCGGTGTAGCCCAGGATGCCCTTCAGCGGGCCTTCGCTCTGTGCCTTCACTTCGGCGCAGATCTCGGCGTAGGTGGCTTCCTTTTCCAGCTCGACGGTCAGGTCGACCACCGACACGTCCGAGGTCGGCACGCGGAAGCTCATGCCGGTCAGCTTCTTGTTCAGTTCCGGAATGACCACGCCGACGGCCTTGGCCGCACCGGTGGACGAGGGAATGATGTTTTCCAGGATGCCACGGCCGCCGCGCCAGTCCTTGTTGGACGGGCCATCGACGGTCTTCTGGGTGGCGGTGGCCGCATGCACGGTGGTCATCAGGCCGCGCTTGATGCCCCACTTGTCATTGATGACCTTGGCCAGCGGGGCCAGGCAGTTGGTGGTGCACGAAGCGTTGGAGATGATCGCCTGGCCGGCGTAGGTCTTGTCGTTCACGCCGTACACGAACATCGGCGTGTCGTCCTTCGACGGGGCCGACATGATGACCTTCTTGGCGCCGGCATCGATGTGCTTCTGCGCGGTTTCCTTGGTCAGGAACAGGCCGGTGGCTTCCAGCACCACATCAGCGCCGACTTCATCCCACTTCAGGTTGGCCGGGTCGCGTTCCTGGGTCAGGCGGATCTTCTTGCCGTTGACCAGCAGGTCGTTGCCCTGCACCGCCACGTCGGCCTTGAAGCGGCCGTGCACGGAGTCGTACTTGAGCATGTACGCCAGGTAGTCCGGCTCCAGCAGATCGTTGATGGCCACGATTTCGATGTCGTCGCCGAAGTTCAGCACCGCCGAGCGCAGGACGTTACGCCCGATGCGACCGAAACCGTTGATACCAACCTTGATTGCCATTTCTCAAGCTCCTGCGGCCGCGACAGGTGCGGCGGGATGGATAGGGCCCACAAGTCTAGCAAACCGCCGCTGGCCACCGTGGGCCAGCCGGGACCGCCGGCCGACCCACGGACAGGATTTGATCCGGATCAAAGCGTTAGCGCGGCGTGAGGCCGAGACTGTCGCCATCCACCCAGCAACGAGAACACCCCCATGCGCAAGACCTCCCCCCTGATCGTGGCCAGCCTGGCCGCCGCCCTGTCGCTCGCCGCCGCCCCGGCCATGGCCCAGTCCAAGGGCGACTGGACCGTCTCGGCCGGCGTGCACCAGGTGGCGCCGAAGTCGAACAACGGCTGGCTGGCCGGCGGCACCCTGAAGGTCGACGTCGACAATGACGTCAAGCCGACCATCACCGGCGAGTACTTCATCGCCGACAACCTGGGCATCGAAGTGCTGGCCGCGCTGCCGTTCAAGCACGACATCAACATCAACGGCCTGGGCCGCGTCGGCAGCACCAAGCAACTGCCGCCGGTGGTCACCCTGCAGTACCACTTCAACAGCAAGGGCAAGGTGTCGCCGTTCGTCGGCGCCGGCCTGAACTACACCACCTTCTTCAGCGAAGACACTACGGGTGCGCTGGCCGGCAGCAAGCTGAAGCTGCAGGATTCGTGGGGCCTGGCCGCACACGCCGGCGTGGACTTCGCGATCGGCGAGAAGGGCGCCCTGCGCGTGGACATGCGCTGGATCGACATCGACAGCAAGGTGAAGTTGAACGGCGAGAAGATCGGCACGGTCAACATCGATCCGCTGGTCTACGGCGCTTCGTACGTCTTCAAGTTCTAAAGCGGTGTATTGGGCGCGGGGGCTTCGCCCCCCGCTCCCCCGCTAGACGCAAAACCCTCGCAGCATGTTGCCCCGGTAATTGCCGGGGCTTTTTTGTGCCTGGGACTGAAGCGGTTCCGGAGCTGGGGCAAGGCAGGGAGCGGAGCCGGGACACGCCCCTCCCTCTACGCTTCCACTTCGGAACAGGAACGCGCCGCTCTTCAATCCACCTACCCCGCTAGAATGGGCGCATGAAAGCCCTGCACTCCCTGTTCCTCGCCGCCGCCCTGGCGCCGGCCCTGCTGTCCGTCTCCGCCCCTGCCCATGCCTGGGGCGCGCAAGGCCACCGCCTTGTCGCCGAAGTCGCCGACGCCCGCCTCACCCCCGCCGCCCGCGCCGAAGTGGACCGCCTGCTGGCCACCGAACCGGACGCCACCCTGGCCAGCATCGCGCCCTGGGCCGACCAGCTGCGCGCCAAGGACCCGGGCCTGGGCCGTCGCTCGGCCGGCTGGCACTACGTCAACATTGCCGAAGACGACTGCCACTACGAAGCACCGAAGCACTGCAGGAACGGCAACTGCATCGTCGAAGCCCTCAAGGCGCAGAGCGCCATTCTGGGCGACCGCAGCCTGACTGACGGCGAGCGCCTGCAGGCGCTGAAGTTCGTCGTGCACCTGGTCGGCGACATCCACCAGCCGATGCACGCCGGCTACGCCCACGACAAGGGCGGCAATGATTTCCAGCTGCAGTTCGGCAACCGCGGTACCAACCTGCACTCGCTGTGGGACAGCGGCATGCTCAACACCCGCAAGCTGGACGATGCCGGCTACCTGCCGGTGCTGCAGAGCCAGCGCGCACCGAAGCTGGCACGCCAGTCCAACCCGCAGCGCGACCCGCAGGCCTGGGCCGAGGCCAGCTGCCGCATCTCCATGCAACCTGGCGTTTATCCGGCCTCGCGTAAAATCGGTGACGAGTACACCGAGCGCTACCGGCCGCTGGCCGAAGCGCAGCTGCGGCTGGCCGGTGAAAACCTGGCGCAGTTGCTGAACCGCGTGCTCGGCACGCGCTGAGGAGAGCTCCAATGCCGGTCCAGGTGCAGTCGTTCTTCCACCGTGACAGCAACACCTTCAGCTACCTGGTCAGCGACCCGGCCAGCGGCGAGGCGGCGCTGATCGATCCGGTCCTGGACTACGACCCGGACACCGACGCCAGCAGCGAATCACCGCTGCGCGCGGCATTGCAGGCCATCGAACAACAGGGCCTGCAGCTGCGCTGGCTGCTGGAGACGCATGCCCACGCCGACCATGTGTCGGCCGGGCGCCGGCTCAAGCAGCGCTTTCCGCAGGCCACGCTGGCCATCGGTGAAGGCATCCGTGCGGTGCAGGCGACGTTTGCGCCACGCTATGGCCTGCAGCTTCCGGGCGCCGATGAAATCTTCGACCACCTGTTCAGTGACGGCGAGACCTTCACTTTGGGCGAACTGCGCTGCCAGGTGATCGCCGTGCCTGGCCACACCAGCGACAGCATCGCCTACCTGATCGACGATGCGCTGTTCACTGGCGACTCGCTGTTCATGCCCGACGGCGGCACTGCCCGCTGCGACTTCCCCGGCGGTGATGCCGCACAGCTGTACCGCTCGATCCAGCGCCTGCTGGCCCTGCCGGATGCCACCCGCGTGTTCGTCTGCCACGACTACGGCCCGGGCGGCCGCGACTTCGCCAACGAAACCACCATCGGTGAACAGCGCGCGCACAACATCCACGTGCACGACGGCGTGGCCGAGGCGGAGTTCGTCAGCGTGCGCCAGGCCCGCGATGCGACGTTGGAAGAACCGAAGCTGATGCAGCCTGCGGTAAAGGCCAATATCCAGGGCGGGGCCTGACGTACGCCGGGCAGAGCCCGGCGCCATCGGTTTCCATCACGGACCGCGAGCGTTCATTTTCCCTGCATCCGCACCACGTGCTGGCCCTTCACGATCTCGAACGTGAAGGCGTACTGCAGGGTGACCGCTACCGGCTCGACGCGCTCGGCGCCCCGGCAGTCACCGCGGTCGGCAGGCACCTTGCCCGCCGCGAAGTGGCAGACCGCTGCGGACGAGTACTTCCACATCGCCACGGCTTCCTGGGCAGCCTGCAGCAGGGGCGCATTCTCGCCCGCAGCACCTGCCGCGCACTCCGGACGATCGGTCAATGGCAGGCTTCGCTCCACGGCGCCATTGGCATCAACCACCACCTGCAGGCAGATCGTGGTCGGCGCCAGTTCCGCGCGCGGGTCACGATCGCCAACCTCCGGGTCTGGTGCCGCGTACAGCTGGGGCATCCGGTAGCCTTCGGTCGCACCCAGCGAATACACCTGCAGCTGTCCACCGCCGCTGCCCGCCTGCGGCTGCAGGCGCTGGTGGCCGACATTTTCGCTGCGGGTATCCACCGTGGTCAGGCGGTCCTGGCTCGCACACCCGACCAGCAGCGCTGCCGCCATGATCAGCGCAGCGGACTTCATTGGGTGTCCTCGGTGTTGTCCATGGCGAACGTGATCGGAATCTTCACCGCCGCTGCAACCGGCTTACCGTTCTTCATCGCCGGCCGATAGGTCCAGCTGCGTGCCGCAGCGATCGACACCGCATCGAACACGCCCGGATTGGTGGCACTGAGCACGCGGACATCGCTGGGACGCCCCTGCGCATCCACCTCCACGCGCAGGTTCACCACGCCTACCTGGCGCTGCTCGAACGCGGATTTTGGATAGGACGGCGGTGGCATCCTGTCGATCTGGATCGGACGGTCCAGCCCAGCCTTGGCCGCACCTTCTTCCGCCGTTGCGTACGGCTCGACACCGATCCCCGGGCTCCCAACCGCGCCGCCCTGGCTGGCCCATGCCACCGCGCCCATGCCCACACACAACCCGACCACCAGCACCTGCCCGGACACCCACGGCAATGCCTTCCGCTTGGACTGCTTCAACATGGCGATACGCTCCCTCAACACGGGTTGGCTGCGCCAATGGCAGACCGCGGGCGCAACCGGGTGGACCAGCTGCGCCTTCAGCAGCGTGCTGGCGTAGAGGCCGCGCAGCGCCGGCTGCGGGGCCATGGTGCGGGCATCGCAGGCCAGTTCCTGGTCGCGCAGGAAGCGGCCCGCAGCCCACGGCAGAAGCGGGTGGAACCAGAACACCGCGCGCACCAGCAGCAGCGCACCGTTGGCCCAGTGATCGCCATGACGGTGATGGCTGCGCTCGTGCTGCAGGATCAAGCTCTGTTCCTGTGCGGTGAACTGCAGGTCGAAGTCGGGACCAACCACGATGCGTGGGCGCCACAGGCCAACCAGCGCGGGCAAGCCGGGATCGCCGCTGGCCTGCCAGCTGCCATCGGTGCGCGGCGTCAATGGGCCCATGCTCCGTTCGAAACGATGTTGTGCGTGCAGGTCGCGCAACAGGCGGATGCCCGCGCCCAATGCCCACAGCGCGAACAACAGCCCGGCCCATGGCAGCGAGGGCCCGCTCAGGGCATCGAGGGCACCGGGCATCACTTTCAGCGGCAGCGTGGGTACCTGCTGCAACACCGCAACCTGTGGCAATGGCAGCGTCAGGGCCACCAGCAGCAGCGGCAGCAGCCACCAGCTGCGGTAGGCCAGCCCAGCGCCCCCCAACCGCACCAGCAGCGGTCGCAGCACCGCCAGCAGGACCACACCCACGGCCAGCCACAAGCTGGCCCGCCACAGTCCGTCGAGCAGCTCAGTCATGGTCCAGCTCCTGGATCAGCTTCTTCAGTTCGGCGATGTCCTGCGCGCTCAGCTGGCCGCGTTCGCTGAAGTGCGCGACCAGCGGCGCCACGCGCCCTTCGAAGACACGGCCGATGAAGTCCTGGCTCTGCGCCTCCACCCACGCCTGTCGCTGCAGCAGCGGCCGGTACAGGTAACGCCGTCCATCGCGCTCGGCAGTGATCGCGCCCTTGGTCAGCAGGCGGTTGAGCAGGGTCTTGATGGTCGGCTCGGCCCAGTCGCGATGGGCCAGCGCGGCCACCACGTCATCGGCACTACGCGGTGCCTGCTGCCACAGCACCTCCATCACGACGGCTTCGGCTTCGCTGATCGGGGTCATGGTTTACATCCGTAATCGACAGATTGATTACCCGCGTAATCGAGCTGCCTGTCAAGCCCCTCGACTCCGGGTTCATCCCGGCTGCGCCAGCATCGGTTCCTCCCGCCCCTGGCCCCGGATGAAAGCACTGCCGAAGAAGGATTTCCCGGTCGAGCAGGCCCGCCGCTTCCTCGAACCCGGCCCGATCGTGCTGGTCAGCACGGCATGGCGCGGCCAGCGCAACCTGATGACGATGGGCTGGCACATGGTCATGGGCTTCTCGCCTTCACTGGTCGCCACCTACCTGTGGGACGCAAACCACAGCCACGCGTTGGCGCGCGGCAGCGGCGAGTGCGTGATCAACGTGCCCGGGGTGGAGCTGCTCGATACCGTGGTGGACATCGGCAACTGCAGCGGCCGCGAGGTCGACAAGTTCGCCCGTTTCGGGCTCGACGCACTGCCCGCGCGTGAGGTCGGCGCGCCACTGGTCGGCCAATGCCATTCGTGCTTCGAATGCCGCCTGTACGACGACAGCCAGGTGGCAGCGAGCAATCTGTTCATCTGGGAAATCGTGCACGCCCATGTTGCGCCCCGGCCGAAACTGCCGCGCACGGTGCATTACCGCGGCGATGGGCAGTTCATGGTGGCCGGCGCGGAAGTCTCGCGTCGACGGCGGTTCAAGCCCGACATGCTGTAATGCCCGCACTCCCCC
Source organism: Stenotrophomonas sp. YJH_SMC_138 (assembly GCF_059369855.1). Classification (NCBI taxonomy): domain Bacteria; kingdom Pseudomonadati; phylum Pseudomonadota; class Gammaproteobacteria; order Lysobacterales; family Lysobacteraceae; genus Stenotrophomonas; species Stenotrophomonas sp. YJH_SMC_138. The sequence goes on from NZ_JCAFTB010000001.1 coordinate 424,077, forward strand.
GACGCAGGACCGCCGCGCATGACCGAACACCTCACCGACCTGGACGCCGCCGTCGACTGGTTGTTTGCGCGCGTGGACGGGCCGCTGCGGATCGGGGCACCGCTGGCACTGGGCAAGCCGCATCGGCTGCTCAATGCCCTCTACGCGCGCGTCGAGCACGATCCGTCGCGGCCGCTGCAGCTGTATACCGCGCTGTCGCTGAATCCGCCGAAGGCGCGGGGCAACGGCCTGGAAGCCCGCTTCCTGGCACCGTTCGCGCAGCGCCATTTCGGCGACGACTTCCCGCGCCTGGCCTATGCCGATGCGATCGCACGCGACGCGTTGCCGGCACATGTGCAGGTGGAAGAGTTCTACATGCAATCCGGCGCCCTGCTCGGGTCGCGCCAGGCGCAATCCAGCTATACCAGCCTGAACTACACCCACGCCGCCGATGCGGTGGCGCAGCGCGCGCCACAGGTGATCGTGCAGAAAGTGGCGATGCGCCCGAACGACCGCCGGCTTTCCCTGTCGTGCAACAACGACATCACCCAGGACACGCTGGACGCGATGACCGCACGTGGCCTGCCGCGTCCGCTGCTGATTGCCGAGATCGATCCCCAGTTGCCCTACCTGGGCGGCTCGGCCACGGTCGATGTCTCGTTCTTCGATCTGGTGATCACCCCACCGCCGCCGTACCCGGCGCTGTTCGGGCTGCCGCGGCAGCCGGTCGGCGATGCCGACTACGCCATCGGCCTGTACGCCAGCACGCTGGTGCGCGATGGCGGCACGCTGCAGATCGGCATCGGTACGCTGGCCGACGCGCTCAGCCATGCGCTGGTGCTGCGCCACACCGACAACGCGCGCTACCGCCGCGTGCTGCACGCGCTGGATCCGCAGCTGGCCAGCCACCCGCTGGTGCAGGAGATCGGCGGCGTGGACCCGTTCGAAGTGGGCCTGTACGGCTGCAGCGAGATGCTCAACGAGGGCTTCCGCAGGCTGGTGCAGACCGGGGTGATCAAGCGCAAGGTACACGATGACCTGGCGCTGATGCAGCGCATCGAGAACGGCAGCACGCTGTCGATCGACCACGCCACACTGGCGGCCGAAGGTGAGTACCTGCACGGCGCGTTCTACCTGGGCTCGCCGGAATTCTACGAGTGGCTGCGCACGCTGCCGGAGGACGAGTGCCGTGCGATCGGCATGCGCCGCATCAGCGAGATCAACCAGCTGTACGGCGGCAACGAAACGCTGGAACGCCTGCAGCGCCGCCATGCGCGCTTCTTCAACTCCTGCATGATGGCCACCGCGCTGGGCGCGGCGGTGTCCGACGCGCTGGACGATGGACGCGTGGTATCCGGTGTGGGCGGCCAGTACAACTTCGTGGCGATGGCACATGCCCTGCCGGAAGCCCGCAGCGTGCTGATGTTCCGCGCCGCGCGCGATGACAAGGGCCGACGCGAATCCAACGTGCGCTGGAACTACGGGCACACCACCATTCCGCGCCACCTGCGCGACATCTACCTCAACGAATACGGCATTGCCGACCTGCGCGGACTGACCGACGAGGACTGCGTGCATGCGATGACCGCAATCACCGAGGCCCCGTTCCAGGGCGGCCTGCTGCAGCAGGCGCACGCCTCGCGCAAACTGCTGGCGGTCGCGCAACCGGATCCGCAGCGGCAGCAGCGCAATACGCCGCAGGCGCTGACGGCGGCGCTGGCCCCGTTCCGCGCCGATGGCAGCCTGCCGGACTATCCGCTGGGCAGTGACTTCAACGAGATCGAGCAGGTGCTGGTGAAAGCGCTGGCGTGGCTGAAGGCCAATACGCAGACCCGCGGCGACAAGCTGCGTACCGTCTGGGCAGCACTACGGCAACCGGCCGGCGACGGCGATGCGGTGTACCTGCAGCGCATGGGCCTGCAGGCACCGAAGGATTTCGCCGAACGCCTGGACGCGCGCCTGCTGCGGCTGGCACTGGCGCGCACCGCCTGAGAAAAGGGGACGGAGGGGATTAAGTCGTTTGTGCACAAACGACTTAATCCCCTCCGTCCCCTTTTTCCTGCGGCAAAGAAAAGGCCGGCGTGCGCCGGCCTTTCCTCATTACGTCGCGATGCTGCTTACAGCGCCTTGGCGGCTTCCACCACGTGCGCGGTGGTAATGCCGAAGTGCTTGTACAGCTGGTCGGCCGGGGCGGAGGCACCGAAGGTGTCGATACCGATCACGGCACCGTCCAGGCCGACGAACTGGCGCCAGAAACCGGTGACGCCGGCTTCCACGGCCACGCGCTTGCGCACGGCGTTCGGCAGCACCGATTCACGGTAGGCCGCATCCTGGCGCAGGAACACGTCGGTGGACGGCATCGAGACCACGCGGGTCTTGAGACCAGCCGCGTCCAGCTGGGCCTTGGCTTCGGTGGCCAGCGAGACTTCCGAACCGGTGGCGATCAGGATCACATCCGGGGTACCGGCGGCATCGGCCAGCACGTAACCGCCGCGCTCGATCTGCGCGATCTGCTCGGCGCTGCGCGGCTGGTGCGGCAGGTTCTGGCGGCTGAACACCAGGCAGCTCGGGCCGTCCTGGCGGGTGATCGCGGCCTTCCAGCTCACCGCCGACTCGACCGCATCGCACGGACGCCACACGTCGTTGTTCGGGATGTAGCGAAGCGAGGCCAGGTGCTCCACCGGCTGGTGGGTCGGGCCGTCTTCGCCCAGGCCGATCGAGTCGTGGGTGTAGACGTGGATGGCGTGCGCCGGGATCAGCGCGCTCATGCGCACGCCATTGCGGGCGTAATCGCTGAACACCAGGAAGGTGGCGTCGAACGGAATGAAGCCACCGTGCAGGGCCAGGCCGTTGGCAATGGCGGTCATGCCGAACTCGCGCACGCCGTAGTACACGTAGTTGGCGTTGGCGTCGTCGCTGGCAACCGATTTGCTGCCCTTCCAGAGGGTCAGGTTGGAGTGCGCCAGGTCGGCCGAACCGCCGACGATTTCCGGCAGCAGCGGGGCATAGGCTTCGATGGCCAGCTGCGAGGCCTTGCGCGAGGCGATCGTCGGGCCTTCCGCGGCCACCTGGGCGATGTACGCATCGGCCTTGGCAACGAAGTCGGCCGGCAGTTCGCCATGCGAGCGGCGGGTCAGTTCGGCTGCTTCAGCCGGGTACTGGCTGGCGTACTTGTCGAACAGCTGTTCCCACTCGGCCTGGCGCAGGGTGCCGGCGCCATTGGCGCGCCAACCGTCGTAGATCGCCTGCGGGATCTCGAACGGGCCGTATTCCCAGCCCAGCTGCTTGCGGGTGGCTTCCAGCTCGTCCTTGCCCAGCGGTGCACCGTGGCTGGATTCCTTGCCCGCCTTGTTCGGCGAACCAAAACCAATGGTAGTGCGGCAGCAGATCAGGGTCGGCTTGTCGCTCTGCGACAGCGCGGCCTCGATGCCGGCCTTGATGCTGTCCGGGTCATGGCCATCGACGTCGCGGACCACGTTCCAGCCATAGGCCTCGAAACGCTCCGGGGTGTTGTCGGTGAACCAGCCCTCGACGTTGCCGTCGATGGAGATGTGGTTGTTGTCCCAGAAGCAGACCAGCTTGTGCAGGCCCCAGGTACCGGCCAGTGAGGCCGCTTCATGCGACACGCCTTCCATCAGGCAGCCATCGCCCATGAACACCCAGGTGCGGTGGTCGACCACTTCCAGCTCCGGGCGGTTGAAGCGCTGTGCCAGCAGCTTCTCGGCCAGGGCGAAGCCCACGGCATTGGCGAAACCCTGGCCCAGCGGGCCGGTGGTGGTCTCCACGCCCGGGGTCTCGTGGCGTTCCGGGTGACCGGCGGTGTGGCTGCCCAGCTGGCGGAACAGCTTCAGCTGCTCGATCGGCAGGTCGTAGCCGCTCAGGTGCAGCAGCGCGTACTGCAGCATCGAACCGTGGCCGTTGGACAGCACGAAACGGTCGCGGTTGAACCAGTGCGGGTTGCTCGGGTTATGGCGGAGGTAGTCGTTCCAGAGGACTTCGGCGATGTCGGCCATGCCCATGGGCATGCCGGGGTGGCCGGACTTTGCGGTTTCAACCGCATCGGCGGCAAGGAAGCGGATGGCGTTGGCCAACTGGCGACGGGTAGGCTGCGTCATGGTTCTGTCGGAATCGGGAGGCGGCCGCGGACGTGCGGGCGGCCTATTGTCCCATAGTCGCCGGGCGGGGGGTCAGTTCACCTTGCCCGGTCGTGCCGGCCGCTGGCCCGCAAGGACGTGATCTCCGCCGGATTCCGCATGTGAAAAGGGGCCGGAGCCCTTTCCCCTGAGGAAAGGAATCCGACCCCGATCAGGTCGCCAGGAGGGGCGTTGGACTCAGTCCTGCTGCGGACCCAGCGCCGGGCCATCGTGCGACTCGCCCTTGGCCACCAGCGTGGTCAGGGCCAGGTCGCCGGTCACGTTCAGCGCGGTACGGCACATGTCCAGGAAGTGATTCACGCCCAGGATCAGGCCGATGCCCAGCGGGTTCACACCGACCATCGCGCAGATCATCGCCACCACCGGCAGCGATCCCGACGGCACGCCGGCGGTACCGATGCCACCGAGGATGCAGACCGCCATCACCATGATCTGCTGGCCGATGCTCAGGTCCACGCCGAAGAACTGGGCCAGGAAGATCACCGTCACACCCTCGAACAGCGCGGTGCCGTTCTGGTTGGCGGTGGCACCCACGGTCAGCACGAAGCGCGACACGCGCTGCGGCAAGCCCATCTGGTCGGCCACGCGCAGCGCGGTCGGCAGGGTGGCATTGCTGGAGGCGGTGGAGAACGCCATCACCGTTGCTTCCTGGGTATCGCGGAAGAACGACAGCGGCGAGCGGCCGGACAGCCACACCGCGGTACCGTAGGTCACGATCATGTGCAGACCCAGCGCCAGCACCACCACGCCCACATAGGCACCCAGGCGGATGATCAGCTCGAAGCCGAACAGCGCGGCCAGGTTGAACATGAAGCAGGCCACCGCATAAGGGGCCAGGCGGATGACCAGGTTGATCAGGGTCATCGAGATTTCGAACACGCCTTCGATGGCGCGGCGCAGCGGGGCAACCTTTTCATTGTCGGTCAGCACCATGCCGATGCCGAACATCAGCGCGAAGAACATCAGCGACAGGATCGCGCCGTTGTCCGACGCGGCCTGCAGCACGTTGCTCGGCACGATCGACAGCAGCATGTCCATGCCCTTCGGCGTGCCGTGGATGCCAGCGACGATTTCCTTGCTGCGCTCGGCGTTCTCCGAGAGCATCAGTGCCGCAGTCTGCGGATCGACGCCCGCGCCCGGCTTGAGCAGGTTGACCAGCACCAGGCCGATGCCCACCGCGATGCCGGACAGCAGCACGGTGTAGGCCAGGGTCTTCCAGCCGATGCGGCCGAGGGCGCGGATGTCGCCCATCTCCGACACGCCCATGATCAGCGCCGAGAAGATCAGCGGCACGATCAGCATGAAGATCAGGTTGAGGAACAGGCCCGACGCCGGGGTGGTGACGTAGTCCATTACCCACTTGGCACCAGCCTGCAGACCATCGACGCTGCCGCCCAGGGCGTGCACGATCAGTCCCAGGACCAGGCCGATCGCAAAGCCGATGCCCATCTTCCAATGCAGGGGCAACTTCTTCTTGTCGGCAGCAGCTGCTGTCATACGCGGGTTTCCTCGAAAAATGAATGCACTCTAACAAAGCGCGCAAGCGGCGCCGGTTCAGGTTCGCCGCGGCGGATACAGCGGCGCCAGGTCAGTGTCGGCGGTGCCCGCAGCCGCCGACCAGTGCGGTCCGTCACGGAAGACCTCGCGCAGGCGCGTGCGCAGCGGCGCCAGATCCCCCTGCCCGCCCCACCGCGCCTGCTGCAGGTCCTGTAGCACTTGACGCTGGGCTGCATCCCCAAGCCGCGCGATGACCTGCTCGATGCGTTCCACACCAGCCATCGCACACAGCTGTGCTTCCACCTGGTCGAAGCCCTCGCCATCCAGCGCGCGGCGCAGTTCTGCCAGGCCGGCACGCCCGCCCGCCGCAGTCGGCACAGAGGGCTTGCCCGCTACTGGCGCCACTGCGCGCGGGCGCCGACCACGCTGCCAGCCCCACAACAGGGTCAACAGCCACAGCAGCGCCAGGCCAATGGCCGCCGCCATCCACGGCCACGGACGCTCGGACAGGCCGCTGGCACGTGGATCAGTCGCGGCGATACGCGTGTCCTGTCCATCAGTACCGGGCAGCGTGGCATCGGTGTCGATCGGCGGCAGCGGTGCCGGCGAGGCAGTGCCCGCACCGTTACCGGCCGCAACGGCCAGCGTCAGGTCCGGCAGCTTCGCTTCCTGCGCCTTACCGTTACGCACATCCCACCAGGGCAGGCGCGGCCCCGGCACCACCAGCGAACCCGGCTGGCGCGGCACGATCGAATAGCGGCGGGTGATCTTCAGGCGCGGCGTGCTGCCGTTGAAGGTCTCTTCGTACTGTGCCGGTTCGGCGAACACCTGCGCATTGGCGCCGACATCCGGCACCGGCAGGTCGGTGAACTGCGCGCGCGTCGCGCCTTCGGCAACCGCTTCGACCACCACGTTGGCGGCCTCACCGGTGCGGGCACTGGTCGGCGCACTGGTGTAGCGCAGCTGCAGGCTCTGCAGTGGCAGCCACGGCTGCGGGGCCTGCGCCGGCTGGGCCTGCACCTGCAGCGTGCGGTCTGCGCCGGTGGCATTCATGCGGCCATCGCCACCGCCGAAGAAGTCGTCGAAGAAGCCACCCGCACTGCGCCCACTGAAACGGGCACCGGCCAGGCGCAACGCGCCGCTGCGCTCGGGGATCAGCAGGAAACGCCGTTCGACCACGTTGTAGCGGCGCCCGTTGACCTGGCGTACATCGGTGCGGTCGTCGCCCACACGCTGCAACGACGCACCCGCCGGGGTATCCAGCACCAGCTCGCCGGAGGCCAGCTGCGAGGCGAAGTGCAGCCGCACCACCACGCCCACGCTCTGCTGCACATACGGCGTATCGTCATCGACAACGGTTTCGATGAAGGCCATCGCATTGCTGTCGGGCCCCGCCACGGCGGCCGCATCGACCTGCAGCGTCAGCGGTGCGGTGCGCACACTGCCCACCTGCAGGCCCGGTACCACCAGCGCACCACTACGTCGTGGTGTCAGCGCCACGCCATACAGGTTGCGCTGCTGCATGCTGCCATTGCTCCATTCCACCTGGCGGCTGCTGGTCTGCCCGCTCAGGTCGAAGTCGGTGCGCAATGGCGTGAAGTCAGGGGCGCCCTGGTCGCTCTCGATATTGAGCGTGGCCGTGTCGCCCATCGCGATGCGGTCGCGGTCCAGCCACGCGCGCGGCTGCGCCCAGGCCAGCAGCGGCAGCCACAACAGCAGCGCCGCCAGTACCTGTCGAGGCCAGTGCCCGTGCATGTTGATCGACCGCGTCATCGCCCTTCCCTCTTCCTGCGTTCGTTTTCCAGCTGGAACTTGGCCCGCAGCAATGCGCCCGGATCATCCGGCACACGCCGCATCCATGCCTCCACCGCCTGTTGCTCCTCGCGCTGGCGCGGCGTGCGGCCCTCACCACCCGGCACTGGCTTGCCGCCCTTGCCGGCCTCACCCTCGCGTGCCTGCTGCATCGCCTGCTGCATGCGCTGGCGCTGCTGTTCATCGGCCTGCGCCTGCGCCTTGGCATCTTCCACCTGCGGCGGTGCCTGCTGGCCATCGCGGCCACGTTCGCCAGGCTGAGGCTCCGACTGCGCGTTGTTGTCACCCGCCTTGGGCTGGCCCTGCTGGCCCGACGGCGGCTGGCCCTGGCCGGGTTGCTGCTGGCCCTGCTTCGGCTGTCCCTGTGGGTTCTGTTGGCCCTGCGGGCCCTGCGGTTGTTTCTGCTGCCCGTTCTGCGGTGGCTTCTGTTGATCCGGGCCTTGGCCGCCCCCGGATGGCCTGCGCTTGCGTGCAGCATCGACCACGGCGCGGTTGGCCACTGCATCGGCCATGCCCGGATGCAGCGCCAGTGCGCGGTCGTAGGCGGCGATCGCTTCGTCGTAGTTGCCTTCGCGTGCCAGCGTGTTGGCCAGGTTGTACCAACCGGCATCGCTGTCGATGCCTTCGAACTGTCTGCGTGCAGTGGCGAAGTCGCCCTTGCGGTAGGCCTGAACCCCCTCGGCCAGGCGTTGATGCTGCAGCTGGTCGCTGCGCTTCCACAGCGTGCCCTGCGCCGGCTGCGAGACAGGCGTCGCAGGGGCCTGCGCCTGCGCGTCATTCATCCATGGCAGCAGACCCACCGCGAGCACCGCAGCCAGCACCGCGCGTCGGCGGAAGGCCAGCAATGCCAGCAGCATCACCGGCGGCAGCAACCAGAAGCCTTCGTCACGCCACTGCTTGCCTTCGCCCGGCCGCTGCGCCGCCGTGCCGTCGCGCGCGTCGAGTACACCGAGCGCACGCAGATCGCTGTCATCGGCAGAGATGCGCGCATAGCGGCCGCCACCGGCAGTGGCGACTGCACGCAGGCTGCCCTCATCCAGCGCGGCCTGGCGGATCTGCCCATTGCCATCGCGGTAGGCCGCACCGGCAGGCGTGCCCAGGCCCAGCACCGACACCTGCAGGCCCAGGCTGCGTGCCTGCGCCGCCGCCAGTGCAGCTTCGCTGTCCGCCTGATCGCTGACCAGCAGGATCTGCCCCTGCAGCGCGCCGATCTGCCGCATCAAGCGTGTCGCCCAGTCGATGCCGCGGTCGGCACGCTGGCCATCACGCGGCATCACGTCCGGCGACAGCGCATCCAGATACAACGCAACATTGCTGCCGTCGTCGGTCAGCGGCGCCACGGTGTAGGCATCATCGGCATACACCACCAGCCCCACCTGCCCGCCCTGGCGCGCGCGCAGCAGCTCGCCCACTTTCGCCCGCGCCTGCAGCAGGCGCGACGGCGGAAGATCGGTTGCCGTGATCCGGCTGGACAGGTCCAGCACCACCAGCAGCGGTGCGCTGGCCTGGAACATCGGTTGTGCCTGCTGGCGCCAGCTCGGCCCGGCCATGGCCAGCGATGCCAGTGTCCAGCCCAGCAGCAGCGCCCATGGCAGGCGCACTCGCCGCTTCGCGCCCGCGGCCAGCAGATGTGGCAACAGGTGTGCGTCCACCGCCTGCCGCCACGCATCACTGCGTCGCTGCCGGTACACCGCGAGCGCGAGGATCAGGGGCAACGCCAGCAGCGCCCACAACCACTCTGGTCGCAGGAAGTGCAATGCGCTCCAATCGGGGAGATTCGAAGCAAACGCGATCATCGGCGACGCTCCGGCCACAGCCAGGCCAGCACGCCCAGCAGCAACGCCAGCCCCAACGGCCAGGCATAGCGTTCTTCGCGCGGACGCAGGCTCGGCCCCTTCGCGGCGACCGGCTCCAGGCGATCGAGCTCGGCGTAGATCCCGGCCAGCTGCGCGGTGTCACGCGCGCGGAAGAACTGGCCACCGGTCATGCTGGCGATCTTCTTCAGGGTGGCCTCATCGACCGGATCCTGGTCGGTGGAAATCGGGATACCAAACAAGCGCATGCTGCCATCGCCGCCGAATGCAACCGTGTGGATGCGCACGCCTTCGGCGCGCGCGACTTCCGCGGCGCGCAGCGGCTCCAGCACACCGGCGTTGCTGACACCATCGGTCAACAGGATCAGCACGCGCTGTCCCTCCGGCTGGCTGCGCAGGCGCTTCACCGCCAGGCCGATGGCATCACCGATGGCGGTCTCGCGCCCGGCCAGGCCGACCACGCTGTCGCGCAGCTGATCGCGCACGCTGGCCAGGTCTGCGGTAAGCGGCGTAAGCGTGTAGGCGCGATCACCGAAAATCAGCAGGCCGACGCGGTCGCCGGCACGACGATCCAGGAAGTCGGCCAGCACGGCCTTGGCCGCGGTGAGGCGATCAACCGCCTGGGCTCCCAGCACCATGTCACCCTCGCCCATGCTGCCGGACACGTCCATCGCCAGCATCATCTGCCGGCCCTGCTGCGGCGGCGTGATGGCTTCGCCCAGCTGCTGCGGCCGTGCCAGCGCGATGCACAGCGCGCACCAGCCCAGCCATAGCAGCAGCGTGCGCAGCCACGACACGTCGACGCGGCCCCCACCGGACAGCGCTTCGAGCTCGGCGGCGGCGTAGGGCACACGCAGCGCGGCGCCCGGTTCTGCACGGCGCTTCCACCAGCGCATCAGCAACGGCAACGGCAGCGCGAGCAATGCCAGTGGCCATGCCAGCTGCAGGTCCGGCCATGGCCAATAGGTCGTCCAGAGGTTCATCGGCGGCGCTCCAGCAGCATCGCCAGATAGCGCTCGCGGGCCCAACTGCGCACGGCCGCCACGTCGCTGCTGTCGACGCGTGGGCGATACGCGCCTTCGGCCAGCAGGCTGCGACGCGCATCGGGCAACGTGCCCTGCGGGTCTACACGCTGCCACCAGGCATCATCGCGCAGCGATTCACTGCCCGGCTTTGCACGGCGTGCGGCACGGCGCAGCAATCCGGCAATGGCCGCCAGTTCGGCCGCAGCGTCGGTGGTGGCTGCCAGTTCGCTATCGAACAGCTGCAACCAACGCTGGCGGCGACGGCGACGCCGCCACATCAGCACGGCGATCACCAACAGCACCAGCACAACCGCCGCGCCGACCATCAGGTAACCGGGGGCAGGCGGCCACCATGAAGGTGCCGGTGGCAACTGCACATCGCGCAGCGGCAGCGCGGCGCTCACGCCGGCACCTCGGTCGGTGATGGCGCCAGCCACGCGTCGCTGGGCGCATCCGTGGACAGCACCTGCACATCGACACGGCGTGCGCCGAGCTGGCGCCGCAGTTCCTGCAGCGGTTCGACGAAGTGTGCCTGCCAATGCGCCTGCACTTCACTGCGGCGCAGGTCGAGGCCGATGCGCTGCTGTGCGGTCTGGAACTGCAGCGCCGCCGAGGGGGGATGCAGTTCCAGCGGATCAACCAGCAGCACCAGGCTGAGATCGTGATGCTGGGCCAGCGCGCTCCAGCGCGCGGGCGGAATGCGGATGGCCTGCTGCGGATCGGCCAGCACCAGCATGCGTGCCCCCGGGCGCAGCACGCGACCGGCATGATCCAGTGCACGCGCCAGGCCCAGATCGTCGACCGGCGGCTGTGCATACCAGCGGGTCAGCGCGTCGAGCACGCGCAGCACGCCGCGTGGCCCGCCCGCAGGGGCAATCGGCGCTTCGCGGTCACTGCCGCGCAGCGCACCCACGCGGTCGCCGCGGCGCTGCGCCGACCACGCGGCAACCGCACCGGCACGGGCGGCCTGTACCGATTTGAAGCGCACGCGCGTGCCGAAGTACAGCGCCGGCGACGTATCGGCCACGATCAGGCTGACCCGCTCGCGCTCGGCCTGGAACAATTTGGTATGGGCGCGGCCGGTGCGCGCAGTCACGCGCCAATCGATGTGGCGCGCGTCGTCGCCAGCTACATATTCGCGCGACTCGGCGTATTCCATGCCGCGGCCGCGCAGTTGGGACGGTGCCTGGCCCGCGTTGCCGGTGCGGCCACGGCGCGGCGGCGGCGGACGCTGTGCCAGCCGCCGTAGCGCGACCAGTTCGGCCAGCTGCGGGCGCAGCCCGTCACCTTCGAGCGCGGACGGTGCCTGTTCCAGGGATGGATCGGTCATGCGCAGGCTCAGGGTGCCGGCACCCGGGCCAGCAGCTCCTGCACCAGGCGCTCGCCGTCCCAGCCCTCGGCGGTGGCTTCATAGCTGGGCAGCACGCGATGGCGCAGCACGTCGGCGGCGACTGCACGCACGTCGTCGGGCGTGACGAAGTCACGGCCGGCCAGCCACGCCCGCGCACGGGCACAGCGCTCCAGTGCGATGGAACCGCGCGGGCTTGCCCCCCAGGCGATGCGGCGGCCGAGGCCGGCGTCGTAGCGCGCGGGATCGCGCGAGGCCAGCACCAGTTCGATCAGGTAGCGCTCCAGTGCCGGTGCCATGTGCAGGTCCAGCACTTCGCGGCGGGCGTCGAACACGTCCTGCATCGGCATCTTGTCCGGCGCCGGCGCAGCCTCGCCCAATGCACCACGGGCACGCTCACGGGCCAGCCGCAGGATTTCCGATTCGGCGGCCTGGTCCGGGTAACCGATGCGCACATGCATCAGGAAACGGTCCAGCTGCGCTTCCGGCAGCGGGAAGGTGCCCTCCTGCTCGATCGGGTTCTGCGTGGCCATCACCAGGAACAGCGGCGGCAGCGCATAGGTATGGCGGCCAACCGTGACCTGGCGCTCGCCCATGGCCTCCAGCAGCGCCGACTGCACTTTGGCCGGTGCCCGGTTGATCTCGTCGGCCAGCAGGATCGGGTGGAAGATCGGGCCGGGCACGAACTCGAAGCGGCCCTCCTGCGGGCGCCAGATCTCGGTGCCGGTGAGGTCGGCCGGCAGCAGGTCAGGGGTGAACTGCACGCGGGCAAAGTCTGCTTCCAGGCGCGAGGCCAGTGCACGGATCGCCGTGGTCTTGGCCAGGCCCGGCGCGCCCTCCACCAGCAGATGGCCGTCGGCCAACAATGCAATCAGCAGGCGTTCGACCAGTGCCGCCTGGCCGACGATCTCGGCCGACAGCGCGTCGCGCAGCTGGGTGAACGCCGCATGCAGGCGGGAGGTGGCCGGCGCGGGCGGCGGCGAGACGGTTTCGGGCATCGGCGGTGGCAGGTTCATGGGGGCCTTTGACCGGCGCAGGACGGCACGGGTTCCCGACATCATCGCAGGGTGCCCTGCGATTGGCATCAAGAACCGCTGAACAGCCGTCCACGCTGGGCATGGATCTGCTTCGTGCATGCCGCCAGCCCAAACGAAGAAGGGCCGCACGGGGCGGCCCTTCTTCGAAGACTCCGGTGCGACGGCTCAGTTCTGCTTGGCCACGCGCAGCACCTTCGGGGTGACGAACACCAGCAGCTCGGCCTTGTCCTTGTTGCGACCGCGCTTCTTGAACAGGTTGCCCAGGAACGGCACGTCGCCCAGGAACGGCACCTTGCTGATGCTGTTGCGATCGGTGAACTCGTAGACGCCACCGATCACCACGGTCTGCCCATCCTCGACCAGCACCGCGGTGTTGACTTCGCGTCGGTTGATCGACGGCACGGTGCCGTAGCCCTCCAGCTGGATCAGCTGGTCGACTTCGTCCTTCTTCACCTGCATGTTGAGGAACACGCGGTTGTCGTTGGTGATGGTCGGGGTGACCTTCAGCTCCAGCACCACTTCCTTGAACTGGACGTTCGGGGTCGCCACGCCGCCAGCGGTACCACCGCTGATGGTGACGTAGCCGATTTCCTTGCCCTGCTTGATCATCGCTTCGCGCTGGTTGGTGGTGACCACGCGCGGGTTGGAGATCACCTCGCCTCGCGACTCCTGCTGCATGGCCGACAGCTCCACGTCCAGCAGGTAACCGGCATTGAGGATGGACAGTGCCAGCGAACCCGGGTTGCTGGCGGCAGCCACCGGCAGGTTCCAGTTCAGGCCACGGGTGATCGCCGAGCCGGACTTCACCGGCGGCGGGCCGACCCGGCCACCGGCTACCCAGTCACGCTCGGCCTTGGCATTGGCCAGGTCGGTCGCAACCTGCGACTCACGGGTCTTCGCATTGGCATCCAGGCTACCGCTGAAGTACACGTTGTCGCGGCTGCCGCTGACACCGAACTTCGCGCCCAGCTCGCGGGCGAAGGTGTCGGTAGCGATGACGATGCGGCTTTCGATCAGCACCTGGTCGACCGGACGGTCGATCACGTTGATCAGCTCGCGCATGCGCGCGATCTTCTTCGGGATGTCGCTGATCATCAGCGTGTTGGTGCGCTCGTCGGCCACGATGCGGCCGCGCGAGGACAGGAAGCCACTGTCTTCCTGCGAGGAGCTGCCCGAACCACCACCACTGCCACCACCACCGCTGCCGCCGATGCCCTTGGCCTCGGTCAGCGCTTTGAAGATCTGCGTGGCGCTGTGGTAGTTGATCTGGATGTAGTCGGTCTGCAGGTCTTCGCGGTTCTCGATGGCGATGCGCGCGTCTTCCTTTTCCTGCTCGAACTTGGCCAGTTCGGCCTGCGGCGCCACCCAGATCACGCTGCCGTCGCGACGCTTGTCCAGGCCCTTGGCGCGCAGGACGATGTCCAGCGCCTGGTCCCACGGCACATTGACCAGGCGCAGGGTCACGTTGCCCTGCACCGAGTCGGACGCCACCACGTTCAGGTTGGACTCCTCGGCGATCAACTGCAGCACGGTGCGCACCGGCACGTCCTGGAAGTTGAAGGTCACCGGCTTGCCGGTGAAGCCGCGCTGGCCGACGGCCTTGGCCGCCTGGGTGACGCTGCCGGCGGTGACCGCACCCACGGCGGCCTGGGCCTGGCGCGGGCTGATCTCGACCACGTATTCGTTGCCGCTCTGGTAGGCCAGCGACTCCACCGCGCCACCGGTGCTCAGCACCAGCTGGGTGCCGGCGCCCGACGGCTTGGCGTCGATGCGCTGTACCGGCGTGGCGAAGTCGGTGACGTTCATCGGCTTCTGCAGGTTGGCCGGCAGTCGGGCATTGCCGACGTCGACCACCACGCTGTTGCCCTGCGTGCGCAGGTCAGGGATCGCGCCCTGCCCGTCGAACTGCACGATCAGGCGCCCGGCGCCGTCATCGCCACGCTTGAAATCGATCTTGGCCACCGACAGGCCCGCCGGCGCGGCGGCCGGTGCCACGGTGGCGCCCACCGGCTTTTCCGCCGGTGCGGCAGCCAGCGCCGGAGCGCAGGCCAGCATCAGCGCGACTCCCAGCGCGCTGACACGGTTCAAGGTAGAGCGCCGGATGGGACGCAGCCCCTTGGCTTGGTGAAAGGTCATCGTGCTATCCCCAGTAAACGATCATTGATCTTCAAGCGAGAGCGTTGCCGGCCGTTCCAGCCAGCCACCCGCGCCATCCGGCACCAGTTCGATCAGCTCCACGCGGTCTTCGAAGACCGCCGTGACCCGCCCGTCGCTCTGCCCCAGGTAACCGCCCGGGCGAACCCGGTAGGTGACCTTGTCCGGCCCCATCACCAGCGCCACGGTACCTGCGCCGGTACCGATGGTGCCGACCATGTCCAGCGCATCCAGCGGGAAGCCTTCCAGCGGCTCCTTGCGTCGGTTCGGGTCCGGTCGCAATCCGCCATTCCCCTGCTGCGGATTGGTCCAGGCATCGGTGAACGGATCGCGCATGCCCTGCGCGGAGTATTCGAAGGTCTCGAACTGCTGCATCACCGGCAGCGGCTCCAGCGGTTGCGCCGGTCGCGCGCGCTCGCCTTCCACCCACTTCTCAAGGTTCGGTGCGTCACCGGGCGTGCTGGTCACGCCACGGCCGCAACCAGCCAGCAGCAGCACAGCCAGCACCATCGCACCACGTACGGTCTGCGCGCGCATCACTTCTTGCCCTCCTTGCCAGCGTCGGCCGCCTGCTGCGCCTGCACCTCGGTCTCGTCCAGGTAGCGGTAGGTCTTGACCGTACCGGACAGTTCCAGTGCACCGCTGCGGACGTTGCCGCCGGTCTTTTCCTTGGGCTTGAGGTTGATGTCATGCATGGTCAGGATCACCACCCGCGGCAGCGAGGCCACGCCACTGACGAACGCGCCGAACTGGTGGTAACTGCCCACCATGCGCAGCTTGATCGGCTTCTCGGCGTAGAACTCCTTGATCTGCTCCTGCTCCGGCTCGAACAGCTCGTTGGTCAGGCCGCTGGACAGCGCGGTCTGCGAGATGTCGATGATCAGGTCGGGCATTTCGGTCTTGCTCGGCAGCTGCCGCAGCATCTGCTGCAGCACCTGCTCCATCTGCGCCAACTGCTGCTTCAGCGGCCCCAGGTTCACCGCGCGTTCCTGCTGCTTGGTGAACTCGGTGCGCAGCTCGACTTCCTTCGATTCCAGGCCGGCCAGTTCTTCGCGCTTGCCGCTGATCAGCAGCATCCACGCCACGAACATGATGACCAGCGCCAGCAACGAGCAGAAGACGATCTTGGCCTTCTGCGGCCAGTTGCCGATGTCGTTGAAATCCAGGTTCTTGATGTCGATCTTCTGGCTCATGCGCGGTCCCCCTGCAGCAGCGCATTGAAGGCCTGCGGCGGCTGCGCCAGGCGGCTGCCCTCAGGCTTCGGGGCAGGTGCCGGGGCCGGAGCGGCCGGTTGGTTCGGCTTGGCCGGAGCGGCCGACGGTGCAGCAGCCGGTGCGGCGGGAGCCGCTGCCGGCTGGCCCGCTGCCGGAGCCGCAGGCGTCGCGGCATCCGGACCTGCGGCCAACGGTGCCACCGGTGCCGGGGCAGCCGTCGCCACCGAGCCATCGGCGTTCAGGCCCGGCGTCGCCGACACCTCTTCGCTCTGTGCCGGCAGTTTCACCTTGACCACGAACACGTAGGGCAGCGCCTTGATGTCGGCCAGCGGGCCGGCCTTGCCGTCCTTGTCCTTCTCCGGGTCGCGCGCTTCGATGATCGACAGCTCCGGGTTGGTCATCCAGCCGGAGGTCTCCAGGTTGCGCATGTAGGCCGAAACGCGGGCGTTGGACTGGGTGCGGCCTTCCAGCGTCAGCACATCACCCTCCTGCTTCAGCGCGGTCAGCACCACACCGTCGGGGATGGTGCGCACCAGCGCGTCGAACAGGTGGACCATCTGCGAGCGCTTGGCCTGCAGTTCCTCGATCACCTTCTTGCGGGCCAGCAGGCGTTCCTTCTGCGCGTCGAGGCGATCGATCTCCTTGTTCTGTTCCTTGACCTTCTCGATCTCGGCTTCCAGATAGGCATTGCGGTCCATCTGGCCGCTCACCTGACGGTCGTAGTAGAACCAGATCATCAGCGACAGCAGCAGGCCACCGACGGCGGCCATGCCCAGCATTGCGTAGAACTCGCGCTGGCGTTGCTTGCGCCGCTCGGCGCGCCAGGGCAATAGATTGATGCGTGCCATCAGTCAAAGCTCCTCAGCGCCAGACCGGTCGCGATCATCAGCGCGGGGGCATCCTGGGCCAACGCATGCGCGTTCACCTTCGGCCCCAGGGTCATCTGCGCCAGCGGGTTGGCGACCACGGTCGGCACGCCCAGCTGTTCCTCGACCATCTCCGGCAGGCCACCGAGCACGGCGCAGCCGCCGGCCAGCACGATGTGATCGACGCGGTTGAACTCGCTGCCTGCGTAGAAGAACTGCAGCAGGCGGCTGATCTGCTGGACCGTGGCTTCCTTGAACGGCTCCAGCACTTCCATCTCGTAGCTTTCCGGCAGGCCGCCCTGGCGCTTGGCCAGCCCGGCTTCCTCGTAGCTCAGCCCGTAGCGGCGCATGATCTCATCGGTCAGCTGCTTGCCACCGAACACCTGCTCGCGGCTGTAGAGGCTGCGGCCGCCGCGCAGGACATTGAGGGTGGTCATGGTGGCGCCGATATCGACCAGCGCGACCACGCCGTCGATGGATACCGGCAGCTCGCTGGCGACCAGGGCGTAGGCGTTCTCGACCGCGAAGGCCTCCACGTCCATCACCTTGGCCTGCAGGCCACCGAGTTCCAGCGCCGACTGGCGCAGCTCGACATTCTCCGAACGCGACGCGGCCAGCAGCACCTGGACCATCTCCGGGTTGTTCGGGATCGACCCGATCACCTCGAAGTCCAGGTTCACTTCCTCGATCGGATACGGAATGTAGTTGACCGCTTCCAGCTCGATCTGGGCTTCCATGTCGTTTTCGTCGAGATCGGCCGGCATCGGGATCACCTTGGTGATCACTGCCGACCCCGCGACGGCGGCAGCGGCCAATTTGGCCTTGCTGCCTGAACGGTTCATCGCCCGACGGATGGCCTCACCCACGGCCTCCACTTCAACGATGTTCTTCTCCACCACCGCATTCGGCGGCAGAGGTTCCACAGCGTAATGTTCCACGCGGAAACGATTGCCGCTGCGGGACAGCTGCAAAAGCTTTACCGCAGTCGAACTGATGTCGACGCCTACGAGCGGCGACTGACTTTTTGGGATGAGCCCCACGGTTTCTCCCCTGCCGACGGGCACTTGGACGCAAGACCTGCGCCCAAGCATTAATAACGTATTCTTAGCAAATGGCAACGGCCCTGCTGTGAATTCCTTCACGGATTCACCATGCAGCCCCTGACTGTTCCCCTTGCGCTCCCCGGTGCCGACCCCAGCCGGCACCTTGCGTAATCTATACTCTGCGACCACGAAATTCGCAATCGGAATCTGAACCCGATGACTCGACTCCGCCGCTGGCTGCGCTGGATCTTCCTGATTGTCCTGGTCCTGGCGCTGATCGGCGCGGCCGCCGTGGGCGGTCTGTACTATGCCGTTTCCTCCAAGCTTCCCGACGTGCAGACCCTGCGCGACGTGGAAATGCAGGAGCCGATGTACGTCTATGCTGCCGATGGCAAGCTGATGGCGGTGTTCGGCGAGACCCGGCGGACCCCGATCACCATGAAGGACGTGCCGGAGAAGCTGAAGCAGGCCTTCCTGGCCACCGAGGACGCCCGCTTCTACGAGCACGGCGGCGTGGACTACATGGGCATCGGCCGGGCGGTCTGGCTGCTGGCCACCACCAGCGACAAGCGCGTGCCGGGTGGCTCCACCATCACCCAGCAGGTGGCCCGCCAGTTCTTCCTCAGCTCCGAGTACAGCTACACCCGCAAGCTGGCCGAGATCCTGCTGGCGCGGAAGATCGAGTCCGAGCTGAGCAAGGACGAGATCTTCGAGCTGTACCTGAACAAGAGTTTCTTCGGCAACCGTGCCTACGGCGTGGCCGCTGCCGCCGAGTTCTATTACGGCAAGAAGCTGAACGAGCTGGACCTGGACGAGATGGCCTCGCTGGCCGGCATCCCCAAGTTCCCCTCGTCGGGCAATCCGATCTCCAACCCGGAACGTGCCCGCCAGCGCCGCGACAACTACGTGCTGCAGCGCATGGCCGACCTGAAGTTCGTCAGCCAGGCCGAGGCCGACGCGGCCAAGGCCGTGCCGATGCACGCCACCGCGCATGAGCCGCCGGTGCAGGTCGATGCCCCGTACGTGGCCGAGCTGGTGCGCCAGGAGATGATCGCCCGCTTCGGCGGCGACGTGGTCAACAAGGGCTATCACGTCACCACTACCATCGACTCCACCCTGCAGACCGCCGCGAACCAGTCGGTGCGCGACGGCCTGCTGCTGTACGACCACCGCCACGGCTGGCACGGCGTGGAGAAGCAGGTGCAGGTGGGTGCCGGCGAAGACGCCGCCGCCCTGGCCGAGCACCTGCGCGGCATGTACGGCCAGGCCGGCCTGCTGCCGGCGATCGTCGCCGGCACCGGCGCCGACGGCAGCGCCACCGTGGTGCTGGCCAACCGCAGCGAGATCGTGCTGCCGGCCGGGGCCGCCAAGTGGACCAACAAGACCCCGGGCAAGCTGGTGCAGCGCGGCGACATCGTGCGCGTGCGCGCCGGTGCCAAGGAAGGTGAGTGGCTGCTGGACCAGATCCCGCGCGGCCAGTCCGCGCTGGTCTCGCTGGATGCCCACAGCGGCGCGCTGAAGGCGCTGGTGGGTGGCTTCAGCTTCTCCGGCAACAAGTTCAACCGCGCCACCCAGGCCCGTCGCCAGCCGGGTTCGAGCTTCAAGCCGTTCGTCTACGCAGCCGCCTTCGACAAGGGCTACAACCCGGCCTCGATCGTGCTCGACGCCCCGGTCGTGTTCCGCGACCGCCGCGGCAAGACCTGGGCCCCGCAGAACGACGGCGGCGGCTTCCGCGGCCCGATGCGTCTGCGCGAAGCGCTGGTGCAGTCACGCAACCTGGTGTCGGTGCGCCTGCTCGATGGCATGGGCGTGGACTACGCACGCAAGTACATCAGCGAGTTTGGCTTTGCCGAATCGGAGCTGCCGCCGAACCTGTCGATGTCGCTGGGCACCGCCTCGCTGACCCCGCTGTCGGTGGCGCGCGGCTACGCCGTGTTCGCCAACGGCGGCTCGCGCGTGGACACCTGGCTGATCGACCAGGTCAATGACCGCGACGGCAGCCTGGTGTTCAAGGAAAACCCGGCGCTGGCCTGCCGCGACTGCGCCGGCAGCAGCGACCAGCCGGTCAACCAGGTGGTGGACGGCTTCAACTTCGGCGCTCCGGCCCCGAAGGTGGACCCGGCCGCCGCAGCCAAGGCCGAAGCCAAGGTCGAAACCCCGGCGGCACCGGCCAACCCGGATGCCCGCACAGCCCCGCGCGCGATCGACGCCCGCACCGCCTACCAGCTGGTATCGATGATGCGCGACGTGGTCCAGCGCGGTACCGGCGTCCAGGCCAAGGTGCTCGGCCGCGAGGACGTGGGCGGCAAGACCGGCTCCACCAACGACCACCGCGACGCCTGGTTCTCCGGCTTCGGTGGCCCGTACGTGACCACCGTGTGGGTGGGCCGCGACGACTTCCGCTCGCTGGGCTACCGCGAATACGGTGGCAAGGCCGCCCTGCCGATCTGGATCGACTACATGCGCACCGCGCTGAAGGACACCCCGATCGCGCAGAACGACCCGCCCAGCGGCATGGTCCAGGCCACCCTCAACGGCGCGACCGAGTGGGTGAAGGTGGAAGACATGGACCGCCTGACCGACTACGACCTGAACCTCAATACGCCGCAGGCCGACGCCGCCGCGTTCGACATCTTCTGAGGAAGGCTCCGGTGGGTGCCAACCATGGGTTGGCACCGATGCGGCTGTAGAGCCGAGCCCATGCTCGGCTCCGGGCGCCTGCGGTAGAGCAGCCGAGCATGGGCTCGGCTCTACAGGATCAACGACACCCGCTTGCTCGCCTCCATGAAATACCCACGCGGATGTCACATCCTTGCGCTAGTCTGTAGCCAGGTCGCAACAGGAGTCATCGCATGCATCGCGCCCGTCAGCATGCTGCCAGCCAGACCCGCGAGCGGCGCCATCGCCTCGCCCACGAAGCCGCCCGCCTGATGGCCGAAGGCGGCATCCGCGACTACCACCAGGCCAAGTTGAAGGCCGCCAGCCGGCTCGGCATCCACGACGATGCCTCCCTGCCCCGCAACACCGAGATCGAAGACGCCCTGCGCGAGTACCAGCGGCTGTTCTCCGGCCCCCAGCACGGCAACGAACTGCAGCGCCGCCGCGAAGCCGCGCTGCGTGCGCTGGAGTTCCTGCACGGCTTCGCACCGCGCCTGGCCGGCCCGGTGCTGGAGGGCACCGCCGATGCCAACAGCCCCGTACAGCTGCACCTGCACAGTGACGACCCGGAAGCCGTGCACCGCTTCCTGGACGAGCACGGCATTCCCGCCGAATCGCGGACGCGCCGACTGCGGATGGACCGCGAACGGAGCCTGGACGTGCCGGTGTGGGTGTTCAGCGCCGAAGAGCTGACCTTCGACCTGGCCGTGCTGCCGTATGACGCCCTGCGCCAGGCGCCCTTGTCGCCGGTGGATGAGAAGCCCATGCGACGCGCGTCTGTCGCACAGTTGCGGCAGCTGCTGGCCGAGGCGGAGATCACCGCGTATATCGGGGGGTGACGGTTGCGCCGACCTTGGGTGGTTCCGGCCTTGGTGGGTGCGGACCGTTGGCCCGCACCGTGCATCAGGCGTGCGGACACCTGGCCCAAGAGCAGCCGAGCATGGCTCGGCTCTACAGAAGGCGCGCTGCCTGCTTCCTTCTTCTGGTGGGTGCGGACCGTTGGTCCGCACTGTGCATCAGGCATCCGGACACCTGGCCCAAGAGCAGCCGAGCATGGCTCGGCTCTACAGAAGGCGCGCTGCCCTACCAGACATCATGGTGCTGCTCCTCCGGCTCATCGCCAAGCAGGCGCATCAGCCACGGTGCTCCCACCCGCTGCGGGTACGCCATCATCATCCGCGCGTGCATGTTCTGCAGATCGCCCAGCAACCAGGTCTGGTTGTAGACATCGCCGAACGGGTCCGACCACGCCGTCTGTATCCGCGCGCGCTCACCGCCGTTGAGGTTGGGCATCCTGTCCAACGGCACCTCCAGCACCGGCTCCAGCCCCCGGTTGATGGCCGCGTTCTCCGCCTCCGCCGCACGCATGAGCTCCAGCCGGTGGCTCACCTGCCAGCATGGGAAGGGGAAGCAGCTGCCCGTGGCTTCGATGTACGCCGCCATGTCGGCCAGCATGTGGGCTTTCAGCTGCCACACCCTCTCACTGTCCAGCAGTTGTCGCACCCGCAGGGTGCGCAGCGTTCCCGCGCGGACGTCTTCCGGCGTGGTGAACGGCTCGCCCGGTGTCGGGCCGCCATGCCGCACCAGCACGATGCGGTGGATCGCTTCCTGGGTGATGTTCTCCACGCGCACCGCGGCCGCCTCCGGATGCACGCGCGGTGGCGGCACGCTCGCCACCCGCCAGTGGTACCAGAGCACCAGCACCATGCCCACCAGGCACAACAAGGTGAACTGCACCCAGCGATCCAGATTGCGGGTGTAGTAGTAAAAACGCGCCCGCCACAGATAGAACGTGCGGTAGCTGATGAATCGGCTTACCCATCGATACATTGCCATCTCCTCGGCAAGGACCCCGGCGCGGCGGGGTTCATTACGCGCACCACGCCGGGGCTGCACGGCTTACCAGCCGATGCCCACGCCGACGCCCATGCTGCGCTCACCGCTGTTGGTGAACGCACCATTGAGGCTGAAGGTGGCCGAACCCTTCTCGTTCAGCACGCGCTGGTAGCCCACCGCCATCGCCGACTCACCCTCGCTGTAACCCACGCCCGCACCCAGGCGGTTGTAGGTGGCCAGGCCGGCGGTATTCATCGCCATCGCACTCTGTGCGCTGCTCATCGCCGCCATGCGGTTGAAGCGCTTGTCCATCTTGTCCAGGCGGCGTTCGAAGGTGCTGATCGCACCATCGGTGTACTCGTTGGCACGGGCCAGCATCTTCTCCAGGTCGGCGGTGTCGACCTGCGGCTTGGGCGTGTCGTCCTGCTTCGGCTTCGGCTGCGGGGCCGGCTTGCCACCTTCACCGGTTGAGGCGATCTGCGGCGAGCCGCTGGTTTCCGGCGCCGGCGCGGTCTCTTCGGTGGACGGCGAAGGCGTGGATGCAGCCGCCATGGCGCGAGCCTGCGGCTGATCGTCGATACGCTGCTCCAGCCCATCCATGCGGCCGTTGATCTGCTGCTGCATCGAATGCAGCTGGCCACCGTTGACCGCATCGCAGCTGCCGGCCGCGATCAGGCCATTGGCCACGTTGGAGATGACCATGCCGTTGGCACCGGCCAGTGTGAGCTGACGGGTACCGTCTGCGCGGACCGATGGGGTTTCCTGGAACACAGAGCGGAGCTGGGATTCGACCTGGTTCACCCGCGAGGTGGTGCTGACGACTGCGCCGTCGAGCGCTTCCAATGCACCATTGAGCGTGGATTGGGACTGACCCTGCACGTTGAAGCTGGGGCCGACGATGTTGCCGTTGGCATCGACTTCGCCGCCGAGGGCGGAGAGTGCACCGCGCAGCTGGCCGACGGTGGCGGCGTTGTGGTTGGCGGTGCCGTTGGCGATGTTTACGAGGCGACGCCGCGCGGTCGCGTTGCCGAAGGAAGCAACTCCGACTTCTGTTGCCGCAGAATTGGCGCCCAAAGCCAGAGATCCTGCTGCATCTGAGTCAACTACCGAGCCACTGCCGATCGCAATACCTCGTGCGGAGTGCACTTGAGATCCAGTGCCGACCGCAAAACCGTAAGGGGCGTCAGCAGAAACGCCCGAGCCACGACCAAGAGCGACAGAGTTAACACCAAGCGCTCTCGCATAGGCCCCCAGTGCAGTCCCCCCCTCGCCCTGCGTACGAGCCGAGTCACCAATGGCAACACCCAAGAATCCTGCGAAGGCATCTTCGCTCAGCTGATCCGTGTCAATTTTGAGGAAGCGACCCTGATGCTCGATCTTGGATACCCGATCACTGACGCCGAACAACTGGCGACCGGTGACCACGTCGTGACTATCCGCAGAAACCGAACCATCGACCACGCCAGTCAAACGCGCACCCCCAAAATCGATCGGGCCGCTCGCATCCAATCCACGCACTGCCTGCTCGCCCACCTCCCGCACCTTGCGCATCGTCTCCAGATCATTCCGATTCTGCGAGATCTTCTGCTCTGCGGCGTACAACTGACTGCCGGTCACGGCGTCACGGCTTCCTGGCGCCACACGTCCGTCAGCCAGGTTGGTCAGCACCATGCCATTCACGCCATTAAGCGCGATCTGGTTCATGCCGTCGGCGCGGGCCGACGGTGAATCTTGGAAAATAGAACTCAGCTGGCCTTCCACCTTGCCCGCGCGACGGCCTGCGGTAATGACAGCGCCATCGAGCGCCATCAGCGCGTCCTCGACGCTGCTCTGCGTTCCGCCCTGCACTGCATAGCTCGGGGCGATGATGCTACCGCTGGCGTCCATACTCGCACCGCCGCCGAGGGTGGCGAGGGAATCCTTAAGCTGAGAGACAGTGGTGGCGTTGTGGTCGGCGGTGCCTCGGGCGATGTTTACAAGGCGGCGCTGCATGCCACTGTTTCCGAACGATGCAACTCCGGCTTCATTCGCCTGAGCGCTACTTCCAAGTGCCAGCGACCCGTGAGCCCCGCTTCCAACTCTTGCGCCAGCACCAATCGCGACACCTTCATTCGCACCGCCCGCACCTCCACCGACCTGTGCACCGACTCCCATTGCGAATCCATCCGCAGAATCTACAGAGACCGTCGCCGCTCTACCAATTGCGGTGGAGTTCTTCCCCATTGCCTCCGCAAACGTACCTACCGCAGTTCCCCCCTCCAGTCCCGTCTTTGCTGAATTTCCCACTGCAACGCCTGCCAGACCTGCTTCGGCACGCTCACTGAAGGGAGCTGATCCGATACTCACAAACTGCGCGACATCCTCAAGATCTGAGACGCGCAAATTCGTTGAATACAGTTGTTTCCCGGACACAGCCTCAGCACTGCTTGCGCTCAGCAATCCATCCGCCACACCACTGATCTTCCGATTAGCATTGGCGCTGTTACGCACATTCAGGGTCGTACCGCTGTTTTTCTCTCCCAAACGAACATCGCCAGAGGCGGAGACCTGCGCCACCAGACCACCCAGAACCGCTGTTTCGGCCAGCGCCTTGGCCGCATCCACCTTTGCCAGGGTCGCGTCCGCAGCCGCAGAGGTGGCCATGCCTTCCACAGCCACCACCTTCTCATTGGTGGCATTGAGCTGCCTGCCATTCACGGCTTCGTAGCTGCTGGCACTGATCGCACCATCGGCCACACCGGTCAGCTTACGGTTCACATTCGCGCTGTTGCGCACATCCAGTACGGTGCCGCTGTTCTTCTCACCCAGGCGGACAGCCTCCGTGGGCGAAACCTGCCCGACCAGTCCACCCAGAACGGTGGCTTCAGCCAAGGCCTTGGTGGCATCAACCTGTGCGGCATTGGCGGTGGCCTGCGCGCCGCTGGCGGCATTCTGTGCAGTCGTTACCCGGCCGTTGGTTTCATTCAACTGCTTGCCCGTAATTGCCTCGGTACTACTGGCGCTGACAGCGCCATCCGCCAGGTTGACGATCTTGCGCTTGATACTGGAGCTGCCGACCGAGACCTGGTTGATGCCGGTGGTCTGCGAGCCGTTGCCCAGAGCGACACTTCCCGTATGTGATGCCAGGGCGCGGTCGCCCAACGCTATGGCACTTTCGGCACCCGCCTTTGCAAGATTGCCAAGCGCCGTCGAATACAAACCCGATGCGGCGGCCTCCCGGCCAACGGCGACGGCCTGATTGCCGCTCGCATCTGCCTTGTAACCCAGCGCGGCGGCATGGGTTGCCGCGGCCGTTGCATCATTGCCCACGGCCACGGCGCGGTCGCCCACTGCCGAAGCACGCAGGCCTGCCGCCACCGCGCCATTGCCACCGCGCGTTGCAGCACCGAGAGCAACTGCACCGGTGGCAGCGCTCTTGTCGCCGTTGGCGTCGACACTGGCCCGAGCATCTGCACCAACTGCGATGCTGTTGGTGTTGTACGCCTTCGCTGAGCGCCCCATCGCTACGCTGGCGGTGCTTCCGCTCCCCTCCGCCTCTGCCGCCAGCCCGATAGCCGGGGCGGATGCGTTCAGGCGCGCGGCTGCCGCGTCTGCGACGCGCTGTGCATCTGCCAGCTTGGTGTTGGTGGCATTCAACTGCTTCCCTGACACAGCATCGGTGCTGGACGTACTCAGCGTGGCATCCGCCACGCCCGTGATCTTGCGATTGGCGCTGGCACTGTTGCGGACGTCCAGTACAGAGCCGCTATTGCTTGCACCTATGAGGATATTTCCCGAAGGAGACTTCTCTTTCAAAAGGCCTGAGAGCCCATTGGCCTTTGCCAGCGCACTGTCAGCATTGGTCTTGGCAGAGTCCGCGACCGAACGCGCGGCCGCTACATTGCTGTTGGTGGCGTGGAGCTGCTTTCCGGTAACGGCATCCGTGCTGCTGGTGCTCAATCGCGCATCGTCCACATTGGTCACTCGCCGCTTCGTCGATGAGCTGCCAACGGACACCGAATTGCTTTCCGTTGCCTCGGAATATGCTCCGATGGCGATCGAGCCATGGGCGCTCGCCTTGGCATGATGCCCCAGCGCAACTCCACTGTACTCGGCACGTGCGTTCCCTCCCAACGCGATGGCACCGGAGTACCCCGCCGTTCCAGCGAAGGCGTTCCCGCCAATAGCAATACGGGAAACACCTGCGGAACTCTCCACGGTCCTGGCACCGCTGCCCACTGCAATGGAGTTGCTCGCGTATGCCCTGGCGTCATGCCCCAGTGCGGTTGCACCAATTCCTGATGCGATCGAGCTGGCGCCTACGACTGTCGCGTATCCGCTCTTGGCCTCAGATCCATATCCAACGACGACGTTCCTGTCGCCGCGTGCGGTCGATGAATTTCCTACAAGCACACTTCCCAGCCCCGACAGCGATGATTCGGTGCCGTAGACCACCGATCCCCAGCCACTGATGCTCGACCGTGAACCCAGGATCATCTGCATATCACCGCTGATCGTGGAATTCCGATACTGGCTGTCATTTACCAGAGCCAGCTGGGTATAACCCGCATTCACCTGGTTCGAGAATGATGAAAAGCGCCACGGAGAGGGCATCAGGAGTTGACTGGAGTCCGTCCCTTCCCGCTCACGCTCAGCCGCTTCCTCCGAGTGCTCGTGCGCTGCGGCAGGGAGGCCCACCAGTGCCGCCACCAGCAATAGTGCCCTGCCTCCAGCGGACTTGCCGCGCGGACTGCTCAACTCACTTCCAACCACCCAGCACTGCTTGGCGGCACTCCAGATACGACGATAGATGCGATTCATGCTCTCTCCCTTAACAGGACATCGAAAATGAGGCCCCGCGAACAGCGCAGGGCCAGGAACGATCAGGCGCTTGGCGCCAGGGTGGTTACGTGCTCGCGATAGCCGTCCTTGGACAGGCGGTAATGCAGCTGCACGGTATTGCCCGGCTGAGGCTGGAACGGCAGCTTCAGCTCCGCGTCCGGGTACAGGCTTTTGGCAAAGTCGTGGGTCGTGCAGGCACCACTGGCGCTGCACTCGGCCAGTCCGGTGATGCCGACCCGCAAGGTCCCCACGTTGCGCAGGGTGTCGCCCTGCAGTTGCAGATCCACGCTGCCGTTGGCGGGCAGCACGTTCACCAGCGCGCCCCAGACCAGGCTGACACCGACGTTGGCCTGTGCCGCCTGCTCGTCACCCTCGAGCAGGGTCCCGTCCGGTCCCCTGACACCCTCGAAGTAGACGCGGTAGGCCACTTCCTTCTCCACGCTGCGCAGTGGAATGACCCGGATCAGGCGATTGCCTCCGCCAGTCAGTGCGAACTTCCCAGGGGTGATGGCGACCGCGGCGTCGGCCGCCTCCATTTCCACCTCTTCCTCGCCAACCTGCGCAGGATTCGCGATGCGCAACAGGCGTGCCTGCACGTACTGCGGCTGGGTGGAGTGCGAGTAGACGCGGATCTGCGTACCGCGCTTGCCATCGACGGCCGCGCGCATCGGATGGATGGAGAGGTTGGCATGCGCCGGCGGGGCCAGCAGCGCGCTCAACGGCAGCAGACAGAACAGCAGCTTCTTCATGATGAGGCTCCGTGGGGATCAGGGTTTGGCGGTCGGCACGCGCAGCTCTACCGTCAGCTCGCCGTCGTAGAGACCGGGCCGCTTGCTGGCGATGGGCGTAGGCGGCGTTTCCAGCACCAGCGGCGTGGGCACGCAGTACACGGGTTGATTGATGCCCGGCAGCATCACCAGGCGCAGCTGCGCGCTGTCGATGCCGCGCAGCAGCTGTTCCTCGCCGTGTTTCATGGCCAGCAGGTTTCCGCCGTATTTCAGGCCAACCTGGTAGTCCAGGCGCTGGGTGTCATCGCTGCCGCCATCCCCGTGCCAGACTGCGAAGTCCCGTCCGGGCGGGGGCCGTGGCCCGCTGTCGCGCACGGTGACTCCGAGGAACTCGCTCTGCGAACCCACGCCGTCGTACAGGCACATGTCCACTTCCTTGTAGCCGCCGACCACCTTGCGGATGGGGTCATAGCGCAGGTCCATGTTGACCAGCGGTGCGATGCCATCGAAGCCGGGGAAGTAGATCGAGATCGCGTCGTAGTCGGTGACGGTGAAGTCGAAGTTGAAGGTGGTTGTGGCGACGGGTGGTGCGGTTGGATCGGCCTTGATGTTCAGGCGCATCGTGGCCTTCCAGTGGCCGGCTACGAGCCTGGCCAACTCAGATGTCGGAAGAGTCAGAGCTGCGCCTGTGCCGATCGGCTGGTCCGATACACATTCGTACCAGAAGGCTTCATTCAGAATGCGCTTCCGATCGTCCCAGTAATCGAGATTGCAGCGAGGACCCGACATAACTCGCTGCAGGCTTCCTACCGCGCAAAGCTCCGTGCGCAGGCCTGTCCGGCTCTCCACAAGCCGCAGGACAATTTCGGATGGCCCGCTAACTATCGATGAATCTCCTTCCGTAGGGCACCGCCCAAACTCACTATCAGAAGCAGACCCACAAACCACATGGATCTGCCCATACTTGAACGCCAGGTCGTGACTGAACCCCAGCACCGTCCGTGGCGCCCACAGCACCACATCACCCGGCATCGTCGAGCGATCCCAACTCATCACGATGTCCCGGCTCTGGTCCGTCGGATGCGTCTCCGGCGGCCACTGCGCCCACGCCCGTGGCATCACCAGCACCAGCGCACACACCAGCATCAACACACACATCCAACGCCGGCTCATGGCGTCCCTCCTGCAGCAGCGGTCTGGGGCGTGGCGGCAATCAACGCGCGTTCCTGCAGCAGGCGGGTCACGCGGGCCTGCTGGCGGATCTCGGGCGGCAGCTGGGCCACGGCCAGCGGCTCGCAGTGCACGGCGCCGACCAGCAGCACCACCTGGCGGCGCTCGCGCACCAGCAGCGGGCAATGCAGCAGGCGGTCGTCCTGCAGCAGGTACAGCGTTGTTTCGCGACGCGGGAAATCGGCAACGAAGCTGCCGTTGGCACTGGTGCCGGGCACCGGCGCGTTGAGGATGCGGGCGCCGCCCAGCGACGACCCCGCAAGGTCCTTGGCGTTGCCGATGAAGGTGTAGGTCACTTCAATCGGCACCGGCATGCGCATCAGCTTGCCGGGGGTGAGGAACATCGGCCGTGCACCGCCCACGCCGGTCACGCGGATCGCGGCGATGCTGTCCAGCGTGCTGGCGTCCTGCACTTCGGCGCGCTGCGACTGATAGGCCTGCAGCGGCAGCAGCCGGCGCTCGCCGATCTGCAGACGCTGTCGGCGCAGTCCCCCCACCTGCAATTCCGCGGCCACGCCATGCAGGTCGGCATCGTCGAAACCGTCCACCTGCACGGCCAGGCCGGCCTCGGCGCCGTTGGCACCGCTCCAGTAGAAACCACGACGGCCCAGTGCGAAGCCGGAGCTGTGGCTGCCGCTGTAGCCGGTCTCGCCACGCCCGCGCTGCTGATAGTGCGCGATGCTGGCGGCGGTGTTGCCGATGCCGTTCTGCAGCTGGCCGCTCAGCGAGGCGCTGTAACGGTCAGTGTTGTTGCCGCGCAGTTCGGCGTTCAGCTCCCGATAGTGCGTGTCCCGGTCCTGGCGCAGGCTCTGGCCCACGCTGTAGTCGATGGCCGGGCGCTGATGCTGCGGCTGGCGCACGTCCACCGCGTAGCGGCGCTGGCCGCTGCTGTCATGGTTACGCTGCAGGCGGGTCAGGCTGAGGTTGAAGTAGATGCCACGGTCACGCTCGTTGCTGCCGCGCACGCTGTCGGTGCTGCGCTGCTGCCATAGCCCCACGCGCGTGGACACGCTGAAGTCCTGCCAGCGGTGGCTGCGGCTGAAGCTGGCCTGCCAGGTCCGGCTGAGCACGGGCTCGCGGCGCGGCTCCAGCGGACCGGGCGGCAGCAAGGGATCCAGCCCGAACAACGGGTCCTGCTCGAACCCGGGCCGATGCCAGCCGGTGCGCCAGGTCTGGCGCCGGGTGTAGCCCACGTAGACGTTGCCGCCGGCCAGCGGCAGCGATACCGAGCCGCTGAGTGAGTTGGTGCAGCCCAGCTGGTCGCGCGCATCGGCCTCGAACTGGCAGGCCTTGCCGCGCATGCGCTGCTGGTAGAGATTCCACGATGCCTTGCGCCGGTATGACAGCTGGTGCTGCTGACCATTGCTACCATCGCTTCCACGCATGCCGCTGAGCGAGGCGCGCATTTCCTGGGTGGCCAGCACGCGGCGCAGGTCCAGGCGCAGCTCGCCATAACTGTGGCCGCCGAGGTTGGCAGCGCCGGCAGTCATGGCGGCATCGCGGCCCAGCGGCACGCGCACGCCGGCCATTGCCACGCTTTCTCCATCGAAACGGTCACTGCGGCGCTCGTTGCGGCGGCCGCCCTGCACGAACCACTGCCACTGGCTGTTGGTCCAGTCGCCGCCCTTGTCGAACGGCGCCTCCTCGGTGCGCACCAGTACACCATCTTCGTAGATGCGCATGCGCACCAGGTAGTTGCCGAACGGGAAATTGCGGGTGTCGATCTGGTTGATGCCGGCCTGCAGGTAGAAGGTCTGCAGCAGCCGCTCGCCGTCGAACACGTCGACGCGTGCATCGCGCGCCAGCAGCACGGTCAGCGGCGTGGCCTGCACGGCCGCGTCGGTGTCCACATAGGCCTGGGTGGTGCCCACGCGTGCGCCCTGGAAACGGTCCAGCGGCAGCATGCTGAAACTGAAGGTGCCGCCCTGCGGGCTGGACAGGTTGCGGCGGTCCATGCGCCCGGCCTGCAGGTAATGCGCTTGGCCCAGGTCATGGCGGTAATAGACGTTGTCGAACTGGAAGTCGTCGTCGCTGCCACGGCTGCGGTAGCGCTGCTGGGTGTAGTACCAGTCGGCGGACAGGTGGCCGCGATCAAACAGGCCCAGCGTGCCCACGCCGCGCGCGGACAGCGCCTGGTAGTCGCGGCCGCCGCTGACGTTGAGTGTCTGCTGGTGCAGGAAGGCGTTCTCGGCATTGGCCGTGACCGTGTGGTAACGCTCGGCCGCCGGCTCGCCGGGAATCCACTGCCGCGCCACGAACAGGCGCACGGCGCCCTCGCCTTCGTCGTACAGCGCTCTCGCGGCGCTGGGGTCTTCGGGTGGATCGAGATAGCCGCAGCCGGCCGTGGCGCCACCAAAGCGGCAGGCCAGGTGGCTGTTGCGCGGCAGCGGTTGCGACAGCGCCGGCAGCAACGCAGCCTGTGCTTCGGCAGGCAGGCCCAGCGCCTGCAGCACGCGCGCGGGGTCTTCCAGCTGCACGTGTTCCAGGGTCACGCGTACCGGCGACAGCCCGGCCGAGCGGCCGAACAGCTGGATGTCGAGTTGTTCGGTCTGGCCTTCGACCAGATCCTCGAAACCGGCGGGGACGCCGTGGGCCGCTACCGAGGGAGCAGCCAGTGCCAGGGCGAGCGCGACCGCCAACCGTGTAACGGCGGGGGCATGTGGGGTCATGGGGGGTACCGCTGGAGTAGCGGCCGGCCCGGAGTGCGGGCCGGCGCGGGAAGCCGTGGATCAGGGCTTCTGGTTCATGACGATGTAGACCATGCCTTCGTAGCGGCCGTTGACCGTAAGCGGGCCACCGGCACCCGCCTGGGCGATGGTCAGGGGCATCGAGATGGAGGCACCCGGCGTCGAGCTGGCGCCGTTGAACAGGTCAGCCGCCTTGAACTCGGTGACCGCGGTGGTCAGCGCGTCGGTGTTCAGGCTGACGGCCAGCGGCACGCGCGTGGCGCCATTGAGCAGCACCGGATCGTGGCCGAGGCGCACCTCGATGTCCGCGGTTTCGTCATTGGAATGGATGCGCACCTGCTGCGTCGACGGCAGCAGGCCACGCAGCGGATCGTGGGTCAGCTGCACGGTGTCCGGCAGCGGGGTGCCATCGTCGCGCAGCAGCGCCAGGGTCGGGTCGACGTCGGCGTAGACGGTGATCTTGGTTTCCAGCGCGTGCGCGGACAGCGAAGCAGTAGCCAGCGCTGCAGCGAGCGCGGCCTTCTTGATAATGGCGTGCATGGTTGTCTCTCTCGGACAAGGGGGAATTTGAAAGCTCCCCTCCCCAAGGAGAAAAGGGAGGGAAGCGCCGCCCGCGGGGATGGGTGCGGGCGACGGAGAGAATGTTAGAAATCCATTGCCATGCAGGCCATTCAAGCATTCCTAAAACGTTGAACGTTAAGGAGAATTTTTGAAGGCGCTCTATGTTTGAGGGTTATGCAATTTCCCTCACTGTTTGAATGCAATAAACCTCATTGCATTGCGTTTGTAGAGTCGGGCATGGCTCGACTCTACTGTGGGGCATCCACGCGTGGCGTGGATCTGCGGGATGGCATCAGGCCGCCTTTCGGCGGCCTGATGACACGGCGCGGTGGTGCGCGATCAGAAGAAGATCGCGTACAGGATCAGCAGCGGAATCGGCACGCCCAGCAACCAGAGCAGAATCATCTTCATGGCAGGTCTCCTTGCATGGAAGGGTGGATTACAGGTCGCGGCGGCGGCCGCCCCAGGTGGCGCTGAGGCTGGCGAAGAACGCGCCGATCAGCAGGGTGATGAAGAGCCACAATGCGGCGTAGGCGGTCGCCTTCCGCGCATCGTCGGCAGCCTGCTTGGCGGTATTCCTGGCCTTCTCCAGCGCTGCACGCATGCGCGTCTGCACATCGGTCACGCGGGCCTGCGCTTCAGCCGGGCTCATCCCGGTATCGCGCGCGATCAGCTGTGACAGATACTGGGTATCGGCCGGATCCAGGCCTTCCCCCTGCAGGCTGTTGACGATGATGCGGTTCACTTCGGCACGCACTTCGCGGCGATCGCCGATCGGACCGTTGCCCGGCGCCGGTCGCGGCGGCGGGGCCATGCGCGCGTCGCGCGGACCGGCGCCCGCTGCCGGCGGTGGCGCGGCATCCGGGTCCATCGGTGCGCCCGGCGGCGGCGCTGCGGGATCGGCCGGCCCTGCGTGGGTCGTGCTGCGGAACAGCGCATCCACCCAATAGTCGAGGTCGCCTTCCGGTGCAGCCGCCACAGCGCCGCTGGCACCGGCTGCAGCCACGCCGACGGTGGACGCAGCGGCACCGGCAGTGGCGCCGGCCACCTTTGCGCCCGCACCCAGCACGCCACCGATGGCCGACGTCAGCAGGCCCGCGGTCAGCAGCGTGGCCACCGCCCACGACACGAAGCCGTGCGCGGTGTCGCGGAAGTAGGTTTCGTCGCCGTGGATCTGCGTCCACTTGGTGCGCAGGCGACCCGCCAGATAGCCACCCAGGCCGGAAGCGGCCAGCGCGGTGAAGGTGAGCCAGGCGATGCTGGACCAGCCGAAGGTTTCCTTGCTGACGCCTTCGAACGACCAGGGCGACACCGACGACAACCCCAGGCCCACGCCGAGGATCAGCAGGATGAGAGAGAGCGCAGCGGCGGCGGCGGCGCCAGCGAAGATGGCTCCCCACGACACCGCGCTTTCGCTGGCGGGCGGAACGATGGGGGCAGTGACGACAGCGGCGACGTCAGCGCCGAGCGGGCCGCGCTCGGGTGGGTCGAATCGGGTACTCATCGGGATGGACGCTCCATTTCAGGTGCTGCGGATGCAGCTGGCGTCCTGAGGCTGCGCGAGCGCTTGTGAAGCTGGTGAGACCCCTGAATCACGCGGTCTTGTCGCGTTGAAGAGCGTGCCAACCAAGGTTGGCACCTACCAAAGGCGGGAACGCGGTAACTCCATGCCACGCGTGGATGGGGGAGCGTGCCAACCAAGGGCGGGAACAAGTGGATCCACGCCATGCGTGGATGGTTTTTCGCGAGTGTCGAAAGCGTGCCAACCTTGGTTGGCACCCACCAGGGCGGCGGAAAAAAAACGCCCCGCGCATGCGGGGCGTTCTCGGCACAACCTACGCGGGGCGATCAGCCCTGGTAGTCGCGCACATCGCTGCCGGTGTAGACCTGGCGCGGACGGCCGATCTTCATTTCCGGATCGACCTGCTGTTCCAGCCAATGCGAGACCCAGCCGGAGGTACGGCCCAGGGCGAACATGACGGTGAACATTTCGGTCGGGATCTGCAGCGCCTTGTAGATGATGCCGCTGTAGAAATCGACGTTCGGGTACAGCTTGCGCGCGACGAAGTACTCGTCCTGCAGCGCGGCCTGTTCCAGCTTCACGGCCACGTCCAGCAGCGGATCCTGCACGCCCAGCTGCTTGAGCACCTTGCTGGTCATCTCGCCGATGACCTTGGCGCGCGGGTCGAAGTTCTTGTAGACGCGGTGGCCGAAGCCCATCAGGCGGAAGCCGGAGGTCTTGTCCTTGGCCTTGACCACGGCGGACTCGACGTTGTCGGCGCTGCCGATCTCTTCCAGCATCTTCAGCACGGCTTCGTTGGCACCGCCGTGGGCCGGACCCCACAGCGCGGTGACGCCAGCGGCGACCGACGCGTACGGGTTGGCACCGGTCGAACCGACCAGGCGCACGGTCGAGGTCGAGGCGTTCTGCTCGTGGTCGGCGTGCAGGATGAACAGCAGGTCCAGCGCCTTGACCACATCCGGGTTCAGATCGTACTGGCCGTCAGCCGACTCGAAGGTTTGCTTCAGGAAGCGGCTGACGTAGTCCAGCGACGTGTCCGGCTTGTTGGCCGGCAGGCCCTTGCCATGGCGGTAGATCAGCGCCGACAGGGTCGGCACCTTGGCGATCAGGCGCACGGCGGCCTGGCGGCGCTGTTCGGCGTCGGACAGGTCCAGCGCATCGTGGTAGATGGCCGACAGCTGCGCGATCGCAGCAGCCAGAATGGCCATCGGGTGGGCGTCCTTGGCGAAGCTGCCGATCAGGGTGTTGATCGAGTCGTCGACATTGGCTTCGGCAGTCAGCTCATCGGTGAAGGCCTTCAGCTGCTCGGCGCTCGGGCGCTCGCCGTTGATCAGCAGGTAGGCCACTTCGACGTAGCTCGACTTTTCCGACAGCTGCTCGATCGGGTAGCCGCGATACAGCAGCACGCCCTTGTCGCCGTCGATGTAAGTGATGGCGGACTTGCAGCTGGCCGTCGCGGTGAAGCCGGAATCGTAGGTGAAAAACCCCGTTTCCTTGGTCAGCTTCGCGATGTCGACGCAGTCGTTGCCAAGGGTGGGTTTGATGACGGGCAGAACGACGGACTTATCGCCGGCGTTGAGCGTGACCTGATCAAGATCGGACACTGTGTGCGCTCCTTCATGGGAAGGCGCCTGCCCAAGCGCATTGGTCAGGCACGTGAATGACGTCCTCGGCCTGTGCCGGGGATCATGCCATTATCGCACAGCAGCATTTGCCCGGCGCTAGACAGAAGTCGTAGACGGCAGGCGGCCAGAACCCGGCCAGCAAGCGGCCCGGATCGGCAAAAGCGTTGTCACACGAACGCAGTGTTCTGTCCATCCAAACGCCCGTTGGGTAGGCGTTGGGGAAAAACAAACGGCCGCGCAGAGCGCGGCCGTCGGTTCGAAGCTGGATCGACAGATCAGCGCGCGTAGCGCTTCTGGAACTTGTCGATACGGCCCGAGGTGTCGATGACCTTGTGCTTGCCCGTGTAGAACGGGTGCGAAGCCGAGGAAATTTCAACCTTCACCAGCGGGTAGTCGTTGCCGTCTTCCCACTTGATGGTTTCCTTCGTCGCCATGGTCGAGCGGGTCAGGATCTTGAAATCGGAGGTGACGTCATGGAAGACGACGTCGCGGTAGTTCGGATGGATATCGGCCTTCATGGGCTCACACCGTAAATGGGCTGGTGGTCAAGAGCGGCATTATAAGCACCGGTTGCCGCCCGGGGCAACCGGTGCCGGTCAATCGGCTTCAGTCCGCGCCCAGGGCCTGGCGTACCAGGGCCTCGAAACGCTGCTGGTCGTAGGCCATCAGCAGATCGCAGTTGTCCGGCTGGCCGGTCTGGCGGTTCCAGTCGACGATGGTGGCGCCGCGGCTGAACGTACCATTCAGCTCCACGTTCAGCGGACGCGACTCGACCCGAAGCTGCCCTTCCGGGTTCAGTGCCCAGGCCATGGCAACCGCGTCGGCGGTGTACCAGCGGCCGCCCTTGCTGTCTTCGGACAGGCCCCGGGTCTTGCGCGAGATCAGCTCGTAGAAGCGGGCGCGATCGGAATCGGCCTGCAGCCATTTCTCGGCTTCTTCCAGCGGCAGGCCATGGGCGACGGTGGCCTCCCAGTCCGACACCAGCAGGTGCTTGAACGAGGTGAACACCACATGCGCGGCTTCCGGGTCGAAGGCGATGTTGAATTCGGCTGCCGGGGTGATGTTGCCGTGGCAGGTGACCGCGCCGCCCATCACCACGATGCGCTTGATGCGCTGGGGCAGGGTCGGGTCCAGCTTCAGTGCCAGCGCGAGGTTGGTCAGCGGGCCAAGCATCACCAGCATCAGTTCGCCGGCATGCGCGTGCGACAGGCGCAGGATGGCCAGCGCAGCATGCTCGGCTTCGGCCTGGCGGCTCGGCGGCGGCAGGTCCACGTCGCCATAGCCATCACGGCCATGCACGTGGGCAGCGTCTACGGAAGGATGCAGCAGCGGATCCGGGCTGCCGGCAAACACCGGCACG
Source organism: Stenotrophomonas sp. YJH_SMC_138 (assembly GCF_059369855.1). Lineage (NCBI taxonomy): Bacteria > Pseudomonadati > Pseudomonadota > Gammaproteobacteria > Lysobacterales > Lysobacteraceae > Stenotrophomonas > Stenotrophomonas sp. YJH_SMC_138. The sequence goes on from NZ_JCAFTB010000001.1 coordinate 461,048, forward strand.
TCGGTGCGGCCGACGATGTCGCAGAGCTTGAGGGCGTTGCGGACGGTGTACTGCAGGCCGACATTGCCGGCGGCGATGGTCAGGGCGACCACGTCATGCCGTTCATCGGCAAAGGCCATCAGCAGGGCCAGGGCGTCGTCCACACCGGGGTCGGTGTCGATCAACAGGGGGATCTTGTGGGTCATCGTTGCCGTCTTCAGATCGGCAACGAAGTGTGGACCGGGATGATGACCGTTGCAAGTATGGGGGGCGGCAGGGCTGCGACCTGCACCCGCGGTAGTGCCGGCCGCTGGCCGACAACTTCAACAGCAACGCCGAAAACGGGTTTCCCGCGGATGGCAGGGAAGAGCTCTCTGTAGAGTCGAGCCATGCTCGACTCACGCGCGCAGCGCGAACGGCAGCCGAGCATGGGCTCGGCTCTACAGTAGATCCACGCCATGCGGGGATGAGCGTCCCGGGGATGCGGTCAGAGCCCCTTGCTGTGCAAAGGGGCCTGACCCCGCCACTTACGCCGAGGCGTAGCGCACGGCGGTGCCGATCCAGCGCTGCACCACGCGATCGGCCAACGCGGGCTGCTGGGCCAGCAGCCGCTCGGCCAGGTCATGCACGCCGGGCAGCAGGCCGGCATCGCGGGCCAGGTCTGCAATGCGGAAACCGGCCAGGCCGGTCTGGCGGGTGCCCAGCAGTTCGCCGGGGCCGCGCAGTTCCAGATCCTTCTCGGCGATGACGAAACCATCGTTGGTTTCGCGCATGGTCTGCAGGCGCTCACGCGCCATCTGCGAAAGCGGAGCCTGGTACAGCAGCACGCAGCGCGATACCGCCGAACCACGCCCCACGCGGCCGCGCAGCTGGTGCAGCTGGGCCAGGCCGAGGCGTTCGGCGTTCTCGATCACCATCAACGAAGCATTGGGTACGTCCACGCCCACTTCGATGACCGTGGTCGCGACCAGCAGGTCGATCTCGCCGGTCTTGAACGCCACCATCGTCGCCAGCTTTTCGGCGGCTTTCAGGCGTCCGTGCACCAGCCCCACGCGAACGCCGGGCAGCAGTGCCTGCAGCGATTCGTAGGTGGCCTGCGCCGGGGTGGCATCCAGTTCTTCGCTTTCCTCGATGAGCGTGCACACCCAGTACACCTGCCGCCCTTCCTCGCAGGCCAGCGCGATGCGCTCGATCAGTTCCGGGCGACGGTCATTGTTGAGGGCGACGGTCTGCACCGGCGTGCGTCCCGGTGGCAGTTCATCGATGGCCGACACATCCAGGTCCGCGTACTCGGACATCGCCAGCGTGCGCGGAATCGGCGTGGCGGTCATCACCAGCTGGTGCGGCACGCTGTTGCCGCCCGCGCCCTTGTCGCGCAGCGCCAAGCGCTGGTGCACGCCGAAGCGGTGCTGTTCGTCGACGATGGCCAAGGCCAGATCCTGGAACACCACCGCCTCCTGCATCAGCGCGTGGGTACCGACCACCACCTGCGCTTCGCCGCTGGCGACCTGCTCCATCACCTTGGCGCGCGCCTTGCCGGTGACCTTGCCGGCCAGCCAGGCGATACGCACACCGAGCGGCTCCAGCCAGCCGCGCAGGTTGTTGAGATGCTGTTCGGCCAGCAGTTCGGTGGGCGCTGCCAATGCGACCTGCTTGCCCTGCTCCACCGCCAGCATCGCCGCCAGTGCGGCCACCACGGTCTTGCCGGAACCGACGTCGCCCTGCACCAGCCGCAGCATCGGGCTGGGGCGCGCGAGGTCTTCACGGATCTGCTTGAACACGCGCGCCTGCGCGCCGGTGAGCGCGAACGGCAGCTGCTTCAGCAGCGCCTTGGCCAGCTTGCCAGGACCAGCCAGCGGCGGCGCGTGGTGTGCCTGCAGTGCAATGCGCTGGCGACGCAGGCTGAGGTGGTGGGCCAGCAGTTCTTCCATCGCCAGGCGGCGCTGCGCCGGGTGCGTGCCGGCGGCCAGCGCGGCCAGGTCGGCATCCGGCGGTGGCCGGTGCACGGTCAACAGCGCGCTGCGCAGCGACGGCAGGCCGAGGCCATCGAGCCAGCCGCCGGGCAACAGTTCCAGCGCGTTTTCCTCGGGCAGGCGGTCCAGCGCCTGGCCGATCAGCTTGCGCATGGTCATCGGGCCGACGCCTTCGACGGTGGGGTACACCGGGTCGAGGCGCTCGCCGAGTTCAGGATCGTCGTTGCGCCCCAGCACCTGGTAACTGGGATGGACGATCTCCAGGCCGAGGTGGCCGGGCTTGGGCGTGCCGAAGCAGCGCAGCCGGTTGCCGACCGCGAACTGGCCGACCTGCTGCTGGCGGAAATGGAAGAAGCGCAGCACCAGGGTGCCCTGCCCTTCGTCCTCCACCGCGACCTTCAGCATCGGCCGGTAGCGCATGCCCCGCTCGACGGCGACCACCCGCCCTTCCACCTGCGCCGGCACGCCGTTGCGCAGGTCTTCGATGCGGGTCAGCCGGGTCCGGTCTTCATAGCGCAGGGGCAGGTGAAGCCAGAGATCCTGCAGGGTGGCCAGGCCACGCGCCTGCAGTTTGGCGGCCACGGCCGGACCGACGCCGGCGAGCATCGCCAGGGATGCTTCGCCGGACGGTGACAGGACCGGGGTGACCGCCGCCTTGCGTGCCACGTGGTGGTCAGTCGATGACCATCACCGCGTCGACCTCGAAGCTGGCGCCCTTAGGCAGGCCGGAGACTTCGATGGTGGAACGGGCCGGGTACGGGGCCTGGAAGTAGTCCTGCATGACCGCGTTGACCTTGGCGAACTCGCCCAGGTCAGTCAGGTACAGGCCCAGACGCACGACCTTGTCCAGCGAGCCGCCGGCGGCTTCGGCCACGGCCTTGAGGTTGTCGAAGGCGCGACGGGCCTGCGCTTCGACGTCGCCAGCGCCGACGATGTCGCCGGTAGCCGGGTCAAGCGGGATCTGGCCGGAGAAGTACACGGTGTTGCCGGCGCGCACGGCCTGCGAGTACGGGCCGATGGCGGCGGGGGCCTTTTCGGTGTTGATGATCTGGCGGGACATGGGTCGCTCCGGTGCTTTGGGGGAAAACAGAGCGGTGATTGTACCGGGTGGGCGCGGCATCGGCTGGGGGTCGGATCCGTTTCCCGGCGGGAAACGGATCCGACCCCGTATGTCGTGTGCGCGGAACGTCATCCACGCATGGCGTGGACCTACTGGCGGCGTACCGACTGCACGACCGACAGGCGGCGCAGGCGGCGCATCACTTCGGCCAGGTGGTTGCGGTCGCGCACCTGGATGTTGAACGCCAGCACCGCGGCGTTGAAATCGCGATCCAGGTAGTCCACGCGCTCGATGTTGGAGTGGCTCTGCGCGATGGCAGCGGCCAGCTGTGCCAGCACGCCGGTGCCGTTCTCCACTTCAACCACCAGCGAGGTGTCGTAGTCGCCGGAGACGGTGGTGTCCCAGCCGATCGGCACCCAGCGCTCGGGCGACTTGCGCAGCTCGGCCAGGTTCGGGCAGTCCATGCGGTGCACCACGATGCCCTTGCCGGCGGTGTGGTAGCCCATGATCTCGTCGCCGGGAATCGGCTGGCAGCAGCCGGCGAAGGTGACCACGCCACGCTCGCTGCCGTTGATCAGGATCTTTTCCTGCGAGTGGTGGCGCGAATGCGGGCCGCCACGCAGTTCGGCGTAGGCCATCAGCGCCTGCGCGGCCTGGGTCGGCATCCAGTTGCCCAGTGCGACCTCGGCCAGCAGGGCTTCCAGGCGCGGGAAGCGGTGTTCGGCCAGGAACGCATCCAGGCGCCCCTTCGGCAGCCGCTCCAGCGACGAATCCATCGCCTCCAGCGCACGGTCGAGCATGCGGTGGCCCAGCTGCACGGCATCCTCGTGCTCCAGCTGCTTGAGCTGGTGGCGGATGGCGGTGCGCGCCTTGCTGGTAACCACGAATTCCAGCCACTGCGGTTTCGGCGTGGCCGAGCGTGCGGTGATGATCTCCACCGACTGCCCCGACACCAGCTTGGTGCGCAACGGCACCAGTTTCTTGTCCACGCGCGAGGCCACCGCCATGTTGCCGACGTCGGTATGCACGGCGTAGGCGAAATCGAGCGCGGTGGAATTGCGCGGCAGGGCCAGGATCTTGCCCTTCGGGGTGAACAGGTAGACCTCGTCCGGGAACAGGTCGACCTTGACGTTGTCCAGGAACTCCAGCGAGGAACCGGCGGCACGCTGCGAGTCGATCAGCTCGACGATCCACGCGTGGGCACGGCTCTGTGCGCTGTTGGGCGAATCGCCGCCGAACTTGTAGGTCCAGTGCGCGGCCACGCCGCGTTCGGCGATCAGGTCCATTTCCTCGGTACGGATCTGCACTTCGATCGGCGAGCCATACGGCCCGAACAGCACCGTGTGCAGCGACTGGTAACCGTTGGCCTTGGGAATGGCGATGAAGTCGCGGAAACGGCCATCCAGCGGCTTGAAGGTGGCATGCACCGAACCCAGCGCGTGGTAGCAGCTGGGCACGCTGCGCACGACCAGGCGGAAGCCGAACACATCCATCACCTGGTCGAAGGATTTGTTCTCGTCGCGCATCTTGTTGTAGATGCTCCACGGGGTCTTGATGCGGCTGATCAGCCGATGCTCGATACCCTCCTTGGCCAGGCGCTGCGACAGCTGCACTTCCACCTGTGCCATCGCCTCGCGACGCACCACCGGCTGGCTGCGGATGTGTTTCTCGATGATGGCGTGGCGCCACGGGTACAGCGCCTTGAAACCGAGGTTCTGCAGCTCGCTCTTGACCAGGCTCATGCCCAGGCGCTGGGCGATGGGCGCGTAGATCTCCAGCGTCTCGCGGGCGATGCGGCCGCGCGCTTCGCGGCTCTGCGCACCCAGCGTACGCATGTTGTGCAGGCGGTCGGCCAGCTTGATCATGATCACGCGCAGGTCGCGCGACATCGCCAGCAGCATCTTGCGGAAGCTCTCGGCGGCCGCCTCCTGGCGGTCGCGGAACTTCAGCTTGTCCAGCTTGGTAACGCCGTCGACCAGTTCGGCCACGGCTTCGCCGAACTCGGCGGCCAGCGCCTCGCGGGTCAGCGGCGTGTCTTCGATGGTGTCGTGCAGGATCGCGGCGATCAGCGCTTCCACGTCCAGGCCGAGCTCGGCCAGCACTTGGGCCACCGCCACCGGGTGGGTGATATAGGGCTCACCCGACTTGCGCGTCTGCCCAGCGTGCGCGGAGGCTCCGACTTCCCAGGCACGGCGCAACAGCGGCAGCTGTTCCGGCGGCAGGTAATGGGCGGCGCGTTCAAGCTGGAGGACGTAGTCGGGTACGGCGGCAGTGGGGGCTGCGGCGACCTTGGCAGTGGGGCCTGGGTTCATGCCCGCAGCCTATTCCAGCGCGACGTTTACGGCAAATCCTGAATGCGAAACAGCCCGCACGGGGCGGGCTGTTCGGTGTATCCAACGATTACGTTGATCGATGCGATCAATCGTCGTTCTTGGACATGTCTTCGTCAGCGACCACTTCGGCGGCAGCCCACTCCAGCGCTTCGCGCTCGGCGCGCTCACGCTCGGCCTTCTCGACTTCGTCGATCAGCGCGTTGTCGATCTTGCGGGCGGCGATTTCGCGCAGCGCCAGCACGGTCGGCTTGTCCTCGGTCTCGCTGTTGTCCAGCGTGGCCTGCACGCCGTTGGCGAGCTGGCGGGCACGCTTGGATGCCATCATGACCAGTTCGAAACGGTTGTTAACGACTTCCAGGCAATCTTCTACGGTGATGCGGGCCATACGGGCTCCCGGCGACCGGTCGGCCGCTCAGTCGAATGAGGGAAAGGGGACGGAGTGTACTGGCAGGGGCTGGACAAAATCAAGCCAACCCCTACCCGATTCTTTTGGAATCAGTCAGTTGCGCCCGGATCGGGAGTCAGCAGGGCCTGGATCAGGCCGGCGTGGCGGACCTTCTGGGCCTCCCGGCGCAGGCGGCTGGCGGTGAAGATGGCGCACAACTCGTCCACGGCGGTGTCGAACACCTCGTTGACGATGACGTAGTCGAACTCGTTGAAGTGCAGCATTTCATCGCGCGCCGCGCCCAGGCGCTGGGCGATGACCGCCTCGCTGTCCTGGCCGCGCTTGCGCATGCGATCCTGCAGGGCCTGCTTGGACGGCGGCAGGATGAACACGGTGACCGTGCCCGGCACCAGCTGGCGCACCTGCTGCGCGCCCTGCCAGTCGATTTCCAGCAGCACGTCCTGGCCGGCGGCCAGCTGCGGCTCCACCGACTGCCGGGCCGTGCCCTTCCAGTCGCCGTGCACCCACGCATGCTCGAAGAAGTCGCCGGCGGCGATCATTTCTTCGAACCTTTCCGCAGAGACGAAATGGTAGTGCTGGCCGTTCACTTCCCCCGGGCGCATCGCGCGCGAGGTGAAGGAGATCGACAGCGCGATCTGCGGGTCACGCGCCAGGGTGGCATTGACGATGCTGCTCTTGCCGGCACCGGACGGGGCGGCAACGATGTACAGCGTGCCGCGCGCAACGGCGTCCGACGGCTTCGACGGGGCGCTCATGCGGGGGATCCAACGGGTTGATTTCGCAAAATTTTTCCTCGGTGTTCCAGATCCGGCGCGGAGGATCGCGCCAGGACGGCGGGGGCTGCGCGGAACATCCTGGAACCAGGCCCGGCAGACGCTTCCCCGGGGGGCGGGCACGCAACTTTACCAGAGCGGCCCCGTTGCGCGCCCGCCCCGCCGGCGCCGGGCCTTGTGCCACATGGGCGTGCGGGGGCCTGTGCTATAACCGGGCCGTACCCAACGACAGCCCGGAGGCCCGTGCCTCCCCGCCATCCCAGGAGAACGGCATGCCATCGATGAGCCGCCGCCAGTTCCTGAAAGTGACCGGGACAACCCTGGTCGGCTCCAGCCTGGCATTGATGGGCTTCGCGCCCGGCATCGCGCTCGCGGAGGTCAGGCAGTACAAGCTGACCCGCGCGACCGAGACCCGCAACACCTGTACCTACTGTTCGGTGGCCTGCGGCATCCTGATGTACAGCCTCGGCGATGGTGCCAAGAACGCCGAGCCGAGCATCTTCCATATCGAAGGCGACCCGGACCATCCGGTGAACCGCGGCACGCTGTGCCCGAAGGGCGCCGGCCTGGCCGACATCATCCACAGCAAGTCGCGCCTGCTCTACCCCGAGTACCGCGCGCCGGGCTCGAACGAGTGGAAGCGGCTGAGCTGGGACGATGCGCTGGACCGCATCGCGCGGCTGATGAAGGAAGACCGCGATGCCAACTTCGTGCAGAAGAACGAGGCCGGGCAGACGGTCAACCGCTGGCTGACCACCGGCATGCTGGCGGCCTCGGCCACCAGCAATGAAACCGCGGTGCTGACCCACAAGGTCGTGCGCTCCCTTGGCATGTTGGCATTCGACAACCAGGCACGTGTCTGACACGGCCCGACGGTGGCAGGTCTTGCCCCGACGCTAGGCCGTGGTGCGATGACGAATCACTGGGTCGACATCAAGAATGCCGACCTGATCCTGATCATGGGTGGCAATGCCGCCGAGGCGCACCCGTGCGGGTTCAAATGGGTGACCGAGGCCAAGGCACACAACAAGGCGCGCCTGATCGTGGTCGATCCGCGCTTCAACCGCTCGGCCGCGGTGGCCGACGTGTACGCGCCGATCCGCACCGGTACCGACATCGTGTTCCTGGGGGGCCTGATCAACTACCTGTTGACCGAGGACCGCATCCAGCACGAGTACGTGCTGAACTACACCGACATGTCGTTCCTGGTGAAGGACGAGTTCGCCTTCAAGGACGGCCTGTATTCGGGCTACAACGAAGAGAAGCGCAGCTACGACCGCTCCAGCTGGGACTACGCCTACGGTGACGATGGCTTCGTGCGCAGCGACCCGACGCTGAAGGACCCGCGCTGCGTCTACAACCGGCTCAAGCAGCACTATGCGCGCTACACGGTGGAGATGGTCGAACGCATCTGCGGCACGCCGGCCGACAGCATCCGCCAGATCTGGGACATGATCGCGTCCACCGCCGGCAAGGACAAGGCGATGACCATCCTGTACGCGCTGGGCTGGACGCAGCACTCGATCGGCGCGCAGAACGTGCGTGCCGGCACCATGGTGCAGCTGCTGCTGGGCAACATCGGCGTGGCCGGTGGCGGCATGAACGCCTTGCGCGGGCATTCCAACATCCAGGGCCTGACCGACATCGGCCTGATGTCCGACCTGCTGCCCGGCTACCTGACCCTGCCGAAACAGGACGAGCAGGACTACGAGGCCTACATCGCCAAGCGCACGCAGAAGCCGCTGCGCGCCAACCAGATGTCGTTCTGGCAGAACTACCCGAAGTTCCACGTCAGCCTGATGAAATCGTGGTGGGGCGACGCCGCCACCGCCGACAACAACTGGTGTTTCGATTACCTGCCCAAGCTCGACAAGCCGTACGACATGCTGCAGGCGTACGAGCTGATGAACGAAGGCAAGATCCACGGCTACATCTGCCAGGGCTTCAATCCGCTGGCCTCGGCGCCGAACAAGGGCAAGCTGATCAGCGCGTTCTCCAAGCTGAAGTTCATGGTCAGCATGGACCCGCTGGAAACCGAGACCATCGCCTTCTGGCAGAACCACGGTGCGTTGAACGACGTCGACCCGAGCACGATCCAGACCGAAGTATTCCGCCTGCCGACCACCTCCTTCGCCGAGGAGAACGGCGCGGTGGTGAATTCTTCGCGCTGGCTGCAGTGGCACTGGAAGGGTGCCAACCCACCGGGAGAAGCGCGCAGCGACATCGAGATCATGTCCGAGCTGTTCCATCGCATCAAAGCGATGTACGAGAAGGACGGCGGTGCGTGGTGGGAGCCGGTGCGCGACCTGGCCTGGAACTACGCCAACCCTGAGGTACCCACGCCCGAAGAACTGGCGATGGAATACAACGGCAAGGCGCTGGCCGACGTGTTCGATCCGAAGGACCCGACCAGACTGGTGCGCAAGGCCGGCGAGCAGCTGGCCGCATTCGGCGACCTGCGCGACGATGGCAGCACCGCGTCGGGCTGCTGGATCTACATCGGTGCCTGGGGCCCGACCGGCAACATGATGGCGCGGCGTGACAACAGCGACCCCACTGGCATCGGCAACACGCTGGGCTGGGCCTGGGCGTGGCCGGCCAATCGTCGCGTGATGTACAACCGCGCCTCGTGCGACGTCGCCGGAAAGCCGTTTGATCCGCGGCGCACGCTGCTGGCGTGGAACGGGAAAAACTGGGGCAGCGTGGACGTGCCCGACTTCAAGGCCGACGAAGATCCCGCCGGCGGAATGGGCCCGTTCATCATGAACCCGGAGGGCATCGCCCGCTTCTTCGCCAAGGCCGGCATGGCCGAAGGCCCGTTCCCGGAGCACTACGAACCGTTCGATACACCGCTGCGCAGCAACCCGCTCAGCCCCGGCCAGGCACTGACCCTGAACAACCCGGCCGCCCGCGTATTCGCCAGCGATCGCGCACAGATCGGTTCGCCGGACGAGTTCCCGCATGTGGCCACCACCTACCGCCTGACCGAGCATTTCCACTTCTGGACCAAGCACGGCAAGTTGAACGCCATCATCCAGCCCGAGCAGTTCGTCGAGATCGGCGCGGCATTGGCCGACGAGCTGGGCATCAACAACGGCAGCCGCGTGCGGGTCAGTTCCAAGCGTGGCCACATCGAAGCGGTCGCCATGGTGACCAAGCGCATCAAGGCCCTGCAGATCGATGGCCGGACCGTGCACCAGGTGGGCGTGCCAATCCACTGGGGTTTCCTCGGTGCGGCCAAGCCTGGATACATCGCCAATACGCTGACCAACGCCATCGGTGACGGCAACTCGCAGACGCCCGAATCGAAGTGCATCCTGGTCAAGGTCGAGAAGGTGTAGGAGACACGCCATGTCACTGCAATCGCTGGACATCATCCGCCGCTCGGCCACCACCACGCCCTCGCCGGAAGCGCGCGGTGCGCACACCGGCCAGGTCGCCAAGCTGATCGATGTGAGCAAATGCATCGGCTGCAAGGCCTGCCAGGTCGCCTGCATGGAATGGAACGACCTGCGCGACGAGGTCGGCAGCTGCGTTGGCAGCTATGACAACCCGCCCGACCTGAGCGACCAGTCGTGGACGGTGATGAAGTTCCGCGAGTACGAGGACGAGAAGGGCAAGCTGGAGTGGCTGATCCGCAAGGAGGGCTGCATGCACTGCAGCGACCCGGGCTGCCTGAAGGCCTGCCCGTCGCCGGGCGCGATCATCCAGTACGCCAACGGCATCGTCGACTTCCAGGAAGAGAACTGCATCGGCTGCGGCTACTGCGTGACCGGTTGCCCGTTCGACGTGCCGCGCATTTCCAAGAAGGGCCACAAGGCCTACAAGTGCACGCTGTGTTCGGACCGGGTGGCGGTGGGCCAGGAACCGGCCTGCGTGAAGACCTGCCCGACCGGGGCGATCACCTTCGGCAGCAAGCAGGCGATGACCGAGCACGCGGCCGGCCGCGTGGAAGACCTGAAATCGCGCGGCTACGGGAACGCCGGCCTGTACGACCCGCAGGGCGTGGGTGGCACCCACGTGATGTACGTGCTGCAGCATGTGGACAAGCCGGAGCTGTACGCCGACCTGCCCAAGGACCCGCGGATCAGCCCGATGGTGGAAGTCTGGAAGGGCGTGGCCAAGCCGCTGGGCGTGCTGGCGATCGCCGCCACCGCCTTCGCCGGCTTCCTGCATTACATCGGCATCGGCCGCAACACGGTCAATGACGAGGAAGAAGAGGAAGCCGAACACGAGGCGAAGAAGATCGAAGAGGAGCAGCGGCCATGAAGTACGCCCCGCACCCGCGGCAGATCATCCGCTACCGCGCGCCGACCCGCATCAATCACTGGATCGTGGCGATCTGCTTCGTGCTGACGGCGCTGTCCGGGCTGGCACTGTTCCATCCCGCGCTGTTCCCGCTGACCCAGCTGTTCGGTGGCGGCCCGTGGACGCGCATCCTGCATCCGTTCATCGGGCTGGCCATGGTGGTCGGCTTTGCGTTTCTGGCGTTCCGCATGTGGCGCGACAATCTGCCGACGGCCGACGATCGCGCATGGATGCGCGGCATGCGCGATGTGCTGCGCAACGAGGATGAGAGGCTGCCGCCGGTGGGCCGCTTCAATGCCGGCCAGAAGCTCCTGTTCTGGGCGATCATTGGTTGCCTGTCGGCACTGCTGCTGACCGGCTTCGTGATCTGGCGGCAATACTTCAGCCATCTCTTCCCGATCGGGCTGATCCGCTTCTCGGTGCTGGCCCATGCGTTGTTCGGTTGGGTGCTGGTGTGCGCGATCGTGGTGCACATCTATGCGGCGCTCTGGATCAAGGGCTCGGTGCGGGCGATGACCCAGGGCAAGGTGACCTATGGGTGGGCGTACAAGCACCACCGGCAGTGGTTCCGGGACATCCTGCGCGGACGTCGGGAAGAGGGGTAACGGCAGGGCCTGCGGCCCTGCACCTGCAGAGGCGCCTTCGACAGTTCCCCGGTGCTTTTGGTAGGTGTCGATCTTGGTCGACACGATGAACACGGCAGCAACCGATGGGGTCAGATCCGTTTTCCTATGGAAAACGGATCTGACCCCGACCATTTCAAATGGCCTACAGTGCGCTGGACGCCAGCGCTGACAACGGCGAGGATGGAGGCTGGTTCTTCTGGCTGGCCCTGCATGGCGCAACGCATCCTTGAACCCGGTGAGATCGAGACGCTCGCCTCGCGCGACGTGCCGCGCATCATCCTGCCTGATACCGGGTCGCTGTTCGCCACACGCGCGGCGCGCCTGCGCAGCCTGGCCGCGCACAGCGCCATCGGCGGTTACCTGCAGCTGCTGGCGGCATTGGCCGATGCACAGCAGGCGCTGCTGGAGAAATTGACACCCCAGCAACGCGAGGCGCTGCAGGACCACGCGCGCGCGCAGCAGTCCAGCGCGGCCGCCAGTGCCGGCATGCCGTTGCGGCCCGCCAACACGCTTCATCTGGACGGGCGCTGGCGCGACTGGCTGCGCACGCTGTGCCGGCACTGCGCCGACGAAGCGGGGCTACCGGCGGAAACACGGCAGGAATTGCTGCGCGTCGCCGCCGCCGACGACACCTGGCTGGATGCGCAGGCCCACGCCGTGCTGGAACGCGCTGACGCGCCCCCGGTCGACGCGGTCGCTGCGCTGCTGGTGATGAATGCGTTGCAGGTGTATTGGGCAGTACTGGCGGCCAGCTTCCGCCCCAGCGACCTGAAGCCGCTGGCCGATGCGCCAGGGCTGTGCCCGCTGTGCGGCACCCTGCCGGTGACCAGCATGGTGCAGGCCCGCCCGCCCTATGCCTCCTACCGCTACCTGTCGTGCTCGTTGTGCGCCTGCCAGTGGCACTACGTGCGCGTGCAGTGCAGCCAGTGTGGCGCCGCTGGGAAGGACATCGCCTATCGCGCCCTGGCTGATGCCGACGGCGATACCGGCCAGGCGGTGCGCGAGAGCGCGGTACGTGCAGAAACCTGCGACCACTGCCACAGCTACCGCAAGATCCTGTATCTGGAAAAAGATCCGTCGCTGGAACCGGTGGCTGATGACCTTGGCACGCTGGCGCTGGACCTGCTGCTGGGCGAGGAAGGCTATGCACGCGCCAGCCAGAATCCGCTGCTGTGGCAATCCGACGGCGAGTGAGGCGATGACAGCCACGCCCCCCACCCCGGCATCGGCTTCCGCGCTGCCCTCGCTGGACCGGTTGCTGCGCCTGCCTGCCTTGGCAACACTGATCGAGGGCCACGGCCGCAGCCGCATCACCCAGTTGCTGCGCGTACATCTGCAGGCGCTGCGTGAGCGCATCAGTGCCACGCAGCTCTCGGCCGAGCAGTTGCATCAGGCCATTGAAGGCCCGGCACTGGTCGCGGCGCTCGACGCCGCACTCATCGCCGATGCACGGCTGAACCTGCAGCCGATGTTCAACCTGACCGGCACCGTGCTGCATACCAACCTGGGTCGCGCCCTGCTGCCCGAGGCCGCGGTGCAGGCCGTCACCCGCGCGATGACCGCACCGGTTGACCTGGAATTCGACATCACCCGCGGCCGCCGCGGCGACCGCGATGCACGGGTGCAGGCGCTGGTCTGCGAGCTGACCGGTGCCGAAGCCGCCACCGTGGTCAACAACAATGCGGCGGCGGTCCTGCTGCTGCTCAACAGCCTGGCCAACCGCCACGAGGTGGTGGTGTCGCGCGGCGAACTGGTGGAGATCGGCGGTGCCTTCCGCATTCCCGATGTGATGCGCAGTGCCGGCGCGCGGCTGCTGGAAGTGGGCACCACCAACCGCACCCACCCGGCCGACTTCGCCCATGCCATCGGCGCGCGCACCGCACTGCTGATGGAGGTGCACGCCAGCAACTACGCGATCACCGGCTTCACCGCCAAGGTCGACACCGCGGCGATGGCAGCGATCGCGCACGACCATGGCCTGCCGTTGGTGGTGGACCTGGGCAGCGGCAGCCTGTGCGACCTGGCGGCCTTCGGCCTGCCACACGAGCCGACCGTGCAGGAAACACTGGCGGCCGGTGCCGACCTGGTCTCGTTCAGTGGCGACAAGCTGCTGGGTGGGCCGCAGGCCGGCATCATCGCCGGCCGCGCCGACCTGATCGCGCGGATCAACCGCAACCCGCTCAAGCGTGCGCTGCGCATGGACAAGATGGGCCTGGCCGCGCTGGAGGCGGTACTGGCGCTGTACCGCGAGCCGGAGCTGCTGGCGCAACGGCTGCCGACACTGCGTACGCTCTCGCGCACGCAGCAGGACATGGATGCGCAGGCCCAGCGCCTGCTGCCGCCGCTGCGCTCGGCGCTGCCGACCGGCTACATGCTTGAACAGGCACGGATGCACAGCCAGATCGGCAGTGGTGCGCAGCCACAGGCGCAGCTCGGCAGTGCCGGCCTGCGCATCACCACTGCGCAACGTGGCGGCCTGGACCGCCTGGCCAAGCGCCTGCGCCAGCTGCCGCGACCGGTGCTGGGCCGCATCGGCGAGGACGCATTGTGGCTGGACCTGCGTTGCCTGGAACCGGCCGACGAAGCGGACTTCCTCGCCCAATGGAGCATGCTGCAACCATGATCGTCGGCACCGCCGGGCATATCGACCATGGCAAGACGCGCCTGGTGCGGGCACTGACCGGCATCGAAACCGATCGCCTGCAGGAAGAACGCACGCGCGGCATCTCCATTGAACTGGGCTATGCCTATGTCCCGGTGGAAAGCGCGAACGGCACAGGCCCCGCCGCGATGCTGGGTTTCGTCGATGTGCCGGGTCATGAGCGCTTCGTCCACACGATGGTGGCCGGCGCCACCGGTATCGATGTCGCCCTGCTGGTCGTCGCCGCCGACGACGGCGTGATGCCGCAGACCCGCGAGCATCTGGCGATCCTGCAGCTGCTGGGCGTGGATCGCGGCGCGGTGGCGCTGACCAAGATCGACCGCGTGGACGCCGCGCGCATCGCCCGGGTCGAGATCGAGATTGCCGCTTTGCTGGCCGGAACGCCGCTGCAGGATTCCCCCGTGTTCGCCTGCAACAGCACGTCCCCCGATGACGCAGGCATCAACGCCCTGCGCACCCACCTGCACGCATGGGCCGCCGGCGAGGCCAACGCGCGCCAGGCCGCGCTGCGCAGCGAGCTGTTCCGCATGCCGGTGGACCGCGTGTTCTCGCTGGCCGGCCACGGCACATTGGCGACCGGCGCGGTACATGGCGGTGTCGCCGCGGTGGGCGAGCACCTGCAGCTGATGCCGGCCGCCACTGAAGTGCGCATACGCAGCATCCACGCGCAGAACCAGGCCAGCGAACACGCGATGGCCGGACAGCGCTGCGCGTTGAACCTGGCCGCCATCGCCCGCGACGAGATTCATCGTGGCGACTGGATTGCCGACCCGCGCGCGCTGCTGGCCACCACCCGCGTCGATGTGCGCCTGCGCCTGTCCGCACGGGCAGCACCACTGCGCGCCTGGGCACCCCTGCACATCCACTGGGGCACGATGCACCGGCAGGCCCATGTGGTGCTGCTGGAGGACCGTGACCAAGGTGATGGGCAGTTGGTGCAGCTGGTCTTCGATGCACCGGTCTGTGCGATGTGTGGTGATCGCTTCATCGCCCGCGATTCCGCCGCGACCCACACGCTGGGCGGTGGCGTCGTGCTCGACCCGAACCCGCCACAGCGGCGCCGGCGCAGCCCGGCACGGCTCGCTTGGCTGGGCGCACTGGAGCAGCTGGCCACAGGTGCGGGAATCGGCCCGCTGTTGCAGCAGGCGCCCTTCGGCATTGCCATGGCCGCGCTGCAACGCTACTGCCGGCGCGCGGCCGACCGGATCGATCTTCCTCCAGACGCACAGCGCATCATCACCCGCGAGGACACGGTGGTCATCCTTGCCTCGCACTGGCAGGTGCTGCGCGAGCAGGTGATCACATCGCTGCATAGCTGGCATGAGCGACGCCCGGACGAACCCGGTGTCGACAGCGGGCGCCTGCAACGCAGCACCCTGCCCGCGCTTGCGACGGGGCTCTGGAGTGCGCTGCTGCAGGACCTGCTGGACGACGGCAGCGTGCAACGCGTGGGCGCCTGGTGGCGCCTGCCC
This sequence comes from Stenotrophomonas sp. YJH_SMC_138, assembly GCF_059369855.1. Lineage (NCBI taxonomy): Bacteria > Pseudomonadati > Pseudomonadota > Gammaproteobacteria > Lysobacterales > Lysobacteraceae > Stenotrophomonas > Stenotrophomonas sp. YJH_SMC_138. The sequence continues at coordinate 476,640 of NZ_JCAFTB010000001.1, forward strand.
GGCCATGACCATGCGCCACCGGAACGCGAGCGCCTGCTGCTGGAACGCGTGCTGCCGCAACTGCACGCCGGTGGCTTCGATCCGCCGTGGGTGCGCACCCTTGCTGCCGAGATCGGCTTGGCCGAGGACGAAGTCCGCGCCGTCCTGCGCCGCGCCGCCGCACGTGGCGAACTGTTCCAGGTGGTGCCGGACCTGTTCTATGCACCCGCACGCATTGCGGAACTCGCCGCGATGGTCGCGCAGCTGTCACAGGCCAGCGGCGCGGTGGATGCGGCGGCCTTCCGCGATGCCATCGGCCTGGGCCGCAAACGCAGCATCCAGATCTTGGAGTTCTTCAATCGCGTTGGCTACACTCGACGCGTCGGTGACCAGCATCGGCCGCGCGGCGACTTGCAGTGGAACGCAGCCCGCGACTGAGCCCACCGGTACCGCCGTACTTTCGGAAGGCATGCGCATCCGGGCATGTGGCTGGGCTTCAAACCCAGTAGGGGGCGTCGATCGTTCCCTGGTAGGTTCGACTCCTGCTGCCTTCCGCCATTCGTGTTTCCGCAGGAGATGTCGGCATGGCCACGCACGCGCAGTCACCCGCCCCATCAACGGCCGATGCCCCGCAACGACTGACCTCTCTCGCGCATGGCGGCGGCTGCGGCTGCAAGATCGCGCCGGGCGTGCTGAGCGAACTGCTGCGCGGCGTTCCAGCACTTCCCGCACCGGCCGAACTGCTGGTTGGCCGCGAGACCAGCGACGACGCCGCGGTGTACCGCCTCGATGACCGGCAGGCAATCGTCGCCACCACCGATTTCTTCATGCCCATTGTCGACGACCCGTTCGACTTCGGCCGCATCGCCGCCACCAACGCGTTGTCGGACCTGTACGCGATGGGCGCGCGGCCGCTGTTCGCGCTGGCCATCGTCGGCATGCCGATCAACACCCTGCCGCAGGACACCATCCGCGGCATCCTGCAGGGCGGCGAGCGTGCCTGCGCCGACGCCGGCATCGTGGTGGCCGGCGGCCACAGCATCGATTCGGTGGAACCGATCTACGGCCTGGCCGCGATCGGCGTGCTCGATCCGCAGCGGCTCAAGCGCAATGCCGATGCCCGCGCCGGCGATGTGCTGGTGCTGGGCAAGCCGTTGGGCGTGGGCGTGTACTCGTCGGCGCTGAAGAAAGAAGTGCTGGATGCAGAGGGCTACCGGCAGATGATCGCGTCGACTACCCGCCTGAACAGCGTGGGCGTGCCGCTGGCCGCGCTGGACGGCGTGCACGCGATGACCGACGTCACCGGCTTCGGCCTGCTCGGCCACCTGCTGGAAGTGTGCCGCGCCAGCGGCGTCGCTGCCGAAGTGGACAGTGCACAGGTGCCGCTGCTGCCGCACGCGCTGGAGCTGCTGCAGCGCGGCTGCGTGACCGGCGCCTCCGCCCGCAACTGGGCCTCGTATGGCGCCGAAGTGCGCTTCGCCGAGCGCTTGGCCGGCCACTGGCAGCCACTGCTGACCGATCCGCAGACGAGTGGCGGGCTGTTGGTGTCCTGCACCCCGGAGGCAGTGAATGCGGTGCTGGCCTGCTTCCACGACGCAGGGTTCGGCCAGGCGGCCGTGGTCGGGCGATTGGGTGAAGGGGCGCCGGGCGTCAGCGTGCGCTGATGCGCTGGAACGACAAGGGCGCCCGAAGGCGCCCCTGCTGTATCGCTGCACGCAACATCACTCGATGTTCTGCACCTGCTCGCGGATCTGGTCGATCAGCACCTTCAGCTCCACCGCGGCATTGGACGTGCGGCTGTCCACCGACTTCGAGCCCAGCGTATTGGCTTCGCGGTTGAACTCCTGCAGCAGGAAGTCCAGGCGGCGGCCGACCGGCTCGCGCTGCTTGAGCACGCGGCGGATCTCGACGATATGGCTGCCGAGCCGGTCCAGCTCTTCATCCACGTCCAGCTTCTGCAGCCACAGGACCAGCTCCTGCTCCGCACGGCCCGGGTCGACCGGGTGCGGCAGGTCAGCCAGACGGGCGGCCAGCTTGGCGCGCTGGCCGTCGCGAATGGCCGGAATCAAGGTGCGCACTTCGGTGGCGATGCGTTCGATGCCGTCCACGCGTTCGCTGATGGCCGCAGCCAGCTTGCCGCCTTCGCGCTCACGCGCTTCGACGAAGCCGTCCAGCACCTGGTCCAGCAGGGCCAGCGCCTCGACCTGCAGGGCGGCGGCATCCGTGGCCTCGCCGCGGGTCACGCCCGGCAGCTGCAGCAGATCGGTGAAGCTGACCTGCAGGTTCGGGAAATCGGAGGTCAGGCGGTGGGCCAGGCGGCCCAGCTGGCCCAGCAGAGCCTCGTCCACCTGCAGGTTGGCAGCCGCCTCCGGCGCGCGCAGGCGCATCACCAGATCCAGCTTGCCGCGGCTCAGGCGCGCGGCGATACGCTCGCGCAGCTGCGGTTCGAGCGCCCGCAGTTCCTCGGGCAGGCGGGTGCCGACCTCCAGGAAGCGGTGGTTGACCGAGCGCAGCTCGCAGCCCAGCGTGCCCCACGGGGTGACCCGCTCGCCGCCGGCATAGGCGGTCATGCTTCGAATCATGGAATGTGTCCGGTGCGTGCAAAGGGGGAATGGTACCCTAGCGCCCTCACCAGAGCCCCCTTGCCCGCCCCGTGAAGGCCGCGGGCGTGGCGGCGTACTCCCTCGCCATTACGGAACCCGCACCATGTCCGATTCCCGCCCCAGCGGCCGCCAGCCCGACCAGCTCCGCCCGGTCGTCATCCAACGCGGCTTCACCCGCCACGCCGAAGGTTCGGTGCTGGTGTGCTTCGGTGAAACCCGCGTGCTGTGCACCGCCAGCGTCGAGAACCGCGTGCCGGGCTTCCTGCGCGGCAAGGGCGAAGGCTGGGTCACCGCCGAGTACGGCATGCTGCCGCGCGCCACCCATACCCGCAGCGACCGCGAAGCGGCCCGTGGCAAGCAGGGCGGTCGCACGCTGGAGATCCAGCGCCTGATCGGCCGCAGCCTGCGTGCCTGCGTGGACCGCAATGCGCTGGGCGAACGCACCATCACCCTCGACTGCGACGTGCTGCAGGCCGACGGTGGCACCCGCACCGCCGCCATCACCGGCGCCTATGTGGCCCTGGTCGATGCGGTGAACGTGCTGATGAAGCGTGGCGACATCAAGCGCAACCCGGTCCTGGGCGCAGTTGCAGCAGTGTCGGTGGGCGTGTACCGCGGCACCCCGGTGCTGGACCTGGACTACGCCGAAGACAGCGACTGCGACACCGACATGAACGTGGTGATGAACGACGGTGGCGGCTTCATCGAGCTGCAGGGCACCGCCGAAGGCCATGCCTTCCGTCGCGATGAACTGGACGCGCTGCTGGGCCTGGCCGAGAAGGGCGTGGCCGAGCTGCTGGCCGCGCAGCAGGCGGCGCTGTCGGCATGAACCGGCGCATCGCCCTGACCACCCTGGTGGTGTCCGACTATGACGAAGCCATTGCCTGGTACACCGGCAAGCTCGGCTTCGCATTGCTCGAAGACATCGACCAGGGGCACAAGCGCTGGGTGGTGGTCGGCCCGACCGACGGCAGCGCCGCCGCCCTGCTGCTGGCCCGTGCCAGCGACGAGGAACAGCGCAGCCGCATCGGCAACCAGACCGGTGGCCGCGTTGCCTTCTTCCTCAACACCGACGACTTCCACCGCGACCACGCGGCGATGCTGGCCGCCGGCGTCGAGTTCCTGGAAGCACCGCGCGAAGAACCCTATGCAACGGTCGCGGTATTCCGCGACCTGTATGGCAACACCTGGGACCTGTTGGAGCCCCGTCAATGAAGAAACTGGTATTGGCCAGCCACAATGCCGGCAAGCTGGTGGAGATGCAGGAGATCCTCGCCGACCTGCCGCTGCAGATCACCTCGGCCGCCGAGCTGGGCCTGGGCGACGTGGAAGAGACCGGCCTGACCTTCGTCGAGAACGCGCTGCTGAAGGCACGCGCCGCCTGCGAAGCGACCGGCCTGCCGGCGCTGGCCGATGATTCCGGCCTGATCGTCGATGCCCTGGGTGGTGCACCGGGCCTGTACAGCGCGCGCTATGCCGGCCACCCGACCAACGCCGCTGCCAACAACGCCAAGCTGCTGGACGCGATGGCCGGTGTTCCCGATGGCCAGCGCAGTGCCCGCTTCTATGCGGTGATCGTGCTGCTGCGCCACGCCACCGACCCGCAGCCGCTGATCTGCGAAGGCCGCTGGGAAGGGCAGATCATCCGTGAGCTGCGTGGCACGAATGGTTTCGGCTACAACCCGGTGTTCCTGGACACCACCCACGGCCTGACCGCCGCGGAAATGGAGCCGGCGTTGAAGAACGCCATCAGCCACCGTGCCGTTGCCCTGCAGCAGCTCAAGCAACAGCTGGCGACGCTGTACTGACGCCCGACCTGATCGAACCAGGGAAGCCGGCCAACGGCCGGCACTACCGATGAAGCCCATGCCGCACGCCCACGACCACTGCAACCACCTGCCCGGCGAAGCCTGCTCCGCTGACCACGACAGCGCACCGCGGCTGGTGCCGCCACCGCTGTCGCTGTACGTGCACCTGCCGTGGTGCGTGCGCAAATGCCCGTACTGCGATTTCAATTCGCACCAGGCCAAGGGCGAGTTGCCGTTCGAGGCCTACATCGATGCACTGCTGCGCGACCTGGACCAGGACCTGCCGCTGGTCTGGGGCCGGGTGGTGCACAGCGTGTTCTTCGGTGGCGGCACGCCCAGCCTGTTCCCGCCGGAGGCGATCGACCGCTTCCTGCAGCAGGCCAGCGCGCGCCTGCGCTTTGCCCCCAATGCCGAGATCACCCTGGAAACCAACCCGGGCACCGCCGAGCATGGCCGTTTCGACCGCTACCGCGCGGCCGGCGTGAACCGCCTGAGCTTCGGCATCCAGAGTTTCGACGACGCCATGCTCAAGCGCCTCGGCCGCATCCACGACAGTGGCGAAGCCGAGCGCGCGGTGAAGATGGCGCAGGACGCGGGCTACGACAATTTCAACATCGACCTGATGTATGCGCTGCCGGAACAGACCCTGGCCGGCGCCGAGGCCGACCTGGAGCGTGCATTTGCACTGCAACCGGCGCACATCTCGCACTACCAGCTGACCCTGGAACCGAACACGGTGTTCTTCGCGCGGCCGCCGCAGGGCATTCCCGATGAAGACAACGCCTGGGACATGCAGGAACACTGCCAGGCATTGCTGGCTCAGGCTGGTTTCGGCCAGTACGAGGTCAGCGCCTATGCGCGCCCCGGCCGGCAAAGCGCGCACAACCTGAACTACTGGCGTTTCGGCGATTACCTGGGCATCGGTGCCGGTGCGCACGGCAAGATCAGCTCGGGCGCCGAAGAACACGTGCTGCGCCGCTGGAAGCTGAAGCATCCGCAGGCCTACCTGGACAGCGCTGGCACGCCGGCCTCTTTCGGGGGTGACGATGTGATCGCAGCCGAGCGCCTGCCGTTCGAGTACATGCTCAACCTGCTGCGCCTGCACGAAGGGTTCGGCCTTCGCGATTTCGAGTCGCGCACCGGGCTGCCGCGCGGCGTGCTGGACGCTCCGTTGGCCGAGGCCGTCCAGCGCGGCTGGCTGGAGGTGGCGGAGGGTCATGTGCAACCGACCGAGCTGGGCCGCCGGTTCACCAACGATGTGGTGAGCCTGTTCCTGGAGGAATAAGCCTTCCGCCATACCGGGTAGTGCCGGCCGCTGGCCGACACTCTGGTAAAGACAGCGCTGCCGGCCAGCGGCAGGCACTACCGTTCATCCGTCGGCCCTGCCCGATGAACGTGAGACACGTTCAGCCTAAAGTAGCGCCGACTGCGGCCGACACGGTAGATTCACAGGATCGATCCGCGGGAATCCGGGTACCGCTCGCCGATGTCAGCTGTCTTTTCCATCACCTCTGCCGACAAAGCACGCCTGGCCGCCAGCGACCTGCCATCGCGGGTGCGTGAACTGCTGGGTGCGTTGATCGGCCTGTGCCGGCAAACGCTGGCCGCGCCCCTGATCCTGACCGTCGAAGCGCTGGAGCAGACGCTGCTGCACGACGCCGACCGTGCACGCAATCCGATGCAGCAGGCGGACCTGATGGCCCAGCGTGGCCAGCTGCACGCCTTCGCCGGCCATTTCGCCGACCGCATGCTCGATGCCGTGGCCGAAGCGCTGGCGGGCCTGCGCGAGCCGTCCACCGTCGCTGCGGCCCCTGCTTCGCCGCCGCCGCTACCGGGCGCGCTCGGCCTGTCGCTGGTCGATGAGCACGAGGTGGATCGCGACCTGCTGCTGACCGAAATGATCCGGCGCGAGACCCTGCGTTCAACCAATACGTTGAACCTGCTGGGACAGCGCCTGGGCGTGCTCGCGGCGGCGCCGGCGTTCGAGGCCGACACCCTGCCACTGGCACCGCAGGCCCTGTGCGCGATGGTGCGCCGGATCGCCGAACAGGACGCCCTTGGCGTGGAGGTGCAGCTTGCGCTGTACCGCAGCTTCGAACGGCAGGTGCTGGAACGCCTGGGCGATGTGCTGGACCGCGCCAATGCGCTGCTGGCCCAGCATGGCGTGCTGCCGGGCCTGGTCTACACCCCGTACCTGGCACGCTCGTCGAGCACCCGGCGGATCATCACCCAGTCGGTGGGCGGCGGCCGCACAACCCAGCCTGCCAAGCGTTCCGCCGCGCCGTTGACCGGCTGGAACGGCTCCGCTCCGGCCGGTTCCTGGTCGAACCTGGTGCAGGACGCATTCAACGACGCGGGTACGCCGGGCGCAGCCACCGCTGGCGTGACCACGTCCACCGGCAGTGCGCTGCATGAATTGCTGCAGCAGGCCCGCCATGCCACTGCCCCTCCTGCGGACACCGCTGCCGTGCCCAGTGCGGCCGTCGATGCGGTCCTCGCGCGACTGCAGGCCCAGTCCAGCGCGGCCACCGGCGTCGCCGACCTGCAGGCTGCGGTGGTCGCCCAGCTGCGCAGCGAGCACGGCGCGCAGGCCCAGCTGGGCAGCCACGACCGCGACAACCTCGACCTGCTGCGCCTGCTGATGCAGCAGGTGCAGCAACAGCAGCGCCCCGACCCGGTGCCGGCCGCCCTGCTGGCGCGCCTGCAGGTACCACTGGCGCGTGCGGCGATGGCCGACCCCGGCTTCTTCGTGCGCGATGAACACCCTGCACGCGAACTGCTCAACCAGATTGCCGAAGTCGGCGCCAACTGGCTGGGCGACGATGATGTGGATCCCCAGCTGCTGCAGCGCATGGCGCAGAGCGTGCAGGGTCTGCTCGGCCAGGATGCACGCTCGCCCGAGGCCTTCGCCACCGCCAACGAGGACGTGCAGCAGCATCAGCGCGCGGCGGCCCATCGTGCTGAACTGGCCGAGCGCCGCCACGTCGAGGCCGCGCGTGGCAAGGAACGGCTGGAACTGGCGCGTCGCCAGGCCAATGCGCAGATCGACCAGTGCTGCGACACGCAGGCGCCGCCGCGCTTCGTGCAGACCCTGCTGCGCCAGGCCTGGGCCGATGCACTCACCCTCACCCGCCTGCGCCATGGCGAAGATTCGCCGCAGTGGCAGGAACGCCTGCTACAGACCGAGCGCATCGCCGCGGTGACCGCGCAGGCCGTCGATGCCAACGGTGGCACCGATGCAGTGCTGGCCAACGAGGTGGAATCGGCGCTCGTGCAGGTCGGCTATCACGCCGAGGAAGCCGCCGCCGTTGCGCGCCGCCTGGCCACGCCAGGAGGCGAGGATGAAAGCACCTCGCGCACCGAGCTCAGTGCGCGCCTGAAGGCACGTGCACGACTGGGCGAACATGCTGCCAGCGGCAGCGCCGACGCCCCGCGCACGCCGCGCAGCAGCGCCGAAGAGGCGGCCTACCAGCAGCTCGTGACCCTGCCCTTTGGCAGCTGGTTCGACATCGACAACGGTGACGGCACCCTGCGCCGCCAGCGCCTGTCCTGGTACAGCCTGCTGACCGGCCACGCCCTGTTCGTCAATCCGCGCGGGCAGAAGATCGCCGATACCGACCTTGATACGCTGGCCCGGCAGCTCAGCGCCGGACGCGCGCAGCTGGTCACCGAAGACAAGGGGCGGCTGGTCGATCGCGCATGGCAGGCCAGCCTCGGTGCGCTGCGTGCGCTGGCCGGCGGCCGTTACAGGGAGGCGTCCGTTTGAACGTGCAACCGCCGCAGGACACCCGCCGCGCGCCGCGTCGCCAGGTCTCGGACCTGGTACCGGTCACCGACCAGATGCGCGAATGCGTGGTGGGCCGGCTCGGCAATGTCTCCGAGACTGGCATGTTGATGCTGGCCAGCACCCCGCTGCGCGAGGACGCGCTGTACCAGTTCCGCTTCCCGTTGCCGATCGGTGACGGCCGCCACGAGGCCATTGACGTGGGCGTGCACCTGCTGTGGAGCGAGCCGGCGCATGTGCCCGGCCAGAGCTGGACCGGTTTCCGCTTCCTCACCCTGTCACGCGAACATCGGCAGCTGCTGCGCCAGTGGATAGGCGAAGACAGCGACGAGGCACCGGTTTCGACGGCCTGAGTGCCGGTTCCAGCACAGCGGTTTTTCCCGGTATGCGGCAGAATCTAGGGCCGTTTTCCGTGTCGAGCCACCGCAATGATCCAGCAAGACCCCGGCGCCCTGTACCCCGACCACCTGGCCGTGCTGTGCCGACGTGCCGAACAGGCGTTGGCCCGCGGCGGCTTCGACCATCTGGTCGTGCCCAGCGGCACCCTGCACTACCAGGTGTTCGACGATCGCGACTACCCGTACGCGGTCAATCCGCAGTTCAAGGCCTGGCTGCCGCTGACCCGGGTGCCCAACAGCTGGATCGTGTTCACCCCGGGCAAGCGCCCGGCGGTGATTTTCCACCAGCCCTTCGATTACTGGCACGTGGTACCGGACGCACCGAGTGGCTGGTGGGTGGAGCACTTCGACATCCACATCATCCGCAAGCCCGAAGAGGCGCTGGCCCTGCTGCCGGCCGACCCGTCGCGCAGCGCGATCCTCGGCGAGCCGCAGAGCGCGCTGGGCAGCTACGTGCCGAACAACCCGGCACCGGTGGTGAACTACCTGGAATGGCACCGCGGCAGCAAGACGCCGTATGAGATCGCGCTGATGCGCCAGGCGCAGGTGCTGGGCGTGCGCGGCCACCGCGCCGCCGAAGCCGCGTTTCGCAACGGCGCCGACGAATTCAGCATCCACATGGCGTACTGCCAGGCAGTGGGCCAGGATGCCAACGAGCTGCCCTACGGCAACATCGTGGCGCTCAATGAACATGCCGCCGTGCTGCATTACACCGAGCTGGGCCGCAAGGCGCCGCAGCCGCTGCGCAGCTTCCTGATCGATGCAGGCGCCAGCGCGCACGGCTACGCCAGCGACATCACCCGTACCTACGCCGCGCAGGGCCACGACGAATTCGCTGCGATGATTGCTGCCGTCGACGCCGCCCAGCAGCAGATGTGCGCAGCGGTGCGCCCGGGCTTCGACTACAGGCAGCTGCACGTGGACGCACATCTTTCGCTGATGGGCGTGCTGAAGGACTTCGGCGTGATCAAGGTCTCGCCGCAGACCGCGCTGGAGACCGGCGTCAGCGCCGCGTTCTTCCCGCATGGCATCGGCCACCTGATCGGCCTGCAGGTGCACGACGTGGCCGGTTTCGCGGCCAGCGACGAGGGCGGCCGCATCGAGCGCCCGGCGGGCCACCCGTACCTGCGCCTGACCCGCGTACTGGAACCGGGCATGGTGGTGACCATTGAACCGGGCCTGTACTTCATCGACATGCTGTTGAACGAAGTGAAGGATGCCGGCCATGGTGATGCGATCAACTGGGACCGCGTGGATTTCTTCCGTCCGTATGGTGGCATCCGCATTGAAGACGAAGTGCTGTGCACCGAGGGCGAGGCGGACAACCTGACGCGGCCGGCGTTTGCGGCGGCGAACGGCTGAGCCCCTCGTGGTTGGGCGCTGATATCAAAGGCCGCGCTTGGCCGGGCGGGGTGGGTTTGCAGGACACGCCGTAAACCCATCCATGGGGGCTCGATGGCGCCATCCATGGCGCCAACGGTCCTGCAAACCCACCCCGCCCGTCCTTTGACAGTTTCCTGCTGCGTCCAACCACGGAAAAAGAAGAAAGAAAAGCAGAAGCGGGTCGCTCGCTGCGCTCGCTCCGTGTCGACCAAGGTCGACACCTACCAACAGCCGCGCGTGCCAATAACCGCGGTTGCCAACAGCCGCGTGAACCTGTCGAAGGCGGGGTACTGTGGGTTTGCGGGGTGTGAGCGGCATGGATGCCGCGACCAAGCCCCCATGGATGGGTTCACGGCGTCCCCGCACACCCACAGTGCCCCGCCATCCCACGGAATGCGCGCTGTTGCTGTTGCTGTTGCTCTTGCTGTTGCCTCTGCGGGTGCAGGGCTGCAAGCCCTGCAGAACACCCCTTACCCCGCCATCACCGCTTCAATCTCGTCGGCGCTGCGCGCCAGACCTTCGGTCAGCACGCGATGACCGTCGTCGGTGATCAGCACATCATCCTCGGTACGGATGCCGATGCCGCGCCAGCGCGGTTCCACCGTCGTATCGTCCACGCCGATGTACAGCCCCGGCTCGATGGTGAATGCCATGCCCGGCTCCAGCAGCCGCGAATCGCCCGCTAGGCGGTAATCGCCCACATCGTGCACGTCCAGCCCGATCCAGTGCCCGGTCTTGTGCCGGTAGAAACGCTGGTACAGGCCTTCGGACAGGTTCTTTTCCAGCGTCCCCTTCAGCAGGCCCAGCCGCAGCAGGCCCTCGGTCAGGGTCTGCACCGCGGCCAGGTGACCGGCCTCGTACGGCACGCCCGGCCTGGCCTGGGCCAGCGCGGCGGCCTGTGCATCGCCGACCAGGTCGTGCAGTGCACGCTGCTCGGCGCTGAAGCGGCCATTCACCGGAAACGTGCGGGTGATGTCGCTGGCGTAGCCACGGTACTCGGCACCGGCGTCGATCAGCACCAGCTCGCCGTCGCGCGAACGCGCGTTGTTGTCCCGGTAATGCAGGATGCAACCGTTGCGGCCCGCACCGACGATGCTGCAATACGCCGGCACTGCATCGCTGGCGCGGAACACGCGTTCCAGCTCGGCCTGCAGCTCGTATTCGTGGATGCCGGCCCTGGCAGCCTTCATCGCCGCCAGATGCGCACGCACGCTGATCTGCGCAGCGTGGTGCATCAGCGCCACTTCCGCGCCGGACTTGAACAGGCGCTGCTCGTGCAGCAGATGGCCCAGTTCAAGGAATTCATGCGGCGGCTGCGCGCCGTGGCGCACCTGCGAACGCACGCGGTTGACCCAGCCGATCAGCTTCAGGTCGAAATCGGCGTCGCGACCGAAGTGGTAGTAGACGCGCGAACGGCCTTCCAACAGGCCCGGCAGGATGTCGTCCAGATCATCGATCGGGTACGCATCGTCCATGCCGTACTGCGCCACCGCGCCTTCCTGGCCGGCACGGCTGCCGTCCCAGGCTTCGCGCTCGGCATCACGTTCGCGGCAGAACAGGATGGCCTCGCCGTGGCGCCGGCCCGGGATCAGCACCAATACCGCCTCCGGCTCCGGGAAACCGCTCAGGTACCGGAAGTCCGAGTCCTGGCGGAACGGGTAATGGGTATCGAGGCTGCGCACCTTCTCGGCCGCGGCCGGCAGCACCAGGATCGCGTCCTCGCCGGCCATGTCCATCAGCTGGCGGCGCCGACGCTTGTATTCGCCGGCCGCGATGCCGGTGCGCTGCTTGATGTCCATCAGTTCAGGCGCTGCCGATGGCGCGAGGCCAGCACCACGTCACCGTGCAGCAGCAGTACCGCCACGCGGATGAACTCCTCGATCTCCGACAGGGCTTCGTCGTCATCATCGCCACCCGCTTCGAAATCCTCGCTGGAGGCGCGTGCCAGGCTGGCCATGTCGGTCAGCGCTTCTTCACCCTCTTCGGACAAGGTCGGGCGACGGCCGCCGCTGCCCAGGCCGAAACCACCCAGGAACGAGCGGGTCCAGCTGAACATGGCATCGGCCTGCGCGGACACATCGTCGCCGTCTGTCAGCAGCAGTTCGAAGGCGAAGTCGCGGTCTTCCAGCTGCTTGATGGTCGCCTGCAGCAGTTGCCCCAGCACGCTGTCGGCAGCCACCGGCGGCAGGTTGTCGTCGGCCAGCACCCGTGCCGGCCAGTCGTTGCCGGGGGCGCCACCGGCGGCCAGCCAGCCACACAGCGCACCGTGCAGCTCGGCAGCGGTAGCGCCCAGGCCCAGTTCCTGGCTGGCGCGGGTAACGTCGTCGACGGAGGGAAGTTCGGTCATCGTGCGGCTCGTTCGGAGAAGGAAACCCGGGGCGCGCACGCGCGCGCCCGTGAGACCCCGTAGTGTAGCAACCCGGCGGCGTCCTCTCTGCGGCCGCCAGGCCTTGCTGCGACAACGCTTGACCGCCCTTGCCCGGCTTGCCTATCGTGCCCGCATGGAACCCGCCGATCCCCTTGCCCAGCTGCAGGACTTCGCCGCCCGCGTGGAAGCGTTGCTCGAACGCAACCAGCGCCTGGCCGAGGAGAACCGCAGCCTGCGCCACCAGCAGGAACAGCTGGTGGCCGAGCGTTCCACGCTGCTGGCCAAGAACGAGCAGGCACGCTCGCGGGTGGAAGCAATGATCAGCCGGCTCAAATCCCTGGAGCAGCACACATGAGCGCCGAACCGGTCAGTGTCCGCATCCTCGATCGTGAATACACGGTGGGTGTCGGCGGCGATGAACGCGACAGCCTGATGGCCGCCGCGCGCCTGCTCGATGCGCGCATGCGCGAAATCCGCGGCAGCAACCGCATGGCCGCCGTCGACCGCGTCGCCGTGCTGGCCGCACTGAACCTGGCCCACGAACTGCAGCTGCTGCGCGACGAGAACGCCCGCCAGGCCGTGGCCCTGCAGCAGACGCTGGCCGACCTGAACAGGCGCCTCGACCGCGCGATCGACGGCACCCCCTAGAAAAAGGGGACGGAGGGGATTAAGGCGCATTCGCCCCATGCGTGCCGGAAACGTCTTAATCCCCTCCGTCCCCTTTTTCGCATATCTGAATTGGCACGGACTGTTGCCGACGAACGGCCTATCCAGATCCTGCACGCTGGCTATAATGGCCACGCGTTCTCTGCGGTACTCGACGGCATGTGCAAACATTCGCCTTGTCCCTTAAGAACGACACCGGGAGCGCGACAGCGCCGGGAGTGCAGGTCCGCCTTGTAGCGGGAAGCCCGATGGTTCTCCAGCGTTCCCACTTGAGCCCCCGGGTTCAAGGTCGTTTCGCATGCATCGACATTGCGGAGAATGCAATATTCCAGCAAGGGCGGCGTCTTCGGGCGTCGCCCTTGTTCTTTCCGGCACAATGGCGGCTGATCCTTGCCGCACGCTGCCATGACCGACCCGCGCCAGGCCCTGCGCCACGACCTGCGGCAACGCCGCCGCGACCTTTCCGCCGGTGAGCGCATCGCTGCCGCCGAATCCCTTGCCGATGCCCTGCTCGCCCTGCCGTTCACCCCACGCGAAGGCGCCGTGGCCGGCTACTGGGCGCTGGATGGCGAAATCGCCCTGCACCGCTGGCAGCTGCAACTGCCCGAAGGCCTCACCTACTGCCTGCCGGTGCTGGCCGGCGACGTGCTGCGCTTCGCGCCGTGGCGGCCGGGACAGGCGCTGACCAGCAACCGCTACGGCATTCCCGAACCGGACGTAGCGCTGGACGATACGCTGGAACCGGCGCAGATGGCGCTGGTGGTGGCCCCGCTGGTGGGCTTCGACGCACAGTGCCGGCGGCTGGGCATGGGGGGCGGCTGGTATGATCGCAGCTTCGCCTTCCGCCATGACCGGCCGGCGCCGCCCTGGCTGGTCGGTGCTGCGTTCGCGGTGCAGCAGGTCGAGTCCTTGCCGGTGGCGTCGTGGGACGTGCCGGTGGATGCGATCTGCACCGAAGACGGCACCCTGTTCCCCTCCGCTGCCCCCGTGAACGCATGACCGCCCGCAAGCGCTACTGGCTGATGAAGTCCGAACCGGACGCCTTCTCCATCGATGACCTGGCCAAGGTCAAGGTCGAACCCTGGAACGGGGTGCGCAACTACCAGGCGCGCAACTTCATGCGCGATGGCATGCAGGTGGGCGACGGCATCCTGTTCTACCACTCCAATACCAAGGTGCCGGGCATCGTCGGCCTGGCCACGGTGGCCAGCACCGCCTATCCGGACGACACCCAGTTCGATCCAAAATCCGACTACTACGACCCCAGGAGCACGCGCGAGAACCCGCGCTGGATGCTGGTGGACGTGGCCTTCGACCGCAAGCTGAAGCAGGTGATCGCGCTGGACGAGATCAAGCTGCACGCCGAGGAACTGGGCGAAGGCTTCCCGCTGGTTGCCAAGGGCAACCGCCTGTCGGTGTTCCCGGTGACCGCCGCGCAGTGGAAGCTGCTGCTGTCGCTGGAAAAGAAATCCTGATTCCCTGCCTGAGAGTTCTCCCATGTCCGAAGCCAAGCGCCTGGCCGCCGAGAAAGCCATCGAATACGTCGAAGACGGCATGATCGTCGGTGTCGGCACCGGTTCCACCGTGGCCTATTTCATCGATGCCCTGGCCCGCATCCAGCACCGCATCAAGGGCGCCGTGTCCAGCTCCGAGCAGAGCACCGCGCGCCTGAAGCAGCACGGCATCGAAGTGATCGAGCTGAACCACAGCGGCAACCTGTCGCTGTACGTGGACGGCGCCGATGAGTGCGATCCGAACAAGTGCCTGATCAAGGGCGGCGGCGCCGCACTGACCCGCGAGAAGATCATCGCCGAGGCCAGCGAGCGCTTCATCTGCATCGTCGACCCGAGCAAGCAGGTGCCGGTGCTGGGCAGGTTCCCGCTGCCGGTGGAAGTGATCCCGATGGCGCGCAGCCTGGTCGCCCGCCAGATCCGCGACATGACCGGCGGCCAGCCGACCTGGCGCGAAGGCGTGGTCACCGACAATGGCAACCAGATCCTGGACATCCACAACCTGCAGATCACCGATCCGGAAAAGCTGGAGCGCGAGCTCAACCAACTGCCGGGCGTGGTCTGCGTGGGCCTGTTCGCGCGCCGTCGCGCCGACGTGGTGATCGTCGGCGGCGAGCCGCCGGTCGTGCTCTGACCCTTCCGAAGGATCCTGACGATGTCGCTGTTGCGTTCGCTGCTGATGCTTCCGCTGCTGGCCCTGGCCGGCTGTGCCACCGACGCGGCCCGCCATTGGGTCGAACTGGATGGCGCCCGCTACCAGGTGGAGCTGGCCACCAATGACGAAACCCGCGCGCGCGGGCTGATGTTCCGCGACCAGATGGCGGCCGACCACGGCATGCTGTTCATCCACGACCGCGAAGAAATGCAGGCGTACTGGATGAAGAACACCAGGATCGCGCTGGACATCCTGTACTTCGACAGCCAGCGCAGGCTGGTCAGCCAGCAGCGCGACGTACCGCCGTGCTCGGCTGGCGACATGTGCCCGCCCTACCCCAGCGGTGGCCCGGCGCGCTACGTGCTGGAACTCAACGCCGGCCAGGCCGAGAAGCTGCAGTTGAAGGACGGCACGGAGCTGAAATTCGGCCCGGGCATCGAAAAGTAAGGTACGGCCGGGCCGCGCCCGGCACCCGCAGTAGTGCCGGCCGCTGGCCGGCAACCCTGCAGGGGTCAGATCCCCTTCGCGTGCGAAAGGGATCTGACCCCTGCATTTTTCACGCGGCACCGCTTGAAACGGCCTGCGAATGACGCCAGTCTGTGGCCATGCAGGACCGGATCACACTCCCCGACTGGGATGCACTGGCCGACCTCGAAGACGAGGCGCTGCCACTGTTGCCGACCGCGCTGCTGATCGCGCGCGATGAATACCCCGATCTGCAGCCGTCGACCTACGATGCGCTGATCCAGAGCCATGTCGACCACCTCCGCTCGGAAGTGGAGAGCATCGACAACAGTCCATTGAAGATGGCGGCGATCAACCGCCACCTGTTCGACGAGCTGGGCTACAGCGGCGACCACGACGAGTATTACGACCCGCGCAACAGCTACCTCAACCAGGTATTCGAGCGCCGGCTGGGCAACCCGATCTCGCTGGCGCTGGTGCAGATGGAAGTCGCGCGGCGGCTGGGCATTCCGCTCGACGGCGTGTCCTTCCCCGGCCACTTCCTGGTGCGCCTGCCGGTGGACGACGGCGTGCTGGTGATGGACCCGTTCAATGGTGGTCGCCCGCTGGACGTGGACGAACTGCGCGAACGCGCCAAGTCGCACCTGGGCGGGCAGATGCCCGACGACCAGGTGCTGGCGCAGATTCTGGACCCGGCGCCGGCGCGCGCGATCCTGATGCGCATGCTGCGCAACCTGCACGGCGTGTATGCCGAGGCCGGCGAATGGGACCGCGCCGCGCGCAGTGCCGACCGCCTGCTGAAGCTCGCCCCGGAGCAGGACGATGCGCTGCGTGACCGCGGCCTGGCCTACCTGCAACTGGAGTACCTGGCCGGTGCCCGCCACGATCTGGGGCAGTACCTGAAGCGCAACCCGGAAGCCAGTGATGCGCAGTGGCTGCGCGAGAAGCTGATCGACCTCGGCGGACCGATGCCGCGGCTGCATTGAGGGTGTCGGTGTGTGGACCAACGGTCCACACCTACCCTCATCAATCGACCTCGACCATCTCGAAATCGGCCTTGGTGACCCCGCAGTCCGGGCAGGTCCAGGTCTCCGGAATGTCCTCCCAGCGCGTCCCCGGCGCGATGCCCTCCTCCGGCAGGCCCTCCGCTTCGTTGTACAGGAAGCCGCAGACCACGCACATCCAGGTGCGCAAGGTGGTGGGGGTGGCATCGCTCATCGGATAATCAGGGCTGGATTCACGGGCCGCCATTGTCCCATCGCGGTCCACTCACCGGTAGCCATCGATGACTTCTGCTTCCCCGGCGCCCCGCGGCGTCTACCTGATCACCCCGGACGAGCCCGATACCGCATGCCTGCTGGCCCGTACCGCGCCGCTGCTGGCCGCTGGCGCCACCTGGCTGCAGTACCGCAACAAGACCGCCAGTGACGCGCTGCGGCGGGAGCAGGCCACCGCCCTGCAGGCGCTGTGCGCGGAACACGGCGTGCCGCTGATCGTCAACGACGACCCGGCGCTGGCCAAAGCCGTTGGCGCGGCGGGGGTGCACCTGGGCGGCACCGACGGTGACATCCCCAGCGCACGCGCCCTGCTCGGTGCCGAGGCCATCATCGGCGCCTCCTGCTACGACCAGCTTGCCAATGCAGAGAAGGCCGTGGCCGCCGGCGCCAGCTACGTGGCCTTCGGCGCGTTCTTCCCGACCACGACCAAGGTCACCAGCAGCCGCGCGCATACCGGCCTGCTGCGGCAAAGCGCCGCACTGGGCGTGCCGCGGGTGGCGATCGGCGGCCTGACGCCGGACAATGTCGGTCCCATCATCGACGCCGGCGCCGATCTGGTCGCCGTGGTCAGCAGCGTGTTCGCCGCCGAAGACCCGGTCGCGACCCAGCGCGCCTACCTCGCCCAGTTCGCGTAACGCCCAGGAAAGCCCCATGAACCACGACCAGTCCCACGCCCTGTTCTCCCGCGCCCAGCAACTGCTGCCGGGCGGCGTCAATTCGCCGGTACGCGCGTTCAAATCGGTCGGTGGCGAACCGTTCTTCGTCGAGCGCGCCGACGGAGCCTACCTGTACGACGTCGACGGCAACCGCTACATCGACTACGTCGGTTCCTGGGGCCCGATGATCGTCGGCCACAACCACCCGGCCGTGCGCCAGGCGGTGAAGAAGGCGATCGACAACGGCCTGTCCTTCGGCGCGCCGTGCGCAGCCGAAGTGACCATGGCCGAGACCATCACCCGCCTGGTGCCGTCGTGCGAGATGGTGCGCATGGTCAACTCCGGCACCGAGGCCACGCTGTCGGCGATCCGCCTGGCGCGTGGTGCGACCGGCCGCAACCGCATCGTGAAGTTCGAAGGCTGCTATCACGGCCATGGCGACTCGTTCCTGGTCAAGGCCGGCAGCGGCATGCTGACCCTGGGCGTGCCGACCTCGCCGGGCGTCCCGGCCGGGCTGAGCGAACTGACCCTGACCCTGCCCTACAACGATTTCGAAGCGGCCACTGCGCTGTTCGCGCAGCAGGGTGACGACATTGCCGGCCTGATCATCGAGCCGGTGGTCGGCAACGCCAACTGCATCCCGCCGCGCGAGGGCTACCTGCAGCACCTGCGCGAACTGTGCACGAAGCATGGCGCGCTGCTGATCTTCGACGAGGTGATGACCGGCTTCCGCGTCGCCCTCGGCGGCGCACAGGCGCACTACGGCATCACCCCGGACCTGACCACCTTCGGCAAGATCATTGGCGGCGGCATGCCGGTCGGGGCCTACGGCGGCCGCCGCGAGCTGATGCAGCAGATCGCCCCGGCCGGCCCGATCTACCAGGCAGGTACGCTGAGCGGCAACCCGGTGGCGATGGCCGCCGGCCTGGCGATGCTGGAACTGATCCAGCAACCGGGCTTCCACGCCGACCTGGCCGAGCGCACCGCGCGCCTGTGTGCCGGCCTGGAAGCGGCCGCCGCCGAAGCCGGCGTGGCCGTGATCACCACCCGCGTGGGCGCGATGTTCGGGCTGTTCTTCACCAGCGAGAAGGTGGAGACCTATGCGCAGGCCACTGCCTGTGACATCCCGGCGTTCAACCGCTTCTTCCATGCGATGCTGGACCAGGGCGTGTTCCTGGCGCCGTCGGCGTACGAAGCCGGTTTCCTGTCCAGCGCGCACGACGATGCGGTGATCGAGGCCACCCTCGCCGCTGCACGCGTGGCGTTCAAGGCCACCAAGGGCTGATCGCAAAAAGGGGACGGAGGGGATTAAGTCGTTTGTGCACAAACGACTTAATCCCCTCCGTCCCCTTTTTTTTCTAACCGAAGAGGAACTTGCCCTTCATCATCGCGAAGTGGCCGGGGAACGAACAGAAGAAGGTGTAGTCGCCACCTTTCTGCAGGCCCTGGGTAGAGAAACGCACGCGCGTGGTCTCGCCGCCGCCGATCACCTTGGTGTGCGCCAGCACGCGCTTGTCGGCCTTCGGCAGGTAGCTGTCAGCCAGGGTCATGCGCATGCCCGCCATCGCCACCGGCTGGTAATCAGCGCTGCGGGTCAGCACCCAGTTGTGGCCCATCGCGGTGACCGCCAGCTTGCCAGTATGGCGCAGGGTCAGGTCCACGGCGGTGCAATCAGCGGCAACCTTGATCTCGCGGCTGCTGAAGCTCATCTGGTCGGTGCTGTCGATGCTCACCGCACACACCCGCGCCATCGCCGACGGCGCCAGCATCAGCGCACCCAGTCCCACTGCCACCCTCCAAGCCTTCATCATTGCATCTCCTGCGGATTCAAGCGCCATTCTAGGCAGCCCCCTGCGGCGCCGTCTGCGACCGTCTGTCGCATGCCAGCTCCAGGGTTTCCCGCGCACTCATCGCAATGGCATGCTCAGCCGATGCGGATCGACCTGTTGCTGCTGGATGTGGATGGCGTGCTGGTGCAGTACCAGCGCGGGCAACGCGTGCTGCATCTGGCCCGGACACTGCAGGTTCCGACGCACGCCGTACAGGCCGCGCTGTACGACAGCGGGCTGGAAGCAGCGCATGACAATGGCACGCTGGATGGCCCGGCCTATCTGGCGCAGCTGGGAGAGCTTCTGGGCACGACTGTCGATGTGGCTGCATGGACCGCGGCGCGACGGGCCGCCAGCCATCCTCAGGCGGCCGTGTTGCAACGATTGCAGGCCCTGCAACTGCCAATCGCGGTGCTGACCAACAACGGCGCGCTGATGCAGCAGGCATTGCCCACCCTGCTGCCGGAACTGTTTCCTGCCCTGCAGGCGCGCGTGTTCTGCAGTGCGGATTTCGGCCTGCGCAAACCGGCGCCGGCGGTGTTTCTGCGCACGCTGGAAGCGCTGGGCGTGGCACCTTCGCGCACGCTGTTCGTCGATGACCTGTTCGCCAATGTGCGTGGCGCGCGCGCTGCCGGCCTGCACGCGGAAACCGTGCGCGATGGCCGGGGATTGGGCAAGGTGTTGAAGCGTTACCGGATTGCGTGAACTACTGTAGAGCCGAGCCCATGCTCGGCTGCTGTGGCCTGGCATCGCGATGAACCGAGCATGGGCTCGGCTCTACGGGCATTCCTCAGCAACGGGGTCAGAGCCCTCTCCGCAGGAGAGGGATCCGACCCCGGCACGATGGCCTCAGCGCGCGGCGATGAACGCGGCAATCGCCGCGCGCAGGCGCTTCAGGCCTTCGGCCACTTCTTCGTCGGTGATGTTCAGCGACGGCACGAAGCGCAGCACGTCCGGGCCGGCCTGCAGGGTCAGCAGGCCGTGCTCGGCGGCGTGGTCGAGGATCGCACCGGCCTGGCCGGCGAAGTCCTTGCTCAGCACCGCGCCCAGCATCAGGCCACGACCACGCACGTCGCTGAACACACCGAACTCGTCGTTGATGCGGGCGAAGCCATCGCGCAGCGCCTTGGACTGGCGGCTGACGTTGGCGGCGATCTCCGCCGAGGCCAGCTTGCGCAGCGCCACGCGGGCCACCGCAGCAGCCAGCGGGTTGCCACCGAAGGTGGTGCCGTGCGCGCCGAACTGCATGGTCTCGGCCACCTTCGGGCCGGCCAGCATCGCGCCGATCGGGAAGCCGCCACCGAGTGCCTTGGCCAGGGTAACCATGTCCGGCACCACGTCGTCCTGCCAGTGCGCGAACAGCGTGCCGGTGCGGCCCATGCCGGCCTGGATCTCGTCCAGCACCAGCAGTGCGTTGTGCTGGTCGCACAGTTCGCGCACGCGCTTGAGGAAACCGGACTTGGCCGGCATCACGCCGCCCTCGCCCTGGATCGGCTCCAGCATCACCGCCGCCACGTCGCCGGCGGCCATCGCGGTTTCCAGCTGTACTTCATCGTTGAAATCAATGTAGCGGAAGCCGCCGGGCAGCGGCTCGTAGCCTTCCTGGTACTTCGGCTGGGCAGTGGCGGTCACCGCGCCCAGGGTGCGGCCGTGGAAACTGCCACGGAAGGTGATGATCACCCGCTTGTCGGCCGGGCGGCCCTGGCTGGAGGCCCACTTGCGGACCATCTTGATCGCCACTTCGTTGGCTTCGGCGCCGGAGTTGCACAGGAACACGCGCTCGGCGAAGCGGCTGGCCTTCACCAGCTCCTCGGCCAGGTGCAGCGGCGGTGCGCTGTAGAACACGTTGCTGGTGTGCCAGAGCTTGCCGGCCTGCTCGACCAGTGCGGCCACCAGGTCCGGATCGTTGTGGCCCAGCCCGCACACGGCGATGCCGGCGGCCAGGTCGATGAACTCACGGCCCTGGCTGTCCCACACGCGGGCGCCCTGGCCTCGCTCAAGTACCACCTGACGGGGCTTGTAGACCGGCAGGTAATAGTGCGAAAGGGAGATCAGCGGATCGGTAGCGGCGGTCATGGCAGTCGGCAGGGTTCAGGAATCCCCATTCTCGCGCCGGAACCCCTGCGGCACAATGCGCCCATGCGACCGTTTTCTGCCCCCCAGCTGAACCCCGCCACCGAGACCGGCTGGCGCCGCCGGTGGTTCGACATCATCTACCGCCACGACTCGCGGCCCTCGCGCAATTTCGACCTGATCCTGGTCGTGGCGATCGTCGCCAGCATCCTGGTGGTGATGATCGACAGCGTGCAGCACCTGCATGCCGAATGGTCCACCGGCCTGTACATCCTGGAATGGGCCTTCACGATCATCTTCACCGCCGAGTACCTGCTGCGGCTGGCCGTGGTCAAGCGTCCGCTGCGTTACGCGGTGAGCATCTGGGGCATCATCGACCTGCTGTCGATCCTGCCCGCCTACCTGTCGATGTTCATTCCTGGCGCGCAGAGCCTGCTGGTGGTACGCGCGCTGCGCATCCTGCGCGTGTTCCGCATCCTCAAGCTGACCCGCTACATCGAGGAAAGCGGCGTGCTGATGACGTCGCTGTGGCGCAGCAGGCGCAAGGTGCTGGTGTTCCTGTTCACGGTGATCACCATCACCATCATCGCCGGCGCGCTGATGTACGTGATCGAGGGCCCCGAACACGGCTTCACCAACATCCCGGCCAGCATGTACTGGGCGGTGGTGACCATGGCCACGGTCGGCTTCGGCGACATCGTGCCGCAGACCGTGCTTGGCCGCTTCGTCACGTCGGTGCTGATCCTGATCGGCTACAGCATCATCGCCGTGCCCACCGGCATCTACACCGCGGAGCTGGCCAGCACCATGCGTGAAGCCGAGCTGGCCGCGCGCCGCGATGCGCGTGGCTGCCCGCACTGCGGGCTGGAAGGCCACGAGCCGGATGCACGGCATTGCCGCAAGTGCGGGGGTGAACTACCGGATGCATTCAGCCATTGAGGCACATGCCGGCCAGCGGCCGGCACTACCAAACCCGCAGGGTGCGTGCCGGGCGTGACCCGGCACTACCCTCGGTAGCTCCACGCCATGCGTGGATCCTCCTCAACGCATGCGGTTGCTGGTGGTCACCAGGTCGTTGTAGGCATCCAGGATCGTCGACTGCGCGCCCTCAGGATCGGTGGTGAGCCAGCTGCCCGACGCCTTGCGCTCGGCGGCCAACGCATCGGCGGTGATCGGCTTGCCCTGCTCCAGACGCTCGACACCGCGACCGGCGGTACGCACCAGCTTGTCGGCCGAACGCTGCACATGACCCCACATCGGGTCGTCCTTGCCGACACCACTGTTCTGGATTTCCGTCACCAGCGCCTGATAGTCGGCCAGCTGGCCGCGCAACGCCGCAACGTCCGGTGCGTCGCTCTGGAACGCCATCGCCAGCTGCTTGCCATCGCCGACAAGGCGCAGGTGGTAATAGGCCAGCGAGCGGCCTTCGCTTTCCTCGATCTGCTTCAGCTGGGCGGCGCGGCGATCGTTCTCGTTCTTTTCCAGCGCAGCATCCATCGCTTCGCTGGCCTTGAAGAAATCAGCATAGGCCTGCATCAGCGGGGTATGCTGGCTGCGCATCCCTTCGCCACCATCGCGACGATAGTCCTCGCGGGTGAAGTACCCATCGGCACGCTCGATCAGGGTGTTCAGTGCCTGGAATGCCCGCTGGTACTGTCGCGCTGGTGCATCCAGCGGCGTGGCAGGGGTCTTTGCCAGCGCATCGGTCAGCGGCTGGCCGCAATAGTCGACCCGGTGCGACAACAGCTTGCCGGGTGAACGCGGCTGCGCTTCCTTGCCGGTCGGGCCGGCCTCGGGATCCTTCATCCAGCCCGTATAGGTCTGGAAACCCTCGCGGATGGGCTGTTCGACGCCGTTGTAACACTCGATGTAGGCGTTCACCTTCCCCAGCCCGGGGTCGGCGACCGCCAGCCCCGCCGGGTTGTTGCAGCCGGCCAGCGCGCCAAGCAGGAGAACGGGAATCAGGCGTGTGGATGCGTTCAAATCAGTTCCTTGCACCAGTGAAAACTGCAGGCATCTTCATGCATGGCGGGGGCGCGCGCTCCAGCACCTCGGGAAGGTGCTGGCATTCGGGGCTGCGGGGCGCGTCATGTCGCAATCATCCTGCTCGATCGCGACAAAAATAACGTTGAGCTTCGCTACTGGCGGTTGCTCTGGAAAACCAGCGAGTTGTATTCCTGCATCAGCTTGTTGGCGGAGCCACGCGGCGCCATCGAGGGCGAATCCAGCATGCGTCGTTCGAAATCGCTGTAAGGCTTTTTCTCGCTGACGCGCTGCAGCCGCTCCTTGCCTTCGCGACGGAAGTTCTCGGCTTCACGCTCGAAGCTGTTCCAGTCCAGCTTGCCCGGCTCCTGATCAGCCACCTTCGCATGCGCTTCGTCGGAAATGCGGTTGAACGCATCCAGGCGCTCGCGCGCCTTGGCCTGATCGAAGTCATCCTCACTCATCAGATCCATGATGGCCTTGGCTTCCAGCATCATTGCCAGACGGTAGTACTCGCGCGTGCGTCCCTCGGCCTGTTCCAATACCTTGAGCTGCTCGCGCTGGGCGGCGTCGTTCTGGCGCTCCAGCTCGGCGTTGAACGTTTCGCTGGCAGTCACGAACTCCTTGAAGGCGGCCATCAAGGGCGCGTGCAGCTGCTTTCCCTTGGCGAACTGGTCGTCTTCGTAGTCCTGGCGATCGTAATAGTCGTGCGCGTCCTTGCTGAGCGGCACCAGTGCCTTCAGCGCCTGCTGGTAATGGCCAGCAGCGGCATCGAGCTCAGCCAGCGCCGGCTTGGCAGCCATCGCCTCGGTCACGGGGCCATCGCACTGCTTCATGTCGTAATCGCTGATCTCGAACGGACCGTACACCTGGGTCTCGCGCCCGCTCGGGCCGGCGTCGACGTCCTTGATCCAGCGCGTATAGGACTCGATGCTGCCGTGGGTCTTCGAATCAAGCGTGTTGAAGCAGCCGATGTAGGCGTTGAGCTTGGCGGTCAACTGCTGCTGTGCGTCGGATGGCGCCGCGCTGGCGTCGGGCGTGCTGGAAGGGCCGGCGTCGCCAGTGGTTGCGGGTGCCTTGCCGCCGCAGGCAGCCAGGACAATCGACAGCGAAGCGGCCAGCGCCGCGACGGAAAGAGTGCGTGACATGGGTTCACGTCCTTGTTGAAAACGATTACAGCCGCGCATTCTAGCGCAGCAGGCCGAAGGTCGCAGCCCTCGGCCTCTGCCGGCGACGCGCGATCACTCCAGGAACAGATCCGGCAACAACGGACGCGATGGATCCACCGCATAGCCGGACAGATCGGTGATACCCGCCTGTGCCAGCACGTCATCGTCGATCAGGAACTGGCCGTGGAAACCCGCCGCCTCGCGCACCAGCACCGCGTGCGCAGCATCGGCCATGATCTGCGGCGTGCGGCAGCCGGCCGCATCGACGCCCGGAATCATGTTGATCGCATCGGTGGCGATCACCGTGCGCGGCCACAGCGCGTTCACCGCCACACCCTGCGGGCCGAATTCCGCGGCCAGGCCGAGCGTGACGAAGCTCATGCCCATCTTCGCCAGCGTGTAGCCGGTATGCGCGCCCCACCACTTCGGTTCCAGGCTCGGCGGCGGCGCGAGAGTGAGGATGTGCGGGTTCGGCGCCTGCAGCAGGTACGGCAGGCAGGCCTGCGCGCACAGGAAGCTGCCGCGCGAATTGACCTGCTGCATCAGGTCGAAGCGCTTCATCGGCGTATCCAGCGTGCCACGCAGCCAGATCGCGCTGGCATTGTTGACCAGGATGTCGATGCCACCGAAGGTATCGACCGTGGCCGCAACTGCGGCGTGTACCTGCTCCTCCTCGCGGATGTCGCACTTCAGGGCCAGGCCCTGCCCGCCTGCCGCCGTCACCGCTTCGGCCGCGGTATGGATGGTGCCCGGCAGCTTCGGATTCGGCACCGACGACTTGGCCGCAATGGCCACGTTGGCGCCGTCGCGCGCAGCGCGCAGTGCGATGGCCAGGCCGATGCCACGCGAGGCACCGGTGATGAAAAGCGTTTTGCCCTGCAGACTGCCCACGTCCCACACTCCAGCGTATGCAATGAGCCGCTAGTATGCCGCGCCGACGTGGAGTTCACCCGGCCTTGACGATACTTGGGCCTCCAGACAACGCACGAGGTCCACGCCATGCGCCGTTCCCGCCTGTTGCTGCCTGCCCTGGGGCTTGCGCTGCTGACCGCCTGCCAGGGCCGTTCACCGGAACCGGGCAAGGAGCCACCTGCCGGTGACACGCCCAGCGCAGAGAAGGCCGCCGCCGACGGCAAGCTGCGCTGGAGCGAGGCCGTGGTGTGGGATGGCGACCTCAACGCCTGCCGCCAGGGTGAGAACGCCGCCACGCGTGATTGCCTGCGCGATGCGATGCGCGCCGGCGGCGCCAGCGCCGATGCGATCACCGCCGCCGAACAGCTGTCCACCGGGGGCGAGCTGGCCTACGTGACGGCCTGGCACGAGAACGAAGGCCTGGGCATTGCGACGGTCGAGTATCCGTTCCGCGCCAACACCAACGAGGGCACCCGCCTGGTCGACGCCACCGGCAAGCGCATCGATGTGGATGCCGTGCAGCTGGACGACACCCTGCGTGCCGACCCCGCCGTGCAGGCCCTGCTGAAGGACCACCCGCAGGCCACGCCGTTCGCACCGGCGCAGTCGGCCGGGGCCACGCCGCTGGAGAACGGTGGCGTCCGCCTGCTGTACCGCACGCCGCTGCGCGACTGCCACGCCTGCCCGGATGTGGGCCAGCTGCAGATCGCGTACGACTTCGACGCCAAGCGCAACTTCATTGGCCAGCAGGTGGTGCCGGCGACGCCGTAAGGCATTAAGCGTTAGCGTTAAGCGCCGAGATGCTCTGTGGACCGGGCCATGCCCGGCGACATCGACCGCGCGAAGCATACATATCGGCTTTGCCCTGACCACAAAGCCGAACGACGACCGCAGCAGCAGTTTCTCGCATCTCGCGACAGAGAGAATCAACGGGATCGCTGATAGAAGGAGTCAGTCGTCAGCCGACTTTCAATTACCGATCGAACATAGGCAGCCCGCGCCTTGCGGGACTGCGAGTATTCGGCAAAAATCGTCATTGCTTCGGACCTCATCTCAGTGCCGCCGGTGGTCGTAAATACGAAAAATGAAGGCTCAAGATAACCAACAGTCTCTCGCATAAACCGCTTGCACTCATCAAGCGGAAAATCTGCGGCGTAGTCCGCCCAATCGATATAGCGCCTCCAGAAAGCAGGCGCCCCCCATTCCCCGCATCTCTCATCAACAAAGAGCTTCAACTCAGAGAGCATGTCGGCGCATGCATCTACAGTTTCATCATCTAAATCCAGCGAAGCAACGCGACCGGGATCAACCGCCTGCCAACAAAAAACCATAAAATCCGCAACAAAGCTCTCTTCACAGCCCTCGAAGAAATTACTCTTGTACCAGGCAAGAGTTTTCGCCACATCAGTCAATTCATCAGAATCAATCATCATCTTACCTTTCCCGCGGCATTAACGCCTGCGTTGACTATCTCACCATTCCGCACATGAACCCAAACCTGCGCCCCTCCCCTCATCGTCTGAGTGTACGTACTGACACCGGCAGAGGCTGCATCTTGCGTCATTAGCCGCGCGGCAACCGCATCCACCCTTAGGTTCGCCGGGTTTGAGCTGACACGCTGGAAAAGACCAACAAATCTCATTTGTGAAGCAACCGTAGTGGGATTCACATGCCCTGCGGCGCTTCTAAATACATGCTCTGCTCGTACCGCAAAATTGAATCGAGCAAGCATTGGAATTGCAGCAGGAACAGAGGCCAGCCCTCCGCCGCCCCGCGAGTACATTGCGGGTATCGCGATATCATGAAAAAGGGCACCGACGTCAAAGATGTTTCCATTCTTTGTCAAATCTCCCGACAAGCCAAGACGCGACTTTATCTCTTGCCAGTTGGAGTTTGATTCTCCGCCAGATGCCACGCTCGGAGATGAGCCAGAGGATGGCGCCCTCGGAATCGCGGAGTCAGATGATGTCGGCCCAGTGGCCGTCGTGTTCCCACCGGTACTCTTACAAGTACCGTCACTATTCGTGATTCTAGAGCCAGTGCAGCGGCCATCTGGATCAACGAAAGTATAGGGGTTCAGTGCCGAATACATGTATCGATTAAATAGGGCTCCGTTGTCCAAGCCCACGTCGACCGGATCTGTCGATAGGAATATCCCGACCAACGGATCGTAGTACCGCTGCTGCATGTACGTCAGATCCGTCGCCGAGTCCGACACATGCCCGGTGAATCCCGGGCGATCCCCCTTCGCATCACCTACGGTCGCACCATAGGGCTCATAAACGGTGCGCTCGACGATCGCGCCGTTGGCATCAGAGATGGCAACCGGGGAACCCAGCGCGTCGGTATGCACATACTGGACGATCTCCTGCGCCGAAACACTCACTGTGCCCAGCAACAGTCCCAACAGAACAGCGACACCAACCAGAATTTTCTTG
The DNA here is from genome assembly GCF_059369855.1 of Stenotrophomonas sp. YJH_SMC_138. Classification (NCBI taxonomy): domain Bacteria; kingdom Pseudomonadati; phylum Pseudomonadota; class Gammaproteobacteria; order Lysobacterales; family Lysobacteraceae; genus Stenotrophomonas; species Stenotrophomonas sp. YJH_SMC_138. The sequence continues at coordinate 504,597 of NZ_JCAFTB010000001.1, forward strand.
ATCTTCATTTTCAGGTCACCGAGGGTTGGTCAGGTCGCCGTAATCCACAACGCTCTGCGGATACGGGTTGGACCAGGCTGAACAACCGCTGGCATTGCAGGCGCGCACAATCTGTACTTCCGCGCAGTAGACCGCGCCCTGAGCTTCGATTGAGCTCTCCGGACCGGAATACTCGAGCCTTCCGCCGTAGGCCATCATCTCGTAGTTGGTTGCACCCGGCATGCTGGTCCACTTCACCTCGCAGGAGATTTTGGTGGCGCGCCCTTCCTTCCATTGCGACTTGATGGAATGAATGAACTGCGGCGTACCCGGGGGCGGATTGGAAGCGACGACCACCGTGTTGGAGAAGTCACTGCAGCCAGAGATGTTGCATGCCCTTACGCGATAGGCGTAGTTGCCGAACACCAGACCATTGCGCTGCGACTGGGTCGAACCGTCGTTCTGGACCGCCGTCCAGGTTCCGCCATTGACACTCTCATCCAGCAGGTAACTGGCCGCCATGGCAACGCCCGTCCAATTCAACGTGACACTGCCCGACGAGGTTCCTGCGGGCGCACTCAGGCTGGGCGGTGCCGGTGGCCGGATCACTGAAACAACACTCGTCGCCGAGTACACGCCCCACCCCGCATCGTTGCCGGCCCGGACGCGGTAGGCATAGTTGCCGGTCCCCTTGCCACCGAATGCCTGACTGGTGCTGGCCAGTGAGGCAACCTGTGCCCATGCACCATTGTTGAAGCTCTCCTCCAGTGCATAGCGCAATGCGCCGTCGACGCTGCTCCACGCAATCGTATAGTTGCCATCGAGACTCTGCCCCGGCACGTTGAGCGAAGGTGCCGCTGCAGGCGGATAGATCACCTGGGTCCGGACAACATCTGATTCAGGACCACAGCCCGCTGGGTTACAGCCAAAGACCCGGTACCCATACGTCCCGGCCGGCTTGCCGGAGACCGCGAGACTGCGCGCCGCGCTCTCCTGCACCGTCTGCCAGGCGCCCGCTCCCACCTGCTCCTGCAGGCGATAGGTTGCCGCGCCCGCCGCTTCCGTCCAAGTAATGCTGTAGCTGCCATTGAATGCCGTTGCGGGCGCGCTTACAGCAGCCTTTGCCGCAGGAGGACGCTGCACCACGACACTGGCCGTCGCCGACCAGCCACTGCAGCTGTCCTGTTGGCAAGCGCGGACAGCATAGCCAAACGTTCCTTCCGCCTTCGCGGACGTGTTCCAGCTACGTTCGGCGCCGTTGTAGATCGTGGCCCAAGCTCCGCCAGCTGCCTGCTCTCGCAGTTCATAACGGCTGCCGTAAGACACCGCCGTCCACTGCAGTGCATAGGCACCGTTGTTGCTGAACGCGGGCGCGGTCAGGACCGGCGTAACCGGCGCGACGACCTGGATGGCCTGCGCCACCAGGCTGCCATTGAGGTGGATGTACTCGGTATTGCGGCCCTCCCGGGCATTTTCCTGCCGGCGCAGCACACCGTCGTTGCCGTACAGCGATCGAATGGTGGCACCGTCATTGGCGCCCGCCGACAGGATGCGCCGGCCATGTGCGTCGTATCGGTATCGCTCCGCGCTGGCCACACTGCGCAGGCGATTGCCGAAGTCGAAGCTGTAGCCGACGCCGTTGCGGCTGGAGAGGTTGCCCTGTGCGTCGTAGCTCAAGCCCAGAGTGGTGGCGCCTCCACTGTTCTGTACGTTGGTAAGCCGGTTATGGGTGTCGTACCAATAGACGTGATCCTTGACACCGGTCAGCGCGGCCGAACGCAGGTTGTCCACAGCATCGTAGGTGTAGCGGTACACGCCATCTCCGCCAAACGAAGGCGAGGTGGCCTGAATCAGACGATCCAGTCCGTCGTAGGCCATGGTGCGCGTGCGCTGCCCGTCCAGATTGTCGACGATACGCGCGACGTTGCCATTGGCGTCGTACTCATAGGTCGTGTCCAGCGCTCCGGCACTGTCGACCACCCGGGTAGGCAACTGGCGCTGGTTCTGCGCCATCGTGTGCACGATGCCATTGCCATAGGTGAATTGCTTCATGCCCCCATTGGCGTAGTAAGTCACCCCTGAGGCGTAGCCTCCCGCCTTGGTCGGCTGGCCCAGCGCGTTGGGCGCATAGTCAACGAAGCGCCCACTCGGATAGGTCAGGCCTGAAAGTGCGCCATTGGCGTTGTAGGCATATCCCAGCGACTGGATGCCGAGGGTACTGTCACTGGAGGTTTCGGCCGTCAACAACCCACGCTTGTTGTAGGTATAGGTGTTGATCGCCTGCGTCGTCCCCGCATCGTTTGCCGTGGTCACCGTGGCCGGCTTGCCGTCCCTTGTATACGTCCAGCCCTGGTTGCCATTCCCATCCGGGAACGCAAGTGTCGACAGCCGATTGCGCGCATCGTAGCCACGAACGATCCTGCGGGCCGCAACCGGTCCAGCATCAGCGTCGCATGCCGTGGTGCTGGAAAGGTCCAGGCCAGCTGCGCTCCAGGCAAGATTGCCCGCTGCGTCGTAACCCATCAGCGTTGCGCCGGTCTCCGGCTCCACACTCTTGCAGAGCTGCTGATGACCGTCATACACATAATTGCGGGCAATCCGGGCGCTGCCGTCCTGGTTGCGGCGCACGATCGAGCGCGGCTTGCCGAAGATGTCGCGATCGATATCGGTGAACGCGCCCGCCGGGTGAATGATCGACACCGGGGATTCCGTCGACGGCGCACCGAACGCCTGGAAAGTGGTCAGCGTCGTATTGCCCTTGGGGTCGACCACTTTCAAGCCGCCACCCGCCAGATAACTGGTCAGCGATGTCAGCAGACCGGCCTCGCTGTCGACGGACACCGAGGTCTGTCGCCCCAGCGCGTCGTAGCCGGTCCATGTACCTGTACTCAGCACAGCAGACTCGCCAGGGTGCGAGGCGAACACCTGCCGACCCGCTTCGTCGTAGGCAAACCTCTGGTAGCGCTGGGTCACGCCACGCGAGGACTCGTCATATTCCTCAGTCAGCAGCGGACGCCAGAAGGCATCGAAATAGACGTTGCGCCGCGCGTTTCCGGTTGCGACGGTCTGCCGCCAATGACCCGCTCCGATACCGTACTCGTCGCCGTTGATGGCGGTGAAACTCTGTGTCGTACGTGCCCAAGCCACACTGTCGCCCGCCGGCCAGTCGATGGTGGCCATGCGTCCCATTGCGTCATAGCCGTACTGGGTGGTTGCACCGTTCTCATCGGTAACGCTGCTGACCCAGCCATTGTCGTCCACCACCGCCGACTGCACAGCGCCGTCGGCAAACTGGATCTGCTGCGGCGTGCCGCGCTTCCAGCCGGAAAGCGTAGTGCGATTGCCACGACCGTCATCCACCATGGCCACGGTTCCGTCAGGGTTGTAGCCCAGTACCTGCTTCAACAACCCATACGAACGCACTTCCGTGGGCCGCATCAGGCCATCGAACGTCGTCTGCTCGACCACCACGCCGGTATTCTCGTTGGTGACCTTCGCGATCGCGCCCAGAATCCATCTGCTTCGGTCGTCCGCATACTGAGTGGCATCGGTGCGGCCGCCCAAAGGACTGGCGCTATTGACACGCAACGGGCGAGCCAGATCATCGAACAACAATATGCTGGTCTGGTAGGTCACGCCATCCTGCTGGATGGCCTCGGCCACGACCGGCCGCACCTGAGCTGTGCTCGGCTCGTCGCCACTGTAGATCATCCCGTGAAGCGGGGCGAATGGCTGTGATTTCACTTCGTCTTCGGTCATGTAGACCGAGGTGCTGCTCTTGACCACATTCCCGGCCGCGTCAATGACGCTGCTACCCAGCAGCCGCCCTTCATTCAGCGCGTACTGCGAGCCATAGCGGTAGGCCGTGCGGGTTCCGTCGGGATTTGAGATCGTGACCTGCTTTTCCTTCTTGCAGGTCGTGCAGGGGTAGATGGCTGCACCGCCCACGCCGCCCCAGAGCGGCTCGTAGCCGCTGCCATAGTCATAGCTCCACTGCAGCACCTTCGGCAGGCCCGGTCCCCAGATCTTCTTGGCTCTCAGCGAGACTACGTCGTAGAAAAACGGGGTGACGATTTCGTAGTAGTACGCCGACTGTGCGATCCGGCGGATGCACTCGCTGGCATGGACGCCACTGCGGTACTGGCGACCATTCGAAAACTGGAACTCACCCATCGCACCGGACGGATGCTTGATGGTCATGACCAGCGTACCGTCACGCTCCGGCGGCTGCTCCTGACAGGTCTCGTTGCTGTTGCCGTCCCAGTTCACCTTCTCCCAGGCGCGCAGCGCGCTGGAGTAGGCGTAGGACCAAGTGCTTCCATCGGGCTGGGTAACTGCGGTGAGGCGGTTCTGGCCTTCGACCTGACCGTAGCCATAGTTCCAGGTACGGCCCGCGGCAGTCACCGACACCAGAAGCGTGCCGCTGTAGGCCAGCGTGATCTCGCGGCCATCGCTGGACCAGATCCGGGTCGGGTGACCGTTGCCGTTGTACTCGTACTGTACCCAGTTGCCCGACCGGTCCTCTACACGGCTGGCCATGAGGTAGATGCGCGTGCGAGCGATCTTGGTCCTGTCTCCTTCGCCGCCCGAGCGCTCCAGCGTGCCGCCAAAGCGCGTGAACGCGGTATCGAAGAAGTACGACTCGCCCGAGGTGGTCCTGACCCGATAGCCCTCGCCAGCCAGACCCGACTTCATTGGAATACAGTCGATGGCATCGCGATGCGAGGTGCTCCACTTGCGTGCAACGCCGTCTGTCGGCATCGGCGTGTTGTTCCAGGCCCCCAACATGGTGCGATCACCACCACCCGGGACATGGATCATGTTGCCCTGCCAGACTTCGTTGAGCCGGAAGGAAATGGGCCACTGAGGCACCATGTCGCCACTGCAACGATTGTTCAGCCAGGCGCTCGCGCCGGGGAACATGCCGGTGATGTACGGCGTGTCGACCTCCCAGCCGCCCACACCATCGAGACTGGCGTTGAAGCTGCCACTCCCGACCAGGTCCATCTCGACACTGAACCGGCGCCGCATCTGCACCGGCAGGGCGTTGTTGCCTGGCAGGCTGACGTCGGTGACGGCAAACTCAGTCTTGCCGTTGTAGAGGCTGACGCTCTCGCCGAAAAGATCATCCTTCAGCGCCGTCAGGTTCTGGGCGGACTCAATGAGCTTGCGGTATTCCTGGTAGGGCTCGACTGCCGAGACCGAACCTGCGACCACGCACAGCGTCAGTGCCGTAGCAACACGGCACTGCCAAGCAGCAACTCGCTTCACAATTTTCCCCTCGCGTCCGCATGCGTAGCCGCGCCAGGACGGCGCGACGTTGCTTCCATGCGACTCTCTCGTTCCTGATTCTAGGCGAGCGCTGCGAACAGATGGAAGGGGTCGTCAACGGCAATCATCTGGCACTTGCACGCGACCATTGAATTGCTTAATGCACCCACGCATGGCGTGGATCTACCGGTACGCCTGCACCTGCTTCCTCAGCAGATGCGGCACGATCAGCCGATGCACGGGTGCAACCGGCAGCATGTACACGCGCCCGAACGCGTTGTGCGTATGGACCACCGTCGCCACTTCCAGCACATCGCCCTGCCACTGCAGGGCCAGCTGCACACGCAGGTGGCGGTCGTCGTCTTCCAGCACGATGGCATCGTCATCCAGCGACTGCAGGGTGAAGATGCCCAGCCGTTGCCCCGGACGCGGCTGCGCGATGTCCTGTACCGCACGCAACGAGCCCAGGTGCTTCATGCCGAGCAGGCGCATGCCGCGATTGCGCAGTGCCATCAGCCCATCGAACCAGCCGGGAATGGTCGCCGCCATGTCGCGATAGGCCTGCAAGGCCGAGCGCCCATCACGACGGGTCGTCGCCTGGCAGGCGTGCACGAAGTCGGCGCCAGCCAGCTGTGGGCGCAGGATGCTGCCTGCACTCGGCGGGCCGGTCACCACCTGCGTACGGCTCACGGCTTCGGCCCCTGCCCCTCGTTGTCTTCCCAATGCAGGATGCGGCGGGTGACGAAGCGGTAGACCGGCTTGCCGGTGGCGAACCACAGCTCGCGCACCCAGGAGGTGCGCTTGAGCACCCGCTTTTCCACCGGGGTGAGCGACTCGCGGCAGTACATGCGCTTGTGCTTGAGCAGGTGGCGCAGGTCCTCACGGGCCAGCAGGCGCATCCAGCGCGAGCGCGGGTTGCCGATCACCGCCAGCTGGAAGTCGATCAGCGCCGGGCGGCCATCGTCGGTGACCAGCCAGTTGGCTTCCTTGGCCAGATCGTTGTGGGCCACGCCATTGCGATGCAGCTGCTGCAGCAGACGACGCGCGGCGCGGAACCAGGCCAGGTCACCGCGAGGCGGACGCTGGTACATGGCGTCGCCGGCCATGAAGCTGCGGTCGAGATGACGTCCATCCCACGCCAGCAGCTGCGGCACATCGGCCATGCCGTGGATGTGGCGCAGTGCGCGTGCTTCACGGCGGGCCAGCCACCAGGCCGGCAGCCGCAACCACAGTGGTGTGGCGCCCAGATCACGGCGTACAAAGGAGCCGGCCGGCCCTTCCACAAGGAGGATGCGACCGAAGCTGTCGGCCTTCAGGGCGTGCGAGGGCGTGTCTGACGAATGCGGCATGTGCGCATTCTAGGCGAAGGCGCCCGTTGCAAACGGTCACCAAGCGGCTGGGAACCAGTCACCTTCACGCCCCTATAATCGGGCAATGGACTCTTCATGGATCGACGCCACCCTCGCGTGGATTGCCGCTCACCCCGTGCTGGCGGGTGCCGTTATCTTCCTCATCGCCTTCTGCGATGCGGTGATCATTCTCGGCGCCATCGTGCCGGCCCTGCCGCTGCTGTTCGCGGTGGGCGTGTTCATCGGGCTGGGCCAGATCTCCGGGCCGTATGCGGTGGCGGCAGCCGCACTGGGCGCATTCGCCGGTGATGGCATCAGTTACTGGATCGGGCGCCGCTGGGGTGACCGCCTGCGTGGCGTGTGGCCCTTCAGCCGTTACCCGCAGCTGCTCGACCGCGGCGAAAACCTGTTCCGCCGCAATGCCTTCAAGAGCATCCTGGTAGCACGCTACGTGGGCGCGATCCGGCCGTTCGTGCCGGCCATCGCCGGCATGATGAAAATGCCGGCCAGCCGCTACATGCAGGCCAGTGGCATCGCCAGCATTTCGTGGGCGGTGCTGTTCCTGGCACCGGGCTGGGTGCTCGGCGAGGCCTATGACGCGGTGGCCGCCGTCGCAGGGCGACTGGTGGTGGTGGTCGGCCTGCTGGCAGTGATCCTCGGCCTGGTCTGGGCCATCGTGCTGTACGGCTACCGCTGGTCGGCCGCGCGCATGGACAACTGGCTGGCGCGGCTGCTGGACTGGTCCAACCGACACCCGACGCTGGGCCGCTACACCGTCGGTGTGCTGGACCCGAAGCGCCGCGAGTCGGTGCCGCTGGCGATGCTGGCGCTGATGCTGCTGGTGCTGGGCTGGGGCTGGTTCGCGCTGCTGACCGTGGTGGTCGCCCATGGCGAGCCGCTGGCGATCGACCTGCTGGTGCACCAGGCCATGCTGGCGCTGCGCAATCCGCTGGCCGATTACCCGATGGCCGCGCTGGCATCGCTGGGCGCCTGGCAGGTGTTGTTGCCGGCCACCGCTGCAGCGATGGGCTACCTGATCTGGCGCCGCCGCTGGATGGCAGCCGCGCACTGGCTGGCCGCGCTTGCCTTCGGCCTGGCGTTGACCATGCTGCTCGGCGCAACGGTGGATGTGGTGCGACCGGTCGATGCCAGCAGTGGCTTTGGCTTCCCGTCGGTGTCGGTGACCATGGCCACCATCACCTTCGGCTTCTTCGCGGTGCTGATCGCCCGCGAGATGCCTGGCCGCACCCGTGTCTGGCCGTACCTGGTGTCGGGCATCGTGGTCAGCCTGATCGGCTTCTCGCGCCTGTACCTGGGCGCGCACTGGCTGAGCGATGTGATCGGCGGCATGCTGTTCGGCACGTTCTGGCTGCTGGTGCTGGGCATCGCCTACCGCCGCCGCTTCAACCGCTCGTTCTGGGTGAAGCCGGTGGCGTGGCTGTTCTACGGTGTCTTCGCCGTGGCGGCGATGTGGTACGCGCCGCGCCACATTCCGGTGAAGCTGGAACGCTTCGAGCCGACCCTGCCGGCGGCGCAGGCGATGGACATGCAGGCCTGGTGGCAGCACGACTGGGCGACACTGCCGGCGCGCCGCAACGAGTTCGACGACGACCAGCGCTGGCCGCTGGACGTGCAGGTGGCGGGCCCGCTGGCCCCGCTGCAGGCGCAGCTGGAAGCACGCGGCTGGAAGCGGCAGGAACAGGCCGGCTGGCAGGAGGCGCTGCTGATGCTGGACAAGAACACGGGTGCCGACGAACTGCCGGTGCTGCCAGCCACGCTGGACACGCGCGTGGAAGCGCTGTTGATGGTGCGCCCGGGTACACACCGCGATGAGCGCTATGTACTGCGCCTGTGGCCAGCCCCTGCGCAGTTGCAACCGGGCAATACGCCGCTATGGCTGGGCAGTGCGCAGACCCTGCGCTACGAGCGTCATTTCGAGTGGATCGGCATGTGGCACCCGCTGCGTGGCGTCGACCCGGCGCTCAACGCAGTGAAGGACGCCGTGCAGGACCTGCCGCAGCGCGAGGATGTGCACAGCGAAACCGGGTTGCCGGTGCTGCGGTTGAAGACCACGGCGCCCTGACCGGCACCGGTGCGCGATCACCCACTGTAGAGCCGAGCCCATGCTCGGCTGCTCTTCGCGGGAACCATCAAGCCGAGCATAGGCTCGGCTCTACAGTAGATCCACGCCGTGCGTGGATGGCATTCCACGCATGCCCCAGCGTGTGCACCAAGGTGCACACCCACCCAAGGCAGGCTGCTACGGCATCCAGCCCAGCAACTGCTGCAATCGCTGGTGCGGGTCGTCCATCTGCAGCAGCTGCAGGCGCTGCTGCTCGCTCAGCGGCAACAGCTCGGCCAGCCGCCAGCCGACCCAGCTGGCCTGGTCCAGCAACGCCGGGTTGGCCGGCGCATAAGCCTCGCCGGCCTGTTCGATGATGTGCCCCAGCACCGTGGCCAGCAGCGCGTGCTGTGGTCGCAGTTCGTCGTCCGGGTCTTCCTCGCACCAGCGCACGTCGGCCACCACCAGGCCGTTGTCGCGCACGCGGGTACGCTCCACATGGAAACGGCGGGTGCCGCGCAGGCGAAGCTGCAGCACGCCATCGGCACCGACATCGAAGTCTTCGATGCGCACCTGCACACCGTAGGCCGCCGGCGTCGCCGGTGCGCCGACTTCCTCGCCATCGAGGATCAGGCAGACACCGAACCCCTCACCACTGCGGCCGCTGTCGCGGACCAGGTCCAGATAGCGGCGCTCGAAAACACGCAGGCCCACCGCCGCACCCGGCACCAGCGTGGTGTGCAGCGGAAACAGCGGCAGCGGGCTGTCGACGCTCATCGGGCCTGCAACGCGGCGAGGAAGCGGCGCGGGGCGCCGTCGAAGCCACCGTTGGACATGAACACCACGTGGTCGCCGCTACGCACGCTGGACTGCAGCTGCGCCAGCAATGCGTCGGTATCCGGCACCGCGTGGGCGTCACCACGTACCGCAGCGATCACCGCAGCGGCATCCCAGGCCAGTTCCGGGCGATGCAGGAACACCACTTCATCAGCCAGCGCCAGCGACGGTGCCAGTGCCTGCGCATGTGCGCCCAACCGCATCGAGTTGCTGCGCGGTTCCATCGCAACCACGATGCGCGCATCGCCGACCCTGGCACGCAGGCCTTCCAGCGTGGTGGCGATCGCGGTGGGGTGATGGGCGAAATCGTCGTAGACGGTGATGCCGCCATGGCTGCCGATCACTTCCATGCGGCGCTTGACGCTGCGGAAGCGCGCCAGCGCCGGGATCACCGTGGCCGGCGCCACGCCCACTGCATGCGCAGCGGCCAGCGCGGCCAGCCCGTTGAGCACGTTGTGGCGGCCCAGCAGCGACCACTGCACGTCGCCCAGCGCCTGCCCACGATGGTGCACGCGGAACGCGCTGCCATCAGCGGCCAGCAGCTCGGCATGCCACTCCAGCGACGGATCGAAACCAAACCGCTCGACCGGGGTCCAGCAGCCCATCGCCAGCACTTCGGCCAGGTGCTGATCATCGCCGTTGACGATCAGGCGGCCACGCGCCGGCACCGTGCGCACCAGGTGATGGAACTGGCGCTGGATCGACGCCACGTCCGGGAAGATGTCGGCGTGGTCGTATTCAAGATTGTTGAGGATGGCCACCAGCGGCCGGTAGTGCACGAACTTGCTGCGCTTGTCGAAGAAGGCCGTGTCGTACTCATCGGCTTCGACCACGAACTCGCGGCCCTGGCCCAGGCGCGCGGAGACTCCGAAATCCTCGGCGACGCCGCCGATCAGGAAGCCGGGCGAGCGCCCTGCACTTTCCAGCAGCCAGGTGAGGATGGTGGTGGTGGTGGTCTTGCCATGGGTACCGGCCACGGCCAGCGTGTCGCGGCCCGGCAGCACCTGCTCGGACAGCCACTGCGCACCGGATATATAGCGCTGGCCGGCATCGAGCACGGCTTCCACGGCGGCATTGCCGCGCGACAGCGCGTTGCCGATCACCACCTCGTCGGTGCCGGCCGGCACGCTGTCGGCACGGTAGCCCTGGTCCAGGGTGATGCCCAGCTGTTCGAGCTGGGTCGACATCGGCGGGTAGATGGCCTGGTCGCTGCCGCTGACGGAATGCCCGAGTTCCCGCGCCAGGGCGGCCACGCCGCCCATGAAGGTGCCGGCAATTGCAAGGATATGTACGCTGCTCATGACCGAGGATTGTGACCGATGACGGCTGTATAGGGCCAATGTCCGCTATCGGGTAAGACAACCCCTACACGGGATGTGAGAAAACTCCAATCAGCTGTCAGGGAATTCCCGATAGCGATGTTCTGTGAACCCGGACACAATTCGAACTGCCAGCCGCAGTACCCGAACCGGTCCTACTCCCCAAGAGGCCATCCCCAAGGGAGCTCATGCTGCGGGGCCCTGAGCAAGCCCTTCGCTGGCGCCTGTCAAACGACACAGGCCTGATCCTCGCGGACCAGGCCTGTGTTTTTTTGCGCCCGGGGAGCCGGCAATTCGCGCCGGCCCGGCCGGATCAGGCCTTGATCGCCGCCAGGATGCGGGCTTCGATCTCGTCCAGCTCACCGACGCCATCGACGCGGGCCAGGGTGCCACGGCCGGCGTAGAAATCGACCACCGGGGCGGTCTGCTCGTTGTAGACCTGCAGGCGCTGGCGCACCGCTTCCGGATTGTCATCGGCGCGGCCCTGCTCCTTGGCACGACCGGCGATGCGATCCACCAGCAGCTCGGTGGCCACGTCCAGCTGCACCACGGCGTCCAGCGGCTGGCCGATCTTGGCCAGCAGGCCGTCCATCGCATTGGCCTGGGCCACGTTGCGCGGGTAGCCATCGAGGATGAAGCCCTTGGCGACATCAGCCTGGGTCAGGCGCGACTCCAGCATGCCCAGCAGGATGTCGTCCGACACCAGGTTGCCGGCATCCATCACCGTCTTGGCCTGCTTGCCCAGCTCGGTGCCGGCGGCGATTTCCGCGCGCAGCATGTCACCGGTCGAAATGTGGGCGATGCCCAGCTTTTCCTTCAGGCGCGTCGCCTGTGTCCCCTTGCCCGAACCGGGCGGTCCCAACAGAACCAATCGCATTGACCTGACTCCAACGTGTTGAAAACAAAGAAGGTTCGCGTCCCGGACGGTCCGGTATCGCTGCACCGCAATAGCGCCACTTTACCGCATCCGGGTAATGTCCCTGCAATGTCCCCTCCCCCGAGCAGGTAGAAGCATGCGCAACGGTACTCTCCTTTATGCCCAGTCCGGCGGTGTCACCGCCGTCATCAACGCCACGGCGGCGGCGGTGATCGAGCAGGCGCGGGCCAAGGGCATCAAGGTCCTGGCCGCCCGCAACGGCATCCTCGGCGCCCTGCGCGAGGAGCTGATCGACACCAGCAAGGAGAGTGCCGCGGCCATCCGCGCGCTGGCCCATACCCCGGGCGGTGCCTTCGGCTCGTGCCGGGTCAAGCTGAAATCGCTGGACGCCGACCGCGCCCGCTACGACCGCCTGCTGGAGGTGCTGCGCGCGCACGACGTGCGCTGGTTCCTCTACAACGGCGGCAACGACTCGGCCGATACCGCGCTGAAGGTCTCGCAGCTGGCCAAGGCCTCCGGCTACGACCTGACCTGCATTGGCGTGCCCAAGACCATCGACAACGATCTGGCGGTGACCGACACCTGCCCCGGCTTCGGCTCGGCGGCCAAGTACACCGCCGTCTCGGTGCGCGAGGCGGCGCTGGACGTTGCGGCGATGGCCGAGACCTCCACCCGCGTCTTCATCTACGAGGCGATGGGCCGCCACGCCGGCTGGCTGGTCGCGGCCGCCGGCCTGGCTGGCAACGGTGATGACGAAGCACCGCACATCATCCTGCTGCCCGAGCGCGCCTACGACGAGGCCGCATTCCTGGCCAAGGTGAAGGCCGTGGTCGAGCGCGTCGGCTACTGCGTGGTGGTGGCGTCGGAAGGTATCGCGACCGCCGATGGCCGCTTCGTCGCCGACGCAGGCGGCGGCAAGGACTCGTTCGGTCACTCGCAGCTGGGCGGCGTGGCCGCGCACCTTGCTGCACGGGTCAAGGACCAGCTGGGCCTGAAGGTGCACTGGGCGCTGCCGGACTACCTGCAGCGCTCGGCCCGCCACCTGGCCAGCAGGACCGACTGGGAGCAGGCACAGGCGGTCGGCAAGGCCGCCGTGCAGCTGGCACTGAAGGGCCAGAACGGCGTGATGCCGGTGATCGTGCGCAGCAGCGATGCGCCCTATCGCTGGAAGATCGAAGCGGCCCCGCTGTCGAAGATCGCCAACCACGAGAAGAAGATGCCAGCCGGCTTCATCCGCCGCGATGGCTTCGGCATCACCGCCAAGGCGCGCGCCTACCTGTCGCCGCTGATCAAGGGCGAAGCGCCGCTTCCCTATGGCACCGACGGCCTGCCGAAGTACGTGACACTGAAGAACGTGGCGGTGAAGCAGAAGCTGCCGGCCTTCGAGGGCTGAAGTGTGCCTGCGTCCTGTGCGGCGCACAGGGCGCATTGCGGCGGCCGCCGAAGCGCCCCACAATCGGGCTCCGGCCCGGGGCAAAGGGGCCGCTGCAAGCAAGATTCGACGCTGCCCGGCCCTCAAGGCCCGGGCCCGTGCTGCCATTTCACAAGGACTGTAACCATGAAGCACCCGATCCTGATCGCCGCGCTGCTGTGCGGTGCTGCCGCGCCGGCCTTCGCTGCGACCTGCGAAAGCAACTTCCAGAAGAAGGGCAATCCCTTCGTCGGCACTACCTTCACTTCATCGGTCACCCATCCTGACCTGACCGTGGCCAGCGCCATCGGCCAGATGCGGGTAATCGCCAAGAACGCCAACATGGACGTCCTCAGCGAGGACGTGGAAGGCGGCTCGATGCTGATCGAAGAGCCGGAATCCATGGCCCACAAGCCGATTCCGATGATCATCAGTGCCACCTCCGAAGGCGGCCAGGGCACCGTCGGCATGGTGGTGAAGGTCAACAAGGGCGCCATCGCCCCGGCCGACGGCGTGCGCGAAGAAATGTGCAAGCTGCTCAACCAGATCAAGCCAGGCAAGGCGGGCGAACAGGCGGCCAAGGCCACTCCGCAGGCCTCGGTGGTGACCATTGCCGCCGACCGCTTCGGCTTCCAGCTGCGCAACCAGAACAAGGACAACCCGGCCGCGGTCGAGCCGCGCTACAAGGGCAAGACCTACGCCATCACCGGTCGCATCACCACCGTGCTGCGCAGTGGCGGCACCTACAACACCAGCTTCGACCTGCCCAGCGATGGCAGCATCGATTTTGAGCGTGTGGCCATTTCCTGCTCGTTCGCAGCCAACCAGGCCGCGTATGCGCTGGCCCTGCGCCCGCGCGAGAAAGTAACGCTGACCGGCGTGGTCGACAGCTACGACCAGATCGGTCGGGTGTTGTGGCTGAAGGACTGCCGCGGCAACTGACCGCTGCCGGCATGGGAAAAGGCCCGGGTGCGCAGGCGCCCGGGCCTTTTCGTTTCCCCAGCGGTTCACGCCTGGCGCACGTGCATCGCAGGATGATGGACGCCCCGCCTGGAGGTCATCATGGCACTGCGTGTTGTTCGTCTCGGCAGCCCGCGCCAACCCGGTGAGGGTCTGCGCATCGGCACCGTGCGGCGACCACCACGCGGCGTGCCCCGCAGCGAATTCGCGAAACGGGACTGGTACGACGTCTGGTTCCCGACTCTGTCACCCAGCGCGGAGCTGGTGAAACAGGCCCATGAGGCGAAGACCGCCGCCGACTGGACTGCGTTCTTCCGCCACTACAAGGCCGAGATGAAAGCGCCCGATGCCGCGCACGCGCTGGACCTGCTGGCCGCGATGTCGCAGCACAGCGACCTCAGCGTGGGCTGCTACTGCGAGGACGAAGCGCATTGCCATCGCAGGGCGTTGCGCGAGCTGCTGGTGGCGCGCGGGGCGACGCTGGCGGAGTGAGATCAGCCGGATGCCGGCCAGCGGCCGGCACTACCACCCGTGGACGACTGCGTGGGCGCAGCGCACGCATCATCTCAATTGCAGGCCTTTCCTTCCATCTGCAGCTGCGCGGCGAACATCGTCACCTGCGGAATCTGGCCGGCTGCCGCCTGCTTCTTGGCCTCTTCCAGATAGATGCGCGACTGGCCCTGCCCATCCAGCTCGACCTTGTTGCTCGACGGCAGGCGCCACACCCGCACCACCGCCTGCTGCGCCGGGCATGCCGCGTTGGGCACGCGGATCACATCGTTGAGCTTCCAGCCCTTGTCGGCACTCGGCTGTGCCTTGGTGTAGTCGACGAAGCGCGCACGTGGCTGGCACTGCTCGCTGGTACGCACGGCGGAGAAGCGGTACGGGGCGGCGGCATCGCCGGTGAACGCACCTTCCAGGCGTGCGCAGGCCTCGGGAATCTGCCGCAGCGTATGCACCGCGCCCACCGTCTGGGGTGCGCCCACGGCACGCTGCAGCTCCGGGGTTTCCGCAGCGAGTGCCGGCACGGCCGGGGCCAGGGCGGCGAGCATCAACAGGGACAGGCGCATGGGGGATCTCCATCGGGACTCCGCGCAGGCTTGCAGAGGCTGGCTTAACGGGGTGCAAAGGCCGGTGGCTCGCAAATCATGCCCTTGCCTGGCGGCGGGTCCGCGCGCATGTCGACGCGCTCATTGGCAGGGCGCCCACGGGTCATGCGGCGCGGCTCCCACGGGCCAGTCGAGCATGGCTCGACTCTACAAAGAGCGGCACGCATACTGCAGGCACCAGGGAATGCTGAACACCGCCATACGTCGGACGACCACCAAGGTCGGTACGGGTTGGTTCCAGGCTGCAGCCCGTCGTCCCCCTCGTGGTGCCGTTCATCGCCACTGGATGCCTACATCCATTCTGCGGAGGGGTCTAATGCTGGAACGTCACGGGCTGTCACTGGCGCTGGGCTGCGCCATTCTCGCGATCCTGTTCGGAATCGTCTCGGCGCGCTGGATCCTGCGCCAACCCACCGGCAATGAGCGCATGGTTGCGATCGCCACCGCGATCCAGGAAGGTGCGCGCGCCTACCTCAACCGTCAGTACCTGACCATCGGCATCGCCGGCGTGGTGCTGTTCGTGCTGGTCGGGGTGTTCCTCAGCTGGTACACCGCGATTGGTTTCGCGGTCGGTGCGGTGCTGTCCGGCGCCGCCGGCTACATCGGCATGAACGTGTCGGTGCGCGCCAACGTGCGCACCGCGGAGGCGGCGCGCCAGGGCATCAGCGCGGCGATGGACGTCGCCTTCCGCGGCGGCGCGATCACCGGCATGCTGGTGGTCGGGCTGGGCCTGCTGGGCGTGGCAGGCTACTACGCACTGCTGCTGCGCATTGGCCTGCCGATGGAGCAGGCGCTGCACGCGCTGGTCGGGCTGGCGTTCGGTTCGTCGCTGATCTCGATCTTCGCGCGGTTGGGCGGCGGCATCTTCACCAAAGGAGCCGACGTCGGCGCCGACCTGGTCGGCAAGGTCGAAGCCGGTATTCCCGAAGATGATCCGCGCAACCCGGCGGTGATCGCCGACAACGTCGGTGACAACGTCGGTGACTGCGCCGGCATGGCCGCCGACCTGTTCGAGACCTACGCGGTGACCGTGATCGCCACCATGCTGCTGGGCAGCCTGATGCTGGCCGAGGCCGGCGCCAACGCGGTGCTCTACCCGCTGGTGCTGGGCGGCGTATCGATCATCGCCTCGATCATCGGTGCGCTGTTCGTCAAGGTGAAGCCGGGCGGCTCGATCATGGGTGCGCTGTACAAGGGCGTGATCGTCTCCGGCGTGCTGGCGGCGATTGCGTTCTATCCGATCACCACCGGGCTGATGTCCGACAACGTGCATGGGCCGATGGCGCTGTATGGCTGCGCGTTGATCGGGTTGGTGCTGACCGGGCTGATCGTGTGGATCACCGAGTACTACACCGGCACCCAGTACAAGCCGGTGCAGCACGTGGCGCAGGCCTCGACCACCGGCCATGGCACCAACATCATCGCCGGCCTAGGCATTTCGATGAAGTCCACCGCGCTGCCAGTGGTGGCGGTGTGTGCGGCGATCTGGGGAGCCTTCGCGCTGGGCGGCCTGTACGGCATCGCCATCGCCGCTACCGCGATGCTGTCGATGGCCGGCATGATTGTCGCCCTCGATGCCTACGGCCCGATCACCGACAACGCCGGTGGCATCGCCGAAATGGCCGAGCTGCCCTCGGAGATCCGCGACATCACCGATCCGCTGGATGCAGTGGGCAACACCACCAAGGCAGTGACCAAGGGCTATGCGATCGGATCGGCGGCGCTGGCCGCACTGGTGCTGTTCGCCGACTACACCCACAACCTGCAGGCGGCCAATCCCGGCCAGGAGTTCCGCTTCGATCTCAGCGACCACACGGTGATCATCGGCCTGCTGATCGGCGGCCTGATTCCCTACCTGTTCGGTGCGATGGCGATGGAAGCGGTCGGCCGCGCCGCCGGTGCGGTGGTGGAGGAAGTGCGCCGCCAGTTCCGCGAGATCCCCGGCATCATGCAGGGCACCGGCAAGCCCCAGTACGACAAGGCGGTGGACATGCTGACCCGCTCGGCGATCCGCGAAATGATCGTGCCGTCATTGCTGCCGGTGGCGGTGCCGGTGGTGGTCGGCTTGCTGCTGGGGCCACGCGCGCTGGGCGGCCTGCTGATCGGCACCATCGTGACCGGCCTGTTCGTGGCCATTTCGATGACCACCGGCGGCGGTGCCTGGGACAACGCCAAGAAGTACATCGAGGATGGCCACTTCGGCGGCAAGGGCAGCGAGGCACACAAGGCGGCAGTGACCGGCGACACCGTCGGCGATCCGTACAAGGACACTGCCGGCCCGGCGATCAATCCGCTGATCAAGATCATCAACATCGTGGCGCTGCTGCTGGTGCCGCTGTTGTAGATCCGCGCCATGCGTGGATGACGGCCTCGATGGGGTCAGAGCCCTTTCCTGCGGAAAGGGATCCGACCCCACCGTCAATCACCGCCCACGCAGGAAGAACGACACCGGCACCATCACTTCCACCGGGTCGCCGGCCATTTCGGCCGGCGGCGCCGGCAGCGGGCTGGCCCGCTGCACGGTGTCCAGCGTCTCCTGGTCGAGCAACGCGAAGCCGCTGCTGCGGCCCAGCACCACCGCCGAAACCACACCGTCGCGGGCCACGGCAAAGCGCACGTAGACCACGCCCTGCTGGCGCAGCCGCTCGGCCTGGCGTGGATAGCGCCGGTGCTTCTGCAGGTGCCCGAGCAGGCGCCCTTCCCAGGTCGCCTCGGCACGACTGCGCTCACCCGCCGTGGTCTGCGGCGCGGTGTAGCGTGCGGCAGCGTCGGCGGCCACCTGCGGCGGTGCGCTGGTCTGCGCGACGTTGGCATCGGCGCTGTCCGGCGCGGGCGCTGGTTCCGGCGCTTCTGGCGGAGGCAGCTCACCCTGCGGCTGCACGGGTGCCTTGGGTTGCTCACGCACGGCTGGCGCTGGCGCCTGCTGCCGCTGCTGTTGCTGCTGCAGCGGCCCGGTGGCGACCTCGCGCGGCGGCGCCGGCGGTGCCTGCGCCATCGGCGCCAGCTCCAGCGTCAGCGCTGCCGGGGGAGCCGTTGCAGCCTGCACCGGTGCGCGCGCCACCCACCAGCAGGCCGCGCCGATCAACAGCGCGTGCACCAGCAGTACGATCGCCAGGCTGGTCGCCCAGCGCCGCAGTCCGCTCATTGCGTGCGCTGCTCCAGGCCGACCAGTGCCACCTTCAGGTAACCGGCCGCACGCAATGCATCCAGCGTGGCCATCAGTTCGCCGTAGGGCACGTGGGTATCGGCGCGAAGGAAGATACGCTGCGCGGTGTCACTGTGAGTGGCCGCCTGCAATGCAGCCGCCAGCCCGTCGCGCGCTACGGCCTGTTCGCCAACGCGAAGCGACAGATCGGCCTGCACAGTCACATACACCGGCGCCTGTTCGGGCGGCGTGTCACTGGCGCTGCTGGCCGGCAGCTGCACCGGCACCGACACGGTCGCCAGCGGTGCGGCCACCATGAAGATGATCAACAGCACCAGCATCACGTCGATGAAGGGCGTGACATTGATCTCGTGCGCTTCTTCGGGGGCATCGTCGCGGTCGGACGCGGTCCTGATCGCCATCGTCGCGCCTCAGTGCACCGCGCGCAGCGGCGCCGCAGCGGCACGCGGGACGGCACGATCAAGATCGCGCGACACCAGCTGCTGCACGGCGGCCGACAGATCGCCGAGCAGCCCCCGCAGGCCGGCCAGCACGCGGCTGAAATGGTTGTAGACCAGCACCGCGGGAATCGCCGCGACCAGGCCGAGCGCTGTCGCCAACAGGGCCTCGGCGATGCCGGGCGCAACCACCGCCAGGCTGGTGGTGTTGCTGTGGGCGATGCCGATGAAACTGTTCATGATGCCCCACACCGTACCGAACAGGCCGACGAACGGCGCCACCGCGCCGATGCTGGCGAGCGCGCCGATACCGCGCCGCTGCACGCGCGCGGTTTCCAGCTCGATGCGCTCCAGGCGCGAGGCGACGCGCTCCTTGATGCCGTCGTGGCTGTCCAGCTCCTGCGACAGGCGCAGTTCGGTGCGTGCAGCATCCAGCATCGTCAGTGCGGCGCCCTGTTGCAGGGTCGCTTCCTCGCTCTGCGTCGGCAGCTGTGCGGACTGCAGCAACAGCGCGCGTGCCGCACGCAGCTGCCGGGCCTGCCGCGCCAGCTCCCAGCCCTTGGCCAGCAGCACGGTCCAGGTGGCCAGCGACGCCAGTGCCAGCGCGATCATCACGGCCTTCACCACCACGTCGGCGGCCAGGTACATGCCCCACGGAGTCAATGCGGGGGCGGCCACAGGGGCCAGGTCAGCAGGCAGCATCGTCTCGGTTTCCATCAGCATCAGGGGTCGCTGCGCGACGGCGGGTCGCACGCGGATCATTGGCGTCGTCCACTTCCACGACCGGATGGGGCTGCAGCCGCGGCGCGGGTCGGCTGAGCACGTAGCCGGCGCTGACCGCGAAGAACAGGCCCACGCCCAGCAGCAGGCGCCACGACGGGTGCGCTCCCCAGCAGAACAGCGCAAAACCCACGGCCATGCCGGCACTGGCGAACGCCTTGCCCTTGCGCGACACCGCACCCTGCTCACGCCACAGCCGCAGTGACGGGCCGTAGCGCGGATGCGCCAGCAGGCGCTGCTCGAACTTCGGCGAGCTGCGTGCGAAGCAGCCCACGGCGAGGATCAGGAAGATGGTGGTCGGCATCACCGGCAGCAACGCGCCGATCACCCCGAGGACGACCATCAACCACCCCAGCGCGAACCAGAGCCAACGCATCAGCGCTGCATCCGCAGGCGGGCACCAGGCATCAGGCGAATTCCACTTCGACGTGGCCGTGCACGCTGCGGAACGCGGCGTCGGCCGCATCGATCACCTGCTGCTCCTGCCTGGCACTCAGCGGTACCGCGTCCAGCGCAGCGGTGAACTCGCGCCAGTGGCGCGCCGCGCCATCCGGATGCGCGGCCAGGTGGCGGGCGCCGAAATCACGATCCAGGCCGAGCCTGGCGGCCATCTTGTACAGAATGGTGCCGCCGAGGTTGGACCCTTCGGCCACATACAGCCACCCCAACGCGGCGGGCAGTTCCAGATCGGACGGCAACGCCGCGATGTCGGCCCCGGGCAGCGTCTGCTCCAGATCCTGCAGGTCGCGCGCCACCTGGGCCAGGCGGCGGCGCTCGCCCAGGTCCGGCAGCAGTGCGTCCAGCGCAGGGTTGGCATACAGCGCATCGATGCTGCGATGGAAGCGGTACTGCACGCGCAGGAACCGGGCGAAGTTGCTGCGGTCGGCGAAGATGTCACCGGCCATGATGCGCTTGTCCAGGGCGCCATGGCTGTCGCGGGTGGCGGCCTTGAGCCGCAGGCTGCGGCTGTCTTCAGGGGCGGTGTGTGCGTTCATGGGGGATGCCAAGGGGGTCGTCCTGCTGTAGACGTTCGCCACGGGGCTTTCCCCAAGGCTATGTGCGCCGATAATGGCGCATCCCTTCTTACCGCAGGAACCGACGATGATCACCACCGAACCGCGCATGACCAACCTGTTCCTGCAGCTGGGCCTGGACGCCAGCGCCGAGGGCATCGCCCGCTTCATCCGCGAGCACCAGCTGGCCACCGATGTGGAAGTGGTCGAGGCGCCGTACTGGAACGATGCGCAGCGCCAGTTCCTGTCCGAGTCGCTGCAGGCCGATGCGGCATGGACCACCGTGGTGGATGAGCTGAACGAGTCGCTGCACGAGGACGCGGTGAAGGCGGCGACGGGGCTGTAAGCGGGGTATCCCCCGCTGGTGGGGTCAGAGCCCTTTCCGGAGGAAAGGGATCCGACCCCGCCGCTCATCCTTTCCGGAGGAAAGGGATCCGACCCCAGCGCTCATCCGCGACCGATCAGTACTTCCAGGTCAACGCCAGCCGGGCCGTACGGCCCGGTGCCGGCATCACGCCCAAGGCCAGCGGGTCCAGGTAGTAACGATCGGTCAGGTTGTCCACGCCGGCTTCCACCGAGAGCTGGTCGTTGAAGCTCCAGCTGGCGAACAGGTCGACCAGCGTGGTCGGCCGGTACAACTGCTGGATCGCCGACAGGCCCACGTTCCAGTCCTTGTCCAGCTTGCTGATCGGGCCAGCGTTGTGGACCACGCGGGTGCCGAAGGTCAGGCGCTCGTCGAACAGGCGCGAGCCCAGGGTCAGGTTGACCATGTAGCGCGGTGGGTTCTGGGTATTGGTGTACGAGCCCTCGAAGCCGCCGTCCACGCAGTCGGGCGTGTTGGCCAGCTCGCCGTTCCTGCGCTGCGCCCCATAGGCACGGCGCTCGGCGGCGATGTCCGGCGCGCAGGTCTTGGCCTTGAAGTAGTAGTGCGCGGACAGATCGGCAAATACCTTGCCGCTGTCATAGCTGGACTGGAACTCCATGCCCGAGACCTTGAACTGGTCGACGTTGCGGATCAGGCCCGCCGACAGCGTGCGGTAGTCACGGGTGATCAGGTCGTCGATACGGGTATCGAAATACGCCAGCTTCAGCGCCAGGCGGTCGCCGGCAGTGAACAGGTCGTAGCGGAGGGTGCTGGCGCCGATTTCCCAGCTGCGCGCGCGCTCCGGCTTAAGCTCGCCCACCGGCTTGGCGGCGGTGAACAGGCCCAGCGTGGTCTCGAACAGGCTCGGCAGCTTGGTGCCTTCGGCGTACTTCACGTAGACCATGGTGTCTTCGCTGAAGCGATAGGCCACGCTGGCGGTCGGCGAGAACGCGCTGTCGCGGCGGCGGATCGGCTGCGACCAGCTCCAGCTGACCGGCACTTCCAGATCCTGCGCCTTGCCAGCGTCGTAGAAGTTCCAGCCACCGATGTCGGCCACCGTACCCTTCTTGTACGGCGAGGCCAGCAGCGATTCCCGGGTGAAGTTGCCGTTGGCATCCGGGTACCAGTTCAGCAGCGCGATGCGCTTGGCCCGCCACGACGGCAGCGCCGGGTTGCCATTGAGCAGTTCGGTGTAGCGGTACTGTCCCTGCACTTCATAGGCATCGGGCGTGGCCAGGCGGTTGCGGTCATGTACATCCACGCGGTTCCAGCGGCCGCCGGCCAGCAGTTCCCAATGCTCATCGGGCTGCCACTTCAGCGAGGCCACGGCGCTGTACTCCTTGCGCTCGGCGTTGCGCAGGAAACGGTTGTTGACCAGGTCATCGTGCATGACCGGCCCCGAACTGCCCGGCGCGATGTCTTCGTCGCTGTAGGACAGTCCGTAGTCGAGGGTGAACGCACCGGCGCGGGTGTCGAACCTGGAGGTATTACTGGCATCCAGGCCGAAGCGTTTGTGCCGCAGCGGATTGCGGTAGGCATCCTTGTAGCCGGGGTCACCGCTGAAGCTGGGCGCGTCATACCACTCGGTGCGGCGGTCGAAGTACCACGGGGTGATGCCGGTCAGGCTGTTGTACATCACGCTGTCGGTGTCGGTGTACGCGGCGTTGACGCGCAGGTCGATCAGCTCGCTGTCCGGATTGAAGCGGTAGCGCAGGCTGTAGCTGTCCATGTCGACGTGGCCCGGATCCCACTGTGGAATGCGGTCACGATCCACGCGGATGATCTGCGAGGCCATGATCTCGCCGGCAGTGCCTTCATAGCGGCGATAGCCGGCTTCCAGCGTCTGCGTGTCGTCGATGCGCCAGGTTCCCTTGAGCAGCGCCGACTTCGAGCGCGAAGAGGTATTGAAAACCTCGGTGCGCGGCGGATTCAGCGGCGCCAGCGTGCGCCGATCCTGCGGGAAGTCGTCGTAGCCATGGCGGCCGGAGAAGTAGTTGCCGTTGTCACGGTAGGCGTAAGCGGCGACCAGATCGAAGCGGTCCCAGTGCCCTGCGGCGGCCACGTTGAAGAACTGGCTGCCGGTGGCGCTGCGATCGGTGCGCGGTGCCGCACTGTAGGACGGCAGGCTGTTGGCACTGCCATTGGCCAGGCCGCCGCGCACGCGCACGCCGACGTCGCGGCCCTCGCGCAGCACGTCACCGATCTTCAACGTCTCCATCTCGACCACGCCGCCGATGCCACCGGACGCGTTGGCCTGCAGGCTCGGCCCCTTGGTGATGGTCAGGCTGGAGATCAGGTCCGGGTCGAGGTAGGTGCGCTGCGACTGGCCGGCGTAGCCACGGTAGGTATCCATGCTGGACTGGCCACCGTCGATGATCACCGGCACGCGGCCCTGGCCCTGGATACCGCGGATGTTGACGTCGAAGCCGTTGCCCACGCGCGGATCACCGGCGGTGACACCGGCCACACCCTTGACGATGTCGCCGTTGGAGGTGCCGCGGAAACGCTCCAGATGCGTGCGATTGAGCGTGGTGGTCGAACCCACGCTGCGATAGCTGTCGAGCAGGCGTGCTTCATCACTGGTCGCGCCGCTCCCGACGCGGTCGCCGGCCACACTCAGCGTGTCGGTGACGATCACACCACTGTCGGCCTGCAACGGCGTTGCCGCTTCCAGGGTGACCGCATCGGCGCTGACCCGGCGCACTGCCAGGCCACTGCCCTGCAGCAGCTGCTGCAGCGCCTCGTTGGCCGACAGGCTGCCGCCGACCGCGCGAGAAGTTACGCCACGTGCCAGCGATGCGGGATAGACCACCTGCACACCGGACTGGCGCATGTAGCTGCGCAGCGCGTCATCCAGCGGTTGCGCCGGAATATCGAAGCGCAGCACGGCCGCGTGGTCGCTGCTGGCGCTCTGCGCCAGTACGGACGGCGCGGCACTGGCCAGGCCGGCGGCGAGCAACGCGATGCACAGGCGGGACCGGCGCAGCACGCGGCCCGGGCGATGGAAGTCGAACATGGGGGAACCTGTCAGGTAATCGGTGCCGCGAACGCGGCGTCATCCGCAACACGGGCGGACACGGCGACGTACGTGGCGGCGGCGGGTACGTTCGCGGAGTAAGACGGATGAAAGCGTGGCAACCCCAAGGGGATTTGCAGTCGAAGCAGGTGCCGACGGTTGCGCGCCCGGTTGCAGTGGTGGGCGCCGACGGTTGCGTGGCTGGTTGCAGTGGTGGGTGCCGACCGTTGGTCGGCACCGGGGCAATGGCGTGGATCTACCGATGGACGATGGCGACGCCGAGCGGCAGCCGGGTCACCTGCAATCCAGCCGTCGCGGCCAGCGCATCCAGCGCCTGTTCCGGGCGGTCGATGCGCAACGCCGCGCTTACCGCCGGCAGCTGCGATAGATCACCACGCACGAAGGTCGGGCCAGCGCGATAGCGCCCCACCCATTGCACCGCGTCAGCGACGCGGGCCTGTTCCAACAGCAGCTCGCCCTGACGCCAGGCGCCGACGCTGTCGGCCGCAACGTCCCCCAATCGCCTCACCCCACTGTGTTCACCGTAGGCCGCGCGCTGGCCCTGCTGCAGGTAGGTCCAGCCACCGTCAACCGGGCTGGCCATCCGTACCCTGCCCTGCCCGACCTGGGTTTCCACCTGGTCGTGGCCCCGCGCCACGGTGAAGGCGGTCGAGATGTCCTCGACCACGCCATTGCCGGCGCGCACGCTGAAACGTCGCTGCGCGTCCGGACTGACCTCGAACCAGGCACGCCCGCGCAACAGCTCGACCTGGCGGGCGTTCGCATCAAAGTGCACGGCAATCGCACTGTCGGCGTCCAGCACCGCACGGCTGCCATCAGGCAGCAGCACGTTCTGCACCTGGTGCGTGCTGCGGTGATCGGACTGCAGGCGCAGCCACGCCTCCGGCCATGCCACCAGCATCGCCAGCATTGCCGCCGCAGCCATGGCCCAACGCCGTCGGCGCGGGCGTCGACCAGCCACGCGGGCCGGCTGCGCTCGCGGCCCGACGCTGCGCCACAGCGCGCGCTCGTGTTCGAAGGCCCTGCGGTGCCCCGGCTGTTGCAGCCAGTGTTCGAACGCCTGCATGCGCGCGTCGCTGATATCGCCCGAGGCCAGCCACGCGATCCAGTCCCGGGCCTGCTCGGCCAGGGCATCGTCATTGGCGGCAGGCAGCATGTTCGGCGGGCTCATCGGCTGGCGGACAGGCGCATTCAAGCGCGGGGCGGGGGAACTGGACCGCATCCACGGTCCAATGATCAAGACGTTTGCGCGAAGGCCAGCCCCAAGGCGGCGCGATCATCGGCCGCTGCGGGCCCAGGCCAGGCGCTGCAGCGCGGTGCGTACGTGATTCTCCACCGTGGTCACCGATACCCCAAGGCGGCGTGCGATCTCGGCCTGGGTCAGGCCCTGAAGGCGGTTGAGCCGGAAGATGGTGCGGGTCGGCTCCGGCAGATGGCCGGCCGCGTCGAGTACCCGCTGCAGCTCGTCCTGCGCCATGGCCTGCTCTTCGGTGGAGATCACCTCGTCCGGCCCCCACAGGTAGTGATCGGCCAACAGGCGGTTGCGCCGGGTCGACTCGCGGCCGTGGTCGGTGGCCAGGTTGGCGGCCAGCCGGTACAGATAGGCGCGCGGATTGTCGATGGCCTGGCTGTCATCGACCCCACGGGCCTTGAACCACACCGCCTGGATCACATCCTCGGCGCCGTTGTCGCCCCCCAGTATCCGTTGCACCCGGCGCAGCAGCGCTGGCCGCTCGCGGATCAGCAGTTCGGTGAGGGAGGCAGCATTGGAGGACATGCGCGGAGCCGGGACGACAGACGGGAGGCGCCGCGCATGCTACTCCGCAAATGCGAATCAGTCACGTTTGCATTGTCGAAATGGTCACAGGCAATCAGTCAGCCCCTCGTAAACGTGGGTGCTGGTTCCGGGCAGGGTGGCATGCAGGGCTTCATGCCCGGCGCGCTCCCACGCTGCCAGCAGCTCGTCCAGGCGGGTTCCCGCCGCCAGTGGCAGCATGCAGGCATAGCGTCCCTGGTCAACATCGATCTGCCCGGTCTTCTGGACCCAGGTGTAGCTCCCGGCGAACGTCCAGACACAACGGGTCACAACACCGGTGGCCCGCTGCACTGAGCAACGCAAGCGCATCGCCCGCAGGTTGTAATACTGCCCTTCGCAGAAGGTATCCCCACAGATATCGTCAAAGCCGCGCACCAACAGACGTTCGGCCGCCAGGAAGCGCTCGCGCCCGGTCGCCGGATTCGGGTAGTCACGGGCATCGACAAATTGAGGGGTCGCCTGGGCGTTGGCTGCCATCAGCAGCGCGCAGACCAGCCATCGTGCCGGGAAGACGCGCATCACCCCGCCCTCCCGGTCTTCCGGAGGCAGTCCGGCAGCGCATCGAACAGGCCATGGTCAAGTCCAGGCAGGTTCGCCGTCAGGCCATCTGGTGCTTCCAGTGAAGCATGGAAGGCGTCAACAGGTACCCCTGGCCCCAACTCCAACGGACAGACCCAGCGGCCATTGTCGACCTGCACCTCCCCGGTATCGGCCTGCACGGCCAGCTCGCTGGCCATCACCACCCAGGCACAGCGCTGCACCGTTCCGCGATGGGCCAGCACCGCGCAGCGGACCTCCATCACCCGGTAGTTGCTGTACTCACCTTCGCACCAGGTATCGGCACAGAGCCGGTCGAACTCCCTTGCCAGGGCGGCCTGCAGCCCGTAGGCGCGCTCCCAGTTGGCCTTGGGCCGGGGGTAATCGATCAGGTCCACGTGCAGACCGCGGGCGGAGACAGGCAGGGACGCCAGCAACAGCACGACCCCCATGCATCGGGCATGCCAGGACATCGGCGGAACTCCTCGGGAATGAGCGTCCAGCCTGCGCCGGCCTGCCCTCCTGGCCCATCGGCCAAGGGCGGCGCCCCCCGTCAGGCCTTGCCGCGTCGGCAGGTCGGCCACCCGCCCGCTGCACAGCGCCCGGCAAAGGCATAAAATGGTGAGCTATCCGTCTATATCCCCCCACCTGGAGCACACCATGGGTCTGGAACTCGTCTCGCCCGGCAAGAACCCGCCGGAAGAAATCAACGTCATCATCGAGATCCCGAAGGACTCGGAGCCGGTGAAGTACGAAGTGGACAAGGAAACCGGCGCGATCTTCGTCGACCGCATCCTCTCCACCCCGATGCGCTACCCGTGCAACTACGGCTACGTGCCGAGCACGCTGTGTGGCGACGGCGATCCGGCCGACGTGCTGGTGGTGCTGCCGCTGCCGCTGGTGCCGGGCTCGGTCGTGCGCTGCCGTCCGGTCGGCGTGCTGAAGATGAGCGATGAGGCGGGCAGCGACGAGAAGATCCTGGCCGTGCCGGTCTCGAAGATCTTCAGCGGCTACGCCCACGTCGAAGACATCGCCCAGGTCTCGAGCCACTGGCTGGAGCGCATCGGCCACTTCTTCGAGCACTACAAGGACCTGGAGAAGGGCAAGTGGGTCAAGCTGGACGGTTGGGGCGGCGCCGCTGAGGCCAAGCAGATCCTGATCGAGGCGCACCAGCGCCATCTCGACAGCAAAGCCTGAGCCTGAACCGGATCGCTCCGGCGGTACCCTGCCGGAGCGATGCGGGTCACGTTTCATGACGACGGCACATCACTCTTGCTGCCGTATTAGGTAAATTGCGTCACTTCACACGTCATCGACATCCATCGTCGAGACAGCCAGGGGAATGTGTCGTGCGTATTCTGCTTGTTGGGGATGCAGCCAGCCTGCCGGCCGAGCTGACCGAATTCATTGCCGATCTTGGGGAAGACTGGCAGCCGTTGACCGCCACCGATGGCCAGGCCGCGATGACCGCGGTGGCCACGCAGGGCGTGGACGCGGTGATCGTCTGCCCGCAATTGCCGGATCTCAATGCCACCACGCTGCTGGGGCAGATCCGGACCTTGCGCCCGGAGACCATCCGCATCGCGCTGGTCGATGCGCAGCATGGCAACCGGCCGCCGCCGGCGCGCCTCATTGGTGTCGCCCACCGCTTCCTGCCGCTGCCGCTGGCGCCGGAAGTGCTGCTGGAGGCACTGACCAGCCTGGAAGAACTGCGCGAAGTGCTGGACAGCCCGCGCCTGCGCGATGCCATCGGCCGTATCGAGAAACTGCCCTCGCCGCCGCACCTGTACCTGAGCCTGACCCAGGCCCTGGAACATGACGACGACGCCGACAGTGCCGATGTCGCCAAGCTGGTCGCCGCCGATCCGGCGATCGCCGCCAAGGTGCTGCAACTGTCGAACTCGGCCTTCTTCAGCCAGGGCCGCACCATTGCCGACCTGCGCACCGCCGTGACCCGGCTGGGCCTGGCCACGCTGCGTGACCTGGTGCTGGCCAGCGAAGTGTTCTCCGCACCGACGCTGTCGGCCGCCGAGCGCAACTCGCTGCAACAGCGCGCACTGCTGGCCTCGCGGCTCGCCGCACGCCTGCTGCCCGAATCCAGTGCCGAACTGGGAGCGACTGCCGCGCTGCTGGCCGACATCGGCCTGCTGCTGCCGGGTGTGCGCAACGAGCGCAGCGAGCCCTCGCTGGCCGGCGACACCCGCCCTGGCCATGCCGAGGCCGGCGCCTACCTGCTGGGCCTGTGGGGCCTGCCGATGCCGATCATCGAAGCGGTGGCCTTCCACCTGCAGCCGCAGCGCGCCAACACCCGCAGCTTCTGGGTGACCGGTGCGGTGCACGTGGCCCTGGCGCTGGTCAATGGCGATCCGGTGGACGAGGACTATCTGCAGCGCGCAGGCGTGCTGAACAAACTGCCGCAATGGCGCGAACACGCCAATGCGCTGATGGGACTGGTGCCCAGCGACGCCTGAGCGCGTTGCATGATGTCCGGATGACAGAGGGCGCACCCACAAGGTGCGCCCTTTCCATGTCAGCGGGTACCGCAGGCGTCCTGCACGCAGCGACGGTACTGCGACTCGCAGATGACCGGTGACTTGCCACTGGCCAGGCACTGCTGGCGGAACTCCTCGCAGTAGAGCCCACCGCCGCAGACCCCGAGGCCCTGCGCGAACACCGCGCCCACCAGCGTTGCGTAGATCAATGCAGCGGCGGATGCCTGCCGCAGCAACGTGTTCTTCATATCCCTCTCCACATGCAAGCGTCCGGTAGTGGACCTCCTGACTGTGTTGATTACGACACGACGGGACCGTGACTGCGCTCACCTTCCAACAATTTCCGGAATTCCCCTACAAGAAAAAGGGCGGACCTTGCGGTCCGCCCTCCTTCTGTTGCTACCGCACTTCGATGAATCAGAAGCGCTGGGTGTACTTCATGTACAGGAAGCGACCCACGTCGAAGCCGCCGTAGTAGGCGAACGCCGAGTTCGGAGCCGAGTACTGCAGGGCACCCTTGTGGTCGAACACATTGTTCGCGCCCAGGGCGATGGTCGCATCCCACGGCGCCTTCCAGCTGACCTGCAGGTCGTGGAAGGTGTTGGAACCGGTGTGACGCAGCGGATCGGTCTCACCGTTGGCCATGTGGTTCGGAGCATCGCACCAGCCGTCAGCCAGCGAGATGCAGCTTTCCTTCATGCCCGAGTAGTAGCGCGCGGTGTAGTTCACACCGAAATCGCCGTACTGCCAGTTGACGCCCAGGTTCGAACGCACGCGGAACAGGCCCGGCTCGCTGACGCGGCCGACCATGATGTTGTCGCCCGCGCTGTTCTGGCGCTGCTCGTCGTACTTGGCGGTGTAGCTGGTCTGCCAGTCGATGCTGAACTGACCAATGGCCAGTTCCGGCAGGCGGTACTTGATGCCCAGATCGTAGCCCTGGGTTTCCATCTTGCCGAGGTTGGCGGTGCCGTAGGTGATCGCACTGACGTGGCCGTCAGCCGCACGGGTCACGCTCGAGCAGCGCGAAGCGTTACCCAGCACGTAGCAGTCACGCAGGATGCGGTCGACGCTGTCAGCGATGATCATGTCGCTGATTTCGTACTTGTACCAATCCAGCGACACGTCCAGGCCCTGCACCCAACGCGGGCTCCACACCAGGCCGAAGGTGGTGCTCTTGGAGGTTTCCGGCTTCAGGTTCGGATTGGCACCCGAGATGAACTGGTCACCCGACTGGCACGGCAGGGTCGAACATTCCTTGCCTGCCTGGCCCAGCTGCACGTAGTTGGCCGGCACGCCTGCGCCGGAGCACGCGGCATTGCCTGCAACGCTGCCCGGAGCCTTCACGCCGCACGGATCGATGTAGGACTCGAAGCTCGAGCTCAGGCCACCGTACAGGTCGCTGATGGTCGGAGCGCGGAAGCCCTCGGCGTAGGTGCCGCGGACCAGCAGTTCATCCAGCGGACGCCAGGTCAGGCCGAACTTGCTGTTGGTGGTGCCACCGAAGTTGCTGTAGTCCGAATAACGGCTGGCAACGTTCAGGGTCAGTTCCTTGGCGAAGGCCATGTCGGCCAGCAGCGGCACGTTCAGTTCGAGGTAGACCTCGTTCAGATCGTACTGGCCGCGGGTCGGCTTCTGGCCCAGGCCGGTGGACTGGCCCGACTGTGCGAAGGCGTCCGGCACGTAGCTGCCTTCTTCCTTGCGGTGCTCGACACCCAGGGCGAAGCCCAGGTCGCCGGCCGGCAGGGTCACGATGGCGCCCGACAGGTTGGCGGTGAAGCTGGTGGTCTTGGTGACGCCACGGGTGGTGAAGGTCGGGAACAGGAAGTCCTGCAGCTCCTGGTTCGCCAGCGAGCCCTGACCCTCAACGCCGTACGGCAGCAGCGGGTTCCACGGACGGCAATCGCCCAGGATCGGGTTGGCGGCGGTGCCGCAGCGGGCAACGCCACCGGCATCGATGAACGACGGGCCCAGCGCCTGACGCGCGCCGATCAGGCTCATGTCACCGCGGTTGCTCTTGATCGACTCGTTGCGGTTCCACAGCGCGCCGACATCCCAGTCGAAGGTCTTGCCACCCAGCTCGAAGAAGCCGGTCAGGGTCGGAGCGAAGCGCAGGGTCTTCAGCTGGCTGTCAGTGGTACGCGGCACTTCCCACAGGCGGCGGCGGAAGCTGACGTCCTGGCCAACCGGGTTGAAGGCGCTGTCTGCCGACAGCGGGGTGTTGATCGACTTGGAAGCGGACTGGTACGGATAGCCGGCGATCTGCTGGAACGTCTGGCGCTCGTTGTAGAGCACGTCGGTGTTCAGGCTGATCGAATCGGTGAAGTCGTAGGTGCCGTTGATGTAGACCGACTTGCGCTTCACACCGGTCAGCAGGGTCATCTGCTCGTTCGAGTTGGCGAACTCGTCTTCGGTGATCGCGTGGTAGTCGTTCGGGTTCTTCGGATTGCCACCCGGGTTCAGGGTCTGCCACACCGCGCTCGACTTGCTGCAGTCGTACAGCTTCGGGTTGCACCAGCTGCCGTTCTGGCTGATCGGGCTCCAATCAGCCGAGGTGGAGTTCGGACCCAGCGAGCCGTCACGGCTGTACCAGCGGTCCTTGGCCCACACCGGATCCTGCTTCGAGTACTCGGCCGACAGGGTCAGGCTGCCGCGCTCACCGCGGGCACCGAGGGTCATCGAATAGGTTTCGCTGTCGCCGTCGCCCTTGCCGTACTGGCCGACGTACACATTGGCTTCGCCGCCGTCGAAGTTCTTGCGGGTGATCACGTTGACCACGCCGGCAATGGCGTCGGAACCGTAGATCGACGAGGCGCCGTCCTTCAGGATCTCGATGCGCTCAACGGCCGACATCGGGATCTGGCTCAGGTCCTGCAGACCCGAGGTCGAAGCGCCCAGGCGCTTGCCGTTCATCAGCACCAGGGTGCGCTCGGCGCCCAGGTTGCGGATGTCGACGTAGTAGCCGCCCACGTTCTCGCCCGAAGCCAGCGACTCCGAACGCGAGATGGCCGGGGAGCCGGCCGAGGTCAGGTTGTTCAGCACGTCGGCGACGCTCGAGAAGCCCTGCTTTTCCAAGGATTCGCGGGTCATCGTCAGGATCGGCTGCTGGGTCTCCACCGAGGCGCCGCGGATGCGCGAGCCGGTGACCGAAATGCGGTCCAGGTCGGTGGTGCCCTTTGCTTCCTGAGCCGAAGCAAAGGCCGGCGCCAGCGCCAGCGCAATGCCGGCCGGCAGCAAGCCGAACCGCACTGCGGGATTACGAACGTTCATCTATCTCTCCAAGGTACGTGTTAGCAGCGTGTTAAAACACCCCAGCACGTTACGATTGCGTTGCAGCGCTGTATTTGCGCGAACCAACCGGAGACTTTGCAGATTGTGGCGGGAGCAAGCCGCCGTTCTCCCTGAAGCGCGACGCGGACTGGCCGTAGCGGGCGCGGAACGCACGCGCGAAGCTGCAGCAGTTGTCGAAACCGCTGGCGGCAGCGACCTCGCCCACCATCATGTCGGTGTCGCGCAGCAGATCAGCGGCGCGTTCGAGGCGCAGTCGTGCCGAAAGCGACTGCGGGCTTTCCTCGTACAGGCTCTGGAAGGTCTTGGAGAGGTACCAGCTGGAGAAGTTGGTCAGTTCGGCCAGTTCGCCGATGCGCACCACCCGGTGGCTGTTGCCTTCCAGATAGAGGCGCGCACGCTGCATGCGGCCGAACACCTGGCGCTTGCGGCTGCGCGAGCGGCCCGGGCAGCGCTGCACGTTGTCGGCCAGGCCACGCTGCAGGCCAGCAAGGTGCAGCAGCAACGGACGCAAGGCCTGGGCCGGCTGGCCGCTGGCCAGCGCATCGCGCCACAAGCGCAGCGCAACGCGGGCGTCACTGCGGTTCATGCGGCCACGACCGGCATACAGGCCACAGTCGGCCATCTCGGTCAGCACGCGAAGCGCTTCAACGTTCAGGTTCAGGCCAACGCACAACCCGTTGCGACCGGCCTGCACCAACGGCCGCGATTCCTTCTCGAAGGCGATCCACTCGCCCTGGCGCAGGCGGAATCGTCCTTCCTTGGCCTCCACCCACGAACTACCACGCACCTGCATCCAGACAGTGAAGCTGGAGCCGGCGGTCTGCAGGCTGCCCAGCCGGGCCACGCCCAGGCAGGTCGGCGTGACATCGTCGAGCGACCGGTCCAGGGAGACGGTTTGGCCGCGATCGGCCAGCGAGAGTTGACGCATGGGGGCACCACGGATTTGCCTAGTACAGGACTCCGTTTTGCCTAATCAGGCGGCACCGCGTCAGGAAAGTCCGACGAGATCGCCACGAATTCGCGACGAGATCCAGACGAAGAAATTACGAAGGCCCATTTCCACTGAAAAACAACAACTTGGAGAACGCCGGGAACAGCGCGGGGGGGCGTTCGGGCAACCGCATCACACCGATGTCGGCACCATCGCTGACCGCCATCGCCACGAACAGGTCACGCCCGTCAGCGCTGGCGCTGAGTCCGTTGCCGGCGCTGAGCCGTTCCGCATCCAGGCAGCGTTCCGGCTCCGCGCGGCCGGGCAGGATGCGCACGAAGGTGGTGCCACACGTGCTCGAAGTGCCGAGGTAACCGACGCCAGTGTTGCCGGCCACGGTCCAGGCCCGGTATCGCCAGCGGCTGGGCCGGTCATCGCTGATCTGCTGCACGCTGCCCGACGACAACGCGGCGTCGGCCGACCACAGGCCACCTGCGGCCAGGCGGGTGAACAACACGCGGCCACTGCTGCGGTCGAAGCGCGCCTGCGACACCCCTTCGATGCTGGCCAACCGGCGCCAGGGCTGGGTGCTGCGGTCGAACAGACTCAACCGGGTGCGCTGGTCGGCATCGCGCTCGACCACAAACAACTGCTCCGGCGACGCGCCATACAGGGCCTGCAGCGGCTGTTCGGCCGGGACCGGCAAAGGTTGCAGGCGTTCATCGCGTGGCGCGATCTCGTAGACCACCGTGCGCCCATGCGCGTCGCGGCCGACCACGAGCAGCTGGCGGCTGTCGGCCGACCAGTCCGGTGCCTGCCGCGCTTCCGGCCGCAGCCCTTCAATGGGGCGCAGCGAATCCGGCCGCTGCATGTCCGCCCACCACAGGGCGAAGCTGCCGGAGCGATCCGAGGTGAAGACCAGCTGGCGGCCATCCGGCGCTGCCATCGGCTGCCCATCGCGGCCACTGGATGCAAACAGGCGTTCGGGCGCGCCGCTGCCCTGCACCGGCACCTTGAACACGCCGAACTGCGCGCGCCGGTGGACGAAGGCCAGCATCCCGCCACGTCGCGACACGGCGGGCCACTGCGCATCATCCAGGCCGGCATCGCGCAGCGTGTGCCGCTCGACGTCCAGATAATAGAGCCGCGCCTCGCTGTCGACGCGGCGACCGAACACGATGGTGCGGCCATCGTCCAGCCAGGCCCATCCGCGCAGCTCTGCCGCCTCGTTGGTCAGCTGCTCGGGCTTACCGCCCGCGGCCGGCACCCGCCACAGATCGCCCAGCTGCGGATTGCGCACGAACACCAGCCATTGCCCATCGGGCGAGTAACGCGGTGCGTAGTCGAAGTCGTCCTGGTCGACGCTGTACGCCAGCGCGCGCCACTGACCACTGGCCAGGTCCAGCACGCGGATGCCACGGTGCGCGTAGCGCCCGACCATGCTGCCGAACACCAGGCCGCGACCATCGGGCGTCCAGTCGAAGCTGAGCAGCTCGGTGCCATCGCAGCGCGTGGCCTGGCGCAGGGCGCCACCGGTTGCGCTGGCGATCAGCACCTGGCAGCCAGCGTCGGCGGAGAACCGTGCGAAGGCAATTTCGCGACCATCCGGCGACCAGTTCGGGAATCGATCGACGGCACCGGCCGGCGGCGCCAGCAACTGGCGCGCCGGCGCGTTGCCGGAGGTCTGTACCTTGATCGCACCACCGCCATTGCCATCTTCGTTGGCGCCTTCATAGGCCACCAGCGAACCATCCGGTGACAGCGTGGGATAGGTTTCAAAGCCGCTGGTTGCGGTGATCAACCGATAGGGACGCTGGGGGCTGCCGATCACCCGCGTGCCGTTCTCCACGGCGGCCTCCACCGGCGAACTGCTGGCCGGTGCGCGGCGCAGCAGCAGCGTGGTCATCACCAGCAGCGTGGCCAGCATCAACACGCCCAGCGCCAGCAGCACGCGGCGGCGGACATGGCGCCAGCGGCGGCGCGATTCCCGCGCGCGCGCGGGCAGCACCGCAGCGGCGGCGAGTGCGGGCTGCACGTCCACACCTTCGTCGTCAGGCAAGCCCGCAGCCGACGGCTCCGCATCGTCCAGCGCCTGTACCGGCACCAGAAGCCGATAGCCGGTCTTGGCAATGGTCTCGATGTAGGCCTGACCGCTGTCGTCGTCGTTGCTGAACGCCTTGCGCAGCTGGGTAACGGCCTGGGTCAGCACATCGTTGGTCGGCAGCGTGTCCGGCCACACCTCGGCGAACAACTCGTCGCGGGTGACCACACGGCCCGGCTGCCGCAGCAGCACGCGCAGCACGCCCAGCGCCTTCGGCGTCAGCCGGCGCGGACGACGCGCACCGACGACCTCGACTTCGCGCGAGGACAGAGTGACGATGCACTCTCCTATCCGTATCCGATCGGACACGGGTGGCTGTATTTCGCTGCTGTTCATTTTCTGCTACACAGTAGAGACAGGTCCCGGGCAGTGTTTGCCTTCGTTACGGTCCCGTCCTGGGAACAGCGAAAAGCCAGACTCCGCACAAAGCATCGGCGCATACCGCAAAAACAATCGAGCGCGCGAATACTAGCCTATGCAAGTTACCTCGCCTATCGCGTGGTCGACATCAGGCTCTCTCTCGCCGACGCATTCACATAATTCGCGACATCATTCGCGCCCTCTTGGGCGCGAAATTTTTATCTGGCGTTCATTTTCACATGCGCCGCAGCATGGTCAATCCGACCAGCCGCGAAACCACCAAAGCCACGTACATCACGCCGGAAAACTGCTCCAGCATGACCAGTGCTCGTGCCTGTGGATGAAGCGGCACGACATCACTCAAGCCGACTCCAGACAGCAAGCTGAAGCTGAGATAAAGCAGCTCCATCCAACTGCGCTGCGCCTGCCCGCCGGTGCCCTGGAAACTGCCCGGATACCACTGCTGGCACACCGCGAACGCGAAGGCGAACGCCCACGCCAGCAGGGTGAAGGTTGCGCCAGCTGCGAACAGTTCGTCGCGGGTGACCTTGTGGTCCTGGAGCATGTAGGCAATCAGGGCGCCAGCCGTGTAGAAGTACAGCAGGCTCTCCAGCACCTGCGCGGTGGTCAGCAATGCGGTGCGATCAAGCAATGCGCCTGCCAACGAGAACACCACCGAGGGAATGGCCAGCAACAGCGCCAGCCAGGTGCCCAGCGGGCTGCGCTGGACCACCCACAGCGCCAGGCCGAGTACCGCCATGCCGAACATGCCAAGTGCCGCGCGGCCGGCGGCGGTGTCATCCAGCGCGGGATACAGCAGCACCGCCAGCAGCTGCGCGCCCAGCAACCAGGCCGAAGGATGCCGGCGGGCAATGGCCAGCCAACGGGTGGTCATGGCAACAGGCATGGTGTCCTTTCCCCGGGATGATGGGCGGAGGATAGCCGGGAGCGGCGTGATGAGCGGTAGTGCCGGCCGCGGGCCGGCACCACCGTCTGCGCATCACCCCTGGTGGTAGACCTCGGCACCCGCGGCGCGGAACTCCTCCGACTTCTCCTTCATGCCGGCCTCGGCGTAGTCACGCACATCCTGGGTGATCTTCATCGAACAGAAGTGCGGGCCGCACATCGAGCAGAAGTGCGACAGCTTGTGCGCATCCTTCGGCAGCGTTTCGTCATGGAACTCCCTGGCCTTCTCCGGATCCAGGCCAAGGTGGAACTGGTCTTCCCAGCGGAACTCGAAGCGCGCCTTGCTCAGTGCGTTGTCGCGTACCTGCGCGCCCGGATGGCCCTTGGCCAGGTCGGCCGCATGCGCGGCGATGCGGTAGGCCATGATGCCGTCACGCACGTCCTGGCGATTGGGCAGGCCGAGGTGTTCCTTCGGCGTCACGTAGCAGAGCATCGCCGTGCCGAACCAACCGATCATCGCCGCACCGATCGCGCTGGTGATGTGGTCGTAGCCCGGCGCGATGTCGGTGGTCAGCGGCCCCAGCGTGTAGAACGGCGCTTCGCCGCATTCGCGCAGCTGCTTGTCCATGTTCTCCTTGATCAGCTGCATCGGCACGTGGCCGGGGCCTTCGATCATGGTCTGCACATCATGCTTCCAGGCGATCTTGGTCAGCTCACCCAGCGTCTCCAGCTCACCGAACTGGGCCGCGTCGTTGGCATCGGCGATGCAGCCCGGGCGCAGGCCGTCACCCAGCGAGAAGGTCACGTCATAGGCCTTCATGATCTCGCAGATGTCTTCGAAGTGCGTGTAGAGGAAATTCTCCCTGTGGTGCGCCAGGCACCACTTGGCCATGATCGAACCACCACGGCTGACGATCCCGGTCACGCGCTTGGCGGTGAGCGGCACGTAGCGCAGCAGCACGCCGGCGTGGATGGTGAAGTAGTCCACGCCCTGCTCGGCCTGCTCGATCAGCGTGTCGCGGAAGATCTCCCAGGTGAGCGCTTCGGCGCGGCCGTCGACCTTCTCCAGCGCCTGGTAGATCGGCACGGTACCGATCGCCACCGGCGAGTTGCGGATGATCCACTCGCGGGTTTCGTGGATGTGCTTGCCGGTGGACAGGTCCATCACGGTGTCACCACCCCAGCGGATCGCCCACACCAGTTTCTCCACCTCTTCGGCAATGCCCGAGGACACCGCGCTGTTGCCGATGTTGGCGTTGATCTTGGTCAGGAAGTTGCGGCCGATGATCATCGGCTCGCTTTCCGGATGGTTGATGTTGTTGGGCAGCACCGCGCGGCCGCGCGCGATTTCATCGCGCACGAACTCCGGCGTGATGATCTTCTGGATCGAGGCGCCGAACGCCTCGCCCGGGTGCTGCTGCAGCAGGCCGGCATCGCGGATCGCGTCCAGCCGCTGGTTTTCGCGGATGGCGACGAATTCCATTTCCGGCGTGATGATGCCGCGGCGCGCATAGTGCATCTGGGTGACGTTCGCGCCTGCACGTGCACGTCGCGGCAGGCTGCGTGTGGGGAAGCGCACAGCATCGAGCTTCGGGTCGTGCTCGCGATCGCGGCCAAACGACGAACTCAGGCCGTCGAGCTGTTCGGTATCGCCGCGCTCCTCCACCCAGCCACGACGCAGCGCCGGCAGGCCCGCGGACAGATCGATACGCGCGTCCGGATCGGTGTACGGGCCCGACGTATCGTAGACCGTGACCGGTGCATTCTCCTCGCCGCCGAACAGCGTCGGCGTGCGGGTCAACGCGATCTCGCGCATCGGCACCTGCAGATCCGGACGCGAACCGGGTACGTGGATCTTGCGCGAGCCGGGAATGGGCCGGGTCACGGATTCGGAGAGTTGCTGGGCCTGTTGCTGCAGGGCGGAGAGCTGTGCGTTCATCGGGCATCGTCCAGGAAGGTCAGGGACGAAGCGGCGGCGCACTGCGACCGCGCACGGACGGTCCTTGGGCGGTGTCCGGGCACGGCTGCACTGCAAAGCTTCCCTACGCCGGTATGAGCCGGATCAGGTTCCAAGGGACTGTCTCAACCGTGGCCACATGGCCGCGGTACCCCCGCTTCTTGGCGTGCATTAGAGCATAGAGCGCCCGCTCCGGGAGTTGCCCCCGCGGTCAGTTCCGCTTTCCTGTGGAAAGCGGATCTGATCCGGATCGCTGTTCGTTAACAGAACCATGACGTCGCGTTCAGTAACGTGCACGTCCGTCGCCCTCCAGCGACCGATGCCTCCTTCGACGCCGACGCGGCCCCTGCCCGGTTCGCGCTGCATGCCGCCGGTCCTTCGCTGCAAGCTCTGCTCGCTCCCCTCAATCCCTTGATCGGAGAAGCTCCTTCATGGTGTTTCGCGTTTCCATCGCACTGGTTCTGCTGCTGGTGCTGCTTGCCGGTATTGCACCAGGCCCCTTCAATGCCGTGGTGCAGTCGATGCTGGCAGAAGTCATCCGCAGCGTCGGCTGGCTGTACCTGCTGGTGGTATTCCTGGCCCTGGTGTTCCTGATGTACCTGGCGTTCGGTCGCTTCGGCAACCTGCGCATCGGTGGCGAAGACGCCGAGCCCGAGTTCTCGCGAGCCAGCTGGATGTCGATGCTGTTCGCCGCCGGCATGGGCATCGGCCTGGTGTTCTGGGGCGCCGCCGAGCCCATTTCGCACTTCAGCAAGCCACCGGAAGGGCTTGCTCCGCAGAGCCTGGATGCGGCACGCGCCTCGATGCGCTATGCATTCTTCCACTGGGGCCTGCACCCGTGGGCCATCTATGCGCTGATCGGGCTGGCAATGGCCTGGTTCCAGTTCAACCGCAACGGCCGCGGCCTGGTCAGCGACATGCTGCAGCCGATCATCGGCCGCCACCATCGCGGCTGGATCGGTAGGGCGGTCAACATCGCTGCAGTGGTCGCCACCGCGATCGGTGTCGCGACTACGCTGGGCTTCGGCACCATCCAGATCGCCGCCGGCATCGAGCGCGTGTTCGGCGTGCAGGCTACCGTCGCAGTGCAGATGACCATCATTGCCGTCGCCTTCGTGCTGTATATGGCGTCCACCGCCAGTGGCGTGGAGCGAGGTGTGAAGTGGCTGTCCAATTTCAACCTGGCGTTGGCTGCCCTGCTGGCCGCCATCCTGCTGGTGCTGGGGCCGACCGGCTTCATCTTCGATACCTTCACCACCACGCTGGGCTCCTACCTCAACCAGCTGGTGACGATGAGCCTGCGCATGTCACCGTTCTCCGGCAGCACCTGGGTGGCGGACTGGACAATCTTCTACTGGGCCTGGTGGATCTCGTGGGCACCGTTCGTGGGGTCGTTCATCGCACGCATCTCGCGCGGCCGCAGCGTGCGCGAGTTCGTGATCGGCGTAGTGCTCGCGCCGACGCTGCTGGGCTTCTTCTGGTTCGCGGTATTCGGCGGCACCGCGCTGTGGGCACAGATCTTCGGCCATGCCGACCTGGTGCAGGCGCTGGGCAATGGCTACGAGACCGTGCTGTTCACGCTGTTCGACAGCATGCCGCTGCCGCTGCTGCTGTCGTGCATCGCACTGGTACTGCTGATGATCTTCTTCGTGACCTCGGCCGACTCGGCGGTACTGGTGCTGGCCAGCATGTCCACTGACGAAGCAGGCGATCCTCCGTTGAAGCGCAAGCTGGCCTGGGGCATCGCGGTGGCGTTGATCGCAGCGGCCTTGCTGCTGGCCGGTGGCCTGGATGCACTGCAGGGCATGATCACGATTGCGGCGTTGCCATTCGCGCTGCTGATGGTGCTGGTGATGGTGTCGCTGTACCGCGTGCTCGACCAGGAGTACACGCGTGAGCGGCGGCAGGCGCAGCGCCAGCGGCACATGATCGATGCGTGGATCGCACGCGAGATGGCGGCACAGGAGGAGACGCAGGCCGAGGCCGCGCGCGCGCACGATCAGGATTGAGGGTGTTTTGCAGCCTGCGGCTGCACCGCTTTTTTCAAGCAACGGCAACGTCTAAACCGGCTCTGGGATGCTGAGGGTTTGGCGGGGCGGTGTGGGTGGGCAGGACACGCCGTGAACCCATCCTTGGGGGCTCGATGGCGCCATCCATGGCGCCAACGGTCCTGCCCACCCACACCGCCCCACGCCCGACAGATTTTCGGTGACGGTTGGTTCTTCACGCCATGCGTGGATGAGGTGTATCGGAAAACAAGAAGGGGTCGGATCCGTTTTCCTGCGGAAAACGGATCCGACCCCAACCATCAGCACGCGGCTGTTGCTGTTGCTGTTGCTTTTGATCTTCTTTTTTCTTCCTGCGGTGGCGGCCGCAGAAAACTGTCAGAGGCCGGGTGGGTGGGCTGGGCGGGGGTGTCAGCCGCATGGATGCGGCTGCCAAGCCTACAAGGACGTACTTGCGGCGTCCCCCGAACAGCCTACCCACCCGGCCCAACAAGCTATTCCGCTTCTGAACCCACCGCAGAGGGGGCTCAGCCCGGTGGCCGGGAACCCTCAATACCCCGCCGCCTGCCCATCCTTGCGACTCTCCGAAGCTCCGTAATAAACCCCGCTCTCGGGGTCGCGCATGATCGCCTGGTACCCGCCATACGGGCCATCGGCGAACACGATGCGATGCCCCTTGCGCATCAGCGCACGCACCGTCTCGTACGGGAAGCCGGTTTCCAGATTCACTTCACCACCGTCGGTCATCGCCGTGGCCTGTCCGGTCGGTTCGGTCGAGCCCTCGTGCTGGATGCGCGGTGCGTCACCGGCTTCCTGCAGGTTCATGCCGAAATCCACCAGGTTCATCACAATCTGCGCGTGGCCCTGCGGCTGCATCGCGCCGCCCATCACGCCGAAGCTGGCGTACGGCTTGCCGCCCTTGGTGATGAACGCCGGGATGATCGTCTGGAACGGCCGCTTGCCCGGTGCATAGCCGTTGGGATGGTTCTTCTGCAGCACGAACATCTCGCCACGATCCTGCAGGATGAAGCCCAGCCCCGGCGGCGCCATGCCGCTGCCCATGCCGCGGTAGTTGGACTGGATCAACGACACCATCATGCCGTCGGCGTCGGCCACGGTCATGTAGATCGTGTCGCCTTCTTCCAGCTGCTTCGGCGTGCCCGGCTGCACTTCCTTCAGCGCCTTGTCCATCGAGATCAGTGCGCGGCGCTGCGCGGCGTATTCCTTGGAGATCAGCTTCTGCACCGGCGCCGGCTGGAAGGCCATGTCGGCATAGAAGCGCGCACGGTCGGCGAAGGCCAGCTTCTTCGCTTCGACGAACAGGTGCACGTGCTCGGGTGAACCGAACGGGATCTTCGAGAAATCGTAGCCTTCCAGCACGTTGAGGATCTGCAGGGCGGCGATGCCCTGGCTGTTCGGCGGCAGCTCCCACAC
Source organism: Stenotrophomonas sp. YJH_SMC_138 (assembly GCF_059369855.1). NCBI lineage: Bacteria > Pseudomonadati > Pseudomonadota > Gammaproteobacteria > Lysobacterales > Lysobacteraceae > Stenotrophomonas > Stenotrophomonas sp. YJH_SMC_138. The sequence continues at coordinate 546,396 of NZ_JCAFTB010000001.1, forward strand.
GTCGTAGCCACGGTAGTTGCTGCTGACCGGTTCGACCCACTCACCATGGTGGTCGGCCATGTCCTGGTAGCTCAGGTAGCCACCATTGGCCTTGAAGTAGTCGCCGATGGTGTGGGCAATGGCGCCCTTGTAGAAGGCATCGCGTCCGCCGTCGGCAATCTGCTGCAGGGTGCTGGCCAGGTTCGGGTTCTTCCACATCTCGCCCTTGCGCGGGGCGTGGCCGTTGATCGTGAACTGCTCCTTGAAGCCCGGGTACTGCGACAGCTTGGGCACCGAGCGGTCCCAGTAGTAGGCGATCACCTCGGCGACGGGATGGCCCTCGCGCGCGTAGCGGATGGCCGGCGCCAGGTTGTCGGCCATCGGCTTGCGGCCGAAGCGGTCGTGCAGCGCGAACCAGCCGTCGACCGCGCCGGGCACGGAGACCGGCAGCGGGCCGGTAGCCGGGATGTCCTTCAGGCCACGTCGCTGGAACTCGGCCAGGGTCAGCGACTTCGGCGAGCGCCCCGAACCGTTGTAGCCGTAGAGCTTCTGCGTCTTCGGGTCCCAGACGATGGCGAACAGGTCGCCACCGATGCCGTTGCCGGTCGGCTCCATCAGGCCAAGCGCGGCGTTGGCGGCGATCGCCGCGTCCACCGCCGAGCCTCCCCCCTTCATCACGTCCAGTGCAATCTGGGTAGCCAGCGGCTGCGAGGTAGCGGCCATCGCATGCGGGGCGATCACCTCCGAACGGGTGGCAAAGGTGTGGCCGGTGATGCGGTCGGCGGCCGAAGACAGTGCGGGCACAGCGGCCAGTACAGCGGCGGCCAGCAGGGAACGGGCAAGGCGTCGGGACACGGTCGGGTTCCGATGGAAGGGTGGTCCCCCGATCTTCGCCGCTGCGGCCATCCTGGGGTATCGGGCAGAGGTCATGGACGTTGATCCTGGGGTGGGTGTGCAAGGTCCGCACCCAGCAAGGCGAGGATCCGCCGGATTCCGCGCAAAAACCCCCCTGAAAGGAGTGAATTCCGGTTCACCGAAACACTTTCAGCGGCAACCATCCTTGTGCCACAGGCGATTGCGCCGGATGCAACGGAAACCAACAAGAATTCCGTCGCGAGGGTTGACATCGCCAAAACGGCTGTGTTTCTCTCGATCACATGTTGCATCACAACACGCCACCGCGAACCCACAACGAAGCCGCCGACATCGGCGCCGCCTCGCTGCGTTCGATTCTTGTGCTCGTACTTATTACCCAACCAACAGGTGCGGGACGAGCCAGCGTGTAAGCAACGAATACACCGGAACTCTTCAAAAACCCGCACCCGCCCCGGTGCGGGTTTTTTCATTTCAGAACCTGGTTTCAGACGCAACCACCATGCACAACGCCCAACGCAAAACCCGGACCCACACCGCCGCCACGCCTCGTGGTGGCTGTGCCTGCGCGGCGCATGGTGCCTCCTCCACCGCTTTCCCCTGACCGGCCGGTACGTCACCTCGACGACCGGCCGTTCTTTTTTTCTTCCCACCGCAAGGAACCTCCCCCATGAGCACCAACGACCTGCCCCAGACCAAGATCGCCGTCATCGGCTACGGCAGCCAGGGCCGCGCCCACGCACTGAACCTGCGCGAATCCGGCTTCGACGTGGTGGTAGGCCTGCGTCCGGGCGGCCCGACCGAAGTCAAGGCACAGGCCGACGGCTTCACCGTGAAAGCACCGGCCGACGCGGTGAAGGATGCGGACCTGGTCGCCGTGCTGACCCCGGACATGGTGCAGAAGAAGCTCTACGACGACGTGCTGGCGCCGAACATGAAGCAGGGTGCGGTGCTGCTGTTCGCGCACGGCCTGAACGTGCACTTCGACATGATCAGGCCGCGCGACGACCTGGACGTGGTGCTGGTTGCGCCCAAGGGCCCGGGCGCGCTGGTGCGCCGCGAGTACGAGATCGGCCGTGGCGTGCCCTGCATCTGGGCGGTCTACCAGGACAAGAGCGGCAAGGCGGCCGAGTACGCACTGGCCTATGCGGCCGGCCTCGGCGGTGCACGCGCCAACCTGATCCAGACCACCTTCAAGGAAGAGACCGAGACCGACCTGTTCGGCGAGCAGGCGGTGCTGTGCGGCGGTGCCTCGGCACTGGTGCAGGCCGGTTTCGAGACCCTGGTCGAAGCGGGCTACCAGCCGGAGATCGCCTACTACGAAGTGCTGCACGAACTGAAGCTGATCGTCGACCTGTTCTATGAAGGCGGTATCTCGCGCATGCTGGAATTCATCTCCGAGACCGCGCAGTACGGGGACTACGTCAGCGGCCCGCGGGTGATCGACGCCGGCACCAAGGCGCGCATGAAGGAAGTGCTGAAGGACATCCAGGACGGCACCTTCACCAAGAACTGGGTGGCCGAGTACGAAGCGGGCCTGCCGAACTACAACCGGTTCAAGCAGGCCGACCTGGAGCACCCGATCGAGAAGGTGGGCAAGGAACTGCGCGCCAAGATGGTCTGGTTGCAAGGACAGGCCGCGTAACCGCGCGGCCCTCCCCCACCCGCTTTGCAAGGTTCCCCCATGAACTCTTCCACACACCGCAGCGCGCCGCCCAACGGCGCGCGCTGGCTGACCCAGGCGCTGGAAGCCGAAGGCATCCGCACGCTGTTCGGCTATCCCGGCGGCACCATCATGCCGTTCTACGACGCGCTGGTGGATTCGTCGCTGAAGCACATCCTGGTGCGCCACGAGCAGGGTGCCGCACTGGCGGCGAATGGATTCGCCCGCGCCAGCGGCCAGGTCGGCGTCTGCGTGGCCACCTCCGGCCCGGGCGCCTCCAACCTGGTCACCGGCATTGCCGATGCGATGCTGGATTCGGTGCCGATGGTCTGCATCACCGGCCAGGTCGCCACGCCGCTGCTGGGTACTGACGCTTTCCAGGAACTGGATGTGTTCGGCCTGACCATGCCGATCGTCAAGCACAGCTGGCTGGTGCGCAGCGTCGACGACCTGCCGCGCGTGGTCGCCGATGCCTTCCGTGTCGCCCGCGAGGGCCGGCCCGGCCCGGTGCTGATCGACCTGCCCAAGGACGTGCAGCTGGCCGATGCCAGCCACCTGCCGGCGCACGTGCCGAGCAGCGTCGAGCCGCCACCTGCGCCGGCCGAAGCGGCCATCGCCGAAGCCATCGCCGCACTGGCAGCCGCCGAGAAGCCGGTGGTCTACGCCGGTGGCGGCATCGCGCTGGGCGATGCGGTGCAGGACCTGCGCGACTTCGTCGAAGCCAGCGCCATCCCCACCGTGATGACCCTGCGTGGCCTGGGCGCGCTGCCGGCCAGCCATCCGCAGTCACTGGGCATGCTGGGCATGCACGGTACCCGCGCGGCCAACATGGCGGTGCAGGAAAGCGACCTGCTGCTGGTGCTGGGTGCACGCTTCGACGACCGCGCCACCGGCAAGCTGGCCGAGTTCGCACCGTTCGCCCGCGTCGTCCATATCGATGCCGACGCCTACGAGATCTCCAAGCTGCGCAGCGCCGATGTCGCCGTGCCTGGCAACGTCGGCCATGCCATCCGTGCCCTGCGTGCGGCCTTCCCCTCCCCCAAGGCCCATCAGGACGCGTGGCGCAGGCGTTGCGCGCAGCACCGCGACCGCTTCTCGGCACGCTACGACGCACCGGGCCAGCACATCTACGCCCCGGCGCTGCTGAAGCGCCTGAGCGAGCTGGCCCCGGCCGATGCGGTGATCGCCTGCGATGTCGGCCAGCACCAGATGTGGGTGGCGCAGCACTGCCGCTTCAACCACCCGCGCAACCACCTGACCAGTGGCGCGCTGGGCACCATGGGCTTCGGCCTGCCGGCGGCGATGGGTGCGCAGTTCGCATGCCCGGAGCGCACCGTGGTGCTGGTGTCCGGCGACGGCAGCTTCATGATGAACGTGCAGGAGCTGGCGACCATCGCGCGTTGCCGCCTGCCGGTGAAGATCGTGCTGCTGGACAACAGTTCGCTGGGCATGGTGCGGCAGTGGCAGGAACTGTTCTTCGCCGAGCGTTACAGCGAGATCGACCTGTCCGACAACCCGGACTTCGTGGCGCTGGCACAGGTGTTCGGCATCGCCGCCACCCGCATCGACAACCGCGACGACGTGGAAGGCGGCCTGGCCGCGCTGCTGGCCGAACCGGGCCCGGCCCTGCTGCACGTGGCCATCGATGCACGTGCCAACGTGTGGCCACTGGTGCCGCCGAACACCGCCAACAGCACGATGCTGGAAAGCAACCCCGCCCATGCCCGCCAGGAGACCCCCAATGCAATACCGGCTTGACCTGGTGCTGCACCCGGCCGAAGGCGCGCTGCTGCGCGTGATCGGCATGGCCGAACGCCGCGGCTTCGCACCGCGCGCGATCAGCGGTGCGCCGGTGGCCGACGACGATGGCCGCTGGCACCTGCAGCTGGTGGTGGATGGCCAGCGCCCGGCGGAAACGCTGTGCCGGCAGATCGAGAAGATCTACGACTGCGTGTCCGTGCAGGTCACTGCCGTGGAAGGAGCATCCGTATGAACACCCGTACCGTAGTGACCACGGTGCCGGTACGGAGGCGTCTTCTTCGCCGCCCGTGCCCGCATGCGGCGGTCGCCCGCACCGCGCTGGTGGCCCATGCCGGCCGCTGATGCCAGCCAGGAAAGCGATGTCGGCGACGTAAGCGTCGCCGACGTACTGGCGGCGCAGGCCCGGCTGCGCCGCTTCCTGCCGCCTACCCCGCTGCACCATGCCGAGCGCTTCGGCACCTGGCTGAAGCTGGAGAACCTGCAGCGCACCGGGTCCTACAAGGTACGCGGCGCGTTGAACGCGCTGCTGGCCGGCCGCGAGCGCGGCGATACCCGGCCGGTGATCTGCGCCTCGGCCGGCAACCATGCCCAGGGCGTGGCGTGGGCGGCCTACCGCCTGGACGTGCCGGCCATCACCGTGATGCCGCATGGCGCACCGGCCACCAAGATCGCCGGCGTCGCCCACTGGGGCGCGACCGTTCGCCAGCACGGCACCAGCTACGACGAGGCCTACGCCTTCGCGGTCGAACTGGCACAGCGACACGGCTACCGCTTCCTGTCCGCGTTCGACGACGCCGATGTGATCGCGGGCCAGGGCACGGTCGGCATCGAGCTGGCCGCACACGCGCCGGACGTGGTGATCGTGCCGATCGGCGGCGGTGGACTGGCCTCCGGCGTTGCACTGGCGCTGAAATCGCAGGGCGTGCGCGTGATTGGCGCGCAGGTGGAAGGCGTCGATTCGATGGCACGTGCGATCCGCGGCGACGTGCGCGAGATCGCCCCGGTTGCCTCTCTGGCCGACGGCGTGCGGGTGAAGATTCCCGGCTTCCTGACCCGCCGCCTGTGCACCTCGCTGCTGGACGATGTGGTGATCGTGCGCGAGGCCGAACTGCGCGAAACGCTGGTCCGGCTTGCGCTGGAGGAACACATCATCGCCGAGGGCGCGGGCGCGTTGGCGCTGGCGGCCGGCCGCCGCGTCGCCGGCCGCCGCAAGTGTGCGGTGGTGTCCGGCGGCAACATCGATGCCGGTGTCCTGGCCGGCCTGCTCACCGACATCCGTCCGCGCCCGCCACGCAAACCGCGGCGACGGCGCAGCGAAACCCCGCGCTCGCCGACCAAGGCCAGCGCCCTCGCCTCCCCCGCCTCTTCCCCTTCCCCCCTGCAAGCCGTCGCACCCGCTGTCGAGGAGATTTCCCTGTGACCACCATCGAACGAATTACCACCCCGCGCATCCGCATCTTCGACACCACCCTGCGTGACGGCGAGCAGTCCCCCGGCTGCAGCATGAGCCCGCCGCAGAAGCTGGTGATGGCGCGTGCGCTGGACGAACTGGGCGTGGACATCATCGAGACCGGCTTCCCGGCCAGCTCGCAATCCGACCGCGAGGCGATGGCGATGATCGGCCGCGAACTGCGCCGCCCGAGCCTGAGCCTGGCGGTGCTGTCGCGCTGCCTGCAGGCCGATATCGAGACCTCCGCACGTGCACTGGAAGCGGCAGCCAACCCGCGCCTGCACGTGTTCCTGTCGACCAGCCCGCTGCACCGCGAGCACAAGCTGCGGATGACCCGCGAGCAGGTGCTGGAGTCGGTACGCAAGCACGTCTCGTTGGCCCGTTCCTACATCGACGACGTCGAGTTCTCGGCCGAGGATGCCACCCGCACCGAGCTGGACTACCTGATCGAGGTTTCGCGCGTGGCCATTGCCGCCGGCGCCACCACCATCAACCTGCCCGACACCGTCGGCTTCACCACGCCGGAAGAAATCCGCGCGATGTTCCAGCAGGTCATCGCCGGCGTCGCCGACGTGCCGAACGCGGCCAACGTGATCTTCAGCGCGCACTGCCACAACGACCTGGGCCTGGCGGTGGCCAACTCGCTGGCCGCCATCGAAGGCGGTGCACGCCAGGTCGAGTGCACCATCAACGGCATCGGCGAGCGCGCCGGCAACTGTTCGCTGGAAGAGATCGCGATGGTGCTGAAGGTCCGCCAGGCCTTCTACGAACAGGACAGTTCGATCAACACCCCACGCATCGTCGGCACTTCGCAGCTGCTGCAGCGTCTGGTCGGCATGCCGGTACAGCGCAACAAGGCCATCGTCGGTGCCAACGCGTTCGCCCATGAATCGGGCATCCACCAGCACGGCATGCTGCGCCACCGCGGCACCTACGAAATCATGCGTCCGGAAGACGTGGGCTGGGAAGATTCGCAGATGGTGCTGGGCCGCCACAGTGGCCGCGCCGCCGTCGAAGCGCGCCTGCGTGCGTTGGGCTTCTGGCTGGACGAAGACGAACTGAAGCTGGTGTTCGAGCAGTTCAAGGGCCTGTGCGAACAGCAGCGCGTGGTCACCGATGCCGACCTGCAGACGTTGATGCAGGGCGGCTCCAACGCGCAGGGCTACCGCCTGGCCTCGATGACCATCAGCGACGTCGGCAGCCGCGCCAACGCGCTGGTCGAACTGTCCGACCCGGATGGCAACCGTGTGGCCGAGACCGCGCAGGGCGACGGCCCGGTCGATGCGCTGTTCGGCGCGCTGTCGGCCGCCACCGGCGTGCAGCTGATGCTGGACAGCTATCACGTGCACAGCGTCGGCATCGGTGCCGATGCGCGTGGCGAAGCCAACCTGAGTGTGCGCCATGACGGCGTGGAGTACGACGGCACCGGCACCAGCAAGGACATCATCGAAGCCTCCGCGCTGGCCTGGCTGGATGTGGCCAACCGCCTGCTGCGCCAGCGTCAGGCCGCCGTCCACAGCAGCACCGACGTTCCCGCTTCCGCCACCGCCTGAGGATCCCACCATGAGCGCCTTCGACACCCCCACCCCGGCCAGCGCCGCTGGCCAGCAGTGGAACGCCCAGGACTATGCGATCGATGCCGGCTTCGTGCCGCTGCTCGGCGGTGCGGTATCGCGCCTGCTCGACCCGCGCGCCGGTGAGCGCATCCTCGACCTGGGCTGTGGCGATGGCGTACTCAGCACCGAACTGGCCCTGAGCGGTGCGCGCATCCACGGCGTGGATGCCTCGCCGGAACTGGTGATCGCCGCCCGTGCGCGCGGCGTCGACGCCCAGCTGATGGACGGCCACGCACTGTCGTTCGACAGCGAGTTCGATGCGGTGTTCAGCAATGCGGCACTGCATTGGATGACGACTCCGGACCGCGTGCTGGAAGGCGTGCGCCGCGCCCTGCGCCCCGGTGGCCGCTTCGTCGCGGAGTTCGGCGGCCACGGCAACGTGGCCACGATCGTCGCGGCCGTGCAGGCCGCGCGCGTGGCCCACGGGCATGGCGCCAGCACCTTCCGGTGGTACTTCCCGACGGCCGACGCCTACGCCGATCGCCTGCGCCAGCATGGCTTCCAGGTGCAACTGATCGAGTGCACGCCGCGCCCGACCGCACTGCCGACCGGCGTGGCCGGCTGGCTGCGGGTATTCGCCGCACCGCTGCTGGACGACCTGCCGGCCGAGGCCCGCGCCACCGTGCGCGAGGCGGCCACCGCACTGCTGGCCGAGCTGCCGCGTGACGCATCTGGCCAGCCGCTGGCCGACTACGTGCGCCTGCGTGTGCTCGCCCGCCGTCGCTGACTTGACCGTTCCGCTTTCCTTACTGATGTTCGCTATTTCGTACTTCTGCCAGGCATACGCATGACTTCCGCACCCCGCACCCTGTACGACAAACTGTGGGACGCCCACGTGGTGGTTCCCGAATCCGACAGCGCGCCCGCCGTGCTGTACATCGACCTGCACCTGATCCACGAGGTGACCTCGCCGCAGGCCTTCACCGAACTGCGCGAACGCGGCTTGTCGCCGCGCCGGCCGGACCGCACCAAGGCGACGATGGACCACTCCACGCCGACCCTGCCGGCCGCCGCGGACGGCACGCTGCCCTATGCCAGCGCCGCCTCCGAGGCACAGGTCGCCACGCTGGCGCGCAACTGCGCCGAGCACGGCATCGAGCTGTTCGACATGGCCTCGGACAACCGCGGCATCGTCCACGTGATCGCGCCCGAGCAGGGCTTCACCCAGCCGGGCATGACCATCGTCTGCGGCGACAGCCACACCTCCACCCACGGTGCCTTCGGTTCGCTGGCGTTCGGCATCGGCACCAGCGAGGTCGGCCACGTGCTGGCCACGCAATGCCTGCTGCAGCGCAAGGCGAAGACGCTGGCGATCACCGTCGATGGGCCGCTGGCGCCGGGTGTCGGCGCCAAGGACGTGGTTCTGCACATCATCGGCGTGATCGGCGTCAATGGCGGCACCGGCCACGTGATCGAGTTCCGCGGCAGCACCATCGAAGCGATGGACATGGAACAGCGCATGACCCTGTGCAACATGTCGATCGAAGCGGGTGCGCGTGCCGGTATGGTGGCGCCGGACCAGGTCACCTTCGACTTCGTCGCCAACACCCCGCGCGGCCCAAAGGGCGCCGATTTCGAGGCTGCGGTGGCGCGCTGGCAGCAGCTGCGCAGTGATGACGGCGCGCGCTTCGACAGCGAAGTGCACATCGACGCCGCCGATATCCGCCCGACCCTGACCTGGGGCACCCACCCGGGTACCGCCATCGCGGTGGATGCGCCGATCCCGGCCGCCAACGATGCCGCCGCACAGAAGGGCCTGGACTACATGCATTTCCAGGCCGGCAAGGCGCTGGCCGGAACGCCGGTGGACGTGGTGTTCGTCGGTTCCTGCACCAACGGCCGCCTGAGTGACATGCGTGAGGTGGCGCAGGTGCTGCGCGGTCGTCGCGTCGCCGACCGGGTGCGCATGCTGGTGGTGCCGGGCTCGGAGATCGTCAAGCGAGAGGCCGAGGCCGAAGGCATCCATGAGATCGTGCGCGCGGCCGGTGCCGAATGGCGCGAGCCGGGCTGCTCGATGTGCATCGCCATGAATGGTGATCTGGTCGCGCCCGGGCAACTGGCCGTGAGTACCAGCAACCGTAATTTCGAAGGCCGCCAGGGTCCCGGTTCGCGCACCCTGCTGGCCTCACCGATGAGCGCGGCGTGGGCCGCGGTGAACGGGCATGTCGCCGACACCCGCGAGCTGTTCGCACAGGAGGTGGCGTGATGGCCGGTTTCCGTACCTTGACCTCGGCCAGCGTGGTGCTGCGCCAGACCAACATCGACACCGACCAGATCATCCCGGCGCGGTTCCTGTCCACCACCGAACGCGCCGGCCTGGGCCGCAACGCCTTCAATGACTGGCGCTGGCAGGCCGACGGTTCACCGGTGGCCGACTTCGCCTTCAACCAGCCGCACAACGCCGGCCGCAGCATCCTGCTGGCGGGTCGCAACTTCGGCTGCGGCTCGTCGCGCGAACATGCACCGTGGGCGCTGACCGACCTGGGCCTGCGCGCCATCGTCAGCAGCGAGATCGCCGACATCTTCCGTGGCAACTCGCTGAAGAACGGCCTGCTGCCGATCGTGCTGGACGAGGCCGACGTGCAGGCGCTGATGCAGCGCCCGGATGATGAGCTGACCATCGACGTGGCCGCGCGCGAACTGCGCACGCCGGACGGCCGCGTCTATTCCTTCCCGCTGGACGGCTTCTCGCAGACCTGCCTGCTGGAAGGTGTCGACCAGTTGGGGTATCTGTTGGGCCGTGTCCCTGAAATCGAACGTTACGAGAGTGAGCATGCACGCTGAAATTGTTGTCCTGCCCGGTGATGGCATCGGCCCGGAAGTGGCCGCCGCGGCAGTCGCCGTCCTGAAGGCCGTCGCCGAACGCTTCAACCACAGCTTCACCTTCAGCGAGCACGACATCGGCGGCATCGCCATCGACCGCCACGGCGAACCGCTGCCGGCGTCGACCCTGGCCGCCTGCCAGGCCGCCAGCGCGGTACTGCTGGGCGCAGTCGGTGGCCCGAAGTGGTCCGACCCGAACGCCAAGGTGCGTCCGGAACAGGGCCTGCTGGCGATCCGCAAGGCGCTGGGCCTGTACGCCAACCTGCGCCCGGTGCGCACCCATGAGGCCGCACTGCACGCCTCGCCGATCAAGGCCGAGCTGCTGCAGGGTGTGGACTTCGTGGTGGTGCGCGAACTGACCGGCGGCATCTACTTCGGCGACAAGACCCGCGATGCCGACAGTGCCAGCGACCTGTGCCGCTACACCGTGGCCGAGATCGAGCGCGTGCTGCGCAGTGCCTTCCGCCTGGCCCGGCAGCGGCGTGGCAAGGTCACCTCGGTGGACAAGGCCAACGTGTTGGAAACCTCGCGCCTGTGGCGCGACGTGGCCGCGCGCATCGGCCGCGAGGAGTTCCCGGAGGTGGCGCTGGAGCACCAACTGGTCGATTCGATGGCCATGCACCTGCTGGCCAAGCCGCGCGAGTACGACGTGATCGTCACCGAGAACATGTTCGGCGACATCCTCACCGACGAAGCCTCGATGCTGGCCGGCTCGCTCGGCCTGCTGCCCTCGGCCTCGCTGGGTGAGCCGGGTGCGGTCGGCATCTACGAACCGATCCACGGGTCGGCCCCGGACATCGCCGGCAAGGGCATCGCCAATCCCTACGCAACGATCTTCAGTGCGGCGATGCTGCTGCGCCATTCGCTGGGGCTGGAAGACGAAGCCGCAGCAGTGGAAGCGGCGGTGCACGCGGTGCTGGATGATGGGGTGTTCACTGCCGACCTGGCCGCCAAGGGCCAGGCCGTGAGTACCGCCGCCGCCACGGATGCGGTGCTGGCCAAACTCAACTGATCCGATGGCGCCACTCCATGCGTGGCGCCTCTGCCTTTGGTCATTGTGCGCAGCCACCCATGGGGTGGCTCTACTGTAGATCCACGCCATGCGTGGATCGTTCGAATGTCGCGCAGCAGATCCACGCCATGCGCGGCTGCATTATTTGGTGGTGTACCCACCATTGACCAGGATGGTCTGCCCGGTCATCCACCAGCCATCGGTGACCAGGAAGCGGATCCACGGCACGATGTCGGCGATGTCGGTCAGGCCGGTACGGGTGAACGCCGAGAGCGCGGCCGCGGTCTTGTGGTACGCCTGTGCATCGGCACTCTCGGCCGGGTAGAAGAACGGCGTGTCCATCGGGCCCGGCCCGATCGCAGTCACCGAGATGCCGCGCTCACCGAACTCCTTTGACGCCGCGCGGGTGAAATGCTCGACCGGCGCCTTGGTGCCGGCATAGCTGGAATAGAACGGCGTGAACGCACCCAGCAGCGAGGTGACCAGGGTGCAGATGCGACCGCCGTCGTTGACGTGGCGGCCGGCCTCCTTGAGGAAGAAGAACGCCGCCTTGGCGTTGACCGCGCTCATCTCGTCGTACTCCGCTTCGCTGATGTCCAGCAGCGGCTTCTTCAATACCTTGCCGACCGTATTGATGGCGATGTCGGGACGGCCGGCTGCGGCCACGGCATCGGCGAACAAGCGCTCCATCGCTGCCGCCGAGGTCAGGTCGCCCTGCAGGGCCACCGCCCTGCTGCCGGCCGCCTGCACGGCGGCAACGGTTGCTTCTGCATCGGCCTGGGTGGCGGCACTGTTGTAGTGGATGACGATGGCTTTGGCGCCCTGTGCGGCGAAGTCGCGGGCGATCAGGCCGCCCAGGTTCTTGGCGCCACCGGCGATCAGCACGGTCTTGCCCTTGAGGGAATGCTCGGTCATGGCTTCGGTCTCGGGAGGGGGCTGCCCGGGGTGGCAACCCTGCCCTGACGACGATATCGTGCAGAAAAAGCGGATAAAGCCCGCCACATTGACTTAACTTTCCAGAGCCAGCGAACAATGGACCGGATCGATCGCTTCCGCATCTTCACCCGGGTCGTGGAGTGCGCGAGCTTCACCCGCGCCGCCGACCAGCTCGGCCTGCCCCGCTCGACCGTCTCGGCGGCGATTGCCGAGCTGGAACAGCGGCTTGGCACCCGCCTGCTGCAGCGCTCGACCCGACGGGTATCCACCACCCATGACGGCGACGTGTTCCATGCCCGCTGCCTGCGCCTGATCGCGGAGGTTGAAGACGCCGAGTCGCTGTTCCGGCAGGACGACGCGCAACCGGCCGGTTTGCTGAAGATCGACGTACCCAGCCGCATCGGCCGTCGCATCATCGCCCCGGCGTTGCCGGATTTCTTCGCGCGCTACCCGCAGGTGGAACTGGACCTGGGCATGACCGACCGCGCGGTGAACCTGATCGAAGACGGCTGCGATGCCGTGCTGCGGGTCGGCCAGCTGGGCGATTCCAGCCTGGTGGCGCGCACGCTGGGCCAGCTCGACTTCGTCAACGTGGCCGCGCCGGCCTACCTGCGCGAGCACGGCATGCCGCAGCACCCTGCCGACCTGCAGCAGCACCGCGCGGTGAACTACGCATCGCCGACCACGGCACGGGTGGAACCGTGGGAATGGCAGGATGGCGGCCAGCTGCGCACGCTGCCGATGCCCGGCTGGGTACGCGTGAACAGCGCCGAGGCCTCGATCGCGTGCTGCGTGGCGGGATTGGGGCTGTTGCAGATTCCGCGCTACGACGTGCAGGCCGAGCTGCAGTCAGGCGCATTGGTGGAGGTGATGCCGCAGTACGCGGCGCAGCCGCTGCCGGTGACCCTGCTGCAACCGCATCGGCAACACCGTGCACTGCGCGTGCAGGTGTTCGTCGAGTGGCTGCTGCCAGTGCTGCGGATCGGCCTGCAGCTGCAGTAGATCCACGTCATGCGCGGGTGCTTCTGTAGAGTCGAGCCATGCTCGACTCATCCCATCATCGCGCGAAGAGCGAAGAGCGAAGAGCGAAGAGCAGCCGATCATGGCTCGGCTCTACAGAAAGCAGATCCCGCGAGCAGATCAGTCCACGCCATGCGTGGATGCATGCTTCAGTGCCAACCAAGGTTGGCACCTACCAGGACAAGGACCAGTTGCGGTAGATCCACGCCATGCGGGGATGTTTCTGTAGAGTCGAGCCATGCTCGACTCATCCCATCATCGCGCGAAGAGCGAAGAGCGAAGAGCAGCCGAGCATGGCTCGGCTCTACAGAAAGCAGATCCCGCGAGCAGATCAGTCCACGCCATGCGTGGATGCATGCTGCAGTGCCAACCAAGGTTGGCACCTACCAGGGCAACGATCCGCTGCTGTAGATGCACGTCATGCGTGGGTGCTTCTGTAGAGTCGAGCCATGCTCGACTCATCCCATCATCGCGCATAGCGCAGCCGAGCATGGCTCGGCTCTACAGAAGGCAGATTCCGCGAGCAGATCCATCCACGCCATGCGTGGATGGGTGCAGCCGCAGAACCCGGGGCATTACGCCCCGGATTCGTCCGGCTTCACCCGGAACCACGCCGCGTACAACGCCGGCAGGAACACCAGCGTCAGCACCGTACCCACGATCAGACCACCCATGATCGAGATCGCCATCGAGCCATAGAACGCGCTGCGCGACAGCGGAATCATTGCCAGCACGGCCGCCAGCGCGGTCAGCACGATCGGGCGGAAGCGGCGCACCGTGGCATCGATGATCGAATGCCAGCGATCATGCCCGGCATCGATGTCCTGCTGGATCTGGTCGATCAGGATCACCGAGTTGCGCATGATCATGCCCGCCAGCGCGATCGTGCCCAGCAGCGCGACGAAGCCGAACGGCGCACGGAACAGCAGCAGGAACAGGGTCGCACCGATGATGCCCAGCGGCGCGGTCACCAGCACCATCGCCGCACGCGAGAAGCTGCGCAGCTGCAGCATCAGCAGCGTCGCCACCACCACCAGGAACAGCGGCATGCCGGCCTTGATCGAGTTCTGCCCGCGCGCCGAGTCCTCCACGGTGCCGCCGGTTTCCAGCAGGTAGCCGCTGGGCAGCTCGGCACGGATGCCATCCAGCGTGGGCACGATCTGGTGCACCACGTCCAGCGCCTGCATGCCATCGCTGATGTCGGCGCGCACGGTCACGGTCGGCAACCGGTTGCGGTGCCAGATGATGCCGTCCTCGAAGCCGTACTCCATCGTCGCCACCTGCGACAGCGTGATGCTGCCGCCGTTGGCGGTCGGCATCGACAGGCTGGACAGCAGCTCCAGCTGGTTGCGCTCATCGGCCGGCCCGCGCAGCAGCATCTCGATCTGGCGGTTGCCTTCGCGATACACGCTCACCGACTGGCCGGCCAGCGAACTGGCCAGGAACTGGCTGACCTGGGCGCTGCTCACGCCCAGCGCGCGGGCACGCTCCTGGTCGATCACCAGCCGCACCACCTTGCTCGGCTCGCTCCAGTCCAGGTTGACGTTCATCACGTGCGGGTTCTCACGCACCTTGGCCTCGACCTGGCGCGCGATCGCCTGCACCTTCTCGATGTGCTCGCCGGAGATGCGCATCTGCACCGGATAACCGACCGGCGGGCCGTTCTCCAGGCGGGTCACGCGCATCTGCACGTCCGGGAACTTCGGAATCACCTCGTGCAGCAGCCAGTCACGAGTGCTTTCGCGCGATTTGATGTCCTTGGCCAGCACCACGAACTGGGCGAAGTTGGTCGCCGGCAGCTGCTGGTCCAGCGGCAGGTAGAAGCGCGGCGAACCGGTACCCACATAGGACACATAGTTGGCGATGCCCTCGCGGCTGGACAGCAGCTTCTCCAGCTTCTCGGCCTGGGCCTGGGTCGAGCGCAGCGACGCCCCCTCGGCCAGCTCGATGTCCACCATCAGTTCCGGCCGGGTCGAGTCCGGGAAGAACTGCTGCGGCACGAAGCGGAACATCATCAGTGAGAACACGAACAGGGCGACGGTCGCGGCGATCACCCACCAGCGGCGGCGCAGGCAGGCGTCGAGGAAGCGCCGGAAGCTGCGGTAGAACGGGCGCTGGTAGGGATCGTGGTCGTGCCCATGCTGCGGCGGTGCGATCAGGTTGGCCAGCGGCGGATAGCGGTCGGCCCACTGCTGGCGCTTGGCCAGCCAACGCGCGGACAGGCTGCCGGGCTTCGGCGGCTGCGGATTGAACAGGTCCGGCAGCATCTTGTCGCCCAGGTACGGGATGAACAGCACCGCTGCGATCCACGACACCACCAGTGCAATGGTCACCACCTGGAACAGCGAACGGGTGTATTCACCGGTGCTCGATGCCGCCGTGGCGATCGGCAGGAAGCCGGCTGCCGTGATCAATGTGCCGGTCAGCATCGGGAACGCGGTCGATTCCCAGGCGAAGCTGGCCGCGCGCAGGCGATCGAAGCCCTGCTCCATCTTGGTGGCCATCATCTCCACCGCGATGATCGCATCGTCCACCAGCAGGCCCAGCGCCAGCACCAGTGCGCCCAGCGAAATCTTGTGCAGGCCGATGTCGAAGTAATGCATGACGAAGAAGGTCATCGCCAGCACCAGCGGAATGGTCACGCCCACCACCAGGCCGGTGCGCAGGCCCAGCGAGAAGAAACTGACCAGCAGCACGATCACCACCGCTTCGGTCAGCACCTGCACGAACTCGCCAACCGACTCCTCCACCGACTGCGGCTGGTCGGACACCTTGCGCAGCTGCATGCCGGCCGGCAGGGTCTTCTGCAGCCGCTCGAACTCGGCGTCGAGGTTGGCGCCCAGCTTGAGGATGTCACCGCCATCCTTCATCGCCACCGCCAGGCCGATCGCCTCTTCGCCCATGAAGCGCATCTTCGGCGACGCCGGATCGGCGAAGCCACGCTTGACCTCGGCGATGTCGCCCAGGTGCACGGTGCGGTCGCCAGCACGGATCGGGAACTGGCGGATGGCGTCGATGTCGTTGAACTGGCCCGTCACGCGCAGCTGCACGCGATCGGTGGCGGTCTCGAAGAAGCTGGTGCCGGTGATCGCATTCTGGTCGGCCAGCGCCTGCTGCACCTGCTGCATCGACACACCCAGCGTTGCCAGCCGGGTGTTGGACAGTTCGATCCACACCTTCTCGTCCTGCAGGCCGACCAGGTCGATCTTGCCGACATCGGGTACGCGCTGCAGTTCCAGCTGGATGCGGTCGGCGTAGTCGCGCATCACCGCGTAGTCGAAGCCCTTGCCGGTCAACGCATAGATGTTCCCGTAGGTGTCGCCGAACTCATCGTTGAAGAACGGGCCGACAATCTCGCGCGGCAGCGTCGCACGGATGTCGCCCACGCGCTTGCGAACCTGGTACCACAGGTCCGGGATCTGCCTGGAACGCAGGCTGTCGCGCGCCATGAAGATGACCTGCGATTCGCCGGGGCGCGAATAGGAGCGGATGAACTCGTACTCGCCGGTGTTCATCAGCGCCTTCTCGATCGGCTCGGTCACCTGCCGCGAGACCTGTTCGGCGGTGGCGCCCGGCCAAAGCGTGCGCACCACCATCGCCTTGAAGGTGAATGGCGGATCCTCGGACTGGCCCAGATGCTCGTACGACCATGCGCCGATCAGCGCGAAGGCAAGCATCGCGAACAGCACCAGCGGGCGGTTGGACAACGCCCACTCGGAAAGATTGAAGCGGCGCACCGGCTTACTCCTTGGCCTTGGCGGCAGCGGCCGGCGTGGCCGGCTTCAGCACCGGGCGGTTCTGGCGGTCCACGGCGATCACCGGCTGGCCGGCACGCAACAGGTGTCCGCCGGCAGCGACCACCCAGTCACCCGCATTCACGCCGGACAGCACCGGCACCGATTCGCTGCCATAGGCACCGGTGGTGACCGACGCGGCCTTCAGCGTGCTGTTGGCCGGATCGACCACCCACACGCTGGCGGCACCGTTGGCACCGCGCTGCAGCGCACCGAGCGGCAGCTGCAGGGTGCCGTGGCGGCCGGCGCTGCTGTAGACGCGCGCGCTCTGGCCCAGTTCGACATCGGCCAGCGCATCGGCGGGCAGGCTGACCCGGGTTGCATAGGTGCGTGCCTGTGGATCGGCGGCAGCGGCGATCTCGCGGATCGTGCCTGGCAGGCGCTGGCCAGGACGGTTCCACAGCTCCACCTCGACCGGCTGGCCCACCGCATAGTCGCGGATGGTGGCCTCGGGCAGGTCGATCAGCACTTCGCGCCCGCCATCGGCGGCCAGGTTGAAGATGGTCTGGCCGGCCGACACCACCTGCCCGGCTTCGGCCTCGCGGCTGGCGATCACGCCATCGGACGGCGCGCGCAGCTGTGCGTAGTCGGCCTGGTTGCGCAGCACATCGAGGTTGGCGCGGGCGGCGTTGGCCTGGCCCTGCGCGGCCTTGAAGGCGGCGGACTGCTGGTCCAGCTGCGAGCGGCTGACCAGCTGCTGGTCGGCCAGCACCTGGTAGCGCTTGAGATCATCACGGGCACGCACCAGATCGGCTTCGGCCGCAGCAAGCTGCGCCTGCGAGGCGCGGGCCTGCAGCGCGAAGTCGGCCACGTCCAGCTCGGCCAGCACGTCGCCCTTCTTCACCCGTTGCCCGGCATCGACGTGGCGCTTGACCAGGTTGCCGCCAACGCGGAACGACAGTGGACTTTCCTGCCGCGCACGCACCGTGCCCGGGAACGCCGCCGGCGCCTGCCCGGCCTGCTCGCCAGGGTGAACCACCAGCACCGGAACGGCCGCCTGGGGCGCCTGTTCCTGTCCCGAACAGGCTGCCAGCGCAGCCATCCACACCATACCGCCCATCCAGCGCACGATCTTCATCGGTCAACGTCCTGAAAACGCAGGGTTGCAACTAAGGGGGAGCCGCGACTGCCGGCCCAATTTAATAAACCGGCCGGTATAGTATAAATATCGAACCGCTTGGTCTAGTATTGTGGTGATGAGTTCTCACACTTCCCGCAAGCCGTCGGCCAAGCCCGCTGCCAAGGCCGCCGGACCCGGGCGCCCCAAGGACCTCGGCAAGCGCGCGGCGATCCTTGAAGCAGCCAAGACACTGTTCATCGAACAGGGCTATACCGGCGTGAGCATGGACACCATCGCCGCTCAGGCCGGCGTCTCGAAGTTGACTGTGTACAGCCACTTCGGCGACAAGGAGACCCTGTTCTCCGAGGCCGTGCAGTCGAAGTGCATTGAAATGCTGCCCGATGCCCTGTTCGTGGCCGACGCGGACGGCCCGCTGCGCGACCAGCTGATCGGCATCGGTCTGGCCTTCTTCGAACTGATCACGTCCGATGCGGCGATCTCGATCCAGCGCATGATGATGGCGCCGGAGACCGACGAACGCCTGCGCGAGCTGTTCTGGAAGGCAGGACCGGAACGTACCTGCGAGGCCCTGGCTGACTTCCTGCGGGCACGCGCCGAGCGCGGCGAGCTGGAAATCACCGACTATTCGCTGGCTGGCGAGCAGTTCCTGACCCTGGTCAAGGGTGAAGTGCACATGCATATGATGTGCGGCATGCCACTGTCACCGGTGGAATGCGACCCTCTTGCCCACGTGACTGCCAGCATCGACTTCTTCCTGCGCGCCTATGCGCCGCGAGGGGTCGGGACGGCTGAATAACCAAAACTGAACGAACCGGAGGTCGCGATGACTTCCGGCACTGCGACCCCGGCCACCCGGCAGCTGATGCTCTGGGCGCGCCGCCGGCCTCCGGCACCGGTAAAATGGCCGGCCCACTGCGCTGGATTTGAACCTCATGACGATTGATTACGCCCACGCCCGCGAACTGATGGTGGAACAGCAGATCCGTCCCTGGGACGTGCTGGACATCAAGGTGCTCGACGTCCTGGCCCGCCTGCCGCGCGAGGCTTTTGTCGCCGATGCACACCGGGCACTGGCCTACGCCGATGTCGAACTGCCGATCGGCCATGGCCAGAAGATGATGAAGCCGGTCATCGAGGGCCGTACCCTGCAGGCGCTGGACCTGCAGCCGGGTGACGAAGTGCTGGAAATCGGCACCGGCAGCGGCTTCCTGTCGGCCTGCATCGGCGCGCTGGCGCGCGACGTGCTGAGCCTGGAAATCGACCCGGAGTTGGCCGCCGCCGCGCGCGCCCGCCTGGACGCGTCCGGCCTGGGCACCAACGTCCGCGTGGAAGTGGCCGACGCCCTGTCCTGGCAGACCGAACGCCGCTTTGACGTGATCTGTGTCACTGGTGCGGTCGACGTGGTGCCGTCACAGTTCGCCTCGTGGCTGCGTCCGGGTGGTCGCCTGTTCGTGATCCACGGCCGCTCGCCGGCGATGGAGGCCCTGCTGGTCAAGGCCGACGGCAGCAGCGAGTCCCTGTTCGAGACCGATATCGATTACCTGCGTGGTGCCGCCCCGGCCCCCCAGTTCCACCTCTGAGTCCAAGGAAGCCGCAATGATCCGCCGATCCCTCGCTGTTGCGCTGGCCACTGCCCTGCTGCCGTTGTCCGCCCATGCCGCCGACCTGCTGCAGGTCTACGAAATGGCGCGCAATGGCGATCCGCAGCTGTCCGCCGCCGAATCGACCCGGCTGTATGACAAGGAAGGCGCCGTGCAGGCGCGCGCCGCCCTGCTGCCGCAGATCAACGGCCAGGCCCAGCTGAACCGCACGCGCAGTGAGCCGAACGCCGACGCCAACTCCGGCTCGTTCACCAACAAGCGCCGCACCTACACGATCGACGGCAGCCAGACGCTGTTCAACTGGACCCAGATCAACAACCTGCGTTCGCAGCGCGAGCTGAGCAAGGCGGCGGACTTCACCCTCGATTCGGCCAACGACAGCCTGATCGTTCGCACCTCGGCGGCCTACTTCAACGTGCTGGTGGCGATCGAATCGCTGAATGCCGCACAGACCAATGAAGCGGCCGCGAAGAAGCAGTTCGACTTCGCCGACAAGCGCCTGGAAGTGGGCCTGGCGCCGATCACCGACGTGCACGAAGCACGCGCCCAGTACGACCAGGCGCGTGCCAACACCATCGTTGCGCAGAACACCCTGGCCGATAACTACCAGGCCCTGACCGAACTGACCGGCCAGCCGGTGACCAACCTGCGTGGGCTGCCGGCCGACTTCCGCCCGGAAGTGCCGGCCAACCGTGGCAACATCGATGAGCTGGTGCAGCAGGCCACCACCCAGAATCCGGCGCTGAAGGCGCAGGAACTGAAGGTCAGCGCCGCCGAGGCTGGCGTGCAGGCCGCCCGTGGCGGCCATTACCCGACCCTGTCGCTGGGCGGTAGCTGGGGCAAGAGCGCGACCTGGGGTGACAGCACTGGTTCCGGTTCGCTGTCGCCGGACGCCCGCACCAACAGCATCGGCCTGACCCTGAGCGTGCCGATCTTCTCCGGTGGTGCCACCCAGTCCGGCGTACGCCAGGCGCTGGCCCAGCGTGACATCGCCCAGGACGGCTACGAGCAGCAGAAGCGCGCCCTGGACCGCAACACCCGCAATGCCTACCAGACCCTGGTACAGGGCATCAGCGAAGTGGAGGCCCGTCGCCTGGCCGTGGTCTCGGCACAGAGCGCGTACGACGCCTCGCAGGTCGGCCTGGAAGTCGGTACCCGTACCGTGCTGGACGTGATCCAGAACCAGCGCATCCTGTTCTCGGCGCAGCTGGACTACGCCCAGGCCCGCTACACCTTCCTGCAGAACCGCCTGCTGCTGAGCCAGTCGCTGGGTGCGCTGGACGTGGCAGAGCTGCAGGACGTCAACCGCCTGCTGACCCAGGACGCGGGCAATCCGGCAACGACCACGCACTGATCCGTCGCCCTGCCGGCAACAAAGAAGCCACCCGCAAGTTATTCCCCCCAGCTAAAGATACATAGTTGGGGTGGATTAGCCCCTGGAAACACCCCAGAGCCCCTCTCGTAGGGGCTTTTTTACGCCTAGCGCCCCATGAACTTCTCCCCTAAAATTACATGGTATGTGACTGTGGCGCCTGTTCAGATGCTCCAATGACTGTCGACAACTTGCCGTTGGATGTAGCCAGGCATCCTGATCTCCATCAGTCCCTGAGCGCGATCTACTGGATGCGCGGTCAGATGGCGTAGGTCTATGTTCGTGACCGTGAAGGCCCGCATCTATACAGATGCCACAGGGGCCTATTCTGAGTTGCCCGCACTGCTAACTCCTGCAGGGGTGCTGGAGCCACTTCTTGACTATTGCTTGCACCGTAGCCATGACCGTAGCCTGACGTGGATGTCGAAAGTCACCCGTTCTGTACGGCTGTTCCTGGAGTACCTGCTCTCCAACCCTGCCGAGCGTGACACCTATCGTTTGTTCCAGAACTTTGCGCAGCGGCTGTATACAGGCACCTTCGACCGAAAAACGGGGCTCGATCCGAGCGGTCTTTGTTGGGCTCCACGCGCACCGCAGGATGCCGCGAACATCGTTACCCACTTGACGGACTTCTTTGCGTGGTTAAGCGAGATACGACCTGAAGCTGCTCGGCTGAACCCGCGATATCAAGGTGGGGCCTTCGATCGACAGATAGATGAGGCTGCTTATCAGTTCCGCCGCAGCAAAGCGTTCTTAGGTCACACCTGGGCAGCAAATGCACATCCAACCGAAACTGGACATCGTGTCCGAAGCCAACGCCTGCCGAAGGTGCAGAGCGGGGAGCCTCCCGCCTTTCCCGAAGAGCGATTCGAGGAATTGTTAACGAGAGGATTTCGTGCAGGTAGACGCCAGGACTACCGCGGCATGCTCATTACCTTGCTGTTGCACGGCGCAGGCTTCCGCGAGTCGGAACCCTTCCACCTCTACATTTCGGACGTTTTTCCAGACCCGGGCAACCTAGAGGGGGCAAAAGTGCTCATCCACCATCCGAGCCACGGCTCTGCTCCTAGTGACTGGCGTGACGAACGCGGAAGGGTGCGTAAAGGTACCCGCGCTGAATACCTTTCCCAACAATTCGGCTTGGCGCCTCGCACCTTGGTCATGGATCGGCGCCATGCGGGATGGAAGGGCGGCATGCATGACCAGGCCTACTACAAGCAGGCGTACTGGTTTGTGCCCGAGTATGGCGAATGGTTCCTGCAGTTGTGGCACCGCTATCTGGAACAGGTCGCTCGCATTGATCGCAACCACCCATTCGCCTTTATCAACCTGATCCGCCAGCCCGTGGGTGCCATGTACACGCTGACCCAGTACAACAAGGCACATGCGGCCGCCTGCGAGCGTATCGGGCTCACTGTGGGCAAGGCATTAGGTACTACACCTCACGGCCACCGACATGCCTACGGCCTCCGGCTGCGTACCGCAGGTGTTGAAAAAGCGCATATACGCCGCTTCATGCACCACTCCTCTGAAGCAAGCCAAGAGGTCTATACACAGCCGAGTACCCGTGAAGCGCTGATGGCACTTGAGGCGGCCGCACAACGAATGCGAGATAGGGGACTCAGCACGGCCAATGTGATTGACATAAATCTGAGTTCTGGAATTTAAGGATGACTGAGATCAATAAAGGGGCGAATGCACACCTCAAGAAGAAGGGGGCAGGACGCGAGCAGGACACATCTCTTGGATGGCTCGATCGTGAGCATCCGCACCTAACTGCTTGGCGAATCTTGGCAGTTGAATGGCTGAAAGGCGAGACTCGGGGGCTGCCCAGCAGGCTGAGAGCCTTATCAGCCTTCTTCGATCGCTTCATTGCGCGACAGGGGTTGCCCCACGAACCTAGCGTGTTCCTCGCTCGTAGCACGAGCGTGCCCAACTTCTATCTCACTGCTTGTCCGAACTCTTTTGACGGCATCAAGAACAACAATCACATCAATTCCTTCCTTCAATACGTGCTGCTAAAGGAGTTCAGCGAGGAGACTGACAACGGCCAGTTGGTTGTATCCCCGGCGTTTCACAATCCCGTCCCTCGTATGTCCAGAGAGGGTCTACCCAGGCGTGATGAGAGTGTTCATTCGCCGCTGCCCTATGGATACATCGACGAACTTCGCCAGATTCTTGCTGCTGGACCACACTTCCGCGATTGGCAATGGGCGCAGCAGGCACTGGGGGCGAAAGCTGGTACGCGCGGTAGAACTGCTCCTGACTGGTTTGAGGTAACAGAGGCGCAAATAGATCGAACAGACCCAGATTGCGTATGGCGTATCCGCAAACTCAAGTCGGGATATCGTGGCGGACAGGTTCTGGAGATGTGGAGCCCGGTGCGCTGGGTTGCGCTACTCGTAAAGCTAATCCTGCCACTGCGTACTCACCAGGTACGATTCCTTGATTCCGGCGAAGCCGACACTTGGCGCTTTGAAGCAGGTTCTTGGACGTTGAATCCCAGTCCCCTCGCTGGGGGAAGTGAGCGACGCCCCGTCCAGCTAGGCGTATTTCGACGTAGCCAGCAGCTAGGTGAGAGTGAGTCCTCCGGGGCGGTGCTCTACATCAACACCAATAAGACTGCTGACATGGCGAAGGCTGGTGAGGACAAAGGCTACCTAATGCCGTGGTGCGCAGGTGGGCCGATCCATCAAGACGTCTTCTATTGGCTAGAGAAGATGCGTAACTGGCAGGAAAAGTACAATCCTGTCTCGAGGCGAACAGCCTGGGGAGAGCTCGACGCACGTCACGTCCAAGCAAAAAGCGAGATACAGCTAAGTAGTTATCCGGATGCCTGCTTCTTGTTTAGATTGCCGGAGGAATGCGATGGATCCTCCAATCTACCTCTGCAGCGCGCCGGCCAGCTTGAGGGCTGCTGGTTCCGCCTCCTGTCAGCACTGCAAATCCGCATTGCTGAGCGAGGCGAGACTCACTCTAACGGTGCGCCAATTCAATTCCTTCCGCCTGTGGAGGAACAAAATTGCGGGCTGACCACTCTCTTTCCGCTTCATAGCCTACGCGTTTCGCTCATCACCGCACTGGCCTTAGAAGGACAAGTTCCGTTCCCCGTTCTGCAGAAGCTCGTCGGTCACAGTCGGCTGCTGATGACCCTCTACTATACAAAGCCGGGGCCGACCCATGTTCGCAAGTTGTTGCATAGCGCTGCGGAACGGCTTGAGGCAGGAAAGGAAGTCAGCATTCAGAATTTCCTTCTCGATACGGCTCACGAAGAATTGCTTCAAAAGGCGGTCTGCAATAGCGTCCCTAGCCTCGCCGTGGCCATCCCTCAACATCCCTCCGTACGCAATCCAGTGGGCTGGATGCCAATGCACCATGGGTTGTGCCTGGTTGGAGGCAATACCAGTGAGAATGAGGGCAATAGTGCGATAGGTGGCTGTTACAACGGAGGGGCATACTTGGGATCAGCAACGTCTCAAAAGTACGGACCTGTCCCCGGCGGCAGTCGCAACTGCGTACGCTGCCGCTGGTTTGTGACCGAGCCACATCACCTCCCAGCGCTTGCCGCGCACTTCAACACACTCGCCTATCACTTTGACGAAGCGCGCAACACTTGCCTCACGCGCGAAGAAGAACTTCAGAATATCAAAAGGCAGAAGGCTGACGCTGAGGACAGCGGGCATCCCTTTGTTGCGTTGAACGCACACCGACAGGCAGAGCGGGTGTGGGAAAGCGCCATGAAGCGCTTCAGTGATCTGGCAGAAGACCTGGTGGCTTGCTGGCGTCTAATTGAACGCTGCAAGTTGGCCCTCGGCGATTCGCAAGAAGGCGGTACGCAGTTGATTGCCGCTGGCGAAATGGTTGATGTACAGGCTGTCTTCGAGGAGACAGAGTCAGAACTCCTACAGCTGACGGGCATATGCGATAGCGTTGAGATGTATCCGGATCTTGACCCAGGAAAGGCGGTATTCCGCCGAAGTCAGCTTCTCGATGCCGTGCTCTACAACGATGGCCGACCGCCCTTGTTCATGACGCTCAGCGAACAAGAGCAGCTACTGGCGGGCAATGCGTTCATGCGGCATCTATCTCAGCAGATGGATCCAACCAATCCAATACTCGGCCAACGAGAAGTGATCCGTTTGATGGACGCCGGTGTGCGTCTCAGCCAGCACTTCGACGTCGATCTCTCGCATCTGCTGTCTGTATCTCAACATCCGGCGCAAGGAATCCCTGTCGACCGGGTTCTTCTGGAAGAAGTGAAAGCATGACCGACACAACGAATGTGCACCCCGACGCTGTGCTTGCCGCACTGCTGGCAAAAGGAGGGCGTTCAAATCGGCAGGCGAATCTGGCTAGGATGCATGAGATCTGTAGTAATCAGCACGCCACCGGCTCGCGAGACTTCTCGATTTCAACCATTGGCCGCTTGGCAGAGGCCGAAGGAGTGCTAAAAGGTCGAGCACTCTATAACGCAGCATCCGCCGACTACCGGTCGCTCATTGAGGCTTGGGCGGCCTACGCTGGCCCGCCTCTACCGAGAGTCAAGAAGGTCTTGGCGAGTGATGAATATCTGATGCGTATCGAAGATCCGGCTATTCGATCCATCATTCAGGGCATCATCGCCGAACGTGACAGGCTCAAATCGCAGCTCAATTTGCTGAAGGCCCACACGCAAGTGACAGTTGATCGCCGCCCCCTGGGCGCCACGATCTCGGCGACTGGCGTAGCACCGCCTCTGGCTGTATTCACGCTGTCTGAGCAGTTCACACCATCAGAACGCGAGGCACTCAGGAAAGCGATATCACCAGACTACCTGCAAGAGCGGGGCCTGAAGGAAGGAACTCACGGAGAAATCATCAACGAACGGGGACGGGTCGTGCTTGAGGTTGGCTTTGCAAGAGCGATCCGCAAGATTCTTGGAGATTCGATCACCAAAGGCCGATAGAAAAAGCGCCGACGTCACCGTCGGCGCCTCCACCGTACGATGCATTGCTATGCATCTATACATAGCAATGCAATCGAGTACATCCGTATACGTATCAGTGACATAGGAAGCCACCCATGCATCCTATGTACATTTAGGGTATGAGTCGCGAGAGGTGGCTTTTTTGCAGGCGGTGCATCCGCCCGCAGCTACCCGTTGCGTGGCCCCGCGAACCCTCAGCCCGGCCATGCCCGCAGGCGTTCCAACGCCGCAAGGACGCACAGCGCGGCCGCCAAGGGCGCCAGCATCGGCAGCACCAGTTCGCGACCGGTTGCGCCCTGCCTCATGTCATTCCGCCGCCGCAGCACCGCCAGGCACAGCGCCGCCATCACCAGCAGGGTTGCCGGACCCGGCAGCGCCGGCAGGGTGCCCAACGGCAGCCACAGCACCAGCATCACCGCCGGCAGTCCGACCGCCGCCACGATCACACCGCGGGAGCGTCCCACTGCATCACCCGCCCCTGGCCACAGCGATGTTGCCAGCCGCAAGGCCAGCATCAGCAGCACCAGCTGCAGGGCGGCCAGGCCCGTAGCCCCCGCCAGCGGCAACAACGGCAGCATCCACTCCAATTGCGGATGCATCTGCAGCGCCACCGACAGTGGCCGGGGACTGGCCAGCGCGGAAAACTCGACCAGCCCTGCCTGCAGTGCTGCCAGCACGATCAGCAGCAGCATCGCCAGCAACGAGACCAGCGCCAGCACTGCCGGTTGCCACATCGCGCCCTGGCGGCGCAACGCAGGAAAGCCCAGTGCCAAGCCGACGCTGGCAAATACCCCCAGCAGCGGCACCGCAGCCGCCAGCACCCCGCCCAGCCCGAAGCGATACGGCGCGGTCGCCGGTGGCAGCCAGGGGATCCAGTGCGCGTAATGCACATGACGTGCCGCCAGCGCCAGCAGCAACACCCCCGCACCGA
Organism: Stenotrophomonas sp. YJH_SMC_138; assembly: GCF_059369855.1. Taxonomy (NCBI): domain Bacteria; kingdom Pseudomonadati; phylum Pseudomonadota; class Gammaproteobacteria; order Lysobacterales; family Lysobacteraceae; genus Stenotrophomonas; species Stenotrophomonas sp. YJH_SMC_138. The sequence continues at coordinate 573,274 of NZ_JCAFTB010000001.1, forward strand.
TCTTCACCGTCAACAGGGCGCAGGCCACCAGCACCACACGCCGTGGCGGCAGCAATGCCAGCGCGCCCAGCATCAGCAGGCCCACCGCCGCCGTGACCTGTTCCGGCAGCCAGTCGCAGGGCTGGAGGCCTTCGGCGGCCAGCACCGCGTGCAGATGGAGGGCCATGGACTGCGCCACGCCCGCCGTGGTCGCCACCAGCTCCAGCAGCAGGGCCATGCCCAACACGCCCGCCACCCGCGGCCCCCAGCTGGCAGCCAGCAGCCCGTGCAGGCCCTCGCCCGCCGGCAACCGCAGCACCAGATCCTGCAGGCAGCACAGCACCAGGCCGGCCCCCAGTGCAGCCAGCAACAGGCTGAGCACGATGGCGGGGCCTGCCTGTGCCGCCGTGTGCTGGCCCACCAGTGCGATCACGCTGCCGCCCACCAACAGTGTCAACGCCACCACCGCCAGATGGTCCGTCCCCAGTCCGGCCCCACCCGTGCCGTCCCCGCCCCTGTCGCCGTCCATCGCAAGTTCCCTTGATATCCGCCCAAGCGCGGTCGACAGCAGGCTGGCAGCCTGCGTCGTCCTGCGGAATCAGAATCGGTGGAATGTGCGCAACGATGTGATGGCAGGCACGCTGCCAGCGGCAGGGTCGGTCCAGCAACGACAGAAAAATCGTCGCTAAGCAGAATTGATGAAGTTGATCACGACAATGCTCGTCAGCGCCGCTGACTCCGCGCTGCCGCGATCACTCGCGCGGTGGTGGCAGGTGCGGCGCCACCAGGGCAAGCGTGCGTTGCAGCGCGCCGCGGCCATTGCTGACCAGCGTGCATCCCGCCCGCGCCATGTCTTCGCGGGCCTGGGCATCGTCGAGCAGGTGCTGCAGCAGATCGCCCACCGCCTGCGCGTCCTCGCCGATCAGCAGCGCCCCGGCCTCGCGCATGCGCCGGGAAATTTCCGCGAAGTTGTGCAGGTGCGGGCCGGTCACCGCCGCCGTTCCCATCGCGGCCGGCTCCAGCAGGTTGTGACCACCGATGGCCTGCAGGCTGCCGCCGACGAAGGCGACCTGGGCGCAGGCATAGAACGGCATCAGCTCGCCAAGGGTGTCGATGACGAACACGTCGGTGGCCGCCTGTGGCCACTGGTCCACGCGGCGGGTCGCCACGCTCCAGCCCTGTTCGCGCGCCAGCGCTTCCACCTTCGGGAAACGCTCGGGATGTCGCGGTGCCCACAGCAGCAGCAGCTCCGGATGCCGCTGGCGCAGGCGCCGGTGCAGGTCGATCACCGCCTGCTCCTCGCCATCATGGGTACTGGCGGCGATCCATACCGGACGAGCGGCCGGTACCCGCGCGTGGAACTGTTCGACGAAACCCTGCACATCCGGCGTGGCGATGTCGAATTTCAGGTTGCCCAGCGCCTGCACCTGGCCGGGATCCGCCCCCAGCTGCACGAAGCGCTCGGCATCGTCCTGCGACTGCGCGGCCACGCAGGTGACGGTGCGCAGCGCGCGGCGGATCAGTGCCGCCAGCAACCGGTAGCCGCGCAGCGAACGCGCCGACAACCGGGCGTTGAGGATGTACACCGGAATGCCGCGGTCACGGCAGCCGAACAGCATGTTCGGCCACAGCTCGGTTTCCAGGATCAGCGCCAGGCTGGGCTGGAAATGGCCGAGGAAACGGTTGACGCTGCCCGGCACGTCGTACGGCAGGTAGACATGGTCCAGGGCGTCGCCCCACAGCGCGCGTACGCGCTCGGAGCCGGTCGGGGTGATGGTGGTGATCACCCAGCGGATGTCCGGGCGCTGCTGGCGCAGGGCATTGACCAGCGGCGCGGCGGCATTGACCTCGCCCACCGAGACCGCGTGCAGCCAGACCCGCGGCTGCCCGGTCGGCTGCGGATAGGAGGCATAGCGTTCATCCCAGCGCCGGAAGTATTCACGAACCCGGAAACCGCGCCAGACCAGGTGGTACACGGTGATCGGCAGCAGGATGTAGAGCACGACCGAATACAGGCCGCGCAGGATCCATTCGACAGGGTCTTTGCGCATGCGGCAAGGATACGGGAGCCCCCGGGGAAAGACACGCGGCCGCCTTGGTAGAATGGCCCCATGTCAGATGCCTCCACCGCCGTCCGCCCATCGCTGCGCGATCCGCGCAACTGGCCGATGTTCGCCGCCATGTTCGGCGCCTTCGCCATCGCCCGCCTGCCGTGGATGCTGCAGCGCGCGCTGGGCCGGGGCGTCGGCTGGATCACCTGGCGCCTGCTCGGCAGCCGCCGCCGCGCCGCCGAAGTCAACCTGCAGCTGTGCTTCCCCGAGAAGGACGAAGCCTGGCGCCAGCGCCTGGTGCGCGACAGTTTCGATGCGCTGGGCGTGGGCGTGTTCGAGTGCATCCGCGCCTGGTGGGGCAGCATCGACCGCATCCGCCCGCAGGTACGGATCGAAGGCCTGGAACACCTGCGGCAGATGGAGGCTGAAGGCCGCGGCGTGCTGCTGGTCTCCGGCCACTTCATGACCCTGGAAATGTGCGGACGCCTGCTGTGCGACTACGTCGACCTGTCCGGCATGTACCGCAAGCACAAGAACCCGGTGTACGAGTGGGCGGTGAAGTTCGGCCGCCTGCGCTATGCCAAGGCGATGTTCGCCAACGAGGACATCCGCGCGACCGTGCGCCACCTGAAGAAGGGCGGCTTCCTCTGGTACGCGCCGGACCAGGACATGCGTGGCAAGGACACCGTGTTCGTGCCGTTCTTCGGCCACACCGCTTCGACCATCACCGCCACCCACCAGCTGGCAAGGATGACCGGTTGTGCAGTGATCCCGTACTTCCACCGCCGCGAAGGCGGGAAGTACGTGCTGAAGATCGGCGCACCGCTGGAGAATTTCCCCAGTGAGGACGTGGAAGCCGATACCACGCGGGTCAACCAGGCCATCGAAGAGATGGTGCGCGAAGCCCCCGACCAGTACCTGTGGATCCACCGCCGCTTCAAGCGCCAGCCCGGCGGCCGGAGTGATTTCTACAAATAACCGGATGCGGTGGAAGGACCGGCGTCCTCGTGGCGCCAACCTTGGTTGGCGCCGGATGAACCGAGGCCGGTCCCGGGGAGCCCACCAAGGTTGGCAACTACTGCATCGGCGGAGATTCGTCCGATTCGCGGGCCAGCAGACTGCCGGCGAACAGGGCCGCCAGCAGCACGGTCAGGCCGCCCCAGAACGCAGAATAGAACGCCAGGTGCGTATTGAGCGGGAACACGGTAACCGCCAGCGCCAGCATCGCCGGGCGGGCGCGGTCACGCGCCGCCGGCGGTGCATAGCGCCAGGCCCGCCAGGCCTGCGCCACCGCCGCCAGCCACAGCAGCAGGCCCAGCACGCCGGTCTCGGCCAGGATTTCCAGCACGATCTGGTGGGCGTGCAATGCCGGTTGATTGCCCCACACGGCGGGGCCCTCGTCTGACACGCAGGCCGGATACGCATCACGGAAGCCGCGCGCACCGACACCGTTGACCGGATGTTCCTCGATCATGCACACCGCCGCCGTCCAGATGCGCGCGCGCCCCGAAAGCGCCTCGTCAACGCCCTGCCCGTCTTCGTTCCATGCCTGTGCCGTGCGCGCAACACGCTCGCGCAGCTGCGGCACGCCCGCTGTCAGTGCGGCCGTACCCAGCGCTGCCACAAGGGCCAGCAGCAGCAGCCGCTTCCAGCCGAACTGGCGCAGGCCGCTGTAGCCCAGCACCAGCACAAAGGTGATCCACGAGGCGCGCGAACCGGCCAGCAGCAGCACGCATCCCACTGCGGCGGCGGCCAGCAACCACCCCGCACTGCCGAAACGCCGCGCCATCGGCAGCAGCAGGAAGGGTGACAGGCTGGCCAGCACCTGGCCGAACTTCAGGTTGCAGGGCCCGAGCGCGCCACTGAGGCGGTCGGCCAGTGCGGCTTCGTCGGCCGGGCACAGCGCGTGGCCACTTACGGCCAGCTTCAGGTGCTGCAGCGACCAGAACCATGGGCTGGTGCCGGCCAGCGCCTGTACCAACGCGTCCAGCGTCCACGCGCCGGTGATCAGCGCCAGGCCACCGAAGGTCAGCCGCCGCCGTTCCGGCGTGGCTACCGCGATCGCCACCAGCCACATGAAGGGCAGGTAGCGCAGTCCGGCGGCAGCCTTGGTCCACGAGGCCGCCGGATCGATCGCATCGATGGCCGAGAACGCCTGTGGCAGCCAGTAGCCGAGGAACAGGATCGAGGTCAGGGCCCACGCCGCCGTGCTCAACAGGTGCGGGCGGCGCTGCAGCCGGCGCATGACCATGCGCGCGGCAGCATAGAGCGCGCCAAGGCCGAGCACGGTTTCGGCGATGCCTGGCAACGGCCACATCGCCACGTACGCCAGCACCCACCAGGGCGCCCAGCGCCCAGCGCGGTCGTCGCGCACGATGGCAGCGGGGTCAGCCGGCGAGATCGGCATAGAGGCGGAGGGTATCGCGCTGCATGGCCTGCAGGGTAAACGGGATGCGGGTCGGCAAGGATGGCGGCTGCGCCAGCAGGGCCAGCGCACGTTCACCCAACGCGCGCGCGTCGCCGAGCGGCACCGCGCCGCCGGGCTGCAGCTGCTGCAGCAGTTCGCCGACGCCACCGTGGTCCCAGCCCAGCACCGGGCGGCCGACCGACAGCGCCTCGACCACGGTGCGGCCAAAGGCTTCCGGCTTGTCCGACAGCTGCAGCACCAGATCGCTGGCGGCGTAGGCCAGGGCGATGCGTGCGGTAGGCGTGCTGATCTGTACGGCCTCGGCCACGCCCAGTGCCGCAGCCTGGCGGCGCAGATCGGCCACGTAGGCCTCACGCCCGGGTTCCTCGGTACCCAGCATCCACAGCTGCGCAGGCACGCCGGCGGCACGCACGTCGGCCAGCAGCTGCAGCGCGTGGGCGTGGCCCTTCAGCCGGGTACCGCGCCCGGGCAACAGCAGCAGCGGGCCATCAACCTGCGCCAGCCAGGGATAATCGGCGGCCAGGGCCAGCCGCGGGCGACGGTCGGCACGTGCTACGCGTGGGAACTGGCCGACATCGACACCGCGGGGAATGACCTGCAGTTTTTCTTCCGGCACCGTCGGGTAGTGGCGTTGCACGAAGGCGCGCACGGTATTGGACACGCAGATCACGCGTTCGCCACTGGTCATCACCGCACTGTAGCGGCTGGGCGAATTCAACCCGTGCACGGTGGTCACCCAGTGCGGGCGCTGTGCGGCGGGCATGGCGCGGATCGCGTACAGGCCCAGCCAGGCCGGCAGCCGCGAACGGGCGTGCACGATGTCCGCACCGACCTCGGCAAACAGGCGGCGCAGGGTCGGCAGATGGCGCAGGGTCAGCAGCGACTTGCGGCCGATGTCCAGGGTGAGGTGCTCGGCACCGCTGTCCAGCAGCGGCTGCACCAGGCGGCCACCGGCGGACACCACCAGTGCACGATGGCCGGCCGCGACCAGGGCAGCAGCGATTTCCAGGGTCGAGCGCTCGACACCGCCGGAGTGCAGCGCCGGCAGCAACTGCACCACGGTCAATCGGCGCATCGAAGGGGCCGCCGTTTAGTCGGCCAGCACGAACACGGAACCGCAGTACGGGCACTGCGCTTCACCGTTGGGCTCGTCTTCGATCGGCAGGTACACGCGCGGATGCGAGTTCCACAGCGCCATTTCCGGGGTCGGGCAGCTCAACGGCAGATCGCTGCGGTGCACGGTGTAGCGCTTCTCGGCGTTGGCGGGCGCGGTGGCGGTATGGCTCATGGCGGATGTCGGTGAACGGGTTGCGAGGCCTGTGATTCTAGCATCTGGGCCGCACCGACATTGCGCCACAACGGGCCTTTGCGCGCTCCCGCCGATGCCTCGCATCTCCCCGCCGCACGCCGGGCGGCGGCGGCGCCGGGGATTTCGCGGTCGTTCCGGCAGGTTCGCTCGCCAGAATCGACTCCAGCGATATTTCCCGCATTTGGATCGAACTAAATGGCACTTGCCAGCGCGCGACGGCTGTTGCAGGATCGGGCCAGGTCGCACCCCGACCCACCCAATCCAACCCGATCGCATGGCCCGCCCCCACCGGACCGGCATCGCCTCTTCCACTGCCAGCCTGGCGGGCGGAGCGATGCTGTCCGTGGTGTCCGCCGATGCGGGTTCTGCCCGCCGCCAGCCCTTCCGGGAGACCCTTGCATGACCCTGTCCGATCCGCGCCGCGCCCTGCTTCCACTCGCCCTGGCCCTGGCCTGTGCGACCACTGCGATGCCGGTGCTGGCACAGGGGCTGCAGACCTCGTTCGAGCCCGGCGAACCTGCCCCGACGCAGGCCGCGGGTGCACTTCAGGTCACGATCGGCAACGGCCCTGCGGCGCCTTACGCGGCCAAGCGCAACGCCGGCTACAGCGGCCTGCATGCACTGCGCTACAGCAGCGAAGGCGGCAGCGCGCGGCGCGAACTGTTCAAGGCCGACCTGCCCATCGAGGCCGATACCACGCTGTCGTGGCTGGTGCTGCCGGAGATCGTCGGCAAGGACACCGTCGCTTCGACCTATGTCTCGCTGGACCTGCTGCTGGACGATGGCAGCCGCGTGTCGGCCGGTGCGGCGCGCGACCAGCATGGGGTGGCGATCGGCGCACGCGCGCAGGGCGAATCGAAGACGCTGTACCCGCAACAGTGGGCGCGCAAGGCAGTGCGGCTGGGCGACGTACCCACGCTGAAGGGCCGCCGCGTGGTGGCGATCGAGCTGGAGGTGGCCAGTGCCGAGGGCGCGCCGGTCTCTGGCTGGATCGATGACGTGCGCCTGGACGCACAGCCGCGGCAGCAGCCACAGCGCGTCTCCGACTGGGTGCTGACCACCCGCGGCACCCAGGCCAACGGCACCTTCTCGCGCGGCAACAATTTCCCGGCCACGGCGGTGCCGCACGGCTTCAACTTCTGGACCCCGGTGACCGATGCCGGCGCACTGAACTGGCTGTACCGCTGGAACGAGCAGAACGACGCACAGAACCGCCCGCAGCTGCAGGCGCTTGCGCTGAGCCACCAGCCCAGCCCGTGGATGGGTGACCGCCAGACCTTCCAGGTGATGCCCTCGGCCAGCCGTGGCGTGCCGGAGGCCGACCGCCGCAAGCGCGCGCTGTCGTTCGATCGCCGCCATGAAAGCGCGCGCCCCTACCGCTACGACGTGCGCTTCGACAACGGCATCGCTGCCGCCATCGCGCCGACCGATCATGCCGCGTTGTTCCGCTTCGACTTCCCCGAAGGCGGTGACGCCAACCTGCTGTTCGACAACGTCGATGCACGTGGTGGCCTGACTCTGGATGCCGCCACACAGACGCTGTCGGGCTACACCGATACGCGCAGCGGCCTCTCCAACGGCGCCAGCCGCATGTACGTGGTGGCCAGCTTCGACAAGCCCTGGCGCAGCAGCGGCCGCCTCGACACCGGGCGCCCGACCGGCTACATCAAGTTCGATGCCGGCAGCGAGCGGCGGGTGACGATGCGCATCGCCACCTCGCTGATCTCGGTGGAGCAGGCGCGGCACAACCTCGCACTGGAAATCGCCGCCGCCGATACGCTGGAGAGCGTGGCCGGCCGCGCACAGGACGCGTGGGACGCGCGCCTGGCCCGCTTCGACATCGGCGATGCCAGCGACGACCAGAAGACCACGCTGTACTCCAGCCTGTACCGGCTGTACCTGTACCCGAATTCCGGCCACGAGAACGTGGGCAGCGCCGCCGCACCGGAGTGGCGCTACGCCAACCAGGCCAGCGCCAGCGATGACAACACCGAAGGCAGCGCGACCCGCAGTTACGCCGGCGTGCGCGATGGTAAGGTGTTCGTCAACAACGGCTTCTGGGACACCTTCCGCACCACCTGGCCGGCCTATGCACTGTTCACGCCCGACGATGCCGGCCAGCTAGTGCAGGGCTTCATCGAGCAGTACCGCGCCGGCGGCTGGATCGCACGCTGGTCGTCGCCGGGCTATGCGGACCTGATGGTCGGTACCAGCTCGGACGTGGCCTTCGCCGATGCGTGGCTGAAGGGCATCGGCGGTTTCGATCCGGCCGAGGCCTACGCCGCCGCGCTGAAGAACGCGACCGTGGTCCCGCCCGACCGCCATGTCGGCCGCAAGGGCATGGACCGTTCGACCTTCCGTGGCTACGCCAGCGCGGACGTGCATGAAGGCATGTCGTGGACGATGGAAGGCGCACTCAATGATTTCGGCATCGCCAACATGGCCGACGCGCTGGCCAAGCGTGCGACCACGCCGGCCGCACGCGAGCGCTACAGCACCGAGGCCGACTACTTCCGCTATCGCGCCGCCAGCTACACGACGATGTTCGATCCGGCCGCCGGCTTCTTCCAGGGCCGCACTGCCGATGGCCAGTGGCGCGTGGACGCGAAGGACTACGACCCGCGCGTGTGGGGCCACGACTACACCGAGTCCAATGGCTGGACCTTCGCCTTCACCGCTGCCCACGATGGCGAAGGCCTGGCCGCGCTGTACGGTGGCCGCGACAAGCTGGCGGCGAAACTGGATGCCTTCTTCGCCACGCCGGAAACCGCAGACCCGGCACTGGCCGGTTCCTACGGCGGCACCATCCACGAGATGACCGAGGCGCGCGACGTGCGCATGGGCATGTACGCGCACAGCAACCAGCCGGCGCACCACATCCCGTGGATGTACCTGTACGCCGGGCAGCCGTGGAAGACCCAGCAGCACGTGCGCGAGATCCTGTCGCGGCTGTACGTCGGCAGCGAGATCGGCCAGGGCTATCCGGGCGACGAGGACAATGGCGAGACCTCGGCGTGGTACGTGCTGGCCTCGCTGGGCCTGTACCCGCTGCGCATGGGCGCCCCGGAGTATGTGATCGGTTCGCCGGCCTTCCGCCACGCGCGGGTGGAACTGCAGGGCGGCGCGGTGCTGACCGTGAACGCGGCCAACAATTCGCGAGAGAACGTCTACGTGCAGTCGCTGAAGATCAACGGCACGCCCTGGACGAAGACCTGGGTGCCGCACGAGCTGATCGCCAAGGGCGCGACGCTGGACTTCGTGATGGGCCCGCAGCCGTCGCGCTGGGGCAGCGGCGTGGATGACGTGCCGCGCTCGCTGACCGCCCGTGGCCAGCGCCCGCAGCTGCTGCACGACCTGCTCGGCAGCGGCGCGAAGGCAACACTGGCCGATGGCCGCGCCCTGCCGGCGCTGGTCGATGACGATGCGGCCACCACCGTCGGCCTGGGTGGCGGCGCGACCATCGCACTGACCGGCCTGAGCAATGGCACGCCGACGATGTATACGCTGACCAGCGGTGACGGCCGCATCCAGGGCGGCGAATGGACGCTGGAAGCGCGCAATGGCAACGGCCACTGGACCGTGCTCGACCAGCGCAGCGGCGAAGCCTTCGAGTCTGCCCGCCAGACCCGTCCGTTCCGCATCGCCAGACCCGGTCGTTACAGCGAGTACCGGCTGCGCCTGGCCGCGCCGGGCCGGCTGCCGCTGGCGGAGATCGAACTGTTGGCGCCCAGCGCCGTACAATGAGCCCTATGCGCTACCGTCTGTTGCCTCTGGCCCTTGTTGCCCTTTCCTTCTCCAGCTTCGGCCAGACCCAGGCCTTTGATGCGCAGCTGACCCGCGACGGCGTGACGCTGAACTACCAGGACGCCCGTGGCGCCCTGGCCGCGCCGCAGCGCAAGCGGGTGATCGATACGTTCTACTTCGCCTACCTGCGCGAACGTGCGGACTTCCACCCGGCCGCGCCATCGATGGTGCGCATCGTGATCGATCCGGCCTACACCGGGATCGCCTTCGTCGGTGACAAGGACCAGGCGGCAACGATCACCATCAATCCGGGTTGGCTGGCGCAGCACCCCAACGACATCGACCTGGTCACCCATGAGGCCATGCACATCGTGCAGGGCTATCCGGGCCATGGCGACGCACGGGTGCCGGGTTGGCTGGTGGAGGGCATCGCCGACTACGCACGCGACCGCTACGGCATGGACAATGCCGCCGCGGGCTGGTCGCTGCCGGGCAAGGTCGAGAAGGGCCAGAACTTCGACAGCGGCTACCGGGTCACCGGTGCGTTCCTGAAATGGGCCGACGCCGAACACCCCGGCCTGGTGCTGGCACTGGACACGGCCCTGCGCGATGGCCGCTATGCACCGGCGCTGTGGCAGAAGCACACCGGCAAGGCACTGCCCGCACTGTGGGCCCAGTACGCCAAGCCGCGTTCGGATGCACCGCCGCCGGCCCCTGCACGCCGCGGCAAGCGGCGCTGACTGGGTGGTCAACTGGGAATTGGGGCGACTGGGTAGAGTCGACTGTTAGTCGACTGACTTTCGTACAGCCACCGAAAACCCCGCGCTTCGCGCGATAGTCGACCAACGGTCGACTCTACCTCGCTGCTTTCTACGCCTCAGCGCGACTGCACGAAACCGGCGTACAGCGCGAACAGCTGCTGGAAATATCGCCGCGTGACTCGATTACGCATGACACCCTCGCCCATGAAAGTTGGTCGGGCCCAGGGTGGGAAGGCCGGTCCGGTCCCTTCCCACGGCCGGGCCGCGTGGGCGTATTGGGCCGCAACGGCGTTGCAGGGAAATGACCGGGCGGCGTAGTGCGTGTGGCAGGTTCGGCGGCCGTTGCGGCAAATGAAAACACCGGGCAATGCCCGGTGTTTTCACTTGCGCCGACGTCCAGCCGCGCCAGCGCCATCATTCTTCCGACCAGGAGCCCCTTCTTGTTGAAGGGGCGCGCCGAAGGCGGGGGTAGAGGAAGAATGCGTGGGCAGCGGAAGTGGGAAAGAAGGCTTATGCCTTCTTTTCCGCTTCCAGCTGCTTGCGGATCTGCGCATCGACCGCCGCGATCGCGGTCATGTTCAGGATCCGGCGCGAAGTGGCGCTGGTGGTCAGGATGTGCACCGGCTTGTTCACGCCCATCAGGATCGGGCCGATCGCCACGCCATCGGTGAACACGCGCACCAGGTTGTAGGCGATGTTGGCCGCTTCCAGGTTCGGCAGCACGAACAGGTTGGCGCGGCCCTGCAGGGTCGAGCCCGGCAGCAGCTTCTGGCGCAGCGCTTCATCCCATGCGGTGTCGCCCTGCATTTCGCCGTCCACGTTCAGGCGCGGGTTGCGCTTGAGCAGCAGCTCGCGCACCTGGCGCATCTTCAGCGCGTCCTTGGAATCGTGGCTGCCGAAGTTGGAATGCGACAGCAGCGCGACCTTCGGCTCGATGCCGAACAACTTCATGCGGTAGGCCGCCTGCAGGGTCGCTTCGCACAGCTGCTCGGCGGTCGGGTCTTCCTGCACGTGGGTATCGACGAAGAAGAACACGCCCTGCTGGTTGATCACGCCGGTCATCGCCGAGGTCGAGGTGACCTTCGGCTCCAGCGGCAGCACGCTGCGCACGTAGCCCAGCTTCTTGTGGAAGCGGCCGACGATGCCGGTCAGCATTGCATCGGCTTCGCCACGCGCCACCATCACTGCTGCGATCAGGGTCGGGCGCGAACGCATCAGGTTCTTCGCCGCGGCCACGGTCACGCCACGACGGCCGGTCAGGCCGTGGTAGTACTGCCAGTATTCGTTGAAGCGCGGATCATCGTTGATGTTGGTGACTTCAACGTTCTCGCCGATCTTCAGGCGCAGGCCGAGGCGCTCGATGCGCGATTCGATCACTTCCGGGCGGCCGATCAGGATCGGGTGCGCCAGGCCGTCATCGACCACGTTCTGCACCGCCTGCAGCACCACTTCCTCTTCGCCTTCGGCGTACACCACGCGCTGCTTGTCGCTGCGCGCGCGGTCGTAGACCGGCTTCATCATCAGGCTGGTGCGGTAGACGAACTGGGCCAGCTTGTCGCGGTAGGCGCCCATGTCGTCGATCGGGCGCGAGGCCACGCCCGAGTCCATCGCGGCCTGGGCCACGGCGGCCGACAGCTCCACCAGCAGGCGGCGGTCGAACGGGCGCGGGATCAGGTATTCACGGCCGAAGCTCGGCGTCTCGCCACCGTAGGCCGAGCCCATGTCGGTGGCGGCACGGCGGGCCAGCGCAGCGATGGCACGCACGCAGGCGATCTTCATTTCCTCGTTGATCGCGGTGGCGCCCACGTCCAGCGCACCACGGAACAGGTACGGGAAGCACAGCACATTGTTGACCTGGTTCGGGTAGTCCGAACGGCCGGTGCCGATGATCGCGTCCGGACGGGCGGCGCGCGCCAGTTCCGGCATGATTTCCGGGGTCGGGTTGGCCAGTGCGAAGATCACCGGATCCGGCGCCATGGTCTTGACCATGTCGGCGGTCAGGATGCCCGGCGCCGACAGGCCCAGGAAGATGTCCGCGCCGTCGACGATCTCGGCCAGGGTGCGCTTGTCGGTGTCGCGCGCATAGCGCTGCTTTTCCGGGTCCAGGTCGGTACGGCCGGTGTGGATCACGCCCTCGCGGTCGAAGGCCAGGATGTTTTCCGGCTTCAGGCCCAGCTGCACCAGCATGTTCACGCAGGAAATGCCGGCTGCGCCCATGCCCGTGGTGGCCAGCTTCACGTCCTCGATCTTCTTGCCGGTGATCGCCATGGCGTTGAGCACCGCCGCGCCGACGATGATCGCCGTGCCGTGCTGGTCGTCATGGAACACCGGGATCTTCATGCGCTCGCGCAGCTTGCGCTCGACCACGAAGCATTCCGGCGCCTTGATGTCTTCCAGGTTGATGCCGCCGAAGGTCGGTTCCAGCGAGGCGATGATGTCGACCAGCTTGTCCGGGTCGGTCTCGTCGACTTCGATGTCGAACACATCGATGCCGGCGAACTTCTGGAACAGCACGCCCTTGCCTTCCATCACCGGCTTGCCGGCCAGCGCGCCGATGTTGCCCAGGCCCAGCACCGCGGTGCCGTTGGAGATCACCGCCACCAGGTTGCCGCGGGCAGTCAGCTCGCTGGCCTGCTGCGGGTCGGCCTTGATCGCTTCACAGGCGTACGCCACGCCCGGCGAATACGCCAGCGACAGGTCGCGCTGGGTCAGCATGGGCTTGGTAGCGGAAACCTTGATCTTTCCCGGCGGGGACATCCGGTGGTAATCGAGGGCGGCCTGTTTGAAATCTTCGTTGGACATCGATGTGGGTTACATGAATGGGCAGAAGGGACAGGGGATGATACCCCCGTTGGAGCGTCTGGACCTGTCGCTATCCTGTCGCAAGCATGCTGCGACCGCACAATTCCGTGCCGTATGCGACGGTACCGCGATGTCAGCTTCGGCGTTGCCCATGACAGCCATGGGACGCCCTGAAACGCCGCGGGGCCGTACCACTGTCGTGACCGGCCCCGCAGTACCACACACCTGGATCAGCCCTTGGCCGGCAGTGCCTCGGGCAGCGCATCGACCGGCGGCGGCAGTTCGCTTTCGCGGCCATCCAGCGCCAGCTTCAGGCGGTTGCGGTCCAGCGCGCCTTCCCAGCGCGAGACCACCACGGTGGCCACGGCATTGCCGATGAAGTTGGTCAGCGAGCGGCATTCGCTCATGAAGCGGTCCACGCCCAGGATCAGCGCCATGCCGGCAACCGGCACTTCCGGCACGACGGCCAGGGTGGCGGCCAGGGTGATGAAGCCCGCGCCGGTGACGCCGGCCGCGCCCTTGGAGCTGAGCATGGCGACCAGCAGCAGGGCGATCTGGTGGCCCAGGGTCAGTTCGGTGTTGGTGGCCTGGGCGATGAACAGCGCCGCCAGGGTCATGTAGATGTTGGTGCCGTCCAGGTTGAACGAGTAGCCGGTCGGGACCACCAGGCCCACCACCGATTTGCTGCAGCCGGCGCGTTCCATCTTCTCCATCAGCGACGGCAGCGCCGACTCCGACGACGAGGTGCCGAGCACCAGCAGCAGTTCGGCCTTCAGGTAGCGCGCCAGCTTGAACACCGAGAAGCCGCACAGGCGGCAGACCACGCCGAGGATCACCGCCACGAACAGGAAGGCGGTGAGGTAGAACGAGCCCACCAGCCAGGCCAGGTTGATCAGCGAGCCGACGCCGTACTTGCCGATGGTGAAGGCGATCGCACCGAAGGCGCCGATCGGGGCGGCCTTCATCAGGATGTGCACCAGCTTGAACACCGGAGCGACCAGCGCCTCCAGGAAGTTCAGCACCGGCTTGCCCTTCTCGCCCACCATCGCCAGCGCGATGCCGAACAGCACGGCCACGAACAGCACCTGCAGGATGTTGCCGTCGACGAACGCGCTGAGCAGCGTCTTCGGGATGATGTCCATCAGGAAGCCGACCAGGGTCAGGTCGTGCGACTTCTCGACGTAGCTGTGCACCGCGGTCTGGTCCAGCTCGGCGGGGTTGATGTTCATGCCGGCGCCGGGCTGCACCACGTGCGCCACGATCATGCCGACGATCAGCGCCAGCGTGGAGAAGAACAGGAAGTACGCCATCGCCTTGGCAAAGACCCGGCCCACCGTACGCAGGTGGGTCATGCTGGCGATGCCGGTGACGATGGTGAGGAAGATCACCGGCGCGATGATCATCTTCACCAGGTTGATGAAGGCATCACCGAGCGGCTTCATCTTCTCGCCGATCAACGGCTCGTAATGGCCGAGGATGGCGCCCAGGACGATCGCCACGATCACCTGGAAGTACAGCTGGCGATAGATCGGCAACGGCTTTGCAGGCACCGGTGCTGCGGTCGGGATGTGCATGGCGGACTCCGGAAGGGGCGTTTTCAGGCACGTACGGCCCCGGAGCTGCACGGGAACCGTTACCGTGGAAACTGTTCGCAGGCCCTGTGCAGCACGCACAGGAGGTGCGACCAATGGACGCCTTTGTACGCGCCAGGCACGCCAGCGCAGATAACCTATTGGTACTAGCCTCCCGGTTCAGGTAGCACAGGTGCCTACACTGGCGCCGCACCGCCCGATCCTGGGGAGGCTGGTGGCCCGGGCTGAACGGCTGGGTGAGTCTTTGCGAAAGTTCCGGCCCTTGCGGCCGTTGATGTCCTGTCCACACGCAATCTGAGAGAGCCGCACCCAACATGCGCCCGAATCCCACCTTGCTGGCCCTGTCGCTGGCCGCCCTTCCCGCCTTCGCCTCGGCCGCCGATTTCGACAACTGGCCGACCAAGTACACCTTCGGTGATGGCACCGAGCTGGCGGCCACCGCCAACATCGCCTACGACTACAACGACTTCTCCTCGGCCAGTGGCCTCGAGGACGACGATGCCGTGCGCCGCAAGGAATTCGGCGCGACGCTGAAAAAGAAGGGCGTCTACGATGCGATGGTCTACTACGACTTCCAGGCCGATACCTGGCTGGACGTGTTCGTGCGCTTCGAGAGCAAGGCCTTCTTCGGCCGTGACGTCGGCCGCTTCCGCTTCGGCTACATGAAGACCCCGGTCGGCCTGGATGCGAACACCTCTTCGCGTGCCGGCAGCTTCCTGGAAACCTCGCTGCCGGTGCAGGCCTTCTACGAAGGCCGCCGCACCGGCGTGGAGTGGGTGCTGGAGCGCCCGCAGTACCTGCTGCAGGCCGGGGCCTATGGCGGCAAGGACCTGCAGGGCGACAACCCCGGCACCACCCAGGCGGTGCGTGCGGTGTGGACGCCGGTGAAGGCACCAGGCGATGTGATCCACCTGGGCCTGGCCTACTCGCAGGAAAACCCGCGTGGCTACAGCGATGGCCGCGACGTGCATCACGAGGCCAGCGCCCGCCTGCGCGCGCGCCCGGAAGCCGGCCTGACCGACATCCGCTACGTCGATTCCGGTGCGCTGGTCACTGCCGACCAGATCCGCCGCACCGGCCTGGAAGGCATCTGGATCCGGGGCCCGTTCTCGCTGCAGGCCGAAGCGCTGCGCGCTACGGTCACCCGTCATGACGGCAAGCCCGACTACACCGGCAGTGGCCAGTACGCGATGGCCAGCTGGGTGCTGACCGGCGAATCGCGCCCGTACAACGCCGGCGCGGTGGCCAACATCAAGCCGGCGCACAACTACGGCGCGGTCGAACTGCTGGCCCGATACAGCCGTCTCGACCTGGACGATGGCAGCATCCTCGGCGGCCGCCAGCACGACCTGACGCTGGGCGCGAACTGGTACCTGACCAGCCACTTCAAGTTCCAGGCCAACTACGTGAAGGTCGACGCCAGCCGTCGTGGCGTGCACAGCACGCCGGAGATCTTCGAACTGCGCGCGCAGATGCACTTCTGACCCCTTCCACGTCAGAACCCGGCGGGCGTGCACGCCACGCCCGCCGGCCCTGCGTAGACTGCCGCCATGTACTGGCTCAGCCGCCACCGGATGCTGTTGCTGACCCTGCTGGTGATGGTCGGCGGTACCATGCTGTGCGCGGTCGCCGCCGGTCATTACGCCTGGCGGCGCGCGCTCGGCGAGGAAAGCAGCCAGGTGCAACGCCAGCTGCAGCTGTATGGCCAGGGCCTGCAACAGCGCATCGACCGCTTCGGCACCTTGCCGCAGGTGCTGGCACTTGACCCGGATCTGCTGCATGCGCTGCGCGTACCGCCCTCGCCCAGCGAACGGCAGCGGCTGAACCTCAAGCTGCAACGCGCCAATGAAGTCACCCGTGCCTCGACCCTGACCCTGGTCGGCCACGACGGCGTGGCGGTGGCGGCCAGCAACTGGGACCAGCCGACCACCAATGTCGGCGAGAACTACAGCTACCGCCCCTACTACCGCCAGGCGCTGGCGCAGGGCCGTGGCCGCTTCTACGGCATCGGCATGACCACCGGCGTGCCCGGCTATTACCTTTCGCAGGCCATCGAAGAAGACGGCAAGCGGCTGGGCGTGGTGGTGATCAAGGTCGAGTTGTCCGCGCTGGAACAGGAATGGCTGAGCAGCCCCGACGTGGTGCTGGCCAGCGACGACCACGACGTGGTGTTCCTGGCCAACCGGGACAGCTGGCGCTACCGGCTGCTGCGCCCGCTGGGGGCCGATGAGCGCCGCGAGATGCTGGACGCCCGCCAGTACGCCGACCGCGCATTGCAGCCCCTGCGCGCACGCACCGAAGACGTGCTGGCCGATGGCGGCCGCATGGTGCGCCTGCTGGACCCGGCGCTGCCGCAGCCGATGCTGTGGCAGAGCCTGCCGCTGCCCGCCGAAGGCTGGAACCTGCACCTGCTGCACGATGCCAGTGCCGCCACCGGCGCCGGCCGCGCCGCGGCACTCACCGGTGGCGCTGCATGGCTGGCGCTGGGCTTCCTGGTGCTGTTCGTGCAGCAGCGCCGGCGCCTGGCCAAGCATCGCCTGCGCAGCCGCCGCGAGCTGGAAACCCTGCTCAAGCAGCATGCACAAGAACTGCGTACCGCGCAGGATGGCCTGCTGCAGGCCGCCACCGATGCCGACAGCGGCCTCAGCCGCAGCCTCGAACACCTGCCGCAGGGCGTGGTGGTGATCGACCGCGAGCTGCGCCTGGTCGCGTGGAATTCGCGCTATCTGGAACTGTTCCGCTTCCCGCAGGACCTGGTTCGCGTCGGCCGGCCGATCGAGGAACTGTTCCGCTTCAACGCACGCCGTGGCCTGCTTGGTCCGGGCCCGGTCGATGAAGCCATCGAGCGCCGCCTGAACCACCTGCGCAGCGGCCGCCCGCACATGCGCGAGAGCGAAAAAGACGATGGCACCGTGCTGGAAATCCGTGGCAACCCGCTGCCCGACGGCGGCTTCGTCACCAGCTATGCCGACATCACCAGCTACAAGAACGCCGCGCGCGAACTGCGCTCGCTGGCCGATGCGCTGGAACACCGCATCGCCGAGCGCACACATGACCTGGAGGAAGCACGCCGCGAAGCCGAGCAGGCCAACCGCTACAAGACGCGATTCGTCGCCTCGGCCGTGCACGACCTGCTGCAGCCGCTCAACGCGGCGCGCATGTTCGTCTCGGTGCTGCGCGGCAAGCTGGGCGACCCGGCGCAGCAGCAGACTGCGGACCACATCGATGCTGCACTGGCCGCGCAGGATGCGATCCTCAATAGTCTGCTGGATATCGCGCGCCTGGAATCCGGCAGCCTGCCGACCCGAGTGCAGGCGTTCCGGCTCGGGCCTTTGCTGCAGACGCTGGCGCGCGAATTCGGCATCGCCGCACAGTCGCGTGGCCTGGTGGTCGACTGGGTCGATACCGATGCGGTAGTGGTCAGCGATGAAGCCCTGCTGCGCCGAATCCTGCAGAACTTCCTGTCCAACGCGCTGCGCTACAGCGAACGCGGCCGCGTGCTGCTCGGCTGCCGTCGCCGTGAAGGCATGCTGTGGATCGAGGTGCACGACCAGGGCCCCGGCATTCCCGACGCGTTGCAGGGCGAGATCTTCGAGGAGTTCCGCCGCCTGCACGACGGCCAGCAGCGCGGCGCCGGCCTTGGCCTGGCCATCGTCGATCGCATCGGCCGCCTGCTTGGGCATCCGATCCGGCTGCGCTCGCAGCTGGGCCAGGGCAGCGTGTTCGCGGTGGGCGTGCCGTTCGGCGAAGCCAGCGCGATTCCCGCTACTGCTCCTGTGCCGGTGCTGGTGCAGGAACCGGCAGCGGACAACCCGCTTCGCGGTCGCCGGGTATGGGTGATCGACGACGATCCGCACGTGTGCGCGGCCAGCCGCGCGCTGCTGGAGCGCTGGGGCTGCGAGGTGGCGCTGGCCGATGGCCCACAGGCGGCGCTGCAGCTGGCAGCAACAGGCGCAGTACCGGAGCTGGTGCTGCTGGATGTGCGCATGGGCGATCACCATGGGCCGGTGCTGTACGAGACATTGGCCGAATTGTGGCAGGCCCGCCCGCCGGTAGTGCTGGTTACTGCCGAGCGCGATGCGGGATTGCGTGAGATGGCCGCCGAACGCTGCTGGGGGATGATGGCCAAGCCGGTGAAGCCGCCGGCGCTGCGGGCACTGATGAGTCAGTTGCTGATCCGCCATCGCGGGTAGTTTCCAGCCAACGGCGCAGCCCCTCGTGGGTGGTGTCTGGGTGGTCGCGGAAAGCAGAAGCCGCGGGTGGGCCGGTCGGGTTGGGTACGCGGGGGACGCCGTGAATCCGTCCCTGGAGGCTTGGCAGCCGCTTGCTCGTGTGCGCTGTCCTGCGCACACGGCAAGACCCGGGTTGGGCGTCCTGCCCAACCCGCCCGAGGCATGCCTCGGGCCCATGCGGCTGACACCCCCGCGCACCCAACCCGACCGGCCTCCGACAGATTTCGGTGGCCTGCACCCACGGAGAAGAAAATAAGATCAAAAGCGGGTCGCGCGCTGCGCTTGCTCGTGTAGAGCCGAGCCCATGCTCGGCTTCACGGACCGGCCAGAAAGCAGCCGAGCGTGGGCTCGGCTCTACAAAAAGCGGCCTGTCAGGCTGCCTTTGCTTTTGATCTTCTTTTCTCTTCCGTGGGTGGATGCGCACGGAACCTGTCCGTGGCCGGGCAGGTGGGCTGCGCAGGGGCGTGAGCCGCATGGATGCGGCGACCGAGCTTACATGGATGTACTTGCAGCGGCCCCTGTGCAGTCCACCTGCCCGGCCTCACCCATGAACTGCTCTACGTGTCCACCCACGAGGGGCTGCGCCGTTTGCTGGAAACTACAGCCCGATGCCGGCGTCGCCCTCGGGCTCCAGCGCCTTCACCAGCACCGCCGCCTGTGTGCGGCTGTGGCACTCGAGCTTCTTCAGGATGGCGGTGACGTGCACCTTCACCGTGTTCTCGGCCAGCCCCAGGGTGTAGGCGATCTGCTTGTTGAGCAGGCCATCGGCCAGGCAGAGCAGCACGCGGAACTGCTGCGGGGTCAGCTGGGCCAGGCGGCTGGCCAGTAGTGCATCGGCCTCGGAACGCTCGGCGGCCATCGCCGGGAACCACAGGCCGCCATCGAGTACTGCCTGCACGGCCTCGCCGATGGTCTCGGCCGGCGCGGACTTCGGGATGAAACCGGCGGCGCCGAACTGCTGGGCACGGCGGATCACCCGCGGATGGTCGTTGGAGGAAAGGATCACCACCGGGATGTCCGGATGCGAGCCGCGCACGTGCAGCAGCGCGGAAAAACCGTGCGCGCCGGGCATGGTCAGGTCGAGCAGCACCAGGTCCACGTCCGGCTGTGCGTCGAGCGCCTCGGCCAGCGCATCGGCACTGGCCACCTCGCGCACCTGCGCCAGCGGCAGGCTCTGCCGCAAGGACTGCACCACCGCCGAACGCAGCAGCGGGTGGTCGTCGGCGATCAGGATGGTGTATTCGCTCATGCCGCCATTGTACGGGCAGGCCGGAGCCTCAGCGCCCCGCCGGCTCGACGCTGCTGCGCCAGGCATCGAGGAACTGGCGGCGCTTGAGCGCATCCAGGTACACCAGCAGGCCCGGGCCGAGCTGGATCGGACGCCGGCTGCGGCCGGGCGCATCGTCGCCACGTGCGTTGCCGGTCACGATCGGCATCAGCCGCGCCTCGCGCGACAGCACCTGCTGGCCACGGGGCGACAGCAGGTAGTCGAGGAAGCGCCGCGCTTCTTCCGGGTGTGGGCCGGTACGCGGAATCACCGCAGTGCGCAGCACCACCAGCGTGTAGTCCTCAGGCTCGACGATGGCCAGTGGCGCGCCGGCATCGACCCGTGCCTGCGCGTAGGAACCAAGCACGTTGTAGACCAGCGACAGCTCGCCGCTGGCCACCTTGTCCAGCAGCACGCCGGTGCGCTCTTCGCGCACCACGTCGTTGTCGCCGAGCGCCCCCAGCAGCGCGCCGGCGATGCTGCCGCGCTGCGCATCCTGGGTTGCCAGCAGGTAGCCGACACTGCTGCGCTCGATGTCATAGGTGCCGACCCTGCCGCGCAGCGGTGCACCTTCGGCACGCAGCCGGTCCAGCAGCTGGCGGCGCGTGTGCGGCACCTTTGCCGAAGGCATTGCGCCGGTGTTGTAGACCATCACCACCGGCTCGTAGCTGATGCCGAAGGCCTCGTTGCGCCACTGCGCCCAGGCTGGCAGCGCAGCGGTCAGCGCCGAGCGATGTGGCAGCGCGTGGCCATCGTTGACCAGCTTGGTCTGCAGGTCCATGCCGCTGGAGATCAGCAGGTCCGGCGATGCCGGTCCACCGCGGTCGTGCAGGTAACGCGCGTACAGGTCCTGGGTGATGATGTCCTCGTACACCACCTCGGTGCCCGGGTGCAGCCGCTGGTAATCGGCAATCACCACCGCGAACACTTCGATGTCGGTAGTGCCGTGAATGCGCAGCTGCGCGGTGGCCGCCCCCTGTGCGGGAAAACGACGCACATCGCCGGGCGCGGCCAGCACCGGCAGGGCCAGCAGCAGGGCAACGGCCGTGGCAAACAGGCGGATCATGGACTGCTCCGTGGCAGACGGATGGTGGCGATCAGCCCGCCCTGCGGGCGGTTGCTGAGGTCGATGCGGCCGCCGTGGCTGTCGACCACCCGCTTGACGATGGCCAGGCCCAGCCCGGCACCGCCGGATCGCGCGCCCTCGCCACGCGCGAAGCGCTCGAATACGCGTTCGGCATCGGCAGCCGCGATGCCTGCGCCATGGTCGGCGATGGTCAGCACGGCCTGCCCGCTTTCCACGGTCAGCGCGATCTGCAACGGGCCGTCGCCGCCGTACTTCAACGCGTTGTCGACCAGGTTCTTGATTGCCTCGCGCAGCAGCAGCGCGTCGCCACGCACCTGCACCGGCTCGGCAGTCATCGCCAGTTGTACGCGCGGTGCCGGGCTTGCCTGCGGCAGTGCTTCATGTAACGCCTGGTGCACGGTCTCGGCCAGATCCACCGCCGCAAAGCGTTGCAGGTGCGAACGATGGATCACGCTGGCATCGCTGAGCAGCTGGTTGAGCAGCCGGCTCATATGCGTGGCGTTGCGCTCGATCGCCTGCAGGCTGCGTCGCATGTCCTCCGGATCGTCATCATCCAGCGCCAACTGCGCCTGAGCTCGCAATGCCGCCAGTGGCGTGCGCATCTGGTGTGCGGCCTCGGCCATGAACGCGCGCAGTGTCTCGTTGCTGCTGGACAGGCGCTCCATGAAGCGGTTCAACGCGGCCACCATCTGGTCCATCTCGCGTGGCACGCGGGCATCGAGCGGCTTCAGGTCGGACGGCTCGCGGCGCGACAGCTCGCGCTCCACCCGCACCAGCGGCCGGAACGCACGATGCACGCCGAACGCCACCAGCGCCAGCAGCAGCCCGGACAACACACCGATCGCCAGCAATGCACGATTGACCATGTCCTGCGCAACGGCTTCGCGCGCGCGCCGGGTCTGGCCCACCTGCACCTGCACCTCGCCCTGTGCCGAGGCCGCGGCGAAACTGCGGCCGACCACCACGAAGCGCACGGTTTCGCCGCTGTAAGGGGCGTCGAACAGCTGCGGCTGGGTACCGGGCCTGCGCGGCGGTGTCGGCAGATCACCGTAGCCGGTGATCAGCGTGCCGCGGCTGTCGGCCACCCGGTAGAACACGCGGTCCTCCGGGGCCATCGCCAGCAGGTCCAGCGCCGCATAGGGCAGATCGACCTGCCACTGGCCGTCGACCAGGGCCACCGAATCGGCAATGGACAGCGCCGAGGACACCAGCAGGTGATCGTAGGATCGGTTGGCGGCGCGCTGGCCGTAATCGCGTGCGGCGAACAGCAGGGCCACCGCGAACACCGCCAGCAGCACGCCGAGGTAGAGCAGCAGCGTGCGCCGCAGCGAACCCGGCGCCGCAGTCGCAGCACGCGTGTCAGCCATCGGCGTCGGCATGGGTATCGCTGGCTTCCAGCAGGTAACCGACGCCACGCACCGTGGTGATGCGCAGCGGCGCGCCCGCCAGCTTCCTTCTCAGGCGACCAACGTACAACTCGATGGCATTCGGGCCCGCTTCGTCATCGAAACCAAACAGGCCGTTGCCGATCTCGTCCTTGCCGACCACCTGGCCAAGACGGCCGACCAGGATCTCCAGCAGGCGGTATTCGCGGTTGGGCAGTTCGATCGGCTCCCCGTCGAGGCTGACCCGGTGCGCGGCGTTGTCGAACTGGAAGCCGCCGATCTGCACCACTTCGCTGGCCTGGCCGCGCGCACGCCGCAGCAGCACGCGGCAGCGCGCTTCGAACTCGCGGAAATCAAACGGCTTGCCCAGGTAGTCGTCGGCCCCCACATCCAGCGCCTGCACGCGATCTTCGATGCCGTCACGCGCGGTCAGCATCAGCACCGGCGTGCTGTCACCGCGCTCGCGCATGCCGGCCAGCACGCGCAGGCCATCGAGCTTGGGCAGGCCGATGTCCAGCACCACCAGGTCGAAGCTCTGGTAGCGCAGCACGCTGGCAGCGGCCAGGCCATCGGCCTGCCAGTCCACGGCGTGCCCGCTGCGGCGCATCCGGCGGATGATCGCATCGGCCAGATCCGGATTGTCTTCGACCAGCAGCAGGCGCATGGGCACTCGGGTGGGAGGGGAACCGAATGCTACCGCATGCCGCCGCTGGGCTCGCCGGGCGCGGCACGGCGAGCCCAGCGGCCTGTGCTTTTCGCTGCACCGCACAATCCGTTGACAGGACGATGACAGCTTGCCCGACCCAGACTGCGGCCGCGCACCGTCCGGTGCCCACGATTGCCGCGCGCCTGGCGCGCACCTGGGAGGGTTTGTGGAATTCACGTTTGCCTGGCGGCGTCCTGCCGCCATGATGGCGCTGGCTGTCCTGTCGGTGCCGGCCTTCGCCGCCGAAGACGACCGTCCGGTCACCGCCACCCTGGGTGGCCGCCTGCACCTGGACTTCGCCACCTTCGACAACGACAACCGCGGAACGCCGAACAAGGATGACACCGAGATCCGCCGTGCATGGGTCGATGTGTCCGGCAAGTTCTTCGTGGTCGACTACAAGCTGGAAGCCGACTTCTCCGGCGACCGCGTCGAGGCCAAGGATGTCTACCTGGCCCGCAGCTTCGGCAAGGCGGGCAAGCTGACCGTGGGCCAGTTCAAGCAGTATTTCTCGCTGGATGACCGTACCAGCTCCAACTACGGCAGCTTCCTGGAGCGCGGCAACGCCGGCACCACGCTGGCGCCGCTGTACCGCCTGGGTGCGTCCTGGCAGGCCAACCCGGGCGACTTCACCTGGGCGGCCAGCCTCTACAGCCTGGAGAGCATCGACGCCTGGCAGGTGAAGGGCCGCGCGGCGGGTGGTCGCGTCACCTGGGCGCCCTCGCCCAGCGACGGCGACGTGCTGCACCTGGGCCTGTCGCTGGCCCGCGAGGCGTACGACAACCCCGGCGCCAATGGCGTGCCCGGCCTGCGCATCCGCCCGCGCCCGGCCGGCCACCTGTCCGACGAGAGCCGCCTGACCCTGGTCGACTTCTCCGCCGGCCGCGATACCGACGTCAACAAGTGGTCGCTGGAATACGCGCAGGTGCGCGGCCCGCTGTCGTGGCAGGGCGAGTTCAGTGGCGCCACCTTCGATGACGGCGCCCAGCGCGGCGATGTGATGGCTGCCTACGGCATGCTCAGCTGGTTCGTCACCGGCGAAAGCCGCGCCTATGACCGCAAGACCGGGCGCTTCGCGCGGGTGAAGGACATCCGCCACAAGGCCGGTGCATTCGAAGTGGCGCTGCGCTACGACCAGATGTGGGGCGCGCAGCACCTTGATGGCGCGCCGGACCTGCGCCGCGGCAGCACCGAAGCCTGGACGCTGGGCGGCAACTGGTACCTGCGCGACAACCTGCGCTTCATGCTCAACGTGATCGAAAGCCGCAACCGCGACCGCCTGGCCGGGGTGACGGTGGACCGCACCCGCGCGGTCACCGGCCGCCTGCAGTACGACTTCTAGGCCCGACATTCCGGGCATTCCGCCCGGGCCCCTTCCACTCCCCACGTCCTGTTTTCGCAAGGAGTCCGCAGATGATGCTGAGCATCCTCGGCTTTGGCATGGTCATTACGTTCATGTACTTGATCATGAGCAAGCGCCTGTCGCCGCTCGTCGCCCTGATCACCATTCCCATCCTGTTCGCGCTGATCGGTGGCTTCGGTGCCGGCATCGACGAGATGATGCTGGAGGGCATCAAGAAGATCGCGCCGACCGGCGTGATGCTGATGTTCGCCATCCTCTACTTCGGGGTGATGATCGATGCCGGCCTGTTCGATCCACTGGTGCGGGTGATTCTGCGCTTCGTCAAGGGCGATCCGATGAAGATCGTGCTTGGCACCGCCGTGCTGGCGATGCTGATCTCGCTCGATGGCGACGGTTCGACCACCTACATGATCACCGTCTCGGCGATGCTGCCGCTGTACCAGCGGCTGGGCATGAACGCGCTGAACATGACCTGCGTGACCATCCTCGCCGGCGGCGTGATGAACCTGACCCCGTGGGGCGGCCCGACCGCACGCGCGGCCACTGCGCTGCACGTGGACCCGGCCGATGTGTTCGTGCCGCTGATCCCGTCGATGGTGATCGCCTGTGCCGGCGTGCTGCTGCTGGCCTGGTACCTGGGCCTGAAGGAACGTCGTCGCCTCGGCGTGGTGACCCTGCCCAAGGGCGGCAGCTGGATGGACAACAGCGTGTCCGATGACAGCAATCCGCTGCCGACCGTGGAAGACGCCGAGGACATCAAGCGGCCGAAGCTGCTGTGGGTGAACCTGGCCCTGACCGTGGCGCTGATGACCGCGCTGATCATCGGCGTGCTGCCGATGCCGGTGCTGTTCATGGTCGGCTTCGCCATCGCCCTGGTGATCAACTACCCGAACCTGGCCGAGCAGCGCCGCCGCGTGGTCAACCACGCCGGCAACGTGCTGTCGGTGGTGTCGCTGATCTTCGCCGCAGGCATCTTCACCGGCATCCTCAACAACACCGGCATGGTCGAAGCGATGTCGCACAGCTTCCTGGCGGTCATTCCGGAGTCGTGGGGCCCGTACCTGGCGGTGATCACCGCGGTGGCGTCGATGCCGTTCACCTTCTTCATGTCCAACGACGCGTTCTACTTCGGCGTGCTGCCGATCCTGTCCGAGGCCGCCGGCAACTACGGCATTACTCCGGTGGAAATGGCGCGCGCCTCGCTGGCCGGCCAGCCGGTGCACCTGCTCAGCCCGCTGGTGCCGTCCACCTACCTGCTGGTGGGCCTGGCCAAGGTCGAATTCGCCGACCACCAGAAGTTCACCCTGAAGTGGGCCATCGCCATCTCGATGCTGCTGATGATCGGCAGCCTGCTGTTCGGCCTGTATCCCCTCGCCGCCTGACCCTTTGCCAAGGAGCCTTCTGCAATGACGCTTCGAATCGCTTACGTCACCAGTGGAATGGGCAGTGTCGGCACTGCCATCTGCCAGAGCCTGGCCCGCAGCGGCCACACCGTGGTTGCCGGCTGCGCGCCGAACTCGCCGCGCAAGGCCAACTGGCTGCGCGAGCAGCGCGAACAGGGCTTCGACTTCATCGCCTCCGAAGGCAACGCGACCGACTGGGCCTCGACCAGCGCCGCGTTCGCCAAGGTCCGCGCCGAAGTGGGTGAGGTCGATGTACTGGTCAACAACTCCGGCGGCAGCCGCGACCTGCTGTTCCGGCAGATGACGGTGGAGGACTGGAACGCGGTGATCGCCTCCAACCTCAACGCGCTGTTCAACCTGACCAAGCAGGTGGTCGACGGCATGGCCACGCGGGGCTGGGGCCGCATCATCAACATCGGCTCGGTCAGCGCCCACAAGGGCCAGATCGGCCAGGTGAACTACGCCACCGCCAAGGCCGCGATGCATGGCTTCAGCCGTGCGCTGGCCGCCGAGGTGGCTTCGCGCGGCGTCACCGTCAACACGCTGTCGCCGGGCTACATCGCCAGCCAGGCGATCAGCAGCTTCCCGCCGGATGTACTGGACCGGCTGGCGGCCTCGGTGCCGGTGCGCCGCCTGGGTCGCCCCGAGGAAGTGGCCGGCCTGTGCGCCTGGCTGGCCTCGGATGAAGCCTCGTACGTGACCGGCGCCGACTATCCGGTCAACGGTGGCCTGTACATGGGGTAAGCCAGTCTCCACGCTGCGCGTGGACCGCCTCCCCCACGGAGTGCGCGGGGCCGGTGAACCTTTGCTTGCGAAGGGAATCCGGCCCCCTTTTTCATCCGGCTGCGGGACCTGCGCGGGTGCCCGGCACCATTCGTTGGTTTTCCGTAAAGAAGGTTTCATGTTCCGTTCGCATAGTGGCCCTGCACCGCGCACGCGTGCCGGTGATCACCCCCCATGCAACGGACCACCATGCAGACCCGACACCTGACGATCGCCGTAGCGATCGTGCTCTCCGCCGCTGCCAGCGCCCATGCCGCCACCACCGCCGATACCGGCGCCAGCACCGATGCCGCGCTGAGCGCGCAGACGCTGGATACCGTCTCTGTGATCGGCCAGGGCGAGACCCGCCAGGTGCAGCGCATCACTGCCGTGGACAAGCAGGTGCTGCCGCCGGGCACCAGTGGCCAGAAGATCCTCGATCGCCTTCCGGGCGTGTCGGTGCAGTCCAACGATGCCTTTGGCGCCAACGAGGAATCGCAGACCATCAGCCTGCGCGGCTTCGACAAGAGCCGCCTGGGCTACACGCTGGACGGCATCCCGCTGGGCGACAACAGCTACGGCAATTACAACGGCCTGAGCATCGCCCGCGCGATCATCGCCGAGAACCTGGCCGGCGCCGAACTGTCGCAAGGCATTGGTTCGCTGGGCGTGGCCTCGACCAGCAACCTGGGCGGCACCATCCAGTATTTCTCGATGGATCCATCCACCGAATTCGGTGGCCGCGCCAGCGTCACCGTCGGCGACAACCACCAGCGCCGCGGCTACCTGCGCGTGGACACCGGCGACCTCAACGGCTTCTCGGCCTATGTGTCCGGCGTGCACCAGGACCAGGACATGTGGGCCGCGCCGTACCAGAACCAGACCACCCGCCAGTTCAATGCCAAGGCAGTGTGGAACGTTGGCGACCACCGTTTCGGTGCGTTCGTGGCGACCTCGCGCGCCAGCCAGGCCAACTATGCCTACCTGTCCAAGGACATGCTGGCACGCGGACTGGGGTATGACTGGAACATCTACGCGCCGGACTGGGATCGCGCCGTCGCCGCCGCGTACTGCGCGCCTGGCACCTACAACAAGGCGCGCTGCAAGTTCAGCGGCGGCGTCAACAGCATCGACGATGCGTACTACCAGAGCCGTGCGCTGCGCGACGACAACCTGTACTCGGTCGATGCCGACCTGCGCCTGGGCGAGCAGGGCCGCCTGAAGCTGCTGGCCTACCACCACGACAACCGTGGCCAGGGCCACTGGTGGGCACCGGGCCAGCCGTCCTACCCGGGTACCGACAGGATGCTGCCGATCTCGATCCGCAGCACCAACTACACGATCAACCGCGATGGCCTGACCGCCGCGCTGTCGTGGACGGTGGGCATCCACGAGCTGGAAGCCGGCCTGTGGTACGAGCAGAACGACCATAACGTGTCGCGCAACTTCTACTACATCAGCGGCCCGTTCCTGGACGACCTGTACCTGAAGAACCCCGACCGCTTGCTGTTCAACCAGGACTTCGACATCCGCACGCGCCAGTTCTACGTGCAGGACCGCATGCGCTTCCTGGACCAGCGCCTGACCGTGGACGTGGGCATCAAGAGCCCGAACACCCGCATGCGCGCCACCGCGCAGCCCGGCGTTGAAACCCGCATTGCGTCGGGCACACTGACCGCCAAGGAATCGGTGCTGCCGCAGGTAGGCCTGGGCTTCAAGCTCAACGCCAACAACGAGCTGTTCGCCTCCTACGCCGAGAACATCGCCGCCTTCGTCGGCGGTGGCAGCGGCGGCCCGCTGCAGGTGTCGCCGGAATCGTTCGCGGCCAGCGCCGGGCTGGAACCGGAGAAGTCCAAGAGCCTGGAAGCCGGCTTCCGTACCTTCGGCGAGAAGTACCAGGCCTCGATCGCTGCATACAACGTCAAGTTCGACAACCGCCTGCTGTCGCTGAACCCGTGTTCGAGCATCGAAGTCGGCACGCGCCCGGAGTGCGTGACGCGCTTCATCAACGTCGGTTCGGTGAAGAGCCATGGCGCGGAACTGACTTTCATCCTCAAGCCGATTGATGGCCTGCAGTGGTACAACGCGCTGTCCTGGAACAAGACCACCTACGAGGATGACTACACCTCGGGCGGTGCGATCGTTCCGGTGGCCGGCAAGATCACGGTGGATACGCCGCAGCGCATGGCCTCCAGCGAGATCAGCTGGAACCGCGACGGCTTCTTCGCCAGCCTGCGTGCGAAGTACACCGGCAAGCGCTACTACACCTACACCAACGACCAGTCGGTGCCGGGCGTGACCACCTTCGACGCCGGTGCGGGCTACGATTTCGGCCCGGGCCTGGGCCTGGGCAACGTGCGGGTGTCGTTGAACGCGACCAACCTGACCAACAAGCGCTACGCCGGCCAGCTGAGCTCGTTCGCACCGACCGATCCGAAGGGCACGCGCTATGCGATCCATGCGAGCGCACCGCGGCAGTTGTTCATGACGGTGGCGGCGGAGTTCTAAGTCAGAAGCGGGCGCTGCGGCGCATTGAGTTTTCCTGCATGGCGCAGGTAGGCAATTCCCAGCGCCGGCGCGGAGGCAATGGAAAGCTAGAGCAAAAGCAAAGCGCCGGGCATTGACCGGCGCTTTGCTTTTCAAGCTTTTCAAACGCAATCCCTCTGGTGGACCTGCTGCCGCGCCCGCAGGAAATTGTCTGGAGGAGGCGGGGCACCCTGGTCAGGACCGTTGGCGCCATGGATGGCGCCATCGAGCACCATGGTGCCCCGCCTCCTCCCAGCCGATAGCAGGCAGGCGCAGGAGGATCCGCCAACGCATTTCATTCCGGCGCCAGCTGGTCCATCCGTATCCGGTTGGCGAACAGCGAGAACGCCAGCATGCCGGCCAGGCCGTTCGCCCGGCTCACCCAATGCGGCAGCCAGCGCGGCGGCTTCAGCACCCCCGCCTCGAACAGCGGCGCGAACGCGATCGCATCGGCCAGGCTCATCTTGCCGGCGAACAACCAGCGGCAGACCTGCAGGCGGTCCTCGGCCAGCATGTGCCGGAAGAAGGTATGCACCGATACCAGGCCGCGCAGGTACACCGTGTCCTTGGTGAAGGCCAGGCCGCCGCTCGGCGGCACGCCACGGAACACGCGCTGGGCCGAGGCGAAACTCTCTTCCGCGTTCTGCCCGGCATCGCAGAAATAGCGGAACACTTCGATGAAATCAGCGCCTTCGCGTGCCATCGCAATCGCTTCGGTACGCAGGCTGATGCGTTTCAGGCGCTCGATGTCGATGCTGCCGGTGATCTGCTCGGCGAAGGTCGCCAACCCTTCCTGGGTCGCCGTTACCCGTGGCGAGGACAACGCCAGGCTCGGCAGTACCGGCTGGCCGCGGCCATTCAATGCGGTCAGCGAATGCACCAGCGCTTCATGGTGGAACAGCTGCGCCCGGTCGTAGGCGCTGAAGCGCGCGCTGGTGCGCAGGCGGATGCGGGTCGGGCCGGCGGCGGCCTTGGACACCAGTTCCGGGTCGAGCTGCACCTGGATGATGCGCGATTCGAAAAACGCATCCAGATCATTCTGCAGCTGCAGCTGCAGGGCGATGGCCGAGACCGGCACCTGCTCTTCCGGCGCCAGCAATTCGTGGTCCAGTTCGGCGGCAATCTGTATGAAGTGGCGCGCCGCGTCGCGCGTGCTCGGGCCATTGCCCGGCAGCGGCTGCTCGGGGGCGCCGAACAGCTGCACCGAACAGGTATCAACGGCGGCGGTGCCCAGTCCTTCCAGCAGCTGCGCGGCCAGGTCCCAGCTCTGCGCTGACTGCCGCACGTAGTGGCCCAGCGGATGAGTGTCGTCGCAGTCGGCTGCGATCGCGGCCAGCGCGCGACGTTCTTCGCTGAAGTCCAGCCGGGGGTAATCCACCTTCGGCAGCACCGGCTGGCCACGCGCCACGCTGTCCAGGAACGGTGCCTGCAGCGTTGCCGGCCAGCTGGTCAGGCCCAGCAGGCGGATGCCTCCCACGGCCTCGACCAGGCGCGCATCGAGCGCTGCATGGTGGGCCACGTCACGGTCCAGCGTCGCAGTCGGTTCCATGCGCGGACTATAACGCCCTGCCCCTGCTTTGGTAGGTGCCAACCTTGGTTGGCATCCGCCGACGGCGGGCTTGCCGACACACCCGTGCCAACCAAGGTTGGCACCTACCAGGCGCGGGCTGTTGGCACCCGCTCGAAGCAGGCAGTGGCGGGTTCATTGCAGGGGTCAGAGCCCATTGCGGCGCAATGGGATCCGACCCCGCGGTACCGATCAGCGCCTACGCGGCTTGCCTGCCGGGCGGAACTGCTGGCCCTTGCCCTTCTTGCCGCCGCGCTCCTGCGCGGTCTCGGCCTGGCGTACCGCCAGCTTGGCGGCAGCGGCAGCCACTTCTTCCTTCAGCTTGAAGTAGTTCAGCAACCGGCTTTCTTCGATCTCGCCCGCCTCGATCGCCGCACGCACCGCACAGCCGGGTTCCTGCTGGTGCTTGCAGTCGTTGAAACGGCACTGTGCGGCCAGCGCCTCGATGTCGGCGAAGCCACCTTCGGACAGCGTCTCTTCGCCGGTCGGCTTCAGCTCGCGCATGCCCGGGGTGTCGATCAGGCAGGCGCCCGTCGGCAACGGCATCAGCGCGCGGTGGGTGGTGGTATGGCGGCCACGCGAATCGTTGGCGCGCACCGCGTTGGTCTTCATCCGCTGCTCGCCAAGCAGGGTGTTGGTCAACGTGGATTTGCCGGCACCGGAGGAACCGACCAGCACCACCGTGCGGCCCGGGCCCAGCCACGGTTGCAGCACCGCCACACTGTCGGCATCCAGGCCGTTGATCGCATGCAGCGCGATGCCCTGCATCTCCAGCTCTTCCAGCACCGCCAGCGCATCCTCGCTGTACTCGGTCTGGTCGGCCTTGGTCAGCACCACCACCGGTTCTGCACCACCACCGCCGACCAGCAGCAGGTAGCGCTCGATGCGGCGCGGATTGAAGTCGGCATCCAGGCCGCAGACGATGAACACCGTGTCGATGTTGGCCGCGATCACCTGCTGGTGGTAGTGCTCGCCGGCGGCGCCACGCTTGATCGCGGTGCGGCGTGGCAGCAGCGCGACAATGCGGATGCCGTCCAGCAGCACCCAGTCGCCCACTGCAGGCCGCTCGTGGCTGGGGAAGCGCGGGCGCTGCCATTCCGGCAGCGATTCGGCCTTGATCGACGCATCCGGGCCATCGGCCACCACGTAGTGGGTGCGGTGCTGTTCGATCACCCGCGCCGGGCGGGCCTGCGGGTGCGCGGCCATCACGGCCTGCCAGTCGGCCTGCTGCGCCGGGCCCGACCAGGGCCAACCGATGGTCTGCAGGGCGATGAAATCGGGGGTCTGGGTCATCGCCGCCATTCTACCTGCGCCGGCGCCCTGCCAGCCCAGCAATGACAAGCCCGGCACCCTTGCCATGCACTGCAGCAATTCCGGTAGGATGGAATCCCCATGCCTTTTGACGGCCCAGCCCCCATGTCCACCATCTCGCCCAAGCCCCTGGCCATCCGCGAGCGCCTTTCCGAAGTGCGCTACGAAATCCGCGGAGAACTGGCGCGGCGAGCCCGGGAGCTGGAGGCGCAGGGCCGCAAGCTGATCAAGCTCAACATCGGCAACCCGGGCAACTTCGGTTTCCGCGCGCCCGAGCACCTGCAGCGCGCGATCGCCGATGACATGGGCCGCACCGATCCATACACCCACCAGCAGGGCCTGCCGGTCGCACGCGAAGCCATCGCGGCGTACTACGCCCGCCGTGGCGCACCGGATGCGCACCCCGACCGTGTGTTCGTCGGCAACGGCGTCAGCGAACTGATCGACCTGTCGCTGCGCGCATTGCTCAACCCGGGCGACGAAGTGCTGGTGCCCTCACCCGACTACCCGCTGTGGTCGGCCTCGACCATCCTCAACGATGGCCGCCCGGTGTACTACCGCTGCGCCGCCGAGAACGGCTTCCAGCCGGACCCGAGCGAGATCGAGACGCTGGTGTCCTCGCGCACCCGCGCCATCGTGCTGATCAACCCGAACAACCCCAGCGGCGCCAGCTACCCGCGTGAACTGCTCGAGCGCGTGGTCGAGATCGCGCGCCGCCACAACCTGCTGCTGCTGGTCGATGAGATCTACGACCAGATCCTGTACGACGATGCGGTATTCGAGCCGGTCGCGCCGCTGGCCGGCGACCACCCGTGCCTGACCTTCAGTGGCCTGAGCAAGGTGCACCGTGCCTGCGGCTGGCGCGTGGGCTGGGCCCACCTCAGCGGCGACGACGCGCGCCTGGGCGACTTCCGCGCCGCGCTGGACCTGCTCGGCGCGCTGCGCCTGTGCGCCAACGTGCCGGGCCAGTACGCCATCGAAGCCGCGGTGAACGGCCCGGACACCATCTCCGAACTGTGTACCCCGGGCGGCCGCCTGTATGAAACCCGCCGCGCGGTGATCGAAGCCTGCGAAGCCAGTGAGCACCTGTCGCTGGTCGCGCCGGCCGGTGCGCTGTACGCGTTCCCGGCCGTGGTCGGTGCCGCCGCCAAGGGCTTCGACGACCACAACTTCGCGCTGGACCTGATGAACAATGAAGGCGTGCTGGTGGTACCGGGTTCCAGCTTCAACGTGCCCTACCGCCATCATTTCCGCGTGACCCTGCTGCCGGAAGCCTCGGTGATGCGCGATGTGTTCGCCCGCATCGACCGCGTGCTGGCCCGCCGTGCCGAGGACGCGACCAAGGTCGTACCGTTGAAGCCGCGCCGTTCGGTGGCCTGAGCCGTGGCGCTGTCCTACCTGGCGCTGGGCGATTCGTACACCATCGGAGAAGCCGTTGCCGTTGAAGGCCGCTGGCCACACCAGCTGGCCGCCGCCCTGCGTGCGCAGGATGTGGCGCTGGCCGACCCGCAGACCATCGCCACCACCGGCTGGACCACCGACGAGCTGGACGCCGGCATCGATGCGGCGGTACCGCAGGGCCCGTTCGATTTCGTCAGCCTGCTGATCGGCGTCAACAACCAGTACCGCGGCCGGCCGCTGGACGAGTACCGCGTACAGTTCCAGGCCCTGCTGCAGCGGGCGATCGGCTTTGCCGGTGGCCGCCCCGGGCGTGTGCTGGTGCTGTCCTTCCCCGACTGGGGTGCAACCCCGTTCGGTATCGGCAGCGGCCGTGACCTGGCCGCGATCGAGATCGAGACCGACGAATTCAACGCGGCCGCTGAAGTGATCTGCACCCAGCAGGGCGTGGCCTTCGTCGACATCACCGACATCAGCCGTGACCACGGTGGCGACCCGGCGATGATCGCCGACGACGGCCTGCACCCTTCAGCACGGATGTACGCGCTGTGGAGCGCGCGCGCGCTGCCGGTCGCCGCCCACCTGCTCGGCGGAACGGACTGACCCGATGGATGGCACGCCACGGAACGGCCAGCCCCTGCCCTGCACACCCTTGAGCGCCGCGCAGGCCCGCGCGATCGCCGAGGCATTCCGCCCCGCACACGCCTGGGCCAGCCGCCGCGACTACTACTACACCCGCAGCAAGCTGGGCAGCGACCCGCTGTATGACGGCGTGCTGCAGCACCTGCCTGGCGACGGGCAACCCGTGCTGGACCTGGGCTGCGGGCTGGGCCTGTTCGCCCACGTGCTGCGCCAGCGCGGTGGCTGCCAGCCCTATCTGGGCGTGGACGTGGATGCCGGCAAGATCGCCCGTGCCCGGCGTGCCGCCACGGGCCTGCCCGCTGTGCGCTTCGACTGCCTGGACGTGCAGGCGCCGCTGCCGGCGCAGGCCGGGCATGTGCTGCTGCTGGATGTGCTGCAGTACCTGGACGCGGGCCCACAGCAGGCACTGCTGCGTGAGGCCAGTATGCGGGTCGCTCCCGGCGGCCGCCTGCTGCTGCGCACGCCACTGGCCACCGGCGATGGCCGCGACCGCACCACGCGGGTGGCGGACCGGCTGGCCTGGCTGGTCGGCTGGATGGGCACGCGGCCGCGCCACTACCCCGACCCGCAGGTGCTGCAGGCGACACTGGCCGAGGCTGGATTGAAAGTGACGGCCCCGCGCCCCCTGCACGGGCGCACGCCGTTCAACAGCTGGTTGCTGGTGGCCGAACGCCCCGCGTTGTAGCGCCGAGTGCAGCATGTGCCGGCGCTACGCTACAGGATGATCGCCAACCCTTGTAGCGCCGAGCCCATGCTCGGCTGCTCCACACCACCAGGGCCCGGCGTTACGGAACCGGCAGCCGCGCCTTCAGCCCCCGCTCGTCCAGCGCCTGGAGCACGCGTTCGATGATCGCCAGGTTGTGGCCGTGGGCGGCCCCCTCATGCAGCAGCACGATGGCGCCCGGGCGCAGGTCCGGCAGCAGCCGCGACAGCACGCCCTCCGGCGTGCAGCCGACACCGTCGTAGCCACGGGCGCTCCAGCCCACGCGCACCAGTCCCAGCGCCTTCAGCACCGGCGCCACGAACGGATTGGTCATGCCCACCACCGAACGGTACCAGCGCACCGGGCGGCCGCTTACCGCCTGCAGCGCATGCTGGCAGCCCTCGATCTCGGCACGCATCGCTGCCGGGCCCAGCCGCCAGAAGCGCGCCTGCGGATGGCTGTGGCTGTGGTTGCCCAGGTCGTGGCCGCGGCGCAGGATCTCCTGCACCAGCTCCGGCTGTGCCAGCGCACGCTCGCCCACCAGGAAGAAGGTGGCGCGGGCCTGGTAGCGGTCCAGCAGGTCGAGCACCGCACGGGTCTCCGGGCCGGGACCGTCATCGATGGTCAACCAGACGCTGTTTCCGGCCTCTCCCATCCGGCTCAGCACCGGCGCGTAGAAGCGGCTGTTGGGCAGGAATACCGGCACCAGGAACAGTGCGTGGCTGGCCACCATCACGGGCAGCCCCCAGTGCCAGCCGGCCAGGGCCCAGACCAGGATCACGGCCAGCTGCGACGCCACCAGCCAAGGCAGCCAGCGCCAGGGCCGGGTCGGGATGCGATGCAATGTTCCTGCGTTGCTCATCCCCCATGATGCCATGAGGGGTAGAATTGATGATTCGAATTCCCGGAACCCCGACGTCCATGTCCCTCGATCCTGCCCTGCGTTCGCGCATCGAATCCATCCTCAACGCCAACCGCGTCGTGCTGTTCATGAAGGGCCAGCCGTCGATGCCGCAGTGTGGTTTCTCGGCCAAGGCCGTGGGCGCCCTGCAGGACCTCGGCGTCGAGTTCGCCCACGTCAACGTGCTGGCCGACCAGGAAATCCGTGAAGGCATCAAGGCCTATGGCGACTGGCCGACCATTCCGCAGCTGTACATCGACGGCGAACTGGTCGGCGGCAGCGACATCGTGCTGCAGATGGCTGCCAGCGGCGAGCTGAGCAGCGTGCTGGGCCTGGCCGCGCCGGACCGTACCCCGCCGAGCATCACCGTCACCCCGGCGGCCGTGGAAATGCTCAAGGGCGCGCTGGCCGATGCCCCGGGCGCTGCTCTGCAGCTGTCCATCGACGCCGGTTTCCAGCCGAACTTCCAGCTGGCCCCGCACGACGAAGGCGCCATCGCCGCCGAGTCCAACGGCCTGCGCGTGCAGTTCGACCTGGCCAGCGCCCGTCGCGCCAACGGCATCACCATCGACTGGGTGGACGACATCCGCGGCAAGGGCCTGGCCATCGACAACCCGAATGCGCCCAAGCCGGTGCAGGAAATCAGCGTGCGCGATGCCGACGACCTGGTGCGTGCCGGCAACATCACCCTGGTGGACGTGCGCCCGGCCGACGAGCGTGAAATCGCCGCCGTGGGCGTGCCGTTCAAGACCTTCGACGGCAACGGCCGCGCCGCGCTGGAAGCCCTGCCCAAGGACACCGCGCTGGCCTTCATGTGCCACCACGGTGGCCGCAGCGCGCAGGCCGCCGAGCAGTTCCGCGCCCTGGGCTTCACCAAGGTGTTCAACGTCACCGGCGGCATCAACGCCTGGTCGGAAGACGTCGACAACGGCGTGCCGAAGTACTGATTGAAGGCCCGGGGTCAGAGCCCTTTCCTGCGGAAAGGCGATCTGCCCCCTAAAAAGGGGACGGAGGGAATTAAGTCGTTTGTGGCAAAAACGACTTAATTCCCTCCGTCCCCTTTTTCTTAGCCGGCGAAACCGCCTTCGGCCAGGTAGTCCAGTTCTTCCGGTGAGGGAATGCGACCCAGCACGGCGTTGCGGTGGGGGAAGCGACCGAAGCGGCGTATGATGTCGCGGTGCAGCTCGGCGTACTGCAGGTATTCCTTGTCGCCCAGCACGTCGAACATCGCCACCGAGCGGTCCTGGTCCAGCGGATCCTCGGAGTGCTCGAACGGCAGGTAGATGAAGGCGCGCAGCTTGGGCACCAGCTGCAGGTCCAGGCCTTCCTCAATGGCGCGCATGGCGTAGTGCCGGGCCAGGCCATCGGTGGCGTAGGAATGGGCGCTACCGCGGAAGCAGTTGCGCGGGAACTGGTCCAGCAGCAGCATCAGCGCCAGTGCGCCCTCGGCACTGCCCAGCCAGTGTTCGCGCGCGCGCGAGGCGGCTGCGAAATGCTCATCCAGGAACAACTGGCGGAACTGCGCGTCGAACGCATCATCGCGGGCGAACCACTTCGCAGGGCCCGCCTCTTTCCAGAATTCCACCACGTGCGCGGCAACGTCCATCACCTACTCCCCAGGGCCGGCGCGCCGCGCCAGGCCATCATCATCATTCGTCGAAGCGCAGGTGGCGGACCGACTTGCCGTTGCGCCGGATAAGCTTAAGCGCCTCGATACCGATCTGGATATGGTTTTCCACGAACTGGGAGCTGACCTTGGCATCGGAGGCCTCGGTCTTGACCCCATCGGGGATCATCGGCTGGTCCGACACCAACAGCAGTGCGCCGCTGGGAATGTGGTTGGCGAAG
Organism: Stenotrophomonas sp. YJH_SMC_138; assembly: GCF_059369855.1. Classification (NCBI taxonomy): domain Bacteria; kingdom Pseudomonadati; phylum Pseudomonadota; class Gammaproteobacteria; order Lysobacterales; family Lysobacteraceae; genus Stenotrophomonas; species Stenotrophomonas sp. YJH_SMC_138. Next base: position 611,041 of record NZ_JCAFTB010000001.1, read on the forward strand.
CCAGCGGCGAACACGGTGGCGGTTTCCATGTCGATGGCCATGCAGCGCATCGCCCGCAGCCGCTCCTTGAACGCCTCGTCGTGCTCCCAGACCCGGCGGTTGGTGGTGTAGACGGTACCGGTCCAGTAGTCGTGGCCGAGATCACGGATCATGGTCGAGACCGCACGCTGCAGCGCGAACGCCGGCAAGGCCGGCACTTCCGGCGGCAGGTAGTCGCCCGAAGTGCCCTCACCGCGGATCGCTGCGATCGGCAGCACCAGGTCACCCAGCTGGTTCTTGCGCTTCAGGCCACCGCACTTGCCCAGGAACAGCACCGCCTTGGGCATCACCGCCGACAGCAGGTCCATGATGATCGCGGCATTGGGGCTGCCCATGCCGAAGTTGATCATGGTGATGCCATCGATGGTGGCGCTGGCCATCGGCCGGTCCAGGCCGATGACCGGGGCGCCGGTCAGCGCGGAGAAGGTGTGCAGGTAGCCGCCGAAATTGGTCAGCAGGATATGCTGGCCGAACTGGTCCAGCGGAACGCCGGTGTAACGCGGCAGCCAGTTGTCGACGATTTCCTGTTTGCTCTTCATGCCCGGTCCGGTTCTGCAGGGGCGCCATTGTAGGCAACGCTGCGCCTGCCCTGCCACACAAAGAGAAGGGGCGGCCCAACGGCCGCCCCTCCTGGTTTCCCTGCGGGAGCCGGTGGCTTAGAAACGCACCGACCAGCGCAGGTTGGCACCGTGGTCGCGGCTTTCGTCGCCGAACTGGCCGCTGTAGCCCAGTTCCAGCTGCTGCTTGGCGGTCAGCCAGGCCGAGAGGCCCAGTTCGGCCACCACCGCGCTGTCGGCGATGGGTGCACCGTTGACCACGAAGCTGTCACCGCCGGTGGCAAAGCCCAGGCGGGCCGACGGGTTGCGGTCGCCGCTGGCGTGGCGGTACGCCACCGCGCCGCGCACGTGCAACCAGCTGTCCTGCTGGAACGAGGCCTTCAGGCCCTTGTCGAAGCGCACGCCGGCCGTGGCCAGGGTGGTGCGCACGTCGTCCACCGAACCCTGCAGGGCCGCAGCACCGCCACGCTCGTTCACGTGCTTGGTGTCCACTTCCACGCGGGCCACCTGCACGTACGGCTCCAGGCCAGCCTCGCGGCCACCGAAGCGGTAGGCCGCTTCGATGAAGGCCTGGCGGGTACGCGCGTCGTAGCGGGCGCTCAGGGTGTCGCTGTAACCGGCGAACGCCAGCTCACGGGTACTGTCCACATCGTGTTCGCTCCATGCCAGGCCGCCACGCAGGCCGAAACCGCCCCAGTTGTGGCTGGCGTAGGCGCCGAAGTGGGTGTTGTCCACCTTCGACCTCGCACGGCGCCCTTCGCCCTGCTTCACGTCGGTGCGGCCGGTACCGGCCAGCACGCCCACCTGCCAGCCGCCGAACTCGCGGTCGGCACCGACCAGCAGGCCGTTGCTGTTGGCTTCGGTGCGGGCGGTGTTGGTGTTGCCGTCCAGCGTGGTGCTGCCGGCCAGGGCCTGCACCCACACACCGCTGGCGTCGCCGCCTTCGGCACCCGGTGCAGCGGCACCGGCACGGCGGGCCAGCGCGGCATCACGCACGTAGCGGCTGCCTTCCAGCAGGGCCGCGCTGGTGGCGGCATGCAGTTCGCCGCTGAGGCTGTCCAGTGCGCTGCCCACCTGTTCCGGGAACAGCATGGTCAGCGGACGCGGCAGGCCCTGGTTGACCGCCAGACCGTCGACGACGGTGGCCACGGCCAACTGGTTGGCGGTGGTGGCCGCGGTAGCCAGCGCGTTGCCGCGGGTCACTTCAATGCGCGCGCCGGCGGCGGAGTAGGCCAGGCCGAACTGCAGGAAGGGCGAGAAGGCGCTGAAATCGGTGCTGGCGAACCGACCGTTCACCCCGCCGTCGGCCTGGATGAAGTTGAACTGCTCGCCCAGGTAGTAGGTGCCCGGTTCCGGCAGCGCCACCAGGGTGCCGCCCAGGGTGGCGGTGCCGGTCACGTGCAGCTGGTCGCTGCGGCTGCCCGGGGCCACCTCGGCCTGGTACACGCCAGTGGCGGTCTGCACATAGTCACCGTTGATGGTGAGCGTGCCGATGGAGTTGCCCGGAGCGATGATGCCGGCCACGGTGGTGTTTCCCAGCTGGCCCACGCCCTTCAGCGTGCCCTTTTCACCCACGAAGGTGCTGCCGCCGGTCTGCACGCCGTTGAAGGACACCACGCCGCCGGTGACGGTCAGGTCCGAGCCGTCCAGCACACCGGTGGCGGTGATGCGGCTGCTGCCGCCCAGGCTGTTCAGCGCTGTGTTCTGCAGGGTGCCGTTCAGCAGGAAGGTTCCGCCGGTCACGTCCACGGCGCTGGTCAGCGTGTTCACGCCGTCCAGTTCCAGCACGCCTTCGCGCACCACCGCGCCGTTGAAGCTGTTGTCGCCGCTCAGGCGCAGCCAGCCGATGCCGCTCTTGGTCAGTTTGCCCGGGCCGCCGATGTCATTGGTCCAGTCGTCCCATGCATCACCTTCCCACACCTTCAGGCCGCCGGCCTTCTGGTTCATCACCACATCGGTGTCCACGCGCAGCGAGCCGTAGCCTTCGACGGCCGCAGCCAGGTTCATCAGGCCCCAGCCGTAGACATCGTCCACGCCTGCAGCACCCAGGTCGGTGGCGGTGGTCAGCAGCACGTCGCGCACCTGCGCGCTGTCCAGGTACGGGAAGCGCTCGAACAGCAGGCCCAGCGCGCCGGTGACGTGCGGGGCGGCCATGGACGTGCCGCTCAGTTCCTCGTAATCGGACGACGGGGTCTGGCTGATGATGTCCACCACCAGGTTGCCATTGTCATCGTAGAAATCACCTTCGATCACCGAATCGGGACCGTACACGGTCGAGTTGATGTTCGAGCCGGGCGCGGCGAGGCACCAGTTCGCCGCCAGGCCACAGCGCATCGAGCGGTTGCTCAGCTCCAGGTCCTGATTGACGTTGACCACGGCCAGCCAGTACGGCTCGACGTCGGCGACGGCGCGCGGCAGCGAGGCATACATGCCGGCAATCGGCGCTTCTTCCGGCGAAGTGTTGGGCGAATCGGTGTTGCCAGCGGCCCATACCTGGATCAGGCCGCTGCTGCGCGAACCTTCGGCCATCGCAGCCAGACTGGCGGCGAACACCGGGTGCGACTGGTACATGTCCAGGTCTTCCGCTGTGGTCGGCTCGTTGGCCAGGCCCCAGCTGTGGTTGATGGCGCGCACACCCTGCTCGTTCATCTGCGCATACAGCTGCGGGTAGATCGAATCGTCGGCCTGGATGGCGGCGATGGTCTGTTCGTCCAGATACAGGGAACCGCCGATATTCACCACCGACAGGTAGGTGGCGCTGTTGGAGAACAGGCGGGCCACGCTCAGGTCGGCGCCGAAGGCAACACCGTGGGTGCCGTGGCCATCACGGTTGGCGGCGATGGTGCCCGACACGTGGGTACCGTGCACGTTGTATCTCAGGCCTTCGTAGAAGCCATTGCGCTCCAGCAGATCGGCATAGTCCGGGTCGAGCAGCTGGTAGGACACGGCCACCTGGTCACCGTCGCTGGCGAAGCAGGCGTCCGGGCCACTCAGCACTTCGCGCGCGCACAGGCTGCCATCGGCCAGCACGTCGGCCAGATGGATGCTGCGGTGGTCCTTGCCGGCGAACTCGTCGTGGTCCAGGCCGGTGCCGCTGTCGAACACGCCCAGGCGGATGCCGGTGCCGGTCAGTCCGCGTGCGTAGGCCACATCGGCGTTGATCGCCTGCAGGCCCCAGTCGCTGTTGAATTCGGTGGTGCGCCAGCTGGCGGCATCACCCGGCTTGCCCATGATGGGTTCCGGATCGACTTCCACATCGGCGGCGGCGACGGCCAGCGACGGCGAAGCGGTGAGGACCGGTGCGGCAAACGCGGCCTGCAGGCTGCGCTGGAACTGGTAACGCGACAAGGCGTCTGCGTTGCTGTCCTGGGCCAGCGCCGGCAGAGCGGCGGCCATCAGCAGCGAGCCAACAATGGCCGAGGCCAGGGGTGAGGGGAGGATCGAGCGGCGGGAAGCGGTGGAGCGATACGACGGGAAGACAATCATCTGCAGTTACGTCCTTGATTCCTTGAAATATTTCAGGTGCAGCTCCGTCATGGAGCAATGGAAAGCACACCTCACGGCGGGTCAGCGCTCGCTGTCCCACCCGTTGGTAGCGGCAGGTGTCACAAAAAATTAATGCTTCGTTCAGAATTTTTGTATAGGAAAATCCCCACCCCTGCCCCTGCCCAAGGTCACTTGGCAAGTGGTATCGACGACGGATAGCGTCGGCGGATTCACGCGTGGGTTGGGGATCTCTGCATGGCATCGATGGTGTTGCGCGCCGCTCTTGGGATGGCGCTGGTTTCGTTGAGCACGGCACCGGCGGTGGGCGCCTCGCGCTTCGTCGCCGATCCCTACCCCAGCACCTACCGGGCGCATCCCGATGCGCCGGTGCTGATCCAGAACGCCACCGTGCTGACCGGCACCGGCCAGCGCCTGGACAACGCCGACGTGCTGCTGCGCGAGGGCCGCATCGTCGCCGTGGGCCGCCAGCTGCAGGCCGATGCCGGGGTCACCCGCATCGATGCGCGGGGCAAGTGGGTCACCCCGGGCCTGATCGACGTGCACTCGCACCTGGGCGTGTACCCCAGCCCGGGCGTCGGCGCGCACAGCGACGGCAACGAGATGACCGCACCGGTCACCGCCAATGTCTGGGCCGAGCACTCGGTGTGGCCGCAGGACCCGGGCTTCGCTACAGCCCTGGCCGGAGGCGTGACCAGCATGCAGGTGCTGCCTGGCTCGGCCAACCTGGTCGGTGGCCGTGGCGTGACCCTGAAGAACGTGCCGGCCATCACCTACCAGGCCATGAAATTCCCGGGTGCTCCGTGGGGGCTGAAAATGGCCTGCGGCGAGAACCCGAAACGGGTTTACGGCGAAGGCAAGGGCGTCGCCCCGGCCACGCGGATGGGCAACGTTGCCGGCTACCGCGCCGCCTTCATCGATGCTGCCGACTACATCGCCAAGAACAAACCCAAGCCGGCCAAGCGCAAGGGCTGGTTCGGCAGCGACAAGGGCGACAGCGCCGGTGATGCCGGCGGCAAGCGCGATCTCAAGCTGGACACGCTGGCCGGCGCGATCGAAGGCGACATCCGCGTGCACATCCACTGCTACCGCGCCGACGAGATGGCCACCATGCTCGACCTGGCCAAGGAATTCGGCTTCAAGGTGGCGGCCTTCCACCACGGCGTGGAGGCCTACAAGCTGGCCGACCGGCTGGCCGCCGACGGCGTCTGCGGTGCGCTGTGGGCCGACTGGTGGGGCTTCAAGATGGAAGCCTTCGATGGCATTCCGGAGAACATCGCACTGGTCGACCGGCCGAAGAACAGCTGCGCCATCGTCCATTCCGATTCGCCCGAAGGCATCCAGCGCCTGAACCAGGAAGCGGCCAAGGTGATCGCCGCCGCGCGCCGCGCGCACATGCCGGAGATCACGCCCGAACATGCCATCACCTGGATGACGGCCAATGCCGCCAGAGCGCTGGGCATTGAAGGCCAGACCGGCACCCTGGAGGCCGGCAAGATGGCCGACGTAGTGGTGTGGAACGGCAACCCCTTCGGTTCCTACGCGCTGGCCGAACAGGTCTTCATCGACGGCCGCCGCCTGTACGACCGCAGTGCGCCGGCAGCGACGCCGCGTTCCGATTTCCAGCTCGGCCAGGAGGTGCACTGATGGGCGCGTTGAACAAGCGTCGCCGGGCTTGGCTCGGCGCTACGGTCATGGTGCTGGTCTACCTCTCCGCAGCTGCGCAGGCGCAGGACCTGCTGGTCCGCAACGCCACCGTACATACGGCCAGCGCGCGCGGCAGCCTGCAGCACGCCGATGTACTGGTGCAGGGCGGCATCATCCGCGCAGTCGGCAACGGGCTGTCCGCACCGGCCGGGGCCAACGTCGTCGAGGCCGATGGCCGCCCGCTGACACCCGCGCTGTTCGGGGGCATCACCGAGATCGGCATCGAAGAAGTCTCCGGTGAAGCGAGCACGGTCGACAGCACGCTGAAGATCGGTGAACAACCGTTGCGCCCCGAATTCGATGTCACCCTGGCCTACAACCCGGCCTCGGTGCTGATCCCGGTGGCGCGCCTGGACGGCATCGGCTTCACCGCCCTGGGGGCCGCCACCGGTGGCGGCTTCGTCGCTGGCCAGGGCGGTGTGATGCGGCTGGACGGCAGCGCCGATCCCCTCGGGCCGCGCGCGCTGTTCCTGCGCCTGGGGTCGGCCGCAGTGGAACTGACCGGGCATTCGCGTGCGGCGCAATGGATGCTGCTGCAGCAGATGGTGGACGAGGCGCGTGGCCAGGTCGCCGCGGACTCACCGCATGCGCTGCTGACCCCGGCCGGGCGCCGCACGCTGGGCCGCTACCTGGCCGGCCAGGGCCGCATCGTGGTGGAGGTGGACCGTGCGGCGGACATCCGCCAGCTGCTGCGCTGGGCCGCCCGCGAGAAGGTGAAGATCGCCATTGCCGGTGGCAGCGAAGCCTGGCAGCTGGCACCGGAGCTGGCCGCCGCGCAGGTGCCGGTGTTCGTCGACGTGCTGTCCAACCTGCCGGCCAGCTTCGACCAGATCGGTGCAACCCTGGAAAATGCGGCACGCCTGCAACGGGCCGGCGTGGCGGTCTCGCTCGTGCAGCGTGGTGACGCCTCGCACAACGCCCGCAAGATGCGCCAGCTGGCCGGCAATGCCGTGGCCAATGGACTGCCCTGGGCCGACGGCCTGGCCGGCCTGACCCGGGTGCCGGCGCAGGCGTTCGGTGTGGCCGACCAGATCGGCAGCATCGAGCCGGGCAAGCGTGCCGACCTGGTGCTGTGGGAGGGCGACCCGCTGGACGTGGCGCACTATGCCGAACAGGTCTGGCTGGGCGGCCGGGCGATGCCGATGCGCTCGCGCCAGACCGAGCTGCGCGATCGCTACCTGCTGCGCAACGCGCAGCCCTGACCGCATTGAAGGACACCACCATGGCCACCCTGCGCTGGTATTTCGACTTCGTTTCGCCGTACTCCTACCTGCATTGGCAGAAGCTGAAGCAGCTGCCCGAGTTCCCGCGGATCCAGCCGGTGCCGATCGCCTTTGGTGTCGTGCTGCATCACTTGGGCAACCTCGGGCCGGCCGAGATTCCGGCCAAGCGCCGCTTCATCTACCGCCAGCTGCTGTGGACCGCGCAGGCCGAAGGCACACCGCTGCGGTTCCCGCCGGGCCACCCGTTCAATCCGCTGTCTGCCCTGCGCCTGTGCCTGGCCGCGGGTGGCAGCGCGCAGGCGGTGGACGTGCTGTTCGACTGGATCTGGCGCGACGGCAATGCCGCCGACAGCGCCGAGGCCCTGCGCGAACCAGCCGCGCGGCTGGGGATCGAGGATGTCGCCAGCGCCATCGCGACTCCCGCGGTCAAGGAGCAGCTGCGGAGGAACACCGAGGCCGCCATTGCAACCGGCGTGTTCGGCGTGCCGACCCTGGCCATCGATGGCGAACTGTTCTGGGGCAACGACGCCCACCCACTGATGGCGGCGGTGCTGGCCGACCCGGATCTGCTGCGGCAGCCCGAATGGCAGCGCCTGGCCGAGCTTCCGGTGGCCGTGCAGCGCAGTCGCTGAACAGGGCGTGCCGCGTTTCCCTCGCGCGCCACGCCAGAATTTGAGATAGATTTCACATTTCCGAACCTACAACCGCCCTGGAGGGGGAGCCGCGGATGCGCATCGGAATCGTCGTCGACTCGGCCTGCGACCTGCCGCAGGACTTCATTGCCGAGCACAACATCGTGCTGCTGCCGATCACCGTACGGATCGGCGAAGCTGTGCTGGCCGATCATCGCGATGAGCAGGCCACCCTGAGCTTCCTGCACGCGCATGTGGCCGAACATGGCGCTGAAGCGGAAACCATCCCCTTCAGCGTCAACCAGATCCGCGACCTGTTCCTGCAGCAGCTGGTGATCGATTACGACCACGTGTTCTGCATGACCATCACCAAGACCCGCAGCCCGATCCACGACAACGCGCTGCAGGCCAGTTTCGCCATCCTCAACGATTACAAGCCGGTGCGGCAGGCAGCGGGCTACAACTCGCCGTTCGCGCTGCGCGTACTTGATACCCAGAACCTGTTCGCCGCGCAGGCCGTGACCGCGGTGGAGGCTGTCCGCCTGCGTGACAGTGGCGCCAGCGTGCAGCAGATCCGCGAACGGCTGGAAGAACTGGCCGGCAACGTGCACGGCTACATGATCACCCGCGACCTGTACTACATGCGCGCACGCGCGCGGCACAAGGGCGACCGCAGTGTCGGCCTGCTCAGCGCGGCACTGGGCAGTGCACTGGACATCAAGCCGGTGCTGCACGGCTACCGTGGCGAGACCGGGCCGGTGGCCAAGATCAAGGGCTTCGACAGCGCCGTGCAGAAGCTGTTCGCGGTGGTCGGCCAGCGCGTGCGTGCCGGGCTGATGACGCCGACGGTGTGCGTCAGCTACGGCGGCGAACTGGACGAGCTGCGCAGCCTGCCCGGCTATGCACAGATGAAAGAGGTCTGCACCGGCCATGGCGTGACCGTGTACGAATCGGTGATGAGCCTGACCGGCATGGTCAACGTCGGCAAGGGCGCGGTCACCGTGGGATTTGCCGATGGGCCGCATCGGTTCGAATGAGCGCTGGCCACGGCAGGAATCTGCACATCGATTCCACCCCGACTGTGCCAGCCTTGCCGCACTTCAAGGAGAACTCCATGCCTGCGCAGTACCACATCAGCCTGCCCGATCCGTCCAAGGCCCGCGGCAACGACCCTGACCTGTCCTTCCATTCCCAGGGCGCCGCCGGTTTCGCCGAAGAGCTGCAGGATGCCCTGCGCAGCGGCACGCTGTTCGAACGCTGGAAGGCCAAGCAGCCCGACCCGGATGCGGTGGAACCGCAGTGGGGCGTGACCGACCCGGAGGCCACCGTGACCGGCGAGCAGAAGGACCTGCGCATCAACCTGGTCGCCACCACCCGCATCGACAGTGACGTGTTCAAGCAGCGCCTGCGCCTGCTGGCCGGCAGCCACTGGGAACTGCGCGACGTGCGGTAGTGCCGGCCGCTGGCCGGCATCCACACACCTCATGAAAATGCCGGCCAGCGGCCGGCACTACCAGCCACCGCCCAGCGCGCGGTACAGCTCTACGCGCGCGATCGCGGCGGCGGCCTGGCTGTTGGCCAGCGCGGCCTGGTTGTCCAGCGCGATGCGCTGGGTGGTCAGCACGTCCAGCATGTCGACCACGCCGGCCTGGTACTGCCGGCGCGCCGCCCCCAGTGCCGTCTCGCTCTCATCCACCGCCACGTGCAGCTGCACCGTGCGCTGCTGCTCGGCACTGTAGCCGTCCATGGCGTCGTCCACCTCATGCCAGGCCTGCAACACGGTACGGCGGAACTGCAGGGCCGACTGTTGCTGCTGCAGCCTGCTCAGCGCGAGGTTCGCCTTCAGCCGCCCGCCCTGGAAGATCGGCAGGCTGATCGACGGCCCGATGCTGAAACGGTGCGCGTTCCAGCCATCCAGGTCATCCAGCTGCTTGGCCTGGAAGCCTGCGTCACCATTCAAGGTGATGCGCGGCAGGAAACTGGCCTTGGCCACGCCGATGCCGGCCGTTGCCGCATGCAGTGCCGCCTCGGCACGACGGATGTCCGGGCGACGCTCGGCCAGTTCACTCGGCAGACCCACCGCCACCGCTGGCAACGCCGGCCAGTCACGGCGTGCATCCTGCAGCTGCGCGTCCAGTGCCTGCGGCGGCTGTGCCAGCAGGAACGCCAGCGCATTGCGCAGCTGCGATTCGCGATGCCGCAGCGGCGCGATGCGCGCCTGCAGCGAAGCCACCTGCGCGGCCGCGCTGGACACCTGCAGCGTGCTGGCCACGCCCTGCTTCTGGCGCGCCTCGGTCAGCCGTTTGATGTCATGCGCGATGCTGAGGTTGTCCTCGGTGATCGCCAGCAGCTGCCGCGTCGCACGCAGCTGCAGGTAATCACGCGCGGTTTCCGCCAGCAGCGCGATGCGCACGGCGTGTGCATCCTCCTCGGCCATCTGCACGCGCGCGTCGGCCGCTTCCACCTGGCGCCGCACGCGGCCCCACAGGTCCAGTTCCCAGCCCAGGCCGATACCGGCCTGGAACAGCCCGTAGTCATCACGGCCGCCGTTGCCGGACGGATCATTCAGGCCCACCTCGCTGTTGCGTGCACGCACGCCACTGGCGCTCGCGCTGACGCTGGGCAGGCGATCGGCGGCGGTGATGCCGCGCGCGGTGCGGCTCTGCTGCACGCGGTTGGCGGCCAGCTGCAGGTCCAGGTTGGCCGCCAGCACCTGGTGGGCCAGCTGCCCCAGCAGCGGATCGTCGAAGCCGGCCCACCAGGCGGCGTCCTGATCGATGGCGTTGCCGGCGACAGCCCCACCCTGCCAGTGGCCGGGCAGTTCCGCCTGCGGGCGTACGAAGTCCGGGCCCATCGCGCAGGCAGCCAGGGCCGTGCACAGGCTGGCCGCAACGAAGGTGCGGAAAACGGTAATGGCGCTCATGCGCCCTCCCCGCGCTTGTGGCCCGGTCCGTGCTGCATGCTCTGCGCACGCGCGCGGCTGCCCAGGTCAACGCTGGCTTCCACCGACATGCCGGCACGCAGCTGGTCCAGCAGCGGCTGGCCCGGCTCCAGCACGATCTTCACCGGAATGCGCTGCACCACCTTGGTGAAGTTGCCGGTGGCGTTCTCTGGTGCGACTGCAGCAAAGGTGACGCCGGTGGCTGGTGCAATGCTGTCGATGTGCCCGCGCAGCGGCGTGCCCGGGAATACGTCCACCTTCAGTTCGACCTGCTGGCCGGCCTGCATGCGGGTCATCTGCGTTTCCTGGAAGTTGGCGACCACGAAGGCGCGCTTCAGCGGGACCACCGCAGCCACCGGCGTACCCGGGGTCAGGTAGGCACCGACGCGCACTGCGCGGCGACCGACCATGCCATCGATCGGCGCGCGCAGCACGGTGTGCGACAGATCCAGTTCGGCGCGTGCCTGTGCCGCTTCTGCACGCTGCACCGCCGCCTGTGCAGCCTGCACGCCCGCGCTGAGGATGTCGGTGCGCTGGCGTGCGGTCGACAGTGCGGCCTGGCCCTGCTGCAGATGCGCACTGGCCACGGCCTGCTTCGACTGCGCCTGCTGCGCGTTCTGCACGGTACCGGCGCCATCACGGGCCAGTTCGCGGTAACGCTGCTGGTCGGCACTGGCCAGGGTCAGTTCGGAACGGCTGACATCGACGCTGGCCCTGGCCTGCGCGATCAGCGAGTCCTGCTGGGCCAGTGCGGCCTGCGCATTGGCCAGCTGCGCACGGGCATTGGCAAGGTCGGCACGCGCAGCCTGCAGTGCCACCTGGTAGTCGCGGTCGTCGATGCGGGCAAGCACGTCACCGGCCTTCACCGACTGGTTGTCCTCTACCTCCACGGCACTGACGAAGCCGGCAATCTTCGGCGCTACCAGGGTGTAGTCGGCCGCCACGTACGCATTGTTGGTGGTCTGGTGACCGCCATCGCGCAGCAGCAGCCACGCGCCGATGGCAAGGGCCAGCACGCCCAGGCCCAGGCCGGTGTTGAGAGGGGTTCGATTGATCGTCATGAGGGGTTCCTGCGAAAGGTTCAGGCCACGGCGCGTGGCGGATGGATGCGGGTGGGCATCCAGGCAATGAGGGGAATGAAGGCCAACGCCACCAGTGCGACCACCCAGTACAGGTCGGCCGAAGTCAGCGCCTGTACCTGTGCATGCAGGCGCGCGCCCAGCTGCGGGCCATCGGCCAGCCACGGTTGCTCGCCAAGGCGGTCGACCAGCACGGTGGAATGGAAATGACGGCGGCCCTGGGCGATGGCATCCAGTACGCCACCGGCGAGCACCGCAGCGAAGCCCTTGACCGTGTTGAACCAGGCCGAGGCAAACGGGCCATCCTGTGGCGCCAGGCCGCCGGTGGCCAGCATCAGCAGCGGCAGCACCGCCATCGGCTGGGCAAACACCTGCAGCAGCTGCACCCACAGGAAGTTGTCGCGGATCCAGGCCACGTCCAGGTGCGAGCCCAGCCAGCAGGCCAGTGCCAGCATCGCCAGGCCGGTGGCCTGCACCCAGCGGCAGTCCACCGCGCGGATGTTCAACAGGGCCGCCACCAGCGGCAGCGCGATCACCTGTGGCAGTGCCACCCACAGCAGCATCGGTGCGGTCTGCAGCGGCCGGTAGCCCTGCACGCTGGCCAGGAAGCCGGACGGGATCGAGATCACCGCCAGCAGCACGAACAGCACGCCACCCAGCGTGACCAGCGAGTAGCTGAGATTGCGGTTGGCCAACAACTGCAGCTTGAAGAACGGCAGCGGGTGGAACCATTCGTTGATCATGAACAGCACCATCAGGCCGGCACCGCCACCGATCATCAGCGTGATCATCGGCGAATCGAACCAGTTCAGCCGCGGGCCCTGCACCAGGCCCAGCACCAGCAGCACCAGCGCCGGCAGGCCGAGCAGCAGCCCAACGCCATCGAACTGGGCGAAGCGTTCCAGCCGCAGCGGGTCCTGTGGCAGGCCCCAGCCGACCATCGCCATGGCGGCCAGGCAGTACGGCACGATCTGCCAGAACGCCCAGTGCCAGCCCACCTGCTCGACCCAGAACGCGGCCAGCGGCGTGCCCATGCTCGGGCCGAACGTCGCCGTCAACGCGTAGCCGGCCAGGCCGTACAGCTTGATGCCAGGCGGCAGGAAGCGCAGCGCCACGCTCATCAGCAACGGCGGCAGTGCACCGCCGCACAGGCCCTGCAATGCACGCAGCAGCAGGAACACCTGCAGGTTCGGGGCGAGCGGGCACAGCACGCCCAGCACCATGAAGCCACCGATCATCGCCAGCGCGAAACGGCGCAGCGAGAACGTGGCGGCACACCACGGCGCGAAGGCCATCGCGCTGACCGACATCGCGCTGTAGAGGGCGACGATCCAGCTGCCGTCGTCGACGCTGAAACCCATCGCGCCACGGATGTCGGCCAGCGCGACCTTGGTGATGTTCTCGTTGAAGCCGGACACCAGCACCGCCAGCAGCACGCCACACAGGCCGACCAGAATGCGGCGATCGAGCCCGGGGGCGGCGGCAGGACGGGGCGCTGCGGCGGCCGGGACAGCGGCGGCCGGCGCACTCATCGCCAGGCGCCGATCCGTGCAGTGCACGGCATGTTGAGGGTCATTGGAATGCGCTCAGTGAAACTCCGGGGAGCGCAGTCTAGGGAGCCGGTACCCTGTGAAAAATGGCGTCGCCGGCATCCCAGGCGTGCGTCCAGCGCACGCCTGCGGGTCTCAGCGGTGGGCGTCCTCGACGCGCTCGCACATGGTCTTGATCGAACGGCGAAGCCACTGGTGCGCGGCATCGTTGTCCAGCCGCGGATGCCAGGCCTGCACGATGGCCGCGGTACGCACCGGGATCGGCAGCGGGAACAGGCGCAGCGGCAGGCGCATGCTGACGATCCGCTCCAGCATCACGCTTGGCATCTGCGGCAGGATCAGGTCTGATTCGGCCGCCGCGAAGATCGCACCGTGGAAGGTCGGGCTGATCAGCGCCACGCGGCGCTGCAGGCCGAGCGTGGCCAGGTCATCATCGATCGGCCCACGCGGCAGGCCACGGCGCGACACCGCGATGTGGTCGCACGCGGCAAAGCGCTCTGCACTGATCTCCTCGTCGAACAGTGGATGGTCCTCGCGCGCGGCGCCCATGAACGAGGTACTGAACAGGTTCTGCACCTTGGTATCGGGCGCATGCTTGCCGGCGGTGCTGATGTACAGGTCGATCCGGCCCTGCGCCATCGCATCATCGTCGGTATCGCCCTCGGGCACGAAGCGCAGCACCGCGCGCGGTGCCTGCTGGCGGAAGATCTCGCGCAGGCGACCGCCAAATCCACCGATGAAGACATCATTGGCGCGCACGCTGAAGGTTCGCTCGAGCACGCGCATGTCCACTTCACGACCAGCGTTGAAGACGCGGTGGGCCTGCTCGATCACATCGCGGACCTGCTCGCGCAGCTGCAGCGCGCGGGGCGTGGGCGCCAGACCGCGGCCGGCACGCACCAGCACCGGGTCACCCAGCGCAGTGCGGATCCGGCCCAGGGTGCGGCTCATCGCTGGCGCGCTCAGGTTCATCCGGCGCGCGGCGGCGGCCACGCTGCATTCGTCAATCAGCACGTCCAGTGCCAGCAACAGGTTCAGGTCCGGCAGGGGCATGACAGTCTCCAGTAAATCAGGTGACTCTACGGCACTTGCGACCACCGTGGATTGCGTTCGACGCATTCATTGACTGCCGCGCACGGCATGGGTGCGCGCGGTGACATCGGCGACCATCCCCGTCCTGCCAAGGAGACATCCATGTTCACTACCCTGCTGGTCGCCCTGGATGGTGGCCCCCAGCACGCACGCGTGCTGGACCTGGCCGCCGCCATCGCCGGCCCCCACAGCCGCCTGCACCTGCTGTGCGTGCTCGACCCCGAATTCGCGCTGGCGGCCGATGCCAGCGAAGCCGATCGCACCGAGTATCCGGAAGCCGCCCGCCAGCGCTCCCGCGCCGAGGCAGTATTGGCCGAAGCCCTGGCCGAACTGCGCGAGCGCGGCGTCGATGCCATCGCGCAGATCCCCTCCGGCGATCCCGGCGAAGTCATCAGCGAGCAGGCCCGGCGCCTGGAGTGCGACCTGATCGTGATCGGCCATCGCCACCTGTCCCGGCTGGAACGCCTGTTCGAACCCTCGATCGGGCAATGGACCATCGACCACGCGCCCTGTCCGGTGCTGGTGGAAACCCGCGACCCCCAACCCTAGCCACCATGGCCTCCCGTTCCCCGTTGTTTCCCACCCGGGTCAACTACCGCACCTTCGGTCGACAGTTCGGCCGGGGCGAACAGGCGCTGCTGGGCGCGATACGGCAGTTGCGCGACCCCGATCTGCAGGCCGATGGCCTTGCCCAGCTGAGCGGACTCGGGCTTGGCCAGGAGGGTTGCGACGCCTTCATCGGCCTGCTGCCGCTGCTGGCCACCCCCGCCGCTCCGATCGATCTGCTACCGGCCGGCTCTCCCTTCATTGCCGCCAGTGAACTGGACCTGCTGGTCTGCCTGCTGCGCATCGCGCAATGGCGGCATGCGCGGCCCCGCGAGGACGACTCGCTGGCACCGTTGCGCCAGCAGCTGGCGCGCTGTGCAATGGCCGTGCAGGCGGCAAACCTGCCGTTGCGGCAGCGCTCGTTGTCACCGGTCGGGCTGAGGCTGCTCGATCCGACCGGCTGGTTGCGGCAGCGATAAGCCGTCGCGCCCCCTGTGTGATCGCATGCAGAGAGCTGCTCAGCAGTCCATCGTTCCGTGCGTGCTGCCCTCGTCATCCAGCACGTGCGCATGCAGGATCACCTGGTTGCGGCCAGCCCGCTTGGCGGCATACAGGCCGGCATCGGCGTCTGCCAGCAACTGATCGGCACTGGCCAGAGCCGGCGGATGCAGGTAACCCACGCCGATGCTGATGCTGACCGATCCTTCCGGCAACGGCAGCGCTTCCACCGCCTGGCGCAGGCGCTCGGCCAGCGCCAGAACGCCCGACAGCGCGCTTCCGGGCACGATCACCGCAAATTCCTCGCCGCCATAACGTGCGACGCTGTCACCGGCGCGACCGGCGCTCGCCTTCAGTACCGCTGCCACGGCCTGCAGGCAGCGGTCGCCGGCGGGATGGCCGTGGCGGTCGTTGAAGGCCTTGAAATGATCGATATCCAACAGCAGCAGGCCCAGCTCGGTGCCACTGCGCCGTGCGCGATTCCACTCGGCCAGCAGCAGCGCGTCGAACTCGCGCCGGTTGGCCACGCCTGTCAGGCCATCCTGGCGCGCCAGCTGGTCCAGCGAGGCCTGCCGTTCCATCAGGTCCACCTGCAGCAGGATGCTGCGCAGGCCGAACCCCAGCGTCGCCACCACGAAACCGCTCACGGCCAGGGGCCGGGCATGGTCGACCACCAGGGTGCCCACCACCAGCAGCAGCAGCGGCAGGATCATCGGGCCCGCCGCCTGCACCGTGCGCGCCATCCGCGGATGCGGCGTCAGGACCCGCGCCGGTGCCTGGCTGAGTGCGAGCAGCGCCAGCAGCAGGAACGGCAGATCGATCAGCAGATCGGCATAGGCACCGAACGCATCACCGGAGGTGTAGTGGTTGATGTAATACGCCACCAACAGGTAGGTCGCCGCATACATCGCCAGCGCGCGGAAAAAGGTACGCCGCTCGGGAACGTCGCCGGCCAGCCAGCGCACCACCGCGAACACGGCGATGCACAGGTTCTGGATATCGAACATGCGTTGCATGTTGGACAACGCGTGGTCGTCGATGTCAACGCGGGCGGCGAACGACTGCGCGTGCACGAAGAACAGCACGCCCAGCAGCGCCGCCATGGCCGCATCGATCAGGCTGATGCTGACCCGTTCCCGGCGCGCCCTGGCCAGGATGAACACCAGGGGCACACCGTAGAGCACGTAAAGGAACAGGCTTGCGCGCGGGGTGAAATCGGCACGCCCGGCGCCCAGGGCGTCGATCATGTTGAACGCCATGCCGCCGGCCCACAGCAGCAGCGCCAATGCCGTGGCGCGCCACCCCAGTGCCGCGCGGTCGCGGCGGGCCCGCCACAGGCAGGCGGCCGCCGCCAGCAACGGGGCACCGGTCAGGAAAACGAAGGAGCCTACCCCGGCCGGACCAGGCCACAAGGCCAGCACCAGGCCATGGCACAGCACATACAGCAGCGCCAGCACTACCGGCATGCATCCCCCGATCCGCAAGGCCGTCTACGCGCACGATAGCGCGGGGCGGCGCCACGAGGGTGTGATCCATCGCTGAAAAAGGGGACGGAGGGGATTAAGTCGTTTGCGGCACAGCGGCAAATGCGACTTAATCCCCTCCGTCCCCTTTTTCCCGGGGGCTCAGCCCTGCAGGGCGCGGGCGTGGTGGGCGATGTGCTCGCCGATGAAGCTGCCAATGAAGTAGTAGCTGTGGTCGTAGCCGGGCTGCAGGCGCAGGGTCAGCGGATGGCCGGCAGCGGCGCAGGCCTCCTGCAGGCGCTGCGGCTGCAGCTGGGTCTGCAGGAACTCGTCCGCCTCGCCCTGGTCGACCAGCAACGGCAGGCGCTCGCTGGCCGCGGCAATCAATGCGCAGGCGTCCCATTGCGCCCAGTCGGCCGGGTTGTCGCCAAGGTAGGCGTGGAAGGCCTTCTGCCCCCACGGAACATGGCTGGGCGCGACGATCGGCGAGAACGCCGACACGCTGCGGTAGCGCCCCGGATTGCGCAGCGCGATCACCAGCGCACCGTGGCCGCCCATCGAGTGCCCGCTGATGGCGCGTGCGCCGGTCGCCGGGAACTCCGCTTCGATCAGCGCCGGCAATTCCTGCACTACATAGTCATGCATGCGGAAGTGCTTCGCCCACGGTGCACGGGTGGCGTTGAGGTAGAACCCTGCGCCCTTGCCCAGGTCGTAGCCTTCGGCATCGGCCACGTCATCACCGCGCGGGCTGGTATCAGGCGCGACAATGATCACGCCGTGTTCGGCCGCATAGCGCTGCGCGCCCGCCTTGGTGATGAAATTCTGCTCGGTGCAGGTCAGCCCGCTCAGCCAGTACAGCACCGGCAGCGTCTGCGTTTCCGCCTGCGGCGGCAGGTACACGGCGAACTGCATGTCGCAGCCCAGCGTGGTCGAATGATGGCGGTAGACGTCCTGCCAGCCGCCGAAACAGGCGCGGTGTTCAATGCGTTCCATGGTGCTCTCCTGCGCGGCGCGTCAGCGCACGCGTGCTTCTGGTAGATGCCGACCTTGGTCGGCTTATCCACGCCCGGCGTGGACGCCTTGGTTGATCAGTTCATCCAGCTGTGCCAGCAGGCGCAGCAACGATTCGACGCCAGGCTGGCCGTCCAGGTTGCGGTACGCCGCCACCGCCACGTCGCTGCGCGGTGGCCACTGGCCGTCGGCGCGGGCTTCGTGCAGGCGCGGCAGGAATACCTGTGCCAGCCAGTGCTCGAACGGCATTTCATCAATGCCGAAGGGCGAGTCCACCACGCGCGGAGGACCCACGCCGCCCTCGACCCACCCCAGCGCGCGCAGCGCCTGCTCGATCGGGTCGACCAGGGCCGCGCGTGGATCCTCCGCACGCGGCCTGCGCAGGGCGTCGAACCAGCCCACGCCGCGGCTCAGTAGTGGACCACCGAACGGATCGACTTGCCTTCATGCATCAGGTCGAAGGCGTCGTTGATCTTGTCCAGTTCCATGGTGTGGGTGACGAACGGGGCCAGTTCGATATCGCCCTTCATCGCATCCTCGACCATGCCCGGCAGCTGGCTGCGGCCCTTCACGCCACCGAAGGCGGTGCCCATCCACTTGCGGCCGGTCACCAGCTGGAACGGACGGGTGGAGATCTCCTGGCCCGAACCGGCCACGCCGATCACCACGCTCTGGCCCCAGCCACGGTGCGCGCATTCCAGCGCCGCGCGCATCACATTGACGTTGCCGATGCACTCGAAGCTGTGGTCCACGCCCCAGGTCGTCATCTCGACGATGACCTGCTGGATCGGCTTATCGAAATCCTTCGGGTTGATGCAGTCGGTGGCGCCGAATTCGCGCGCCAGTTCGAACTTGGACGGATTGGTGTCCACCGCGATGATGCGGCCAGCCTTGGCCTGGCGCGCACCCTGGATCACCGCCAGGCCGATGCCGCCGAGGCCGAACACCGCCACGCTGTCGCCTTCCTGCACCTTGGCGGTGTTGTGCACCGCGCCGATGCCGGTGGTGACGCCGCAGCCGAGCAGGCAGACGTGTTCCGGGTTTGCTTCCGGATTGATCTTCGCCAGCGACACTTCGGCCACCACGGTGTACTCGCTGAAGGTCGAGCAACCCATGTAGTGGTACAGCGGCTCACCGTTGTAGCTGAAGCGGCTGGTGCCATCGGGCATCACGCCCTTGCCCTGGGTCGCGCGCACGGCCACGCACAGGTTGGTCTTGCCGCTCTTGCAGAACAGGCACTCGCCGCACTCGGCGGTGTACAGCGGAATCACGTGGTCGCCCGGCTTGACGCTGGTCACGCCCTCGCCCACTTCAACCACGATGCCGGCGCCTTCATGGCCCAGCACCACCGGGAACAGGCCTTCCGGATCATCGCCGGACAGCGTGAACGCATCGGTGTGGCAGACACCGGTGTGGGTGATCTTCACCAGCACTTCGCCCTTCTTCGGCGGGGCGACGTCGATCTCGACGATCTGCAGCGGCTGGCCGGGACCAAAGGCGACGGCGGCACGGGACTTCATGGTGGACTCTCCAGAGACAGGCAATGACAGGATGGGCGGCGCCATGTTGCGCCGTCGTTTATTTCAGGTACGAACGGATCAACGCGCTCATGTCGCGCACGCGTTCGGCGCGTTGTTCGTCGGAGGCGGCGGGTTGCCCGAACTCCTCGCGCAGATGGGCCTCCATCACCTCGGACATCAGGCCGTTGACCGCGCCACGGATGGCGGCGATCTGCTGCAGCACCGGCCCGCAGTCGGCGCCAGCTTCCAGCGCGCGGTCCAGCGCATCGCACTGGCCACGGATGCGGCGCACGCGGGCCAGGACCTTCTTCTTCTCTTCGGGGGAGTGCGGCATGGCGAGGCCACCTCGGAACTATACTGGGGGATAGTATACACAGATGTTCTCAAGGTGACGGGAATGGCATCTCCCGCCTCCGCAGCGGCGCCCTTGAATTCATTAGGATCAATCATTTACAGAAACCCAGCTTCTACCATCAACACATGAGGCATGCTCTGGGAACTACAGAATCAGGAACAGGTAATGGGCGTTGGTATCCAGCTCGGGCGCATCACCGATGAGATCGGCAGCGGCGACTTTCTGTACGCGTTCTTCTCGACGATCACCGGCAATCTGGAACCGGATGGATGGGGAAGCCGTTTCCCTATCCTCATGAGGCAACTGTACGCCGGCTGACTGCAGCAATCAGATGCTGCCGACGCGCTGGCCGAACTGCATAGGGTCCGCCGCGAGCTGGCCGAGCTTCCGCCAGCCCGTGTCATCTGGTCGTTCGAGGATCGAACCCAGCGTCCACCGTGGGGAGACGATATCGCTGGCGACATCGACAGCCTGGCGACCTACTTCGTCACCTCACATGGGCGCGATCTGATCGCGCTTCTGGCTGAGGTATTTGAAGCACTTCAGGAAGGCGAAGACACGTCCGCCCGGATCGTCGACTACTGACGCCCTACGCTCAGTCAAACAGGCCCTGAGCCGCCAGCCGCGCCAGCTCATCCACCACATAGCGCACCTTCGGCCGCAGGTGCCGAGTCGGTGGCCACAGCGCATGGATGTCGATATGCCGTTGCATGTGCGCATCCAGCACCGAGTGCAGCGCGCCGGATTCCAGATGTCGGCGTACCAGTGAAATGGGCATCTGGCAGATGCCCAGTCCTGCGATGGCCGCATCGATCACTGCGTCACCATCGTTGAGCTGGTAGGCCGCGTTCGGGATGAACGTTCCCTCGGCGTCATCACTGCCAATCCGCCACGCCACCGGTTGCCCATGGCGGAAGCCGACGATGCTGCGATGCTGCGCCAGTTCCTCCACGGTCGCTGGCACGCCATGCGCCTGCAGGTACTCCGGCGATGCGCAGGTGACCAGGCGCTGGCGACCCAGCCGGCGCGCGACCAGGTGCTCGGCCTGGTGCAACCCGCCGAAGCGGATCAGCAGGTCGATGCCCTCTTCGACCGGATCGACGAAGTGATCGGTGAAGGTCATCGTCAGTTGCAGGTCCGGGTACTGCCGGCACAGGCGCAGCAGCACGGGCAGCACCACCAGCCGCCCGAACGAGGACGGCATGTCGATGCGCAGCCGTCCGCTGGGCAGGCCGGCCGACCCCAGGCAGGCTTCGGCGGCGGAGATTTCTTCCAGCGCCGCCGCACACGATGCGTAGTACGCCTCGCCATCGGTGGTCAGCGCGATGCGCCGCGTGGTGCGGTGGAACAGGCGCACGCCCAGCCGCGCTTCCAGCCGGGCGATGGCCTTGCCCACTGCCGAGCGCGAGATGCCCAGCGCGTCGGCAGCCTCGGTGAAGCTGCCTGAGCGGGCCGTGGTAACGAAGGTCACCAGGCCATTCAACGATTCCAGCGGCAGCATCTATCACGCTCCATTGGGGACAAATAGTCCCGCGCCCAGGGAGATCGAAGCGCTTTATGCGTCCGCATGTCAACTCCATCCTGTGTGCATCGCGCCGCTGGCGCCTTCCCCCACACCGAGATGACCGACATGATCGCCGCCCTGTTCCGCCCCTTCGATCTGGCAGGCACCGCCCTGCGCAACCGCATCGCGATGGCCCCGATGACCCGCGCCCGCAACCCCGGTGCGGTCGCCAACGAACTCACCGCGCAGTACTACCGGCAGCGCGCCAGCGCCGGCCTGATCATCAGTGAAGGCACCCCGGTCTCGCCGCAGGGCCAGGGCTACATCGACGTCCCGGGTATCTGGTCGGCCGAGCAGGTGGCCGGGTGGAAGCTCGTCACCGAGGCGGTGCATGCCGCACAGGGCACGATCTTCGCCCAGCTCTGGCACGTCGGCCGCATGTCGCATTCCTCGCTGCAGCCCGACGGTGGGCAACCGGTCAGCGCCGGTACCCGCCCGGTGGCCAGCGCACCGAAGAACACCTCGTTCGTGTACCTGGACGATGGCAGCCGCGGCCACGCCGATCCCACCCCGGCACGTGCACTGGAGACCGCAGAGATCCCCGGCATCGTCGACGACTTCGTGCGCGGCGCAGAGAACGCCATCGCCGCCGGATTCGACGGCATCGAACTGCATGCCGCCAACGGCTACCTGTTCGAACAGTTCCTCAATCCGGTCATCAACCAGCGCGAAGATCACTACGGCGGCTCGCTGCCCAACCGCGCGCGCTTGATCCTGGACACCGTCGATGCGATGGCCCAGCGCATCGGTGCGCAGCGCATCGGCGTGCGCCTGGCACCGAACAATCTCACCTTCGACATGCCGTTCTACCCCGACAACGAGGCCACCTATCTGTACCTGGCCGAGGAACTGGGCAAGCGCGGCCTGGCCTATGTGCATCTCAACGACAACCAGCAGGCGGGCCAGTCGGTGCTGGGCGAGGCCTTCCTGCAGCAGTTCAAGCAGGCCTACGGTGGCACCGTGATCCTGGCCGGCGGCATGACCCGCGAACGCGCCCTGCAGCTGGTCGAGGCCGGCACCATCGACCTTGCCGCGTTCGGCCAGCCGTTCATCGCCAACCCGGATCTGGTCGAACGCCTGCAGCGCAACATCGCGTTGGCCACGCCCGACCGCAGCACCTATTACGGGGGCGGCGAGGCGGGCTATCTCGATTACCCGGCCGCAGGCTGATCCCGCACGGGGCCCGCACGGGGTCGGATCCCCTTCCAACGGAAAGGGCTCTGACCCCTGTTCGGCGAACAAGGAGTCAGAGCCACGCTGCGCCCGGATCCGACCCCAGCCCTCAGGCGTCCTCGCGCACGTAGGCGAACGACTCGTCCAACCGCTCGAAGCCGATCACTTCAGCGACGATGGCCTGTGCCTCGTCTTCGCTGAAGTTCCCTTCTTCAATATCGTCAACGCGGGCGAACAGCCGCTGCAATGCCGCGTACTGGTCGCCGCGCAGGAAGGAATGGTGAGTCTGCAGCCAGCGCTGCAGATTCCCGGCCAGCTCGCCGTGCGACAGCAGTGTGTACGGCCGCTGGTAGTCGGCAACCGCTTCGACCATCTTGCGGAACACGAAATCCTGGTAGCTGGCGGCCAGCACGTCGGCACGGTCGTCGTCATGCCACACCATCACCACCGGCGGTTCGCTGAAACCGGGCGCGTTGCTCCAGAAACAGTAACTGTCACCCGCGCCGGTCCGCGCAAAGGGCAGCAACTGCAGGTCAGTGCGCAGGGGATTGTAATGATCCTCCGCGGTCAGCTCCTGCCACGCCTCGAGCAGTTCATCGTGTTCCAACGGCTCATAATCCTGGGCGTACAGCAGCACCGGCGGTTCTGCCTGCAGCGCCGGGAATACCACCTCGGACCATTCCGGATGGGGAGCACCCCAGCTCAACCGACCCGCTGCATGCAACTGCTTGAACAGGGGCGGGAAGGTCTGGCCGGTGGCCTGTTCTATGCCGGATAGCGCGCTCATGGATGTCCTTGTCGATCGAGACCGCCCAGCTTGCCCGAATCCGCGCAGGAGATGAACCGGCAGCACCACGCGGCAGGACTAGACTGCGACCACCGGATGCCGCCCATCGCTACCATGAACGCCACTGCCCACAGCTTCATCGTCAACATGGACGTGCCCGACCTGGCCGCCGCCGAAGACTTCTACATCCGGGCCTTCGGCCTGCGCATCGGCCGCCGTCTCGGCCCGGGCGCCGTGGAGCTGCTCGGTGGGCCAACGCCGCTCTACCTGCTGCACAACGACGCCGGCAGCGCCGCCACGGAAGACGGCGACGTGCGCGACTACGAGCGTCATTGGACGCCGCTGCACCTGGACTGGGTGGTGGATGACATTGAAGCCGCGCTGGCACGTGCAGTTGCGGCCGGGGCGACACTCGAGCAGTCCGTGCGCGAGCGTCGCTGAGGACGCATCGCCGTACTGGCCGATCCGTTCGGGCATGGCTTCTGCCTGATCCAGTTCAGTGGCGAAGGCTACGATGCGCTGGTTGAATGACCGGCGCGCCGTTCACCACGGCAACGGCACTGCTTCGCCGTTGGCGCGCTCGCCGTAGTACAGCGAAGGCAGCAGCCGCGACAGGAAACTGAACTCCGTATAGCAGTGCCTGAGCAGGCCCAGGCCGACCGCGTCGCCGGCATCGCGACGCGGATCGGCGCTGTCCAGGCCGAGCACGAAGCGGCTGCGCAGCACGCAGCCAAACGGCGTATCGCGCGCCACATGCAGCATCTGCCCATCGCAGGGATCGCCCTGTACATCCAGACGCACGTGATCACCGAAGCCGATGCGCGCGGCGATCACCGCCGATACATGGCCTGCATCCTGTGCCGCCTGCAGGCGTTCGGGCACCAGCAAGGTGCGCGGGTCATGGAACTTCAGGCGCGCCGCCACCGGCGGAATGTCAGCGAGCGATTCCACCGCATGGATGCTGGCGCCGTGGTAGCTGCGCCCGCGCTGCCAGGCCGCGTCCCAGCCGCGATGCTCGACATGATCGACCGGATGCCACCAGCGGATGTGCTGGGTGGTCTCGAAGAAGGTGAACCACCAGTCCAGCATGCGGCCCTTGCAGCCGTGCAGATCGGTGCGCACCGCCACCAGCATCGTGCCGTCTTCGCGGCGCTGGATGCCGGTTTCCAGATGCATCGGCGCCGGGTCCAGCAGATCGTGGTGGTCCAGCCAGGGGCGAGCGTTCACAGCGGTATCCATGGGGGTCTCCTACGGGTTGGGAGACTCGAAAATACGGAAACGCTTTACGTTTCGCAATTAACCGGATGCGGTAAGATGGGCGCAATGAACAGCACCACCCTGCCCGCGCCCACATCACCGACCCGCCGCCGTGGCCGCCCTGCGCGACCGGAAGCCGAAGTCCGCCACGCGGTGCTGCAGGCCACGCTGGAGCTGCTGCTGGCACAGGGTTACGAGGCCACCACCATTGAAGCGGTGGCGGCGCACGCCGGGGTGGCGAAGAAGACCGTCTACCGCCATGCCAGCAACCGCGAGGAGCTGGTCGGGTTGGCGGTGCGTGAGTGGACCGACGGCTTCGCGCCAAAGCTGCAGCGTGATGCGCGCAATGCCCAAGAGGTCGTGCCGTTGCTGCAGGACATCCTGCACGCGGTGTGCACGCAGGCGCTATCGGCGCAGGCGGTGCAGGTGTTCCGCCTGCTGGCCACCGATTTCCCCGGCAAGGACGCGCTGCTGCAGGCCTACCTCGACAACGGCATCGAACGCGGCCGTGCGCTGCTGGCCGACTGGCTGGCACGTCAGCAGCAGCGTGGACTGCTGCGCGAGGGAGATTCCGCATGCATGGCGCGGCTGATCCTGGCGATGGCCGTGGCCGAGCCGCTGCGCGAACGCGTGATCGGCGTGGTGGCCGAGGATGCGCCGGTGGAGATGCATCTGCGTGAGTGCGTGGCGTTGTTGGCGCCGGTGTTGCAAGGGCCGTAGCGTGGTGCCATCCACGCATGGCGTGGATCTACCGGCCGATGTCGATTCGTTGATCGGCAACGCCCTGCCCCGGTGGGTGCCGACCGTTGGTCGGCACCACGTCATCCATCGCAACTCACTCGCGCAACATATCCACGAACGCACGCAACGCGCCCGGCATCTGCCGCTGCTTCGGGTAGTACAGCGCGAAGCCGGCAAACGGCTCGCTCCAGTCTTCCAGCACCGCCACCATCTGCCCCGATTCGATGTACGGCCTTGCCGTGTCTTCCAGCACGTACGCCAGGCCGATGCCATCCAGAACGGCGCGCACGATCGTGCCCTGCTCGCACAGGGTCAACCGCCCGGGCACGTCGATCTCCAGCGCCTGCCCATCGCGCTCGAACTGCCACTTGTACAGGTGCCCACTGGCGAAGCGGAAGCGGATGCATTCGTGCGCGGCCAGGTCGCGCGGATGCTGCGGTGCCGGCCGACGCCGCAGGTAGTCCGGCGAGCCGACGATCAGCCCGCGCAGTGGCGGCCCCATCGGCACCGCCACCATGTCCTCCGGCACGAACTCATGCAGGCGCACGCCGGCGTCGTAGCCCTCGGCGACGATGTCGACCAGGCCGTCATTTTCGGTCAGCTCCACCCGCACGTCGGGATGGGCGTGCAGGAAGCGCGCCAGCCTCGGCCCCAACTGGGTCGGTACCGCCGCGCGGGTGGCGTTGATGCGCAGCAGGCCGGCCGGGGCTGCGCGGAAGTGGTTCATTTCTTCCAGTGCGTCGTGCACCTGCCCCAACGCCGGCTGCAGGCGCTCCAGCAGGCGCTGCCCGGCCTCGGTCAGGGCCACGCTGCGGGTGGTGCGATGGAACAGGCCCACCCCCAACCGTTCCTCCAGCGCGCGGATCGCGTAGCTCACCGCCGAGGTCGACAGCGCCAGCTCGGCGCCGGCACGGCGGAAGCTGCGGTGGCGGGCGACCGCGGCGAACGCGGCCAGGTGGGAGAGGTTGTCAGTGGCCACGATTGTGCAGTTTCACTTGATGAATCATGCCGATATCCGCGCTTCTTGCTGCTGGTTGCGGGGCGTATTGTAAAACGCCTTTCGATAAACCCTGCCAAGGATTCCCCATGTCCCTCGCCCGTGGTTACGCCGCCCATTCCCATACCGACCCGCTGGTCCCGTACGAGTTCGAACGCCGCGCGGTCGGCCCGGACGACGTGCGCATCGAGATCCTCTACAGCGGCATCTGCCATTCCGACCTGCACCAGGCCCGCGATGACTGGGGTGGCTCGATCTACCCGATGGTGCCGGGCCACGAGATCATCGGCCGGGTGACCGAAGTCGGCAGCAACGTCACCCGCTTCAAGGTTGGCGACCACGCCGGCGTCGGCTGCATGGTCGACTCGTGCCGCCACTGCGACGCCTGTGAGCACGATCTGGAGCAATATTGCGCCGAAGGCGCGACCTGGACCTACAACGGCCGTGAACGCGAAACCGGCGCGCCGACCTACGGCGGCTATTCCGACCACGTGGTGGTCGAGCAGCGCTTCGTGGTGAAGGTGTCCGACACCCTCGACCTGAAGGCGGCCGCCCCGCTGTTGTGCGCCGGCATCACCACCTGGTCGCCGCTGCGCCACTGGAAGGTCGGCCCGGGGCAGAAGGTGGGCGTGATCGGTCTCGGTGGCCTCGGCCACATGGGCGTGAAGTTCGCCAAGGCACTGGGCGCGCACGTCGTGATGATCACCACCACGCCGGAAAAGGGTGCCGATGCCAAGCGCCTGGGCGCCGATGAGGTACTGGTCTCGCGCGATGCCGCGCAGATGAAGGCGCACGCCGGCAGCTTCGACTTCCTGCTCAACACCATCCCGGTCGGCCATGACACCAACCCGTACATGGGCCTGCTCAAGCGCGAGGCCACCATGTGCCTGGTCGGCGTGCTGACCGAACTGGACCCGCCGCTGACCGGCGGCAGCGTGATCTTCGGCCGCAAGCACCTGACCGGCTCGGCAATCGGCGGCATGGCCGAAACCCAGGAAATGATGGACTTCTGTGCCGAGCACGGCATCGTCAGCGACGTCGAGATCATCGACATCAAGAACGTCAACGAAGCCTGGGAACGCATGGCGAAGAACGATGTGCGCTACCGCTTCGTGATCGACATGGCGACGATGCAGAACGCCGCCTGATCCAGGGCAGATGCGAAAAAGAAAAAACCCGGCAATGCCGGGGTTTTTCTTCTGGTAGTGCCGGCCGCTGGCCGGCAACCCCATACATCTGCCGGCCAGCGCCCGACACTACCGCAATCCACTCAGTACGCGAACTCGCGGAACACCGGATCGACGTCGCCGTGCCAGCGGCCATGGAACAGCGCCAGCTTGCGCTCGGCCGGGGTCAGGCCGGATTCGACGATCTCCTGCAGCACGTCCAGGAACTTGCTCTCGTCCTGGCCGTCGGCATTGCGCGCCGCACGGCGCCTGAGGCCTTCGACGGAAATCTTCACCGCTTCGCGGGCCAGGTCGCGCACCGTGCCATTGCGGAACGGCAGGTTCATCGCATGCTTCGGCACGCCGTCGCGCAGTGCATGGCGCTCGGCCAGGGTGAAATCGCGTACCAGGTCCCAGGCGGCATCCAGTGCGGTGTCGTCATACAACAGGCCCACCCAGAATGCCGGCAGCGCACACAGGCGGCTCCACGGGCCACCATCGGCACCGCGCATTTCCAGGTACTTCTTCAGGCGCACTTCCGGGAACGCGGTGGTCATGTGGTCCGACCAGTCGCGCAGCGTCGGCAGCGCACCCGGCAGCACCGGCAGCCTGGCCTGCATGAAATCGCGGAAGCTCTGCCCGCTGGCGTCGTGGTAGATGCCATCGCGGTAGGAGAAATACATCGGCACGTCGAGCAGGTAGTCGACATAGCGCTCGTAACCAAAACCATCCTCGAACACGAAGTCGAGCATGCCGGTGCGGTCGGCGTCGGTGTCGGTCCAGATGTGCGAGCGGTAGCTCAGGTAGCCGTTCGGCTTGCCTTCGGTGAACGGCGAATCGGCGAACAGCGCGGTGGCGATCGGCTGCAGCGCCAGCGACACGCGGAACTTCTTCACCATGTCCGCTTCGGTGGCGTAGTCCAGGTTCACCTGCACCGTGCAGGTGCGGGTCATCATGTCCAGGCCCAGCGAACCGACCTTGGGCATGTACGAGCGCATGATCTTGTAGCGCCCCTTCGGCATCCAGGGCATTTCATCGCGCTTCCACTTCGGCTGGAAGCCCATGCCGAGGAAACCCAGCTGCAGTTCGCCGGCCACCTGTGCCACTTCGTTGAGGTGGGTGCCGGTCTCCACGCAGGTCTGGTGGATGGTCTCCAGCGCCGCGCCGGACAGTTCCAGCTGTCCAGCCGGTTCCAGCGTCACCGAGGCACCGTCGCGCAGCAGCGCGATCGTGTTGCCGTTTTCCTGCACCGGCTCCCAGCCGAAGCGGACCAACCCGTTGAGCAACGCTTCGATGCCGCGCTCGCCCTCGAAGGTCGGCGGGCGCAGGTCGTCCAGGCGGAACCCGAATTTCTCGTGCTCGGTACCGATGCGCCACTGCGCGCGGGGCTTTTCGCCGGAGGCGATCACCTCCACCAGCTGCGAGCGGTCGGTAATGGGGGTATCGGCGACGTGGCTGGGGCTCGACAAGGGGAAGGCTCGCTGGACGGTGGCGGGGGATGTGGGGCTCGCGGCCTTCCATCGCAAGGGCGCACTATAGCGTGGCACCCCGTTGCGTCATGCGACGGTGACGGGTTTCAGCATCCTACCGACGCCCTCTTGACCCTCGTACACTCGGCGTCATGAACCGTCATTCGCGACACCCCGAACTGCACCGCTCCGAGCGCGTCGGCTGGTTGCGTGCCGCCGTGCTGGGGGCCAACGATGGCATCGTCTCGGTGGCCGGCCTGGTGGTCGGCGTGGCGGCCAGCGGCGCCTCCGCCACCACTATCCTTGCCACCGGCGTGGCCGGCACCGTGGCCGGCGCGATGTCGATGGCCGCCGGCGAGTATGTGTCGGTGCAGACCCAGGCCGACACCGAAGCGGCCGACCTGGCAATGGAAAAGCGCGAGCTGCGCGAAGACCCGCACAGCGAACTGGAGGAGCTGGCCGCGATCTACCGCCACCGCGGCCTGGAGCCTGCATTGGCCCGGCAGGTGGCCGAACAGCTTACCGCCCACGATGCACTGGGTGCCCACGCCCGCGATGAGCTGGGCATCACTGACACCCTGCGCGCGCGCCCGCTGCAGGCGGCGCTGGCCTCGGCCGGTGCGTTCACCTGCGGTGCGGCGCTGCCGGTGCTGACCGCCCTGCTCGCGCCGACCGACAAGGTTGCGTTGATGACCACGGCCAGCACCCTGCTCGGCCTGTGCCTGACCGGCGCGGTGGCGGCCCAGGCCGGGGGCGCACCGCCTGTACGCGGCGCGGTCCGGGTGATGTTCTGGGGCGCGCTGGCGATGGCTGCGGCGGCCGGCGTCGGTCGCCTGTTCGGTGCCCAGGTGTCATGACCGGCATGCTGCCAGCGGCCACTGCGTTGCTGGCCGAGATGGCCAGCCTGGCCGGCTGCGGGCGCGCCGAGGGCTATGCCTGCATCACCGCACGCCGCGAGCATGGCGCCAGCTCGGTGGAGGTTCCGCAACCGCAGTTCGCGATCCTGCTAGAAGGCCGCAAGCAGGTACGTACCGCACACCAGTCGCTGACGTTCGTTCCCGGCGACATCCTGCTGCTGACCCAGCGGTGCCGCATCGACGTGGTCAACACCCCCGATCCCTGCAGCGGCCGCTACCTCAGTGCCATCGTGCCGCTCTGCACCGAAGTGCTGGCGGCGGCGCGTACGCTCTGGAATGAAGAGCTTCCCGCCCCCGGCCAGGCGATGGCGCGACTGCCGTTGATCGACCATGGCGCGGTGCTGCGCCAGTGGCGGCAATCGCTGCAGGACGGCCGTTACAGCGACGCGCGGCTGGCCCTGGCCTCGCTGGTGCTGACCCTGTGCCGACAGGGCCACGGCAACCTGCTGCTGCCGCAGGCTCCAAGCCTGGGCGAACAGATCCGCGACCGCATCGCCGCCGAACCAGCACGCGACTGGCAATCACGCGATGTGGAAGAACAGTTCGCGCTGAGCGGCGCGACCCTGCGCCGTCGCCTGGCGGCCGAGGACACCAGCCTGCGCCAGCTGCTCACCGAGGCCCGGCTGGCACATGGCATGCAGCTGCTCTACACCACCGACCTGCCGTTGAAGACCGTGGCCGCACGCGCGGGCTACCGGTCTGCGGCCAGTTTCAGCAAGCGCTTCGCCGAGCAGTACGGGCTGGCTCCCACAGATATTTGAGGGGGTTCGGCAGGGCTGCGCCCTGCACCTGCCGAAGCAAGAGCAAGAGCAACAGCAATAGCGTGCATCCCGTGGGATGGCGGGGCACTGTGGGTTTGCGGGGACGCCGTAAACCCGTCCATGGGGGCTTGGTCGCCGCATCCATGCGGCTCACACCCCGCCAACCCACAGTGCCCCGCCTTCGACAGATTCCGGCGGCTGTTGGTAGGTGTCGACCTTGGTCGACACATCTGTCAGATATCGAAATCGATCTGGGGTCAGATCCGTTTTCCTGCGGAAAACGGATCTGACCCCGCGAGCTGACAGATCGCGGAAAACTGTCGAAGGCGGGGTGGGTCCGGTTGCGGGAGTGTCCGCGGCATGGATGCCGCGGCCAAGCCCCCATGGGTGAGGGCGCTTTGCTTGCGAAGCACTGCTTCGCAAGCGCCCGAACGCCCAGCCGCCAGCGACTGGGCCGGACCGCGGAGCGGGGTTTACGGCGTCTCCCGCAACCGGACCCACCCCGCCATCCCAGATAGCCCGCTGTCGCTGTTGCTGTTGCTTCGGCCGTTGCCGTTGCCTCTGCGGGTGCAGGGCGCAGCCCTGCAGCCCCCCCTTCCCTGAGCATTCCGCGCAGTGGTTTGAGCGCCGTGCACACGCCGGCCACGGCACGCTGGGCACAACGGAACCGCCCGTCATCCACCGAGAACCGCCATGATCCTGCGTCCCCTGCCGCTGCGCGGCGCCCTGCTGCTGGCCCTGTCGTCCCTGCCGCTGGCTGCACTGGCCGAAGCCACCTCGCCCGCTCCCACCCAGCAGGTGCCCGGCGTCTACCACCAGCGCGTTGGTGCGCTGCAGGTCACCGCCCTGTTCGACGGCGTGGTCGCGCTGGGCCGGCAGGAAGTGGTCAACGTGCCGCCGACACTGGTCAGCCGCCTGTTGGAAGGCCGCTACGTACCGGAAGACAAGAAGGGCCTGCAGACCGCGATCAACGCCTTCCTGGTGCGCCAGGGCAACCACCTGACCCTGGTCGATACCGGCACCGCGCAGTGCTTCGGCCCCGGCCTGGGCCAGGTGCTGGGCAACCTGCGCGCCTCCGGCGTGGACCCGGCCGAGGTGGACGAGGTGCTGCTGACTCACGCCCACCCGGACCATCTGTGCGGCGTGCTCGACGCGCAGGGCAAGCCGGCCTACCCGAATGCCACGGTGTGGCTGTCCAAGGCCGATGCCGATTACTGGCTCAGCCCGGCCAGCGAGGCCACGGCGCCGAAGGGCGTGCGCTTCGCCTTCCCGCTGGCACGCAACGCGGTCGCGCCCTACCAGGCCAGCGGCCACCTGCGCACGTTCAGCCCCGGCGATGCCCTGCCCGGTGGCGCGGTGGCGATGGACACCCACGGCCATACCCCCGGCCATGTCTCCTACCGGTTCGACAGCCAGGGCCAGTCACTGCTGGTGTGGGGTGATGTGCTGCACTTCCATGCGGTGCAGTTCGCGCACCCGGAAGCGGCATTCGAGGCCGATTCGGACCGCAAGGCGGCCATCGCCAGCCGTCGCGGGCTGCTGCAGCAGGCCACCGCCAACGGTTGGTGGGTGGCCGGTGCGCACCTGCCGTTCCCGGGCCTGGGCCATGTGCGTGGCGAGGGCCAGGCCTATGCGTGGGTGCCGGCGGAGTATTCGCCGTTGTGAGGGTGTGCCGACCAAGGTCGGCACCCACCCGATCGGGTAGCGCCCGGCTGCCAGCCGGGCGACCGTAAATGCCTTATTCCAGCCCCAGCCAGCCGCCGATCACGCCGCGGGCTTCGTCCACGCCGGTACGGTCTTCGCCGGAGAACACCTGCACGCTGACGCTGTCACCGTAAGCCGATTGCAGCTCCTTGCGCACCTTCTGCAGGGACTGCATCTGCTGGCTGCGGCTGAGCTTGTCGGCCTTGGTCAGCAACGCGTGCGCCGGCAGGCCACGCTGCACGGCATAGGACAGCATCTGCCGGTCGTAGTCCTTCAGGGGGTGGCGGATGTCCATCACCACCACCAGGCCCTTGAGGGCCTCGCGGGTGCGGAAATACTTGTCAATGAAGGCCTGCCAGTGCGCCTGCAGGTCCAGCGGCACCTTGGCGTAGCCGTAACCGGGCAGGTCGACCAGATGCGCTTCCGGGGTGACCTGGAAGAACACCAGCTGCTGGGTGCGGCCGGGGGTCTTGGAGACACGGGCCAGGGCGTTCTGGCGGGTCAGCGCGTTGAGCGCACTGGACTTGCCGGCGTTGGAGCGGCCGGCGAAGGCCACTTCAGCCCCTTCGTCGGGCGGCAGCTGCCGCACGTTGTGGGCCGAAAGGTGGTAACGGGCGCGTTCGATGAGCAATGACATGTGCCTAGGATCGCATGTTGCGGCGCCGCGCGCCCGTGTCGGCGGCCGCTGCGGCCATTTTGCTGCACTGCTGCGTTGACCGTGCGCGGAAACGGCGTTGATAATCCGGGCGATGCCGGCGGCCACCGTCCGGCCCGGTCCATACGGAGCTTCAGCATGCGCCACGCTCGCGTTCTTGCCGTATCCGCCCTTGCCACTGCTGTAGTCGTTGCCGCTGCTGCGTTCGCGCAGACCACGTTGACCCCGCTGCCCGACAACGGGCCGATCAATACCGCCTCGCTGGAGGTGGACTTCAGCAAGACCCACTGGGGCGATGCCAAGGCCGGCCAGACCAAGGCGACGGCCTGCGCGGCCTGCCATGGTGCCGACGGCAACTCCACGGTGGAGATGTACCCGTCCATTGCCGGCCAGAGCGAGCGCTACGTGGCCCAGCAGATGGCCCTGATCGCCAACGGCCAGCGCAGTTCCGGCGCGGCGGTGGCGATGGTGCCGTTCGTGCAGAACCTCACCCCGCAGGACATGCGCGATATCGGCGCCTACTTCGCCACGCAGAAGGCCAACGCCGGCATCGCCGATGACACGGCAGTGACCGATGGCCCCTACAAGGGCATGAAGTTCTACGAGATCGGCCAGCAGCTGTACCGCGGCGGCGATGCCAAGCGCGGCCTGCCGGCCTGCATGGCCTGCCACGGCCCCAGCGGTGCCGGCAATCCCGGCCCGGCCTATCCGCACCTCGGTGGGCAGCACGCCAGCTATGTCGCGCGCCGCCTGCAGGAGTACCAGGCCGGCCAGACCAACGAGACCGACAAGGCGCACTTCCAGATCATGGCCACGGTCGCGCAGAAGCTCAGCGAGCAGGAGGTGCAGGCGCTGTCGAGCTACCTGCAGGGCCTGCACAACAAGGCCGACGATGTGGCCGCTGCGGCCACGCCGACGCAACCGGCTGCCGCCCCCTGACCACCACTGGTCGGCCCGGGCCGCGACGCCGGCCCACGGCTGCGGTATGTTTCCTTCACGCCGGCGACCGCGCCGGCGTTGCTTTTTTCAACGGAGATGCGTGTCGATGAGGTTGATTTCCCGCCTGCTGTTGTCCGTGCTGGTGCTGCTGCCGCTGGCAGCCTGCGCCGCCACCCCCGCCAATGCCCCGCTGGTCGAGGGCAAAGACTACGAGCGCATCGCCCAGCCAGGCCCGTTCCAGCCGCTGGCCGGCAAGATCGAAGTGGTCGAGGTCTTCGGCTATACCTGCCCGCACTGCGCCCATTTCGAACCGCAGCTGGAAGCCTGGGCGGCCAAGCTGCCGGCCGACGTGCGTTTCACCCCGGTGCCGGCGGCCTTCGGTGGCGCCTGGGATGCCTGGGCACTGGCCTACTACGCCGCCGACGAAGTCGGCGTGGCCAAGCGCAGCCACGCTGCCGTGTTCAAGGCCCTGCACGAGCAGGGATCGCTGCCGATGCAGAACGTCTCGGCCGATGAGCTCGCCACGTTCTACAAGGCCTACGGCGTGACCCCGGACCGCTACCTCCAGGCGCTGCGCGGCGATGCCGTGCAGAAGAAGGTCGAGGCCGCGCGCGCGTTCGCCCAGCGCACCAAGATCCCGGGCACCCCGGCCATCATCATCAACGGCCAGTACCTGGTGCGGGGCAACAGCTTCGACGACCAGCTGCGCATCGCCTCGGCGCTGATCGCGCAGGCCCGCGCCGCCCGCGGCCGCTGAACCAACGCCCACCCTCGACACGGCGCTGTCGCCGCCGCATGTCATCATTTCCCCCTGGCTGGCGCCTGGCGCCGGCCCCCACCTTTCCAGATGCTGGAGACGTTTCCATGAAGATCCGTTACGCCCTCGCCCTCGCAGCGCTGCTGCCGATCCTGGCTGCCTGCAAGGCTGATGACGGCAGCACCAACACCACCGCGGCCCCGGCCGCACCGGCAGCCGCCCCGGCCACCGCCGAACCGGCCGCTGCGCCGGCCACGGGCAGCGAAGGCACCGCTCCGGCTGCCGCCGAAGGCGAAAAGGCCCCGGCCGAAGCCGCCCCCGCCGCGGCGCCGGCCCCGACCACCGCCGCGCTGACCGGCCCGGCCCCGGTGGAAGGCGCCGATTACCAGGTGATCCCGAACGGCCAGCCGTTCCAGCCGGCTGCCGGCAAGATCGAAGTGACCGAGATCTTCGGCTACGTCTGCCCGGCCTGCGCCGCATTCCAGCCGCTGGTCGGCCCGTGGAAGGCCGGCCTGCCCAGCGACGTGAACTTCGTCTAC
Source organism: Stenotrophomonas sp. YJH_SMC_138 (assembly GCF_059369855.1). Classification (NCBI taxonomy): domain Bacteria; kingdom Pseudomonadati; phylum Pseudomonadota; class Gammaproteobacteria; order Lysobacterales; family Lysobacteraceae; genus Stenotrophomonas; species Stenotrophomonas sp. YJH_SMC_138. Next base: position 646,184 of record NZ_JCAFTB010000001.1, read on the forward strand.
GTGCCGGCCATGTTCGGCGGCACCTGGGATGACTACGCCCGTGCCTTCTACGCCGCGCAGACCCTGGGCGTGCAGGAAAAGACCCACGAAGCGCTGTACGCCGCCATCCACTCGCAGAAGACCCTGAAGGGCGAGCGCGGCCGTGACTCGGTGGAAGACATCGCCAAGTTCTACGCCGCCTATGGCGTGGATCCGAAGCAGTTCGCCGCCACCATGGGCAGCTTCGCGGTGAACGCCAAGACCAACTCGGCCAAGCAGTTCGCCCAGCGCAGCCAGATCAGCGGCACCCCGTCGATCATCGTCAACGGCAAGTATCTGGTGAAGGGCAAGAGCTTCCCGGACATGCTGCGCATCGCCGACCACCTGATCGCCCGCGAACGCGGTGCGGCCCAGGCTCACTGATCCAAGAGAAGCATTTCCCGGCCGTGAATTCCCCCCGTACACGGACCCTGCGCTTGCTGACGGCCAACATCCAGGCCGGCTCAAGTACCCGCCGCTACAGCGACTATGTGACCCGCAGCTGGTCACATGCGCTGCCGGCGGGGCGCAAGCGCAGCAGCCTGGACGCGATCGCCACCCTGGCGCGCGACCATGACATCGTCGGCCTGCAGGAGGCCGACCCGGGCAGCCTGCGCTCGGGCTTCACCAACCAGACCCACTACCTGGCCCAGCGCGCCGGCTTCAACTACTGGAGCCACCAGCCGAACCGGCGCATGGGCGGCGTGGCGTCCAGTGCCAATGGCCTGCTGAGCAAGCTGGAACCGGTGGAAGTGCAGGACCATGCCCTGCCCGGCCGCATCGGCGGGCGCGGCGTGCTGCTGGCCAAGTTCGGCGATGGTACCGATGGCCTGGCGGTGGCGGTGGCGCATCTGTCATTGGGCGCGGGCTCGCGGATGTCGCAGCTGGGCTTCATCGCCGAGCTGCTGTCCGACCACCCCAACGCGGTGCTGATGGGCGACTTCAACTGCCTGGCCGAACGCCCGGAAATGCAGGTGCTGTACCAGAAGACCCGGCTGCAGCCCCCGGGCTGCATCGTGCCGACCTTCCCCAGCTGGCGCCCCGACCGCGCCATCGACCACATCCTGGTCAGCAGTGGCCTGCAGACTCGTACCGTGGAAGCCGTACCAGCCGCGTTCTCCGATCACCTCGCCCTGGCGATGCAGATCGACGTCCCGGCCGACACCCTGCGCTGACCCCAAAAAGGGGACGGAGGGGATTAAGTCGTTTATGCATAAACGACTTAATCCCCTCCGTCCCCTTCTTCAGGCGGCGGCCGGTGCCTTCAGGCGCCGCGCGGTCATCGTGCTGCCCACCGAGGCCAGCACCGTGCAGCCGATCGCCAGCCACTGCAGCCCATGCAGGTGCTCGTGCAGCAGCAGCATCGCCCACAGCGCGGCCACCGCCGGTTCCATGCTGATCAGGATGCCGAAGGTCTCCTTCGGAAGGCGCTTGAGCGCCATCATCTCCAGTGACATCGGGATCGCGCTGGACACCAGCGCCACCAGCAGCCCGGCGGCCAGGATCTTCGGGTCGAGCAGCGCGGCACCGGCATGCACCACGCCCACCGGCACCACCACCAGGGATGCCGCCAGCAGCCCCAGCGACACCGAATGCCCGGCATGCAGGTGGCCGGCACGCTTGCCGAACACGATGTACAGGCCCCAGCACGCCGCAGCCCCCATCGCATACAGCACGCCAGCGGGATCCAGCGCCGGACCACCGCCGATCGGCAGCAGCAACAGCAGCCCCACCGCCGCACAGCCCACCCAGAGGAAATCGATCGGCCGTCGCGACGACAGCATGGCCACCGTCAGCGGCCCGGTGAATTCGATGGCCACCGCGATGCCGAAGGGAATGGTGCGCAGGGCCATGTAGAACAGCAGGTTCATCAGGCCCAGGGTGAGGCCGTAGCGCAGGATGGTGATCGCATCCGGGCGGCTGGTCTTCCAGCGCCACGGCCGCCAGAACAGCAGCAGCAACAGCGCCGAGAAGCCCACGCGCAGCGCGCTGGTGCCCTGCGCGCCGATCAGCGGGAACAGGTGTTTTGCATAGGAGGTGCCGATGGCCAGCGAGGTGACCGAGCCAAGCACCGCCAGCGCCGGCAACATCGGCGCGAGTCGTGGGGTCTGCATGGGCAAAGTCTATTGCGCCAGCGCCGAGCACTTGGCTCAATTGACGGCCCGTTCGTGCAACTTCTGCTCGCCATGGCCACCGCCCCCGTGCTCGACAGCTTCGACCGCGCCATCCTCGACCTGCTGCAGCGGGACAACACCCTGCCGCAGCGCGAAATCGCCGAGGCCGTGCACCTGTCCACGCCGGCCGTGCAGCGCCGCATCAAGCGCCTGCAGGACAGCGGCGTGATCGCGGCCAATGTGGCGGTGGTCGCCGCCGCCAAGGTCGGGCGGCCACTGACCATCATCGTGGAGGTGCGCGTGGTCAGCGAGCAGCGCGACCGCGTGGCGCCGTTCAAGCGCCGCGTGCAAAACGACCCGGCCGTGCAGCAGTGCTACTCGATCACCGGCGATGGCGATTTCCTGCTGCTGCTTTCGGCGGCGTCGATGGAAGAGTACGAGGCCATTACCGAGCGGTTGTTCGGCGGCGATGACAACATCGAGCGCTTCCGTACGTCGGTCGCGCTGGGGACGTTGAAGCGCAGTTTCGAAGTGCCGCTGCTGCCAGGCCTGTAGAGTCGAGCCATGCTCGACTGCCTCCTGATCGCAACGCAACAGCAGTCGAGCATGGCTCGACTCTACACTTTGAAACCATGAGTACACCGCCCTTCCCCGCCCGTCGCCTGCGCCGCTGGTTGCTGCGCGGCCTGTGGCTGGCCATCGCCCTCATTGCCGCGATGGCGCTGTGGAACAGCCCATGGGCCGCTGCGCCGAAGCTGCTGTGGACACTCTCTCGTATGCCGCCGGCCACGCAACTGGCGGTGCCGGTGGACGGCGTGCGGCCACGCCAGATCGCCGACACCTTCGGCGCACCACGTGGCCGTGACCGCTCCCACGCCGGCATCGACATCTTCGCCAAGCGCGGCACCGCGGTGCGCAGCGTCACTGCCGGCGTCATCGCGGACGTCAGCGAGCGCGGCCTCGGTGGCCGCCAGGTCTGGGTGATCGGGCCCGGGCGCGAACGTTACTACTACGCCCATCTGGACGACTGGGCCGAGGGCCTGGCGCGCGGCCAGGTGGTCCAGGCCGGCGACCTGCTCGGGCATGTAGGCGACAGCGGCAATGCCAAGGGCACGCCGCCCCACCTGCACTGGGGCATCTACGGCGCCGATGGCGCGCGCGATCCGCTGCCGCTGCTGCGCTGAACACCATGCGCTGCGTCGCGGCCCGCGTGAGCGCCTACCTCGTTCATGATTTGTAAATAGGAATAGTTCGTATTACCATTTCTTTCGTTTCCGGTGGTGCCAGGACGGCCTGCCCGCCCGTTTCCCACCCGTAGCGCCTCGCCTTCTGGATGCCGGCCGAGCGCGCGTGCTCGTCCAGGACCCCCATGACCTGTTCCACCTTCCGTATCCCGCAGCCGCAGCGGCTGTCCGTTGCCGTACTCGTTGCACTCTGCGCCCTGGCCCCGGCCGCCTTCGCCGACACCGCCGCCGACCCGACCACGCTGGACAAGGTCGTGGTCAAGGGCGAACGCGCCGAAGGCTATTCGGTGCGCCGCACCTCGGCCGGTACCCGCTTCGACCTGGCACCGCGCGAGATCCCGCAGTCGGTCAGCATCATCAGCCACCAGCGCATCGAAGATCAGAAGCTCGACGACATCATCGACGTGCTGGCCAACACCACCGGCGTGACCAGCACCCAGTCCGACAGCGAGCGCACCGAGTTCTACGCGCGTGGGTTCTACATCGATGCCTACCAGTTCGACGGCCTGCCGACGCAGATGGTGCAGAACTGGAGCTACGGTGACTCCGGCCTGGATCTGGCGCTGTACGACCGCGTGGAAGTGGTGCGCGGCGCCACCGGCCTGCTCAGCGGCGCCGGCAATCCGTCGGCGTCGGTGAACCTGATCCGCAAGCATGCCGACAGCGCCGAGCTGACCGGCAGCGTGTCGGTGAACGTCGGCAGCTGGGGCCGCACACGCACCACGGTGGATGTGGGCAGCGCGCTCAACGCCAGCGGCAGCGTGCGCGGTCGCGTGATCGGCAGCTACCTGGATACCGACGGCCAGATGGACCGCTACAACCAGCGCAAGACGCTGGGCTACGCCGTCATTGATGCCGACCTGACCCCGGACACCCAGCTGAGCGTGGGCTACGACTACCAGCAGAAGCGCGCCAATGGTGCGACCTGGGGCGGCTTCCCGATGCTGTATTCGGATGGCTCGCGCACCGGCTACGACGAATCGTTCAACGCCAGCCCGGAGTGGACCTATTGGGACACCACCAGCAAGCGGGCCTTCGCCACCCTGCAACACGCCTTCAGCAACGGCTGGAAGTTCAAGGTGGGTGCCACGCACGATGAGACCAGGGCCGACGACAAGCTGTTCTACCCCGCCTACAACGACTGGACCACGGGCGCCTCGAACTTCGACCGGACCACTGGCGCGGGCATCTCGCCGTCCGCAGGCCTGTACAACACCGAGCGCAAGGTCACTGGCGTCGACGGCTACGTGGATGGCCCGTTCCAGCTGTTCGGCCGCGAGCACCAGCTGATGGCCGGCCTCAGCTACAACAGGCGCGAGTACGCCAACTACGGCGACTACCAGGTCGGTGGCCCGGGCCAGACCTGGGATCCGTTCGCCAGCTATCTGAACTGGACGGGCAAGATCGGTGAGCCGAACTGGAACCCGCTGGCCCTGGCCAGCGAGGGCACCATCACGCAGAAGGCCGGTTACGCGGCCGCGCGCCTGTCGCTGGCCGATCCGCTGAAGCTGATCATCGGCGCACGCTACACCGGCTGGAAGAGCGAGGGCGAAGGCGCCGACCGCGCGCACAAGGTGACCACGCCGTACGCTGGCCTGGTCTTCGACATCAACGGGACGTACTCGACCTATGCCAGCTACACCGAGATTTTCCAGCCGCAGACGCTGAAGGACCGCAATGGCAGCTACCTCGATCCGGTCGATGGCAAGAGCTACGAAGTGGGCGTCAAGGGCGCGTGGTTCGACAACCGCCTGAACGCCTCGCTGGCCGTGTTCCGCATCGAACAGGACAACGTCGGCCAGGCCACCGGTGAACCCGTGCAGGGCAGCCAGAACGAGTTCGCCTATCGCGCTGCACGCGGCACCGTCAGCCGCGGCTTCGAGTTCGAGGTGAACGGCGAACTCGCACCGGGCTGGAATGCGACCTTCGGTGCGTCGCGCTATGTGGCCAAGGACATCAACGGCGCCGACATCAACACCAACCTGCCACAGACCGCGCTGAAACTGTTCACCAGCTACACCCCACAGTCGCTGCAGGCACTGACCGTCGGCGGCGGCGCCAACTGGCAGAACCGCATCTACTACCCGGTGCCGGCCTACGGCCGCATCGAACAGAGCGGCTACGCGCTGGTCAGCGCCTTCGTGCGTTACCGCATCTCGCCGGAGTTCAGCGTGCAGGCCAACCTCAACAACCTGCTGGACAAGAAGTACCTGTCGCAGATCAACGGCTACGGTGCCTACGGCGATGGCCGCAATGGCTCGCTGACGTTCACCTGGGCGTTCTGATCAGACGCGGGGTTCGCACGCCCCGCACCTGTAGAGCCGAGCCCCATGCTCGGCTCAGAGAATCAGCCGAGCGCGGGCTCGGCTCTACACCCGCAAGGCAGCGCCGGAACTGACCGGCGCTGCCAACGTCACATCAGAACCGCAGGTCCGCGCGCAGGTACCAGTAACGACCACGCGGAATGTCGTAGGTCGAGGCGTCATACCCGTTCAACGAGCACGACAGGCAGATCGGCGGATCCTTGTCGAACACGTTGTTCAGGCCGGCGGTCAGCTGCAACCCCTTCATCCAGTCGATCTTGTAGCCCACCTGCATGTCGTGGAAGGTGGTGGCCGACAGCGTGTTGGTGCCCGCAGCCTGGTTGCTGCACACCGGGAAGGCCGCCGCATCGCCGCAGTTCTCGGTCAGCTCGGAGATGTGGCGCACCGTCCAGTTGGCGCTCCAGCGATCCATCGTCCAGCCGAGGCTGGCATTGCTGGTCCACTCCGGGATCGAGCTGTCGGCCACTTCCACGCCCGGCTTCTGCGGCTGCTTCTGCCCGGCCGCGCCAGTGGCCTCGTAACGGCCGACGAAGGTGTTCTTCCATGCCAGCTTGAACTGGCCGATGGAGGTCTGCGGCAGCGTCCAGAACAGATCCACGTCCCAACCGTCGGTCTTGATCGAACCCAGGTTGGTCAGGCGGTTGTTGAAGCTGCTGACCGCACCGGTGCTGGCACGGGTGATGCCGTTGCAGTAGATCGGGTCCAGTGTATCCACGCACAGGTCCAGCTGGGTCTGCGCGTTGATGGCCTGGATCGCACCATCGATGGCATGGCGGTAGAAAGTGACTTCCACATCGAAGCGCTCCGACCACGAGGCGTTGTTGCCGAACCACGGGCTCCACACGAAGCCCGCGCTGAAGCTGCGCGAGCGTTCCGGGTCCAGCTCGCGGTTGCCGCCGGTGGTCACCGAGATCTGCGAGTTGGCCTGCTGGAAGCCGGCCGGGACGCCCAGTGCAGCACAGTTGGCCGCGCTGCCACGCGGCGGCGTGCCGCCCAGGCCCACCGAGCACGGATCGAACAGCTGCAGGTCGGCACGTGCGGCAGAGCCGTACAGCTCACCGATGGACGGTGCGCGGAAGCCCTCGGCGTACGTGGTGCGCAGCACGAAGTCATCGGTCACCTGCCAGCGCAGGCCGTACTTGGGCGTGAACTCGCCGCCGAAGGTGGAGTAGTCCGAATAGCGGCCGGCCAGGCTCAGGTCCAGCTTCTTGCCGAACGAGGAGTCGGCGAAGATCGGCACGCTCAACTCCAGGTAGGCCTCGTTGACGTCGTAGGAACCGGAGGTCGGTTGCGACGGCACGCCGTTGTAGTGGCCGATCACCGTCAGCGGATCGGGCTGGTAGGCGCCCTTGTACTTGCGGTACTCGAAGCCGGTGGCGAAGGACACCGGACCGGCCGGCAGCGAGAACAGCTCGCTGGACAGGTTGGCGGTGAACAGGCTCAGTTCGTTCTGGCTGCGGTCGCGCACCACCGGCTGGATCCACTTCAGCATGTCCGGGGTGATCGAACCGGCGCCACCGAAGATGTTCAACGGCACGCAGCCAGGCGTGGCCGCGCACACCGCGGGATCGCCCAGCGCCATGTTCACCTTGTAGATGTCATAGCTGCCGTAGTTGGTCTGCTCGGCCTTGTTCTTGCTGTACATGCCGTTGACGTCCCAGTACCAGCTGCGGTCGGCGGCATGGAAGTCACCGACCAGGCCGGTGGCGAAGTAGGTGGTGTCCACTTTCTGCTTGAACACGCGCGCACCGCCCTCCACCGGGCGACGACCGATCAGGCTCATGTTGTCGCCGGAGACGAGATCGAAGCCGAACGGGTTGTACGGGTTCAGGCGCGAGACCACGATGTTGTCGGCCAACGGATTGCCGGTGGCGCCATCGGGGCCGAAGAACAGCGGCTCGGGGCCGGCCTGGTTGGTCGACTCGCGGCGGTTGCCCAGCGCCTTGATGTACCACTGCACGTTGTCGGTGATGTCAAAGCGGAACTGGCCGAACAGGCCTTTGCGCTCCGACGGCGTCAGCACCATGTTGTATTCGGCGAAGTTGAAGCGGTCGGCGGTGGTGAAGCAGTGATAGTCATCCGTGCGGCTGCAGCCGGCACTGCCGTCGTACCGCGGATTGCTCACGCCGGTATTGGGCACGATGTTCTGCACCGCACCGGTGTTCGGGTCGGTGAACATGAAACGGCCCTGCGGAATACCACCGCTGCCGAACGCCAGGCCGGTACCGGGAATGGGGAAGCGCGACTGCTCGCGATCCTTGGCGAATACCGGGTCCTGCTTGGTCCAGCTGGCGCCCAGGAACAGGCTGAAGCGATCGCCACTCTTGCCCCAGGCCAGGTCCACGCCCTTCTGCGTGCCGTCGCCCTTGCTGTACTCGCCGTAGTTCAGCGTCACCTGCCCACCATCGAAATCGCGGCGGGTGATGATGTTGACCACGCCGGCGATGGCATCGGAGCCGTACAGCGACGAAGCACCGTCCTCCAGCACCTCGATGCGCTCGACGATCGCCAGCGGAATGGTGTTGAGGTCGGTGGCCGAGCCCACACCGGACGCCGACGATTCATTGACCCAGCGGATGCCGTCGACCAGCACCAGCACGCGCTTGGCACCCAGGTGGCGCAGATCGACCTGCGCCGAGCCGGCACCCACGCCACTGCCATCGGGCGGGAAACCGAAGTTGCCGGACGAGTTGAACTTGGCGTTGAGCGCAGAGCCGGAACCGGTGAGCTGCTGCAGCACTTCGCCGATCGAGGTCAGGCCGGTGCGTTCGATGTCGCCACGGGTCAGGGTCTGGATCGGGACCTGGCCCTCTACTTCAGCGCGCTTGATGCGGGTACCGGTGACTTCCACCGCGTCGAGGTTGGTGGTGGATTGTGCAGCGGCACCCAGGGGTGCCAAGGCCATCACGCACAGCGTGACGGCAACCGCCAACGGGCGGTGGTGCAGGTGCTTCATTCGCTCTCTCTCCAAAGGAATGTCGGGACATGGACTGCCGCGCTCCCCCCTGCATGGCGGCAGCGTCTCCTTTGTAAACAAGCGGTAAAAATCACGGCGTGATGATCGACACTCTTTCACGCGGAATTGACGCAATTGACAGCCATTTACGTCAGATGAGGACCGTTTAGAACCGGACGGTACTGTTCACCGCCCTCCACTTTGATGCCGGCTGCGTCAGCGCGCGCCGAGATCCGCCACAACTCATCAAGGGGACTTGTCGGTGCAGGCGCTAGTGACCGGGCGCGTCGACGCGCAGCCCATGCTGGCTCACGGCCAGCAGCACGCGTGCCATGTCTTCGTAGTCGGTGTCGTCGGCGGTCGCCAGATGCACCCAGGGGCGATGCTGCTGCGGCATCTGCTGCGCCTGCACCAGGTGCCGCTGCAACGCGACAGCGTCGAGCGGCTGGCCATTCCAGAACATCGCCCCCGCCGCGTCGATGCGCAGGTGGGTCGGCTGGGGTGAGGACGCCGGCCAGGGTGGGCACGAGGTGCGCTGATGGAGCGCCAGGAGGCCGGTCGCCTGCGCCATCGGCAGCGCGGTGATCACCAGCGCCAGCAACACCAGCAACACATCCACCAGCGGTGCCAGATTGGGGGCGGCCATCAGTGAGGCCGCGTGCTGTGTCCCGTATCGCATGCCACGTTCCCTCGCAGGAAGAGCGGCCTGCCGATGGCAGGCCGCCCGTTGCCGGACTCACCGCACGAAATTCACCGCACGAAGGCAATGCGCTCCATGCCAGTGGCTTCGGCCGCAGCCAATATCCGCGCCATGCCTTCGTACTCGGCCGCCGGATCGGTGGCGATGCGCAGCTCCGGCAGGTTGCCGGCATGCTCGCCGGCCTGCGCCTGCAGGCGCCCCTGCAGATCGCCGATCGCCATCGGCTGGCCATCCCAGCTCAGCTGGTTCGACGCATCCAGTCGCAGCTCGATCGGCGGCGGCGGTTCGGGGCGATCGATCGTGCGATCGGTGGCCTGTGGCAACTGCACGGGAATCGGCCGGGCCACGATCGGCGCGGTTACGATGAAGATGATCAACAGCACCAGCATCACATCCACCAGTGGCGTGACATTGATGTCCGCCAGCGGGCCGCTTCTTCCTGCGCTACTGAACGCCATGTGCCGCTCCATGCAGCCGGGCCGTTCGCCCAAGGCCGACGTTACGACGCCTGCGCCCGCCTGCGGCAGGGGCCTGTGCGGAGTCATTCAGCTATCGTTGCCCACGCATTGCGTGCACGCAATGCGAAACTGAATTCAGCCACTGCCCGCTATGCTGCATGCCATGACCCGACGCTCTTCGACCGCCCTGTCCCTGCTGCCCTTGGCCACCACGCTGCTGATCGGCTGCGCCAATGCCCAGTCCCTCGATGCCCAGAACGCGCAGTTGAAAGCCGCGATCGCGGCCGCCGAACGCGGCCAGTTCGATCCTGGCCAGGCCGCTGCGCTCAGCCGCCATCCGGCGTATGGCTGGCTGGAGTACGCCAACCTGCGCCGCAACATCGACACCGTCGATACCGCGCAGGCACAGGCCTTCCTCAAGCGCTATGAGGGCCAGGCCGTGGCCAGCACGTTCCGCAGCGTGTGGCTGCCCTCGCTCGCCCGCCGCCAGGACTGGCCGACCCTGCTGGCCAACTGGGCGCCCACCGACAACGCCGGCCTGCGCTGTGCGCAGCTGACCGCGCGCCAGGTGACCGGCAAGGTCGATCCGCAGTGGATCAGCGAAGCACAGGAGCTGTGGCGCAAGAACGGCAAGCCGCTGCCGGACAGCTGCGATGCGGTGTTCACCGTGCTGCAGGCACAAGGCGGCCTGAGCGACGCCCTGCGCTGGGAACGGATCGATGCTGCCGCCGACGCGCAGCAGCCCGCCGTGATGCGCAGCGCGGCCCGCGGCCTGCCTGCCACTGACCTGGCACTGGCCAACACTTACGCCGCCTTCGTCGACAAGCCCAACGCCAGCGCCCTGAACTGGCCCCGCAACGAGCGCAGCCGGCGCATCGCCACCGATGGCCTGGCCAAGCTGGCCAAGGCCGACCCGGCCGCCACCGAACAGCAGCTGCCGCAGTACGCGCAGGCACTGGGGCTGAGTGCCGTCCAGCAGGGCCAGGTGCTGTACCAGATCGCGCTGTGGACGGTGGCGTCCTACCTGCCCGATTCGGCACGCCGCCTCAACGCGGTGCCGGAGTCGGCCTATGACGAACGCCTGCACGAGTGGCGCGTGCGCGAAGCGATGTCCCGCGGCGACTGGACCGCGGCGCTGACCGCCATCCGCAAGATGGGCAGCAAGCAGCGCAGCGACCCGCGCTGGCGCTACTTCGAAGGCCGCATGCTGGAGAAGACCGGCCAGGCCCAGCAGGCGCAGCCGCTGTTCCGCGAGGCCGCGCGTGCATCGACCTTCCACGGCTTCCTCGCCGCCGACAAGCTGCAGCAGGGCTACACGCTGTGCCCGTGGCAGCCCAACGACAGCGCGCAGGCTCAGGCGGTGATCGCGCGCGACCCGGCCATCCAGCGCGCAATGGCGTTGTACCAGATCGATCGCGCTGGCTGGGCCGTGGCCGAATGGAACAGTGCACTGTCGCGCTTCGATGACACCCAGCGTCGCCTCGCCGTGCGCGTGGCGCAGGACAACGGCTGGTTCGACCGCGCCGTGTTCGCGCTCGGCAAGCAGCCGCAGGAGCAGCGCCTGTACGACCTGCGCTTCCCGCTGCACCACGACGCCACCATCCGCCGCGAATCGGCACGCAACGCAATCGACCCGGCCTGGGTGGCGGCGGAGATCCGCGCCGAGAGCACCTTCACCCCGCGTGCGCGCTCGCCTGCCAACGCCATGGGCCTGATGCAGGTGCTGCCAGCCACCGGTGCCGGCGTGGCCAAGTCGATCGGCCTGACCGGCTACGGCGGCGCCGACAGCCTGTACGACCCGGACACCAACATCGCCATCGGCACCGCCTACCTGCGCCAGCTGATGAACAAGTACGACGGCCTGCCCTACGTGACCATCGCCGCGTACAACGCCGGCCCGACCCCGACCGCACGCTGGCAGAGCCAGCGCCCGGGCTTTGATCCGGACCTGTGGATCGAGACCATCAGCTACAAGGAAACCCGCGAGTACGTGGCCCGCGTGCTGGCCTTCAGCGTGATCTACGACTGGCGCCTCAATGGTGATGCGCTGCCGCTGAGCGATCGCCTGATGGGCCGCCTGGTGGACAAGCGCAAGCGCTTCAGCTGCGCCGCCAACGCCGACCAGGGCGGCGATTGATCGCAACACAGTACTGCCGGTCGCTGGCCGGCATTCCCCGGCATCCACTCGCTGGGGAGGGAAACGATGAGCCTGCTGGCCTGGATCGGGCTGGACGCTGTATCGGTAGTGCAGGCCGCTGGCCGGCAGCTTCGGGGTGACTGCGGTTGCCGGCCAGCGGCCGGCACTACCGGTGCATCTGCGCCGGGCATGCGATGATTCCAGCCATGAAGATCTATCTTGTCGGCGGCGCCGTGCGTGACCGCCTGCTGCAGCGACCTGCCGGCGACCATGACTGGGTGGTGGTCGGCGCCACGCCCGCGCAGATGGAAGCGCAGGGCTTCACCGCCGTCGGCCGCGATTTCCCGGTGTTCCTGCACCCGAAGACCGCTGAGGAATACGCGCTGGCGCGCACCGAGCGCAAATCCGGCCGTGGCTACCGCGGCTTCGTGGTCGATGCCGACCCGGCAGTGACGCTGGAAGAAGACCTGCAGCGCCGCGACTTCACCATCAACGCGATTGCCTGCGACGAAGACACCGGCACGCTGGTCGATCCCTACGGCGGTGTGCGCGATATCGAGCAACGCGTGCTGCGCCATGTCGGCCCCGCGTTCGTGGAAGATCCATTGCGCGTGCTGCGCGCGGCCCGGTTCATGGCGCGCTTCGCACCGCTGGGCTTCACCGTCGCCGAAGAGACCATGGCGCTGATGCGCGAGGTCGCCGCCAGCGGCGAGCTGGACGCGCTGGTGCCCGAGCGCGTCTGGCAGGAGCTGCGCAAGGCGCTGGTCAGTGAACGGCCCTCCGCCTTCCTGCGCACGCTGCACGATGCGCAGGCACTGGGCCCGATCCTGCCCGAGCTGGAAGCGCTGTATGGCGTGCCGCAACGTGCTGAGTTCCACCCCGAGGTCGATACCGGCATCCACCAGGAAATGGTCAGCGACATGGCTGCCAGGCTGGCGCCGGGCGATGACCTGGTCGGCTTTGCCGCGCTTACCCATGACCTGGGCAAGGGCCTGACCCCGCCGGAGGAGTGGCCGCGCCACATCATGCACGAGCAGCGCGGCATCAAGCCCTTGAAGGCACTGTGTGCGCGGTTGAAGATTCCCGCCGAACACCAGCAGCTGGCCGAAGCGGTGTGTCGCGAGCACTTGAACGTGCACCGCATCGACGAACTGCGCGATGCCACCGTGCTGGAACTGCTGGGCCGCTGTGATGCGCTGCGCCGGCCGGAACGCGTGGCCCGCATCGCACTGTGCTGCGAGGCCGACAAGCGCGGCCGGCTCGGCTTCGAGGACGCCGACTACCCCCAGGGCGAAACGCTCAAGCGCCTGCACCAAGCGGCGCTGTCAGTGCAGGCGCGGGATCTGGATACCACGCATCTGAAGGGCCCGGCCATCGGCGAAGCGCTGGCCAAGGCGCGGGTGAAAGCCATCGCCGCCGCCCGCTGATCCGCAACCGCCGTGGCGGCCGCGCACCGACTCCCATGGGTAGTGCCGGCCGCTGGCCGGCACCCCTATATCACTGGCTTCAGTGCGCCATCCCACGGGTAATCGCCGCCGCACGCTGCTTCAGCTGGGCCACGGCATCGGGAATCATCTCCATGCCCACGTCCAGGCCCGGGTTCAGCACCAGGCCGACGCCGTCGCCGATACCGGCCAGCAGCGCGTGCACCGCGATCGGCATGGCATGGGCAAACTGCGGCAGCTGCTCGTGCCACAAGCCAGCGCGCTCGGGCGCGGTGAACACCGCGAACATCGGCTCGCCGCTCTCGCTGGTCAGCACCAGCGGCGAGATGCTCTCGTCCCAGGCGCCATCCTCACCAATGGCCTTGTCCAGCAGCACGAACGCCGTCGAGGTCAGCAGGCCGTCGAGGAACTGCGCTGCGGTCAGCGTGCCGTCCTGGGCCTGCAGCAGGCGCACCTCGAGATCGTTGAGGGGTTCGAACGGGGTGTCGTGGTCCATGGTCGGTTCCGGTACGTGGTTGCAGGGCAGACTTTAACAGGCCCGGTCCTCAACCGATGTATCCGTGCCGCCACATCCAACCGGCCACCGCCAGCGCGGCGACCCCTACCAGCATCAACGGCAGGCCGAAGCGGTGCCGCCACGGGATCGGCACCCCGCCAAGCTGCTGGTCCATGGTCTCGGTATCCAGCACCCAGCCGTGCCCGCACCGGGTGCAGGCCAGCTCGTAGCGGCGCTGGTAGGTGAAGCCGAACAGCAGGTCGATGCGCGCCATCTTGTAGCGCAGCTGCGGGGCGAACTCGGTTTCCGTCTGGCAGCGCAGGCAGTGGTGCGCTTCGGTGGGGCCGACGATCAGCACCCGTTCCTGTTGGCCGATCAGGATCATGTCCGGTTGACCTGGCAGGCGGGCTGGGCCAGCAGCCAGGCCTGGGCGGCGGCCACAGTGGCCGCGTCACCCTCGACGCGCTGGTCGGGTTCGATCTTCAGGCCATCGCCACGATCATTGCGGTCCCGCATCACGCTGGTGGTCAGCAGCAGCGCGCTGCCATCAGCCAGCGGCCGCATCACGTTAGCGGTGGACAGCCCCGAGGTGGGCTGGCCGAAACTGCGCGTCTGCGGCCGGCCGCGGAAGGAAAGTACGGTGGCCTCTCCGGAGCTGGCAGTGCGCGGGCCGGTCAGCACGGCGACCGGCGCGCCCGGATGTTTGAGCAGATAGCCGGGCCCACCAAGATCGATCCGCACGCGATCGCCAAGACGCACACTGGATGAGGTCAGCTGCCAGAGCGACGGACCATCTGCGGCAGCGAAGGAACCCACGTTCTCGTCGGCGCTGGGCGTGACCCGCAACAGCGGTGCCACGCCCAGCAGCATCGGCCACATGTTGCCACCGGTGTTGTCGCGCAGATCGACAATCCAGCCGCAGCGGCTGCCGTTGTCCTGGTCATCGATGATCGCCTGCCAGCGCTTGGCACGCTCCTTCATCTGCTGGTGCGCCGTCGGGCCCTGCATGACACCGTAGCCCTCGATCTCCACCCAGCCGATGCGCGGGTCCGGTGCTCCGGCCAGGGCCGTCGTTGCTTTCGGAGCCGCTGTCGCTGCGCCATTGGCGCGCTCCAAGCGTTCTGCCTTCGCCTGCAGCTGCTTTGCGCTGATCCAAGCGCCGTGCCCGCCGGAACTGCGACCGATGGCCTGCCGGAGCACTGCGCGGACCTCAGCCGGGTCGTTCTGCGCCGCCTTCAGGCGCGTGCGGATGGCCCGCCAGTCCACCCGGTCGCGGTACAGCGATTCCTTCTCCAGCATGTCCAGCAACTGGACCTGTGCCTGTGCTGTCGGCAGGTCGATGGCGTCTGGTGCCACGGCCTGTGCGGTGGTGCAGAACAGGGCGCCCAGTGCAGTGGCCATCACGCGGAGATCAATAGACATTCGACGTTCCTTCGTCGTGAGCAAGTACCGCAGCATACGCGCTTGCCGCCGCCGTTGCGTGTCGGCTTTGGCACTCCCATGCAGGGCATGATTTACAACTTTGCTCATGTCGTTGTTCGAGTGAAAGCGCGAAGTTGGCTGTGCCAACGTACGTTGCGCTGGCCGGGATTGGCGTCCCGAATCAAACATCGAAGCGATCGATTTGCCGCATCAGCGGCAATCGCGACAATGCACCGGCTTGCCCATGGTGGGCGGTGCGTGGGGATCCTCGTGATCCGTCGGCTTTTTCGCTTTGATTTTGACCGGCACGCCAACCCGCACCGCCCGCCACCTTGCGCTTCGCAGGTGGCCTCGCCTCGTGAGGTTGCCGCCATGAACACGCCCCACCCCACCTACCCACGCCTGCAGGCCCTGCTCGGCGCTGCACTTCCCGGCCTGCAGCTGTCCACTGCCGTCGCCGAAGCGTTGGAAGACGCACTCGCCGAAGCCAACGAACAGGCGCCGCCGGCGGCGTTCTTCGCCCGGTTGCGCGGCATCGCTCACAGCCACGCGGCCGACGGCCAGGCGTGGCGCGAACGGCAACTCAGCGAGGCGCGCGGCCGGCACCTGGCCGAGGCGACGCGCTGCCTGGCGGCGGTGTCTGCGTGTGGGGGCATCTTGTTGGCGGCGCAGTCGGCACGCGAGATGGATGATGCGCAGGCGCAGTGTCCGCCGCAGGTGGAGGAAGGCCTGCTGCATGCGGTGGTGGTGCTGGCCGATCATGCCGGGGCGCTGGTGGAACCGGATGCGTGCGCACCGCTGCTGTAGAGCCGAGCCTATGCTCAGCTGCGCGGAGGTCATGGCGCCGGTGGGATTCGTGCCGACCAAGGTCGGCACCTACCAGAGCAGTGTCATGGCGCCGGTGGGATTCGTGCCGACCAAGGTCGGCACCTACCTGAGCAACGTCATGGCGCCGGTGGGATTCGTGCCGACCAAGGTCGGCACCTACCAGAGCAGCGTCATGGCGCCGGTGGGATTCGTGCCGACCAAGGTCGGCACCTACCAGAGCAGCGTCATGGCGTCGGTGGGATTCGCGCCGACCAAGGTCGGCACCTACCAGAGCAGCGTCATGGCGCGGGTGCGATTCGTGCCGACCAAGGTCGGCACCTGCCAGAGCGGGTCAGCCATCTGCACTAGGCGCTACCAGTCCGCACGCAGGCCGATGTTGCCTTCGATGATGCGGCGCTTCTCGTTGCGGTCGCCACCCAGCTCGCGCGTATAGTCGGCCACGGCATAGGCGCTGATCGTTCGGTTGAAACGCCCGACCACACCCACGCCGGCTTCCAGCGCGCGTGAGCGCTGCGAATTGATGATCACGTCGTCGTCGAAACGGATGCGGTCTTCACCAGAACGGCCATGCCAGTAATTGAGCTTGAAATACGGCTGCCAGCCGTTGTCGGCCAACTGGTAATCGCCCGCCAAGCGCAGGCCGATGCGGCCGGTCCAGGCGTTGTCGTTGTCGAAGCGCACACTCGATACTTCATCGCGACGGTCATCCAGCGAAGTGCGCTGCCAGATCACCTGCACCTGCGGTTCCAGCCACCATGCGGACTGCCCGAAGTGCAGCAGCGGCTTGCCCGCCTCCACCGACACGCTGGTACCGTCGCCGCTCAGGCCGAAGCCGAGCCCACGCGAGGAACGCACGCGGCCGTCGTAGCGGCTCTGCATCGCCACGGCGTCGATGTAACCCCCACTGCTATCGGTGAAGGTCCAGTACAGGCCCACGTGCTTGTCATCCAGGCGGTTCTGGCCTACCTGCACGTTCTCCCAGCCCAGTGCCAGACCCGTGGTCTTGCCCTGCGCGCGGGTGCGGCCAACGAATACGCCGATCTGGTTGCGGTGGTTGTCAGACGCCGCAGCCCACACGTCGAGACCGGCCTGCAGGCCCATCACATCGCCATCGAAGCCCGGCTGCGCATCACCCTTCCAGTGGATCTCGCTGCTCTGCCCCACCAACCGGCCCCAGGCGGTGCGGAATATGCCCTGGTTGTACAGCAGGCGCTGTTCGCCCTGCCGCTCGTGGAAGGTACCGAGGCTGGCCAGCGAGGTCTCGCGCAGCAGCGGTGGCACCACGGCGTAGGCGGCGGTCTCCACGCGGTACAGCGGCACCACCGCGCCTTCGGCCGGGCGTGCACCCGGCGTTGGCGGGGTGCCGGTACCGGGCAACGCACCGCCGGCCACCGGCACGTCCGGCACCGCCGGGTCGCTGGGCGGCGCCACCGGCGCCGGTTCCGGTGGCGGCGGTGGCGGCGCGGCCTCGCCGGCGGTCAGGTTCGGATCGGTAGCGCCTTCAGGCGGCGGCGGCGGTGCCGGGGTGATCGCCGGCGGCGGTGCGACCGGCGGCGTCAGGGGCGGTGGCGTGGCAGTGCCGCCGCCGTTGGGTGCCGGCGTTGGTCCGGTCACCAGCGTCGATCGCAGGTACCAGTTCTCGCTGGTGCCGGCGCTGACACCACCCTTGAACAGGAAGTACTCGTAGGCACCGGCTGCAACCGGTGCGAACAGCGAGAACGCGCCCGGCGCAGTGCGGCCACCATTCAAGGCCTGCACCACCAGGATGCCATCGGCCAGCGTGGCGGCGCCGCTGCCGCCGGCATTGAGCACGCCGATGCCGGTGGTACCGGTGGCGGTTCCGCCATCGATCACCAGGCGGTCGCTGCTGGAATTGTCCGCACCCAGCACGGTACGCAGGTACAGGCCACCGCCGTCACCACGGTAGTTGCCACGCACGGTGAACACGTCGCCTGCGCCGGTGCCGGTCAGGTCGATGCGCCCGGCATTGACCATCTCCACCAGTGCACCACTGTTGAACGGACGGACTGCATGGCCGCCACTGCCCGCGTAGACGGTGCTGGTGTCGTCCACGGTGAGCGTGCCGGTGCCGGTTCCGCTGTCGCCCAGCACCAGGTCGCCATCAAAGGTCAGCTCGGTGCTGTTGGCCAGGCTGATCGCCTCCCAGTTCTGGAAGCGGCCCACGCCGGCAGTCTTGACGTTGTGGAAGTTGAGCTGGTCGATGCCACCGCCACCGTCGAACAGCGGCACCGCCCCCAGGTTGCCCTGGTTGAGGTTGCCGAGGTTGGCGACGTCGCTGTCCGGCCCCATGTCGATCGCGCCGTAGACGATGCCGCCGCCATTCCAGTTGAAGGTGTCGTTGCCGGTACTGAGCAGTACCTGCCCGCGCACGGTGCCGTCGGTGATGGTCACGCTGTCGTTGCCGCCGCTGACGCTGATGTTGCCGCCGATGTAGGCGGTACCCGAGATGATGATGGTGTCGGTATCGAAGCCGGTCACCACGTTGCCGTCCACGGTGCCGCCGGACTGGTCCCACAGGTTCTTGTCCAGCTTCATGTTGACCCGGCCGATGCGGCCAGCGGTCATCCACGCCTGGTCACCATCCTCGAACGCACCGATGATGCGGCCACCGCTCATGCGGAAGGTATCGATGTTGTCGCCCTGCTGCAGCGCGCCGACCGTGCCGCCACTCATGACGAAATCATCGCGGCCACTGCCCTGCGCCACCACGCCGGTGACGGTGCCGCCGGTGACGGTCATCTGGTCATCGCCACTGCCCTGGTCGACGCTGTCGATCGTACCGTTGCCCAGCAGCAGCGCATCATTGCCATCGCCCTGCAGCACACTGCCGCTGATGCTGCCAGCCTGCATGTCCAGGCGATCATTGCCGGCACCGAACTGCACGCCGGTGCGCCCGCTGATCGTTCCGCGGTTGACCAGCACGCTGTCGCCCGCGCCGACGAACTGCAGGGCGGTGTTGTTGCCGGTGCTGATGCTGCCCGAGTTCTCGACGCGGCTGCCGCCACCGAGCTGCACCGCCACGCCGCCCACCGAACTGATCGTGCCCAGGTTGGACAACAGGTGCCCACCGGCCCCGACAAGCGAAATCGCGCTGCTGCCACCGCTTTGCTGCAGCTGCGCCGTGCTGGCGACAGTGACGGTGATGCCGGCGGCGCCATCGGCGGTGACGGGAACGGTCTGCGGGTTCGGCGCATTGGCATCGCAGGTGACCGTCTGGCCGGCGACGGGGGCGACGCTGTCACAGCCGGCCCAGGCGGCGCTGGCGGTCAACAGCATGACGGAGGGAACAGCCAGGGCCTGCAGTACGGAAACAGTGAGGCGGCGCATACGCACTGCGCGCGGGACGGCACGGGACATACAGCACTCCTGGATAGGGGATCAGGAACTGCGGATATGCGGTACTGTGGGCTCAGTCTGCGCCATGGTGAACCGTTTCGACAGGTGAATTTGCGTGCCGATCATCACAGTTCAGATGCGAACCTGATCGGGCATCACCCCACCTCTACGTGCCTGAAATCGTTCATCTTTGCGGGGTCATGCCCATGCCTGGAGGAGGTGGCCTCCCGGGTTGGGTCAGAGCCCTTTCCTGCGGAAAGGGATCCGACCCGGAGCCGTCAGATCTTCAGATAGATCTTCCGCCGGTCCAGCCACCACGCCACGCCCCACCACAGCGCGACGAACGCCAGCGCCTGCAGCATCGACGCCAGCTCGAGCGCGTGCGGCATCGCGGCGGCCAGTTGCTGCCAGATCCAGCCCCACGCGCCGGTCGCCATCAGCGCCACCGACATCACCGATGCGCCAAGATAGGCGGTAATTGCATTGACCCCGAAGCGCCGGCCCAGTGCGGGCCATCCCTTCTGGTCGATCAGCACGTGGCTCAGCCACAGTGCCAGCGCGGCAAGGCCCCCGGTCCACAGCGCGTAGCTGGGCGTCCACAGCTGCTTGTTCAACGGCAGCACCGTGGCCAGCAGCAGCCCCAGCACGGCGGTTGCCACACCCAGGCCAGCCAATGCCGCCGCACGACCGTTGCGCAGCAGGCCACCGGCAATCAGGCCGAGCACGGTACTGGCCAGCGCACCCAGCGTGCTCAGCAATCCTTCCGGGTCATGGCCCAGTCCGGTATCGGCGTGCCACTGGTAGATCCACGGTGCGAACAGCGTGGTGTCCAGGCGGCTGGCCGGGTTGGTCCATGGCGCCAGATCACCGATGCCCAGCAGCAGCACGGTGTAGCCCACCAGCAGCGTGACCAGCACGCCCACCTGCACGCGCGGCCGCGCATACACCGCCAGAACACCCACCAACGCTGCGCATACCGCAATCCGCTGCAGCACGCCCCAGATGCGGAAGTGATGGGTGTGCAGCGCCCACCAGATCAACAGGTGCAGCAACGCGCCGGCGAGCAGGATGCGCAGTGCACGCTCCAGCACCCCGCGCGCCAATGCTGGCCGTGCAGCGGCATCCAGCGCGCGCGGTGCCACGCTGAAGGCCATCGACACACCCACCAGGAACAGGAAGAACGGGAACACCAGGTCGGTGGGCGTGCAGCCATGCCATTCCGAGTGACGCAGCGGCGCGAACACCGCACTCCAGTCGCCCGGATTGTTGACCAGCAGCATCGCCGCCACGGTGATGCCGCGCAGGGCATCGATCGAGCCCAGACGGCGTGGCGGCGTACTGTTCATCAGGCGGCCTCGTACTGTCCGGCAATCCAGGTACCACGGACCTGCAGGGCGTCGTCCAGCAGCACCAGGTCGGCCTGGTAGCCCTCGGCGATGTGGCCAAGGCGGTCGTCGACGTTGAGGAACTGCGCCGGATAGGTCGACGCCATGCGCGCCGCTTCGGCCAGCGGTTGGCCGAGCAGCTGCACGGTATTGCGCACGGCGGTGGCCATGTCCAGCGCCGAGCCGGCCAACGAACCGGCGGCATTGCGCACCACGCCATCGATGGCGGTGATGGTTTCGCCATACAGCACGTAGCTGGGATCGTCGGCTCCAACCGGCGGCATCGCATCGGTCACCAGCAGCAGGCGACCGCACGGCTTGGCCGCCAACGCCACGCGCAGGCTGGCCGGGTGCACATGCACGCCATCGACGATGATGCCGATCCAGCTGTCGCGATCTTCCAGCGCAGCGCCCACCGCGCCGGGCTCACGCCCCTGCAGCGGCGACATCGCGTTGTACAGATGGGTGAAGCCGCGCACGCCGGCATCCAGGCCGGCGCGGATCTCTTCGTAGGTGCCTGCAGTGTGCCCAGCAGCGACGATCACGCCGCGCTCGACCAGCGCACGGATGGTCTCCAGCGGCACGCGCTCCGGCGCCAGCGTCAGCAGGGTCACGCCGTTATCCAGCGATGCGGCCAGCGCAATCTCCGCTTCGTCCGGCACGCGGAACTTGCTGGCATCGTGCGTGCCCTTGCGCGCCGGCGCGATGTACGGCCCCTCCAGATGGATGCCGATCACGCCCGGCACGCCCTGCGTGATGGCCTCGCGCATTGCACCGATGGCTTCGCGCATCACCGCCACGTCATCGCTGATCAGCGTCGGCAGCATCGCGGTGGTACCGAAGCGGCGGTGCGCCTGCGCGATGGTGCGCAGTGTCGCCACGTCCGGCGTGTTGTTGAACAGCGCGCCGCCGCCGCCATTGACCTGCACATCGATGAAGCCGGGCAGCAGCCAGCCGCCCCCCAGGTCCACCTGCTCGGCCGCGTGGCCCAGCTGCGGCGCGGCATCGGGCAGCAGCGCGCTGATGCGACCGTCCTCGATCACCACCGCCAGGTCGTCGCGGAACTCATCGCCGGCCAGGATGCGGGCATTGCGCAGCACCGTCGCCATCACACCGTCTCCGTAACCTTGTTCAGATGCGGCGGCAGGTCCGGGTTGAAGCCACGGCGCAGCGCCAGCGCATTGATGGCGCGATAGAAGCTCTGCACGGTCAATAGCGGTGCGCACAGCGGATGCGGCGCGGCCGCCACCGGCAGGTTGCCGCCGGCACCGGCCATCCACACCTGCGCACCACGTGCGGTGAATTCATCGACCACTGCACGGGTACCGGCGCCGGTCTCGTCCGGCTGGGCGAAGGCCAGCACCGGGAAGCCACGGCCGACCAGCGCCATCGGGCCGTGCTTCACTTCAGCCGAGCTGTAGGCTTCGGCGTGCAGGCTGCAGGTTTCCTTGAACTTCAGCGCCGCTTCCTGCGCCGCACCCAGGCCCAGGCCGCGGCCGAGCACGAACAGGTTGGTGGCCTCGACCAGGCCCTCGGTCACCGCGCTCCAGTCGCACTGCCAGGCTTCACGCATCGCGTCCGGCAGCAGGTCCAGCGCCGCACGCAGGCTGCTGTCCTGCTTCCAGTACGCGGCCAGCTGCAGCAATGCGGCCAGCGAGGCCAGGTAGCTCTTGGTCGCTGCAACGCTCTTCTCGGGGCCGGCATGCAGCGGGATGACCGTGTCGGCCAACTGCGCCAGCGGTGAATCCTCGACGTTGACCAGCGCGATCACGCGCGCGCCGGCGGCCTTGGCCGCCTCGGCGTTGCGCAGCAGGTCCGGGCTCTTGCCCGACTGCGAGATGACGATGAACAGTGCGCCGCGCAGCTGCAATGGTGCGGCGTAGACCGAGCCCACCGATGGCGAGGCCGACGCGACCACCAGCCCCAGCTGGGTTTCCAGCAGGTACTTGCCATAGGTGGCGGCGTGGTCGGAGCTGCCGCGTGCACAGGTAACCACGAACGGCGGCGGCGCGGCACGCAGGCTGGCGGCCAGGGTTTCCAGGGTGGCGTGGTTGCGCGAGAACTGGCGCGCGACCACGTCGGCCGCTTCAGCGGCCTCGGCGAACATCAGGGTAGCGGTGGGGTCTGACAGCGACATGGCAGGCTCAGGCAGGATCGGAAGGAAGGGGGCGTGCGCCGGCCGGGCGCATCGGCGCGGTCGAACCGCGCACCACCAGCTGCGGCACGAAGCCCTGGTTGTGCAGCGGTGCCGGCGCATCGTCGTAGGCGTCGCTGCGCAGCTGCGCGATCAGCAGGCGCGCGGCATGGCGGGCGATGTCTTCGGTGGCCTGCTTGGCGGTGGTCAGCGGCGGCCACGACTGGCGCGAGAACGGGCTGTCCTCGAAACCGGCAATGGACAGGTCGTAGGGCACGTTCATGCCGGCCGACTTGGCGGCGGCCAGCACGCCGGCAGCGATTTCGTCGTTGGAACCGAAGATGGCGGTAGGCGGTTCGCGCAGCGCCAGCAGGCGGCGCGCGCCACGGAAACCGTCGTCGAAGGTGTAGTCGCCCTGCACCACCAGGTGCTTGTCCACGGTCATGCCGTAGTCCTTCAACGCGGCCTCATAGCCGGCATAGCGTTCGCCCGAGGAGCGGTGCGAGCTGCCGCCCCAGAGGAAGCCGATGCGCTGGTGCCCCAGCTGGATCAGGTGTTCGGTGATCTCGTAGGCGGCCTCGCGGTCGTCGACGAACACGCAGGCACCGTCGGCCGGATCTTCGGTGGCCGCAATGATGCGCACCAGCTTGATGCCACGCGCGGTCAGCGCCTGGATCAGGTCGCGGCGCTCGGACATCGGTGCGGTCAGCACCAGCCCGGCCAGGCGCGAACGCTGCACCCAGTCAGCCAGTTCATCGGCCAGCAGCGGCGAACTGGAATCGCAGGGATGGATCTGCAGGCCGAACCCGGTCTCGCGGCAGGCGGCGAGCACGCCGTTCTGCACGCCGATGATGTGGTACGGGTTCGGGTTGTCGTAGACCAGCCCGATCACGAAGGTGGTGCCGCTGCGCAGGTTGCGCGCGGACGGATCGGGTTCGTAATCGAGCTCGGCGATGGCACGCAGCACCCGCGCGCGGGTGGCCTGCATCACCGAGGGCTCGTTGTTGATCACCCGCGATACCGTCTTCAGCGAGACCTTGGCCTTTTCGGCAACGTCCTTGATGGTCGCTCTGCGCATCGGTTTTTCCTGGGGTTGGCTGCCGTCCATCATCGCCGATCAGCTCCGGTCCTGCGGCAGGCCCACGCGGTGGCCCACCACCGAATAGAACAGGATGTACAGGTAGCAGGGCACCATCAGCAGCACGAAGGTCAGCTGGAAATCGATGTGCTGCTTGAGCAGGGCGAACAGCTGCGGAATGATCGCGCCACCGGCGATGCCCATCACCAGCAGGGCCGAACCGGTTTCGGTGAAGCGCCCCAGGCCGCGGATGGCCAGCGGGAAGATGGCCGGCCACATCATGGCGTTGGCAAAGCCCAGCAGGGCCACGAAGGCCACCGACACATAGCCGTGCGTTGCCCACGCGCCCAGGCAGAACACCACGCCCAGCACCGCCGAAATGGTCAGGTAGCGCGACTGCGACACCACCCGCGGAATCACCAGCAGGCCGACCACGTAACCGACCAGCATCGCGCCCAGGGTGAAGGCGGTGAACATCTTGGTCTCGTCCAGCGGCAGGTTGAAGCCATGGCCGTAGGTGCCGATGGCATCACCGGCCATCACTTCCACGCCCACGTACACGAACAGGCACAGCACGCCCAGCCACAGGTGCGGGAACTGGAAGATGCTGCGGCGCTCGACCGCACCGGCGGCCACCGGCGTAGCGTTGGCTTCGGACGATTTGATTTCCGGCAGCGGCGAGAACAGGATCGCCACCGCCAACACCACCAGCAGCGCCGCCATGGCCAGGTACGGGGCATGGATCTTGGCGGCGAACTGGTTCAGCAGCACGGCTTTGGTCGCGGCATCGGCCGCCTGCACCTGCACGTCCAGATCGCCAATGCCATGCAGCACCACCGTGCCGATCAGGATCGGCGCCAGGATGCCGGCGATCTTGTTGCAGATGCCCATCAACGCGATGCGCCGCGCCGCCGTTTCGATCGGCCCAAGGATCGAGATGTACGGGTTGATGGCCGTCTGCAGCAGGGCCAGGCCGCTGCCAATCACGAACAGGCCGCCCAGTGCGCCGGGGTACCAGCGCTGGGTGGCGAATTCGCCGAACAGTGCCGCGCCACCGGCCATCACCAGCAGGCTCAGGCTCAGGCCCTTCTTCATGCCGGTACGGCGCAGGATCCACGACGAGGGCAGCGCCAGGAAGAAGTAGGACAGGTAGAACACCATCAGCACCAGGAAGGCGCCGACCTCGCTGAGCTCGAAGGCGAGCTTGACGAAGGTGATCAACGGGCCGTTGAGCCAGGTGAAGAAGCCGATCAGGAAGAACAGCACGCCGACGATGGCGATGGAGGTGGCCACGTTCGGGCGCGCGCTTGCAGCGGGGACGGCGGACATCAGGAGGGCTCCTGCGGCGACGGCCGCAGAACGCGGCGTCGGAGAGTGGCTGGGAACAACGTTGTCACATTCTTTCGATGGACAACGGCGGTTTGTCAACTTCCGTCCGACGCCCCCTGCGCCTCATGTTGCACTGCGCAAGGCAGTCGTCGTGCATCACGCTGAATGCGCTGAGCGGCTTGAGCCCCATGGCACAACGGTTCCCGCGTGAATCCCGCATTCACGCCATGTAAACGTTTACCACGTGGCGCATTCGTTGCGGCGCAACAACGAAAGTGTCACGAACTCGTTGACATCGTTGTCAGCGCGGTTACAGACTCCGCCCCAATCGCTGCCCCCGATCCCGGGGCCAGCCCCACCTGCAGCAGGAGCCCGCGTGACCGCCAGCCACCCCGCCCCGTCGCATGTCCTGTCCCGCGTCGCGCCCTCGTTCCTGGCCGCGGACGTCGGTGGCACCCATGTGCGCGTGGCCCGGGTCCAGGCCAGCGGTGACACCGCCCATCCGGTGCAGGTGCTGGAATACCGCAAGTACCGCAACGCCGACCATGCCGGCCTCAGCGCGATCCTGTCCGACTTCCTCGGCGAAGGCCCGCGGCCCACGCATTGTGTGGTCGCCAGCGCCGGCTACGCCCGCGAGGACGGCACGGTGATCACCGCCAACCTGCCGTGGCCGCTGTCGGCACGCCAGGTGGAGGCCGATGTCGGCCTGCAGCGGGTCTACATCGTCAATGACTTCGAAGCGGTGGCCTATGCCGCCGCGCAGGTGGACGCCAGTGGCGTGCTGCACCTGTGCGGGCCGGACACCGCTGCGCGTGGCCCGACCCTGGTGGTCGGTCCCGGCACCGGCCTCGGCGCCGCGCTATGGATCCCCACTGCGCACGGCCCGGTGGTGCTGCCGACGGAAGCCGGCCAGCCGACCCTGGCCGCAAGCACCGAACTGGAAATGGCCATCGTCCGCCACATGCAGCGCGACCGCGCGCACGTGTCGATCGAGCATGCGATCTCCGGCCCGGGCCTGATGAACCTGTACCGCGCGGTGTGCGCGCTGCAGGGGCAGGCACCGACGCTGGCCAGCCCCGATGCGGTCACCGCCGCCGCCATGGCCGACACCGATGCGCACGCGCGCCAGGCGCTGGATGTGTTCTGCGGCCTGCTCGGCAGCACCATCGGCGACATGGCCCTGTTCTATGGTGCCCACGGTGGCGTCTACCTGGCCGGCGGCATCCTGCCGCAGATCCGCGAATACCTGCACGCCAGCACCTTCGTCGAACGCTACCTGCAGAAGGGGCCGATGGGCGAAGCACTGGCACGCATCCCGGTGAAGGTCGTCGAACACGGCCAGCTGGGCGTGGTCGGTGCTGCCAGCTGGTACCTGCAGCAGCAGTCGGCCGCCTGACACCGCAACAGGCTTCAACGCAATCGCAGCACGCAGTACGTGGCACGCCAACGCACGGGACTTCGCCGCCGCCCCGCGCATGTCATCGCAACCGTTATCGAACACCGCCGCCGGCATCCAATCGAGTGATGAGGAGAGACATCATGAATACCCGCAAGACCCTGCTTTCGGCCGCCATCGTCAGCTGCATCGCCTTCAGTGCGCACGCGCAGCAGGCTGCCCCGACCGCCACCGACCTGGACACCGTGACCGTTACCGGCATCCGTGGTTCGATGGAAAAATCGCTGGACACCAAGCGCGAAGCCAATGCGCGCGTGGAAGTGGTCACCGCCGAGGACGTGGGCAAGCTGCCGGCGCACAACGTCGCCGACACCCTGCAGCGCCTGCCGGGCGTCAACATCAGCTCGTCCAGCGCCGATGAAGGCGGTTTCGACGAAGCCGACCGTGTCAGCCTGCGCGGCACCAGCCCGAGCCTGACCCAGACCCTGATCAACGGCCACACCGTCGGTTCGGCCGACTGGTTCGTGCTCAGCCAGGGCAACAACGTCGGCCGCAGCGTCAGCTACTCGCTGCTGCCGTCCGAACTGGTCAGCTCGGTGGAAGTGAACAAGTCCTCGCAGGCCAAGCTGCAGGACGGCGGCACCACCGGTACCGTCAACATCATCACCCGCAAGCCACTGGAATTCTCCAAGCCGTTCACCGCGGAAGGCTCGATCGGCCTGGTGCGCTCGGACCAGGCCAAGTCGAACGACCCGCAATATTCGGCGCTGTTCAACTACAAGAACGACGAAGGCACCTTCGGCGTGATGGTGCAGGGCTTCAGCCAGAAGCGCGAACTGCGCCGTGAAGCGCAGGAAATCCCGGGTGGCTTCTTCAAGATCGGCGCAAACGATCCGGTCGCCAAGACCAATCCGGACCTGATCGGCGTCAACGTTCCGGGCCTGCTGGGTTCGACCCTGTTCGAACAGACCCGCGAGCGCAAGGGCGGCCTGGTCTCGCTGCAGTTCAAGCCGAGCGACAGCCTCACCCTCGGCCTCAATGGTTTCAGCTCCGAGCTTAAGGCGAACAACTACAACCGCAACTTCATGATGTTCGGCAACAGCTTCGCCAAGTCGCAGGCGCCGGATCCGGGCTATGTGGTCAAGGACGGCGTGCTGACCAACGCCAACTACAAGGGCGTGCCCGGCACCGACTATGCGGTGTACGACATGATCTACCGCGAGTCGAAGGCCAAGTCGAGCTATGTCACCTTCGATGCCGACTGGCAGATCAGCGACAGCCTGACCGCCAAGTTCCAGGCCGGCAGCACCAAGGGTACCGGCGAGACGCCGCGCCAGTACATCGCCGAGGTCACCCTGGCCAACGGCGGCGGCGCCAGCTGGGCTACCCACGGCAATGGCTCGCCGATCGACTGGAACGTCGGCGGCGACATCTCGCCCAACGGCGTGACCAGCTTCGGCACCTGGGGCAACCAGCAGGTCACCGCTGAAGACAAGGAGAAGTGGGCCACGCTCGATTTCAACCAGTACTTCAACGATGGCGGCGTGCTGAGCTCGATCGACTTCGGCCTGCGTTTCGCCGACCACAAGCGCGAAGCGCTGTCGCCGGAAGGTGCAACCCCGGGTGACATCTGGAGCGCGCTGAAGAACGGTGCGACGGCCAACTATCCCAGCGGCTTTGCCGGTGACATCGGCGGCACCTTCCCGCGCAACCTCTGGTACTTCACCCCGGGCGCGCTGAAGGACGCGGTGACCAACAACTCCACCTGGCTGGCCGGCAATGATGGCCCGACCGGTCGCCACAACTATGGCGCCGAGTGGAAGGTGAAGGAAAAGAACTTCGCCGGCTACGTGCAGGCCAACTTCCGCGGCGACTGGTGGAGCGGCAACGTCGGCCTGCGCTACGTCAACATCAAGCAGGACATCGACACCTACAACGCCGTCAGCAAGGCCGCCGATGCCGATGTCAGCAGCCTGTTCGGCATGTGGGAGCGCCTGGCCTTCCAGAACAAGCGCAACCGCGTATTGCCCAGCGCCAACATCAAGTTCGACCTGGACGACTCGCTGGTGCTGCGCGTCGCCGCCTCGCAGACCCAGACCCTGCCGGACTACTCGGCACTGGGTGCCTCCTCGTACGGTTCGGACCTGAACCGCACCGGCGGCGGTGGCAATCCGAACCTCAAGCCGACCCTGTCGACCAACCTGGACGCCAACCTGGAGTGGTACTTCATGCCGCGCGGCCTGCTGTCGGTGGGCGCGTACCACATGGACCTGAAGGACTACATCGCCTTCGACGTGGTCTCGCGCCAGCTGTACAGCGAACTGACCAACCAGCTTGAGACCTACCAGATCTCCACCCCGATCAATGCCGACGGCAAGGTCACCGGCGTGGAAGTGGCCTACGAACAGCCGATCGGCGAGTACTTCGGCGTCAATGCCAATTACACCTACGCCAACGGCACCACCTCGCACACCTGGTCGGACGGCTCGCACAACCTGCTGGGCACCTCGAAGAACACCTACAACGTGGGTGCCTACTTCGAGAACGAGCGCTTTGGCGCCCGCGTCAGCTATACCCGCCGTTCCTCGTTCCTGATCAGCCTGTCGGGCACCAATCCGTACTACCAGGATGACTTCGGCACGCTGTCGGCGTCGCTGAGCTACAAGGCCACCGACTGGCTGAGCATCACCCTGGATGGCCTGAACCTCAACAACCCGACCTACAAGTACTACCAGACCGCGGCCATCCCGACCTCGTTCTACAGCAACGGTCGCCAGTACTACCTCAACTTCCGCTTCAAGTACTGATCCAGCGGCGGCAACATCGCCGAGTCGTGCACGCACGCCGGGCCTGGGTCATTCCGGGCCCGGCGTTTTTCATGTATAGCGTTCATCGCACCGTTCCAAGGAGTCGTACCGATGGTCAAGCCTTCCCGCGCCCGGATGCGCAGCGCAGTGCTGCTGGGCAGCCTGCTCGCCCTGTTGCCGGCACTGCCGGCACTTGCCGCCGACCCCATGCCGGCCGCTGAGGCACCCGGCCCGCAGCTGCGTGCCGGCAGCCTGATGCTGATTCCCGCCCCCAGCAATGTGCAGCCTGGCCAGGGCAGCGGCATCACCGTGCGCGCCGATACCGTGCTGCAGGCCGAAGGCGAGGCCGCACAGCGCGTCGCCAGCCAGTTCGCCGACCTGCTGGCGCGCAGTGGCGGCCCGCGCCTGGGGCTGGCCAAGGGCAAGGCGGCGGCCAGGACCGGTGGCATCCGCTTCCAGATCGTGCCCACCTTCCGCGACAGCGGCGAGGGCTACACGCTGGAAAGCACCGCACAGGGCGTAGTGGTACAGGCCGGCAACGAAACCGGCCTGTTCTACGGCGCAACCACCCTCGCCCAGCTCGCCACCGGCGGCAGCAACGGCGTGCTGCCAGCGGTGCAGATCCAGGACGCGCCACGCTTCAGCTGGCGCGGTTTCATGCTCGACTCGGCGCGGCATTTCCAGAGCCTGGACGAGATCAAGCGCGTGCTCGACGCAATGGCCGCGCACAAGCTCAACACCTTCCATTGGCACCTGACCGATGACCAGGGTTGGCGCATGGAGATCAAGCGCTATCCGAAGCTGACCGGAGTGGGCAGCTGCCGCCTGCCGGCCGGCGACGGTGGCACCGATCCGGGCACTGGCAAGGAGCATCCGTATTGCGGCTTCTACACGCAGGACCAGATCCGCGAAGTGATTGCCTATGCCGCGAAGCTGCATATCCAGGTGATTCCGGAAATCGATGTGCCGGGGCACGCGACCGCGGCGATTGCCGCGTACCCGGAACTGGGTTCGATCAATACCCCGCTGAAGCCGCTCAGCGAATGGGGCGTGTTCCCGAACCTGTTCAACGTGGAAGACAGTACTGTCACCTTCCTCGAGAACGTACTGGAGGAAGTGATCGAACTGTTCCCGGCCAAGTACGTGCACGTCGGCGGCGACGAGGCGGTCAAGGACCAGTGGGAAGCCTCCAGGCAGGTCCAGCAGCGCATGCGTGCGCTGGGCATCAAGGATGAAATGGCCATGCAGAGCCACATCATCAAGCGCCTGGAGACCTTCCTGGAGGAGCACGACCGGCGCCTGATCGGCTGGGATGAAATCCTCGAAGGCGGGCTGCCGCCGCAGGCCACGGTGATGTCCTGGCAGGGCACCGAAGGTGGCCTGGCCGCGGCCAGTGCTGGCCATGACG
Source organism: Stenotrophomonas sp. YJH_SMC_138 (assembly GCF_059369855.1). Lineage (NCBI taxonomy): Bacteria > Pseudomonadati > Pseudomonadota > Gammaproteobacteria > Lysobacterales > Lysobacteraceae > Stenotrophomonas > Stenotrophomonas sp. YJH_SMC_138. The sequence goes on from NZ_JCAFTB010000001.1 coordinate 677,220, forward strand.
TGGTCATGTCGCCCGTGGGCTACCTCTATCTGGATTACCTGCAGACGGCCTCGCCGAACGAACCGCCGGGCCGCCCGGCCCAGGTCAACCTCGGCAAGCTGTACAACTTCGAGCCCGTGCCGGCCGAGCTGGCCGCTGACAAGCGCGGGCACATCCTCGGCCTGCAGGCCAACATGTTCACCGAACACACGCGCACCTATGCGCGCCTGCAGCACAACCTGTTCCCGCGCCTGGCCGCGGTGGCCGAGACCGGCTGGAGCAGGCCGGAGCATCGCGACTTCCGCGATTTCCTCGCGCGCCTGCCCGCGCAGCTGCAACGCTACCGCGCCTGGGGCCTGGCCTACGCGCAGACCCCGTTCGAAGTGGGCGTGGACTACACCGACAACCGCGCCGCCAACACGGTGACCGTGTCGCTGGCCAACCCGCTGGGCTATGAGGTGCGCTACAGCACCGATGGCCAGCCGGTGACGGCGCAGTCGCCGCTGTACCAGCAGCCGCTGACCAGTACGCTGCCGACCACGGTGCAGGCCGCCGCGTTCTACCAGGGCCAGATGCTGGCGGCGAAGCCGACGGTCGCGGACTTCAGTGCGCAATCGCTGCTCAGCCGCCGCAGTGACGAACTGCTCAGCTGCGTAGGCAAGAAGGGGCTGGTGCTGCGCCTGGAAGACGATGGCCCGCGCGAGGGAAACCGCGCAGTGTTCAACGTGGACATCTTCCAGCCATGCTGGCGCTGGCCACAGGCACAGCTGGACGGCATCGGCAGCGTGGAAGTCCGCGCGGGGCGTATTCCGTACTACTTCCAGCTGGCCCACGACGAGCCCAAGCGTCGCTTCGAGAAGGCCAAGCGTGCGCATGGCGAGATGCTGGTGCGTCGCGGCGACTGCAGCGGCAAGGTGCTGGCCGAAGTGCCGCTGCCGGCCACGCCGGATGCCGATGGCTTCGTGACGCTGCGTGCGACGCTGCCGAAGGGCTCCCAGGGCACCGGTGACCTGTGCATCAACTTCACCGGCGACACGCGCCCGGCGATGTGGGTGCTGGATGAGGTCACGCTGGGGAAGTGACCCCAAGCCTGTCCTGGCGCAATCGATCCACGCATGGCGTGGATCTACTGTAGAGCCGAGCCCATGCTCGGCTGCCTTTGGGAGGAAGCCGAGCATGGGCTCGGCTCTACAGGAACTTTACCCGCGCCAGCGCAGCAGCAGATCGCGCAGCGGGGTCAGTGCCGTAGCCAGGCCGGCCAGCACGCCGATCGTGTTGGCCAGCGCGTCCATCGGATCGGCCATGCGGTCATCGGTCAATGCCCCCTGCGCGAACTCGATGCCGATCCCCATCAGCACCAGGCCCACGCCCACCCACAGCAGCGGACGTCCGCGCCGGAACAGCTGTACCGCGCTGCCAGCCAGGATGAAATAGGCGAGGAAGTGCTCACCCTTGTCGCCGTTTTCCGGCAACGGAATCGGTGGCGGTGGGATCAGGCAGACCACGATCACCAGCAACACCGCGCTGAACCACAGTGCGGTCCACAGCCGCGGCCGCCGCAGCGGCTTGATCAGCGGCAGCGCATCGCTCACAGGCGCCAGCTCAGGTCACCCAGCTCGAAGGCGGGCTCGAAGTCGACGCCGCGCTGCAGGCCGATCGCCTGGAAGCGCTCCCCCATCTCGGTCGGCAGGGTCAGCTTCTTCACCTGGTCGCGCAGCTGGATACGGCCGACTTCATCGGTGCGCTCCTCGGCCAGCGACAGCACCTGGTCCAGGCCGTTGCCGAGCAGGAAGCTGGCCTGGCTGCAGTAGCCCGCCAGCTCGAAACCGCCGTGCATGCCGGCCTCGGCCATCGCGGTGAAATCCACCGACGCGGTGATGTCCTGCAGCCCCGGCCAGCGGTGCACGTCGTTGTGCACGTGGTGGCGGTAGAACGCGCGTACGGTGCCCTCATCGCGGTCGTGCTGGTAGAACTCGCCACGGTTGTAACCGTAGTCGATGAACAGCATCGCACCGCGCTGCAGGCCGCCCGCCACCGCCTGCAACCAGTACGGCAGCTGCGGCAGCACCTCGGAACGGTAGCCCTCGGCGAAGGGGCGCTCCAGGTAGCGCTCGATGTGGCGCACCGCACCGTTGAGCAGGATGTCGGCCGGCTGCGCACCACGGATGAAGTTGCCTTCGGCGTCCAGTTCCACGGTTTCCTCGTAGACCTCGCCATCCCGGATCAGGAAGCGCGGCGTCGGCAGCGCGTCGATCACTTCGTTGGCAAACACCACGCCCTCCCAGTCCTCTTCGAACGGGCGATCGACCCAGTCCACGCGTGCGGCCAGCTCGGCCGGCAGGTTCTGCTGCAGCCGTTGCTGCTGGCGCTCGCGCAGGTCGGCGCTGGGTTCGAGGATGGCGTAGCGCGACGGCAGCGCGTCCAGCTCGGCCAGGCGCAGCAGCACCGCTTCGGCGAAGGCGCCGGTACCACCGCCCAGTTCCAGCATCCGCGCCTGCGTACCCAGCTGGGCGAACACCGGCGCCAGCGCGTTGGCCACGCTGCCGGCGAACAGGCTGCCGAGCTCGGGCGCGGTGGTGAAGTCGCCACTGCCGCCGAATTTGCTGGCGCCGGCGCTGTAATAGCCCCAGCCGGGGGTGTACAGGCACAGCTCCATGAAGCGGGAGAACGGCATTGCCCCGCCCTGCGCAAGGATTTCGGCGCGCAGGGCAGCGGCCAGCTGGTCGCTGTGGGCCAGGGCATCGGCTTCGGGCAGGGGGAAGGTGGGCTGCATGGCGTCTTCGAATGCGGTGACAATGGTGCACAGGATAGCCGAGCCTTGGAGGACCCTCGATGAGCGATACCCACCCCGTGGTCCTGATCACCGGCAGCGCGCGCCGGATCGGTGCGGCCATCGCCCGCCAGTTCCACGCCTGTGGCTGGTCGGTGGTGCTGCACGCCAACACCTCCAGCGCCGAGCTGCAGCAGGCTGCGTTCGATTTCGACAACGTGCGCCCGGGCAGCGTGCTGGCCCTGCAGGCCGACCTGCGTGACGCCGACGCCCTGGCCGATCTGGTCGAACAGGCCGTCACCCACTTCGGCCGCCTGGACGCGCTGGTCAACAACGCCTCCAACTTCTTCCCCACCCCGCTCGGCCAGGTCACCGCCGAGGCGATGGACGCGCTGTATGCGGTCAATGCACGTGCGCCGCTGCTGCTGTCACAGGCGGCGGCGCCCTACCTGCGCCGCCAGCAGGGCTGCATCGTCAACCTCACCGACCTGCACGGCACCGACCCGATGCGTGACCACATCGCCTACACCATGGCCAAGGCCGCGCTGGAGATGGCAACGCGCGCGCTGGCGCTGGAGCTGGCGCCAAAGGTGCGGGTCAATGCAGTAGCGCCGGGTGCGATCCTGTGGCCGGAACAGGGCAAGGATGATTTCGCCCGCGAAGCGCTGCTGGCACGCACGCCTTTGGCGCGGATCGGCACCGTCGAGGAGATCGCCGAGGCGGTGTACTGGCTGGTGGCCGAGGCCAGCTTCGTCACCGGCCACACCCTGCGCGTGGACGGCGGGCGTACGGTCAGCTGAAAGGTTGCCGGGGTCCACAACGGGGTCAGATCCCTTTTCCCGGCGGGAAAAGGGATCTGACCCCGTCACTCCAGATCCACCACCTCGAACGCCTCGCCAAACTGCGGGTGCGCGCGCCACAGCGTGGCCAGGTCCTGGCCGCTGACCGGGTCGATGAAGCCCGGCGCGATGTCGGCCAGCGGCTTCAGCACGAACGCGTGCTTCAGCTCCGGCCGCGGGATGCGCAGGTGCCCCGGGCCTTCCAGCACCAGGTCGCCATAGAACACCACGTCGATGTCCAGGGTCCGGTCGGAGAAGCGCGGCCCGCTGCGGTCGCGACCGTGCGCGTCTTCCAGCGCGTGCAGCCAGTCGTCCAGCTCCTGCAGCGGCAGATCGGTCTCGATCGCCACCGCATTGTTGAGGAAGGCCGGGCCATCGAAGCCGACCGCGGCGGTACGGTAGGCCGGCGATACCTGCAGCGCGCCGAAGCGCTCGCGCAGGGCCGCCACCGCGGCGTGGAGGTAGCGGCGGGGCTGGACATTGCTGCCCAGGCTCAGGAGCACGGTCGTCATGCGGTTCAGGTGGCAGCAATGGGGGCGTGGACATGCCGTCGTCACGGCGGCCTGCCTACAATCCGGGATGCACATGATAGGGCACCGACATGACCTATTGCGTTGGAATCGAGGTGGACGAGGGCCTGGTCTTCGCTGCCGACACCCGGACCAATGCCTCGCTGGACGATGTGCGCGTGCATCGCAAGCTGCACGTGTTCGAGTATCCCGGCCAGGCAGCCTACGTGCTGATGGCGGCTGGCAACCTGGCCACCACCCAGCTGCTGGTGTCGCGTCTGGGCCGCGACGCCGCAGAGCGGCGCGTGCCCAACCTGCGCGACATGCCCCACCTGTTCGAAGCCGCCGAGTACGTCGGCCAGCTGCTGGTGGACAGCCAGGTGCACACCAACCACAGCGAACATGGCCACGATGGGGTCAATACCCAGGCCACGCTGATCTTCGGCGGGCAGATCGCCGGCGAGCGCCCCGGGCTGTACATGATCTATCCGCTCGGCAACGCCATCGCCGCCTCGCCGGAGACGCCCTACCTGCAGATCGGTGAATCCAAGTACGGCAAGCCGATCCTCGACCGCATCCTCAGCCCGGCCACGCGCCTGGAGGATGCCGCACGCACGGCGATCGTCTCGTTGGACTCCACCATCCGTTCCAACCTGTCGGTGGGCCTGCCGATCGACCTGGCGCTGCTGCGCGACGGCGAACTGCGCATCGGCCAGCAGCTGCGGCTGGGTGCGGATTCCACGCTGTATGCGGACATCCACCAGAACTGGTCGCGGCGGCTGGAACAGGCAGTGGACGCCCTGCCGCGCTTCCCCTGGGAACCTACCGAACGGTAGTGCCGGCCGCTGGCCGGCAACCGCGTTGATCCCACCACACAGGGATGCCGGCCAGCGGCCGGCACTACCGCGACATCAGCCCAGCGCTTCGGACACCGCGCGGAACACCTGCTGCATCTGCAGCGGCTTGCGCAGCACGTGCACCTGCACGCCAGCGGGAAATGCATCGGCCGCCACCTCCACCGCTGCGTCTTCCAGCACCAGCGCCGGGCCGCGATAGCCCAGCGTGGCCATCTCGCCCAGCAGCTGGCTGGCCGGCAACAACTTCGAGCCGGCGTCGGCAATCACCAGCGCCGGCATTGCCTCCTGCTGCATCCAGCGCAGCGCCGCCGGGCCATCGGAGGCCAGCTGCAGCTGATATCCCTGGCTTGACAGCGCATTGCCGAGCAACGACAGGCGCGTGGCCTCGCCATCGACCACCAGGATCGACTGGCCACTGCCCAGGGCCACCAGCTGCTCGATCGGCTCACTACCGTCGCTGGCTTCGTGCATCGGCAAGTGCAGTTCGAAGCAGGTGCCCTGCCCCGGCTGGCTGCTGACATGGATGCTGCCGCCGGCACCTTCGACGATGCGCTTGCAGGAAATCAGGCCCAGGCCGGTGCCGTCGGCCTTGGTGGTGAAGAACGGATTGAACAGGTGCGACAGCGTGTCTGCATCCATGCCGATGCCTTCATCGGCCACGCAGATCCGCATCCAGTCCACGCCATCGCGCTGGCCGGCATGGCTGGCGATCAGGCTCAGGCGACCGCCGTTGGGCATCGCCTGGATCGCGTTGAGCGCCAGGTTCAACATCACCTGCTGCAGCTCGGTGTAGTTGGCATCGACCACCAGGCCTTCGTCCTGCACCTGCAGTTCCAGGCGCACGGCATCGGGCACGTTGCTGCGCAACAGCAGTGCAACCGCATCGAACAGGCCATCGATCTCGATGCGCTCGCTCGGCTTGCGCGAACCGCGCACGAACGACAGCATCGATTCGGCCATCTCATGGCCACGGCGACCGCACTCGGCGATGACATCGGCCAGGTGGTGCAGCTGCGGATCCTCGGTGCGCGCCTTCAGCAGGTCCGGCATGATCAGCAATGGCTGCAGGATGTTGCGCAGGTCATGGCTGAGGCCGGCAGCAAGCAGCGACAGGCTTTCCAGGCGCTGCGCGCGCATCAGCTCGGTTTCCACCCGTGCACGCTCCACCGCGCTGCGTGCATCGCGGATCGCACGCGCCACCGCCGACGGCAGGCGCGCCGGCAGATGCTTGATGATGTAGTCATTGGCGCCCTTCTGCAGCGCCGCCACCGCGTTCTCCTCACCCATCGTGCCGGAGACGAAGATGAAGGGCACGTCCGGCGAGGTCTCGCGCACGATGCGCAGCGCGTCATCACCGGAGAACCCCGGCATGCTCAGGTCGGACAGCACGATGTCCGGCTGGAACGCAGCCAGTGCCTGGCGCAGTTCCGCCTCGCTCTCGACACGCTCGAAGCGGGCGTCCAGGCCCGCGTCGAGCATCTGTTCGGACATCAGCTCGGCATCCTCTGGTGAGTCTTCCACCAGCAGGATGCGCAGCGCCCCCAGGGCGGGACCGGTCAGGGGCATGGGCTCACTCGAGTTCCGGTGCCTGGTTGATCAACGCCCAGAACTTGCCCAGGGTCTGCACCGCGCCGAAGAACTGGTCCACGTCCACCGGCTTGACCACGTAGGCGTTCACGCCCATGTCCCAGCTGCGGGCCAGATCGCTTTCCTCGCGCGAGGACGACAGGATCACCACCGGCAGGCGCTTGAGTTCTTCGTGCTCGCGGATCTGCCGAAGCACTTCCAGGCCATCCATGCGCGGCATCTTGATGTCCAGCAGCAGCACCGCCGGCAGGCCTTCCTCGCGATTGGCGAAGGCGCCGCGGCGCAGCAGGTAGTCCATCACTTCCACGCCGTCTTCGACGTGCACGATGGGATTGGCCAGACGCGCCTCTTCCAGGGCATCGATCGCCATTTCGGCATCCGCCGGGCTGTCTTCGGCGAGAAGAATGGTGCGCAGAGTGGTCATGCAGAAGGCCCTTGTTTGTCCGCGTCGATCGCGGGAGGCAGGTAGAAGTGGAAGGTGGCGCCGACGTCCGGTTCGGCCTCGGCCCAGATACGGCCGCCATGGCGGGTCAGCACGCGGCGCACGCTGGCCAGGCCGATGCCGGTACCCGGGTAGTCGCTGGCCTTGTGCAGGCGCTGGAATACACCAAACAGCTTGCCGGCGTAGGCCATGTCAAAGCCTGCACCATTGTCGCTGACCGTGAACTGATGGCCGCCATCGGGCTGCGGCTGGTAGTCCACGCGGATCCTCGCCGGCTCGCGGTTGCCCGAGTACTTCACCGCGTTGCCGAGCAGGTTCAGCCAGACCTGGCGGATCATGTTCTCGTCGCCCACCACGATCGGCAGCGGCGCGATGCTCCACTCCACGTGGTGCGCATGGCCGCTGTTCTCGGCCTCGGCCTGCAGGTTGGCATCGAGCATGGCGCGGGTATCGGCCACCAGCGACTGCATGTCCACCGCCTGCTGGCGCATCGCCGCGCGGCCCAGCCGCGAATAGACCAGCAGGTCGTCGATCAGCGCCGCCATGCGCCGGGCCGAACTGGAGATCACCTCCAGGTAATGCCGGCTCTTGTCATCGGCGGCGTCGCCGAGGTGGCGCGACAGCTTGTCGGAGAATCCGGCCACGTGGCGAAGCGGCGCACGCAGGTCATGCGAAACCGAGTAGCTGAAGGCTTCCAGCTCGCGGTTGACCTCGGACACCTGCGCGACCTTGCCCTCCAGCTGGCGGTTCAGCTCTTCCACGCGCAGCTGCACTGCGCGCTGCATGGTGACGTCGCTGATGGTCAGCAGCACCACTTCGTCATCGGTGTCGGGCAGCGGCATGCGCCGTGCGTTGAGCAGCATGTAGCGCACCATGCCATCGGCGGTACGCTGCTCATGCTCGAAGTCCCAGAGTTCGCGGCCACGCGACAGCACATCGGCCAGGCGCTGGCGCACCACCGGATCCCGCCAGGCGCCGTCGCCGATGTTTTCCAGCAGCAGGCCATCGGCGCGCTCGTCCTGCAGGTCATACAGTTCGGCGAACGCCGGGTTGTGCAGCTGCACGCGCAGGTCGCGGTCGAGCAGCACGATCGGTTCGCGCACGGTCTGCAGCACCGACGCCGCGCGTGCGGCCGAGCGCAGCGATTGCCGTTCCGCATGCAGGCGGCGGCCGATCTGCCGCTGCAGCAGCCACAGCACCAGGCCGAGCAGGGCCAGCTGGATCGCCAGCGAACTCCACGACACCAGTTCGGTCTGCTTGCGCTGGCGCGCGGCCTGCTGGGCGCGCAGTGCCAGCAGATTCTGCTCGCTGGCCTGCAGCTCCTCCACCAGGCCACGGATCGGATAACGCGTGCTCAGGTCCTGCACCAGCTCACGCTGGTCGGAGTTCGGTTCGGACCGGGCCAGCTCGCGGGCAAGCGCCATGCGGCCTTCGAGCATCGATTCGATCCGACCAATGCGGATCAGCTGATCGGGATTGTCGCGCGTCATCCGGCCCAGTTCGGCCAGGCGCCCGGGGATATCGTTGGCCTTGGCCATCCGCTCGCGCAGGCCGGGCGCATCCACGCCCTTGGACAGGGTCAGGGCGGCGGATTCGACGTCGCGCACATCGGCCTGCAACTGTTGCAGCGCCACACCAACGGACTGGGTGTGGTTGACCCAGGCCATCGCCTCTTCGCTGTCCTGCTGCAGTTTGCGCAGGGTCAACCACGGCACCACGATGATCGCGGCAGCCGCCAGCGCCAGGGCCGGCAACCGCCAGCGGTCCCAGATGTCGTCACTGAAAACCAGCGCCATAGTTCCTCGTCAGCACGGCCGCGGAGCGGGACCCGGGACGAGCCCGGCTGCGGCGGAACCGGCAATATAGCGCAGGCAATCACAACTCTGGAGTCCAAAGCGCGGCAGGCTGAACGGGCCCCCGCAGCCGGCCCCATACGCGAGTGGGCGCCCCCTTCGGGGCGCCCACCCTGTTCAACGGTCGGTGGATGCTCAGCGCTTGGCAGCGGCGCTGACCTTAAGCGCGGCGGCATCGACGCGGGTCACGCCCTTGATGCCCTTGGCGGTGTTGACCGCCTTGTCCTTCTCCGCCTGCGTAGCGACGGCACCGCTCAGGCTGACCACGCCGTTCACGGTTTCCACCTTGATCTCGGTGCCCGGAACGTTGCTGCTGGCCAGCAGATCGGCCTTCACCTTGGTGGTGATCCAGGTATCGGTCACCGGCTCATTGGAGTCGTGACGATCGGCATGGGTCGTCGGATGGGTGCTGGTCGGCGGGCTCTTCGCGGCCGGGTCCTTGGCGAATGCGGCCGAGGAGGACAGCGCCAGGCCCAGGGTCAGGGCGGAAGCAATCAGCGTGCGGGTGGTATTGCTCATCGTGTCGTACTCCTTCGGAATGTGCTGCCAGTCTGGACAACCCACCGTAGAGCAGGCGTGGCGTTGCGGTCATGCCGCCGTGAATCGAAACGTTTCCAATGGCAACCGTTCAGTTTTGGACGGCCAGTCCCCGTCGTTTACCCTGCCCTTCCCACTGCCGGAGCCCTGCCATGCGCCCCGACCTGCAACTGGCCCTGATCGGCTACGGCTTCGCCGGCCGCGTCTTCCATGCACCGCTGATCCAGCACAGCCCCGGGCTGGCGCTGCACAGCATCGTCAGTTCACAACGCGACACCCTGCTGCGGACGTTCAGCGATGTGCACGTGCGTGCCACGCCGCAGCAGGTATTCGATGATCCGGCCGTGGATGCCGTAGTGATCGCCACGCCGAACGAACAGCACGCGCCACTGGCCATCGCGGCACTGGCGGCAGGCAAGCATGTGCTGGTCGACAAGCCGTTCGCGCTGGATGTGGCCGAAGCGGAAACGGTGCTGGCTGCGGCACGCGATGCCGGGCGCATCGCCACCGTGTTCCAGAACCGGCGTTTCGATGCCGACTTCCTCACCCTGCAGTCGCTGCTGGCCGAAGGCAGCTTGGGCGACGTGGCCGAGTGCCACGCGCACTTCGACCGTTACCGTCCGCAGGTGCGCGACCGCTGGCGCGAACAGGACGGGCCCGGCAGTGGCCTGTGGTACGACCTCGGTCCGCACCTGCTGGACCAGATGCTGGTGCTGTTCGGCTGGCCCGAGGCAATCGATGCCGACCTGGCCGTGCAGCGCGAAGGTGGCGGCGGCATCGATTACTTCCACGCGATACTGCACTACCCACGGCATCGGGCGATCGTCCACGCCGGTTCCCTGGTGGCAGCGCAGACGCCGCACTTCAGTGTGCATGGCAGCGCCGCCAGCTGGATCAAGCACGGCCTGGACGTGCAGGAGGCGCAGCTGCGCCGCGGCGTGGCGCCGGGCGCACCAGGCTGGGGCCTCGATCCGCGGCATGGCGAGCTGGTGCGCTGCGATACCGAAGACAACGTGCAACGCAGCACCGTCGACAACCTGCCCGGCGACTATCGCCGGTTGTATGCGCAGTTCGCAGCGGCGATGCACGGCGAGGGCGAAGCCACGGTCAGCCCGGTGCAGGCGCTGCAGCTGATGCGGTTGCTGCAGGCCGGCATGGACAGCGCGCGCGAAGGGCGGCGGATCGCGTTGGGGTGATCGGCAGGGCTGCGCCCTGCACCCGCAGAAACGGTAGTGCCGGCCGCTGGCCGGCAACCTCAACAGCAACGGCAAAAAACGGCTACCCGTGAGATGGCGGACCCACCCGCCTTCGACAGTTATCCGCGCCCGACGGTAGGTGTCGACCTTGGTCGACACGTCAACGTGGAAGCGATCGGAGCAGGCTTCTGTAGAGTCGAGCCATGCTCGATTGGCTGCATGGGGTCAGAGCCCGTTCCCGCGGAAAGGGATCCGACCCCGATCTGCCTGGGGCCGGATCCCTTCGGCAACGCCGAAGGGCTCTGACGCCACCGCAGTGCTTACGACTTCTTGATGGCGTGGCCACCGAATTCATTGCGCATCGCCGACAGCAGGCGGTCGGTGAACGAATTCGATTCGCGCGAGCGCAGGCGTTCCAGCAGCGACAGCGTGATCACCGGCGCCGGCACATCCAGCGCGATGGCTTCGGCCACGGTCCAGCGGCCTTCGCCGGAATCCTCCACATACGGGGCAATGCCATCCAGCGAAGGATTGCGCTTGAGGGCTTCCGTGCTCAGGTCCAGCAGCCACGAACGCACCACGCTGCCGTGGCGCCACACCTCGGCCACCTGCGCCAGGTCCAGTTCCATCTCCTGCTTGCGCTCCATCAGCGCGAAGCCTTCGGCATAGGCCTGCATCATTCCGTACTCGATGCCGTTGTGGACCATCTTGGTGAAGTGGCCGGCACCGGACGGGCCGACGCGCCCCCAGCCACGATCTTCGGCCGGGGCCAGCGTGCGCAGCAACGGTGCGATCTGCTCCACCACCGACGCTTCGCCACCGACCATCAGGCTGTAGCCTTCCTGCAGGCCCCACACGCCACCGCTGGTGCCGCAGTCGACGTAGCCCAGATCATCCTCGGCCAGCGCCTTGGCGCGGCGGATCGAGTCCTGGTAGTTGGAGTTGCCGCCGTCGATGACGATGTCACCCTCGGCCAGGTGCGGGGTCAGCTGGCCCAGCGTCTGGTCGACGGTTTCGCCGGCCGGTACCATCAGCCACACCACGCGCGGCACCGGCAGCGCGGCCACGGCGGCGGCCAGCGAATCAACCACCTCCAGGCCGGCCTCGGCGGCGCGCTGGCGGGCGCCTTCGCCCGGGTCGTAGCCGACCACGCGGTGGCCGCCGCGATGCAGGCGCTGGGCCATGTTGGCGCCCATGCGGCCGAGGCCGATCATTGCAATATCCATTGTTTCACCTTCAGTTGGGGTCTAGGGTCAGGCTGCCTGGCCTGCCGGTAGCCGCGCAGTGGCGCAGCTGCGCCTCGCGCCAACGCCGGTAGAGCGTGGTATGCAGATTGTGCACCGCCAGGTCGATTGAAAACGGGGTTCGCGGGTTGCGATCGAGCAGGCGGGCGACGTGGTAGCCGATGGGACGTATACCGCGTGGATGCACATAGATCACGAACTGCTGGTAGAACGGATCGTCCAGCAGCTGGTCCATGCGCGCGAGCGTGTCGTGGTAGCGCGGCGCCAGCCGTGCGCGCAACTGCGGATCGCGCTCGAACAGCAGGCGCTCGAAGTAGCGCTGGCCGATGCGCGGGATGTCCTGCGCCAGTTTCCAGAGTTCGGCATTGCGCTGGTCGTACCAGGCCAGGCCGCCGTGCTGCGCCAGGGCCTGCGCAGCGCCCTCGCCCACAGTGACGACCACGAAGTTCTCGGCTTGGTTGCTCAGGTCATCCAGCGTACCGTTGTCGTACACATGTTCGATGAAGCCGGGCACACCCACGAACGCCTGCCGCCCCATCGCCGAGGTGCGCACCGCCTTGCCATCGGCGAAGAACTCGCCCGCGTGCGCGCCAAGCAGGATGCTGTCGGTGGCGTGCAGCGCGAGGAAGGTGCCGATCGACAGTTCATCCGCTGCGAACTCCGTATCGAACGCAGCATCGCCATACAGCTCGCGCTGGGTGGCCAGCTGCGCGACCTGGCGGCCGACACCGCACTCGGCGCGCACGGCACCGCTGTAGAACGCCTGCAGCGCATGGCTGTTGCCCGCACTGGGCACGAAGCCACGGCCGAAACTGCGCGTACGCTGCCAGCCCTGTGCCGGCGCGCCGCGCAGACCAAAGCCGATCCAGCCCAGTTGCGGGCCGGAGAAACGGAACGTGGCATTGCCCTGCAATGCCGAGGTCGCGCGCCGCGTGGCCGCCCCCAGCTCGAAGGCATAGGCGCAGACCGTGGCAGGGTCTTCCAGCAGCTGCTGCAGCAGTGCCTGTCGTTCGCCTGCAGGCAGATCCGCCGGCCAGCGTACGCGCAGGTCACCCGCTGCCTGTGCCGCGGCGAGCGAGGAACGCGTACACACCGGGCCCTTGTGTACCTGCGGTGCACGCAGCCCGGCATCCTCGAAGCGCCACCCCAACCGCTGCAGCAGGCCCTGCGTACAGTCCGGGGATGGCGCTGCGACGACCCACGCGGGCGCCAGCAGCAGGGCTGCAATCAGCCACCTGCCGCGCACGCTCAGCCCTGGTCCGTGACCGCCGGTGCGGGTGCGGGCTCCGGTGCTGCCGCCGGCGATGGCGACGGCTTGCCCGCCGCGGCCGGCAGGTACTGCTGCAGGCGCTGGAAGAAGCGACGATAGAACTCGGCATCGGTGACCGTGCTGCTGGCCACCTTCACCAGCGAGTCGTCGTTGCTGCCGAAGGGCAGCGATACCGAACCCAGCGCTCCCACACCGACACTGGCCGAGGTCGGGCTCTTCTTCAGCGCGTAGCGATCCTGCACTGCGCTGACGAACACCAGCGTCTGGCCGCCACGCGGGGCGCAGGAGATGCGCAGCACCAGCTGCTCATGGTCATCCTCGCGCGGCTGGAAGTTCTTGTTGCCTTCCACCTGTGCATCGTCGGAACGGGCGATGGCATAGCCCTGGCTGAGCAGCGTGCGGCGCGCCGCTTCGCAGGCTTCGCCCGGGCGCCCATCGACCGTGCGCGAGAAGGTATCGCCGGAATCGAAGGACTCGCGCAACACGGTGCTGTCGGCGGCACGGCCACCGCAGGCCGAGAGGATCAGGGCGCTGGTGAGCGCCACGGCGGCGCTGGAAAGACGGGAGGCCCGCATGGGTACTCCTGCGAGAACGGAAGCACCAAGGGTATTCCCACCCCCGTGTGCGGCGGGTCGACATACCCTCCCACGTTGCTCCCGGTTCATGCACGAAAAAGGGGACGGAGGGAATTAAGTCGTTTGTGCCACAAACGACTTAATTCCCTCCGTCCCCTTTTACGCCGAGGGGCCGGCAATGCCGGCCCCTGAGGTGTCACATGCCGTGGCCGGCTCAGTCCGCCCAGCGCCCCGCGCCGGTGGACTGCGGCAGCACCTGGGCCGACAGCGGGCGGTCATTGGCCAGCAGATTGACCGCGTCAGCGAGGATCGAGGCCGACTCGCGCAGCAGCGGGTCCGGACGCTTTTCAGCGGCCTTCTCACGGGCGGCATCCTTGACGATGTCGCGCTCGTTGCCGGTCAGGCCATCGTCGCTGCTGTCGTCGGCCAGCGGGTCCAGGGCCAGGCCCAGTTCCTTGCGCTGCACCTGGCGCTCCTTGCGCTGGGCGTCCTGGCGCTCGCGCTCGGCACGACGGGTCGCCTCGTTGAGCGAGATGTACTTCTTCGCGGCCTCGGTGCGGAACTGCTCCACGTCCTCGTTCCACCACTGGAATTCCTTGTCAGTGGCGATGCGCGCGTCGTGGCGGGTCTCCAGCTTCGGCAGCAGCGGCGCGAAGTTGCCGTACTGGGTGTGCGGCACGGCGGCGATGCGGGTCCACGGCAGGGCGTTGTCGTAGGTGCTTTCGCCGAATTCGGTGGCATCGACGCTGGCCGGGAAGGCCAGGTCCGGCACCACACCCTTGTGCTGGGTGCTGCTGCCGCTGATGCGGAAGAACTGGGCGATGGTCAGCTTGACCTGGCCGAAGCGCTGGGTCTCGCCGCTCGGCCAGCGATCGAGGTCGACGATGTTCTGCACGGTGCCCTTGCCGAAGCTGGTTTCACCGATCACCAAGCCACGGCCGTAGTCCTGGATGGCACCGGCGAAGATCTCCGAGGCCGAGGCCGAACCGCGGTTGATCAGCACCGCCAGCGGGCCATCCCACGCCACGCCCTGGTTGCGGTCGCTGTTGACGGTAACGCGGCCACCGGACTCGCGCACCTGCACCACCGGGCCCTGTTCAATGAACAGGCCGGTCAGTTCGATCGCTTCATCCAGCGAGCCGCCCCCGTTGTTGCGCAGGTCCAGCACCACGCCATCCAGCTTGTCGTTCCTGAAGCCGGCCAGCAGCTTGGCGACGTCGCGGGTGGCCGAGGCGTAGTCAGCGGCATTGCGGCGACGGCCTTCGAAGTCCTGGTAGAAGGTCGGCAGCTTGATCACGCCGATCCTGCGCGCCGGTTCGCCGTTGGCGGCCGGGATGCTCATGGTCTCGCCCTTGGCGGCCTGTTCGGCCAGGCGCACCTTCTGGCGGGTCAGGACCAGCGTGTGGTGCTTGCCGTCCACGCCCTCGGCGGCCGGGATGAATTCCAGCTTGACCTGGGTATCCTTGGCACCGCGGATCTTGGCCACGACGTCGTCGATGCGCCAGCCGATCACATCCTCGACCAGGCCGGACTTGCCCTGGCCAACGCCGACGATGCGGTCCCCCGGCTTCAGGGTGCCGTCCACTGCGGCCGGACCACCGGCGATGATCTCGCGGATCACCACCATGTCGTCCTGCCGCTGCAGCTGCGCACCGATGCCTTCCAGCGACAGCGACATCGCCTGGTTGAAGTTCTCGGCGGTGCGCGGGGTGAAGTAGTCGGTGTGCGGATCGACAGCGCTGGTGTAGGCGTTCATGAAGAACTGGAAGACGTCTTCGCCCTTCAGCTCGTTGACCGACTTCTCCAGCGTCGCGTAGCGCTTGTCCAGCGTCTTGCGGATGTCGTCCGGCTTCTTGCCGGCCAGCTTCAGGCGCAGCCAGTCGTTCTTCACCGACTTGCGCCACAGCTCATCCAGTTCGGCACTGCTGGCCGCCCACGGAACCTTCTTGCGGTCGTATTCGAAGCGCTCGTCGGTGGTGAAGTCCGGCTCCTGCTTGAGCAGCTTGCGCGCATAGGCCACGCGCTCGCCGACGCGCTGCTTGTAGACCGCGAACACCTGGAACGCCGGCTCCAGCTCGCCGCCACGGATGGCCGAAGAGATGTTGGCTTCGAACGGCGCGAAGCGCGCCACGTCGGCCTGGGTGAAGTACTGCTTGCCGCCGTCCAGGGTCTCCAGGTAGCGCTTGAACACGTCCTTGGAGGTGGCCTCGTCCAGCGCGCGCGGGCGGTAGGCGTAGCGGCTGTCGGACAACAGGCCGTACACCAGCTTGGAGGTGGTCACCTGATCGGCGGTGGCCGCCGCGGGCAATGCGGGCGAGTCGGCCTTGGCCGCCAGCGCCAGCGGCGCGACCAGCGCCAGGGCCATCAGGAATGCGGGGGCTTTGAATTTCATTGACGTGCTCGAAGGCGCCTTGCCAAGGGGGAGACTGCAGGGTGTTCAGACACCACGACAGTGCCGAAAGTTGCCGGGTTTGTCATCCGGCCGCGCTCGGTGGAAAACCAGCCTAGCCGGGCCGGTGTAGCAAATTGTGAATGCATGCAGAGCCGAGCCCATGCTCGGCTGGCCGGCAGCAAGCAGCCGAGCATGGGCTCGGCTCTACGGCAGGCAGAGGCGTGCGGACCAACGGTCCGCACCCACCTCAGGAGATGCCGGCGCCCTTGGCCTGCACGTCAGCGTGGTACGACGAGCGCACCATCGGGCCGGACGCCACGTGGCTGAAGCCCAGCGCGTAGCCGTAGTCTTCCAGCGCCTTGTAGTCCTCGGGGGTCCAGTACTTCAGTACCGGGTGGTGATGCGCGGTCGGCTGCAGGTACTGGCCGATGGTGATCATGTCCACATCGTGCGCGCGCAGGTCGCGCATCGTGGCCTTGATCTGTTCGAAGTCTTCGCCCAGGCCCAGCATGATGCCGCTCTTGGTCGGCACGTCCGGGTGCTGTGCCTTGAAGTTCTTCAGCAGGTTCAGCGACCACTGGTAGTCCGCACCCGGGCGCACGTTGCGGTACAGGTCCGGCACGGTCTCGATGTTGTGGTTGAACACATCCGGCGGGTTCTGCGCCAGGATCTCCAGCGCGCGCTCCATGCGGCCCTTGCCACGGAAGTCCGGGGTCAGCACTTCGATGCGGGTACCCGGCGACTTTTCGCGGATGGCGGTGATGCAGTCGACGAAGTGCTGGGCACCGCCGTCACGCAGGTCATCGCGGTCGACGCTGGTCACCACCACGTACTTCAGGCCCATGTCGGCCACGGTCTGGCCGAGGCTGGCCGGTTCGTTGGCATCCGGCGGCTTCGGGCGGCCATGGGCCACGTCGCAGAACGAGCAGCGGCGGGTGCAGACCTCGCCGAGGATCATGAAGGTGGCGGTGCCATGGCCGAAGCATTCGTGGATGTTCGGGCAGCTGGCTTCCTCGCACACCGTCACCAGGCGGTTCTCGCGAAGCTTGGCCTTGAGGTTCTGCACGGCGTTGCCCGAGGGAATGCGCACGCGGATCCAGGACGGCTTGCGCAGCACCGGCGCGTCGGCGAACTGCACCGGCGAACGGTTGATCTTGTCACCGCCCAGCTGCTTGACCCCGGCCTGCAACGGCGCGGCGGACGGAGAGTCGCCCTGCACGATCTGCAGGGGAATGGAACGGGCGGTGGTTTCAGTCATGGCAGTTCCGGGGGGCGGTCAGGCGGCCGCAGAAAGATCGGGCAGCTCCGGCGTGTGCTGCAGCAGCAGGCCGAACTGGCGGGCCAGGTGGTCCAGCAGCACCGGCTTGACGGCATCCAGCCCGGAGGGGCCGCCCAAGTCTACCACCGAGGTCACCTGCAACCCCTGATAGCCACAGGGGTTGATGCGGTGGAAGGGTTCCAGGTCCATGGCCACATTGAAGGCCAGGCCATGGAAGGTGCAGCCGCGGCGCACGCGGATGCCAAGCGCAGCGATCTTGGCGCCACCGACGTAGACGCCCGGGGCGCCCTCGCGGCGTTCGGCGCCGATGTTCCACTCGGCCAGGGTATCGATGAGGGCCTGCTCGATGCGGCACACGTAGTCGCGCACACCGATGCCCAGCCGCGGCAGGCGCAACAGCGGGTAGACCACGATCTGGCCGGGCCCGTGATAGGTCACCTGGCCGCCACGGTCCACGTGCAGCACGGGGATGTCACCCGGCGCCAGCACGTGCTCATCCTTGCCGGCCTGGCCCAGGGTGAACACCGGATCGTGCTCGACTACCCACAGTTCGTCGGCGTCGGCGTCGCTGCGCTGGTCGGTGAAGCGCTGCATGGCGCGCCACACCGGCTCGTACGCCTGGCGGCCGAGGTCGCGGACCACCGCCGGACGCGGCGCGCGGTCTTCCGGGGCGGCTTCGGCCGGGCAGCTGTCGGCTACAGCGTCCACTTCACTTCCGGGTGGTCGCGCAGTGCCTGGTGCGCCAGGTCGTACTGCTCGCGGCTCTCGGCCTTGAACACGATGCGCACGGACACGTACTTGCCGTTGGACGAATGCTTCCAGCTGATGCGTTCGTTCACCACATCGATGCCGGCAGCCAGCAGCAGACGGGGAAGCTCATGCTCCAGGCCGCGGTTGGCCGGGCCCATGGCGCTGAGCTCGAACTGGCCGGGGAACTGGAAGCCGTGGTCGGGGTTGTCGGACTTGATTTCCATGGCCCCATTATCGGGCCGCAGGGCAACAAACCCAAGAGTATTCATCAACGTCAAAGACAGCACTGGCGGCCTGCTGCGTTGCAGCTGGCCCAACAGCGCGGGCGGAGAGCCCAACGGCAGCTGACTGGTTCTTTCGGCCCCTCACTGACCGGGGCATCGTGCGCGCGGCCTGCAGTCGCCTTCACGCCAGGCCTGCGGCGCGTGCGCGGGTAACGAATTGTGTCCGCCGGACAATGTTGTTTTCGGAACAGACAAGTGATCCCAGCGTGCTCGTTCCGGCGCGCGGGCACGAGTACCGTAGCGTTGCAGAAAACGACAGAAAACCGCCCCCTTCCCCATGAGCATTCCATCCATGCGTAGTGTCGCAGCCCTCGGGCTGGCCGGCCTGCTGGCCTCTGCCCTCCCCTTTGCCGCCCAGGCGGCCGAACAATGTGGCCCGGACGCGATGCGCGATCACCCGCCGCAGGTCAATTTCCGCGTCGACAACGACCTGTTCGGCGGCCGCCACCAGGACCAGGGCTATACCAACGGTGCGCTGTTGACCCTGGTCTCGCCCAATCTGGTCGATTACACCGACGACCCGTGCCTTCCACGCATGGCGCGCTGGGTGAACCAGTACCTGGAAGGCCTGCATCCGGGCAGGTTCGAACAGCAGAACATGATCTTCAGCATCGGCCAGGGCATCTTCACCCCGACCGATTTCAGCCGCAGGGACCTGATCGAGGACGACCGCCCTTACGCGGGCGTACTGATCGCAAACTTCGGTTTCAATGCGCGCAGCGGCGACCGCCTGCAGACCACCCAGCTGACGTTGGGCGTAGTTGGCCCGTGGGCACAGGGCAAGCAGGTGCAGAATGCCGTGCACGAAGTGCTGGGCGACGAGAAATTCAAGGGCTGGGACAACCAGCTGCACAACGAGCCGCTGTTCATGCTGACCCATGAGCGCATGCGCCGCTGGCCGGGTGATGCCAGCATCAATGCCGACGGCTGGGGTTGGGACGCGATCAGCCACTACGGCGGCTCGATCGGCAACCTGGAAACCAAGGCCAACCTCGGCGGTGAAGTGCGCTTCGGCTGGAAGCTGCCGGACGACTTCGGCAGCACGCCGTTGCGCCCGGCCGGTGAGAACACGGCACCGACCCGCAGCGGCCGTCCCAATGGCTGGTCCTGGCACCTGTTCGCGACCTCGGACGCGGCCTGGGTGATCCGCGACATCACGCTGGATGGCAACACGTTCCGCAACAGTCACAGCGTGGACAAGCGCCATGTGGTGGCCTACGGCGGCTATGGCGTGGCCGTGATGTACGGACGCTGGAAGTTCGCCGCTGCGCGTTACCACAGCACGCGAGAATTCAACGGCCAGCGCCAATCGCCGGTGTTCGGCAGTTTCACCATCAGCCGCTCGCTGTAGGCGAGGGGCTGAGGGTGAAGCGGGTAGGTGCCGACCGTTGGTCGGCACACCGGTTACCGCATCGCTCGCTGCAAGTCAGGCGCTGCAGGTGGTGCCGGCCGCTGGCCGGCTGCCGGCAGTTCCGGATGAGTTGCTGGGGAGCCGGCCAGCGCCCGGCTCTACCCCCCGCGTGCGGGGGGAAGCGGCCTTCCGAAACAGAAAAGGCCGGCATTTGCCGGCCTTTTCGTTCACCACGCAAAGGCGTGGATCATTCCGATTCCCACCACATCCAGAAGCTGTCCCACAGGCGCTTGAAGAAGCCGGCCTGCTCGACGGCGGCCACGGCCACCAGCGGTGCCTCGGCGATGACCTTGCCATCCAGCGTGACCTTCACGGTGCCGATCTGCTGGCCGGCAGTGAACGGTGCTTCCAGGGTCTTGGGCACGTCGATGCTCGGCTTCAGGTCGTTGTAGCGGCCGCGCGGCACGCTCACCAGCATCGGCTGGGCCACGCCCAGCTGTACCTTGTCGGTGGTGCCCTTCCAGACCTTGTGCTCGGCCACGGCCTTGCCCGGCTCGTACAGGCGGTGGGTCTCGAAGAAGCGGAAACCCCAGTTCAGCAGGGCCAGGCTGTCATCGGCACGCTGCTTTTCCGACTGGCCGCCCAGCACCACGGCGATCAGGCGCTGGTCGCCACGCTGGGCCGAGCTCATCAGGCAGTAGCCGGCTTCGGAGGTGTGGCCGGTCTTGATGCCATCCACGCTGCCATCGCGCCACAGCAGCAGGTTGCGGTTCGGCTGCTTGATGTTGCCGACCTGGAATTCCTTGATCTTGTTGTACGCGTAGGTTTCCGGGTAATCACGCACCATCGCGCGGCCCAGCAGCGCCAGGTCGTAGGCGGTGCTGTGGTGGCCCTGTGCGGTCAGGCCGTGGGCGTTGACGAAGTGCGAGTCCTTCATGCCGATCTTGGCGGCGTAGCTGTTCATCAGCGACGCAAAGGCCTCTTCGCTGCCGGCCACATGCTCGGCCAAGGCGATCGCGGCGTCATTGCCGGACTGGATCGCCATGCCCTTTTCCATGTCTTCCAGGCGTGCGGTCTGGTTGACCGGGAAGCCGCTGTAGCTGCCGTCAGTACCGGCGCCACCTTCGCGCCAGGCGCGCTCGCTCATCATCACCTGGTCATCTGCACGGACCTTGCCGTTCTTGACCTCGGCGGCAACCACGTACGACGTCATCACCTTGGTGATGCTGGCCGGGGCCAGCTGCTCGTGGATGTTCTCGCCGGCCAGCACCTGGCCGGTGGCGTAGTCCATCAGGACCCAGGCCTTGGACACGCTCGGGGCCGGGGCCGGCGGGGTCGCGACGGTGGCCGGGGCGGCAGCGGCGGCGGCAGGCGCCGGCGTGGCCGGGGTCGGCAGCGGCGTCTGGGCGGAAGCCAGGCCCACCACCAGGGTGGCGGCCAGGGCGGTGGCGGCGGAACGGAAATTCATTGGACAGCAGGCTCCAGGGGACGGCCGGGAATGGAGGGTGGAACGTAACGGCCATTGTAAGGCCGGGGGAGCCTGGGCCGGCAGCACCGGCCCGGGCGGATCAATCCTTGACGATCTGCGGCGAACCCAGGCCCAGACCGGCGATGCGGCCGGCAAGTTCCGCGGCACTGGCATGGTCGGTGGCAGGAACGCGCAGACGGAACAGGGTGCGGCCACCGGCGGCGATGTCGCTGATGGTCGCGCCGACGATGCCGGCAGCGTTGAGCTGGCCCATCGCACGGTTGGCGTTGTCGCGACTGGAGAAGCTGGCGACCTGCACCATCACCGCGCCCACCACCTGCTGCGACAGGCTGGGTGCCGCCGGCGTGGCGGCGACGGTGCGCACGGGTGCCGGCGCGACGGCGCGCGGCGCGGCGCTGGCGACTGCAACCGGCGCCGGTGCGGTGCTGCGCAGCGGTGCACTCGGCGGCAGGCTGCTGACCGCCACGTCCGGCACGGTGCTGGCCACGCCCTGGGTGGTGGCCGGCTGGCCGCGTGCCGGCATGCCATCGGCCGGCAGGCGCTTGACCAGGCGATCGATATCGCTGTCGGCAGTGGCGCGCGCGGTCGCTGCCGGGCGTGCACTGGCCACCGCAGCTGCCGCTTCGGCGGCACGACGCTCGCGGCGGGACGGCTTCTGCGCCAGCAGGTTGCTCTCGCCCGGCTGCAGCGCGCGCACTTCCACGTTGCCGGTACCGCGCTGGGTGATGCCCAGGCGCACGGCGGCGGCATAACTGAGATCGACCACGCGACCATCGTGGAACGGGCCGCGGTCGTTGACGCGCACGATCACCGACTCGCCATTGTCGAGGTTGGTCACGCGGGCGAAGCTGGGCAGCGGCAGCGTCTTGTGCGCGGCGGTGAACTGGTACATGTCGTAGACCTCGCGGTTGGAGGTCAGGCGGCCATGGAACTTGGCGCCGTAGTACGACGCGGTACCGCGCTCGACATAGTCGTGGGTATCGTCGAGCACCTTGTACGACTTCCCCAGCACCACGTACGGCGACTTGTTGCCGATCGCCGAGCGCTCCTCGGCGGTCACTTCCGGCTCGGGAATGCAGGCCACGTTGGGAATGTAATCCGGCGTGCTGTCACGCACGCCCGGCTTGTACAGGCCACCGGCAGTGTAGTTGCCGCGGGTGCTCAGGTCTTCCTTGGCCGCCGCGTACGGTGACCCTTCCGGGCAGTGTGCCGGGCGCGAGCCACGCCCCTGCACCAGCGTGCCGCCGGACTTGCCACCATGGCCGGCCGTGGCCGGCTTCTTCGGCGCGCTGCTGCAGGCAGCCAGCGCGAGGACGATCAAGCCTGGGACCAGCCATCTGATGTTCATGCCGGGGGCAGCTCCTGTCCGGCGATGGCCTGGGACAACTGGAACACGGCCATCGCGTACATCTTCGAGAGGTTGTAGCGGGTGATCGCGTAGTAGTTCTGGAAGCCCAGCCAGTACTGCTTGCCGGTGCTGCCTTCAAGCGTGATCGGCGTGGCGGTGGCGCCCGGCTGCACCGGCGCGCCCGGCTGGTAGCCGCGCTGCGCCAGGTCGGCCATCGTCCAGGTCGGCATCCATTCGGTCGGATTGAACTCCTCGCGGCCCGGCGCCAGCGTGGCCGGCACGGCCACCTGCCCGCCACGCACCCAGCCGCCCTTCTTCACGAAGTAGTTGGCGATGGACGAGAACACGTCGTCGTAGCTGGTGAACAGGTCGCGGCGGCCATCACCGTTTCCGTCCACGGCGTAGTCGAGATAGCTGGACGGCATGAACTGGCCCATGCCCATCGCACCGGCATAACTGCCCTTGAGCGTGGTGATATCCAGTTTCTCTTCGTGGCCCAACTCGAACAGCTTGGCCAGCTCATCGCGGAAGAACAGCTCGCGGCGCACTTCGCGTTCCAGCTTGGCCGGGTCGCCGCTGCGCGGGTAATAGAACGCCAGCGTGTACAGCGCATCGAGCACGCGATGGCTGCCAGCATTCCTGCCGTAGCTGGTTTCCACACCGATGATCGCGACGATCACTTCGGCCGGCACGCCGGTGCGCTGCTGCACGCGATCCAGTTCGGCGCGGTGTTCGGCCAGGAACGCGCGGCCGCCATCGATGCGCGCCTTGCTGATGAACATCGGCCGGTACTCATTCCACGGCTTGACCCGTTCGGCCGGGCGCGACATCGCGGCGATGATCGGCTGGCGCACCTGCGCCTGGTCGAGCACGCTGCTGATCTGCTCCGGCTTCAGGCCATAGCGCTTGGCGGTATCGGCAATGAAGCGGGCCCGTGCGACCTCGAACGGCACCGGGGTGAGATCGACAGGCGCCGCGGTGGCGGCGGTGGCTTCAGGCGCGGCCTCGGCCGGGCCATGGGCCTTGGCGGCGGGCTGGCGCGGCGTACTGCTGGCCTGGGGCGAAGACGGTGGGGACTTCGGCTGGGTCGCGCAGGCGACCAGGCCGAGGGTGAGCATGCAGGCCAGAGTGCGTCGAATCATCGTCGCAGGTTAGCAGGTCATGGATGAATTAAAACCCCTAACACCATGAATCACAACGATTTGCCTGCGACCAGCGGGAAATGTGAAGGCATCGTGATCGCCCTTCCCCATTCAGATAGAGGTTGCCGGTTGCGTCCCCATCCCCGCAGACGCAACCGGCGACCGGATCCGGTCGGTACCTGCGCGGCTGCCGCTCCCCAGTGGCAGTACCCCGCGCTCCCTGTACCCGTTGGATCAGTACTGCTTCCCGCCCGACGCCCCCTCGCGCTGCAACGATTGACGGCGCGCCGTGCCGAACGGGCCGCCATTGTGCAGGCCGATTACGACAAGTCCATTGATCAAGATCAACGCGGTGTAAAAGTGTGAACCAGCTAACGTTTTTTGCGGACTTTCGTCAGCGGGCGTGCTGTCGTGCATCGGTGTGAGAACGCTTACACAACGGGCGTTGCGCAGTCAGGAAGTTTCCAGCCAACGGCGCAGCCCCTCGTGGGTGGCCGCGAAAAGCAGTTCATGGGTGGGGCCGGGTAGACGGGCTGCGCAGGGGCCGCTGCAAGTACGTCCATGTAAGCTCGGTCGCCGCATCCATGCGGCTCACGCCCCTGCGCAGCCCCTCTACCCGGCCACGGACAGGTTCCGTGCGCGTCTACCCACGGCGAAGTAAAGAGAAGATCAAAAGCAAAGGCGGCCTGGCGGGTCGCTTCATTGCCGTGTGTAGAGCCGAGCCATGCTCGGCTCACGAGCAAGCGCAGCGTCGCGATCGGCTTTTGATCTTCTTTTTCTTCTCCGTGGGTGGCAGACCTCCGAAATCTGTCAGAAGCCGGTCGGGTTGGGTACGCGGGGGTGTCAGCCGCATGGATGCGGCTGCCAAGCCTCCAGGGACGGATTCACGGCGTCCCCCGCGTACCCAACCCGACCGGCCCACCCGCGGCTTCTGCTTTCCGCAGCCACCCAGACACCACCCACGAGGGGCTGCGCCGTTGGCTGGAAACCCTATCCCCCGTGCACGGGCCGGTGCCCGCGTACCGCCATCACCAACCCGATGCCGGCCAACAGCGAAACCGCCGATGTCCCGCCGTAGCTGATCAGCGGCATCGGAATGCCCACCACCGGCAGCAGGCCGGAAATCATTCCGCCGTTCACCAGCACGTAGACGAAGAACGCCAGCCCCAGGCTGCCGGCCAGCAACCGTGCATGCGTGTCGCGCGCGTGCACGGCAATCCACAGGCAACGCCCGACCACGAACAGGTACAGCGCGAACAGCGTCGCCACGCCGATCCAGCCGAACTCTTCGGCCAGCACCGAAAACGCGAAGTCGGTGGTGTATTCGGGGAGGAAATCCAGCGTGGCCTGGGTGCCCTGCCCCCAGCCGCGTCCCTGCCATCCCCCGGAGCCGATCGCGATGCGTGACTGCAGGATGTTCCAGCCGGTGCCCAGGGGGTCGGCCGCCGGGTCGAGGAAGGTCAACACACGATCCTTCTGGTACTGACGCAGCAGACCGAACCACGCCAGCGGCGCGGCCACTGCCAGCCCCGCCGCGCCGGTCGCCACCCAGCCCCAGTGCAGGCCCGCCAGCAACAACGCGAACACGCCGCTGGCGGTGACCAGCGTGGCGGTGCCGAGGTTGGGCTGCATCAGGATCAACACCGCCGGCGCGCCGATCAGCACCGCCGCGGTCAGTACCGTGCGCGGCGACGGCGGCAGCGGTTGCCGGTGCAGGTACCAGGCCATCATCAACGGCAGGCTGAGCTTGAGCAGCTCCGACGGTTGCAGGTAGAACACGCCGAGGTTGAGCCAGCGCTGCCCATATTTGCCGGTGCCGATCACATACACCGCCATCAGCGGCAGCATCGACAGCGCGTACAACGCTGGTGTCCACGCGCGCAGGCGCAGCAGCGAAACACGTGACAGCAGCCACATCGCCAGCAGTCCACCCGCAAAGCGCGCCGCCTGCCCGGCTACCGGCCCGGACACACTGTGCAGCACCGCCAGGCCCGCGCCCATCAGGATCAGCAATGCGACCAGCAACGGCAGATCGATCGTGCGCACTGCCTCGCGGCAGCCGCCAAACAGTCGTTTCCATTCCACGCGCAGCACGCTAGCAACGGGCGCTTGCGTGAAGCTGTCAGGGTGCTTCTGATCTCCGTAGCCGGGCTGTGGGGTCAGATCCCTTTTCCCTGTGGAAAAAGGGATCTGACCCCGACGCCGTACTCAGCCGTAGCCGCCGTGCACCGGGTTGTGACTGCGCACCGCCATCACCAATCCGAAGCCGGCCAGCAGTGACACCGCCGAGGTACCGCCGTAGCTGATCAGCGGCATCGGCACGCCCACCACCGGCAGCAGGCCGGAAATCATCCCGCCGTTCACCAGCACATAGACGAAGAACGCCAGGCCGGTGGCGCCGGCCAGCAGGCGCGAATACGAATCGCGCGACTGGCTGGCGATCCACAGGCAGCGCCCGATCACCACCAGGTACAGCGCCAGCACGGTGGCCACGCCGATCCAGCCGAACTCCTCGCTCAGCACCGAGAACGCGAAGTCGGTGGTCTGTTCGGGAATGAAGTTCAGGTGCGACTGCGAGCCCTCGCCCCAGCCCTTGCCATCGAAGCCGCCGGAACCAATCGCGATCTTCGACTGGATGATGTTCCACCCGGCCCCCAGCGCATCCATCTCCGGGTCCAGGAACATCATGATGCGGTCCTTCTGGTACGGCCGCAGCAACCAGAACCAGGCCACCGGCGCGACCGCAGCCACGCCCCCCACACCCAGGCCGACCCACCACCACGGCAGGCCGGCCAACAACAGCACGAACACGCCACTGGCAGCGATCAGCACACCAGTACCGAAGTCCGGCTGCAGCATCACCAGGCCAGTGGGCACGCCGATGATGACCAGGGCCACGAGCACGGTGTTGAAGCGCGGCGGCAGCGGCATCTTGTGCAGGTACCAGGCCACCATCATCGGCAGGCTGACCTTCAGCAGCTCGGCCGGCTGCAGGTAGAAGAACTTCAGGTCCAGCCACTGCCGGCCGTACTTGCCGGTGCCCAGCACGAACACCGCCAGCAACGGGATCATCGAGATCGCGTAGATCATCGGCGTAGCCGAGCGGATGCGCAGGATCGGCACCCGCGAGATGCCCCACAGCGCGGCCATGCCCACGGCGAAGCGCGCGCCCTGGGCCATCACCAGGCTGTCGCCACCGGCGCTCTTCAGGGTAGCCAGGCCGATCACCATCAGCGTCCCCAGGGCCAGGCACAGCACCCAGTCCAGCGTGCTGAAGAAGCGGCGCAGCATGTCGCCGGCCCAGCGCAGGAACACTCTCATCGTACGGGCTCCGCGACGGTCGGGCGTGGCGTGGCGGGCAACGCGGCGGCGGCCGGCGTCGCCGGCTGCGGTGCGGGTACAGGTTCCGGCGCCGGCACGCCGACCAGCACCGGATGTTCACCCAGCTGCGCCGCGGCGAGGTCGCCAGCCTGGCGCGCGCCGGCATCTTCGTTGTCGAACGCGGTGGCGCCGATGGCGGTGGTGCCGCGCTCGCTGTCCAGTGGCTGCATGCCTTCGGGCATCTTGCCCAGCAGGTAGGCGTCGAACACCTTGCGTGCGATCGGCGCGGCCGCCGAACCACCATAGCCGCCGCCTTCCACGGCCACCGCGATCGCGATCACCGGGTTTTCCACCGGTGCGAAGCCGACGAACAGCGCGCGGTGGCGCAGGTGCATCGGCAGGCTCTTCGGATTCACTGCCGCCGTGCCCTTTCGGCTGATGACCTGCGCGGTACCGGTCTTGCCGGCCATCACGTACGGCGCACCCACTGCCACGCGCCAGCCGCTGCCGCCGGGCCGCATGGTCGCCATCATGCCCTCGCGCACGGCCTGCACGTTGGCGGGGTTGGGGCTGACCGGCTTGCTCTCGCCAGCCGGCATCGCCGACCAGTCGCTGTCGAAACCCTCGCGCTGCTGGATCACCAGGTGCGGGGTGCGCAGCTGGCCATCGGCCAGACCGCTGACGCCGCGCGCCAGCTGCAGCGGGGTGACCTTCCAGTCACCCTGGCCGATGCTGATGTTGACCGTATCACCGGGGTACCAGGCTTCCTTGCGGCTCTTCCGCTTGTAGGCCGGCGACGGCAGGATGCCGCCGATCTCGCCGGTAAGGTCGATGCCGGTCGGCTGGCCGAAGCCGTAGTACTCCATGTAATGGTCGAAGCGCTCGATGCCCAGGTCCAGCGCCAGCTTGTAGTAGTAGGTGTTGACCGATTCGGCGATGGACTTGCGCAGGTCGGTCCAGCCATGGCCGCCACGGTGGGCGTCACCCCAGCCGCGGGAAGTGCCCGGCAGATAGAACATGCCGGTGGACAGCACCTTGTCTTCCGGGCGTCGAACGCCCGAATCCAGGCCGGCCAGGCCGATCAGCGGCTTCAGCGTGGAACCGGGGGCGACGCCACCGAGCACCAGGCGGTTGAACTGCGGCCGCGACGGGTTTTCGTTCAGCGCCTTGAAGTCGGCATGCGAGATGCCGTTGACGAACAGGTTGGGGTCGTAGGACGGCAGGCTGACCATCGCCAGCACTTCGCCGGTGCGCGGGTCCATCGCCACCGCCGAGCCTTCCTGGTCGCCGAAGGCGGCCACCATGGCGCGCTGCAGGTCGGCGTCGATCGACAGCCGCAGGTCGGCGCCGGACTGCGCGGCGACGCGGCCGATGGTGCGGATCGCGCGCCCCTGCACGTTGGTCTCGACCTGCTCGTAGCCGACCTTGCCGCGCAGCTGCTGCTCGTAGTAGCGCTCCAGGCCGGACTTGCCGATGTGGGTCAGCGCGGCATTGCCTTCGCCGAGGATCTCCAGATCCTTGTCATCAACGCGGCCAACGTAGCCGATGATGTGCGCGAACAGATCGCCGTAGGGGTAGCGGCGGGTCAGGTAGGGCTCCAGCTCGACGCCGGGGAAGCGCCAGCGGTCGACCGCGAAGCGCGCCATCTCCTCGTCGCTCATGCGCAGCTTCAGCGTGACCGGCAGGAACTTGCGGCGCGCCTTGCGCGACTTGTTGAACGCTTCCAGCTCTTCCGGGCTGATGTTGATGATCTTCGCCAGCCCTTCCAGGGTGGCGTCCATGTCCTTGACCTTGTCCGGGGTCACGTCCAGGCGGAAGGCCGGCACGTTCTCGGCCAGCAGGCGGCCATTGCGGTCGTAGATCATGCCGCGCCCGGGCACCACCGGCCGCGGCTTGATGCGGTTGGCTTCCGAGCGCGTGGCATAGACGTCGTGGTCCAGCACCTGCAGCTTGAAGTACCAGCCGCCCAGGCCCAGCAGGCAGACCAGCACGCCCAGGAAGCCCAGCGCCGCGCGGCGGCGGAACTGTTCGGCTTCGGCGTGCGGGTTCTTGACCTGGCGGCGCGGGATCATGGCTCAGCGCCCGCGCTTGCCGAAGCGCACCGCGTCCAGCAGCACGAACACCAGCGGCCACAGGCCCATGCCCAGCAGCGGTGCCCACCAGTACGACCACGGCAGGGTCGGCTCATCCACCACGATGTGGACCAGCGCGCTGACGATGCGGTCGTTGAACAGCAGGCCGCCGATGGCCAGCATCTGCTGGGACATCGGGAAGAAGCGGATGCGGGCGCGGAAGCGCTGCAGGATGAAGGCCAGCATCACCAGCCGCAGCGCCTGTTCGCCCAGCACGCCGCCGTACAGCAGGTCGGCAACCACGCCGCTGGCGAAGGCGATGCCCAGGCCGACGCGTTCGGGGGCTTCGATGACCCAGTACGCCAGCACCAGCGCCAGCCAGTACGGGCGCAGCGGCTGCAGCAGCGCCGGCAACGGCAGCAGGCCCAGCAGCAGCGCCACCACCAGGCTGGCCGGCAGCACCCACGGGTTGTCGCGCAGGCGGCTCATCGCTGGGCCTCCGGCGTGGTCGGTTGCCGGCCAGCGGCCGGCACTACCGTGGACCCGGCTGGGGTGGAGCCCCCCTCTTGTTGAGGGGGGCGCGCCAACGGCGCGGGGGTAAGGGAGGATGCGGGGGCAACAGTCCTCGTTTGCGACGAGGGCTGTTGCCGGCCAGCGGCCGGCACTACCGGGGAGCTGGCCGGAGCCGGCGTCGTTGCCGCTGGCGCGGCTCCCGCAGGCACGCTGGCGCCGGTGGCCGGCCCCCCCGGGGCGGTTTCTTCCAGCTGCAGGCGCAGTTCCGGCGGAATGCGGATCGCCGCGCCCGGGCGCAGCAGCAGCACGTCGCGGCCGCGGTCGAGCTGGGCCGCCGGCTTCAGTTCGCCGACCAGGAAGGCGTGGGTGTCGTCCGGGCGCAGGCCGGTGATGGTGCCGACCGGGAAGCCGGCCGGGAAACGCCCGCCGAGGCCGGAGGTAACGATCTCATCGCCCACTTCCACGCCGGCGCTGAGCGGAATGTCGCGCAGCTCCAGCGTATCGCCGCGGCCGTAGACGATCAGGCGCACGCCGTTGCGGGCCACGGTAACGGGCACCGCGTGGTCGGGGTCGGTCAGCAGCAGCACGGTGGAAGTGCCGCCGGTGACACTGATCACCTGCCCCATCAAGCCGCCGGCATCGATCACCGCCTGGCCGACGTGCACGCCTTCGCGGGTGCCGGCGTCGAGCACCAGGCGCTGCTTCACCGGGTCCAGGTCGATGTCCAGGATCGGCGCCAGCTGCACGTCCAGGCCGCTGCGCTCGGCCACGTTCAGCAGTTCGCGCAGCTGGGCATTGTCCAGCGCGGCGGTCTGCAGGCGGGTCAGGCGCGCGTTGGCCAGCAGCAGCTGGTTGCGCAGTTCGCGATTCTCGGTCACCAGCTGGGTATGGCTGGCGGCGGAATCCTTGACCTGGTTGCCGAGCTTGCCGGGAAGGCCGGCCAGCGCCCACACCGGCTGCACCAGGCTGTTGGCCTGCTCGCGCAGGCGCGCCAGCCAGCCGGCCTGGTCATCGAGCACGATCAGGGTGATGGCCAACGCGAGATAGGCCAGCAACCGCAGGGGGCTGGCGGCATCACCGGATCGGGAGGCAACGGGAGGACCGGCGTAGGGCGGCACGGCAACGATTCAACTGGCAGAAGGCGAAAGGGAAACACGCGGGCGCCCCGCCGGTGCCGGCCCGCCATCACGGCGGGCCGCACCCCGGAAGGGCGCGGCAGGCAGGAACGGCCGGGACGGCTTATTCCGGCGCAAAGAACTCGTTGCCGTGCATGTCAACCAGCTCCAGCGCACGGCCGCCACCGCGGGCCACGCAGGTCAGCGGATCGTCGGCCACCTGCACGTGCAGGCCGGTTTCCTCGGAGATCAGGCGGTCCAGGTCGCGCAGCAGGGCGCCACCACCGGTCAGCACGATGCCGCGCTCGGCGACGTCGGCGCACAGTTCCGGCGGGGTCTGCTCCAGCGCCAGCTTGACCGCGCTGACGATGCCCGACAGCGGTTCGTGCAGGGCCTCGAGCACCTCGTTGGAGCTGATCTTGATCATCTTCGGCACGCCCTCGGCGAGGTTGCGGCCGGAGATTTCCATCTCGATCACTTCCGCCTGCGGGTAGGCGCAGCCCAGCTCGACCTTGATGCGCTCGGCGGTGGCTTCACCGATCAGCATGCCGTGGTTGCGGCGCACGTAGTTGGTGATCGACTCGTCGAAGCGGTCGCCGCCGATGCGGACCGAGGCCGAATAGACGATGCCGTTGAGCGAGATCACCGCCACTTCGGTGGTGCCGCCGCCGATGTCGATGACCATCGAGCCACGGGCCTCGGTGACCGGCATGCCGGCGCCGATCGCGGCCGCCATCGGTTCTTCGATCAGGAACACGTCACGGGCACCGGCTTCCTCGGCCGATTCCTTGATCGCGCGGCGCTCGACCTGGGTCGAGCCGGCCGGCACGCAGACCAGCACGCGCGGGCTCGGGCGCAGCACGCGCGATTTGTGCACCTTCTTGATGAAGTGCTTGAGCATCGCCTCGGTGTAGGTGAAGTCGGCGATGACGCCGTCCTTCATCGGGCGGATGGTGGTGATGTGACCCGGGGTACGGCCCAGCATCTGCTTGGCTTCGGCGCCCACGGCTGCCACCGAGCGGGTGCCACCGATGGCACGGTCCTGGCGCACGGCCACGACCGACGGCTCGTTCAGCACGATCCCCTGCCCGCGCACGTAGATGAGGGTGTTGGCCGTGCCCAGGTCGATGGACAGGTCGTTGGAGAACATGCCACGGAGTTTCTTGAACATCTGAGGAAGGAGTCCTGAGGGGTGTCGTGCCCGCCGCGGGATGGCGAAAAAATGGGCAGAAATCGAGGCCGACAAGCCTAGCAACCCGCCTGCCGCCGAGCAAGGAAAAAACTAGCTGAACCCGCGTCTTCACAGGCTTTCGGCCTGATTGGGCATCACCCGGTTCTGGCCCTGAGCGGCACCAGCGGGTAACCTTTGCGCCGTCGGGCGCCCAAGGGCGCCGTTTGCTTGCCCGCTGAACCGGGCTGGCCCACCCCAAAATTCACCGCATAGGCTTACATCGATGTCCGCTCTGATCTGTGGTTCTCTTGCCTTCGACACCATCATGGTGTTTCCGGACCAGTTCAAGAATCACATCCTGCCGGACAAGGTGCACATCCTGAACGTGTCCTTCCTGGTGCCGCGCATGCGCCGCGAGTTCGGCGGCTGCGCCGGCAACATCGCCTACAACCTGCACCTGCTGGGCGGCCAGCCGATCCCGATGGGCACCGTGGGTTCGGACTTCGGCCCGTACCGCGAGTACTTCGAAGGCCTGGGCATCGACCTGTCGCGCGTGCGCGTGATCGATGAGCTGTTCACCCCGCAGGCGTTCATCACCACCGACCACGACAACAACCAGATCACCGCCTTCCACCCGGGCGCGATGATGCGTTCCTACGAGAACCATGTGCGCGGCGTGCCGGGCGTGACCCTGGGCCTGGTCGGCCCGGATGGCCGCGAAGGCATGATCCAGAACGCGCAGGAATTCCACGAGGACGGCATCCCGTTCATCTTCGACCCGGGCCAGGCCATGCCGCTGTTCAACGGCCCCGAGCTGCGCGCCTTCATCGACCAGGCCGACTACGTGGTGGTCAACGACTACGAGTCGAACCTGCTGCAGGAACGCACCGGCTGGGACGAAAAGGAGATCGTCAGCCGGGTCAAGGCCTACATCACCACCCGCGGCCCGAAGGGCGCGGTCATCCACACCCCGGAAAAGAGCTACGACATCCCGCCGGCGCACGAGCGCCGCGTGGTCGACCCGACCGGCTGTGGCGACGCCTTCCGCGCCGGCCTGATCTACGGCATCCAGAAGGGCTACGACTGGCTGACCATCGGCCGCATGGGCAACCTGATGGGCGCACTGAAGGTCGAGCACCCGGGCACGCAGAACCAGCGCTTCACCTTCGATGAGTTCAACGAGCAGTTCAAGCAGCAGTTCGGTTACGCGCTGGGCGCGTAAACCGAACTGCCGGCGCATCGCTCGGTGGGTGTCGACCTGGGTCGACACTGCCGGCCGGCGGCCGGCACTACCGGAACTTCCGACCGACACGTTGCCTGCTCTCTGTGGAGCCGAGCCCATGCTCGGCTTGCGCGCGCCTGCGCGATCTGACCGCAGAGCAGCCGAGCGTGGGCTCGGCTCTACACGGTCATGCGGCCTGCCAGGCCGCCAACAGCGCGCGGCAATCGGCGAAATGCCAGTCGGCACGGCCGGGCCACGGGTTTTCCGGCAGGTTGACCAGTACGGTATGGGCGCCCGCGGCGCGGCCGCACTCCAGGTCGTAGGCGTGGTCGCCGACCATCACCGCCTCCCTCGCTGCAATGCCCCAGCGCCGCAGGTGCTGCTGCAGGCCATCCGGCGAGGGCTTGGGCACCGCTTCATCACGGCCGACGATGTCGGCATCATCGAACAGTTCCCCGACCCCGATCGCGTCCAGCGTCAGCTTCGCCAGCGCATGATCGTTGCGGGTCAGGATGCCCAGCCGGCAACCGTCGGCTGCCAGCGCACGCAGCAGCGTCACCGCACCCGGCGCCGGCAGCGCCTCCTCGGCCAGCACACGTTCGTGATCCAGCAGCCACTCACGCTTGGCCTGCGCCGGCGCATCCGGCAACGCTGCGATATGGTCCAGGATGTCCTCCTCGGCCGCGATCTGCAGCGCACGGCGGATCGCGGCGAAATCATGCACGGCGACGGTCAGCGTGCCATCCATGTCGAAGATCCAGTGCCGGATCGCGGACAACGCGTGCACTGCGCTGCCCGTCGCGATCATCACTGCCACCACTGCGGCATGCGACTGGCGTCGACACCGCCGGTCTCGAACACGGCCGTACGCGTGCCGCCAGCCTTGACCGGGAACTCGATGCTGATCGACTTGCCCTTGCGCGCCAGCTTCCACAACGCCTTCTGGTCGGTGATGAACAGGGCGATGGCTTCATCGGTCTTCGGGCGCCAGGCCGCCATCGACACCGGCTTGCCATCGTCCACGGTCACCTTCACCGTGCACTGCGGGCAGCGGAAATCGCCGGCCTGCAGCACCAGGTAAGCGTGCCGCTTCCACTCCGGGTGATCGCGGAACACCAGCTGCACCGGCTTGGCGCCGCTGCCATCCACGTCCACCCGTTCCTTGCTGTAGATCTGCGCCGAAACCTGGTTGCCCTTGTTGCCCACCGGGATCTGGTTGTACTGCCACAGCGCCTGCATGCGGCGCAGGTCGCGCGCGGCATCGCCCTTGGCCTTGACCTCGTCGAAGCCCGCGGCGATGCGCTCGGCGGCGGCGGTGTCCTTGTACTGGTCCAACAGCGAGGCGCCATGCAGGCGCGCGCGTTCCCAGTCCTGCGCGGCCACGGCCATGTCGTACTGCTTGGCTACGTCCTCGGCCTTGGCTTCCTTCTGCGCCTGCACGGCGGCCGCGGCGGCTTCCTGCGCCTTGCGCTCTTCCTCGGGGTTGCTGCAGGCGGCCAGGGCCAGGGTGCAGGCGGTGAGCAGGATCAGTCGTTTCATGGCGGAGGTCCTATGCGAGTGCATCCCGATTCTATCGGCAGCGAAAAGCGGATACAGCAACGGCGGGTTTCCCCGCCGTAGCTGGTGAAGCAGTGACCGGTTGCCGGCCAGCGGCCGGCACCACCGGTTACTTGGCTTCAGCCTTGGCCAGCATGTCCTGGACCGAGGCCGTGGTGATCGGGTGGTAGCCCGGCTTGGCCTTTTCAAAGGCCTGCTTGGCCAGCTCCAGCCCCTTCGGGGTCTTCACCAGTTCGGCGTAGATCGGCAGGATCAGCTTGCGACGGCCGACGCGCTCGATGAACGCGGCAGCACCTTCATTGGCCTGCTCGTAGCCGCTGCGGATCGCCAGCGGGTACCAGCGCATGGCGATCTCGCCATTCGGGGTGCCGGTGAAGTGGAACGCCTTGTCCAGCGTGGCCAGCTTGTCCAGCGGCTGGGTCGCACCCAGGCCGTCGATGAAGCGCACCCATTCCTGCGTGCTCCAGTCGGCGATGACCTGGCTGCTCGGCACGGTGCCGGCGCTGGCGAAGGCAATGCGCGCGGTATCGACGCTGCTGAAGTTGCGCGACTGCGCCTTGGCCGCGAACGCCGGAATGCCCGGCTCGTCCAGCCACGCCTTCAGTTCGGCCTCGGTCACTGCCGAGGGATTCTTCGGCAGCAGGTTCTTCTTCATGTACGCGACGAACTGGTCGGTGTTCGCGCTCTGGAAGGCATGGTCATCGAACCAGCCGCGCAGGAACGGATCGAAGGTCTCGCGGCCGAAGCGCTGCTCCAGGAATTCCAGGAACCACGAACCCTTGACGTAGGCGACCTGGCTGAGGGCTTCGTCGGGGTCACGCTCGTTCAGCGGCGGCAGCGCCAGCGCCTGGTCGGCCGGGCTCATGTCCTTCACTTCGGCCAGCAGGTCGGTCTGGTCGATCTGCTTCTCCATCTCGGCCATCTCCTTGCCGTACAGGGCTTCGGTGATGCGGCCCTGGACGTAGGTGGTGAAGCCTTCATTGAGCCAGATGTCCTTCCAGCTGGCGTTGGTCACCAGGTTGCCCGACCAGCTGTGCGCCAGTTCATGGGCGACCAGCGAGACCAGCGACTTGTCACCGACGATCACGGTCGGGGTGGCGAAGGTCAGGCGCGGATTCTCCATGCCACCGAACGGGAACGACGGCGGCAGCACCAGCATGTCGTAGCGGCCCCAGCGGTATTCGCCGTACAGCTTCTCGGCGGCACCGATCATCTTCTCGGTGTCTTCGAATTCCTTGGCGGCCTTGTTGACCATGGTCGGCTCGGCCCAGACGCCGGAGCGGCCGGAGATCGGCTCGAACACGAGGTCACCGGCGGCGATGGCCAGCAGGTAGGACGGAATCGGCTGCGGCATCTTGAAGGTGTAGTCACCGTCACGCGCGGCCTTCGGATCGTTATCGGCGCTCATCAGCACCATCACGTCCGGGCGCGAGACCACGTGCGCGCTGTAGGTGAAGCGCACGCTCGGGGTGTCCTGCAGCGGCACCCAGGAACGGGCGTGGATGGCCTGCGACTGGCTGAACATGAAGGGCAGCTTCTTGCCTTCGGTCATCGACGGCGCCAGCCACTGCAGGCCAGAGGCGGTCGGTGCGGTGTGGTAGGTCACTTCCACCTTGGCCGGCTGTTCCGGGGTCTCGATGGTCAGCTTGCTGCCGAACACCTTGTCGACCGGGGCCAGCGCGAACTGCAGCGGGCTGCGCGCGCCATCGGCACCGACGGCCTCGACCTTGGACACGGTCAGCTCGCGGGTGTCGAGCACCAGCTGCCTGGCGTCCTTCTGCTTCCATTCCAGGGTGTAGGTGGCGGTGCCGCCGATCTGCTTCTGGTCGAAGTCCAGCTTCAGATCCAGCGCGATGTCCTTGATGACGACCTTGTCCGGCTCGGCATACGAGCTTTCGTCGTGGCTGCGGTTCTCGGCGTTCACGGGGGCGGCGGGGGCCTTTGCGGCAGTCGGGGCGGCGGCGGGCGCGGCCGCCTCCTGGGAGCAGCCGGCGGCCAGGGCCACGGCCAGCGGAAGGAGCATCAGCGGATTACGCATGAATCGGGACCGTTACGGGGATCAAACCCCAATGGTACCTCCCTCCGGCCGCGCAGGCGTTGCGCGGTGCGGGGTAATGCAGGCCGGGGCCGTTCCTGCGCCTCCGGCGCATGCCAACCAAGGTTGGCATCTACAGGTAGGTGCCAACCTTGGCTGGCATCTACAGGTAGGTGCCAACCTTGGCTGGCATCTACAGGCAGGTGCCCACCTTGGTTGGCACGGATCCATCAACGCACGCGGCAGGCCCGTGCCGACCAAGGTCGGCACCTACCAGAGCGGATGACCGCAGCGGGCGAGTACCAACCAAGTTGGCACCCACCAGAGCAGGGCTTACAGCTTGTAGCCGGAGTGGATCGAGACGATGCCGCCGGTCAGGTTCTTGTAGTGGCAGCGCTCGAAGCCGGCCTGCCCCATCATCGCCTTCAGTTCGTCCTGCGGCGGGTGCTTGCGGATGCTCTCGGCCAGGTACTGGTAGCTGTCCGAATCGTTGGCGAACAGCTTGCCCAGCTTGGGCAGGATCTTGAACGAGTGGAAGTCGTAGATCGGCTTGAACCAGTCCGCGGTGACTTCGGAGAATTCCAGCACGCGGGCCTGGCCGCCCACCTTCAGCACGCGGTACATCTCGCGCAGGCCAGCGTCCTTGTCGGTCACGTTGCGCAGGCCGAAGGCAATGGTGACCAGATCGAAGCTGTTGTCCGGGAACGGCAGGGCTTCGGCGTTGCACTGCACGTAGTCCAGGCCGAGCACGAGGCCGCGGTTGGTCAGGCGGTCACGGCCGACCGACAGCATGCCGGCGTTGATGTCGCCCAGCACCACCGAACCCTCGGCGCCGACGCGCTCCTTCAGCAGGGCGGCGATGTCGCCGGTGCCGCCGGCCAGGTCGAGCACGCGGTCGCCCGGCTTCACCTGCGCGGTGGCCACGTAGTAGCGCTTCCACGCCCGGTGCACGCCCAGGCTCATCAGGTCGTTCATCAGGTCGTAGTTGCGCGCGACCGAGGTGAACACCTGGCCGACCAGCTTCTGCTTGTCCTTGGCGGCGACGTCGCGGAACCCGAAATGGGTGGTACCGGCTTTGTAGGGGGATTCGCTCATGGCCCCGATTATCGCACCGCCGGGGGCCAGCGGCACCCCCTGCCCGTATGATGGCGGGCCACGACTTACCGGAGCCCCGCATGATCACCACGCCCGACTACCAGGCCCTGCTGCAGACCGCCATCGCCGAAGCCCGCCAGGGCCTGGCCGAGGGCGGCGTGCCGATCGGCGCGGCGCTGTACCACAACGACGGCCGCCTGCTCGGCTGCGGCCACAACCGCCGCGTGCAGGAAGGCGACCCGTCGGTGCATGGGGAAACCGACGCCTTCCGCAAGGCCGGCCGCCAGCGCCGTTACCAGGACACCATCATGGTCACCACCCTGGCCCCGTGCTGGTACTGCTCGGGCCTGGTGCGCCAGTTCAACATCGGCACCGTGGTGGTGGGCGAATCGCGCACCTTCCAGGGCGGCATCGACTGGCTGCGCGAAAACGGCGTCAACGTGATCGACCTGGACAACCAGGAATGCGTGGACCTGCTGGGCGATTTCATCAGCCGTCATCCCGACATCTGGAACGAGGACATCGGCGAATGAGCCACGCGCGCTCGTCTCTGTAACACATTTAATGAACGCTTCAGCGCCGGTGCGCCCTTGCGCCGGCGGCCTTTGCGGGCATCGGCGTGACCGCGCGCACAGTCAGCCAGGCCACGCGCACACATTGCGGTAACACCCCACGCGGCTGACACGCCTACGGTGGGTTCACCGGGGCACCCTTTCCCCGGCGGAGCCAGCCATGTGCGCGCACGCCGTACGCCCTACGACAGACCCGATCCTCGATCCGATCCGCGAACGCTTGCAGCAGCAATATGCGCTGCACCGGCGCGGCGCGCCGTTCTGGACTGCCTATCAGCACATGCAACTGGAGCTGGTCCGCCGCCACCCGCTCGACCACGAACGCCTGTGCAATGCGATGGCCACTCTGGCCGAAGACCTCGGTGCGGTCGAACATGCGCAGTTGATCGGCCATGCCAACGCAGGCTCCACATCCCGCTGACGCGGCATGCACCGCCATATACGCCACACTCGGATGAACCCCCACTCCCTTTCCACTCAACCGAACTGGATTGTCATGCACGCTGAAGTCCCCACCATTCCTCCGGTCATCAACGTTGACGCCGAGCTTGACCACTGGCGCCGCCAACATGCCGAAGGCGCACTGCCGCACAACTCGTTCGGCTCGTACGTGCCGTGGATCAAGTTCGCCTGTGATTCGCTGATCACCCAGCCGCGCGCCAGCGAGGCCGAACGTGACGAGATGTTCCAGACCCAATACGCCCTGCAGATCATGCCGCGGCTGAGCGAAGCCCAGGCCCGTGAGTTCGTCGACCGTTGCTGGCAGCACGTCTACCAGAGCAGCCCGGTGCGCAGCCTGCAGGCGCCACGACTGCAGCGCATGCGCGCCTGACCGCCGCTGCACAACCCCTGCACGGGCCACTGCCGATCATCCTCGTCACATGAGTGGGACGACGACGATGAAAGCACGCAACCTGTTCAATACGATCGCCAAGAAGGCCGCGGCCGCCACCGGCTCGCCGTGGACCTTCCTGGCTGCAGTAGCGATCGTGGTGATCTGGGGCATCAGTGGCCCGGTGTTCGGTTTCAACGACACCTGGCAGCTGGTGATCAACACCGGCACCACCATCATCACCTTCCTGATGGTGTTCCTGATCCAGCACACGCAGAACGCGGATACTGCCGCGATGCAGATCAAGCTGGACGAGCTGATCCGGGCGACGGCCGAAGCCAACAACGAACTGTTGGATCTGGAAGAACTGGATGAAGCGCGCCTGGAAGAGATCCGCGCCGAGTACGAGCAGATGGCGCGCGAAGCCGGCGATGCGCTGGCGCGCGTTCGCGCCTGCCATGCGGCGCGGCGCGACGATGAAGCGGTATAGCAGGCCTCCGAATGACAATGCCGGCCAACGGCCGGCACTACCCTCGATCTCCAGGTAGGTGCCAACCTTGGTTGGCACAGGGCCAGCCGCCTGCGCTGACGCATCCGTGCCAACCAAGGTTGGCACCTACCAGAAGCATTGCTTACCCGCGCTCGTGCCAGCCGCCGCCCAGCACCTTGTACAGGGTGATGCGGTTGGCCTGCTGCGCCAGCTGCGCCTGCAGCTGGGTCTGCTGCGCGTTGTAGGCGGTACGCCGCGCGTCAAGCAGGGTGACAAAGCTGTCCAGCCCCGCGTCGTAGCGTGCCTGCGACAGGCGATTGGCCTGTTCGGCCGCTTCCACCAGGCGCTGCTGTGAACTCACCTGCTCATCCAGGCTGACATTCAACGCCAGCGCATCGGCCGTTTCGCGGAATCCCACCTGGATCGACTTCTCGTACTGCGCCAGTGCGATATCACGATCCGCGTTGGCGATGGCCAGGTTGGCGCGCAGCTTGCCGCCCTGGAAGATCGGCAGGGTGATCTTCGGCAGGAAGCTCCACACACGGGTGCCGCTGTCGAACAGGTTGGACAGTTCGCTGGAGCCGCTGCCGATGCTGCCGGTCAGCGAGATGCTCGGGAAGAACGCTGCGCGTGCCGCACCGATGTTGGCATTGGCGGCCAGCAGCTGGTGTTCGGCGGCCATGATGTCCGGGCGCTGCAGCAGCACGTCGCTGGGCAGGCCGGCCGGCGGCGGGGCCAGCGCCAGCAGCTGCGGTTCGATGCTGTCCGGCAGCAGTGCCGGATCGAGCTGGCCACCGGCCAGCAGCGCCAGTGCGTTGCGGTCCTGGGCCAGCTGGCCGCGCAGGCGCGCGGCATCGGTGCGTGCGGTCTCGACCAGGGTACGGGTCTGGGTCAGCTCCAGCGCCGAACTGCCGCCGCGTTCGTGGCGGGCCTCGGCCAGGCGCAGCGAATCCTCGTAGGTCTTCAGCGTGGCATCGGCGATCTTCAGCCGCTGCGCATCAGCCCCATAGGTCAGCCACGCGGTGGCGGTCTCGGCCACCAGGCTCAGCTGCGCGTTGCGGCGGTTGGCAGCCACGGCGAAGTACTGCTGCAGCGCCGCCTCGCTGAGGTTGCGCACGCGACCGAACAGGTCCAGCTCGAACTCGGCCACACCCACGCCCGCGCTGAACTGCTCGGTGACACCGGCATCGGTACCACGGCGGTCCATCTGGCCGGTCACGGCCACGCCGGGCACGCGATCGGCGCGCTGCACGCGGTACTGGCCACGCGCGCGCTCGACATTGAGCACGGCCACGCGCAGGTCGCGGTTGTTCTGCAGCGACTGCTCGATCACCTGCTGCAGGCGCGCATCGGTGAAGAAATCGCGCCAGCCGACGGCGGCGACATCGGCCACCTCGCCCTGCGCGGCCTCGGCCGGCCACTGCGCAGGAATCGCCGGAGCGACGGCGGTGTTCTTCGGCGCCAGGGTGGAGCAGCCGGCCAGCGCGAGCGTGGCGGCAATGGAGAGGAACAGGGATGCACTTTTCATGGGGATCACTTCCATCGGTACTGCCGGATGGCAGGAGGCAGTGCCGACCAGCGGCCGGCACTACCGTTTCGATAACGCCAGCCTGAGGCCGGCATGACCGTTTCAGGTCACGTCGTGGATCTGCGCTTGAACACGCGCTGCACCACCACGAAGAACAGCGGCACGAAGAACACGCCGAGCACGGTGCCGACGATCATGCCGCCGAGCACGCCGGTGCCGATCGCCTGCTTGGCGCCGGAGCCGGCACCGGTGGAGATCGCCAGCGGTACCACGCCCATGCCGAAGGCCAGCGAGGTCATCACGATCGGGCGCAGGCGGTCGCGCACGGCGTGCATGATCGACTCGATCAGGCTGGCGCCCTTTTCCAGGTTTTCCTTGGCGAACTCGACGATCAGGATCGCGTTCTTGCTGGTCAGGCCCACCGTGGTCAGCATCGCCACCTGGAAGTAGATGTCGCGCTCCAGGCCCTTGAAGGTGTTGGCCAGCACCGCGCCGAGGATACCCAGCGGGGCCGCCAGCAGCACCGCGGTCGGTACGCTCCAGCTTTCATACATCGCGGCCAGGCACAGGAACACGATCATCAGCGACAGCGTGTACAGCAGCGGCGTCTGCGAGCCGGCCTGGCGTTCCTGGTAGGACATCGCCGTCCATTCGATGCCGAAACCCGCCGGCAGCTGCTTGGCCAGCTGTTCGATCTCGGCCATGGCATCACCGGAGGCGACACCCGGGGCCGGTTCGCCCTGGATTTCCATTGCCGACACACCGTTGTAGCGTTCCAGGCGCGGCGAACCGTAATCCCAGTGCTTGGTAGCGAAGGCGCTGAACGGCACCATCTCACCCTTGTCGTTCTTCACGGACCAGAGATCGAAGTCCTCCGGCACCATGCGGAACGCCTGGTCGGCCTGCACGAACACGCGCTTGACGCGGCCACGATCGACGAAGTCATCGATGTATGAGCTGCCCCACGCCGCGGCCAGCGTGCCGTTGATCTGATCGATCGACAGTCCCAGCGAGGTCGCCTTGGCCGCGTCGATGTCGATGCGGAACTGCGGCGTGTCTTCCTGGCCGTTCGGGCGTACGTTGGCCAGCTTCTTGCTGCCTGCGGCCAGGCCGAGCAGCTGGTTGCGCGCGGCCACCAGTGCCTCGTGGCCCTGGCCGCTGTTGTCCTTCAGGAAGAAGGTGTAGCCCGAGGCGGTCCCCAGCTCCGGAATGGCCGGCGGCGGGAAGGCGAAGATGAAGGCATCCTTGATCTGGCCCAGGGCCGCCATCGCACGGCCGGTGATCGGCATCACGCCATTGTCGGCGTCACGCTCGCTCCAGTCCTTCAGCTTGACGAACGCCATGCCCGCGTTCTGGCCCATGCCGGCGAAGCTGAAGCCCTGCACGGAGAACACCGAGTCCACCGCATCCTTCTCGTTCTGCAGGAAGTGGTTTTCCAGTGCCGCGATCGATTCCAGCGTGCGTTCCTGGGTGGCACCGACCGGCGCCTGCACCAGCGCCATCAGCACGCCCTGGTCTTCATTGGGCAGGAACGAGCTGGGCAGGCGCACGAACAGCACGCCCATCAGCACGAACAGCGCCGCCACGATGCCCATGAAGCGCCACGGACGGTGGATGATGCCGCGCACGCCGCGCTGGTAGCTTTCGCTGGTGCGGTCGAAGCCACGGTTGAAGCCATTGAAGAAGCGACCGGCCAGGCCACGGTGGGCGACGTGGTGCTCACCCTTCTTCAGCGGCTTGAGCATGGTCGCGCACAGTGCCGGGGTCAGCACGATCGCCACCAGCACCGACAACGCCATCGCAGAGACAATCGTGGCCGAGAACTGCCGATAGATCACGCCGGTGGAGCCGCTCATGAAGGCCATCGGCACGAACACCGCCGACAGCACCAGGCCGATACCCA
Organism: Stenotrophomonas sp. YJH_SMC_138; assembly: GCF_059369855.1. Taxonomy (NCBI): domain Bacteria; kingdom Pseudomonadati; phylum Pseudomonadota; class Gammaproteobacteria; order Lysobacterales; family Lysobacteraceae; genus Stenotrophomonas; species Stenotrophomonas sp. YJH_SMC_138. The sequence continues at coordinate 720,339 of NZ_JCAFTB010000001.1, forward strand.
CCAGCGCACCGGTGATCTGGCCCATCGACTTGCGGGTCGCTTCGAGCGGCGACAGCCCTTCCTCGGACATGATGCGCTCGACGTTCTCCACCACCACGATGGCATCGTCCACCAGCAAGCCGATCGCCAGCACCATCGCGAACATGGTCAGCATGTTCACCGAGAAGCCCAGCATCGCCAGCACGCCGAAGGTACCCAGCAGCACCACCGGCACGGCGATGGTCGGAATCAGGGTGGCGCGGAAGTTCTGCAGGAACAGGTACATCACCACGAACACCAGCACGATCGCTTCGATCAGGGTCTGCACCACGCCCTTGATCGACACGCGCACGAACGGGGTGGTGTCGTACGGGATCTCGGCCTTCAGGCCGGCCGGGAAGAAGCCCTTCATGTCTTCCAGCGCGGCATCCACACCGGCCGCGGTATCCAGCGCGTTGGCGCCGGTGGCCAGGGTGACCGCCAGGCCACTGGCCGGCTGGCCGTTGTAGCGGGTGACGAAGTCGTAGGACTCGGCACCCAGCTCGACGCGGGCGACATCACCCAGGCGCAGCTCGGCACCGTCCTGCGCACCGCGCACGATGATGTTTCGGAACTGTTCCGGGGTCTGCAGGCGCGACTGCGCGTTGATGGTGGCGTTGAGCTGCTGGCCCTTCACCGACGGCGCACCGCCGAGCTGGCCGATCGCCACCTGGGCGTTCTGCGCCTTGATCGCGGCGGTCACTTCCGGCACCGACAGGCCATAGGTATGCAGCTTGTTCGGGTCCAGCCAGATGCGCATGGCGTACTTGCCACCGAACACCTGGATGTTGCCCACGCCCGGCACGCGGCTCAGGCGGTCGACGACATTGGAACCGACGTAGTCGGCGATGTCGTTGGCGTCCATGCTGCCGTTCTCGGACACGAACGCGATGACGTTCAGGAAGCCCGAGCTGGACTTGGCCACGTTGATGCCCTGCCGCTGCACTTCCTGCGGCAGCAGCGGCATGGCCAGCTGCAGCTTGTTCTGCACCTGCACCTGGGCGATATCCGGGTTGGTGCCGCTCTCGAAGGTCAGGGTGATGGTGGCCTGGCCGTTGGACGAGCTGTTGGAGGAGAAGTAGATCAGGCCATCAAGGCCCTTCATGTTCTGCTCGATGATCTGCGTCACCGAGTCCTCGACCACCTTGGCCGATGCACCCGGGTAGGTGGCGCTGATTTCCACCGCCGGCGGTGCGACGTTGGGGTACATCGAGACCGGCAGCTTGAACAGCGCCAGGCCGCCGGCGAGCATGATGATGATGGCGATCACCCACGCAAAGATGGGTCGATCGATGAAAAAGCGTGCCATGGGGTTCTCCGCTTACTTCGCGTCGCCGGCCGGGGCGGCAGGCTGGGCGGCTGCCGCCGGCTTGGCCGGTGCGTCGCCCTTCTCGGTGGCCTTGACCGGCATGCCGGGGCCGATCTTCTGCAGGCCTTCGACGATGACCTTGTCACCGGCCTTCAGGCCGTCCTCGACCAGCCACTTGTCGCCGACCGTGCGGCTGACCTTGACCGGGCGCACTTCGACCTTGTTGTCCTTGCCGACCACCATCGCGGTGGTGTCGCCCTTCGGGTCGCGGGCGATGCCCTGCATCGGCACCAGCACCGCATCGCTGCGCACGCCGCCGCCGATCACCGCACGCACGTACATGCCCGGCATCAGCAGGCCGTCCGGGTTGTCCACCTTCACGCGCAGGCCGAAGCTGCCGGTGGTCGGATCGACGCTGACTTCGGAGAACTCCAGCGTGCCCTTGTGCTCGAAGGTGCTGCCGTCTTCCATCAGGATGCTGACCGGCAGGGTCTGGTTGTCCTGCAGGCGGCCGGCGGCCAGTTCGCGGCGCAGCTGCAGCAGCTCGGCCGAGGACTGGGTCAGGTCGACATAGATCGGGTCCAGCTGCTGCACGGTGGCCAGTGCGTTGGCCTGGCCGGCGCTGACCAGCGCACCCTGGGTGACGCTGGACTTGCCGATGCGGCCGCTGATCGGCGCGGTGATGCGGGCGTAGCCCAGGGTGACGTTGGCCGCATCCAGCGAGGCCCTGGCGGCACCGACGTCGGCCTCGGCCTGCTTCTGCGCGGCGACGGCGTTCTCCAGGTCCTGCTGGCTGACCGCATCGACCTTGGCCAGCTCGGTGATGCGCTTGGCACTCAGGCGCGCGGCATTGGCGGTGGCTTCGGCGCGGGCCAGCTGGGCGCGGGCGTTGTTGGCCTGGGCCCGGTAGCTGGCATCGTCGAGCTGGTACAGCGGCTCGCCGGCCTTGACCATGCCGCCCTCGGTAAACAGGCGCTTGGCCACGATGCCATTGACCTGCGGGCGCACTTCGGCGACCAGGAAGGCATTGGTACGGCCCGGCAGTTCGCGGGTCAGGCCCACGGTCTCGGACTTCAGCGTGACCACGGTGACGTCACCCGGGCCCTGCTCGGGGGCCTGGGGTTGGCCGCCGCAGGCAGCCACGGTCGCGGCGATTGCCAGCGACAGTGCAAAGGGTCGGATTCGGCTCAGCAACATGACGGAAAGGCTCTTGGAGGAAGGAATCTCAGAGGGAGCTGATATCGATGGACGTTCCCCTTCCGGTGAAAGCCCGCAGATCGCGCCCACCCGGGTGGAGTAGGCGCCGGACCGGCCTGCCACGCACACGACGGGAATGATGGGTGCGAAATATACATACATGATTGTTTGTTTGTAAACCGGTACAATTCAGCCACGTTTCACCCGCACTCGTACCCACACCCATGGCCCGCAAGACCAAAGAGGACACCCAGGCAACCCGGGAAGGCATCCTTGACGCCGCCGAAGCCTGCTTCCATGAACACGGCGTGGCCCGTACCACGCTGGAGATGATCGGTGCCCGCGCCGGCTACACCCGTGGCGCGGTCTACTGGCACTTCAAGAACAAGAGCGAGGTGCTGGCCGCCATCGTCGAGCGCGTGCACCTGCCCTTCATGCAGGAACTGGAGCGCACCTCCACCGACCAGCGCGACACCCCGGTGCACGACCTGCGCGCGGTGATGATCCACTCGTTCATCGAGCTGTCCGAGGACGAGCGCCTGCGCAAGACCATGGAGATCATGCTGCGCAGCGATGCGTCGGCGGACACCAGGGTGCTGACCGAAATGCAGCAGGCCGGATTCCGCGATGCGCTGGACCGGATGGAGCGTGCCCTGCGCCGCGCCCGCGATCTGGGCCAGCTGCGCGAAGGCGCCGACCCGAAAATCGCCGCGCGCATGCTGCACGCCACCGTGCTGGGCGTGCTGCACGGCGCGATGGTCGAACCGGAACTGATGGACCTCAAGCGCGATGGCATGCTCGCGCTGGACATGACCCTGGCCGCCTACGTGAAGGATGGTGTGTTCGTTCCCGGCACCGTCCCCGAGCCGCTGCCCGAGGCGTGAACGAGGCTGCTCCCATCACTGCGGCACCCCCTGCAAGGGCAGATCGATGATCCTGGACAACGTGGTGTGGGGCTTCATCGGGTGTGGCAGCGTCACCGAGAAGAAGAGCGGGCCAGCCCTGGCCAACACGCCGGGCTCACGGGTAGTGGCGGTCATGCGCCGCAATGCCGCATTGGCCGAAGACTATGCACGCCGCCACGCGATTCCGCGCTGGTACGCGGACGCCGATGCACTCATCGCCGATCCGGAGGTGAACGCGGTCTACGTTGCAACACCGCCCTCCACGCACATGCACTACGCATTGCAGGCGATTGCTGCGGGCAAGCCGGTCTACATCGAAAAGCCGATGGCCATGGACCACGACGAGTGCCAGCGCATCATCGCGGCCAGCGCCCGCAGCGGCGTGCCCGTGTTCGTGGCCTACTACCGCCGTGCCCTGCCCCGCTTCGCACAGGTGAAGCAGCTGCTGGACGACGGCGCGATCGGCACAGTGCGCGCCGTGCGCGCCACCCTGCACCGGCCGCATTCAGTGGATGCCGCATCGCCTGACTTCTGGCGGACCAACCCCGCGATCGCCGGCGGCGGGCTGTTCGTCGACCTGGGCTCGCATACCCTGGACCTGCTCGACCATCTGCTGGGGCCGCTGAGCGATGTGCGTGGCCTGGCCAGCTCGTTGACCGGCGCCTACGCCGCCGAGGACAGCGTCTCGATGTGCTTCCGCACCGGGACGGGGACACACGGCATCGCGCAATGGAGCTTCTGCGCGTTCCGCCGCCAGGATCAGATCGAGATCACCGGCGACCGTGGGCAGCTGCGCTTTGCCACCTTCGAGGACGTTCCGGTGGAGCTGGAAACCGAAGCGGGCGTGCAGGCCTTCGACATCCCGAACCCGTCGTCGATCCAGCAGCCGTTGATCGCCTCCCTCGTCGACGAACTGCGCGGCAACGGGCACTCGCCCTCGAACGGCATCAGCGCCGCCCGCACCAGTGCAGTGATCGACCAGGTGCTGCGGGACTACCGCACCCGGCAATCGCACTGACCGCACAGGAAAAAGGCCACCTTGCGGCGGCCTTTTCTGCTGCAGTGGGCGGGGTCAGCGCCCTCGCCACGGCGAGGGATCCGACCCCACCAGGCATTACAGGATGTAGCGGCTCAGGTCCGGGTCCTGCACCAGCTCACCCAGGTGCTTGTCCACGTAGGCGCTGTCGATGGCCAGGGTTTCGCCGTCGCGGTCCGGTGCCTCGTAGCTGAGCGAATCCAGCAGGCGCTCCAGCACCGTATGCAGGCGACGCGCGCCGATGTTTTCCTGGCGTTCGTTCACCTGGAAAGCGATCTCGGCCAGACGATCAATGGCATCGGCAGTGAAGCTGACCTTGACGCCTTCGGTGGCCAGCAGTGCTTCGTACTGCTTGGTCAGCGCGGCCTTCGGTTCGGTCAGGATGCGCACGAAATCGTTCTTGCTCAGCGCACCCAGCTCCACGCGGATCGGGAAGCGGCCCTGCAGCTCCGGAATCAGGTCGCTGGGCTTGGCCAGATGGAACGCGCCCGACGCGATGAACAGGATGTGGTCGGTCTTGATCGTGCCGTACTTGGTGGACACGTTGGAGCCTTCCACCAGCGGCAGCAGGTCGCGCTGCACGCCTTCGCGCGACACGTCACCACCACCCACGTTGTCGCCACGCTTGGCGACCTTGTCGATCTCGTCGATGAAGACGATGCCGTGCTGCTCGCAGGCCTCGATCGCGGCGGTGCGGATGTCGTCCTCGTTGACCAGCTTGCCCGCTTCTTCCTCGATCAGCAGCGGGCGCGCGGCCTTGATGGTCAGCGTGCGCTTGTGCGCCTTGGCGCCGCCGCCGAGGTTGGCGAACATCGACTTCAGCTGCTGGCCCATTTCCTCCATGCCCGGCGGGGTCATGATGTCCATGCTGACGTTGGCGGCCAGGTCGAGTTCGATCTCGCGCTCGTCCAGCTCACCGTTGCGCAGCATCTTGCGGAACTTGATGCGGGTCTCGTTGTCCTGCGCCGACGGCTCGTTGCGGGCGACTTCCGGATCGAAGCCGATGCCACCGCTGCGGCGCGGCAGCAGCGCATCCAGGATGCGGTCTTCGGCACGCTCTTCGGCCTGGGTGCGTACGCGCACCTTGGCCTGTTCGCGATAGAGCTTGACCGCGGTATCGGCCAGGTCGCGGATGATCTGCTCGACGTCCTTGCCGACGTAGCCGACTTCGGTGAAGCGGGTGGCTTCGACCTTCACGAACGGCGCGTTGGCCAGCGTGGCCAGGCGACGCGCGATCTCGGTCTTGCCGACGCCGGTCGGGCCGATCATCAGGATGTTCTTCGGCATCACTTCATTGCGCAGCTCGGGCACCAGCTGCATGCGGCGCCAGCGGTTGCGCAGGGCGATGGCCACGGCGCGCTTGGCGTCGTGCTGGCCGACGATGTGCCGGTCCAGTTCCTGCACGATCTCGCGCGGGGTCATGGTGGCGGAGGAAACTTCGATCTTCGACATGGATGTGCTCACGGATTCTTTGTCGGTAGTGCCGGCCGCTGGCCGGCAACCAGGCACGCGTGCGGGGAATCATGAGGTTGCCGGCCAGCGCCCGACGCTACCCTCACAGCTCCTCGACCACCACGTTGCGGTTGGTGTAGATGCAGATGTCGCCGGCGATGCCGATCGCTTCGCTGGCGATGGTGCGCGCATCCAGTTCGGTGTGCGCCATCAAGGCGCGTGCGGCCGACAGTGCATACGAGCCACCCGAGCCGATGGCGATGATGCCGTCCTCCGGCTCGATCACATCGCCGGTGCCGCTGATGATCAGCGAGGTTTCCTTGTCGGCCACCGCCAGCAGAGCTTCCAGCTTGCCGAGGCGGCGCTCGGTGCGCCAATCCTTGGCCAGTTCGACCGCAGCACGCTGCAGCTGGCCATGCTTTTCCAGCTTGGCCTCGAACAGCTCGAACAGGGTGAAGGCATCGGCGGCGGCACCGGCGAAGCCGGCCAGCACCTGGCCATCACGGCCGAGGCGGCGCACCTTGCGCGCGTTGCCCTTCATCACGGTGTGGCCCAGCGTGACCTGGCCGTCGCCGGCAATGGCCACGTGCTCGCCGCGACGGACGCAGACGATGGTGGTGGCGTGGAAAACGTTGGGGTTCTGACTGGGGTCCATGATGCCTCCGGGGTGACAGAACCAGAGGTGGGGACTGCGCTGCGCCCTTCAAGCCACCCGCGACCGGCTGCCGCAGGGGCAACGTTCAGCTTTCTCCGCTGCCCTCGTTGCTGCGTCGGCGCTTCGCGCGCGGATGCGCGGCGTCGTAGACCTTGGCCAGGTGCTGGAAATCGAGGTGGGTATAGATCTGCGTGGTGGCGATGTCGGCGTGGCCCAGCAGCTCCTGCACACCGCGCAGGTCGCCGGACGATTCCAGGATGTGGCTGGCGAAACTGTGCCGCAGCATGTGCGGATGCACGTGCTTGAACAGGCCCTGGCGCTGCGCCAGCTGGCGGATGCGGATCTGCACCGCGCGCTGGCTGATCGGCCCGTTGCGGCCGGGGAACACCGGCGAGGCCGGGCCGCCCCCACTTTCCGTGCGCCACGCCTGCAGGGCTTCGCGCGCGGGCCGGCCGAACGGCACCCGGCGCTGGCGGTTGCCCTTGCCCAGCACGTTCACCAACCCGCTGTCGAAATCCAGATCGCGCCAGGTCAGCGCGCAGACTTCGCTCAGGCGCAGGCCAGAGGAATAGAACAGTTCCAGCAACGCGCGGTCACGGCGGCCGAGCTCACCCTCCGGCTCCAGCTCGACCAGCTGCACCGCCTCATCGGCGTCGAGGACCTGTGGCAACCGGCGCGGTGCGCGCGGTGCCTTCAGCGTCGCTGCCGGGCTGACCTCGATACGCCCGTGCTTGAGCAGCCAGGCATAGAAGCTTCGGCAGGCCGACAGGCGGCGCTGCAGGCTCTTGGCCGACAGGCCACGCCGGTGCTCGTCGGCAACGAACTGGCGCACGGCCTCGGCATCCAGTGCCTCCACCGCCACGCCACGCGGCTCGGCCCAGGCCGACAGCGCGTCCAGGTCGCGGCGGTAGGCGTCGAGCGTATGCGCCGACATCCGCCGCTCCACCTGCAGGTGCTGCAGGAAGGCCTGTACCGCGCTCATCGCCGTCGCAACCTGCTCAGCCCGGGAAGCGCTTCAGGCCAGTGACCAGCGCGTCGCCCATCATGCGCAGGAACAACGTCCCCATGCCTGGGTAGAAGCGGTTCGGGTCGTGGCTGCCGACCGCGATCAGGCCCACGCCCGGTAGCGGCAGCAGCGCGGTGGTCTGCACTTCCTCGCTGCGCACGCCGTACAGCACGGCATTCTTTTCCGGCTGCAGGCGGCCGCAGATCGGCTCGCCATCGTTCAGGCAATCGCGGAACGGGCCCAGCTGCGGATCATCCGCGGCAATCACCTGCAGCCAGTCGGCCTGTTCCAGCCCGGCCACTGGCGTGTGCACCACCAGCCGCACCAGGTCGCCGGCGAAGTCTTCCTGCAACGAGGCGGCCATCGCGCGCAGGGTGTCAGCCGCGTTGTCCTGCTTCATCAGCGCCAGGGTCAGCTGGTGCGTGCGCACCGCCAGCCGCTCATTGACCTGGGCGGTCGCGCCCAGATCGGCCAACCGTCGTGCCAGCTCGCGGTTCTTCTCGCGCAGCACTTCCAGCTGGTAGCTGGCCAGCGACGCGGTCGGGCCGTCGTCACGCGGCACCACCAGGGTCAGGGCCAGGTCCGGGAACTGCTTGAGGAAGCCGGGATGACGCCGCAACCAGGCAGCGACTTCATGGGCCCCGAGCTTGTCGACGGTTTCGGTCATGCGATCCACTCCCCTTCGAAGACGAATGCGGTCGGGCCCGCCATCACCACCGGCTGGCCATCGCCCGGCCACTGGATGCGCAGGTCGCCACCGGGCAGGCTGATGCGGGCATCGCGCTGCAGGCGACCGCGCTGCATCAGGGTCACCGCGGCGGCACAGGCACCACTGCCGCAGGCCAGGGTCTCGCCGACACCGCGCTCGAACACGCGCAGGCGGGCGTGGGCCGGGCTCATCACCTGGGCGAAGCCCACGTTCACCGAGCGCGGGAACGACGCATGCTGCTGCAGCAGCGCACCGACGCGCTCGACCGGTGCAGCATCGACCAGGCCCACTTCGATCACCGCATGCGGGTTGCCCATCGACACCGCGGCGAAGCGTACGCTCTCGCCCTGCAGCGGCAGCAGGTATTCCTCGCGCGCGTGCGCAAAGCCCATCAGCGGCACGTTGGCCGGCTCGAAGGCGGGCACGCCCATCGTCACCGCAAACTGCCCTTCGCCCAGCACCTTCACTTCATGGCTGGCCAGCGGGCTGTCGATGACGAATGCATCGCCCTGCGCACTGCCCTCGCGCACCAGCCAGGCGGCGATGCAGCGCGCGCCGTTGCCGCACTGCTCGGAATTGGAGCCGTCGGCATTCCAGATGCGGTACGAGGCCACCGAACCGTCCGCACGCGGTGCCTCGATGGTCAGGATCTGGTCGCAGCCAACGCCGGTGTGGCGGTCGGCCAGGCGCGCGGCCAGCTCGGGCGTGGGCGGTGCGGTGCCGTCACGCAGGTCGATCACTACGAAATCATTGCCCGCGCCATGCATCTTGCTGAAACGCAGGGCCCTGGAACCGGCCTTACTCATTCCCGCTGCCCGCCTTCTTCGCGGGCGTGGGCGCCGGCTGGGTGGCCGGTGCGGCCGGCTCCACGGTCGTGGCCGGGGTGCCGCTGCCCTGGGTCTGCGGCGCAGTCGCCTCGGTGGCGGGCTCGGCAGCGGGTTCGACAGTTTCTTCCACCGGCACCGGCTTCTGCGGCAGTACCAGCGGGCCCTTGTTGCCGCAGGCGGCGAGGAGCAGCAGCGAGGCCGCTGCCAGCGGAATCAGGATGGCGTTTCGATGGGGGATCTTCATGCCCCGAGTATAGCCATTGGCGGCTGAGCGGTTGGTGCAGGGAATCGGGTGGCCGGCCAGCGGCCGGCACTACCGCCGGCGCTCAATCCGCGGGCGGCGGTGGCAGCGGCCGCGTCCACAGCCAGATTGCGACCACGGTCATGCTGCCGATCGAGAACCACTTCACCCAGGCGATCGGCACGCACCACAGCATGATGCCGGCGCATACCGCCATGGTGATCGTGGCCATCCACTTGCCATAGCGGCTGACCGCCCCGTGTGCCTGCCAGTTGGCGATGGCCGGGCCGAAACGCGGATGCTGCAGCAGCCAGGTATGCAGGCGCTCCGAACCGCGCGAGGCGGCCCAGGCCGAGATCAGGATGAATACGGTGGTCGGCAGCCCCGGAACGAAGATGCCGACGATGCCGGTGCCCAGGCTGACGTACGCCAGCAGCCACCATGCCCAGCGGAAACGCACCACGCGCGGCGTCGTGGCGCTATCGCGGGGTGCAGATGGCTCGGGCAGGCTCATGGCCGCAAGGATACCGGTTCGGGGTGCCAGGCAGCGCCCGGCGCCCCTTCGCCGTTACGGCTGGGCGATGCCCAGCTGCTGCAGCACGAACGCGTACGACTCGGACAGTTCGCGGTAGCGCTGGAAGCGCCCCGACTTGCCGCCGTGGCCAGCTTCCATGTTGGTGCGGAACAGGATCGGGTAGTGGCCGGTGTTGTCATCACGCAGCCTGGCCACCCATTTGGCGGGCTCCCAGTACTGCACCTGCGAATCCCACAGGCCGGTACCCACGTACAGCGCCGGGTACGCCTGCTGCTTCACGTTGTCATAGGGCGAGTAGGACAGCATGTAGTCGTAATACGGCTTCTGCTCCGGGTTGCCCCACTCGTCGTATTCGTTGGTGGTCAACGGAATGGTCGGGTCGAGCATGGTGGTGACCACGTCGACGAACGGCACCTGCGCCACCATCACCCGGTAATCCTGCGGCGCCTGGTTGGCCACCGCGCCCATCAGCAGGCCGCCGGCGCTGCCACCGGACGCGGCCACGCGATCCTTCGCCGCCCAGCCCTGTGCTACCAGGCCACGGGTGACGTCGATGAAGTCGTTGAAGGTGTTCTGCTTGTGCAGCAGCTTGCCGTTCTCGTACCAGTCGCGCCCCATCTCCTGGCCGCCACGGATGTGGGCGATGGCATACACCACGCCACGATCAAGCAGGCTGACCGCGGTCTGGTTGAAGTACGGATCCATCGACATGCCGTAGCTGCCGTAGGCGTACTGGAACAGCGCGCCCTTGCCGTCCTTCTGGTAGCCCTTGCGGTAGACCAGCGACACCGGCACCTTCACGCCATCGCGCGCGGTGATCCAGACGCGGTCGGTCTCGTACTTCGAGGCGTCATAGCCGATCACCGGCTGCACCTTCAGCTGGCGACGCTCGCCGGTGGCGGTGTTCAGCTCGAACACGGTGGTCGGGGTGGTCATCGAGGTGTAGACGTAGCGCAGCCACGGCGTATCGGCCTCGGTGTTGTCGCCCAGGCCCATCGAATAGGCCGGCTCGTCGGCCTTCACGTAGTCGCTGCGCCCGTCCTTGAACAGCAGGCGGATGCGCTCCAGGCCCTCGGACCGTTCGGCGATGGCGGTGTACGTGTCGAACAGTTCGAAGCCTTCGATGAACACCGCATCGTCGTGCGCGATCCAATCCTTCCATTGCGCGCGCGAGGTGGCATCGGTCGGCGCGGTGACCAGCTTGAAGTTCTTCGCACCGTCGTTGGTGCGGATCACCCAGCGGCCGTCATGGTGGTCGGCGTCGTACTCGACATCGCGCTGGCGCGGCGCCAGCACGGTGAAGGTGGTCGGGTCGCTGGCCGGCGCGTAGCGCTCTTCCGAGGACACGGTGCTGTGCACGCCGATGGTGATGAAGCGATCGTCGCGGGTGCGGCCGATGCCCATGTAGAAGCTGTCGTCCTTCTCTTCGTAGACGACGGTGTCGGCGCTGGCCGGGGTGCCCAGCACGTGCTTCTTCACGCGCACGGTCAGCAGCGTTTCCGGATCGTTCTCGACATACAGCACGGTGCGGTTGTCGTCGGCCCAGACCAGGTCGCCGGAGCTGCCGGTGATCACATCGGGCAGCACCGTGCCGGTGGCCAGGTCCTTGAAGCGGATCGTGTACTGGCGGCGGCCGACGTCATCGTCGGCCCAGGCCAGCAGCTGGTTGTCCTGGCTGACTTCCATCGAGCCGACGCTGAAGTAGCCCTTGCCGGCGGCCATTGCGTTGACGTCCAGCAGGATTTCCTCGGCCGCCTCCATGCTGCCCTTGCGGCGCGCGTGGATGGGGTAATCCTGGCCGGTCTCGAAGCGGCTGTAGTACCAGTAGCCGCGCTCGCGCGCCGGCACGCTGGAATCATCCTGCTTGATGCGGCCGGCGATCTCCTTGTACAAGGTGTCTTCCAGGGGCTTCAGCGGTGCCAGCAGCTGGTCGGCGTAGGCATTCTCGGCCTGCAGGTAGGCCAGCATGTCCTTGTTCTCGCGCTTGTCGTCGCGCAGCCAGTAATAGTCATCGTTGCGGGTCGCGCCGAACGGCGCCTTGACCACATGCGGATGCTTGGCGGCATCCGGCGGAACGGGCGGCGTGGCGGCGGTAGCAGTCGTGGTCATCAGGCTGGCGAGCAACAGGCAGAGGGTGGACTTCATGAGATAAGGCTCCTGGCGCATCAATGCAATGGTCTTCGACGGGGTCAGATCCCTTTTCCCGAAAAGGGATCTGACCCCAATCTCGGCAATGCGGCAACCCTGCGGAACGTCATGGGTTGCGCCGGCCGGCGTACCATGGGCACATGAGCACCCCGCCCCACACGCCGGGCTACAGCCGGCGCAGCCATGAAATCGCTCCGTTCCACGTGATGTCCCTGCTGGCCCGCGCGCAGGCGCTGGAACAGGCAGGCCACGATGTGATCCACCTGGAAATCGGCGAACCGGACTTCACTACCGCCGAACCCGTCGTGCGTGCCGGCCAGGCCGCACTGGCCGCCGGCCACACCCGCTACACCGCCGCGCGCGGCCTGCCGGCCCTGCGCCAGGCGATCAGCGGTTTCTACCGCAGCCACTATGGGCTGGATGTCGATCCCGAACGCATCCTGGTCACCCCGGGTGGGTCCGGTGCGCTGCTGCTGGCCAGCAGCCTGCTGGTCGATCCCGGCCGCCACTGGCTGCTGGCCGACCCCGGCTACCCCTGCAACCGCCACTTCCTGCGCCTCGTCGAGGGCGGCGCGCAGCTGGTGCCGGTCGGCCCGGACACCGCCTACCAGCTGACCCCTTCGCTGGCGGAACAGCACTGGAATGACGACAGCGTCGGCGCGCTGGTCGCCTCACCGGCCAATCCGACCGGCACCGTGCTGTCCGCCGACGAACTGGCGGCACTGTCGCAGGCCCTGCACGCGCGGGGCGGCCACCTGGTGGTGGACGAGATCTACCACGGCCTGACCTACGGCCTGGATGCGCCCAGCGTGCTGCAGGTGGACGACAGCGCGTTCGTGCTGAACAGCTTTTCCAAGTACTTCGGCATGACCGGCTGGCGGCTGGGCTGGCTGGTGGCACCGCCTGCAGCGGTACCGGACCTGGAAAAGCTGGCGCAGAACCTGTACATCAGCGCCTCCAGCATCGCCCAGCACGCCGCGCTCGCCTGCTTCAGCGAGGAATCGATGGCGATCTTCGAACAGCGCCGGGAAGCGTTCCGCCAACGCCGCGACTTCCTGCTGCCCGCGTTGCGTGAGCTCGGCTTCCGCATTGAAGTCGAGCCGCAGGGCGCGTTCTACCTGTACGCCGATGTCAGCGCGTTCACCGACGACGCGCAGGCGTTCTGCGCGCACTTCCTGGAAACCGAGCACGTGGCGTTCACCCCGGGCCTGGATTTCGGCTTCCATCGCGCCAACCAGCATGTGCGGCTGGCGTATACCCAGCAGGTACCGCGGTTGCAGGAGGCGGTGGCGCGGATCGCGCGCGGGTTGAAGCGTTGGCAGGGATCACGTTGAGGGTAGTGCCGGCCGCTGGCCAGCAACCCGGGAATGCCTGAATGATGCGGTTGCCGGCCAGCGGCCGGCACTACCGGTAAAGAAAAACGCCGCCCTGGGGCGGCGTTTTCCGTTCTGCTTACTTGCCGCCCAACCGCTCCCACAGGAAGCTGTAGGCCAGCGCGGACATATGCGCGGCCTGTGCGTTGTTGGCTGCGCCGCCGTGGCCCCCTTCGATGTTCTCGTAGTAGGTCACGTCCTTGCCGGCGTCGATCATCTTCGCCGCCATCTTGCGGGCGTGGCCCGGGTGCACGCGGTCATCGCGGGTGGAGGTCGTGAACAGCACCGGCGGGTAGTTCTTCTTCGCGTTGAACAGGTGATACGGCGAGAAGGTCTTGATGAATTCCCAGTCGCTGGTGTCCGGGTTGCCGTACTCGGCCATCCACGAGGCGCCGGCCAACAGGTGGCTGTAGCGCTTCATGTCCAGCAGCGGCACCTGCACCACCACCGCACCGAACAGCTCCGGGTACTGGGTCAGCATGTTGCCGGTCAGCAGGCCACCGTTGCTGCCGCCCTGCACGCCCAGGTGCTTGGCGCTGGTGATCTTGCGCTTGACCAGGTCCCGCGCCACCGCGGCCATGTCTTCATAGGCCTTGTGACGGTTCTGCTTCAGCGCCGCCTGGTGCCAGCGCGGGCCGTACTCGCCGCCGCCGCGGATGTTGGCGACCACGTACACGCCGCCCTTCTCCAGCCAGGCGCGACCCATGCCACCGGAATAGCTCGGGGTCAGCGAGATCTCGAAACCACCGTAGCCATACAGCAGGGTCGGGTTGGAGCCATCGAGCTTCATCGCCCTGTCGTGCACCACGAAATACGGCACGCGGATGCCGTCCTTGCTGGTGGCGAAGTGCTGCTCGATCACCTTGCCCTTGGCATCGAAGAAGGCCGGCATGGTCTTCAGCGTTTCCGGTGCCTGGCCGATCTCGGCCAGGGCCAGCGTGGTCGGCGTCAGGTAATCGGTGGCGGTCAGCCACACCGCGTCGCTGTCATTGCTGTCCACCGCAGCCACGCCCAGCGTGCCGAAGGCCGGGGCACCGACGAAGCGGCTGGTCTGCCAGCCGTCGGCACCCGGGGTCAGCACCGACAGGCGGTTCTTGACGTCGTCCAGCACGTTCAGCACCAGGTGGCTCTTGGTCCAGCTGGCACTGGCCAGTGAGGTGGTCGCGGTCGGGGTGAACAGCACGTCGAAGTCGCGCTTGCCGGCCAGGAAATCGTCCAGCTTCGTCGCCAGCAGCGAACCGGACGCGTAGGTCTTGCCGCCCACGGTCCACGGATCGCGCAGTTCCAGGGTCAGCCACTGCTTGTGCAAACCCTTCTCGGCCGAGTTCGGCGCGTCGATCTTGGTCAGCGTGCCGTCGTCGCCACGCAGGTAGAGCTCGTTGTTGTAGAACGCCAGGGTGCGGCTGACCAGGTTGCGTTCGAAGCCCGGGGTGTCATCGTGCATCGCCGCGATGTACATGTCCTCCGGCTTGCCTTCGTACACCACGGTGGCCGAGGACATCGGCGTGCCACGCTTCCACAGCTTGGCCACGCGCGGGTAGCCGGAGGTGGTCATCGAGCCGGCACCGAAGTCGGTGTAGACGAACACGGTGTCGCGATCGACCCAGTTGAGGCCGCCCTTCGACTCCGGACGGAAGAAGCCGTCCTTGATCCAGGTCTTGTTGGCCAGGTCGAACTCACGGGTGACGTCGGCGTCGGCGCCGCCGCGCGACAGCGCGATCAGGCAGCGGCTGTAATCCGGGCGCAGGCAGTCGGCGCCGTGCCAGACCCAGTTCTCGCCCTCGGCCTTGTTCAGTGCATCCAGGTCGAGCACGGTCTCCCACTGCGGCGAGGCCCTGCGGTACTCGGCCAGGGTGGTGCGGCGCCACAGGCCGCGCTCGTGCTGCTGGTCCTTCCAGAAGTTGTAGTAGTAGTCACCGATCTTCTGCACGCCGGGAATCTTGGCGTCGGAGTCGAGCACCTCGCGGATGCTGGTCTCCATCTGCTTGAAGGTCGGGGTCTGCGCCAGGCGCGCCTCGGACCTGGCATTCTGTTCCTTGACCCAGGACAGTGGCTTGTCGCCGGTGACGTCCTCCAGCCAGGCGTAGCGATCGGTGTCTTCAGCGGCCACGGCGGTCCCCACCGAGGCAGCGGTCATCATGCCGGCCAGCAGGCAGGCGGAAGCGAGTCGTGACATTGCAGCTCCAGGCAGTCATAAGCCGGGGAACGCTAGCACGGAATGTCGCGGCCTCCCCCGTGTCGAAGGTCAGGCCGTGGCCGCCGGACCGCGCCGGCCGCGTGCGGCGGAAGCCGGCCGACGGCGCGCCTGTCCACCGGTACGCCGCGCCCGCCATCGCCATGACGGGTGCGGCAGCGGAAAGCGCAGCAGCGCCCACCAGGCCGCGAGCGGCATGCCCACCAGCCACATCGGCAGCCAGCCCAGCCATGCGCTGCTGCCACGCGCCGCCGGCCAGACCAGTACCAGCGCCAGCCCAGCCAGGGCCAGCTGCCGCACGCCGCGCAGCAGGCGCGGGTCGGCGCGTTCGATGACGCGTTCAGTTGCAGGGCGACGGACGGAACGAGCGTTCATGGGGGCTTCTCCGGTAGACAATGCAACACAGCTTGGGCAAGCCCCTTCTCACAGGATGCGACACCATTGACGGATCGCGTGCACACAGTCGACCATGCGCGTGCAAGCCCACTGGAGCCCGCTCCCGCATGACTTCGATCCGCCCGTTCTGCGCCGTGCTGCTGGCTCTGTCCCTGGCAGGTCCTGCCATGGCCGCCAGTGAGCCGCCGTCGCCCCGCGCCAGCGCCACCGACGCGGCCGACCCGGGGGCGCCGATCGACCTGAAGCGCTTCATGGGCACCTGGTATGTGATCGGCCGCGTGCCGAACTTCATCGAACGCGGGCATGTCGCCAGCGTCAACGAGTACGAGCTGCGCGACGAGCACAAGGTCGCCATCACCTACCGCTACCGTGATGGTTTCGGCGAACCACTGCAGGAAATTCGCGCACGTGCCAGCGTCGATCCGGACAGCGGCAACCATGGCTGGCGAACCTGGTTCTATCGCGTGGTGCCGACCCATTCGCGGGTACTGGAAGTGGCCCCGGACTATTCATGGGCACTGATCGGTTATCCGGGCCGCGAAATGGCCTGGATCTTCGCGCGCAAGCCGGACATGGACAAAGCCCTGTACAAGGAGCTGGCCGAGCGCCTGCGCGACGAGTACGGCGTGAACACCGACAAGCTCAAGCGCGTGCCTCAGCATCCGGAACAGGTCGGGAAGCTGGGCTACGAAGTACCGAACGCGCGTTGACCGCACGTGGAATTGCCGGCCAGCGGCCGGCACTACCGTTTTTTTCCCGGCAATCGGGTAGAGCCGGCCGCTGGCCGGCTGCCGCCCGGCTGCCGCCCGGCATTCTGTTACTTGCGGCTGTAATGCGCGACCAGGCGGTCGCCGAGCATCTGCAGCAGCTGCACCAGGACCAGCAACAGGACCACGGTGACCAGCGCCACGTCGGTGTGCGAACGCTGGTAACCATCGCGGAACGCCAGGTCGCCGAGGCCACCGGAACCGATCGCACCGCCCATCGCGGTGAAGCCGATCAGGGCCACGGTGGTGACCGTCGCCCCGGCGATCAGCCCCGGTCGTGCTTCCGGCAGCAGCACCCGGGTGACCAGCTGCCAGGTGGTGGCGCCCATCGCCTGGGTCGCCTCGATCACGCCACGATCCACTTCGCGCAGCGCGGTCTCGACAAGGCGCGCGTAGAACGGCGCCGCGCCGATCACCAGCGGCACGATCGCGCCGCGCACGCCCAGCGAGGTACCCATCAGGAACAGCGTGACCGGGATCAGCACGATCATCAGGATGATGAAAGGCACCGAGCGCAGCAGGTTCACAACCAGAGCCAGCACGCCATAGGCAAACGGCCGGCGCTTCATCTGCGGCGCCCCGAACAGGTACAGCAGCACGCCCAGCGGCAGGCCGATGGCCAGGGTCAGCGGCAGCGAACCGAGCAGCATCAGCAGGGTGTCGAAGGTGGCCTGGCCGATGTCGGCCCACTTGCCCGCATCCAGGTGACGGAAGAAACCGCCGGCAGTGGCGATGATCATCGACGCAGCTCCTCGACATGCACGCCGGCAGCCACGAAGGCAGCCTGCGCGGCGGACTGGTCACCGCCCACCAGGGCGACCACCAGCTGGCCATAGGGGGTGTCCTTGATCCGGTCGATACGGCCGGACAGGATGTTGTAGTCGACCCCGGTCTGGCGCGCGACGCTGCCCAGCAGGGGTTCGTAGGTGTCGCCGCCGAGGAAGGTCAGGCGCACGATGCGCCCGCCCACCACGTCGAAATCGCGGTGCAACGCCCCTTCGTCCACGTGCTCCGATTCGCTGACGAACCGCCGCGTGGTCGGGTGCTGCGGATGCAGGAACACCCGGGTAACCGGACCGGTCTCGACCATCTGGCCAGCATCGAGCACGGCCACGCGGTCGCAGACACGGCGGATCACGTCCATCTCGTGGGTGATCAGCACGATGGTCAGGCCCAGCTCGCGGTTGATCTTCGACAACAGCGACAGCACCGAGGCGGTGGTCTGCGGATCCAGCGCGCTGGTGGCCTCGTCGCACAGCAGGATCTGCGGGCGGGTCGCCAGCGCACGGGCGATGCCGACACGCTGCTTCTGGCCGCCGGACAGCTGCGCCGGATACTTCTGCGCATGCGCTTCCAGGCCCACGGTCTGCAGCAGCTCGGCCACGCGCGCGTCGATCTCCGCCTGCGGCGTGCCGGCCAGTTCCAGCGGGAAGGCGACATTGCCAGCCACCGTGCGCGACGACAGCAGGTTGAAGTGCTGGAAGATCATGCCGATGCGCCGGCGCAGCGTGCGCAGGCCGTCCGCGTCCAGTGCGGTGACATCCTCGCCACCGATCAGCAGCCGGCCACCGCTGGGTTCTTCCAGGCGGTTGATCATGCGGATCAGGGTCGACTTGCCGGCGCCGGAATGGCCGATGATGCCGAATACCTCACCGGCCTCGATGGTCAGGTCCAGCGGTTGCAGCGCGCTGACTTCGCGGCCGGCAACGGCATAGGATTTGTGCAGGCGCTGGAACTCGATCACGGGCGTGGCTCACCGGCTGGGTGACGGAAGGGGGCGTGCAGCCTACCAGCGCAGGCGGTCGCGCGCCCGCGCCATGGGCCAGAATGTTATTCCTTTTGGTTCTAAGCCGCCCGCGCCGACGTGTTGGCTGGGGTCAGAGCCCCTGCGGGGATCCGACCCCGGGGTCGGATCCCCGCAGGGGCTCTGACCCCATTCCCAGGCCCAACCGGCTCAGGGATGGTCCAGCGGCTTAGGTGGCTGCACCCGGTTCAGGCGCTCACGATGCAGCAGGTACAGCCCCGAAGCCACGATGATCGCGGCGCCCACCCAGGTATAGCCATCAGGCAGCTGGCCCCAGAAGGCCAGGTCCCAGCCGATCACCCAGACCAGCCCGCTGTACTCCAGCGGCGCGATCATCGAGGCCTCTCCCAGCTGGAACGCCTTGGTCAGGGCGATCTGGCCCAGCGCCCCGGCCAGGCCCATGCCGGCGATCAGCGGCGCATGCGCCAGCTGCAGCGGCACCCAGCCGGGAAGGGACAGCAGGCCGGCACCGATGGCCATGATCACCAGGAACCAGACCACCATCGACTGCGAGGTATCGGTGCGGGTCAGCAGGCTGACCGTGATCGCCGCCACGGCATAGGCGGTGGCCGCAGCCAGCACCATCAGGCCGGGCACCGAGATGAAACCGTCCACGCCCGGCCGCAGCACCACCAGCACGCCGACCAGGCCGATGCCGATGGCGACCCAGCGCCGTGGCCCGACCCGCTCGCCCAGCAGCGGTACCGACAAGGCGGCGATCAGCAGCGGGGCGACGAAATAGATGGTGTAGGCGGTGGACAGCGGCAGGTCGCGCAGGGCGAACACGAAGCAGCCGATCATCGCCATGCCCAGCGCGCCACGCAGCAGGTGCAGGCCCCAGCGACGCGGCACCAGCGAGCGCGGGCCGGCGCTGGCCAACACCCAGACCAGCACGAACGGCAACGAGGCCGCGCCGCGCAGGAAGGTCACCTCCAGGGTCGGATAGCTGGCCGACAGCTGCTTCATGCCAGCGTCCATCAGCGAGAAACAGGCGACCGCAGCGACCATCCAGGCCACCGCACGCGAAGGGGAGCGTTGCACGTTCATGGCCCATTATCGCCCGGTCGTCGCTTTCTGTAGAGCCGAGCCCACGCTCGGCTGCTCTTCACAAAGGCGCCGAGCGTGGGCTCGGCGCTACAAAGGGCGGGCATGCGGGCCCTCGCGATAGAATGATCGCCACTGAAACCTGCGGAGCACCGCCCATGCCTTCCTTCGACGTCGTGTCCGAAGTCGACACCCACGAGCTGACCAACGCCATCGACCAGGCCAACCGCGAACTGGCCACCCGCTTCGACTTCAAGGGCGTGGACGCAAAGTTCGAGCGCGACGGCGATGTCATCAACCAGACCGCGCCGACCGAATTCCAGCTCAAGCAGATGAACGACATCCTGCGTGCTCGCCTGGCCGCACGCGGCATCGACGTGCTCAGCCTGGAGTTCGGCGACATCGAGACCAACCTGGCCCAGGCCCGGCAGAAGATCACCGTCAAGCAGGGCATCGAGCAGAAGATCGCCAAGAAGATCGCGGCGGCGCTGAAGGATGCCAAGCTGAAGGTGGAAAGCCAGATCAACGGCGACAAGCTGCGCGTGCAGGGCAAGAAGCGCGACGACCTGCAGGACGCCATCGCCGTGCTCAAGGCCGGCAAGTTCGAGCTGCCGCTGCAGTTCAACAACTTCCGCGACTGAGGCATCCGCCGGGCCTGCCCCGGCGCTGCCAGCGGCAGGCACGACGGCGCGTTGCCAGCGACGCGCCTACAATGGCGGCCCCGCCAGCCGACGTGCCCGCCATGACCGATTCCCCCCTGCCCACCGATGACCCGATCGCTGCCACCCGCCTGTGGCTGGAGCGCATCGTCATCGGCCTGAATCTGTGCCCGTTCGCCAAGGCGGTGTATGTGAAGGACCAGGTCCGCATCGTGCTCAGTGATGCGACCACGCCGGAAGCGCTGGTTGAGCAGCTGGCCGAGGAACTGGTGCTGTTGCGCGATACGCCGGCCGAGCAGATCGATACCACGCTGATCGTGCATCCGCAGGTGCTGACGGACTTCCTCGACTACAACGATTTCCTCGACAACGCCGACGCCGCGATCGAGGCACTGGACCTGCAGGGCATCCTGCAGGTGGCCAGCTTCCACCCGGACTACCAGTTCGACGGCGTGGCAGCGGACGACGCCAGCAACTACACCAATCGCGCGCCCTTCCCCACCCTGCACCTGCTGCGCGAAGACAGCGTGGCGCGCGCAGTGGATGTCTATCCGGACCCGGACGTGATCGTCGAGCGCAACATCCAGACCCTGGACCGCATCGGCGTGGACGGCTGGCATCGCCGCCTGCGTGGCGAAGACCTGACGTGAGCACGGTGCCGCCGATTGCCGCATGGCCGGCCGCGCCGCTGTCGGGCAAGGTGGTGCTGGTCACCGGCGGCGCCAACGGCATCGGCCGTGGCATCGCACAGGCCGTGCTCGGTGCCGGCGGACGCGTGCTGATCGGCGACCTGGACGTGGAGGCCGGCGAGGCGTGCCTGGCGGAATGGCAGCGTAGTGGCGAGGCCGCATTCCAGCGGCTGGACATCACCGACGAAACCAGCGTGCGCGACTTCATCGCCGTGGCCCTGCGGCGTTTCAGCCATATCGACGGGCTGGTCAACAACGCGGGCATCGCCGGACCGCATGGCACGCAGCTGCAGGACATGGACTGGGACGAGTGGCAGCGCCGCCTGTCCTCGCTGCACGGTGCCTTCCTGTGCAGCAAGCACGCACTACCGGCGCTGACGGCCAGCGCCGCCGGCGCAATCATCAACATCGCCTCGACCCGCGCCTGGCAATCCGAAGCGCACAGCGAGGCCTATGCTGCGGCCAAAGGCGGGCTGGTGGCGTTCACCCATGCGCTGGCGATCAGTGCCGGCCCAACGGTGCGGGTCAACAGCATCAGTCCGGGCTGGATCGGCACCACGGCCTGGCAGGCTCCCTCGCGGCGACACGCACCGGAGTACTCCGCCATCGACCAGGCACAGCACCCGGTCGGCCGGGTCGGCCGCCCCGAGGACATCGGCGCGCTGGCGGTGTACCTGCTGTCGTCGCTGTCCGGCTTCAGCACCGGCCAGGACTTCATCGTCGACGGCGGCATGACCCGGAAGATGATCTACGCCGAATAGAAAAAGGGGACGGAGGGGATTAAGTCGTTTGTGCACAAACGACTTAATCCCCTCCGTCCCCTTTTTTCGCTTACGCCATGCCCGAGTGCCGCAGCAGCGCGTCGATCTGCGGCGCGCGGCCGCGGAAGGCCTTGAAGTTCTCCGCCGCCGGGCGGCTGCCACCACGCGACAGGATCTCATCGCGGAAGCGTGCACCGGTTTCAGCCAGTGCCTGCGGCGCTTCCTCGAACGCGGCGTAGGCATCGGCGCTGAGCACTTCGGCCCACTTGTAGCTGTAGTAACCCGCGGCGTAACCACCGGCGAAGATGTGGCTGAACTGGTGCGGGAAGCGGTTCCAGACCGGCGGGTGGTTCACGGCCACTTCCGCGCGCACTCGGTCCAGCAGTGCCAGCACGCTGTCCTGCGCCGGTTCGAACTGGCTGTGCAGCAGCATGTCGAACAGGCCGAACTCCAGCTGGCGCACCGTGGCCATGCCGCTATGGAAATTGCGCGCAGCCAGCATGCGCTCGTACAGCGCGCGCGGCAGCGGCTCGCCACTGTCCACGTGCGCGGTCATGCCCTGTAGGTGGTCCCATTCCCAGCAGAAGTTCTCCATGAACTGGCTGGGCAGCTCCACCGCGTCCCATTCCACGCCGTTGATGCCGGCCACGCCCAGTTCGCCGATGCGGGTCAGCAGCTGGTGCAGGCCGTGGCCCATCTCATGGAACAGCGTGGTCACTTCATTGTGGCTGAAGGTCGCCGGCCTGCCGTTGGCGCCCCGGCCAAAGTTGCACACCAGGTAGACCAGTGGCGTCTGCACGCTGCCGTCGCCACGCACGCGACGGTTGCGGCAATCGTCCATCCACGCACCGCCGCGCTTGCCCTCGCGTGCGTACAGGTCCAGGTAGAACTGGCCGACCAGCGCGCCCTGCGCATCGACCAGGCGGAAGAAGCGCACGTCTTCGTGCCACACCGGTGCGCTGTCTTCCTGCACATGCAGGCCATACAGCTGCTCGATCACCGAGAACAGGCCGCCCAGTACCTTCGGTTCGGTGAAATACTGCTTCACTTCCTGCTCGGAATAGCTGTAACGCGCCTGCTTCAGGCGGTCGGCGGCGAACGCCAGGTCCCAGGCCTGCAGGGCATCGATGCCCAGCTGCTCGCGTGCGAACTGCTCCAGCTCGGCGCGGTCCTTGGCCGCGAACGGCTTGGCTCGCGCGGCAAGGTCACGCAGGAAACCCAGCACTTCGGCCGGATCCTGCGCCATCTTGGTCGCCACCGAGTAATGGCCGTACGAATCGAAGCCGAGCAACGCGGCCAGTTCGGCGCGCAGGGCAAGGATACGGTCGATGTTGCCACTGTTGTCCAGCGCGTCATCGCCGAACTCCGATGCACGCTGCGCGCTGGCACGGTACAGGATCTCGCGCAGGTCGCGGTCTTCACCCCAGGTCTGCACCGGCAGGTAGCACGGCATCTGCAGGGTCAGTTTCCAGCCGGTCCTGCCGTCCTTCTCTGCCGCAGCGCGCGCGACAGCCTTCACGTCTTCCGGCAGGCCCAGCAGTCGCGCTTCGTCCTCGATGTACAGCGACCATGCATCGGTGGCGTCGAGCACGTTCTGCGAGAACTTCGCCGACAGCGCCGACAGTTCCTCCTTGATCGCCGCAAAGCGCTGCTGCGCCTCAGGTGCCAGCTCGGCACCGCCCAGGCGGAAGTCACGCAGCGTGTTGTCCAGCACCTTGCGCTGGGCTTCATTGAAATGCGCCGCCTCCGGGCTGGCGGCCAGTGCCTGGTACTGGCGATACAGCGCCAGGTTCTGGCCCAGCGCGCTGGCGAGACGGGTCACCCGCGGCAGGTTGCCGTTGTAGGCCTCACGCAGTTCCGGGGTGTTGACCACCCCCTGCAGGTGGCCGACCAGGCCCCAGGCACGCCACAGGCGCTCGGTGGCGTCATCCAGCGGGGTGACGAAGGTGTCCCAACGCACCGGCTGCACCCGCTCGGCTGCGCTGACGGCAGCTTCGGCCTCGGCCAGCAGCACATCCAGCGCCGGCGCGACGTGCTCGGGGCGGATCGCGTCAAAGCGCGGCAGTCCGGAAAAGTCGAGCAGGGGGTTGGCAACGGTCACGGCAGATCTCCAGGGAACGGGCCCGGCGGGCGGGCAGCTTCCCAGATATGGCGCTGACAGGCGCGGCTGACAAGGGGGCATGCGCCGGCGTTCACGTCGGCCTGACGGCCGCGCACCGAAGCTCTGGCTGCGGGGGAGTCCGCAGCGGTACTTACCGAACGAGGCCCTACATGGAAGGTCTGGCTGCAGTGGCATCCATCTCACCGGCGCGCTCGCTGGCGCTGTCCGCCAGCCCGGCAGAACTGGCCTGGATCGCCGCGCTGTGCGATGCCGGCGACGACGCCCCCCGCCATTTGGAGCAGCTGCAGGCGGTATTGCAGCAGGGCGGCACGTTCAACGATGCCCAGGAGTGGTACCCGTTCGAGGTGATCGAGCGCGGCGCCAGCCAGTTGCAGCTGGGCCACGAGCGCGAGTTCGTGATCTGCGTGCTGCTGTGGCTGCAGGCATTGGCCCAGGGACGCGCCAGCATCCTGGACCCCAGCCTGCACCTGGATGACCGCGCGATGGACATCGAGGCGTTGCCTGATGCGCTGCGCGACGCGGTGCTGGATGCGTTCACCGCAGCGGGGTATTGAGACGCCCCGGCGACCGGGTGGAGTCGACTGTGGGTCGACTTTCGCGCGCAGCGCGGGATTCTGGCGACCTGAACGTGGAGCGGTCGACCAACAGTAGACGCTACCCAGCCGATGCACAGCCGGCCGTGCGTTGCCGCGTTACAACGCTTCCAGGCTGCACCACGGCAGTTCGGGCAACCCCTGCCCGGCCACCGCCGCCGCCAGCTGCGCATCGGCGCCGTCGACATCGATTCCCTGTCGCCCATACCACGCCGGGTCGTAATAGCTCTGCGCATAGCGCTCGCCACTGTCGCACAGGATGCTGACGATGCTGCCCTGGTGGCCCGCCTCACGCATCCATTGCGCGGCCTGCAGCACGCCGATGAAGTTGGTGCCGGTGGAGCCACCGACACGGCGGCCGAGCTGGCGGCTGACATGGCGCATCGCGGCCAGGCTCAGCGCATCGGGCACCTTCACCATCGCATCGACACTGGTCGGGATGAAACTCGGCTCCACCCGTGGCCGGCCGATGCCTTCCACGCGCGAGCCACCGCTACAGGTCAGTCCACGCCAGTCCTGTTCACCGGCCACGGCAGCCTTGTAGCCGTCGAAGAACACCGACACTTCCGGGTCCGCGCACAGGATGCGGGTGTCATGCCGGCGGTAGCTGACATAACGGCCCAGCGTGGCGGCGGTACCGCCGGTACCCGGGCTGCACACGATCCATTCCGGAACCGGGCTGGGCTCTTCGGCCATCTGCTTGAAGATGGATTCGGCGATGTTGTTGTTGGCACGCCAGTCGGTCGCCCGCTCGGCATAGGTGAACTGGTCCATGAAGTGGCCGCCGGTTTCGCGGGCCAGCTTTTCCGAATCACAGTTGAGGTCGCAGGCGCGCTCGACCAGGTGGCAGCGGCCCCCATGGAACTCGATCGCCGCGATCTTTTCCGGCGAGGTGGTGGCCGGGATCACCGCAATGAACGGCAGGCCCAGCAGGCGCGCGAAATAGGCTTCGGACACGGCGGTCGAGCCACTGGAGGCCTCGATCACTGGCCGGCCCTCGCGCAACCAACCGTTGGCCAGCGCGTACAGGAACAGCGAGCGCGCCAGCCGGTGCTTGAGGCTGCCGGTGGGATGGCTCGACTCGTCCTTCAGGTACAGGTCGATGCCCTCGAACCCGGGCAGCGCCAGCGGGATCAGATGGGTATCGGCGGAACGGTTGAAATCGGCTTCGATCTTGCGGATGGCGGCGGCCACCCATTCACGCTGCGACATGGCGGGCAATCGTTATCAGGACGGAACGGTGCGATCCGGCCATTGTACGTCGCGGTGCCGTCAGGTGCGGGCCGGTAGAATGGCGCCATCCGGCCGGCAACGGCCCCGTCTGAAGGACCTCCCCCATGACCATTCCCGCCCTGCGCGATGTCCCCGGCGTCGCCGCCCAGGCCCCGGCCGAAACCAGCGGCTTCGTGTTCAACCACACCATGCTGCGGGTGAAGGACATCACCGCCTCGCTGGACTTCTACACCCGCGTGCTGGGTTACCAGCTGATCGACAAGCGCGACTTCCCGGACGCCCAGTTCAGCCTGTACTTCCTGGCCTACGTGCCGGCCGGCGCAGTGGTGCCAGAAGACGACAGCCAGCGCCGCCTGTGGATGGCCGGCCTGCCGGGCGTGCTGGAACTGACCCACAACCACGGTACCGAAACCCAGGCCGGTGCGGTGTACCACGACGGTAACAGCGACCCGCGCGGCTTCGGCCACATCTGCGTGTCGGTGCCGGACATCGAGGCCGCCTGCCAGCGCTTCGAGGACCTCGGCGTGACCTTCCAGAAACGCCTGACCGACGGCCGCATGAAGAATCTGGCCTTCATCAAGGACCCGGACGGCTACTGGGTCGAAATCATCGCCAACTGACAAAAAGGGGACGGAGGGGATTAAGTCGTTTCTGGCACTATTGGCCGGAAGCGACTTAATCCCCTCCGTCCCCTTTTTTGCGAGGTTCGTATGGAAACGATGGAACTGCACCGCGGCCGCCTGATCGACCACATCCAGCTGGTGGTGCGTGACCTGGTGGCCAGCCGCCGCTTCTACCAGGCGGTGTTCGACACCATCGGCATCCCGATCGCCGGCGAAGGCGATGATTACTTCTGGGCCGATGAGCTGTTCATTTCCAGCGCCAGCAGCGAGGCCGCCGCCGGCCAGCTGACCGGCCGGCACCATCTGGCCTTCCAGGCCCGCGACAGCGCCACCGTCGATGCCTTCCATACCGCCGCGATCGCCGCCGGCGGCACCGATAACGGCGCGCCGGGCGAACGCCCCTACCACCCGGGCTACTACGGCGCCTTCGTGCTCGACCCGGACGGCAACAACATCGAAGTGGTCTATCACGGTCCGGCGAACTACAGCGCCGACTCGGTAAAGGTCACGTTCTGATATCACCGAAGCCGTGAACGAAGAAGCCGGGCAATGCCCGGCTTCCCTGCTTCCAGCGCTGCAGCCCTCAGTGGGCGGCCATGTAGATGTCCTGAAGCACGGCCTTTTCCAGTTCCAGCTCGCCCAGCAGGTTCTTCACGATATCGCCCAGGCTGAGGATGCCGACCAGCTGGTTGCCGTCGGTCACCATCAGATGACGGCGCCGCGAGTACGTCATCAACGACATGGCCTGCTTCAGCGTCGCGTCCGGCGCAATGCCTTCCAGGCCGGTGGACGGCAGGCTGGAGATCACCCGGCGGCCGGCCTGCGGGCCGTCGTCGGCCAGGGTACGCACGATGTCCTTCTCGGAAATGATGCCGACCGGGGCATCGTCCTTCATCACCACCAGCGCAGCGATCCTGTTCGCGCTCATCTTGTGGGCGGCGGCACCGATGGTGTCTTCGGCGTCGATGGTGATGACAGCTTCTTTCTTGGATTGCAGGAGTTCGCGGACGTTCATTCTTGTTTCCTGGTGCAGGTCACTGAAGTCAAAAAAGTGTGCTCTTCCGATACGCCCCCTCCCCGGGAACAGACCTTTCAGCGCACGTCTGGCGCACCCGGCCGCCGCGTGGAATGGATCGGCAGGCGATGTGCTGCAACGCGAACGAGGTGGGCTCAACCGCTCAACCCGGACCTCGGTCAAATCGATTCTACGACTGCGACCATCGGTCACTACCGGCATCGATAGGACAGTTCGTCGTGGGAACCAACCGACGATCCAGAGAATGGCACCGCGGCTGAAACCGCCGCTGAATACAGCCGATGCCACGCATTAAAGAATGATTGCCTGCTGCCGACGGCGGACAGAACACCCGGCGGCTGTCCCACTTGGCACCGCTACCGACGCAAACGAAAGGGGCCACGCCGGCCCCTTTCGCATGCAGCATTCAACGGATCCGGGAGTGTTACTCCACCGTCACGCTCTTGGCCAGGTTGCGCGGCTTGTCCACGTCGGTGCCGCGTGCCAGCGCGGTGTGGTAGGCCAGCAGCTGCACCGGAATGGTGTGCACGATCGGGCTGAGCACGCCGGCATGGCGCGGCGTGCGGATCACGTGCACGCCTTCGGACTCATTGAAGTTGCTGTCCTGGTCGGCGAACACGAACAGCTCGCCACCACGGGCGCGCACTTCCTGCATGTTCGACTTCACCTTCTCCAGCAGGCTGTCATTGGGGGCAATCACCACCACCGGCATGTCCTCGTCCACCAGCGCCAGCGGGCCGTGCTTCAGCTCGCCCGCCGGGTAGGCCTCGGCGTGGATGTAGGAAATCTCCTTGAGCTTGAGCGAGCCTTCCAGCGCGATCGGGTAATGCAGGCCACGGCCCAGGAACAGCGCATTGGACTTGCGCGCGAAGCGTTCGGCCCACGCCGCGATCTGCGGTTCCAGATTCAGTGCGTGCTGCACGCTGCCCGGCAGGAAGCGCAGCTGCTCCAGGTAATCCGCTTCCTGCGCCGCGTCGATGCGGCCATGCAGCTTGCCCAGCACCACGGTCAACTGGAACAGCGCGGCCAGCTGGGTGGTGAAGGCCTTGGTCGAAGCTACGCCGATCTCCGCGCCCGCGCGGGTGTAGCAGACCAGCTCGCTGGCGCGCGGAATCGCGCTTTCCGGCACGTTGCAGATCGACAGCGTGTGCTTGTGGCCAAGCGCCTTGGCGTACTTCAGCGCCTCCATCGTATCCAGCGTTTCGCCGGACTGGGAGATGGTGACGATCAGGTGCTTCGGGTTGGCATACGCGGCCCGGTAGCGGTACTCGCTGGCAATCTCCACGCTGCACGGCAGGCCGGCGATGGCCTCGATCCAGTAGCGCGCGGTCAGGCCGGCGTAGTAGCTGGTGCCGCAGGCAATGATCTGCACACCCTCGATGCCCGACAGCACCGCTTCGGCATTCTTGCCGAACAGCTCGGCCGGGAAACCACCGGCGTCGATCGCCGCCTCGATGGTGTCGCCCAGCGCGCGCGGCTGCTCGTGGATTTCCTTCTGCATGAAGTGGCGGTACGGGCCAAGCTCCAGCGATGCCAGCGACACGTCGGACAGGTGCACATCGCGCTCGACCGGCCGGTCATGCTCATCGAAGATGCGCACGCCATCGCGACGGATCTCGGCGGTGTCGCCCTCTTCCAGGAAGATCACCTTGCGGGTGGCCGAGATCACCGCCGAGACGTCGGAGGCGACGAAGTTCTCGCCCTCGCCCAGGCCCACCAGCAGCGGGCAGCCCATGCGCGCGCAGACGAAGCGCTCCGGCTCGGCGCGGCTGACCACGGCCAGCGCGTAGGCGCCGGTCAGCTCCTTCACCGTGTGCTGCAGCGCCACCAGCAGGTCATCGCCGCCTTTCAGGTGATGATGGATCAGGTGCGCGATGACTTCGGTGTCGGTCTGCGACTCGAAGGTGTAGCCCAGCGCGCGCAGCTTCTCGCGCTGCTCTTCGTGGTTCTCGATGATGCCGTTGTGCACCAGCGCCACGCCGTGGCTGATGTGCGGATGCGCGTTGGCCTCGGTGACGCCGCCGTGGGTGGCCCAGCGGGTGTGGCCGATACCCAGCACCGCATTGAACCCTTCGGCCTCGGCCGCCGTGGCCATTTCCGACACGCGACCGGTGCGGCGGACACGACGTACTTCGGGGCGCTCGGCGTGATCGATCACCGCGATGCCCGAGGAGTCGTAACCACGGTACTCAAGCCGCTTCAGGCCTTCGATCAGCACCGGCACCACGTCGCGATCGGCGATTGCACCCACGATTCCACACATGTCACGCGTTTCCTTGAAGACGATCGGCGCATTCTAGCCCGCGTGTCCGGCTTCCCCCTCCTGTCCGCTTAATGAAAGTGTCCGGAAAGGTGTCCGCGGACACCCGGACACTCCAGCGGCCCGCCCAACCTGTTGAACTGAAAGGAAATAAAGTTGGCACGCTACGTGCTTGGTACTGGCTACCACCGTCAGGCACGCACCCGATGATCCGCGACACTTCCGCACAGGACCAGATCGTTTCCTCCGCCCCGGCCGGCGCCACCCGCGCCAACTGGCAGCGTTACCGCTGGCCGGCGCTGGGCGCCATCGTGCTGCTGGCCGGCATCGGCTGGGCCGTGCATGCCTGGTCCAATGCCAGCCGCTCCTTCGACAGCAGCCGGGTGCGCATCGCCGAAGTGAAGCGCGGCGACCTGGTCCGCGACATCGCCGCCGACGGCCGGGTGATCGCCGCCAACAGCCCGATCCTGTACGCCATCTCGGCCGGCACCGTGGACCTGAAAGTGGTCGCCGGTGACGTGGTCAAGAAGGGCCAGGAACTGGCGGTCATCGACAGCCCGGAACTGCGCAGCAAGCTGGCCCAGGAACAGGCCACCCTGGCCGGCCTGGAAGCCGAGGCCAGCCGTGCCGCGCTGGACGCCACCCTGGCCCGCGCCAAGTCGCGCAAGGAAACCGACCAGGCCACCATCGAGCGCCAGGCCGCCGACCGCGACCTGCAGCGCTTCCAGCGCGGCTACGACGGCGGTGCGGTGCCACAGATCGACCTGGCCAAGGCCAAGGACTCGCTGAAGAAGGCCGACATCACCCTGGCCAACGCCACCACCGATGCGCGCCTGCAGAGCCAGGGCGCCGACCTGGATGCCCGCAACAAGCGCCTGCTGGCCGACCGCCAGAAGGCCGTGGTGGCCGAAGTGCAGCGCCAGGTCGACGCACTGACCCTGCGCGCACCGTTTGACGGCCAGGTCGGCCAGGTGCAGGCGGTCCAGTCCACCAACCTGGCTGCCAACGCGCCGGTGCTGGGCGTGGTCGACCTGTCCAAGTTCGAGGTCGAGATCAAGGTGCCGGAGAGCTTCGCCCGCGACCTGGCGATCGGCATGCCGGCGCAGCTGACCGGCGGCAATGGCAAGCCGTTCCCGGGCGAGATCAGCGCGGTGTCGCCGGAAGTGGTCAACGGCGAGGTCAACGCCCGCGTGCGCTTCGCCAGCGCGCAGCCGGAAGGCCTGCGCCAGAGCCAGCGGATGTCGGTGCGCGTGCTGCTCGATACCCGCAAGGACGTGCTGAAGGTCGAGCGCGGCCCGTTCGTCGAACAGGGCAATGGCGTGGCCTACGTGATGGATGGCCGCACCGCGGTGCGGCGTCCGGTGGAACTGGGCGTCAGCAGCCTGGGCGAAGTGGAAATCAAGTCGGGTGTGCAGCCGGGCGACCGCATCGTGGTCTCCGGCAGCGACCTGTTCAAGGACGCCGAACGCGTCTCCGTCAACTGATACCTGATACCTGAATCCTGGAGAGAGGACACCCCATGTACATGCTCGAAATGCGTTCGGTCGCCAAGGTCTTCCGCACCGAACAGGTGGAAACCCACGCGTTGCGCTCGCTGGAACTGCAGGTCAAGGAAGGCGAGTTCGTCGCGGTCACCGGCCCGTCCGGCTCCGGCAAGACCACCTTCCTCAACATCGCCGGCCTGCTGGAAACCTTCACCAGCGGCACCTACCTGCTTGACGGCCAGGACGTGAGCACGCTTGGCGATGACGCCCGCAGCCGCCTGCGCAACCAGAAGATCGGCTTCATCTTCCAGGGCTTCAACCTGATTCCCGACCTGAACCTGTTCGACAACGTCGACGTGCCGCTGCGCTACCGGAAGATGAGTGCCAACGAGCGCCGCGAACGCATCGAGAAGGCGCTCACCCAGGTCGGCCTGGGCTCACGCATGAAGCACTACCCGAACGAACTGTCCGGCGGCCAGCAGCAGCGTGCGGCGATCGCGCGTGCGCTGGCCGGCAGCCCGCGCCTGCTGCTGGCCGACGAACCGACCGGCAACCTGGATACGCAGATGGCCCGCGGCGTGATGGAACTGCTGGAGGAGATCAATGCCGCCGGCACCACCATCGTGATGGTCACCCACGACCCGGAACTGGCCGCGCGCGCGCAGCGCAACGTGCACATCGTCGATGGCCAGGTGACCGACCTGGTGCGCGAACCGGTGCTGGCTGCCCCGCCGCGCCACGTCGTTGCCGTCAACGAGTGAGGGCACTCCCATGTTCGCCTACTACACCCGATTGGCGGTACGCAGCTTCCGCCGCAACAAGATCCTGACCGCACTGATGGTGGTCGCCATCGCGCTCGGCATCGGTGCCTCGATGACCACGCTGACGGTGTTCCACGTGCTGTCCGGCGACCCGATTCCCGGCAAGAGCGACCAGCTGTTCTACGTGCAGGTCGATCCGCGCCCGCGCGGCGGCTATACCCCGGGTGAGGAGCCTGAGGAACAGATGACACGGCGCGACGCCGAGACCCTGCTGCGCGAGAAGCGCGGCATCCGCCAGGCGATGATGAGCGCGGGCGGCGGCACGGTGGAACCGGAGCTCAGCACGCTCAAGCCGTTCTCGGTGGATACGCGCTGGACGTCGGCCGATTTCTTCCCGATGTTCGACGTGCCGATGCAGTACGGGCGTGCCTGGAACAGCAGCGATGATGACAATCGCAGCCGGGTGGTGGTGCTGTCGAAAGCGATCAACGACAAGCTGTTCCAGGGTGCCGACAGCACCGGTCGCGAGATCCGCCTGAGTGGCCATTCACTGCGGGTGATCGGCGTGATGAAGAAGTGGAATCCCGAACCCCACTTCTTCGATCTGACCACCGGCAACTACGGCAAGGATGAAGACCTGCTGGTGCCGTTTTCCACTGCGATGGACCTGGAGTTCGGCAGCAACGGCAACATGAACTGCTTCGGCGAGAATCCGGATGGCAGCAGCAACTCGATCAACGCGCCCTGCAGCTGGATCCAGTACTGGGTGGAGCTGGATCCGGCCAAGGTCGAGGACTACCGCAGCTACCTGGCCAACTACTCGGACCAGCAGCGCGCAGCGGGCCGTTTCGAGCGCCCTACCAACGTGCGCCTGCGCCCGGTGATGGAGTGGTTGACGTTCAAGAATGCCGTGCCCAGCGACGTGCGCCTGCAGATGTGGCTGGCACTGGGCTTTCTCGGCGTCTGCCTGGTCAACACGGTGGGCCTGCTGCTGGCGAAGTTCCTGCGCCGCAGCGGCGAGATCGGCGTGCGCCGCGCCCTCGGTGCCAGCCGTGGGCAGATCTTCCTGCAATGCCTGGTTGAAGCCGGTGCGATCGGCGTTGCCGGCGGCGTGCTCGGCATCGGCCTGGCCCTGCTCGGCCTGTATGCGGTGCGCCAGCAACCCGTGGACTACGCGAGCCTGGCCCACCTGGACGGCAGCATGCTGCTGCTGGCCATTGGCCTGACCCTGTTCGCCAGCCTCGCCGCTGGTTTCCTGCCCGCCTGGCGCGCGATGCAGGTTACCCCGGCCATCCAGCTCAAGTCGCAGTAAGCACGAGTACGAGGACCTCCCATGGATATCCGCCCCATCCTCAGCACCCTGCGCCGGCACAAGACAGCCGCCGCCCTGATCGTGCTGGAAGTCGCCCTGACCTGCGCCATCGTCTGCAATGCCCTGTTCCTGGTCACCCAGCGCGTTGAACGGATCAGCCAGACCAGCGGCCTGGCCGAGAACGAGCTGGTGTTCGTCCGGGTCAGCGGCATCGGCAAGCAGACCAATGGCCAGGCCCGCACCCAGGAGGACCTGTCCGCCCTGCGCGCCGTTCCCGGGGTCACCGCCGCCGCGAAGGTCAACCAGCTGCCGTTCCGCCCGAACTCCTCCAATACCAGCGTTTCGCTGAAGCAGGAACAGGAACGTCCGACCGCCTTCGTCACCATGTACATGTTCGGCGAAGGTGGACTGTCCACGCTTGGACTGCAGCTGACCGCCGGCCGCGACTTCCAGCCCAGTGAATACAGCAACGTCGAGGATGCACAGAAGAACGCCTCCACCAATACCGCCTCCTCGGTGATCATCAGCCGCACGCTCGCCGACAGGCTGTACCCCGGCGAGAACGCACTGGGCAAGACGTTCTACATGGGCAAGCAGCCACTGCACGTGGTGGGTATTGTCGCGTCATTGGCCACGCCCACCGATTACAACAACAACACCACGCTGTCGATGGTGCTGCCTGTGCGGACCGATTTCACCCAGGGCCCGTACGTCCTGCGCACCGCTCCGGAACGGCGCGAGGAAGTACTCAAGGGCGCGATCGCCGCGCTTGAACGCAACGACCCCAACCGGCTGGTGCGCGAGAAGCTGACCTATGAGGCGCAGCGCAATGACTACTTCAAGAACGACAGGGCCATGGTCGGGCTGCTGATCACGGTGTGCATCTCGCTGCTGGTGGTCACCGCACTGGGCATCATCGGCCTGGCCAGCTTCTGGGTGCAGCAGCGCAGCAAGCAGATTGGTATCCGTCGCGCGCTCGGCGCGACGCGTGGGCAGATCCTGCGCTACTTCCAGACCGAGAACTTCCTGCTGGCCACGCTGGGCATCGTGCTGGGCATGCTGGCCGCCTATGCGATCAACCTGGCACTGATGAACATGTACGAGCTGCCGCGCATGCCGCTGCACTACCTGCCGCTGGGCGCACTGCTGCTGTGGGTGCTTGGCCAGATCGCGGTGTTCGGGCCGGCCCGGCGCGCGGCAGCGGTACCGCCTGCGGTTGCCACGCGGGGCGCATGAGATGCGTATCCGCTGGATGCTGATGATGATGCTCCTGCCACTGCCGGCACTGGCCGGCGGTGGCAGCTCGCAGACACTGGAGTGGCGCCAGGACGATGCGCGCCTGGCATTGCGTTCGAGCGAAGGCCAGGTGCGCGTGGAAGCCGCCGGCCCGGAAGCCCGCTTCGGCGTGCGCAGCGGCGATCGCATCCTGCGGGTGGATGACACCACCGTACGCAGGATCGAGCATCTTGCCGAGGCCCTGCGGCGTTCAAGCGCCGCCAGGGCCTATCTTCTGCTGCAGCGCGACAGGCAGGAACTGACGGTCGCGGTGGACGCCGCTGCCTGGCGCAGGGCGCTGGTCGCTCCGCCTCCGCCAGCACCGCCACCGCCGCCGCCCCGACGCTGAGCCCGCCGCCCCGACGGCTACGGGTTTGGCTATGCTTGATGGGTGGCGCCGGGCTCTCCCGGCGTATGGACACGAACACGGCTCCATCGGCGCCGCCCATCCCTTTCTGCAGAACCGCTTGATGCCTTCGATCCTGATCATCGACGACAACGCCAGTGTGGGCACCGCACTGGACGTGCTGTTCTCCCTGCACGACATCGACACCCTGCAGGCGCAGAGCCCGGCCGAGGGGCTGGCCCTGCTCGAGTCGCAGCCGGTCGACCTGGTGATCCAGGACATGAACTTCAGCGAGGACACCACCTCCGGCGAGGAGGGCGAAGCGCTGTTCGCACAGATCCGCGCACGCCACCCGGACCTGCCGGTGATCCTGCTGACCGCCTGGACCCACCTGAGCAGCGCGGTGGACCTGGTCAAGGCCGGCGCCGCCGACTACCTGGCCAAGCCCTGGGACGACCGCAAGCTGCTGACCACGGTCAACAACCTGCTGGAGCTGTCCGAGGCGCGGCGCGAACTGGACCGCCGCCGCAGCCGTGAGCTGCGCCAGCGCAATGCGCTGGAAGAAAAGTACGACCTGTGCGGTGCGGTCTTCGCCGATCCGGCCAGCGAGCGCGTCATCGCCCTGGCCTGCCAGGTCGCGCGCTCCGAGCTGCCGGTGCTGATCACCGGTCCCAATGGTGCCGGCAAGGAGAAGATCGCGCAGATCATCCAGGCCAATTCACTGGTGGCCAAGGGCCCGTTCATCACGGTCAACTGCGGCGCGTTGCCGTCGGAGCTGATCGAGGCCGAACTGTTCGGTGCCGAGGCCGGCGCCTACACCGGCGCCAACAAGGCACGCGAGGGCAAGTTCGAAGCCGCCGACGGAGGCACGCTGTTCCTGGATGAGATCGGCAACCTGTCGCTGGGCGGGCAGATGAAGCTGTTGCGTGTGCTGGAAACCGGCCGCTTCGAGCGCCTGGGTTCCAATCGCGAACGCCAGGTCAAAGTCCGCGTGGTCAGCGCGACCAATGCCGACCTGCCGGCGATGATCCGCGACGGCACGTTCCGCGAAGATCTCTACTACCGCCTCAATACAGTGGAACTGGTACTACCGCCGTTGGCCGAGCGCGCGGGCGACATCGTGCCACTGGCCGAGCGTTTCCTGACGGCCGGCAAGCCGCTGTCCAGTGCCGCCAGCGCCGCCCTGCAACGGCACCCGTGGCCGGGCAACGTGCGCGAACTGCGCAACGTGATCCAGCGTGCCGAACTGCTGGCGACCGGCAACCGCATCGAGGTGGCCGACCTGAACCTGCCGCGCACCGCACCGGCGCCACGACCTGCACCGAGCGCTGGCAACGATCCCGACCGTGAGCGCATCGAGGACGTGCTGGCACGCAACCACGGCGTCATCGCCCAGGCGGCTGCCGAACTCGGCCTGAGCCGCCAGGCCCTGTACCGGCGCATGGACCGCCACGGCATCCCACGCGAATGAAACGGCGCTCGTTCACCTTCCGCCTGTTCCTGCGCCTGCTGCCGGTGCTGGCGCTGGCCGCTGCGCTGCCGTGGCTGCTGGCGTACTGGATGAACCATGGCTGGGTGGTGACCACGGCGTCGGCCGTGATCCTGCTGGCGTTGATGTGGTGGACCCTGCGCCGTGCCACCGCACCGGTGCGCTCGCTGATGCGTGCACTGTCCGGCACCACCAGCAGCTACCGCGACGGCGAGTACAACTTCGGCGTGTACTGGCCGGGCAACGACGAACTGGGCGACCTGGTGCAGGCGCACCGCGAGCTGGGCGATGTGCTGCGCGAACAGCGGCAGGGCCTGGTGCAGCGCGAACTGCTGCTGGACACCATGGTGCAGAACACGCCGGTGGCCATGCTGCTGATTGCCTCCGGCGGCGATGGCATCGCCCGCGTGGTGTTCTCCAACCTGGCTGCGCGCAAGCTGCTGCATGGCGGCTGGAAGCTGGAAGGCCAGCGTCTGGAAGAGGTGCTGGAACAGGTGCCGGTAGAGCTGCGCGATGCCATCGCCCGCGGCGGCGACAGCCTGTTCGCGGTGCATGCCGAGGGCGAGGACGGCGACGAGGATGACGAGCAGGTCTACCACCTGTCGCGCCGCGCCTTCCAGCTCAACGGACGTCCGCACGACCTGCTGCTGGTACGCCTGCTCACCGCCGAACTGCGCCGCCAGGAAGTGCAGACGTGGAAGAAGGTGATCCGGGTGATCAGCCACGAGCTCAACAACTCACTGGCACCGATCGCCTCGCTGGCCCACTCCGGTGGCGTGCTGGTGCAGCGCGAACGCTTCGACCGGTTGCCGGAGATCTTCACCACCATCGAGGACCGCGCACGCCACCTGGAAGGCTTCATCCGTGGCTATGCACGCTTCGCAAAGCTGCCGCAGCCGCAACTGCAGACCGTGCACTGGGCGCCGTTCCTGTCCAGCCTGCGCCAGCAGATCCCGTTCACCATGGAACGCGAGCCGGACGAGGACCTGAGCAGCCGCATCGACATCGCGCAGTTCGGGCAGGCATTGCTGAATCTTCTGAAGAACGCGCATGAAGCCTGCGCCGAGGCCGATCCGCCCAACGATGACGTACAGGTGCAACTCACGCGGCTGCCGCAATGGCTGCGCCTGGACGTACTGGATCGCGGCAAGGGCATGAACGAGCAGGTGCTGCAGAACGCCTTGATGCCGTTCTATTCGACCAAGCGCAACGGCACCGGCCTGGGGTTGGCACTGACGCGCGAGATCGTGGAAGCGCACGGTGGCCGCGTGTCGCTGCAGAACCGCGGCGATGGCGGGTTGTGCGTGTCGATCCTGTTGCCGGTGGGTTGAGCGGGCCGATCGGGTAGCTCCACGCCATGCGCGGATGTGCCGACCAGGGCCGGCACCTACCAGGTCCGCCGCATCGCCACCCGCAGGTGCATCGGAAACCCGAGCGCAGCCTCTTCGGCCATGACGGCGCGCAGGCCGTCGTTCCACTCAGCCTCAGGCACTACGTCGAACCCTTCGCTGGCATAGAAGGCTGCATTCCATGGCACATCGCTCAAGGTGGTCAGCACCGCTGCAGCAAAGCCGGTGGCCCTGGCCTGCGCCAAGGCGTGCCGCAGCAATGCGCGGCCATGGCCACGACGCGCGTGCGCCGGGTCCACATCCATCTGCAGGACATGGAACTCGCCACACAGCTCGCCGCCCAGCAGGTAGCCGGCAATGTCGCCGCCGGGGCCATCCACAACCCACAGCTGGCCCCGCTGAAGGCCGTCCTGCAGCGTCGGCAGATCCAGGCCGTGGCCGGCAAATACCGGATGGGCTTCGTGATCCTTCAGCAGTTCGCCGGCACGCTGTTCAATTGCCGGCAGCACGCCGAGCTCGTCGGCATGCGGAATACGTGGCTCAGGACTTCTTGACCGGGCGCTTCCAGCCATCGATGGTTTCCTGTCGTGCGCGGGCCAGTGTCAGCTTGCCGTCCGGGGCGGTGCGGGTGATGACCGAACCGGCAGCGATGGTCGCGCCCTCGCCGATCGTCAGCGGCGCCACCAGCGAACTGTTGGAACCGATGAACGCGTTGTCGCCGATGGTGGTGGTCGACTTGTTCACGCCGTCGTAGTTGCAGGTGATTGTGCCGGCACCGATGTTCACCTTGCTGCCGATCACCGCATCACCCAGATAGGTGAGGTGGTTGGCCTTGCTGCCGACGCCGAGGGTGACCTTCTTGGTTTCGACGAAGTTGCCGACGTGCACGCCATCGGCCAGCACGGTACCTGGGCGGAGGCGCGCGAACGGACCGACCAGCGCCGCGCCTTCGGTGACCACACCCTCCAGATCACAGTGCGCGCGTACTTCGGTACCGGGGCCGAGAGTAACGTCCTTCAGGCGGTTGAACGGACCGATGGTAACGCCGTCGCCGAGCACGATGTTGCCTTCGAGAACGACATCGACATCGATCAGCACGTCACTGCCCACGGTGACGGTGCCACGGATGTCGAGTCGTGCCGGGTCGCGCACGCGTGCACCCTGTGCGCACAGCGCACGCACGGCGCGATGCTGCCAGGCACGCTCCAGCTGCGACAGCTGCCAGGGATCGTTTGCCCCCTCGGCTTCCTGCGCGTCGGCCACCAGTGCCATTTCGGCCGGGGTGTACTCATGCGCGGCAAACGCGAACACATCGGTCAGGTAGTACTCGCCCTGTGCATTGCGGTTGGACAGCTGCGACAGCCAGCGGCGCAGCGCGGTCGACTCCGCGGCGATGATGCCGGTGTTGATCGTGCGCACGCGCAGCTGGTCGTCGGTCGCGTCCTTCTGCTCGACGATCGCTCCCACCTTGCCTTCGGCATCGCGCAGCACGCGGCCGTAACCGGTCGGGTCATCAACCTCGGCGACCAGCACCGCCAACCGCCCCGGCTGCGCCAGCAGATCGCGCAGGGTCTGCGCACGGATCAGCGGTACATCGCCGTACAGCACCAGCACCTGCACGGCATCCGGCACCTGCGGCATCGCCTGCGCCACCGCGTGGCCCGTACCCAGCTGCTGCGCCTGTTCAGCCCACTGCAGGTCGGGCTGGTCGGCGAACTGTTGCCGCACCGCCTCACCGCCATGGCCGTAGACCACATGGATGGCCGCCGGTTGCAGTTCGCGGGCCGCATCGATCACGTGCGCCAGCATCGGTTGGCCGGCGATCGGCTGCAGCACCTTCGGCAGCACCGACCTCATGCGCTTGCCGGCGCCGGCGGCGAGGATGATGACGTGCAGGGCTTGGGTCATGGGAACGGCAGTCCGTGGTTCGTTGCCGACGATTCTAGAGCGTACGCCGTTAACATGGGCATCCCTCCTCCTTCACCATGCCGATGAGCCTTGTCCGCCAGGGAAGCGCCTACCTCGTGATCGGGCTCGTGCAGCTGCTGGTCGATTGGCTGGTGTTCGTGGTCGCCACCGCGCTTGGCATGCCGGTCGCACCGGCCAACGTCGCCGGGCGCCTGGCCGGCATGCTGCTGGGCTTCTGGCTCAACGGCCGCTACACCTTTGCCGAGGCCGGCACCCACAAGCTGGGCTGGAAGCGCTTTGCACGCTTCTTCGGGCTGTGGCTGCTGCTGACTGCGGCAAGCACGTTGCTGGTGAGCCTGGTCGACCACGCGCTGGGCCTGCAGTACACCTGGCTGGCCAAGCCACTGGTGGAAGGCGGGCTGGCGTGCGTGTCGTTCCTGTTGATGCGCTACGTGGTGTACCGCTGATCGCGGTCAGCGGTCAGCGATCACCGTCACGGCGCAGGCGCGCTCCCAGTCCCTCACGCCACAGCTGCAGCGCGCTGTAGCGCAACCGCACCTGATGCTGCCCGGCCGGCACGCACAACGCATGGAAGAGGCCATTGCCGCGCAGCAGCGGCAGTACCTGGCCATCCTCGAGCTGCGCCTGCCAGCCACGACCGGTGGTTTCGTTGATCACCACCCATGCTGCATGGTCGGCCACCACCGTCAGCTCGATGCGTCCAGGCTGGTAGTGCAGCACCTGTACCGTGGCCTCGCCGGCATCCTGTTCGGCACAGTGGCTGCTGGCGGCTGCCGGCAGCCATAGCTGCCGGTTGAAATCGGTCTGGTTGAACAGCGGCGCAGGCGGTAGACGCTCCTCATGGCGGCGCACCTGCCGCGGATTCAGCACCCGTGGCAGCACGCTGTCACGCCGCGCAAGTTCCACCTGGTCGCCCTGCGCGCTGGAGCCCGGGAACGGCTCCTGGGCCAGCAGCCAACGCACGCCCAGCAGGTCGTACAGGGGAGCAGCGGTGTCTGGCATCCAGGCAGTGGGGACCTTCTGCTGGAAGGTATCCACCGGCTCGCCCGGCATCCCGGTCATCTGCAGATAGTCGCTTGCCAGCAGCGGGTTGTAGCCGTTTGCCAGCGCAATGGCATGCACCGCCGCGCCGTTGGTGAGTCCGCCGATGCCGAAGACCACCGCGCGCTCGGGTATGCCGATATGCCGCTCTGCCGCCAGCAGCGCATAGGCGCGCTGCGCAGGACCCGCACGATCGGCGGTGAGCACCGACTTTGTGCCGCTGCCCGCGTTGAACCTGGTGCCGACGTTGAACAACAGCAGGTCCAACAGCACCAGCGCCAGCACCCAGCGCGCAGGTGACTGGTGGCGGCGCAGCACCCACACCGCGGCTACGCCCAGCGCGGCGCTGACCGCAAGCCAGGCGAAAGCGAGCGGATGACCATGATCGATCGCCAGCCACGCAGCGCACGCGCCCAGCACTGCGACGACCGCCACGGACACCCGATGCAATCGCAATGGCTGCCGCTGCAGGGCAACCTGCAGGGCACTGGCACCCAGCCACGCCGCCGCAGGCACGGTAAGGAACAGCGCATCGGACGGGCGCCGGAACAGGTCCAGCCCCGGAAGCCAGCCAAACAACCAGGGGAACAGCGGCGTGGCGCCACCCACCGCGACCATGATCGCCAGCGTCAGCGCACACAGCGCGACGCGCGTCGCCGCCGGCTTGCGCCGCAGCACCTCACCGCCCCAGAGCAGCCACAGCGCCAGCGGCACTGCCCCCACATAGAGGTAATCGGCGCTGATATCACCGAAGGCCCAGCTGTCGCCGCGCCCCTGCGAGAACACGTTGCCCGACAGCAGTGTCACCAGTGTCTGCCAGTGGATGGCACCCGGCAGCGCGGCTTCCAGCGTCAGGCCATTGCGATTGGTCTGGTCCAGCCAGGCCAGCGTGGACAGCCACTGCGGCGCACTGACACCACCGGCGAGAATGGCCACCACGCCCAGCTGCCACAGCAGGCGCATGCGCTGCCCCTGTGCCAGCACGACAGCAGCCACGGCGTAGATCACGCACGTGAGGATGATGAAATAGGTGACCTGGGTCAGTTGAAGCGCACACATCCCGCCGGCCACACCGGCCAGCAGGATGTCGCGCATCCGTCCCCGCCGGCGGACCTGCTCCAGGCCCAGCCACAGCCAGGGCAGCAGGCAGTAGCTGATGATCATCGGCGTGTGCTGCAGGCGCGACGCGGCCACGCCACCAAACATCAGCGTGAGTGCGAACAGCAGCTGCGCCGGCGGCGGCATGCCCTGCACGCGGCTCAACCGCAGTGCACCCAGGCCGCCTGCCAGCACATGCAGCAGCACCACCACCGTGAACAGGTGCAGGGAGCCCGGCGCCAGCAGCATCGGCAGCAGCATCGTCGGCTGCAGCGTCATCATCTGCGGATCGGCCACCTGCGGGTAGCCACCGTAGAGATACGGATTCCACCAGGGGGCCTGCAGGTGACGCAACTGCTCGGCACTGAAACTGACCGCCGGGAAGAACTGCTGCACGGCATCAAAGGGAATGGTCTTGATGCCACTGAGCCATGGCAGGCACAGAACGATCCACGCAATCAGGAACACGCCTGCCGGTGTGCGCCACGGCCGCTGCCAGCTGCCGCCTTCAATCGCTGTCGAGTAGTGCTGCATTCCCTGCTCCTGTGGCGAACAAACAAAAACGCCGGCAGCTAGCCGGCGCTTGTGCTTGATGACGCGCGAACCTCAGTGCTTGAGATTCTTGCGCAGGCGCTCCAGCGCCTGCAGCTGGACGACGGCTTCGGCCAGCTTCTGCTGGGCTTCAGCCACTTCCATCGCTTCGCCGCGGTTGGCCAGGATGCGCTCGGCTTCTTCCTTGGCCTTGCGGACCGAGGCTTCGTCGATGTCCTGCGCGCGGATCGCGGTGTCGGCCAGCACGGTCACCACCTGCGGCTGCACTTCCAGGATGCCGCCGGAAATGGCGAAATCCAGCTGCTCGCCGTTCGGCGTGGTCACCACCACCTTGCCCGGCTTCAGGCGGGTGATCAGCGGCGCGTGCTTGGGCGCGATGCCCAGTTCGCCCAGCTCACCGGTGGCCACGACCAGGGTCGCTTCGCCACGGAAGATTTCCTGCTCGGCGCTGACGATGTCGCAACGGATCGTGCTCATGCAAATCTCTTCGCTGTTCGCGGCGGCGCAATGCCGCCGTGGGGGTCCACCGGCGCGGGCGGTTGCCCGGCGCCGGCGTCAGGTCGGGCAGGATCGCTCCCGCCCGTCCCGGATCAGGCCTTCTCGGCCATCTTCTTGGCCTTCTCGACCGCTTCTTCGATGCCGCCGACCATGTAGAACGCCTGCTCCGGCAGGTGGTCGTACTCGCCATCGACGATGGCCTTGAAGCCACGGATGGTGTCCTTCAGCGGCACGTACTTGCCCGGCGAACCGGTGAACACTTCGGCCACGTGGAACGGCTGGCTGAAGAAGCGCTCGATCTTGCGGGCGCGCGACACGGCCTGCTTGTCTTCTTCGGACAGTTCGTCCATGCCCAGGATGGCGATGATGTCCTTCAGTTCCTTGTACTTCTGCAGGGTCTGCTGGACGCGCTGGGCGGTGTCGTAGTGCTCGTGGCCGATGACCAGCGGATCCATCTGGCGGCTGGTGGAGTCCAGCGGATCGACGGCCGGGTAGATACCCAGCGAGGCGATCGAACGCGACAGGGTCACGGTCGAGTCCAGGTGGGCGAAGGTGGTCGCCGGCGACGGGTCGGTCAGGTCGTCCGCGGGAACGTAGACGGCCTGGATCGAGGTGATCGAACCGTTCTTGGTCGAGGTGATGCGCTCCTGCAGGACGCCCATTTCCTCGGCCAGGGTCGGCTGGTAACCCACGGCGGACGGCATGCGGCCCAGCAGTGCCGACACTTCGGTACCGGCCAGGGTGTAACGGTAGATGTTGTCGACGAACAGCAGGACGTCCTTACCCTTGCCGTTTTCGTCCTTCTCGTCGCGGAAGTACTCGGCCATGGTCAGGCCGGTCAAGGCGACGCGCAGACGGTTGCCCGGCGGCTCGTTCATCTGGCCGTACACCATCGCCACCTTGTCCAGGACGTTGGAGTCCTTCATTTCGTGGTAGAAGTCGTTGCCCTCACGGGTACGCTCACCCACGCCGGCGAACACGGACAGACCGCTGTGCGCCTTGGCGATGTTGTTGATCAGTTCCATCATGTTGACGGTCTTGCCGACGCCGGCGCCGCCGAACAGGCCGACCTTGCCGCCCTTGGCGAACGGGCACATCAGGTCGATGACCTTGATGCCGGTTTCCAGCAGCTCGGTGGCCGGGGACTGGTCTTCATACGACGGCGCAGCGCGGTGGATTTCCCAGTTGTCGCTGGCAGCGACCGGGCCGGCTTCGTCGATCGGACGGCCAAGCACGTCCATGATGCGGCCCAGGGTGCCGGCGCCGACCGGCACCGAGATGCCACGGCCGGTGTTGACGGCAACCAGGTTGCGCTTCAGGCCGTCGGTGGAACCGAGGGCGATGGTACGCACCACGCCGTCGCCCAGCTGCTGCTGGACTTCGAGGGTGATCTCGGTGTTTTCCACCTTCAGTGCGTCGTACACCTTCGGCACCGATTCACGCGGGAATTCGACGTCGACGACCGCGCCGATGATCTGAACGATCTTGCCCTGACTCATTGCTGCATCCTCTAATGTGTGCTTTGAACGAACGCGGTCAGACTGCTGCCGCGCCGCCGACGATTTCGGAGATTTCCTGGGTGATCGCTGCCTGGCGCGCCTTGTTGTAGACGAGCTGCAGGGTGCCGATCAGCTTGTTGGCGTTGTCGCTCGCCGCCTTCATCGCAACCATGCGTGCCGCATGCTCGGAGGCGACGTTTTCCAGCAGTGCCTGGTACACCAGCGACTCGATGTAACGCGTCATCACGTGCTCGAGCACGGTCGCGGCATCGGGTTCGTACAGGTAATCCCAGTCGTGGTGAGCGACCTGCTTCTCAGCCGGCGGCAGCGGCAGCAGCTGATCGAAGCTGGCCTTCTGCACCATGGTGTTCACGAAGCGGTTGTAGACCAGGTACACGCGGTCGATCCTGCCTTCGGTG
The DNA here is from genome assembly GCF_059369855.1 of Stenotrophomonas sp. YJH_SMC_138. Taxonomy (NCBI): domain Bacteria; kingdom Pseudomonadati; phylum Pseudomonadota; class Gammaproteobacteria; order Lysobacterales; family Lysobacteraceae; genus Stenotrophomonas; species Stenotrophomonas sp. YJH_SMC_138. Next base: position 764,983 of record NZ_JCAFTB010000001.1, read on the forward strand.
AAGGCGTCGAGCATGACCTTGATCACACCGATCAGCGATTCCAGCTTCGGCACGTCGCCGATGTGGGTCACGCTGCCGACCATGTTGACCTTCACGCGGCGGAAGAAGGTCGAAGCCTTCTGGCCGATGGTCACCAGGTCCACTTCGGCACCCTTGTCCTGCCATGCCTTGGCTTCGCCCAGCATCTTGCGGAACAGGTTGTTGTTCAGGCCGCCGGCCAGACCGCGATCGGAGGAGATCACGATGAAACCGACCCGCTTGACCTGCTCGCGCTCGACCAGGAACGGATGCTGGTAGTCGGTGCTGGCCTGGGCCAGATGACCGATCACCTGCTTCATCGCCTGCGCGTACGGACGCGAGGTCTTCATCCGATCCTGCGCCTTGCGGATCTTGGAGGCCGAGACCATTTCCAGGGCGCGCGTCACCTTGCGGGTGTTCTGCACGCTCTTGATCTTGGTTTTGATTTCGCGTCCGCTTGCCATCTCTTGTTTCCCGTGGCGCGGGGCTGATGCCCCGCGTTGTTCAACCGTTTGTCATCTGGTCCAGCGGAGCCAGCGGCTCCGCTCTACAGGACCGCGATTACCAGCTGCCGGTGGTCTTGAACTCGGCGATGCCCTTCTTGAAGGCACCTTCGATGTCGTTGTCCCAACCGCCGGTGGCGTTGACCTTGCTGATCAGCTCGCCCTGGGTGTTGGCGAAGTGGGCGTGCAGGCCTTCTTCGAACGCCAGCAGCTTGTTGACCGGCACGTCGTCGAGGTAACCCTCGTTGACGGCGTAGATCGACAGCGCCTGGTTGGCGATCGACATCGGCGCGTACTGCTTCTGCTTCATCAGCTCGGTGACGCGCTGGCCACGCTCCAGCTGCTTGCGGGTCGCTTCGTCCAGGTCCGAGGCGAACTGCGCGAACGCAGCCAGCTCACGGTACTGGGCCAGCGAGATGCGGATGCCGCCCGACAGCTTCTTGATGATCTTGGTCTGGGCCGAGCCACCGACGCGCGACACCGAGATACCGGCGTTCACGGCCGGGCGGATGCCGGCGTTGAACAGGTCGGTTTCCAGGAAGATCTGGCCGTCGGTGATCGAGATCACGTTGGTCGGAACGAAGGCGGACACGTCGCCGGCCTGGGTCTCGATGATCGGCAGCGCGGTCAGCGAACCGGTCTTGCCGGTGACCTTGCCTTCGGTGAACTTCTCGACGTATTCCTCGGACACGCGGGCAGCGCGCTCGAGCAGACGGGAGTGCAGGTAGAACACGTCACCCGGGTAGGCTTCACGGCCCGGCGGACGCTTCAGCAGCAGCGAGATCTGGCGGTAGGCAACGGCCTGCTTGGACAGATCGTCGTACACGATCAGCGCGTCTTCGCCGCGGTCCATGAAGTACTCACCCATGGTGCAGCCCGAGTAGGCGCTGATGTACTGCATGGCAGCCGATTCGGAAGCGGTCGCGGCCACCACGATGGTGTGGGCCAGCGCGCCGTTCTCTTCCAGCTTGCGCACGATGTTGGCGATGGTCGACGCCTTCTGGCCGATCGCAACGTACACGCACTTGATGCCGGTGCCCTTCTGGTTGATCACCGCATCGATCGCCATGGCGGTCTTGCCGGTCTGACGGTCACCGATGATCAGCTCGCGCTGGCCACGGCCGATCGGGATCATCGAGTCGACCGACTTGTAACCGGTCTGCACCGGCTGGTCGACCGACTTGCGCCAGATCACGCCCGGAGCAACGCGTTCCACCGGAGCGGTCAGGTCGGTGCCCAGCGGGCCCTTGCCGTCGATCGGCTCGCCCAGCGCGTTCACGACGCGGCCCAGCAGTTCCGGGCCGACCGGCACTTCCAGGATGCGGCCGGTGGTCTTGGCGACGTCGCCTTCGCGCAGGTGCTCGTAGTCACCCAGGACCACGGCGCCGACCGAGTCGCGCTCCAGGTTCAGGGCCAGGGCGAAGGTGTTGTTCGGCAGTTCGATCATTTCGCCCTGCATCACGTCGGCCAGACCGAAGATGCGCACGATGCCGTCGGACACGCTGGTCACGGTGCCTTCGTTGCGCGATTCCGCGGCCAGCTTGACCTTCTCGATGCGGTTCTTGATCAGTTCGCTGATTTCGGAGGGGTTGAGCGTGGTTGCCATCGTCAAGTCCTAGTGCCGGCAGCGGGGCCGGACGTTAAATGAATTCAGTTAGCGAGCGCGGTCTGCAGACGGGCCAGCTTGCCCTTCAGCGAACCATCGATGACCACGTCGCCGGCGTCGATCACGGCGCCGCCGATCAGCGAAGCATCGACCGCGGTGGTCACGTCGACCTCGCGGTTGAAGCGCTTGCGCAGCGCGACCTTGATCGCGTCCAGCTCGCCGGCCGACAGCTCGGAAGCCGAGGTCACCGTGGCCTTGACCACGTGCTCGGCTTCGGCGCGCAGGGCGTCGAACATGCCGGAGATTTCCGGCAGCAGCGGCAGACGATGCGATTCGGCCAGGATGGCCAGGAAGCGCGAGTAGGTCTCGCCGTGCGACACCGGCGCCAGCAGGGCGACGGCGTCGTCACGACCCAGCTCCGGGTTGGCGAGCAGGGCCGCCACGCGCGGGTCGGCGGCGACGTGGGCGGAGAACGCCAGGGCGTCCGACCACGGCGCGAACGCACCTTCGTCGCGCGCGGTCGCGAACGCGGCGCGGGCGTACGGGCGGGCAAGCGTGAGGGCCTGGCTCATCCTTAGATCTCCGAGGCCAGCTCGTCGAGCAGCGCCTTGTGGGCGTTGGCGTCGATTTCGCGCTTGAGCAGCTTTTCGGCACCGGTCACGGCCAGCGCGGACACCTGCTTGCGCAGATCTTCACGGGCACGGTTGGCGGCGGCGTCGATTTCAGCCTGGGCCAGTTCCTTCTGACGGGTGGCTTCGGTGATCGCTTCGTTACGGGCTGCATCAACGATCTGGTTGGCACGCGCGTGGGCCTGATCGATGATCTCGTTGGCCTTGGTGCGGGCTTCCTTCAGCGCTTCGTTGACCTTCTCCTGCGCCTGGGCCAGATCTTTCTGGCTGCGGTCGGCAGCAGCGAGGCCTTCAGCAATCTTCTGCTGGCGCTCTTCGATCGCGTTCATCAGCGGCGGCCAGATCTTGGTCGCGATGATCCAGATCAGACCAGCGAAGGCCAGCGCCTGCGCAAGAAGGGTGAAATTGATATTCATGGTTAGCTCGATCGCTGGTTTCGGGGTGGACGTGCCGCCGAAGCGGCACATCCGGCCTTCATCCGAAACCGGGTGCATCAGCACCCGGTCGTCTCAAACCGCTGTATCAGCCGGCCAGAGCCTTGGTGACGGCGCCAGCAAAGGCAGCCGACAGCGGGTTGGCGAAGGCCAGCAGCAGGCCAACGGCGACCGAGATGATGAACGCGGCGTCGATCAGGCCGGCGGTGATGAACATGCGGACCTGCAGGACCGGGATCAGTTCCGGCTGGCGCGCGGCCGACTCCAGGAACTTACCAGCCATGATGGCCAGACCCAGACCGGCGCCCAGCGCGGCCAGGCCGATCATGATGCCGACGGCAAGGGCGGTGGAGCTCTGAATCTGCGCGAAGTTGGTCAGGACGGCGAAGTACATGGTTATCTCCAGGAACTTAAGTTGCTAAGGGTGATGAAACGGATGAAGGTTGAAACGCGTTGAAGCTTGAAACTCAGTGAGCGTCTTCCGACAGGCTCAGGTACACGATCGACAGCATCATGAAGATGAAGGCCTGCAGCGGGATCACCAGCAGGTGGAACAGCATCCAGCCGAGGCCGAACACACCACCCGCGATGGCGCCGAAGAAACCGGCACCACCCAGCACCCAGATCAGCAGGAACACGATTTCGCCGCCGAACATGTTGCCGAACAGTCGCATCGCCAGCGAGATCGGCTTGCTCAGCCACTCGACGATGTTGAGGATCAGGTTGAACGGCATCATCCACTTGCCGAACGGCGCCGTCAGGAATTCCTTAACGAAGCCGACCAGGCCCTTGGACTTGAGCGCGAAGAACAGCATCAGGAAGAACACGCTGATGGCCATGCCGAGGGTGGCATTGACGTCAGCGGTCGGCACCGGCTTCCAGTAGTGCACGCCCACCCATTCCAGCGGCTTGGCGATGAAATCGGCCGGGATCATCTTCAGCAGATTCATCAACAGGATCCAGAAGAAGATCGTGATGGCGATCGGCGTGACCAGCTTGCTCTTGCCGTGGTAGGTGTCCTTGGCCTGGCGGTCGACGAACTCCAGGCAGATCTCGACGAAGGCCTGCCACTTGCCCGGCACGCCGGCGGTGGCCTTGCGGGTTCCCAGCCAGAACGCGACAACGATCACCAGGCCCATCAGGACGGCGGTGAGGAAGGTATCGACGTGGATATGCCAGAACATACCCTCACCCTTGCCGACCGGTGCGGTCAGGTTGTGCAGGTGATGCTGGATGTAGCTGGTAGGGGTTAGAGCCTCGCCCGCCATGTGTCCGGAACCTTCAGTTAATTGAATTCTGTCAACGCCTGGCCATGGCCAGGACCTGGAACATCAAGCCGACGGCGATACCGGCCAACAGCGCCAATGCAGGCAGCTTGAAGACCAGGAACCCCACCAGCAGGACGCCGAAAACCACGACCCACTTGGCCACGATCGCAATGATCAGGCGAGCCATCGCCGATCCTGCGGCCACCGCACCACCGCCCAGAGCCATCCGTGCCGCAACCCAGCCGCCGGCCGAAATGGCCACACCGGACGCCAGCGCGCCGAGGGCATACTTCGGGCCTACCAGCAGGAAGGCCAGGGCCAGGACAGCCACCGCGGCCAGCGGGTAGACCGCGGCGCGCAGCATCAGTCGCCGACCCGCATCAACGGAGTTCAGCACAGGACGTCCCGCGTGGTTGCAAGTGGAGGGCTGAGGCGGCTACAGCAGGGGGGCCTCATCGAGCCGCCAAATTATAGCAATGGGACAATTTGCGAGACAACCGCTGCCTGTTCATCCCTGGAAGCCGCAAGTTGCGGTAACGGTTACATTTTTGCGTGCCACCCGGGGGACAATGACGTCCGCGTGATGCTGCACCGCAGTATTGAACTTTGGTCGCAGGCGCGGAACTTTCGCTGGATGCGCCGGTCCGATCTTTCGACCTGCCTGCAGCAACCTCGTCGACGCTCCGCCCCGCAGGTCCCACGATGGCCCCGAAGCCCGTCTCCGGGGCCATCTTTTTGCGTCGTCGCGACAGGGCTGAACCGTGCACACTCCGTGGACCATACGTTCACGGATGGTGGACGGCGGCGTCCGGCACAGTGGTCTTCATTCTGATGAACCACTGCAAGGACTCTTCGATGCGCCCCGTACCCACCCTGCTCGCCCTTTCCCTGCTCGCTGCCGGCGCCTCGTTCGCCAATGCCGCCCACGCCGCCGAAGGCGACGACCGCTTCGCCATCCGTCTGGGTGCGATGAACATCGATTCGGACAACACGCTGCGTGGCAGCACCACCGTGGCCGGCCAGGACATCTCCCTGGACCAGGACTTCAAGCTGGGTGGCAAGGAATGGGAGCCGCGCATCGACGGCATGTTCCGCATCAGCAACCGTCAGCGCCTGCTGTTCAACTACTTCAAGTACGACAAGGACCGTCGCGAGACGCTTGACCAGGGCATTTCCTTCGGCGGTGAGAGCGTGCCGGCCGGCAGCTTCGTGAAGGGCGAGCTGAAGTACCAGGTGGCCAGCCTGGTCTATGACTACTCGGTCGTCGATACCGACACCTTCGACCTGGGCCTGCAGATCGGTGGCGAGTACGCCAAGGTCAGCACCAAGGGCTACGCGGACCTGGGCACGGTGTATGAAGGCCAGTTCCTCAACGAGAAGGCCGATGGCGTGGCACCGGTGGTGGGTGCGCGCATGACCTTCACTCCGTCCGAGCGCTGGATGATCACGCTGCAGGGCCAGTACCTGAACACGCGCTGGGGCAGTTTCGATGACTACAAGGGCGACCTGAGCCGCGCCAATGCGATCGTCGATTACCGCTTCACCAAGAACTTCGGTGTGTTCGCCGGCTACGACTGGTTCAAGCTGGACGTGGACAAGAAGGGCAGCGACGGCACGGTCGGCCTGAAGCAGGAATTCAAGGGCCCGGTGGCCGGTATCAGCTTCGTGTTCTGATCCCCTGCCCCTTCCACGGCATCTTCTCTCCTGGCGCGGCCTCCGGAACATCGGGGCCGCGTTTTTTGTGGGTTGCTGGCAGCGAGCAGAAGCGGGGTTGGTCGAGCGCTGGAGGGAGCGGGGGCTGCGTGCGAATGTCCCCCGGCGCCGGCCTGCGGCCGACGCCTCCTCCTTTACTTCGCACACAACCCCCGCTCCCTCCGCGTGTCAGGCATCCCGGCGGCCCAGGCACTGGCTCTCGACTATCTGCAAGCCGAGCCGCTGCACGGGTGGCAATTGCCGTAGACGCAGGCGTGGTCGAGCGCTGGGGGGAGTGGGCATCCGGGCGGCTTTGGCACTGCTCTCGACTGTCCGCAAGCCGAGCTGCTGCGCGGGTGGCGGGCATTTCGACAAAGTAAAGGAGGAGGCGACCGCCGCAGGCGGGCGACGGGGGACATTTGTCGAAATGCCTGCCACCCGTGCAGTGGCCCCACCCTTTGCTGCAGCACTGATCGAAGAAAAAAAGCCCCGGCAGATGCCAGGGCTTTTCGTTCGGAACGGCGCGGACGCCTTACTTCTTCTTCGGCATGTACAGATCGGTGATCGTGCCGTCGTAGATTTCCGAGGCCATCGCCACCGACTCGCTCAGCGTCGGATGCGCATGGATGGTGTGGCCGATGTCTTCCGCTTCCGCACCCATCTCGATCGCCAGGCCGATCTCGGCCAGCAGGTCGCCGGCATGCACGCCGACGATCGCGCCACCGATGATGCGGTGGGTCTCTTCGTCGAAGATCAGCTTGGTGAAGCCCTCGGTGCGACCGATGCCGATCGCGCGGCCACTGGCGGCCCACGGGAACTTGGCCACGCCGACCTTCAGGCCCTTGGCCTTGGCTTCGGTCTCGGTCACGCCGACCCAGGCGATTTCCGGGTTGGTGTAGGCCACCGACGGAATCACGCGGGCGACCCACTCCTTCTTGTGGCCGGCTGCCACTTCAGCGGCCAGCTTGCCCTCGTGCGTGGCCTTGTGGGCCAGCATCGGGTTGCCGACGATGTCGCCGATGGCAAAGATGTGCGGCACGTTGGTACGCATCTGCCGATCGACCGGGATGAAGCCGCGGTCGGTGACCTGCACGCCGGCCTTCTCGGCATCGATCTTCTTGCCGTTCGGCGAGCGGCCCACGGCCACCAGCACGCGGTCGAAGGTGCCCTGCGCCAGCGCAGGCGCCTGGCCTTCCTCGGCGGCTTCGAAGGTCACGGTGATGCCCTTGGCATCGGCGGTGACGCCCGAGGCCTTGGTCTTCAGGTGCACCTCGATGCCCTGCTTCTTCAGGCGGTCGGCCAGCGGCTTGACCAGGTCCTTGTCGGCGCCCGGCATCAGCTGGTCCATGAACTCGACCACGGTGACCTTGCTGCCCAGCGCGCTGTACACGGTGGCCATTTCCAGGCCGATGATGCCGCCGCCGACGACCAGCAGCGAGCCCGGCACTTCGGCCAGCTCCAGCGCATCGGTGGAATCCATCACGCGCTTGTCGTCCCACGGGAAGTTCGGCAGCTTCACCGCCTGCGAACCGGCGGCGATGATGCATTTCTGGAAGCGCAGCAGCTGGGTGCTGCCGTCAGCCGCGGTGATTTCCAGCTCGTTGGCCGAGACAAACCTGCCAACGCCCTGCACGTTGCGGACCTTGCGCTGCTTGGCCATCCCGGCCAGGCCCTTGGTCAGCTGGTTGACGACCTTTTCCTTGTACGCGCGCAGCTTGTCCAGGGTGATGGTCGGCTTGCCGAACTCGACGCCGAAATCACCGGCGTGGGCCACTTCGTCGATGACCGCAGCAGCATGCAGCAGCGCCTTGGACGGGATGCAGCCGACATTGAGGCAGACGCCGCCGAGGCTGGCGTAACGTTCGACCAGCACCGTATCCAGGCCGACGTCGGCGGCGCGGAAGGCTGCGGTGTAGCCGCCCGGGCCGGAGCCCAGCACGACCATCTCGCATTCGATGTCGGCCGGCTTGCCGCTGGACAGCGCCGGCTTCGGCGCAGCCGGTTCGGCCGGGGCGCGGTGCGACGGGGTCACCGGCGGCTTGCTGGCCGGGGCGGCCGGAGCCGGCGCGGCGGCCTTGGCCGGGGCTTCGGCGGCGCCTTCAGCGTCCAGCACCACGACCACGGCGCCTTCGGACAGGGTATCGCCCAGCTTGACCTTGATTTCCTTGACCACACCAGCGGCCGAGGACGGCACTTCCAGGGTGGCCTTGTCCGACTCCAGGGTTACCAGACCCTGGTCCTTCTTCACCGTGTCGCCGACGGCGACCAACACTTCGATCACCGGCACATCGCTGTAATCGCCGATGTCGGGAACCTTGACTTCAATCGTGGCCATGGTGGGTTTTCCTCGTGCCCGCCCGGCGGCGCCGGCGGGCTGTCACTGCATCTGTTCACGCGGCCGCGCCAGGGGCTGCGGCCGCACGGTGGGGGCGAAGCGGTGCCTTACAGCAGCACGCGGCGCATGTCGGCCAGTACCTGCGACAGGTACGTGGTGAAGCGTGCGGCCAGTGCGCCGTCGATGACGCGGTGGTCGTAGCTCAGCGACAGCGGCAGCATCAGCTTCGGTGCGAATTCCTTGCCGTTCCAGACCGGCTGGATGGACGACTTGGAGACGCCGAGGATGGCCACTTCCGGTGCGTTGACGATCGGGGTGAACGCGGTGCCGCCGATGCCGCCCAACGAGCTGATCGAGAAGCAGCCGCCGCTCATGTCCGCCGGGCCCAGCTTGCCGTCGCGTGCCTTCTTGGCCAGTTCGCCGGTTTCCTGCGCGATCTGCACCACGCCCTTCTTGTCCACGTCGCGGATGACCGGCACGACCAGGCCGTTCGGCGTGTCGGCGGCGAAACCGATGTGGAAGTACTTCTTCAGGGTCAGGTTTTCACCGCTGGCATCGAGCGAGGCGTTGAATTCCGGGAACTTCTTCAGCGCTGCGGCGCTGGCCTTGATCAGGAAGGCGAGCATGGTCAGCTTGATGCCGGCCTTCTCGTTCTCCTTGTTCAACGCCACGCGCAGGCCTTCCAGGTCGGTGATGTCGGCCTGCTCGAACTGGGTGACGTGCGGGATCATGGCCCAGTTGCGGGCCAGGTTCGCACCGGAGATCTTCTTGATGCGCGACAGCGGCTGGACTTCGGTCTCGCCGAACTTGCTGAAGTCGACCTTCGGCCACGGCAGCAGGTTCAGGCCACCACCAGCGGCGACGGCGCCACCGGCAGCGGCCGGCACGCCACCGCTGAGCGCGGCCTTGACGAACTTCTGTACGTCACCCTTGGTGATGCGGCCACCCTTCTCGGTGCCGTTGATCTGCAGCAGGTCCACGCCCAGCTCGCGGGCGAACACGCGCACCGCCGGGGTGGCGTACGGCACCTTGGCCGGCAACACGCCATCGGCATTGAACTGCACCGGCGGGCTGGACGGGGTACCGGCCGAGGCGATCTCGCGGGCCGCCAGCTTGTCCGGCTGCGCCGGCACAGCGACCGGCTCGACCTTGGTGGCGGTCTCTGCGGCAGCCGGAGCGGCAGCAGCAGCGGCCTTGGTCGGCGCCGGCGCGGCAGCGCCCTCGGCTTCGATGATGGCAACCATGTCGCCTTGCGACAGATTGTCGCCCACCTTGACCTTGATCTCCTTGACCACGCCGGCCACAGACGACGGCACTTCCATGGTGGCCTTGTCGCTTTCCAGCGTGACCAGGCCCTGGTCCTTCTTGACCGTATCGCCCACGGCGACCAGCACTTCGATGACCGGAATGCCGGCGTAGTCGCCGATGTCCGGCACCAGGGCTTCAACCGCACCACCGCTGGCAGCCGGAGCGGCCGGCGCAGCTGCGGCCGGCGCGCTCTGGGTGGCGGCAGCCGGGGCAGCGGCCTTGGCCGGTGCCGGTGCCGGTGCGGCAGCGGCCGGCTTGGCGGCTTCGCCTTCGGCCACTTCGATCAGGGCCACGACCTTGCCTTCGGACAGGCTGTCGCCCACTTTGACCTTGAGCTCCTTGACCACGCCCGCCACCGAGGACGGCACTTCCATGGTCGCCTTGTCGCTTTCCAGCGTCACCAGGCCCTGGTCCTTCTTGACCGTGTCGCCGACGGCGACAAGCACCTCGATTACCGGGATATCGCTGTAGTCACCGATATCGGGGACAAGTGCTTCCTTGATTTCGGCCATGGGGATAACTCCGGCAATCTGGTGTAGGGAAACGTCTATTGTGCGGCCAGCGGGGTCCAGCGCCAACCGTTACAGGTGTTTTCAGTACGCACGCAGCCGGGACAGGCTGTTGCCCATGGGTCGGGTGCGCGACCAGTCGGTAGCGTATTGTCCAGGCGATGTCCGCTTCATGTCGCCCGCGCGTCGGCCACCGGCTGCCAGGCCTGGCGCAGGCGCGGCAACGACCACGCCGCATTGGCAGGGCTGGTCGACGGCAGCGCGACCACCTTCGGCGGGGCCTCCAGCCGCGGCAACACCCAGCGCTGGAATGCCTGCAATGACGCGCCGTCATTGCAGCCGATCAGCGTCAGCTCAGGCAACGTGGCGATCAGTTCCGGCAGTGCATTGGCCACTTCCGTGCCACGCACGATGTCCGCATCCAGGCTGCCGCGCCGCTCGCAGCGCCCGATCACATCCCACAGGCCGATGCCTGCGGCCTTCAACGCCTGCAGCCGTTGCGAATAGGGCAGATCCGCGTCGAAACCGCAGATATCGGCCATCAGCGGCCAGAAGCGGTTGCGAGGATGCGCGTAGTAGCGCTGCTCCTGCAGGGATGCCACGCCTGGCATCGAGCCCAGCAGCAGCACCCGGCATCCCACGTTCACCTGCGCTGGCAGGCCAATGCACAACGTTGCCGTGCTCACATCTTCTCCAACTGCATGAATGTCGGCGAGAGCAGAAAACGCCATGAATAAAGGCATTCCGCACCCGTCGCTGAACAAGGAAAACTATTTTTTAACGTGCGTCGGATTCGATTCATGTTGGGGCGACTACGGTGTGCTCGCCCCGCAACCGGGGGCCCAAAACAAGAAACATTAGGAGATACCCCCATGCGCTCCATCCGTATCCTGAGTCTCGCCCTGCTGACCTCCGCCGCCTTCGCGCCGGCCGCTTTCGCCCAGGACAGCAGCACCACCGATACCGCTTCGGGCAAGCATTTTGCCGTTGTTGGCGGCATCTCGCTGCTGGAGCCGAAGAACGACCCGATCACCGGCGTGAAGAAGACCGACGGTGGCCCGGCGCCGACCGTCAGCTTCAGCTACTACATCAACGACAACTGGGCCGTTGAGCTGTGGGGCGCTGCCGACAAGTTCGACAACAAGTTCAAGGGCCCGAACAACGCCCGCCTGGGTTCGGTCGAGCAGCAGCCGGTCGCGCTGAGCGGCCAGTACCACTTCGGCCAGGCTGACAACGTGTTCCGCCCGTTCGTGGGCGTGGGCTACTACCAGTCGAGCTTCAGCAACGAGAAGCTGGGCAACGGCGCTGACACCGACATCCGCTTCAAGGATGCCAAGGGCGTGATCGGCACCGTCGGCGTCGACATGAACATCAACTCCACCTGGTTCGCCCGTGCTGACGCCCGCTACATGCGCGCCCGCCCGGACATCAAGGTCGGCGGCGAGAAGATCGGCGAAGCCAAGATGGATCCGTGGACCGTCGGCTTCGGCATCGGCGCCCGCTTCTGATCCAGGCAGCACCTGCTTCACTGATGCAACGCGACGGGCCCTTCGGGGCCCGTCGTCGTTTCCGTCACCCGCGTTCCGCGTGTAGAGCTGAGCCCATGCTCGGCTGCTTTTTTGTAGAGTCGAGCCAAGCCCCCTATTCCGAGTCGAGCGGCGGGCTCCGCGCGCATTGCGATGCGTTACGTTCAATGGCGCCCACGGTCAAGGGTGGCGCGGCTCGGCTCTACAGGCACAGGACGCGGAGACACGATGGACGACGTCGACCTGCTGGTGATCGGTGGCGGCATCAATGGCGCCGGCATCGCCCGTGACGCCAGCGGTCGCGGCCTGCGCGCGCTGCTGTGCGAACAGCATGACCTGGCCGCGCACACCTCCAGCGCCAGCAGCAAGCTGATCCACGGCGGCCTGCGCTACCTGGAGCAGGGCGAGTTCGGGCTGGTGCGCAAGGCGCTGGGCGAACGCGAGGTGGTGCGCCGGCAGGCGCCCCATCTGGTCCATCCGCTGCGCTTCGTCCTGCCGTGGGAACCGCACCTGCGCCCGCGCTGGATGCTGCGCGCGGGGCTGTGGCTGTACGACCATCTGGGCCGGCGCAGCCCCGCCTTCCCCGCGTCACGCGCACTGGAACTGCAGCACGATCCGCTCGGCCAGTGGCTCTCCCCGGCGCTGCGGCAGGCCTTCAGCTACGCCGATGCGCAGGTCGATGACGCGCGGCTGGTACTGCTCAACGCCCTGGATGCCGCGCAGCGGGGCGCACAGGTGCAGGTGCGCAGCCGCTGCATCGACCTGCACCCCGTGCAGGGCCGGTGGCGGGCCGTTCTGGAATCCGCCGATGGCCAGCGGCACCCCGTGAATGCCCGCGCCGTGGTCAATGCGGCGGGCCCGTGGGCCGGGGGCCTGCTGGAACGGATGCAGACGCGCAGCGGCGCCCCTGCGCTGCGCCTGGTGCAGGGCAGCCACATCGTGCTGCGCAGGCCCTGGCCCGATGACAGCGCCTGCCTGCTGCAGCAGCCCGACGGACGGGTGGTGTTCCTGCTGCCTTTCGCCCACGACCACCTGCTGGTGGGCACCACCGATACCGACTATCGCGGTGACCCGGCGCGCTGCAGCGTGCTGCCTTCCGAGGTGACCTACCTGTGCGAAGCGGCCAATCGCTACCTGCGTGACCCCATCGCCCCGGACGAGGTGGTCTGGGCGTTCGCCGGTGTCCGTCCATTGCTGGCCGACCCGGATCCGCGCGCAGCGCAGCTGAGCCGCGACTACCGCCTGCAGGTGCAGGTGGACCCGGCACCGGCGCTGCATGTACTGGGCGGCAAGCTGACCACCTACCGGGTGCTGGCCGAGGAGGCACTGGACCTGCTGCGCCCTGCCCTGCCACAGATGGGACCGGCCTGGACGGCGCGCGGAGACCCGCTGCCGGGCAGCGACTGGGGCGACGCCGCACAGGCGTGCTCGCGCCTGCTGGCGCTGGCACCGTGGTTGCCCGCAGGTATCGCGCGACGCTGGGCCGGGGCCTATGGCAGTCGCAGCGCGGAACTGCTGCAGGGTGTACAGGGCCTGCACGATCTGGGCGAGGACTTCGGCGGTGGCCTGCATGCACGCGAAGTGGACTTCCTGCGCGAACGCGAGTGGGCGTGTGACACCGACGATATCCTGTGGCGCCGGAGCAAGCTGGGGTTGCGGCTGGATGCTGCGCAGGTGGCACGGCTGCAGGCGTGGATGGAGGGTCGGATCCCTTTTCCACGGAAAGGGCTCTGACCCCCGTGTTGCCACGTGTGCCAACCCAGGTTGGCAGCTACCAGGGCAGCCGCGCGCGACGCGATCGATGCATTAGGATTTCCCCATCGCCATTGGAGACGCTGCATGACGCCCCGCTACGTGCTGGCCATCGACCAGGGCACCACCAGTTCGCGCGCGATCCTGTTCGACCGCGCCGGCGGCATCGTCGGCAGCGCGCAGCGCGAGTTCGCGCAGATCTTCCCGCAGCCCGGCTGGGTCGAGCATGACCCCCGCGAGATCCTTACCAGCGTCTATGCCACATTGACCGAACTGCTCAGCCGCGGGCAGATCGACCCACGCCATATCGCCGCGCTGGGCATCACCAACCAGCGCGAAACCACCGTGGTCTGGGACCGTGCCACCGGCCAGCCGATCCACAACGCCATTGTCTGGCAATCGCGGCAGAGCCACGCCATCTGCGAGCGGCTGAAGTCCGACGGGCATGAAGCACTGATCCGCGAGCGGACCGGGCTGCTGATCGACGCCTATTTCTCCGCGACCAAGGTGCGCTGGATCCTCGACCACGTGGATGGTGCGCAGCAGCGCGCCGAACGTGGTGAGCTGCTGTTCGGCACCATCGACAGCTGGCTGGTGTGGAACCTCAGCGGTGGCCAGGCACATGTGACTGACTACAGCAATGCGGCGCGCACGCTGCTGTTCAACATCCACACGCTGGACTGGGATGACGACCTGCTGGCCCTGCTCGACATTCCGCGCGCGATGCTGCCGCAGGTGCGCGACTCCAGCGCGGTGTACGCACACACCCGGCCGCAGTTCTTCTTCGACCACCCGATCCCCATCGCCGGCATCGCCGGTGACCAGCAGGCGGCGCTGTTCGGCCAGGCTTGTTTCCAGCCGGGCATGGTCAAGAACACCTATGGCACCGGTTGCTTCATGTTGATGCACACCGGCGCGCAGGCGGTGCGGTCGCGCAACGGCCTGCTGACCACCATTGCCTGGGGCCTGGACGGGCGCGTGGAGTACGCGCTGGAGGGTTCGATCTTCATCGCCGGCTCGGTGGTGCAGTGGCTGCGCGATGGACTACGCATGATCGAACGCGCCAGCGACAGCCAGGCGCTGGCTGCGCAGGTGCCCGACAGTGGCGGCGCCTACCTGGTGCCGGCGTTCGTCGGCCTCGGCGCGCCCTATTGGCGCAGTGATGTGCGCGGTGCGATGTTCGGCCTGACCCGTGGCACCCGCAAGGCGCACTTCGTGCGCGCCGCGCTGGAAGCGATGGCCTACCAGACCCGCGATGTACTCGATGCGATGCAGTCCGATGCGGGTATCGCGCTGACCGAGCTGCGCGCTGATGGCGGTGCGATCGGCAACGACTTCCTGGCCGGTTTCCAGGCCGACATTCTCGGTGTGCCGCTGCTGCGGCCGCGACTGACCGAGACCACCGCGCTGGGTGCGGCCTATCTGGCCGGCCTGGCAGTGGGGTTCTGGAACAGCCGCGAACAGATCGCCGCGCAATGGGGCCTGGACCGGCGCTTCGAGCCACGGATGGAGGTGGCCCGGCGCGAGAAACTGTATGCGGGATGGCAGCAGGCGGTGGCCGCCACCCTCGCCTTCCACGTCGATTGAAATGGCAATGCCCTGCCCTGCTGCGGCACGTGGAGTGACACTGTAGAGCCGAGCCATGCTCGGCTGCTGCTGGCGGGATACCGCAAAAAGCAGAGCCGAGCATAGGCTCGGCTCTACAGGCGAATGGGCGCTGGCGTCAGAACGCCGGCAGCACTGCGCCCTTGTACTTGGTCTCGATGAACGCCTTCACCTGCGGGCTGGTCAGGGCCTTGGCCAGCTTCTGCACGCGGGCGTCGTCCTTGTTGTCCGGGCGCGCGACCAGGAAATTCACGTACGGCGAGTCCTTGCTCTCGATCGCCAGCGCATCCTGGGTCGGGTTGAGGCCTGCGTCCAGCGCGTAGTTGGTATTGATCAGGGCCAGGTCGACCTGGTCCAGCACGCGCGGCAGCATCGCCGAGTCGAGCTCGCGGAACTTCAGGTTCTTCGGATTGGCGATGATGTCGCGCTGGGTCGCCAGTGCGTTGGTCGGGTCCTTCAGCTCGATCACGCCGGCCTTGTGCAGCAGGATCAGCGCGCGGCTGTTGTTGCTCGGGTCGTTCGGGATCACCACGTCGGCGCCTTCGCGCAGCTCGGCCAGCGACTTGACCTTGCGCGAGTACGCACCGAACGGCTCGATGTGCACGCCGATCACCTTCACCAGGTCGGTCTTGCGGTCGCGGTTGTAGGCATCCAGGTAGGGCTCGGTCTGGAAGTAGTTCGCATCCACCTGCTTCTGCACCAGCTGGTCGTTGGGCTGCACGTAGTCATTGAACACCCGCACGTCCAGGTCCACGCCTTCCTGCTTGAGGATCGGCTTGACCACCTCGAGGATCTCGGCATGCGGCACGGCCGTGGCGGCCACCACCAGCTTCTGCGAGGGCTCGCCGGACTTGCCGCAGGCGGTCAGGGCCAGCGCAGCGGCGAGCAGGGGCAGCAACAGGGTCTTTTTCATGGGGGATTGAATTCTCGGGGGAGTGTCAGGAGTTTTCGTAGTTGCTCAGGGCCAGCTCAAGCAACGCCTTGGCCTGCTCGCGCAGCATCATGGGCTCGACGATCTCGGCATCCGAGCCGTAATGCAGCACATCCATCAGCAGCTCGCGCGAGACGCTGTACGGCACCTTCAGCTCATAGCGGCCGTCGGCCAGGAAGCGGCCCTGCTGCTTGGAATGCCAGTGCTCGTCGGCCACCCAGCGCGCGGCCTTGGCGCTGAACAGGATGGTCGCCCAGCCCTTCGGCGCGCCAGAGAAGATGCCGTAGCTGGCGCCGAGCTGCTCGTCCAGCTCGCTGTCGGCGACGTCGCGCGCGGTGCTGTCGACCACCCGCGCCTTGTGGATGCGGTCGACCGCGAAACTGCGCAGGGCGTCGCGGTCATGGTCCCAGGCATCCAGGTACCAGTTGTCGCGATAGTGGGTCAGGCGCTGCGGCGAGACGGTGCGCTTGGTCGGCTCGTCGGTGGAACGGGCACGGTACTCGAACGCCAGCTGGCGGCGCTCCAGCACGGCCGATGCGACGCTGCGGAAGCTGCCTTCGTCAAACTTGCGGCCACGGTGCGGAATCACCCGCACGCGGTCGACCGGCCAGCTGGACACGCCGGCCTGGGCCGCCAGCAGGCTCTCGATGCGTTGCTGCAGCGGTGCCAGCACCGACGACAGCACACCACCGCCGGTCCGCGCCAGCAGGTGCTGCGAGGCCAGCAGGGCATGCAGCTCCTCCGAGCTGAGCCACAGGCCGGGCAGCTCGAAACGGTCGCTCTCGTCAGCCTGATAGCGGAAGCCCGCCTCGCCGTCGCCCTCGATCGGTGCCATCAGCGCATCGCGCAGGAAGGCCAGGTCGCGGTAGACGGTGGCGCGGGAACAACCGAGCTTGTCCTGCAGGGTCGCCACCGTCACCGGATAGCGCGCGGACTTGAGCAGACGATGCAGGGCGGTGATGCGTTCGTATCGGTCCATACCCCCGATTATGTCCGAGTCGCGGGTCTTGTGTGGGACGTTTGGGCTATCGTGGTCGCCCCCACCCCCATGGAATGCCCGATGCGCCGGTTGCCTGCCCTGTCCCTGCTGGCCTGCCTGCTGCTGGCCGCCTGTGATCGCGCGCCGGCGCCGGCCGGCGCCGAGCCCCCGGTACCCGTCGCCGATCCGACGCAGGCGGTGCTGGGCGCCAGCCAGCGTTTCGCGGCCCTGCGCAGCTTCCACGCCGAACTGGAGGTGCTGGGCGCACCACAGCCGGTGCGCAGCGCCATGGACTTCGTCGCGCCCGATCGTTTCCGGGTGGAGACGCCGGCGGGGCCGCAGACCATCATCGGCGACACCATGTTCCTGCAGGCCGACGGCGCGATCCGCCAAGTGCCGACCCCGCCCGGCCTGCTCGAGCAATGGCGCAACCCGCTGCCCGCCGATGCCCTGCCCGCCGATCTGAAGGCCGAAGATCTCGGCAGCCAGTCGCTGGACGGGGTGCAGACCCGGCACTACCGGCTGCGCGGTGCCCAGCCCGGCGAACGCCTGGAGTACTGGGTGGATGCCCAGGGCCTGCCACGCCAGATCGTACGCAGCGGCAGCAGCAATGGCCGCAGCTTCCAGCTGCGCCTGCGCTATTCGCGCTTCAACGACCCTGAGGTGCGCGTCGATCTGCCCTGAATAGGCGACCGCGCCAACGTTCGCTGAAGCGCGCATTGGATCGATTCGGACCGCCATCACGCTTCCAGTATCATCACCGGCTGTCAACCGTTCCGGAGAAGCCTCGATGTCCCTGCGCGTGTCCCTGCTGATCCCCCTGCTGCTGTGTGCGCCGCTCGCATACGCACAGGATGCCTCCGAACTGGCGGCGATGTCCTCGCCGTGGAGCGGCAGTGGTGGCGAGCTCGGGTTTGCCTCGGCACGCGGCAACAGCAGCACCGAGAGCTTCAACGGCCGCCTGCGCCTGCGCTACACCGACGGTGACTGGGTGCACAGCATGGACCTGTTCGGCCTGCGCTCCAGCTCCAAGGTGACCGAAACCAACGACGACGGCACCACCACCCGCCGCAACAACACCACCGCCAACCGCTACACCGGCAGTGCCGGCAGCGCGCTGCAGCTGGGCGAACACCGCCAGCTGACCGCGACGGTGCGTACGGAACGCGACGACTTCGCCACCTACGACCGCCAGAGCTCGTTCGGTCTGGGTTACGGCACCCGCCTGTGGAACACCGAGCGCTTCTCGTTCGACGCGCAGATCGGCCCCGGTGTGCGCCGCACCCACAGCACCGAGGACGACCGCACCCGCACCGGCCTGATCGGCCGTGGCCTGTTCGACATGAAGTATTCGCTGACTGACAACACCGACCTGGTCAACACGCTGCTGGTCGAATCCGGTTCGTACAACACCTTCGGCCAGAACGACTTCGGTGTCTCGGTGAGCATGAACGAGCACCTGGCACTGAAGGCCGGCTGGCAGGCGCGCTACAACAGTGACGTGGCCGAGGACAAGCGCAAGACCGATACGCTGACCACGATGAACGTGGTCTACAAGTTCAAGTAAGCAGAACGGGCGCCCAGGGCGCCCGTTCTTCTTCCGGTAGTGCCGGCCGCTGGCCGGCAACTGCATTCAACTGGGCACGCGGTTGCCGGCCAGCGGCCGGCACTACCGGCGGTAGCTCAGACGTTCAGCAGTTCGCCGGCACCGGCTTCCAGCAGCATCTTCGCCACGCGCTGGCCCAGCGCCTCCGGATCCCGGGCCGGTCCCACCGCCTCGGCGCGCACCGCACGACCATCGCTGGCACTGCCGACCAGGCCCTGCAGGTGCAGGTCGTCGCCCTGCCACTGCGCGATGGCCGCCACCGGCACGTGGCAGCTGCCATGCAGCGCGCGGTTCATCGCCCGCTCGGCTTCCACGCAGGCGCGGGTAGCGGCGTCATCAAGCCTGGCGAACAGCGCCATCAGGCGCGTATTGCCACCGTCGCACTCCACCGCCACCGCGCCCTGCGCCGGTGCCGGCAGCCACTGCGGCGGCTGCAGGCGCGCGACGATGCGCCCGCCCAGGCCCAGGCGCTCCAGGCCGGCCACGGCCAGCACGATGGCGTCGTAGCCACCATTGTCAAGCTTGGCCAGGCGGGTGTTGACGTTGCCGCGCAGGTCCAGCAATTCCAGATCCGGGCGCAGCGCGCGCAGCTGGGCCTGGCGGCGCAGCGATGAGGTGCCGACCCGCGCACCGATCGGCAGCGCGTCCAGCGAGGCGTACAGGTTGGAGACGAAACCATCGGCTGGATCGTGGCGGGTCAGCATCGCCGGCAGCGCGAAGGGTTCGTCCAGTTCCATCGGCACATCCTTCAGCGAGTGCACGGCGCAGTCGGCCTCACCGCGCAGCATGGCCAGCTCCAGCTCCTTCAGGAACAGGCCCTTGCCACCGATGGCGGCCAGCGAGCGGTCGAGCACCTCGTCACCGCGGGTGCTCATCGGCACCAGTTCCACATGCAGCCCGGGATGGGCCTGGCGCAGGCGGTTGGCGACGTGTTCGCTTTGCCAGAGGGCGAGCGGGCTCTTGCGGGTGGCGATGCGGACGGTTTCCATCCGGTCATTATCGCGCCTTCGGCGCGGATACGGCCAACGGCGGAGCCCCTCGTGGCTGGCGGCGGGGTCGTGAAAGCAACAGCCGCGCTTGGCCGGGCGGGGTGGGTTCGCGGGGGACGCCGTGAATCCGTCCGTGGAGGCTTGGCCGCGGCATCCATGCCGCGGACACCCCCGCGAACCCACCCCGCCCGGCCTCTGACAGTTTCCGTGTGCGCCAGCCACGGAAGATCAAAAAAAAGAGTGCAGAAGCAAAGGCAACAGCCGACGGCTTCCGGGGTCAGATCCCTTTTCCGCAGGAAAAGGGATCTGACCCCTCTTCCCCCACCCGATAACAACAATGCCTTTGCCGTCCGACGCGGGAAAAACGAGAGGGTTGGGCCGGGGCGGGGTGGCGGGACCGTTGGCGCCATGGATGGCGCCATCGAGCTTACATGGATGTACTTGCAGCGTGTCCCGCCGCCCCACCCCGGCCCGGCCCAGCACGTAGAAACAACGAGCCATGACCCGCTGTTGCTGTTGCTGTTGATTTCATAGCAGTCGCGGCCGCAGGCCGCGCGGGACCACTCACAGATGCCGCAGTTCCTGCTTCAGCGTCGCCACACAGCGGCGGCTGACTTCCAGCGGCTGCCTGCCATGCCGCAGCACCGCCTGCACCTGCCCGCCGGAGCCGCGGCGCAGCTCCACCAGCTCGTGCCGCGCCACCAGGCAGTTGCGATGGATGCGGATGAAGCGGCTGGCGAACTCTTCCTCCAGCGACTTCAGCGATTCCTCGATCAGGTCCTCGCCGCGCGCGTGGTGCACCACCACGTACTTCTCTTCGGCCTGCAGGTAGTGGATGTCGTCCAGCGGAATCAGCCGCAGGCTGCCGCGCAGGCGTGCGCACAGTACGCTGCGTGCCTGCTGCCCGCTGTGCGCCTGCGGCTGGCCATCGCGACCGGCCAGGAACGTGCGTGCCCGTGCAATCGCCGCTGCCAGGCGTTCGGCGCGCACCGGCTTCATCAGGTAATCGATGGCTGCCGCTTCGAAGGCCGACAGCGCATGCGCATCGTAGGCAGTGCAGAACACCACCGCCGGCCGCGGTTCGAAGCTGGCCAGGTGGCGGGCTGCTTCCAGGCCGTCCAGCCCAGGCATTGCGATGTCCAGCAGGACCAGGTCCGGCTGCAGCTCCGCGCACGCGTGCAGGGCCTGCTCGCCGTTGCCGGCCTCGGCCACCACGTCCACGCCGTCCTGTGCGGCCAACAGGCTGCGCAGGCGCTCACGCGCCAGTGGTTCGTCATCGGCGATGACTACCCTCACGATCGTCCCCTCACTGGATCGGCACTGTCACCTGGCAGGCATAGTAGCCCTCGCTCCAGCCAGCCGTCATCCGCGCGGCACTGCCAAAGCGCCAGGCCAGCCGATGGCCGATGCTGTGCTGGGCATGGCCAGCCCCCCGCGCCAGGGCCAGCCCGGGCGCCTGCGGATCAGGCGCGGGATTGCGCACGCGGATCTGCAGATCGTTGCCCTCGCGCAGCAGCTGCAGCTCGATGGTGCCGCCCTCGGGCAGGCGCGAAATGCCATGCAGCACGGCGTTTTCCACCAGCGGCTGCAGTACCAGCCTTGGCAATGGCAGGTCCCACGGCAGCGGCTCGTCACGCTGCCAGCGCACCTGCAGGCGTTCGCCCAGGCGCAGCGATTCGATCGACAGGTAGCGCTCGGCCAGTTCGCATTCGTCGCGCAGGGTGGAATCGCCCTCGCCTGCACCGAGCGCAGCACGGAACAGATCGGACAGGTCGAGCACGGCACGCTCGGCCACCGCCGGGTCCCGATGCAGCAGGCTGGCGATGAGGTTCATGCTGTTGAACAGGAAATGCGGGCGGATGCGCGCCTGCAGCGCATCGGCCTGGGCGCGTGCATTGGCCTGCACCTGCGCGGCCCAGCGGTCGCTGACATAGAAGTAGCGCAGCGCCAGCGCGGTGATCAGCGCGGTGGTGGCGGCGCTGCCGAGGGTGAAGCGCCAGAAGCTGATGCCGTTGGCGAAGCTGTCACCCAGCACCGCGTACAGCGCGTGCACGATGCCGGCGCAGACGACCGCGATCAGGGCCGCCAGTGCGATGGCAGCGACCGCCCCCATCACCTGCGGCAGCCTGGACAGCGCCTGCCGCAGCAGGCACAGGCTGGCGGTCACGGCCAGCGCCAGCCACAGCGCGAAGCCGCTGGCCGACAGCAGCTCGCCAACGGTCCAGTGGCGGCTGCCATCCGGGGCCAGGGCCAGCACCACCACCACCAGCTCGGCCAGGCCCAGCATCGCCGCCAGCCGCGGCAGGCGGCACAGTTCCGGCATCCACGGCGATGGGCTGGCCAGGGGCATGGCTCAGGCCGCGCCCAGCCGTTCCTGCAGCCAGTCACCCAGTGCCTGGATTTCCTCGGCACAGACCTGGTGGGCCATCGGGTAGCTGTGCCACGCCACGTCCAGGCCCAGCGTACGCAGCGCCTGTGCGCTGTGGGCCGCCACGGCCTGCGGAATCACCGGGTCGCCACTGCCATGGGCCATGAACACCGGCACCTGCACCGCGCCTTCAACGCGCGTGGCACTGTCGGCTTCGGGCAGATAGGTGGACAGGGCGATCACGCCGGCCAGCGGCGCGGTACGCGACAGCGCAGCAGTCAGGATGATCGCACCACCCTGCGAGAAGCCGGCCAGGAAGATCTTCTCCGCCGCGACGCCACGCTCGATCTCGCGCGCGATCAGCGCGTCCAGCTGCACCACCGATTCCTGCACGCCGGCCATGTCGGCACGCGACCGGAAGTCCATGCCGACGATGTCGTACCAGCCGCGCATGGGCACGCCGTTGTTGATCGTGATCGGCCGCACCGGTGCGTGCGGGAACACGAAGCGCAGCGCCGGCCAGTGCGGCCGCACCAGCTCCGGCACGATCGGCGCGAAATCATGGCCATCGGCGCCGAGGCCGTGCAGCCAGATCACCGACCACTGCGGCGAGGCGCCGGTTTCCTGTTCCACCGTTTGCAGCATGATGCGGCTCCTTCAAGTTCGAGCCGCATTATGCCGCTGGCGTGGGGCAATCAGTACAGCGGCGGTTGCTCGGCCGCTTCGCGCCGCAGCTGCGCGGCGCGGACCAGTACCGGTGGCGGGATGTTCTCTTCGGGAATGTCCAGCAGGCCCAGGCGATGCAGGAAGGCGCCCGGACCACGCGAGGAGGTCAGCGCCACCACCGGAATGGCCAACACCATGCCGATCACCACCGGCGCCATCCACGCCGCCAGCGACGGCGACACGGCCCAGGCCAGCACGCCCATGAAGGCGCCGAACACACCCAGGCCACCGTAGCCGCGGATCAGTGCCAGCCACGAGATGCCGCCGTCGTCACGCTGCTGCGCATCCCAGCCGGAATCGCGGCCGGACAACACTTCGGCCACGCCCCGCGACTGCACGTACATCACCACCGGCGCCATCAGCGCGGCCAGCACGGTTTCCACCAGCATCGACACGAAGGCACGGATCGCACCGCCGCAGCCACGGCGGTCGACCGGGTCCAGCAGCATCGCCAGGTAACCGAGCACCTTGGGCAGCAGCAGTACCGCCATGGTGGCGGCGAACAGGCGCACCACCTGCTCTTCGTCCTGTGCGCGCCAGTACACGCTGGGCGACAGGTGCAGCAGGGCATTGAAGTCGATGCCCTCCTGGAACAGCGGGATGGCGATGCCGATCAGCATCAGCATTGCCCACATCGGTGCGGTGAAATAGTGGCCGATGCCGATCAGCATGTGCGTGCGGCTGATCCAGTGCAGGCCGCGGCTGCCCACGACCTTGCCGTGCTGCAGGTTGCCCTGGCACCAGCGGCGGTCGCGTACCAGCAGATCGGTCAGCGTCGGCGGGCCCTCTTCATAGCTGCCACCGAGGTAGGGCACCATGTGCGCGGCCCAGCCGCCACGACGCATCAACGCTGCTTCGACGAAGTCATGGCTGAGCACGTGGCCGCCGAACGGCTTGCGCCCCGGCAGCGCCGGCAGGCCGGCGTGGTCGGCGAAGGCGCGGGTACGGATGATGGCGTTGTGGCCCCAGTAGTTGCTCTCGGCGCCATGCCACCAGGCCACGCCACGGGCGATCACCGGCCCGTACACGCGGCCACCGAACTGCTGCATGCGTGCGAACAGGGTGCGGCCGCCGATCACCGACGGCAGGGTCTGGATCAGGCCGACGTCGGCGTTGTGCTCCATGCCGGCCACCAGGCGCACGATGCTGTCGCCAGTCATCAGGCTGTCGGCGTCGAGGATCAGCATCTGCGGGTAGGCACCGCCGAAGCGACGGACCCAGTCGGCGATGTTGCCGGCCTTGCGCCCGCTGTTGTCACCACGGCGGCGGTAGAACAGGCGGATCTGCCCGTCCGGCACCCGCTCGCGCAGCTCGCCGAACACCCGCTCCTCGGCAGCGGCGATGTCCTCGCGACGGGTATCGCTGAGCACGAAGAAATCGAATCGGCCGAGCTGGCCGGTGGCCGCCACCGACTCGTAGATCGCCTGCAGGCCCGCCAGCAGGCGGCGCGGGTCTTCGTTGTAGGTCGGCATCAGCAGCGCGGTGCGGCTGTGCACGGTCGGCAGCGGCTTGTCCGGGTCGATGCCGAGGCGATAGCCACGGTCGAACACGGCGGTCAGGAAGCCGGCCAGGGCGCTGGCGAAAGACAGCGCGATCCAGGCAAACAGGCCAACGAACAGCACCAGCAGGCAGGCTTCGAGCACGCTGATGCCATTGGCCGACAGCACCCGCCACATCATCCGCGTGGCCGCGGCGGTCATGCCGAGCGTGCCACCGAAGATGTACAGCCGGCGCAGGCCGATCAGGCGCGGCGACGTGCGATGCCGCCGGACCTTCAGTGCACCTTCGCGCAGGGTCTGTTCGGGCATCTGCAACGGAGATTCAGCGGGCAGCAGCGCCCAGCCGGCGTCGAGCCGGGGCGCTTCTGCTTCCGCATGGATGGTCTGCACCCCCATCGCCGCCTACTCCGCGCCGTCGGCACGGCCGGCCATCCCGGCCGGGCTGCATGCACCAAGGTTCCCGGCGCGCTTTCCCGGCGCCCGCACTTGTCCAGACTGTGTCGGCTTCAGGCCGCACAGTCGATGTCTGTCACTACCGGAACCCACACGATCTCCAACGGGGCGGAATCGAAAATGCGGCCCAGTCTAGGGCGCTGAATGTAAGCCGGGTGCGAAGGCCTACGCCGGGATTTATCCCCATTCAGCAAATAGCAGGCGATCACGTCGGGGGATGGCCAGATGTCATTGCATCGCCCCGGGTACTAGATCGTATCAAACGCGAACGGTTATCATTTCATTAACCAGGCAGGTCACCGTCTTCCGCACGGCCGCGACCCACCCAGCTGCGCCGGTCCACACCGCGCGCACCGACGACCCACGGAAGGGTGGCTGCCTGCTGTCTGCCTGCGCCTGCTGCTTCCACCGGGTCACCCCACCTCCCATGGAAGCCGCCATGTCCCCATCGTCCCGTTCCCGTTCCGCGCGCCTGCCGCGCACCCGCCTGGCCCCTGCCCTGACCTCCGCCTGCCTGCTGGCCCTGCCAGGCCTGGCCGCTGCAGAGGCCGGCACCGATGCCTCCACCAAGGATCTGGATACCGTGGTGGTCACCGCCTCGGGCAGCCAGCAATGGATCAAGGATGCCCCGGCCAGCATCAGCGTGATCAGCCGTGAGGACATCGAGCGCCAGCCGGTTCCCGACCTGGCCACCCTGCTCAGCCGCGTGCCGGGCGTGACCGGCGGCCTCAGCGCCGTCGGCGAACAGTCCAAGATCAAGCTGCGCGGCATGCCGTCCAACTACACGCTGGTGCTGGTGGACGGCAAGCGCATGGGCAGCTCGGCCGCGACCAACTACCGCCCCGACCTCGGCCGCCAGGACCTGAACTGGATCTCGCCCGACCAGATCGAACGCATCGAAGTGGTGCGTGGGCCGATGTCCTCGCTGTACGGCTCCGACGCCATGGGCGGGGTGATCAACATCATCACCCGGCGCATCGGCGACGAATGGAACGGCAGCGCCACCCACAGCTACACCCGTCCCGGTGATGGCAAGCGCGGCGATACCCAGCAGATCGGCGCGACCTTCTCCGGCCCGCTGGGCGAACGCTTCGGCCTGCGCATCGGTGCCAACAGCATGCGCCGTGATTCGGACCAGTCCAACCACGGTGTCTACGGCAATGCCTACGCCGGCGAGAAGGACCGCACTGTCGATGCGCTGCTGCAGTGGAAGCTGAGCGACGCACAGGAACTGTCGCTGGAAGCCGGCCATGGCGTGCAGCAGGCCTTCATCGATGCGTCGCTGGAAAAGCAGGACGAAGGCGCCTGGGGAGCCAGTGAGCTCAAGCGCAGCTCGCTGGCGCTCAACCACGATGGCACGTGGAGCTTCGGCACCTCCAGGCTCAGCGCGTACTGGACCGAATACAAGAACGACATCGGCGCCACCGGCCGCTCAGAGGCCACCGACACGATCATCGAAGGCAGCCTGACCACGCCGTTCACTCTGGGCGTTGAACACCAGTTTGCCGTGGGTGGGCAGTGGAAGCGCCAGGAACTGACCAACACCGATACCATCGGCCGCGCGCCGATCGACTACGCCGGCAACGCCGTCAGCGGCTCCAGCCTGGAAGTGGATACCTGGGCGCTGTTTGTCGAAGACGAACTGAAGCTGCACCGCACCCTGGCCCTGACCGTGGGCGCGCGCCTGGACCACCATGAGAAGTTCGGCGGCCACGTCAGCCCGCGTGCGTACCTGGTCTGGCATCCGGCCGAACAGTGGACCATCCGCGGTGGCGTCTCCAAGGGGTTCCGTGCGCCCAGCCTGACCGAGAATTCGGCCACCGCTGCCACCCAGTCCGGCGGCCGTGGCTGCACCTCGCTGATCCCGCTGGGGTATACCCGCGGCGGGTGCTACATGGCCGGCAACCCGGACCTGGATCCGGAAACCAGCACCAACCGCGAGATCGGCATCAGCTTCGACAATGACCTGATCGATGTTGGCGTGACCTACTTCCACACCGACTTCCGGAACAAGATCGAATACGCACCGCTGGGCCGCTTCAACGGCATCTGGTGGACGCGCATGAGCAACGTGCAGCGCGCGCGCACCAGCGGCATGGAAGGCAACTTCAACGTCCGCTTCGGTGAGCAGTGGCGCTGGCGCACCTCGGCGACCTGGATGAAGGAAGCCAGGAACCTGACCACCGGCCGCAACCTGATCGATACGCCGGAATTCTCCGGCTACTCGTCGCTGGACTGGTCGCCGAATACGGTGTTCTCCGGCAGCCTGTCGGCGCAGTACACCGGCAAGCAGACCGGCACCGCCACGACCTTCCTCAAGGCCTACACCCTGTATGACCTGACCGTGGCATGGAACGTCAACGAGGTGCTGACCCTGCGCGGTGGCGTCAGCAACCTGGCCGACAAGAAGCTGTATGCGGAAGGCTCCACCGACTACTTCGTCGCCGGGCGCAGCTACTTCCTCAGCATGACCGCGCGCTTCTGACCGGCGGCACGCGCCGTGATCGCGCTGGCGACATGCCAGCGCGATCGACGGTATTGCGGGTTACTCGCTTTCCAGCGCGGCCGGTGCCGCGTCCCGCGTGGCGGCCGTGCGCGCACGGTCCATCGCCACCGCCAGTTGCTGGCGTGCGAGCAGTTGTTGTGCCTGCACCACTTCAGGTGTCGGCAGGAGCACCGGTCCCGGTGCGTTTTCCGGTGTAGCAGGTGTGGTCATGCAACCTCCATGGACATCCCGCCGCCGCACGGGTCCAACCGGGGCGGCAGCGGAACTGCGCACCCTATCCTAAAAACAAGGCGGGCGGGTGACGGTGCGGCACCCGGCCGCAGCCTGTGGAACACGGCACGCGTCACATTTTTGACGGCAGCCCTTGGATCCTGAATAGGACTTGCCTTATCATGAAAACGTTTTCTCACAGGGATGTTTCCCCCAAATGAATACCACTGACCTGTCCCAGTTCAGCCCGAAGTGGCAGTTCCGCTTCAACTTCTTCCGCCAGCATGGCGCGCCCAAGAATCCCGGTTTCAAGCAGGCCTGGAAGGCGCTGTCGTTCGGTGACCGCCTGAAGATCAACCTGAACTTCTTCGCGTTGTTCTTCGGTGCGATCTACCTGTTGATCCTGGGCATGTGGCGCAAGGCGCTGGTGGTCATCGGCATCAACATCGCGCTGGCCATCGTCAGCATGTTCCTTCCCGACGTCGTCGGGCGCATGCTGTTCATCGCGATGAATCTGCTGGTCGCCTCCAGCACCAACTACAGCTACTACCTGGAGAAGGTGGAAGGTCGCGCCAGCTGGAACCCGTTTGAAGGAATGTTCTAAGCCATCAGACCGGCGCAGGGATGCGCGGCAAGGACGCAACCGACGCCCGGCCCCCGCCGGGCGTCTTCATTTGCGCGATCAGGCCGCGCGGCGTGCCACGGCCGCCGGCTCGGCCTGCAGGCGGAAGCGCGACACCGCCACCGCCAGCTGCTCGGCCTGCTCCTCCATCGCGCGCGCGGCGGCACTGGCTTCCTCCACCAGCGCGGCGTTCTGCTGGGTGGTTTCGTCCATCTGCACCACAGTCTGGTTGACCTGCTCGATGCCGGCCGATTGTTCGCGCGACGCGGCCGAGATCTCGGCCATGATCTCGTTGACCCGACCGACCTGACCGACGATGTCCTGCATGGTGCGCCCCGCGCCGTGCACCAGCTGCGCACCGGCACCGACCTGGGCCACCGAGGCGTCGATCAGCTCCTTGATCTCCTTCGCAGCACCCGCCGAACGCTGCGCCAACGCGCGCACTTCACTGGCAACCACGGCGAAGCCACGGCCCTGCTCACCGGCGCGCGCCGCTTCCACTGCTGCGTTCAACGCCAGGATGTTGGTCTGGAACGCAATCCCATCGATCACCGAGATGATCTCGGCGATGCGCTGCGAAGACGCCTCGATCTGCTCCATGGTGTGCACCACCTGGCTGACCACCTGGCCGCCTTCGCTGGCCACGCCCGCCGCGGAACCGGCCAGCGCGTTGGCCTGCAGCGCGTGGTCGGCGTTCTGGCGCACGGTGGAGGTCAGTTCTTCCATCGACGCGGCGGTTTCTTCCAGGTTGGCAGCCTGCTGTTCGGTACGGCGCGACAGGTCGCTGTTGCCGGCAGCGATCTCACCGGCGGCCAGGCGGATGCTGGCTGCCGACTGCTGGATCTGGCCGACGATCTGGGTCAGGTGCTGCACGGTGCTGTTGGCATCGTCGCGCATCACCGCAAATACCCCATGGAAGTCACCCTGCATGCGGGTACTGAGGTCACCGGCGGCGATCGCGCGCAGCAGCGTCGACAGTGCGGCCAGGTTGTGGTCGCTGACTTCCATCATGGTGTTGAGGGTCTCCACCATGCGGCGGAAATCGTGGTCGAAGCGCAGTGCATCACCGCGCACGGCGAAGTCACCGGCGGCGGCCGCAGCGGCAAGCTGCTGGATCTGCTCGTTGATCGCGGCCAGGTTGCGCTTGGTGGTCGCCATCGCAGCGGTGAACACCGCCTTCTCGCCCGGCAGCGCCTCCATGTCCACGCTGAGGTCGCCGACGGCATAGCGCTGCATCACTTCAACCAGGCGCTGGGTGACCGCGTTGCTGGAGGCCACCAGCTGGTTGCTGTCGGCCACCATGCGGCCGTACTCGCCCGGGAACGCCGCGGCATCCATGCGGTAGCTGAGTTCACCGGCATCGTGGCGGCGCGCCATTTCGGCCTGCGCAGCCATCACCGCCTGCAGCTGGCCGCGCATGCCCTGCATCGCGTCCAGCAGGCGCCCCACTTCGTCGTTGCTGCGCGCTGGCAGGGTGCTGTCCAGCTTGCCAGCGGCGACGTCACCGGCCACGCGCACCGCTTCGGCCAGCGGGCGGATCGCCAGGCGGCGCAGCAGTACGTAGACACCGGCGCTGAGGGTCAGCGCGGCGATCACGCCGACCAGCAGGGTCAGCCACAGCAGCTGGCGCGCTTCGGCCACGATCACCGCATGCGGCATCACCACGCCCAGCGCGAAGCGCTGCGGGGCATCGCCCACGCGCAGCGGCACATACACGCGCACGTTGCCGGCCGCATCGGGGCTGAAGGCCTCGAAGGGGCGGTCGGCGGCGATCTCGGCCAGCATGCTGCGGGTCAGTGCGTCGTTGCGAGGCTTGCCGATTTCGGCGGCATTGGCCGAGGCCAGCACCACGCCCTTCGGCGACAGCAGTTCGACGCGGCCGGCCCCCATCGGCTGCAGCGTGGCCAGGTGCTTCTGCAACGCTGCCAGCGAGAAGTCGACGGTGAACACACCGAGGAACCTGTCGTTCTCGATGATCGGCGTGCTCAGCGTACTCATCAGCACCTGCTGCCCGGCGATGTCATAGGCATACGGTTCGCTCACTTTCGGCAGCTTGTCGCGGCTGGGCACCATGTACCAGTCACCGGAACCGCTGGCGGTCTCGGTGTAATCGGTCATCACCGACTGCTGCGGCTTGCCCTCCTGCCAGGCCCAGTAGCTCATGTAGCGGCCGGTGGCATCGTGCGCCTCGGTGTTGACGAACTCGGCATCCTTGCCGTCGAAGGCATCGGGCTCCCACATGGTGCTCTTGCCCAGCCATTCGGGATGGGCGCGCAGCTGCTCGCCCAGCACCGCCGCCAGGCTGGCGCGGTCGGGCACGTCACCACGGGCGCGCTGGGCCAGCACGCCTTCAACCATGGCATCGTTGCTGGCAAAGGCGGTGCCCAGATCGGCCGCCACCTGGCGCGCCTCAGCGGTCGCCTCGCTGGTCATGGTCTGGCGCGAGGCGCTGATCAGGCTGGCGCTGGCCTGTCGGTAGATCAGGAACGCGGTCACGCCGAAGCACAGCAGCGCGATCGCGGCGGTGCCCAGCATCAGCTTGTGGGCGATGCTGCCCGGGCGGCGGGCAGCGGCGGAACGGGAAGAAGGCATGGGAGGGTCCGCAAGGCAGTTCAGGACGACCGGCACCACGAAGGCACCGCGCAGGCGCGCGATCCGTCGCGCAGGCCACCGGCCGCCGGGCGGGCCCGGCGCTGGAAGCGCACCGGGTTAGCGGCCGCCCGCCAACGAGGTTGAGGCGACCGGCCTGCACATTCCTGAATCTGCTCAGGGTCGGGTCAGCCACCCGTCCGTCGCGATGGCCTCACTCGGCCACGCGGTCCTTGATCCACTGCGCGCGCGGCAGTACCTCGATGCTGCCGACGGCATACTGCTGCAGCACGTCATCCGGCCCGAAGCACGGTTGCCAGCCCAGCTCACTGCGCAGGCGGGCACTGTCGTAGACACGGTCGATGCTCAATGGCAGCGGCCAGCCACGGCGTTCGAACTCGGCCAGCAGCTGCGGCGCGCGACGGGCCAGCACGCTGCGCGGGTGGGTGGCCAGTTCCAGGCAGTCCTCGCGCCGGAACGGCGTCGGTGCGCAGGCGAGATAGCGGGCGAATCGGGCGCCTTCGTCGAGCAGCAGTGCAGCGTGTGCGCTGGCCACATCGCGGGCGTCGATGCCGCGATGCAGGCGGAACATCGCCATGCGCTCGGGCGGTTCCGGGAAGCACCGGCCCATGCGCAGCACGCGAACGCTGAAGCCCGGCGTGGCGGCAGCTTCAGCCAGGGTCTCGGCCTGCAACTTGGTGCGGTGGTAGATCGTGCGCGGCAGCGGCTCGGTGTCTTCATCGATCCAACGGCAGCCACCGGCTACCACGGCATGGCCGTACAGCGCGGTGGTGCTGGTCAGCACGAAACGCCGTGCGCCGGCTTCGCGTGCGGCCTGCAGCAGGTGCGCGGTTGCCTCCACGTTGATCTGCTGGAATACCGCGTCCGGCACCAGGCCGACATGCGGAGCATGCAGGGCCGCGGTATGGATGACCGCGTCCACGCCCTGCACCGCACGCGTGACCGCCTGGCGATCGGTGACATCGGCAATGATGCGCGTGGTGGCGAACGGGCTGCGGTCCAGCCCCACCACTTCGTGGGCGGCCGCCAACGCACCGAAGATCGCGCGCCCGATGCGCCCGGAACTGCCGGTCAACAGAATCTTCATTGAGTCCATTCACTCGAAGCGCCCGGGAACTACCGGGATGCTTCGATTCTAGGCATGCATTCGCGCATCTGCGATAGGACAGCCATGCAATCGTGCGTTCATCTTGACGACTTCGCAGGCGCCAGCAGTTGCCGCGCGATGAACAGCGGATCGTCGCCGCCGGCCACATCAGGCCTCACGCCGGTGCCTTCCCAGTTGCCGCCGGTGCGCAGATTGATCGGTTGCCGGTCGGGAATGCTGATCTGATAGCCATCGGGCAGCAACACAGGATCACCAAACATATGCGCGGCACCGCCACTGCGCGTGCCGACAATGCGCGCGCGGCCCAGGGCCTGCAGCGAATAGGCGACGAACTCGGCCGCCGAACCGGTACGCCGGTCGATCAGCACCACCAGCGGCTTCAGGTACACGGGCAGGCTGGCAGGCGGCAGCGGTACCGGCGTGCGCCGGCCACGCTGGTCCAGCTGCTGCACCGCGCCGATCTTCGCGTCCAGCAGCGTGCGCACCAGCTGGTCGGCACTTGCATCGTCGCCTCCCCCGTTCTGGCGCAGATCCAGCACCAGGCCATCGGTGTCGGCCAGCAGCGTGAAGGCCGCAGCGAACTTCGGCCGCGCCAGATCCAGCGGGTAAAAAGTACTCAACCGCAGGTAGCCAATGTTGCCTTCCAGCACCCGCACCTCGCGCACACCGGCACCATTGCTGCGGGCATCGGCACGCCAGGCCATCAACCAGTCGTCCTGGCCGGCAGCTGCATCCACGCGCTCAACGTGGAAGTGGCCATCGAACATGTCCAGGTCCTGGTTCAGGCGTGCGCTGAACGCAGCAGGATCCGAACAGCTGTCCGCATAGCGCTGCTGCGCCGACCAGCTGCGCAGGGCATCGGCGATGCGGGCGGCCTCCGCCTCGTCCAGGTACTGCGCCTGCACGGCGCTGGCGGCCGCCTGCAGCACCGCATCCTGCGCCGGGCAGGCCGTCGCCAGCAGCGCGCCGAGCATCCAGGAGACCGCCATCATCCACCCCGCATTGAGGATATATAAGCGCTTATATATCATCCCACTCATGGATCTCCAACACGCCACGCTGGGTACCCTGCTGCGCGCACTGCTGGACCAGCTGGACCCGGCCGTCGAGCAGGCCTACCGGCACCTGCAACTGGACTACCGGCCGCGCTACACGCCGGTGCTGCGCACGCTGATGGCGCAGGGCCCCTGCCGGATCAAGGACCTCGCGCTGGCCTGCGGGCTCAGCCATTCGGCGCTCAGCCAGACCGTGGCGGCGATGGTGCGCGATGGTTGGCTGCACACTGCCAATGGTGACGACGGGCGCGAACGCATCCTGCAGTTGAGCCCGCGCGCGCAGCGCGCGATGCCTGTGCTGCAGGCGCAATGGCAGGCCACCGCAGTGGCGGCACGCAGCCTCGATGCCGATCTGGGGCAGTCGTTGGAGCAGGTGCTGCGCAAAGCACTGGTGGCGCTCGAACAACGGCCCTTCGCACAGCGCCTGCAGGACGCCCGCCGGCGCTGAGGCGTTACTGCTCTGCAGCCATCTCGATCTCGCTGAGGAATGTCCAACTGCCGTTGGCCACGCGCAGCTCCAGCGTGCGGCATTGCGCAGCCAGGGGGGCTGCATTGCCGAGCACGTACTCCTCTTCGGTCGAGCCCATCACGCCGGACTGAGTGAAGGGTGCCGACAGCGTGCCGATGGTTACGGCGGCAGTTCCGGGCTCGGCGCACATCACCTCCACCGAAGTCGGCGTGACGATGCCCCAGGCCGGGCGGGTCATCGTATGCAGGCCGATCCAGTCCACCCGTCGGCGCTGGCCCAGATCGATGGTGATGCTGACGTTGCCGTGCACGCCTACCCAGCCCGCGTCCATCGGATTGCGCGGGTCGCCTACCCGGCGGTCGAACAGCTCATGGCCGCTGCCGTCGGGATAGCTGGTCGCCGGCGCCACGCTGTAGTGATAGGTGGTCTGCACCGGATCGACGATGTACGAGGCACCCAACCCGTACAACCCGCGATAGGTGTTCATCATCCGCGGCGCCTCGCCGTAGCCCTGGCCGGGGCCAACCACTTCGGACATGTGGTACTGGTTGAGCCAGGCAACGCGCTTGCCAGCCGAACGCGCGCTCCACAATTGCTGGTTGATGCGCTGCACCGACGCCGACCGGTATGCACCGGACAGGCCGTTACCGGTATCAAGGAACAGCGGGCTGCCATGGTTGAACAGCTCGATGTCGGCCCACACAGCGCTGGCGCCCAGCTGCGCCGACAACGCCTGGTAGTACTGCTCGGTGGAATAGCCCGGTCGATCCCACTGGAACAGTTTCGCGTGCGACGCCGCGCCGATGCCGTCCTGCCAGATCTGCACGTCGACCCCCGTGGCAGAGCGGAACCGTAGCGCAGCACTGGCCACGCTGGCCGGGTCGACGCTGGAGGATGCCAGATAGGGCGCCACCATCACCGGCCTGGACGGCGTCGCCGCTTTCAGTGTGGCAACGATTGAACGATAGAACGACGCACGCTCGGCCGGTACCTGCGCGGGCTCATCGGTGATGTACCAGCCGGCGAATGCCGGATGCATCGCGTACTGCTGGGCCAGCTGCGCCATCGACTGCGCTGCGTCCTGCGCCACCGCTGCAGCGTTCGAGCCCTGCCAGAACGCCGCACACTGGCCCGAACTGTAGGTGGTGCCGACCACGACCTTCATCCCACGCGCTGCGGCCGCGTCCAGCACCGTGCCCAGCTTGGCCGGGAAGCCGGCGATCCATTCGAAATCCTGCGCGCTGCTGGCGCAGCCCACGCCGGCACGGGTGGCGCGGGTCTGGCCGATGATGAGCGTGTCGTTGCCCAGGTCCCGCAGTTCGTCGAGGAACAGCGGCAGCTGTGCCGCTGGCAGCTGCTCATCGGTGGCCGAGTAACCGAAGTGAACGAAACTGCCGCTCAGCAGCGCAGTGTCCGCATGGGCCGGTGCAGCGCAGGCCAGCAGTACAAGCCATCCGAATCTGTTCACGGCGTCCTTTCCTGTCTGGGCGGTCATCCGCCATGCCGGTCCATCCTAGCCAAGCGGCGCTCATCGCGCAGCGACGTAGTTGCGCCGTGAAAGCCGGTGCGGCGTGGCGTGAGGGCAGCACCGCCGGTGCGGACACTGCCTTATCCGGGCACACGCAAGGATGAGCTCCCCTTCCATGCACCGGGAGCCTTCACATGGCTGACCAGCATCACGGCACCTCCCATCGCGGCTTCGCTTCGATGGACCGGGACAAGCAGCGCGCGATTGCCGCAAAGGGTGGACGCGCCGCGCATGCGTCCGGCAATGCACATGAGTTCAGCCCGGCCGAGGCACGCGTGGCAGGCCGCAAGGGCGGCGAGGCGATCAGCCGCAATCGCCAGCACATGGCAGCGATCGGCCGCGAAGGCGGGCACGCGCGCCATGCCAATGCACGGCAACAGCGGCAGCACGCGGCCGAACCCGCGCCGACGAAGGAAGGGCCGCAACGCCAGCAGGGCTGACCGCAGCGTGCTCAGGCGCGCCTGCACTGGCGGTACAGGGCGAGCGCCGCCAACAGGGCCAGCACGCCCGCGACAGCCATCGCCCAGCCGAAACCGCTGGCCATCGCGTCGCGGTACCAGGCCAGTATCTGCGTCCCCGGCAGCAGTGAAGACGGCTGCAGGATCAGCGTGCGCGCCTGTGCGGCCACTGCGGGCTGCCCTGCCGCCTGCGCTGTCGCAGTGAACTGGCGTACCGCGCGCAGGCCCATCAGGCTGCCCAGCAGCGCGATGCCCAGGCTCATGCCCGCCTGGCGCAACGCGTTCATCGTGGCCGACGCAATGCCGGCACGCTCGGCCGGTACGCATGACATCACCGCCATGCCGGTCGCAGGTACCGCCAGTCCCATGCCAGTGCCGAGCAGCATCAGCAGTGCGCTGGCCTGGCCGTGCGCTGTAGTCGGTTCGAACGTGGCAATCGCACACAGCGCCATGCCTGTCATTGCATAGCCCGTCACCAGCGCGGCATGCAGCCCGAACCACGCCGCCAGACGGCCGAACAGCAGCGACACCACCGCCATCAGCACGAACTGCGGTACCAGCTGCGCACCGGCCTGCGCGGCCCCGTGTCCCTGCGCCTGCTGGAAGAACAGCGACAGGAAGAACAGGCTCGCATAAGCGGTGAATCCAAGCACGAACGAGGCCAGGTTGAGCATGCCGAAACCCGGCTTCGCCAACAGGTCCAGCGGCAGCAGCGGCCGCGCCACGCGGCGCTCGACCCACGCAAACAGCGCCAGGCCGGATGCTGCGATGCCGAGCGCCAGCAGGGTCGAAGGTGCCAGCAGGCCGTGCTCGCCGATCGCGATCAGGCCGTAACTGAGTGCACCCAGCGCGACGATGCTGAGCAGCTGCCCGGCCGGGTCCAGCGCGGCGTGCTGCGGATGCCGTCGCTCAGGAATGCCCCAGGCCCCCAGCGCGAGTGCAAGCAGGCCCAGCGGCAGGTTGATCAGGAAGATGCTGGGCCAACCTGCGTGCTGCACCAGTTCGCCTCCCAGCAGCGGCCCCAGCACCAGCGCCAGCGCGCTGAACGCCGACCAGCCCCCGATCGCGCGTGCACGCTGGCGCGGATCAGGGAACGCATGGCTGAGGATCGGCATCGCACTCGGGATCAGCAGGGCGCCGGCCACCCCCTGCACCGCCCGCCCTGCCACCAGTGCGGAAAGACTGCCTGCGCAGGCACACAGCAGCGAGCCCACGGTGAAGGTCGCCACGCTGAGCAGCCACATGCGGCGGTGGCCATAGCGGTCACCCAGCGGCCCCGCCGACAGCATCACTGCGGACAGGGCGATGGCATAGGCGTTGATCACCCACTGCAGCCCGGCCATGTCGGTGTGCAGTGCCTGCTGCAGCGTCGGCAGCGCGACGTTGACGATGCTGATGTCCAGCGAGGCGAGGAAGGTGCCCAGGTAGGCCGCCAGCACCAGGGCCGGCCGTCGGAAGCGTTGCATGTGCGGATGCCGGGAGGGAGCGTGCGCGCATCGTAGTTTGCTGACTGACCGTCAGTCAATGACCGGCGGTCAGTCATTGCCGGGGGAAGCTAGAATGGCGACCGTCGCACCCGGACCCCGCCCCATGCAGATTCCCGCAGTCGCCAGGCCCCGCACCAAACCCGCTGAAACCCGCCAGGAAGAGCTGATGGACGCCGCGCAGGCGCTGTTCCTGTCACAGGGCGTGGAAGCGACCACCATCAGTGACATCGTGGCCGCCGCCGACGTGGCCAAGGGCACGTTCTATACCTACTTCGCCTCGCGCACCG
This sequence comes from Stenotrophomonas sp. YJH_SMC_138, assembly GCF_059369855.1. NCBI lineage: Bacteria > Pseudomonadati > Pseudomonadota > Gammaproteobacteria > Lysobacterales > Lysobacteraceae > Stenotrophomonas > Stenotrophomonas sp. YJH_SMC_138. Next base: position 802,059 of record NZ_JCAFTB010000001.1, read on the forward strand.
AGATCCTGCAGGCGCTGGCGCAGCGCTACACGCTGCAGTTCATGGCCGAGGTCGACCATGCCGTTCAGCAGCAGCCTGCCCACGATGGCGTGGCGCGACTGTGCGCCTGGATCCGCGCCAACATCGAGACCTATGTGCGCACGCACGCACTGCACGACGTCGTCTACGCCAACCATCACCACCACCAGCGCGGCAATGCCGAGCGCAACGCCATCCAGCAGCAGCTGCTCGACATCCTCGAGGCGGGCACCCGTGCAGGCCTGTGGCAGCTGCCGGCACCGCAGATCACGGCCTCGCTGATCTATGCCGGCGTACATGGCGCCACCGATGACCTGATCGCTGCGCCCACGCAGGACGCCGACACCTTCATTGCGGCGGTGGTGGCCGATTGCCTGCGCATGGTCGGCGTGTCGCCGGCGCCGAAGCGTGGCGGCACCCGTCGCTGAAGCGCCCGCCGTCGCTCAGGCGTGGGCGAGGATGTTCAACAGCCGGCCGAACGGGTCGCGGACGAAGAAGCGCCGCACGCCCCAGGGCTCGTCGGCCGGGCCATAGTCCAGCGCGATGCCAGCCGCGTGCATGCGTTCCAGCACCTCCTGCAGGTTGTCCACTTCGATAGACAGGTCCGGCACCGGTGCGCCGGAACCCCCTTCGCTGGCGAAGCTGACCTGCGCCAGCGCACTGCCCTGCCCGCCATGGGTGACGATCCAGCCATGATCCATCACCACCGGCATGCCGAGCAGCTCGCCATAGAATGCAGCGGCACGGGCGGGATCAGACGTGGCGATGTTGGCGACGACACGCATGACGGCCATGTTCCACTCCACCAGGAAGAATGCGCCGAGAGTGCCCGACCCTGCGCACAAACAGAAGAGCCCCGTCATGGACGGGGCCCGTCATCAGCCGATCATGGCTGGGCTTACACCGCGCCGCAGCGCTCCATGACGCATCGATCGTATTCGTACTGGCATTCCATGGCATCACCCCCACCGGCTACACACGCCTGGTAGGCCTTCCAGCAGGGAAAATCGCAGGGCTGGACCGGTCCGGCCACGGCCACCGACCCACTGCAGGCCAACGCGAACACAGCACCGGCGATCACTTTCCTGAAAGTACGCATCGACATCACTCCTTGATAAGCCTGGTGAGCCCAGGCCGGGCAACCTTAGCGCTGCACCCGGGACGTTGGGTGAAGGCGGATGCGGCTGGACTCAGTGTTGCAGCATTCCCAGGACACGCAGTTGCCCGGCCAGCTCATCACTGTTGCGCCACGGCAGGATCGGCGAATTGCTGCGCTCGTCCGGAGGGGTGTCCGGCAGCGCGTCGGACGCGCCACCTGTCCCTGCAAGCGGCAGCAGCGGCCGCTTGTGCAGCCCAACCTCCGAGATCGTGCAGGCGCGCCCACCGCTGACGATGCAGGCATCACCGGCAAGGGCCATGATCAGGTTGCGCGCATCCCCATGCCACAGGGCACCACCACCGTGGCCGGCCAGTCGCCCGGCGGCATGCTGCCTTCCGGGATGACGCTGGGCACCTGGCCACCAGCTGCGCGCTCGAACGCGTCGCTGCCAGGATCGGCACCGCCCAATATCGCCAACGGTGGTTTACGGAATGCGGTACGCATGGGCGGTTCCGAAGCCTCGGAAGCAAGGGTCACGGTGCCCTGCCCGCTGGAGCCGCACCATGCACCGATCACAAAACATTAACACGTTCATAAAATTCTCTTCACATTACTGGGGGATATCGCCATGCCTTGGCGTTAACGGCCTTGTTGTCCGTCAACCAAGGAAGTTGTCCGATGAATCACCCGCTGTACGGCCGTTCGTCCCGCTCCCTGTCGCATCGCCCGCTGGCGCTTGCCGTCGCCAGCTCGCTGCTGCTGGCCACCGCACTGCCAGCCATGGCCAGCGAATCACTCGAGGCCTGGCAGCAGCAGCGCCAGCTGCAGGCCGCGTGGGCGCAGCCCGCTGCCAGCACCGCACCTGCAACCACGGCCACTGCAGCCGCCGCCAGCAGCACCGCCGTTCTTGGCAACCCCGGCGATCCGGCCAGCTGGCGCAGCGATGAATTCAACGCCGATTGGGGCCTGGGCGCGATGGGCGCGGACTACGCCTATGCGCGCGGCCTGACTGGCAAGGGCGTACGCCTGGCGCTGTTCGACTCGGGCTCCGCACTGGCGCATCCGGAGTTTGCAGGACGCAATACCTCCAGCATCACCATCGGTGCCGACTGTGCGACGCCGGGCGTGGTCGCAGGGGCCGGCGCCTGCGGGCAGACCCGCGGCGAACAGCCCGGCTACAACTACTACGGACTGGGCGCCGGCGTTCCGGCCTCACTGGCGGCACGCCTGATCGCCGCCGGCCAGCCCTACGGCTTCAGCTACGCCGACCACGGCACGCATGTGCTTGGCACCATCGGCGCCAACCGCAATGGCACCGGCATGCATGGCGTGGCCTTTGGTGCGGATCTTACCGCCGCCCGCGTGTTCGGTGACACCTACTACGAGTGGCGCCTGGACCCGGACAGGTTCTATCGTCCGCGCGCGGTGTACCGCACCGATCCGGATGATGCCGCCACGCTGGACATGTATGCGCAGATCCAGGCGCAGGGTGTACGCGCCATCAATCACAGCTGGGGCATTTCCACGCGCAACATGACCGCCGCCGCGCTGGACCAGCAGTACGCCAGCATTGGTGCCGACTACGGCGTGTACGGCAGCATCTACGCCAACAACGGCAATGCCCCGGGCTCCACTCTCATCCAGGTGTGGTCGGCTGGCAATGGCAGCGGTGCGGTTGCCGGCATCACCGCCTCGATGCCGCGCTGGAAGCCCGAACTGGAACCGTACTGGCTGGCGGTCGCCAATGTCCGCCGGCCCGACGCCGCCGCAGGTGAAACCGACTACGTGATCGATGGCAGTTCCAGCATCTGCGGGGTTGCCGCCAACTGGTGCATCTCGGCCCCCGGTACCGATATCGTCAGCACCATCGTCTCCGGTGATATCCAGGGCCGCATCGAGAACACCTCCGCCTACGTGCGGCTGATCATCGACAGCGAGAACACCAACTACGTCTACGGCACCAAGACCGGCACGTCGATGGCCGCCCCCCATATCACCGGCGCCCTCGGCCTGCTGATGGAGCGCTTCCCGTACCTGGACAACGCCCAGGTCCGCGACGTGCTGTTGACCACCGCACGCGATCTCGGCGCGCCAGGCATCGATGCAATCTACGGCTGGGGCATGGTCGACCTGCGCAAGGCCATCGAAGGCTACGGCTCGCTGCGCGTGGACACCAACGTGGTGATGAACCAGAGGGCCGGCGGCCTGAAGGTCTGGGAAGGCGATGCGTGGGACAACTGGACCAACGACATCGGCGGCCCCGGCAAGCTGACCAAATCCGGTATCGGTTGGCTGCGCCTGAGCGGCAACAACAGCTTCAACGGCGCCGTGGTGCAGGACGGCATGCTGGAGTTGAACGGCGCCAACACGCTCACCTCGGCGGTCGAGGTCCAGGGTGGCCGGCTGCTGCTCAACGGCAGGCTGGTCTCCACCGCCCTGACCACCACCGGTGGCGTCAGCACGGTCAGCACCAGCGGCGTGCTGGATAACAGCAACCTGGTAGTCAACGGCGGCGTGGTGTCCTTCAACGGCACGCAGACCGGTGGCACCACCACCGTCGGCGCCAATGGCCTGCTGAAGGGCGTCGGCACGCTCGGCAACACCCGCGTGGACGGCATCATCGCGCCGGGCAACTCGATCGGCACGCTGACCATCAACGGCAACTACGTGCAGGGCGCCACCGGCGTGTATGCGGCGGAGCTGGCACCGGGTAGTCGCAGTGACCAGCTGCACGTGACCGGCACCGCGACCCTCGGCGGCACCCTGGTCGCCCTGCCGGAACCGGGCGTGTATTACCTCGGCGAACAGTTCAACGTCCTGCGTGCCGACGGTGGCATCAGCGGCCAGTTCGCCAAGACCGACTTCAGTGCGTTCTCGCCCTTCCTGCAGTTCAGCCTGGCCTACGGTGCCAATGGCACGCGCATCGACGTTGCCCGTGGCGCTTCGCTGGCCACGGCTGCCAACACGCCCAACCAGCGTGCGGTGGCGGCCGCCGCCGACCTGCTGCCGATCGCCCAGGGCCTGCCCAAGCCGCTGACCCAGCTGTTCCCGCAGCAGGTCGGTGGCGTGCTCGATGGCCTCAGCGGCGAGCTGCATCCGGCCACGGCCATCGCCCTGGTCGAGGGCAGCCGCTACGTGCGCGATGCCGCGTTGTCACGCCGTGCCGGCGCCACCGCGCCCGGCAGCGACGTGGGTGATGCGACGGGTGCATGGGTGCAGGCCATCGGTGGCAACAGCAGGCTGGACGGTGACTTCAACACCGCCCGCACCGAGGCCAACAGCAACGGCCTGCTGGTCGGCATCGACCGCGAGTTCTCCGGCTGGCAGGTCGGCGTGCTGGCCGGTACCGGCCGTACCGACGTCAAGCAGCAGGACCGCCGCGCCAAGTCGAAGATCGACAACACGCACTTCGGTGCCTATGCCAGCCACACCTGGGGCGGCTTCGGCCTGCGCGGTGGTGTGGCGTGGAGCAAGCACGAGGTGAAGAGCACGCGTGAAGTCGCCTTCGCAGGTTTCAGTGACAGCCTGAGCGCGCGTTACGACGCCCGCACCCGCCAGGCCTTCATCGAAGCTGGTTATCGCTTCGGTGGCCCCGAAGCCGGGCTGGAGCCGTACCTGCAGGTGGCGCGCGTGGAAGTGGACCTCAAGCGCATCAGCGAACGCGGTGGAGCAGCGGCGCTGCAGGGCAAGGTGGACGACACCGGAACCACGATCGCCACCGCCGGCGTGCGCTTCGACAAGGGGCTGAAGGCTTCGTTCCAGCAGGACAGCTGGCTGCACCTGCGCGGGGGCGTCGGCTATCGTCGTGCCTCGGGGGATCGCAGCCAGGTCGCCAACCTTGCGTTTGCCAATGGCAGCTCCACGTTCGCGGTCAACGGCGCGCCGATCGCCGACAACGCGGTGGTGGCCGAACTGGGCCTGTCGGCGTGGCTCACCTCGCGCCAGCAGCTGGAGCTGGGCTACAGCGGCCAGTTCGGCAGCGAGAGCCGTGACCATGGTGCGAATGCACGCTGGTCCGTGCGTTTCTGATCTGTGCCTGCAGTGCGATGAAAACAGGAGGGGCGGCCGATCGGCCGCCCCTTCTGCTTGCGGGTGACACTCTTTCAGCTCAGGCGCACAGCGCCTGCATGGCCTGCGCTGTGACCTCGACGATCTGCCCATCCACGATGTGGACGCTGCGACCCGCGCACGCCGCCAGCTCCTTGTCATGCGTCACCATGATGATGGTCATGCCGCCCTGGTTGAGCTCACGCAGAATCTCCATGACCCCTTGCGACATCTGCGAGTCCAGGTTTCCGGTCGGCTCGTCAGCCAGCAGCAGGGCCGGCGTACCCGCGATGGCGCGGGCGATCGCCGCGCGCTGCTGCTGCCCGCCCGACAGTTCGCCGGGATAGTGCGACATGCGGCTGCCCAGTCCGACCTGGGCCAGTGCCGAGGCCACACGCTGCCTGCATTCGGCTGCCGCCATGCCACGGTAGCGCAGGGGCACCTCCACATTGGCCTGGATGGTCAGATCCGGAATCAGGTTGAACGCCTGGAACACGAAGCCGATCTTCTCGTTGCGCAGCGCGCTGAGCGCCGCGTCGCGCACGCAGCCAACATCCACGCCGCCGATCGCGTAGTGGCCGCCGGAAAAGCCCTCGAGCAGACCGAGGATGTTCAGCAGTGTGGACTTGCCGGAGCCGGAAGGGCCGGTAATCGAGAGGAAATCGCCCTCCTGCACCGACAGGTCGATGGAGCGCAATGCATGGGTCATGACTTCACCCACCTGGAACACTTTGCTGACGCCTTGCATCCTGAGCATGGGAATTCTCGCTTGCAGATGGAAGCAGCGACCGGCCAAGGCCGCTGCGGGACTCACAACGAACGGATGGCCGACACCGGCGCGATGGCCGCGGCACGCAGCGCCGGCAGCAGTACCGCCGCCTGGCCCAGCAGCAGCAGGATCACCGCACTCACCGGCAGGTACAGCAGTGGCAGGCGCGGCAGTTCGTAGAAGCGCATCAGGGTCAGGTTCATCGCGTAGGCCAGCAGAGCCCCGGCCGCGATGCCGATGGAGACAATCAGCAGGTTCTCGATCTGGAAATAGCGCATCACATCGGTGCGCGTGGCCCCCAGCGCGCGGCGGATGCCGATCTGCTTGCGACGTTGCTCCACCCAGTAACTGGCCAGTCCGACAATGCCCAGGGCAGTGGCAGCGAGCAGTGCGATGATGACACCGCCCAGCAGCCCCATCATGACCCGGTCACCTTCGAAATGCCGCTCGCGCAGTTCGGAGATCCGCCGGCTGCCCTCGACATCGAACACCACGTCCGGCGCGACACGGCGGATTGCCTGCTGCGCATCGCGCATTACGCGGTTCATGTCGCCGGCCTCGGCGCGCACCAGATAGCGGCCGGTCAGGCGCGGCCCCTGCGATGCGGGCACGATCACCGACCAGTCCGAGCCCTTGGCTTCACCGCGGCCGGGGCGGGATACGGCCATGTGCTCGACCACGCCGATCACCCGCAGCCGGGTATCCATCGCCCACAGGCTCTTGCCCACGGCGTTTTCACCGGGCCAGTAACGTTGGGCCAGCTCCTGGGTGACCAGCGCCGGGGGATTGGCCGGCACCAGTTCATCGGTCGGTGCGAACTCGTCCGCACCGGGCATGCGCCCCCCCACCAGGTGCAACTGCAGCGCGTCCAGGGCCACGGCATCGGCCAGGTAGAAATCCAGAACACCGCCGGGCACCTGCTGGTCCTCGTCCAGGTTGACGCCGGCGCGTATGCCCGGGCTGCCGAACGGCATGGCACTGACCAGCCCGGCCGCCGTCACGCCGCTCAGCCCCCGCAATGCACCAACGACCCGCGCGTTGACATCGTTGGCGCGCTCGGCATCGATGCCGTCGAGCTGGATCACCCCCAGCCGTGACTCGTCCAGGCCACTGACCAGCTGCATTGCAGCGTTCCGCTCGATCATCAGGAAGATCGCGTTGCACAGCACGGCGCAGGCCAATGCGATCTCCATCGCGATGAGGAAGGTCGCCAGGCGGTGCCGGCGCAGGGCCGAAAGTACGATGCCGATCTGCATGGTGGTTCCTCTACAGAAGCTTCAGTTGGGCGATGGGCTGGACCGCACTGGCACGGATCGCGGGAATCAGGCTCGCCAGCAGGCTGGCCAGCACCGACAGCGCCAGGGTGAACAGCAGCATGGTGGTATCAAGCCGCGCCAGGTCCGCATAGGCCACCGGCTGGCTGCGCACCGCGCTCAGGCCGAGCCAGGTCAGCAACAGGCCCAGCGTGCCACCCAGTGCCCCCACCAGCGCGGCCTCGACCACGCACTGCAGGAAGATCGCCGCGCGGCTTGCGCCCAGTGCGCGACGCAAGCCGATCTCGCCGCTGTAGCGCAGGAACTTCGCCAGCAGCAGACCGACCACATTGGCAATGCAGATCCCGAGGAAGGCGAAGGCCAGGATGGCCTGCAGCTTCACGTCGCTGGGTACCACCTGGTTGAAGTCGAGCCACTGCATCAATGAGCGCAGCCGCGTGTTGTCGGCGTGGCTGATCCGGCCCAGGGCCTTCTGCTCAGCGGCATAGTTCTGCAGGAACCGCTGATAGGCGGCCACCTTGGCGGCGCTGTCCAGCTTGACCCATAGGTGTACCCAGACACACGGCGCGGTCTGCAGCCGGCCGCGCTCCTCCGGCGTGGACCAGCAGGTGAACGGCACGAAGTCGCCGTCATTGATCTCCAGGCTGGAGGTCAGCGGCATGAACAGATCATCGGCCGAGGCGAAGAAGCCCGACGTGTTGCCGCCGCTGAAGCGGCCGCCCCGCACCTTGTAGAACAGCGGCGAGGGTCGCCAGGGCGCGAGCACGCCCACGATGCGCATCGCGGTGTCCTTGACCCGCAGTGTCTGCCCCACACTGTCGCCCCCACCGAACATCTGCTCGTTGAGCTCCGACGAGATCACCACCACACGTGCGCGCGCGTCATCCTCCTCGCGCGACCACCAGCGTCCATGCGCCAGCGGCACCGCGAACATCGTCGCGAAGTCGGTGGTGGTGGAGATCGATGAGCGGATGACCGGTGGCGCGCTGCCCTGATCGGGCCGCAGCTTGACCGGATTGGCAACCACCAGCGTCTGCTGGTCCGCGCGCCCGGACGACCACAGGTCGAAGGCCGAGCGATAGTCCAGCACGTCGTACGGCTCGCGGCCCTTCGAGTTCGGATTGGCATCCAGCTGGGGGTAGTAGAGGTCACCGCTGCGCCCGGGCAAGGGATCGCCGGACAGCAGGTAGACCACGGTCAAGGTGGTCATGCTGGCTCCAATTCCCACCGCGATGGCCAGCACCATCAGGGCGGTGATGGCCTTGCTCCGCAGTGTATTGTGCAGCGCCACCTGCGCGCAGTAGACCAGTCTGCGCATGCCCGCACCCTTTTCTGCACCCTGTATCGACTTCATGTCATGCCTCTCCCCGGACGTGCACGGGCGTGACCCGTGCCGGTTGCCACATGGACCTGCCAAGTTCGTGTACGTGATCGAATCGGGCGCGGTAGGCCTCGGCGCCGTGCATGATCATCACCAGCATGCGGCCATGGCTGCGTGCGAAGATCGCGTCCATCGCAATCTCGCGGCTGGCCGTATCGAGGTTGGCGACCGGCTCATCAAGAATGTAGAGGTCGGCATCCTCGCCCAGCACCATCGCCAGGGCGATCTTCTGCTGCTGCCCTGCCGACAGGGTTTCCGGCAGGCTGTCGGCGATCCCGTCGCCGTCCATCCCCAGTCGCGCCAGCAGCACCGGATCGGCGCCGAGGTCGCGCACCTTCAGCGGAGGGAACTGCAGAGGAAGCGTGATGGCGCGGATACGCGCCGGTCGCAGCAGCTGGCCGGCGACGGGCTGGAAGTACCCGGCCAGGACGTTGGCCAGGGTCGTCTTGCCGCTGCCATTGTCGCCAATCACCAGTGCACGTTCACCGGGTGAAAGGGCCAGGGTGAAATCCGAAAACACGGGAGTGGCGCCGTACCCGTAGCCGATCGACGTCGCCAGCAGACCACCCTCGATGTGCGTGGCCGACGCCGCGGCTGCCGGCGCGGTCATGAACTCCGCCACCCGCACCACCACCACACCGTGGCTGTGCATCTCGGCAATGTTCTTGAAGATGCCGATGAGCGTCGTGGCTGAGCGCCAGAAGGCGTTCATGAAGGCGATGAACGAACCCAGTGTCATCTGTTGGCGGAACACGAACAGTGCGCCGACGAAGATCGAGCAGACATCCGAGATCACCATCGTCAGGTCGCTCGCACCCTGCAGGGTCCTCACCACCCTGAAGCGCTGGTAGGTCGAATCCAGCACCTCGCGCAGGCTGCGGTCATGGGCCTGCACCGTCCTGGGGCCCAGGCCGAACGTACAGACCATCTTGAAGGCAGACACGGCCCGGGTCAGCAAAGAAACCAGTTCGGCCTCGCGGTCACGCTCCACCACGGTCAGCTCGCGGATGCGTCGGCCGACCAGCACGCTGACCGTGGTGGCGATGGGAATGATGGCCATCAGCACCAGGAACGCACGCCAGGAGATGATCAGCAGGGCTGCGATCAAGGCGACGAATGTCACCGCCTGGGTCAGGGTGGTGCGTGCGACCGACAGCATCGGCACCACGCCATCCTTCACGTCCGAGCGGATCCGCGCCACATAGTAGCCAGCCCCCTTCTGCACCACCTCGTCATAACTGCGGCCATAGTAGGCGGTCAGCAACGAGGTCCCGATCCGCTCCACGATGCGGTTATCCACGCGCTGCTGCCACAGCGCGCAGCTGTAGTTGCCCAGGTTGGTCACCAGGCACAGCAGCAGATATGCACCGGTAAGCAGCAGGAAGCGATTGAAATCCTGCCGGCTGGCGGCCTCGTCGAAGATCGCGCGGATCAGCAGCGGATGCAGCAGCCCGCCCAGTCCGCCGAACATCGCGGTGGTGGCGGCCACCGCAAGGTAGCGCCCGCGGAGGGGGCCGAGCAGGATCGCGAAGCTGGCGAGGATGGCGCGCACACTGTGCCGCTGCGCGGTCTGCTCGCGCTGAAGTGGCTGTCCGGCCGGGTGCGGGCGCGCATTCATGCAACCGCCGCCTGCCCCACCCCGACTCCGTCCACTTCCCGTACCACCGCGCCATGCACATCGAGTGCATCCAGGAAGAACTCATCCGGCGCCAGCGTGTCGTACCGATGCAGGGCGCGGATCACTCCGGCGATGCCGGTACCGTGGTCGAAGGAAATGCGGAACAGATTCTCGCCCGGCACCGCCGCCATTCCCTCCTCCTCCTCGAACAGATACAGATCGACGATGCCCTGGTACGGTCGCTCCGCCATCTGCAGGTACCTAGGGTCACCGGAGTAGAGATGGGCGTCGACAAACACATCCAGCATGCCCGACAGGCCATACAACAGGCCGCAGAAGCCGGAATACTTGCGATGGAAGTCATCCACCAGCCGATTCACGTCCTGCCACAGGCCGTAACGGATCGCGACCTTGGCGATGCCCGCAGTCCCCTGCTCCAGATAGGGTTCATAGGTGTTGACCTCTTCCGGTGAGCTGGGGAAGGTGGTCACTCCGGTCTCCAGCTCGAAGCCGTAGGAGAGATCGTGTCGCAGTGCCTGCTCGCCAAGCACGCGCCATGCCGGATCACCACTGAGCTGCGACAGCCTCAGCAGGAACAGCGCCACGCCGGCCTGGCCGTAACCCATGCCGATGCGGACGCCACCTTCGTCCTGCCAGTAGGCACCCCGCTCTCCGTGGTGGACGGTGTCTGCAAGCCGCCGCGCCAGCGACAGCGCCCTGTCGAGATGCCCGGGAAGGCCGGTCGCGTGATGCATGGCCAGGTGCGCCATTCCGATACCCGCCATGCCGTGATAGAGCGAGTGATGCGCATGCAACAGGTCACTGCCGTCAGCGCTGTCGAGCAGGCTGCGGGCCAGTTCCACCTCGCCACGCAGCAGCGCCGACCAGGCGATGCCGGCAAGGCCGGTGAGGAACCCCGGCGGTAGCGATGTGCGATCCAGGGCCTGCAGCTCCTGCGCATAGCGCTCCATCACCGCCGGCGACGGCTGATGACCCACCCCATGGAAGGCGTGGATCACACCGGTCGCCCCCAGACCAAGGCTCATCGTGTTGGTGGAGTGCGAGAACGGGTCAAGTGGGAACAGCGTCCGCTCCGGCTGCAGCCGGCTGTGTGCATCCATGAACGCGAGCAGCCGCCGGATACACTGGCGCGGCGCCGGTAACGGGCGCTGCGGCGACGAGAACGGCGCCTGCAGGGTCGCCGGCTGCTGCAGCAGCTGTGCGGCCTCTTCCAGGCCGATACGATCGTCCACCAGCGCCTGGATGACCTCGGCCACTGGCGTGTGCTGCCAGCCGATGTCCTCCATCATCACCGGCAGCACCTTCTGGAACAGGTCGGTACGGATGTAGGCCATGGCCATCAGCGGGAACAGGCAGTAGAACATCACCACCGCGGTCGCATAGCGGTCATCCCTGAAACAGCTGGCGCGCTTGCGACCCTTCATGATCCGGCGGAATCCGGGCGTATGGATGTCATCCCACTCATCGCTGCCGTCCAGGAACGCGGCCTCCAGATCGATCAGGCGCACACGCATGTCGCTGCGGTCGACCATGATGTTGGACGGCGAGATGTCACCGATCACCACTCCCACCTTGTGTGCGCGGTCGACCGCGCGAAGCAGACCGGTGAAGATGGTCACGCACATGCCGTAGTAGTCACTACCATCGCGTGCGCTGGGACGGGCCTTCATCAGCGGCGAATGCTTGAGCATCAGCTCGCGAAGATCGAATGCATCCAGGCGCTCTTCCACCAGATAGCTGTTTTCCCAATCGGTGAATGCATCCAGGCAGCGCGGCGAGGCGCCCACCGGGCCCAGCAGTTCCAGATTGCGTCGTTCGCGTGCCAGGCGGCTGGTGGCGTCGAGCCCTTCCCCGTGCATTTCCACATGGGGCCGCGCCTCCTTGATGACCACTTCCTCCCCGGTGACCTGATCCAACGCCAGGTAGACCCCGCCCGTGTTGGAGAACCCAAGCGCGGCCTGCACCTGATAGCGGCCCTCCTTCAACGTCATCTCGCCGGGATCATCCTCGCTGGGGAACGGGTCGGTTTCCCAGGCAGGCACCTCGAAATAGGGATTGCGCAGGTCGGGAACATGGCTGCCGTCGGGCGCGACCAGCATCGGCACCTTCTGGCCGATGAAATCAAGCCGGTACACCTGGCGCATGCCGCCATAGCGGTAATACAGGCAGCGGCAGTCCTTGTAGCGTCGATCGGACAGGATGTACGAGCCATCTTCGTCCTTCAGCGCCCCGTGCAGCTGCTCGATGAAGCGCGTGAAGACCGCAAGGTCCAGCGGATAGAGCGTGATGAACTTGCCCGAGCCACCGCGTGGCCAACGCTTGGAGCTCATCATGCGCATCGTGTTCATGTCATTGGCGAACTTGAACTTCACGCGCTCGGCCAGGGCCATCCGGGTGACGGTGCGCAGCAACCGCTGGCAGTTCTCCTGCGTGGCTGAAACGTGGATCTTCCAGCCTTGCGGCGGCAGGTTGCCGGCGACCGGGTCGCCATGCGTCGCCAGGTGCGACCAGACTCCGATGCGATGGATCGTCCACGCCATGCCGGCCGCCTCGATCTCCGCTTCAACGATACTGCGGAAATCTTCGCTGGGCCGGTACTGGTTGTAGCTCAATTCGTAGAACCGCTCGTCGCCCCCCACATAGGCGGCCTTGTCCATGTGGCGTGCTTCACGCAGTGATCGTTGACGCGCTGACATCGTCTCTCCCTGGTCGGTTCCACGGCTCATTTGCCCGGTGCACACATCCGCGAACGCCTCGCACATGCGCGATGGATGCATTGCGGGCGCTCCAGCCTGCAGGCATCGCAAAATGCGGAATGCGGATTCCCTGCCTGCTTCATTCGTAAGCACGGCGTGAAATCCGCCGGCTATCGCTGCAATGCAGCCGCCCGGAATGTCCCTGCAGATCGATGATTGCCACCGTACCTTGCCGCTACATTGCGCAGGCGATTCTCATTCCACAATTGACTTGACTCATTCCAATCGGCAATGCCATTTTCCATCCGCCACGTATAGACCGGGGTTCTTCAGCAACTGCAACAGGGCTTTGAGATTGCGTGGTGCAATCGCGCAGTGAATCATTTCATTGCGTAACGCGTGGGAGGCACGCATGCCTCCCGATCCCATGTACGACTAAGGAGAGTTGATATGAATCGCGTCCTGAATCTGCAGCGCCTGATGATCGAAAACCAGCAGGAAAACCTGGGCAACAGCTGCAGCAGCTCCGACAGCAACTGCTGCAACGGCTAAGCCTCTCCGGCTTGCCTGAGGTGGTGGTGCGCGCCCACCACCTCGACATCTGCCACAGTGTGATGCACCGCCACGTGGCAGGTCTCCATACGACGTAGAGATCGCTTGGCAGGCAGCCGTCCGCTGCCCGCGCTGCGCGTCCTGCATCTGCCAATGCCAGGACAGGCATCCCGGGGGGGGATGATCAGCCAGCTGCAGCACGTGCTGCAGCCGTGACCATTGCTCGGCCCCGCTGCGACCTCACCACCATGACGGACGCTACGCAGTGCGCCTGCACGCCCGCCGGATCCAGCAATCAGGAAAAGACGCAGCATGCGCATCCTCGTGGCCATGGACGACGCCGAACTTGCACAGGCGCTTCGCAACGTATTGCAGAGCCGCAACATGCTGGTGGACCTCGTGGCAACCTGGTCACTGGCCAAGGCCGCGGTACAGGCCGTGGAGTACCGCGCCCTCATTCTCGACCGCTGGCTGCCCGAAGGCGATTCACTGAAGCTGGTGCAGATCGTGCGCGGCTTGCGTACCTGGCTGCCCATTCTGCTGTTGGGGCGCCACAACCACGCTGCCGACTGCATCGCTTGCCTGGATGCCGGTGCCGATGACTACCTGCCCACGCCGTTCGAGTTCGACGAACTGGCCGCGCGGCTGCGCGCGATTACCCGGCGCCTCGACGCTGATGCCGGCCACATTCTGAGAATCGGCAATTTCACGTTCGATTTTTCCAACCGCATGGCATTGGTAGGCGGTGCGCCCCTGAGCCTGCCGCGCAGCCAGCTGCTGCTGCTGGAAGCGCTTTGCGCCCGCCAGGGCCGGATCGTCCGCCATGAAGTGCTGAGTGCTGCCGTGCACCTGGCCGGCGCCGACGGCGGTACCACCGTGTTGGATCCGCACGTATCACGCCTGCGCCGTGCCCTACGCTCGGCCAGTGTCAGCATCGAGTCCAAGCGTGGGCTGGGCTACATGCTGAACGACGACGCGGCCTGATCAAAGGCCATCGGCGCGGGCCGCAAATGCAACAGCCGGGGCGGTAAACCGCCCCGGCTGCCAGTCCCGCTGATTGGGCCGACCGCTGCGGTCAGGCGGCCTTCATTGCGTGCTTTCGCGCACGCATGACGTTGTGGCACTCCTGCACTTCCGGCAGCAGCTGGGTCACTTCCTGGCGCACGGCCGGCGGCAGCTCGTTGTCCTGCAGCACATCCTTGAACGCGCCCAGCAGGCGGTCCTCGGATTCTTCAAGTTCAGCCACGTAGCCATAGTTGGTGTCACCGAAAGCGGCTCGAACCTTGCCGTAGAACTGCTGCATCGAACCGACCACGGTGCCATGTTCGGCCGGCTTGCCACCGCTGGCGGCCACTGAGCCGCTCAACGCTGCCACGATGCGGCCCTTGACGCCAGCGATGCGGGTGAACAGTGCCGACAGCTCGGCATCCTTGACCTTGGTGGCCGCTTCTTCATAGAACGACTTGCCATCGCGGGCGATTTCGATCAGGTCGTTGAGGCGATGTTCGATGGTGGACTGGGTGCTCATGGCGTCGCTCCTGTGTGCTCGAAAGTCAGTGGAGAATGGCAGTGCATCTGCATTGCCTTCGACCCGACTGTGTGCAATCGCGTGTGCCAACCAGGTGAGCACGAATTGATGCACGCATCACCATGCGGAACACCTGCTGACTTCGTCATTTCAAGCATCGTCGGCTTTCACGGAATCTGAGCGCGTTGCACGCGTTACCACGGTGCGGTGACGATGATCAGAGTGACCAGCAGCGCGATTGCCAGGATCACCAGCAGCACGTGCCATTGCTTCCAGGTGGGTCTCGGCTTTCCAGGCGTATTCATCGATGGGCTCCTGCGCGGGCGGGGAATGGGGTTGCCAGACTGAAGCGCAACGGCATCGCACAACGTCGACGTGAGGTGCACGTTTCGTGCAGACCTTGCTGGAATATCGGGCCGCATCGGCCTTCCGCACCCGTGCCTGGCGGCATATTCAGCAAGTACCACACCCGACACCGCCAGCAGGCTGCCACCCAGCACCCCATCCGCTGAGTGACTCACCCAGCAGCAGCACCGCCAGTGCGGTGGTCACGATCGGCACCAGGCTGAAGAATCCCGAAACGCGCGCCGCGCCCAACCGCGAAAGACCGGTCATCCAGCTGAGGGGTGCAAGGATCGACGCACACACCGCAGCGAAACCGAAACAGCCCACCGCGGTCAGGTTGTTCACTCCGGCAGCTGCAGCGGCAGCAGGATCAGCGACGCCGCCGTGGCCTGCAGGAACAGTGACTCCAGCACCGTCAGCGGAATCTTCCGGCGCTGCATCAGCACGATGCAGGCGGCAAATGCACGGCCGAATCCGTGGCCGAGATCGCGCAGCGGCCTCACATGAGCGTGCGCACGCTGGAGCGCATGGCGCGCAGTGAACTGGGCATGTCACTCGGCGGCCGGCGTGGGCGTGTGAAGTTCGTGCGCGCCACCGAGGCGCTGTGCACACGCAAGCCGATCAGCCGCATCGCCGGGGAGCTTGGCTATTCAGGCGTCAGCGCGTTTGCCGAAATGTTCAAGCGGCACGCGCAGTGCACGCCCGATCAGTATCGGGAGCAGCATCGGGCCGGGTGAAGGCCCGCATCGAGGGCTGTCGATTTCCCGCCCCGTCGCTCGTCGGAACAGGAAAGGCAGGCCCATCGGCCTGCAGGAGCGCTCCAATGCCACCGATCCTCACCGCCTTCGCCGCCTCCCCCGACCGCGGCCAGGGCCTGGCCCGTGACATGCGCGTGCGCTGGGCGCTGGAGGAACTGGCCGTGGCCTATGACGTACAACTGCTCAGCTTCGCCGAGCTGAAGCAGCCCGCGCACCTGGCACGGAATCCGTTCGGGCAGATTCCCACGTGGCAGGAGGGCGACCGGACCCTGTTCGAATCCGGCGCCATCGCCCTGCACCTGGCCGAACAGCACCCCGGCCTGCTGCCGCGCGATCCGGACGCCCGCATGCGCGCGATCACGTGGGTGTTCGCTGCGCTGAACACGGTGGAGCCCCCCATCGTCGAGCGCTCCATGGCCTGGGTGCTTGAGCGCGAGCAACCCTGGTACGCGCAACGGCTGCCAATGCTCGATGAGCGGGTCCGGACGCGGCTGGCCCAACTATCGACGTGGTTGGCCAGGACAACGTGGCTGGACGGCGAATTCAGCGTGGGCGACCTGATGATGGTCTCGGTGCTGCTGCGCCTGAAGAGCAGCGGCCTGCTCGACGAGTGCCCACAGATCGCCGCCTATGTGGCCCGGGCCATGCAGCGGCCCGCCTACCAGCGTGCGTTTGCTGCGCAGCTGGCGGTTTTCCAGGACGCCTAGCGCTGCGCCTCCTCCCAGATAACAAGGGGCCAGCAGTTACGCAGGCCCCATGCGTTACTTCAATCGACGCGATCTCCAGTTCAGGTAACCCCGCCAGCCAAAGGGAGCACTAAAAAGCGCAACCGCGCCGCACGCCAGCAGACCGTTGAACATCCAAGGGGTCAGCTCCGGGGAACCTGCCGACATGGATGGAAACACGAACCCGCATAGCAGTGCTCCCACAAAGGAAGTACCGAATATGACCGTGGAACCCAGGCTTGGTGAAACTCGCATCGATCTATTCCTCATCAGTTCCGGTTGCAGGTCACCTTGACCTCGGTCAGCCTGATCGTGCTGGTGCAGGTGACAGACTGATTGCCCGCCCCCGTCACCGGGACACCGATGTTGTTGAGCGCATTGACGAAGCTTCCCATATCGGTGGCATTCCCATTCGGGAATTCGAAGCGATGCGTAACGCCGCCTCGCCCCTCGCTCAACTGTGTAACGCTAAGCGGAATGGAGTTACCGAACCTGTCCTTGTAAAGGAGGGCGTTGGGCTCCCAGCGACGGTTGATCATGCTGTAGTTGTAGGAAGCGGTAGACCCGTCAGCATAGCGGATCTTCTGCGGCGCCCAGACATCGATGCCAAGCGAGTACGCGCCGGAAGCCAGGTAGATGTAAGTCTCGAAACGCTGCCCCAGATGCTGGCTGACCGCATCCCTTCTCTGCGGATTCTGGATGTCATCGTACACATTGGTCGGGTAGCCGGGCTCAGACAGGCTGATCACCGATTGAGCGACTATGCGCTTGAACTGAAGATAGTTGATCGCCGGTTGCTCGACCGGGAGCTCGTCGATGATGACGAAGGGTTCGCAATCCATCGCGCCGGGTTCCATTTTGTCGCAACGGATGCCGCCTTCACGATCACGCATGACGCTGAACTTTCGTGCCATGTTGCCCGATGGATTCAGTATGTAGAGGATCCTGTGCGACGGCATACTTCATGAGCATCGCGCGCCACACGCGATGTCACTACCGCTTTGAAGGATTGAGAGCGCTTGCCATACCCGGCACTTCTCCCGCAGCGACGACACTGTCAGTGCAACCTGCGCCGGCAGGCGGCCTGCACCAGCATCAGCTGCGCCACCAGGACCAGCATCGCGCAGCCCGACAGCAGCCACGGATCGATGTACCACTGTTCGTTGAAACTGAAGTCGCCGGCGGAAATGCGCTTCCAACCGTTGAAGTGCTGCATCGCCGCCACCACGAACGCGAAGGCGCCCGCGCTGTACGACAGCCAGGGCACCACGATGCCGCCCGGGCGCGCGAACAGCGTCAGCAGGCCCAACACGCCGATGACCGTGCGTTGCACGCGGCAATATGGGCAGACATAGGCCATCCCGCTCCATTCCACCGCCCAGGCCAGCAGGCTGACCAGCACGGCCGCGGCCGCGGCGGTATACAGCACCGTGGGCGTGATCGTCCTGCCTGCATCGTGTGCCATCCCGCGCTCCTTCGTTCAAAGACCCCGGCAGGGTAGCAGCGTGGCAGGTTCAATCCTTCTTGAAGACCGTGCGCTTGCCGATCGGGCTGCCCTTGCGCGCCGTCGGTCGCGCCAACCCGGGAATCAGGAAGTCGGTGACCTTGTGGCCCTTCTGGATCCTGGAAGCGAGCCAACGCGGCATGCGCCCGCGGCCGGACCAGGTCAGCCGCTTGTACTCCGGGTCTCGGTATTTGGCGGCCACTTTGCCGGTTCTGCGCCGTGCCGGTTTCCGGCTGGGTGCCCCCGCTTCGATGGCTTCATCGCCAAAGAGTTCTTCGAGGGTATATCCCGCTTCCGCCGCGGCGGCTTTCAGCATACGCCGCACCGCGCTGGCAGGACGGCGGTTGGAAATCAGCTGCTTCCGCTGTTCAGCGGCAACCACCAAGGCGCCCAGCTCCCGCAGGCTGAGCGATTCAATATCGATCGTCATGCTGGAAAGGTCTACTGCCGCGCGGCGCCTGTCAAGGCGGCTTGCCCCCGCGTAGACACGGGCTTCACTGCGGGTGGGCTCCGATCGCCTTCGTCGGCCATCCCCGAGGACATCCCTGTGAGCACCTCATCGCATTCGCTTGCCTACCTGCTTGCGCGCATCCTGCTGATGGCGCTGTTCCTGGTCTCCGGGCTGGGCAAGCTCGGCGATCTCAGCGGCACCCAGGCCTACATGGAAGCCATGGGCGTGCCCGGCATCCTGCTGTGGCCAACGGTCGCCTTCGAGATCGGCAGTGGCCTGTGCATCCTGCTTGGCTTCCAGACCCGGCTGGTGTCGATCGTGCTGGTGGGCTTCAGCCTGGTCACCGCTTTCATCTTCCACCACAACTTCGCCGACCAGACCCAGCAGATCATGTTCCTGAAGAACCTGGGGCTGGCCGGTGGGTTCCTGCTGCTGGCCTGCACCGGGGCTGGGCGCTACAGCATCGACGGGCGCGGTCGGCGCGGGTAAGCCTCGATTCGGAGTGTGCACCCGCTAGCGGCGAAGTTCGGCCTCTGGCGCCAGCGTGTGGATCACCTTGCCCTGTGCATGCAGGTACTCGATGGCACCGTAACCCTCGGCCGTGAGGGCCCGGCCAGGTTGAAGGCGCGCTTGTACTGCAGGCCATCGATGATCGGCGCCGGCGTCTTGACCTGGGTGATTCGCCAGCGTCGGACTCGAATGCCCGAACGCATTGCGATGCAGCCAGAACGAAGAACGCACAAGCACTGCGCATCATGCGATCTCCTGTCGGGATCGGAATCAACATCCGCACGCCCAGCATGCCTGTGGTCGACGACCCCGCGCGGTGACACCGGCATGCTGGCGATGGATCGACACCATCCCGTCAACCACGGCCCCCCGACGTCGCCTTCCCCCTGTGCACGCCGCCGGATACGGAAATGATCCCGGCATGCGGACGGGGACATGCCGACAATGCTCTGGAACACCTTGCGGAAGGCGCTCACGTCGTCGTATCCAACTCTCACTCGCGCGGCGTTGGATTACCTGTCCCGCTGCGAGTCCGCACCGTCACTCGAATTCTTAACTCTTCAGAATTCGACCAAGCCACCTTTGTCCCAGATGGCCCACAAAACAGCATGATGGCGCCCTACGGATTCAGGGATTTCGTTCATCTTCATGCGTGACATCGGACAGTTCTACGTAATCAGCGTCGAGGGAGTGACGCGGGCAGACGGCACCCTGCTGCAGGTCACCCGAATCGATTGCTCCTGCATCAAGTGTTCCTGGCAGTTCAGGGCCATTCCCAACCATGGCCTTGTCGATCTCGACGGTGCGGCTGCCCTCAGTTGCCCAACCTGCGGCAATCACCAGTCAGTCAGCCGCGCACGGCTTGAAGAGCTCAATCGACGCAGCGACGAATAGCCTGCACTTCAACCATCCATCAACACAGCACCGACACGACCGATACCCGGTGGGCCCTATCGTTCGTCAACAAGCACCCCCCGGCATTCCCATGAGTCATACCGGCATTTTTCAGATCACCGATCTCACCTACAAGGCTGGGGAGCAGGGCGACCTGGCCCGCGCACTGCAGATCGTCGCCACCTGCACCGCCTGCGGATCGACGAGCGTGTGGGACGAGCATGAGATGGAACACGTTGCCGGTGGAACCGTGCTGTCATGCCGTGGCTGTGGTGTCCGCCAGGCCATCAGCAACGCGCGCCTTTCTGGCTGCGCTTCCGACATCCGCCATCCGCGCCGCTGAGCGGCGCGCAGTTCGTACTGCGTAGCCGCCGGCAGGGGCAGTCGTTCACTCGGCTTTTACAACGCTGCGACGTTTCAAGCGACAACGCGCACTGATGCATCTGCCTGCATCCAAGGGCCGCGCCAGCGCGTATGTAGGATGCCCGCGCCTTGCGGGCATCCTATAGAGGAACGCGCCGTGAAAGCCCTTCAGCGGATAGCCGCCACAGTCAGCTTCGCCGTACTCGTCTCAGCCACTTCAATGAGCTTCGCCGCCAGTACCGTGATGGTCGGCGGAGCGGAGATGTATCCCACCAGGACCATCGTCCAGAACGCCATCAACTCCAAGGACCACACGACCCTGGTCGCTGCGGTCAAGGCAGCGGGCCTGGTCGATACCCTCAATGGCGCCGGCCCCTTCACCGTCTTCGCGCCCACCAATGCAGCCTTCAGCAAGCTGCCCGCAGGTACGGTCGATACGCTGGTGAAACCTGAAAACAAGGCACAACTGACCAAGATCCTGACCTACCACGTGGTGCCAGGCAATTACAGTTCAGCGCAGCTGATGGCCGATGCCAGGAAGCACGGCGGCAAGGCCACGCTGAAGACCGTTGAAGGTGAATCCCTCACCGTCGCACTGCATGACGGCAAGCTGTGGGTCATCGATGCCAAGGGCGGCAAGGCGGGGATCAGCATTGCCGACGTCGGCCAGTCCAATGGCGTGATCCACGTGATCGACACGGTGTTGATGCCGAAGTAGTTGCAAGCAGCAGGACGTCCACATGCGCGGCAGCCGCATGGCGGCTGCCGCCGTCTCCTCCCATGAATCAGCATCGCGGTTGCGGGGCGATGACGCGCTACCTCATGTGTCAGGAGCGTGCAGCGGCGTTGGGGCCTTGGTATCCCTGTCAGTCAGAAGGGGGCCTTGGATTCCAGGTGATTGCCTGACGTCGTAGATCTCGCATTCGGTTGGGTCCATCGGTTCCCAATGCTCGCTCGCCAGCTCAAAGAAGGCAGCGGGTACCTCAATGGGGAACGTTGCGCCTTTCTCGCGATTGCGCTGGCGGACGCGATCACGACGAATGCCATGCGGGGTATCCAGGAGATGCACCACCAGATCGTGGGCTGCCGACCACTCAAGAAAGGCACCGAGACCGAAACCCAAGTGCCACCTTCTTTCTGGCCCCATCAGAATTCGAATCAGGAACCAAGGAATTTTGAGGCTTCCAGAGGGCTTCCACGCGTCTCCACAGACCTTCCCGCTGCAAACCAAGCCGCTGATTCTTCCAAGCCGCGCGACCATCTTCGCTCATTATCGTCCACCTATTTCCGCTGACAGAAGGTCGCCGAGCGGTCGCCATTGGGCGCAATGAAGGGATGCTCAGAGACAACGAACTAGCCACCTTACCGATCGGCCAATAGGCCGCAGATCCAGCATCGCACGGTGTGGGCTGACCGGATGTACGAAGCTCGCGGGCGCCGGGCTGGAGCTCCACTACAGATACACCAAGGCCAACGATAAACACGACCGCGTCGCGGCCGCATCAGGAGGGAGGGCGCAACCTTCGCGATGAGATCGCAACTGCGGCGGCCGCCGCCCGGCGAACGAGCTAAAGAAGCCAAGTGCTACCGCGGCACGGAATGGCCATTTTGCCACTCATGCGCTTGCCACCCCAAGCAGGGCATTTGTCGCTTTAAGTCCAGTGATGCGTGACTGAGAACACGCAAGAAGCAAGTGCAGCCAGCTGCAACGAATTTCTGGTTGACATTGAATGTCAACCCGCAATATGAAATTCCGGGAATCGGGAGGCAGGGGATCAGGCCTGAAATCCGTTATCACCACGGCCGGAGGTCCAGTCCATTGCAAACCTCCGCCACGACAAGGGAAAGGAATCAGGTGAAGATGAGTAGGAGTCTCGTATATGGAATGGTCGTCATCGGCGCAATCGCAACCATTTCCTGGTTGGCCTGCAGACCATCCGACGTCACAGGAAACAAAGGAGATGGGGTTCCTCGCAGTGAAAGAGGCGCTTCGCCAACGGATGCCGCATCTGAATTAAGCATTCACCAATCCTCGCGTTCGCCGCCCCAATCCACCGAATCAAGGTTGGCTTTGGGTGGCAAGGCATTTCTGCTCAAGATCGATGCGCCTCACTACGAAGGCGATGCCTCGGAATACATTGACATACGCATCGCGGCTGCACGGTCGGGCAATGCCCAGTCGAGCTATGAGATCCACAACCGCATTGCCAGTTGCAAGCGGGCGCTTAACTCAGGTGATGCCGATGAGTACAAGGCCTACGCATCAGTTGGCCTGGGGGAGCAGTACTCAAGGAAGATCGAACAGGAGATTGACCACTGCCAAGGACTGATAGGGCGAACGGAACTCGGAGATGAGAATTGGCTCTCTCTTGCTGCCGCCCAAGGATCGGTCGAAGCGAGACTGATTTTCGCCAAAGACCCGAAAGCCATCATTGGCGACTTGACTGAGGCGCTCAAGGATCCGGAGCGAATAACCAATTATCGAAGGGATGCGATTGATTACCTAAATGAGTCGGTATCACTGGGAAGCGTCGACTCGATTGAAGCCCTTGCTGACATCCATGACCGAGGGATCATTACCGATAAATCCCCTGAAAAGAGCCTTGCATACTGGCTCGCATATCAGCGCGCGCAACCCAACAGCCATTCGGCGGCGTCCATTGCGAGGCTCTCCAAACTGTTACATCCCAACCAGATAGAGCGATCCAACGAGATGTCTGAGGCTATATACAGATCCTGCTGCTTGTAATCCAACAGAAATTTCCTACCCACCCAACGTGGCGCACGATGAAAGCAATGATTCCGAAGAAATGGTTGATTGCAACTCCCCTGGCCGCCGCAATCGCAGCCCTTCCCATGGCTTATGCGATTTGGCCCTTTGATCCTGCCCTCACCGTCTTTGGTCCAGTTAACTGTAGTACGTGTCAGTTGCAGGCTCGAATTCCAGACAACGCCACGAAGGCGTTCCTTAATAGATACAGAGATGTCGTAAACCAGCAAAGGAAGGGGGGGTTCGAATACTCAATACAGGCAGGCTCCAAGGTCATCGTCTGCAACACGACGCACTGCGCCACCTATGAGTTGACGGACAGCTATGACTGGAATGGAACCAACCAAGAGCCCATTACGCGTCCGCCCTCCAGTGGTGGCGGCGCTGGCGGCGGCAGTGGAGGAGGTAGTGGTGGCACGGGCGGAGCCAATCTGGGTGGAGGCTGCCACGGTAACTGCGGCGGTAGCGGCAACGGAAGGGTAACGATCAAACCAATTACTCCTATTCGCCCGAAGTAGCATTGGAAGCGTAGAACAGATCAGGCAAGCGGGAACAGCACCTCCCGCTTGCATGAACAGCAACGTTCATTCTGCAACTGCGAGAAGTAGTAGAAGCGCGACTACCGGATCCCGCATCGAGCCGACCCGGATCTGCAGCAGTGGGCACCCAATGAATGGTCATCCCCAGGGGCCTGCCTCGACTGAAATATAGGCGCCGCATAGGCATTGAACGCGAAAGGCACTGCATAGCGGTGCCTTTGAAATGATGCAAGCCATTGGATGAATTGGTGGGCCCACCAGGATTCGAACCTGGAACCAAGGGATTATGAGTCCCCTGCTCTAACCGTTGAGCTATAGGCCCGGCGCAGCGTCACAGTGTAGTGGAGGCCGCGCCCGATCGGCTACCCGACGGCGGCAAGCGCCTCCGAAATATGCCCCAGCCGCCTCTCCGCCGCTTCCGCGAGCCATACCTGCCGCCTCAGGCATGCCTGGAACAACGCAACCATCCTTCTGATCTGCTCCAGTCCCTGTTGGTTGTCGCCGCTGAAGCCGGCAAGCAATCCGGGCTCCGACAGCGTCAGCAGCGCATACGTCGTACGGCGTGCAAATCCCAATCGATCCTCGCACTCATCCCGCATCACCTCATCCCAGTCCAGCAGCGGCGGGAAATCGGTTTGCACGGGCTCGGGAACATCGTGCTCCACATCATTCATGGCGTGACTCCAGATGCATGACGAATCAATGCCGCAGGCCGTACGAGTTGCACGTGACCTGCCGCGCGCTTGCATCGGCGCCGGTGATGACTGGCCCGCCTACGGGATGTGTTGAGCATCTGCGCGATCAGCGTGCGACCGTCGCAGGAAAAATTCAAACGGCAGATGCGTCATCGGCAAGCCCCGTCGGGCATGTCCAGGCACCCCAAAAAGAAAAACCCCGCACCAGGCGGGGTTTCTCTCAACGCTTCACCAACCGCTGGAAATCAATCGATATCCAGGAAGCTGCGCAGCTGCTCCGAGCGGCTCGGGTGACGCAGCTTGCGCAGCGCCTTCGCTTCGATCTGGCGGATGCGCTCGCGGGTCACGTCGAACTGCTTGCCGACTTCTTCCAGCGTGTGGTCGGTGTTCATGTCGATGCCGAAGCGCATGCGCAGCACCTTGGCTTCCCTCGGGGTGAGGCCGGCCAGCACGTCGCGCACGGTTTCAGACAGGTTGATGTTGGTGGTGTTCTCGATCGGGGACTCCACGTTGGTGTCCTCGATGAAGTCGCCCAGATGGGAATCCTCGTCGTCGCCGATCGGGGTTTCCATCGAGATCGGCTCCTTGGCGATCTTCATCACCTTGCGGATCTTGTCTTCCGGCATGTCCATTTCCTTGGCCAGCTCCTCCGGCGTAGCCTCGCGGCCGTACTGCTGGAGCATCTGGCGGGAAATGCGGTTCAACTTGTTGATTGTCTCGATCATGTGCACCGGGATACGGATGGTGCGCGCCTGGTCGGCAATCGAGCGGGTGATCGCCTGGCGGATCCACCAGGTGGCGTAGGTCGAGAACTTGTAACCGCGGCGGTACTCGAACTTGTCCACGGCCTTCATCAGGCCGATGTTGCCTTCCTGGATCAGGTCGAGGAACTGCAGGCCACGGTTGGTGTACTTCTTGGCGATCGAGATCACCAGGCGCAGGTTGGCCTCGACCATTTCCTTCTTGGCCTTGCGCGCCTTGGCTTCACCGTAGGCCATGGCACGGCTGATTTCCTTCAGCTCTTCCAGGTCCAGCTGGGTCAGCTTCTCGATGTCGATCGTCGCCTGCTGTTCGGCGATGATCTGGTCCTTCACTTCGCGCAGGGCCGACGACCACTTCTGCTTGCGCTTCAGTGCGTCTTCCACCCACTCCAGGTTGGTCTGGTTGCCTTCCCAGGAGCGGATGAAGTCCTTGCGCGGCATGCGCGCGGTGACGGTGGCCAGGTTCAGCACGCGTCGCTCATGGGCCTTGATCGACGCCATGGTGTCGCGCAGCTGCTTGGTCAGCACGTCGGTCAGCGGCAGCGGCAGCTTCAGGGTGACGAACACCGCCGACATCTCTTCGCGCAGGCGCGGCAGGTTCTTCTTGTCGCCCTTGGTCGCCGCCTTCTTGAAGGCATTGAAGGCATCGCTCAGCGCCTGCATGCGCGCAGCGACTTCCTCCGGATCCGGACCGGTCGGTGCGGCTTCTTCCTCGCCACCCTCGACGTCATCGTCCTCGTCCTCGTCGCCTTCTGCGTCGGCATCGCTGCTGTCATCGGCAGCGACCGCCGGCGGCGCCGGCTCTTCGTCGGCCAGGTCGTTGAAGCCGACGATCACTTCGGCCAGGCGCTTCTTGCCTTCCTTGTGGGCCTCGTAGTCGGTCAGCAGCGATTCGACCGAAACCGGGAACTGGCCCAGGGCGGCCTGGACCTGCGAAAGGCCTTCCTCGATGCGCTTGGCGATGGCGATTTCGCCTTCGCGGGTCAGCAGCTCGACCGTGCCCATTTCGCGCATGTACATGCGCACCGGGTCGGTGGTACGGCCACCTTCGGTGTCGAGCGCGCTCAGCGCGGCGGCAGCTTCTTCGGCCGCGGTGTCATCGACTTCGCGGTTACCGGTGTTGCCGTCGTTGAGAAGCAGGGTTTCCACATCCGGCGCAACTTCATGGACATCGATGCCCATGCCGTTGATCATGCCGATGATGTCTTCGATCTGTTCCGGGTCGACCATGTCGTCCGGCAGATGGTCATTGACTTCGGCGTAGGTCAGGTAGCCCTGTTCCAGGCCCTTGCTGATCAGTTGCTTGATTTCGGATTGGGCAGGACGTTCGTTGGCCATGTAGTGCTCGCGCCACCGGCTAGGGAGAAATAGGGAACGTAGCATTATACCAGCCCGGGGCCCTGCCTGCCGGGCGGTGGTCCCGGCGGCCTAGGGCCTGAGAAGGAAGGTCACGGGACCGTCGTTGACCAGGCTGACGACCATATGGGCACCAAACCGGCCCGTTTCCACCCCTGGCGCATGATTTTCACGGCAGATGTCGACAAATCGATTGAACCCGCGTTCAGCCTCGTCCGGCGGTGCGGCGCTGGTGAAACTCGGCCGCATGCCCGAACGGGTATCGGCCGCCAGGGTGAACTGGCTGACCAGCAGCAGGCCGCCACCGGTGTCGCGCAGCGACCGGTTCATCTTCCCGGCCTCGTCGGCGAACACCCGGTAACCCAGCAGGCGTTCGGCCATCCGCCGCAGCTGGGCCTCGCTATCCCCCGGTTCCATGCCGACCAGGGCCAGCAAGCCGGGGCCGATCTGCCCCACCACCTCCTCGTCGACATGGACGGCGGCCTGGCTGACACGCTGGATCAGGACGAGCATCGTGGGCTTCCAATGAACGGGGCCGGCCACGATAGCAGCGCCCTTGGCTAAACTGGCGCCGATGAATCCGCAACGCAAAGCCCGGCTGGTCTACCGCGCCACCACCCTGTTCGCCCGCCTGCCCTGGCCGCTGCTGCGGGGGTTCGCACACGCCCTGGCGTGGACGTGGGTTCGTGTCAATGCCCGTGAGAGCCGCGTTACCCGGCGCAACCTCGAACTGGCCTACCCGGAGCTGGACGGTCCTGCACGCGACCGCCTGCACCGCGAACTGCTGCGCTCCACTGCGCTGCAGGCCATCGAGACCCTGCGTTTGTGGAGCCGGCAGCCGGCCGACAACCTGCGGCTGCACCTGAAGCAGCGCCACGGCGAAGCCCTGTACGACGCGGCCCTGGCCAGCGGCAAGGGCGTGATCGTGGCCGCACCGCACTTCGGCAACTGGGAGCTGCTGAACCAGTGGCTGGCCTCGCGCGGGCAGATCGCCATCGTCTACAAGCCGCCGGAAGACGAGGCCAGCGACGCCTTCCTGCAGCTGGTGCGCGGCGGCCAGAACGTGCAGCAGGTACGCGCCGAGGGCCCGGCCGTGCGCCAGCTGTTCAAGGTGCTCAAGGACGGCGGCGCCACCGGCATCCTGCCCGACCAGCAGCCCAAGGCCGGCGATGGCGTGTTCGTGCCGTTCTTCGGCGTGCAGGCGCTGACCATGACCCTGGTCAACCGGCTGGCCGAGCGCACCGGCGCCACCGTGCTGTATGGCTGGTGCGAGCGCATCGGGCCGGACATGGAATTCGCCCTGCACATCGAGCCGACCGACCCGGCCGTGGCCGATCCGGACCCGCAGGTGGCCGCCACCGCGCTCAATGCCGGCATCGAGCGCATCGCCCGCCGCGACCCGTCGCAGTACCAGTGGACCTACAAGCGCTATACGCTGCGGCCACCGGGCAGCGGCGAGGAAGATCCGTATGCGACCGAAGAGCATCCGCACTGACGGCCCCCACGCCCATGCCCATCCGGCCCCTGCGACCGGCGGCCGCACCACGTTGAATACGACGCCGGCGCCCCCATAGAGACTGCGATGTCCGCCTCCCCCGGTCCCGCCATGCCTGCTGCCTCTTCCCTGTTCGGCGACCCCGCCGCGATCCGCTGCGAACGCGCGGTGGCCGAACTGCGTGCCGGTCGCCCGGTACTGCTCCACGATGGGCAGGGCCAGCGGCTGGCGGTGATTGCACTGGACAGCGCCACTGCCAGCAGCTTCGCTGCCTTCGCCGCTGCCGCACGCGAGCGCCATTACCTGTTCCTGACCGCCACCCGCGCCCGCGTGCTCGGCGTGGAGGCACCGGCAGGCGCGCGCCTGCCGCTGGCAGGGGTTGCCTTCGATGCCCTGCCCTCGCTGGGCTACCTGCGCGAGCCCGGCCCGATGCCGGACGACTGGACGGCCGGCGACGCCTTCGATGCCGGCGCGGTGGAGCTGGCCCGCCTGGGCCTGCTGCTGCCGGCGATGGTGGCGGTGCGCCTGGATGCAGAGGACATGACCTTTGCGGGTGCGGCCGAAGTGGCGTTGTGCGACCTGGCCGAGGGCGCGGCACACGCCGCCCACGATTACGAACTGGTCGCCCGTTCGCCGGTACCGCTGCGCGACGTCGGCATGACCACCTTCGCGGTGTTCCGCGGCGGCGTGGCCCAGCGCGACCAGGTCGCGATCATCGTCGGCGAACCGGACCTGTCGGCGGTGGTGCCGGTACGCGTGCACTCCTCGTGCCTGACCGGCGACCTGTTCGGCTCACTCAAGTGCGACTGCGGCGACCAGCTGCGGCGCGGCCTGCGCAAGCTGAAGGAACTGGGCGGCGGCGTGCTGCTGTACCTGGACCAGGAAGGCCGCGGCACCGGCATCGCCGCCAAGATGCGCGCCTACGGCTACCAGCACGACGGCCTGGACACCATCGATGCCGATGCACAGCTGGGCTTCGGTGCCGACGAGCGCCGCTACGGCAGTGCGGTGGCGATGCTGCATGGCCTAGGCATTTCGCGCGTGGCCCTGCTCAGCAACAACCCGACCAAGGCACAGCGTCTGCGCAACGCCGGCATCGAGGTGCTGGACTGCATTCCGGTCACCGGCGAGATCACTGCCGAAAACGAACACTACCTGCGCACCAAGGCCGATCGTGCCGGCCACATGCTGGATGTGGACGCGCTGATCCAGGCTGCCCAGTAGCGCGGTCGACCTGCTACCGTCTGCGCGGTGCGGCCCTGCCGCCACCGCCCGCCCTGCCACCTGACGGAGCCTGCGTGATCGACGTTCCCCTGACCTCCCCGCCTGCCGATGCCTGGCAGTCGCTGCCGCAGCGCGCCGCCCGCCTGGCCGCACTGGAAGGCGCCTTCGGCGGACTGTTCGTGCCGGGCCTGCCGCTGGCCGCGGCCGCGTGGTTCTTCGAGCTGCCCGGCGGCCTGTGGACGGCCGCCCTTGGGCTGCTGATCGGCATCGTCTTCGGCGCGTGGCTTGGCCACCGGCGCTTGACCCGCACCCGCTGGCGGCTGGATACCCAAGGGCTGGGCCTGCGCCGCGACCTGATGTGGCAGCTGGAAACGCGCATCCCCATTTCGCGCGTGCAGCACCTGGACCTGCGCCGCGGCCCGCTGGAACGCCGTGCCGGCCTGGCCACGCTGATCGTGCACACCGCCGGGACCCGCATGAGCGCAGTGACCGTGAGCGGCCTGGACGAGGCCGACGCCGAGCGCCTGCGTGACACCCTGTCCCATCAGCTCGACCAGGACGCCGACGCCCTGTGAGCCTGCCGCCGCCCCTGCCCGCATCGCTGCCTGCCGGTGGCGAGGACCATCGCCTGCACCCGTGGTCGTGGCTGTTCGTGCTGCTGATGCAGCTGCGCCACTACTTCCTGCCGCTGATGGCGCTGCTGGTGTTCGGCCAACGCGGTGACCGCGACCCGATGTGGGCGCAGCTGATTCCGCTGTCGGCGATTGCCGCGCTGGTGCTGGTCTCGGTGCTGCAGTACCTCAGCTACCGCTACCGCATCGGCAGCGACGCGATCACCGTGCGCAGCGGACTGCTGGCGCGCAACCGCCGCGAGATCCCGTTCGCCCGCATCCACAACGTGGAAGTGCGGCAGAACCCGCTGCACCGCCTGTTCGGCGTGGCCGAGCTGCGCCTGGAATCGGCCGGTGGCGTGCGTCCGGAAGCCGAAATGCGCGT
Source organism: Stenotrophomonas sp. YJH_SMC_138 (assembly GCF_059369855.1). Classification (NCBI taxonomy): domain Bacteria; kingdom Pseudomonadati; phylum Pseudomonadota; class Gammaproteobacteria; order Lysobacterales; family Lysobacteraceae; genus Stenotrophomonas; species Stenotrophomonas sp. YJH_SMC_138. The sequence goes on from NZ_JCAFTB010000001.1 coordinate 832,448, forward strand.
GCTGAAGCTGGACCAGGCGCTGGCGCTGGAACGACTGGTGCGCCAGCGTGGGCAGGCACCGCAGGCCGCCGACGTCGTGGCCGCCCACTCGATCACCGACGCCGACACCGAACAGGTGCTGCTGCGCCTGTCGAGCTGGGACGTGGTGCGCATGGGCCTGCTGTCCAACCGCGGCTGGGCATTGGCGATCGCCGCCTTCGGCGTGCTGTTCCAGACCGTGCCGCGGCCGGTGATGGACGCGGCCATCCAGCGTGGCGGCCGGGAAGCCTTCGGCTACGCAAGCCACCTGCATCCCGGCGTGGCCGGCGCCTTCCTGCTGCTGGCCGTAGCCTTGCTGCTGGGCTGGCTGGCGCTGCGTGCGCTGTCGGTGGTGCTGACCCTGCTGCGCTATCACGGCTTCACCCTCAGCGAGCAGGATCGCCGCCTGACCGTCTCGGCCGGCCTGCTCAGCCGCACCCGCAGCAGTGTCGCGCGTCGCCGCATCCAGGCCTGGACGCTGCGCGAAACCACCCTGCATCGTTGGTTCGGCCTGCGCCAGCTGCGCATCGACAGCGCCGCCGGCGGCCCCTCGCGCGACGAGGACCGCGCCCTGCGCGAGCTGGCACCGCTGGCACCGGCAATGCGCTGCGAGCAGCTGGTGCAGCACCTGTTGCCTCAACTGCAATGGCCGCCAGCGCAATGGCAGTCCATTCAGCAGCGTGGCTGGTGGCGACTGTGCCTGGGCGCGCTGCTGCTGGTGCCGTTGCTGGCAGCGGCCGCGTACTGGCGCTGGGGATCATGGGGCCTGATCATGCTGGCCTGGCTGCCGGTGGCGCTGCTGGTGGCACACCGGCAGATGGCGCGCATGGGCTGGTATCTGGATGCCCATTACGTGGCCGTGCGCGGCGGCTGGTGGAAGCGCTGGTGGCGCTGGGCCGAGCTGGACAAGGTGCAGGGCCTGCGCCTGCAGCGTTCACCGCTGGACAAGCTGCTCGGCACCAGCAGCCTGCAGCTGGATACGGCCGGTGCGCACGGTGATGTGGCGTTGACCCTGCGCTACCTGCCGCAGGCACAGGCGCAACACGTGATGGAGCAGCTGGCCGCGGCGCTGGCGCGGCGCAAGTTGCGCTGGTAAGCAACACCGGTAGTGCCGGCCGCTGGCCGGCAACCGCAGACATTCCCGAGGTTGCCGGCCAGCGGCCGGCACTACCGCGAGCGGGGTCGGCGAGGCATCAGCGCTGCGACGGCCCCCAATATCCCAGGTCCTTGCGGATCTGCAGGTCGCGCACCCAGCTGCCGAAGGGCTTGCGCCGCAGCACGCCCATTTCACCGGACAGGAAATCCTCGGTGGCGGCGATCACCCGCTCGCTGGACAGGCCATCGCGGTACGGATGGATGGCGTCGGCGTAGCGCACGATCTCCGCCTGCAGCGCGGCGTCGGGATGCAGCGCGCGCTGCAGCATCGCCGGCAGCTGCGCCGGGTCGTCGAAGTCGATCATGTGCGGCTTGGGCACGCGGTTGCGGAAGGTCACCACCGGCTTGTGCTGGACGATGAACTCCGAAACGATCGACGAGGTGTCCGACACCAGCACATCGGCGGCGCGCTGCGCGGCCATCACCTGCTCCGGCTCGATGAAGCGGGCATGGGCACCGGCCAGCGCGCGGTAGCGCTCGAACAGTTCCGGTGGGCACTTCGGGTGCAGGGTCAGCAGCCAGTAGCGCTCACCGCCAGCGATATCGGCGGCGATCTGCGCATGCAGGTGGGGCGCTGCGCTCAGGCGCTCGGTGAAGGTCGAACCGAACAGGATCACCGGGCGCCCGCCCGCCGCTGCGCGCAGCGCGGCGCTCTCGCCACCGTCGTCGCGGAACAGCGGGTCGAGCTTCGGCCAGCCGGTCTCGGCTACGGCGAAATGGCCCTGCAGGGCGGCGATCTCACGGAACGGCGCGGTGGTGGCCGGCCCCTGCGTGCAGTACAGGTCGAACATGCCGCGCACCCGGAAGTGGCCGCGCGCACTGTCGCGCTTCTCCACGTTGAAGCCATGGAACAGCTGTACCTTGGCGCCGGACAGGAAGGTCGGCACCCAGTTGGCGGCGCTGAACACGGCACGCGGCCGCATCGCCAGGGCCTGTTTCAGTCCGATGTTGGGCACGCCCGGCAGGCTGCTGGCGGCAGCGCCGTCCTCGAACCAGGCCGCCACCTCCTGCCCGGAGGCGTGCAAGGCCTGCGCCAACGGGGCGAGAATAGGCAGCGCATAGCGCTCCGTCGCAAACAACAGGTACCCGGCCATCATGTCCTCCACGACCGCTCCCATCGAACGGCCTCGCATCTCGGCCTGCATTATCGCGTTCAACGAGGCCGGCCGCATCGGCGACTGCCTGGCCTCGCTGGCCTTCTGCGACGAAATCATCGTCGTGGACTCGTACTCCACCGATGCCACCCTGGCCATCGCCGAGGCCGCAGGCGCCCGCGTGCTGCAGCGCGCGTTCGATGGCTTCCGTAGCCAGAAGGCCTACTGCGTCGAGCAGGCAAGCCACGACTGGGTGCTGTGCCTGGACGCCGATGAGCGGATCAGCCCGGAACTGCGCGCAGCCATCGAACGGGTCCGCGACGGTGGCTTCGCCGGCCATGCCGGCTATCGCTTCGCGCGCCTGTCGGAGTACTTCGGCAGGTTCCTGCGCCATGGCAACGCCTACCCGGACCGGGTGATGCGCCTGTTCGACCGCCGCCGCGGTGGCTGGCGCGGCAAGCGCGAGATCCACGAGGCGGCCAGCGTCGACGGCAGCGTCGGCACCCTGCGCGGCGACCTGGTCCATTACCCGTACCGCTCCCTGCAGCAGCAGCTGGCCAAGACCGAGAAGTACGCGCGGATGATGGCCGAGCACGAGTTCGCACGCGGCAAGCGGGCCACGCTGGGCAAGCTGGTACTGGCGCCGGCCTGGCGGTTCTGGCGCGGCTTCGTGTTCCGTGGCGGCTTCCGCGACGGCTGGCACGGCCTGGTCTACGCCTACGTGCGCGCCAACTACGTGCGACAGAAGACCATCATGCTGTGGATGCTGGGCAACGGCCAGCCCGTGGCCGACCCGCCGAACCCCTGATCGCCGGGGCCCGCCCGGCGCGCCGACGCATCACGAGCCGGTGATCGCCCGGTGGCGCGCGCCTTCGACGATCGACAGGCCGGTCAGCAGCCCGACCAGGGTCACGTAGAAACTGGCCGTCATCTGGTGCGCGAACATCGACTGGGTCAGCCCGCACAACGCGTAGGTGATCACCAGCATGACGCCGGCAGCGGCCGGCCCGCGGAAGGTCGCCCGTCCGCTGCGGCGATGCAGGCGCACGAACAACCACAGCGGGATGCCATACACCGCCAGCAACAGCAGCAGGCCCGGTACACCCTGGGTCGCCGCCCATTCGGCCACGTCGTTGTGGGCATGCCCCAGGTGGCAGCGCAACTCTTCCGGGTTCTCCCGGCAGACCGGCACGCGCTGCATCGCGCTGTCGAAATGACCGATGCCAACACCCACCAGCGGATGATCGAGGAAGGTCTGCCAGGCTACCTGCAGGCGCTCGACGCGGGCACCGGCGGAAGAATCACTGTCGCCCAGCTCCATCCGCTGCACGTCGCTGTGCAGCTCGCTCAGGCGGACCTGGTGGCGCAGCTCCGGCACCGACAGCAGCAGCGTCGCACCGATCGCCAGCATCCCGGCCAGCACCGACAGGCGCGCCGCACCGGTACGCCAGCGCAGGCTCAGCGCCAGCACCACCAGCAGCGCCAGCAAGGCGGCGAACACACCGCGGCTGCCGGTCAGCACGATGGTGCCGCAACCGGCGGCCATGCCGAGGATCACCAGCGACCAGCGCCGCGACGGCCGGCAGAACACCAGCAGCACCATCAACACCATCACGATGTCGGCCAGCACGATGGCGTTGGTGAACAGCTCCGCGCGCGGGGCGCCGCCCAGCACCTGCCACAGCGACATCACGAAGGTGGCGAGCAGGCCGGTCAACGAGCCGTACCAGAGCCACCGCAGGCTGGGACGCAGCGCGCAGATCCACAGCGCGATCCATGGGATCACCACGAATCGCGAACGGTTGTCGACGTCACGCAGGCCCTGTTCGAACAGCACCACCGACAGTACGCCGAGCGCCAGCACCGCCAGCATCAGCCAGACCAGCACTTTCACCGGCTGGCCGGCCATGCCCCGCGCGCGCCACAGCAGCTCCGGCGCCAGCAGGGTGCTGAGCAGCAGCAGGAGACCATACGGCAACAGGTTGATCGGCACGGTCAGCACCAGTGCCGGCAGGCAGAACAGCCCCAGCTGGGCCAGCCCGTGTGCAACCCCGTGACGCCCACCGACGGGAACGCCCAGCGGGTCGCCGGCCATGAAGTTCAGGTTGTCCGGTGAAGCTGGCACGTCGGGAAGTATCGCTGCAATCTGCTGGAAGAATGGGACGGGCCAACGCGGGCCGTCCCAGCCTGCTGTTTTACTGCCTTTGGACCCGCTTGGGCAGACTGGACAAGCGGAAATCGTGCTGGCTAGTCATGTTCCTGCAAACGCCGTTCACGTTCCCGCTCCTCGGCAGTGACCACGCACGGCACCGTCACCGCCGCCGCCGGCACCAGCCACCAGCGCCGCCGGTTGGCCACGCCGGCCAGTTCGGAGCGGTTGCGGTCGACGCACGACAGCATCGCGTACTCGTGGACCAGCAGCCAACGACGTCCGGGCGCCAGCCGCTGCCAGCGCGTGGCCGCCACCAGCTGCTCGTCCCAGTCAGTCTCGAAACCGAAGGTCGCGGCGGGACGGTCGGCCAGCAGCAGGTGCTGTTCCTTCCAGGCCACCAGCCCCAGCTCAGCATCGGGGCCCAGGCGGGTACCGACCGCGCGCATCAGGCCACGGGCCGAACTGGAATCGTTCAGCAGCGGGTAGCCGACCAGGCTGTACAGCACCCAGACCACCGCCAGGGTCGACACCAGCGCAAGGTGCCGGCGACGGCCACAGGCCAGCAGGCTCAATCCGCCCCACAGGCCCATCGCCAGGATCGTCCACGCCAGCGCGTCGACGGCCCCGGGGGCGAGCCCGCGGCTATGGGTCAGGCGCAGCTCGAAGGCCGGGTCACCCAGCACCGCCATCGCGCCAGCCACGGCCAGGCCCAATGACAGCAGGCCGGTGAACAGCCCCACCACGGCCTGCACATCGCGTCGCTTCAGCAACCCCGGCAACAGCGGTGCCAGCACCAGGCAGAACATCGGCAGCGCCGGCAGGATGTAGACGTCGCGCTTGCCGGCGGGAATCGAGAAGAACAGCACCACCATCAGCCACCAGGCCAGCGGCAGCAGATAGCGCGCGTCGCGGCGTTGCAGCCGGCGGCGCCAGGCCGAAATCGCCCAGGGCAGGGCCAGGAATGCCGGGATCCACATCAGCGGCATCGTCGCCAGGAAGTACCAGGCGGGCTGGTGGTGATCCCAGGAATGGGTGTAGCGCCGCGCCGTCTGCTGGAACAGGATATCGTCCATGTAGGCGCGATATTCGTCCGAGCCGGTGGCAAAGCCGGCCAGCAGCATCGGCGCCAGCCACAACGACACCGCCAGCAGGAAGGCCAGCGGCGCCAGCCAGAAGCGCGCGTCGCGCGCGTGCAGGCCCACCCGTGGCCACTGCAGCGCCGTGGCGATTGCCGCGGGCACGATCATCAGCAGCGCCAGCATGCCCACGCCCTTGGTGATCACGCCGATGCCGGCGAAGAACCAGCCCAGCCACCACCAGCGCCAGGCCGGCCCCAGCAGCAGGTGGCGCAGCAGGCCGTAGTTGGCCAGGGTGATGAACAGCAGCAGCAGGGGATCGATCTGCGCCTTCTTCGCCTGGAAGGTGAACTGCAGCGCGAACAGCAGCGCCCAGCCGGCATACAGCCCCACCCGCCGCGTCCACAGCCGCCGGCCCAGGTCGACCACGCACCACAGCGTGCCCAGTGCCGCCAGCAGCGACGGCAGCAGGAAGGCCACGCGCCACTGCCCGACCAGGCTGTACAGCGTGGCCTGCCACCACATCAGCATCGGCGGCTTGTCCGAGTACAGCTCGGTCCCGCGGTGCGGGAACAGCCAGTGGCCGCTGTCGAACATCTGCTTGGCCACCAGCGCGAAGCGCGGCTCGTCCGACGGCCACGGATCACGAAGGCCCAGCCCGGCCCCCAGCACCAGCAGGGCCATCACCACGAACAACCACGTCTCGCGCGACGCGCGGGATTTCAGCATGGGACTCGCAACGTCAGCGGGGGTCAGGCCGTTTTTAGCAGACGCGCGTAAAAGAAACCGTCAGCATCGCTGTCACCCGGCAGTCGCTGGCGCGCGATCCCCTCGCAGTCCAGGCCGAATCTGTCATCCAGCGGCTGTGCCACCGCGTCCGGATGCCACTTCAGGAAGGCCCGCACCTGATCGATGTTCTCGGCGCGCAGGATCGAACAGGTGGCGTACAGCAGGACGCCGCCCGGGCGCAGCATCGACCAGCAGGCCTCCAGCAGGCGGGCCTGCACGCCGACCAGCGCATCGATATCCTCGGCGCGGCGGTGGAACATCACGTCCGGCTGGCGGCGGATCACGCCGGTGGCCGAACACGGCGCATCCAGCAGGATGGCGTCGAACGGTGTGCCATCCCACCACGCACCGGGGTCGCTGGCATCGGCCACCCGGGTCTGCGCGCCCTCACCTACACCGGTGCGGGTGTAGGTATCGCGGGCACGCGCCAGGCGACGCGCATCGATATCCAGCGCCAGCAGGCGCAGGCTCGGGTCACGCTCCAGCAGGTGCGCCGACTTGCCACCCGGTGCCGCGCAGGCGTCCAGAACGCGGGCGCCGGACGCCGGTGCCAGCGCGTCCGCCGCACATTGCGCCGACAGGTCCTGCACCGACAGCGCACCGTCGGCGAACCCCGGCAACTGGTTCACCGCGATGGGCGCCACCAGGCGCAGCGCGTCGGCGCTGAGCGGGCTGGCTTCGGCAGCAATGCCGGCCTCGGCCAGCGTGGCCAGCGCCTTGTCACGCCCCCCCTGCTGGCGGTTGGCACGCAGCCACAGCGGCGCCGGCTGCAGGCTGGCAGCAAAGATCGCCTGGGCCTGGGACGGCCAGTCGCGCTCGACGGCATCGGCCAGCCACGCCGGAAAGGCGTCACGCGCAGGCTGCTCCGGGAACCCCTCGCGCTGCGCGCGGCGCAGGATCGCGTTGACCAGCCCGGCCTGGCGCTCACGGCCCAGCGCGCGGGCGGCGTCGACCGTGGCCGACAGGGCCGCATGCGCCGGCAGTTCCAGCACGTCCAGCTGCGCGAAGCCCACCATCAGCAACGTGCGCAGGTCGGCATCACGCGCCGACAGCGGCTTCTGCATCCACGACTGCAAGGCAGCGTCGTAGGTACTGCGGCGGCGCAGGACTGCAAAGCACAGCGCTTCCAGCAAGGCCCGATCACGACTGTCGGCCAGCTTGGGCAGTGCCCAGGCCAGTTCCGCCTTCAGCGAGCGGCCACGGGTGAACACCTGCGCCAGTACGCGTGCGGCCAGCATGCGGGTGGCCGCGCCGGGCGCCGCCTTGGCGACGGAGAAATCATTCTGCTTCGACACCGCTTATGCCCCCACGTGCAGGTCGCGGCGGGCATTGAGGTAGTCGGCGGCGGTGATCGCCTTGCCGCCTTCGCGCTGCAGCGTGCGCAGGCGCAGCGCGCCCTGGCCGCAGGCGATGTCGATACCATCGCGGCCGGCCGCCAGCACCGCCCCCGGCGCCTGGCCGTGGGCCAGGTCAAGAGCGATCGCGCCGTGGATGCGCACGCGCTCGCCGGCCAGCGTGGCCTCGGCGATCGGCCACGGATTGAAGGCGCGCACGGTGCGCGCCAGTGCATCGGCGTCCTGTGCCCAGTCCAGGCGGGCTTCGGCCTTGTCCAGCTTGTGCGCGTAGGTCACGCCCTGCTCGGGCTGCGGCCGCGCGATCGGCTTGATGCCGGCACGCAGCAGGCCCAGGCCGTCTGACAGCACCTGTGCGCCCAGTTCGGCCAGCTTGTCATGCAGCTGGCCGCCGGTATCGGTGGCCGCGATCGGCAGCTCCTGGTGCAGCAGCACCGGGCCGGTATCCAGGCCGGCTTCCATCTGCATCAGGCACACGCCGGTCTTTGCGTCACCGGCCTGGATCGCGCGCTGGATCGGCGCGGCACCGCGCCAGCGCGGCAGCAGCGAGGCATGCACGTTCCAGCAGCCGTGGGTCGGGATCGCCAGTACCGCCCTGGGCAGGATCAGGCCGTAGGCGACCACCACCATCAGGTCCGGCTGCAGGTCGCGCAGCTGCCGCTGGGCAGCTTCATCCTTCAGCGATTCGGGCTGGTAGACCGGAATGCCACGGGCCACGGCTTCGAGCTTGACCGGCGACGGTGCCAGGCCACGGCCGCGCCCGGCCGGGCGATCAGGCTGGGTATAGACGGCCACGACCTCGTGGTGGCGCGCCGCGGCGCGCAGCGACGACACCGCGAATTCCGGCGTACCGGCAAAGACAATCCTCATGGCTACCCCACTTGCAGGATGGATTCGTGCAGGAAAGAAAACGGCGCCGTCGGCCGGCGCCGTACAGCCCGCGCGCGTCGCGCAGGCACGGGCCACCCGGAGGGCGGCCCGGATTGGCGATCACGCCACGTGCTTGCGCTGCTTGGCCAGCTTCTTGCGGACCATCTCGCGCTTGAGCGGCGACAGATAGTCGATGAACAGCTTGCCGTCCAGGTGGTCCATCTCGTGCTGGATGCAGGTGGCCAGCACTTCACCGGCCTCCAGCTGCTGCTCCTGGCCGTTGCGGTCCAGGTACTTCACGGTAATGGTGTCAGCGCGGGTCACGTCGGCGAAGATGCCCGGGACCGACAGGCAGCCCTCCTGGTACACCCGGCCCCCGTCCTTGGCGACGATTTCCGGGTTGATGAACACATGCGGTTCATTCTTCTCTTCGCTGACATCGATGACCATGAAGCGCTTGTGCACGTCCACCTGGGTGGCGGCCAGGCCGATGCCCGGGGCGTCGTACATGGTCAGGAACATGTTGTCGATCAGTTCCTGGAAGGCCGGCGTGGTGACTTCGGCGGCGTCGATCAACGCAGCCTTGGTACGCAGGCGCGGATCGGGGAACTCGAGAATGGGGAGAAGGGCCATGGCTGTTTCCGGGTAGGGGGCCGGCACGCCGGCATACGTCGCAGATTCTAGCTCCAACGCTTGCCTTGCGCCCCGGTTTCTGGACTATAGTGCGTGGACCTGTTGGGGAATCAGGGCTTCACACCTATGTTGCTTCGTTTTCGTACGGTCGTCGCCGCGGCGATGCTGACCGTGGCTGCCTATGCTACCGCCGTGGAAGTGAATGGCGGGCACCCGGACACCTATGTGGTCCGAAAAGGGGATACGTTGTGGGATATCGCCGCACGTTTCCTGCAGAAGCCTTGGCTGTGGCCGGAGATCTGGCAAGCCAATCCGCAGATCGCCAACCCGCACCTGATCTATCCAGGTGACGTGCTGAGCCTGGCCTACCTGGACCGGGTGACCGTGTCCCAGGCCGGTCCGCGCCAGGAGGCCCCGATCGACGCCATTCCGCTGGCCCAGGTCGAGCCGTTCCTGAAGCAGCTGAGCGTTGTCGACAGCGTCAAGCAGCTGCCCTACGTCGTCGGCCTGGAGGACAGCCGCCTGCGCGTGTCCGGTGGCGACACCGTCTACGTGCGCCTGGCGGATGCCCAGGTGGGCCAGCGCTGGGCCGTGGTACGCCCGACCGTGCGTTACGCCCAGCCCAAGCCGACCGAGGACCTGACCGCCAATGGCGACGTCACCCCGGGCAGCGGCAACCTGTGGAAGGCCTACAACGCACCCAACGCACGTCGTGGCGTGCTCGGCTACGAACTGGCCCAGGTCGCCACCGGCACCATCACCCAGATCGCCGGCGGCAAGGTCGAGGCCTCCACGCTGGTGCTGGACAAGAACGTCGGCGGCCGCGAAGTGCGCGCCGGCGACCGCCTGGTGCCGGTCGAAGCCCGGCCGTACGACCTGCAGTTCGTGCCCCACGTACCCGCTGCGGGTGTCGAGGGCGTGGACGTGCGCGTGCTGGCGGTCACCGACATGTTCACCGCCGGTGGCCCACGCGACGTGATCGCGATTTCGGCCGGCCGTGCCCAGGGCGTGGACAACGGCACCGTGTTCTCGCTGTGGCGCCCGGGCCGGCATGTAGCGCACCGCATGAAGTACCCGACCTCCTCGCGCATGGACGACTCGCTCAGCACCGGCGCAGGCCGGGTCTCGCTGCCGGATGAATATGCCGCGCATGCGATGGTGTTCCGCACCTTCGACAACGTCAGCTACGCGCTGGTGATGCAGGGCGTGAAGCCGGTGCAGGTGGGTTACAACGCGCTGCACCCGGACGCGAAGTAACGGTTGCCGGACTGCCCCGGCCACCACTGAAGTGCCGGCCGCGGGCCGGCAGGCACCTCCGGCAAAACCTGACAGCCACATGCGAAGGCGCCCTAGGGCGCCTTTGTTGTGTGCGGCCGATAGTGGGGGATGACCACACATGCATACGAGGCGCTGCTGCGCCTGTTGATGGCGGGAGGCGCACTGGCGTCCCGACGGGCCCTGCTGCAGGCCGCGGGCGATGCGGAAACCGCCATCGCGCAAGGCACTGCGACCTGGCGTGCGCACGGTTGCACGCCGGAGCAGTGCGCCGCCCTGGAACGCGTTGATACCCGGGCCTGGACAGCCGCCCGGCGCTGGCTGGAACAGGACAACCATCACCTGCTGCCGTGTACCGATCCGGCCTTTCCGCCATCACTGCTGGAGGTACCCAACCCGCCGCTGGCGCTGTTCGTGGCCGGTGATCCCTGCCTGGCCTGGCGCCCTTCGGTGGCGCTGGACGGCAGCCGCTCGCCCACCCCGGGCGGGCGTGCACTGGCCGCGCGTTTTGCCGGCTGCTTCGTCGAGGCCGGCCTGGCGGTGACCAGCGGCCTGGCCGCAGGCATCGATGCGGCCGCGCACCAGGCTGCGCTGGAGGCCGGCGGCTGCACCATGGCAGTGATCGGCACCGGCCCTGACCGGGCCTATCCGGACAGCCACGCCCGGCTGCAGGCGCGGATCGCCGCCGAAGGCGTGGTGCTCAGCGAGTACCTGCCGGGCACGGCTGCCCGTCCCAGCCACTTCCCTGCGCGCAACCGGCTGGTGGCCGGGCTGGCGCTGGCCACCGTGGTGGTCGAGGCCGCGCAGCGCTCGGGCGCGCTGATCACCGCGCGCCTGGCCGCCGAGGCCGGCCGCGAGGTCTGTGCCCTGCCCGGATCGGTGCTCAACCCGCGCGCGGCCGGCTGCCACCGCCTGATCCGTGAGGGCGCGGCGCTGGTCGAGCGCCCCGAGGAGGTCCTGGAACTGCTCGCCCCCGCCCTTCGCCAGCAGCTGCCGGGCTTGCAATCGCGGTTGGCCACCCCCACTGAACAGGCACCGCCGGCGCTCCTGCCGGCGCGCTGGGCCGACGACCCTGACTACCAGTGCTTGTGGCGGGCCCTGGACCACAACCCAAGCGGTATGGATTCACTGATCACGCGCTGTGGATTGACGGCGTCACAGGTGTCCTCCATGCTGCTGGCCATGGAACTGGCGGGAATCGTGGTGTGCGTACACGGCCGCTACTGTCGAACTCCCTAGTTTCTTCACCTCCACAGCGTCGCGCGACGCAGGCCGAGGGGCAATGAAAGAGAGCATCCTGGATGTACTGCTGTACCTGTTTGAACACTATTTCAGCGAAGATGCGGACCTGATCCGTGACCGCGATTCGCTCCAGAACGGCCTGATCCAGGCCGGTTTCAGCCCCACCGAGATCAACAAGGCGTTCGACTGGCTCGATGCCCTGGCCGCGCAGCGGCCGAGCGTGGCCCAGGCGCGGGTCGATGGCCCCGTGCGCATCTACCACGGCCCCGAGCTGGACAAGCTGGACGTGGAATGCCGCGGCTTCCTGCTGTACCTGGAACAGCACGGCATCCTCGACGCCGACCAGCGCGAGCTGGTGCTGGACCGGGCGATGGCCCTGGACCAGGACGAACTGGACCTGGACGACCTGAAGTGGGTCGTGCTGATGGTGCTGTTCAACCAGCCCGGCTCCGAAGCGGCCTACGCCTGGATGGAGACGCAGATGTTCATGGACGAGCCAGAACCCCTGCACTGACCGTACACTTGGGGGCATAGCGCATTCAGGAGCGTCCCCGTGAGCGAGTGGTTCCACGCAGAAGGTAACCGGCAGCAAGGCCCGCTGCCGGCGGAACAGTTGGTCGAGTTGTTCCGCAACAACCAGATCTCCCTGGACACCCTGGTCTGGCGCGACGGCCTGCCGCAATGGCAGCCGTTGCGCAGCGTGGTCGATGAGCTGGGCCTGATCGTGCCGGCGCTGGACGTCGCCGCGCCGGCTGTGGAACCCGAGCCGGAGCCCGAACCGGAACCGGTTGCGCCGCCGCCGCCGCAACCACCGGTGCTGCCACCGTCCACGCCCTATGCCACGCAGACCCCGGCCGGGGTGCTGCCGCCGCCGAAAAAGAAGCTCTCCGGCTGCGCCCTGACCGCGATCATCGGCGGCGGCCTGCTGCTGGTGCTGGTGCCGGTCATGGCCATCCTCGCGGCGATCGCCCTGCCTGCCTACAACGACTACACCGTGCGTGCCAAGGTTGCCACCGCGGTCAATGCCCTGCAGCCGCTGAAACAGCAGGTGCAGCACTTCGCCGACGACGAAGGCCGCTGCCCCGGTGCCAACGATGCCGGTTTCCCGGCGCCGGGTGATTTCACCCAGGCCGGCCTGTCGGCGGTGAACATCGGCCGCTTCAACAACGGCCACTGCGGCATCGAAGCAACGCTGGCCGTGCCCGGCAAGAGCCTCGATGGCGACCTGCTGTGGCTGGAATATGATCGCGACAGCGGCCGCTGGGAATGCAGCGGTGAAAGCGACGACAAGTACCTGCCGCCGTCGTGCCGCGGCTGAGCCACGCGCACGGCAGCACCTCCAAGGACGATCCAACAGGGAACATGCAATGACCGAGTGGTACTACGCCGAAGGACAGCAACGCCAGGGCCCGCTGCCGGTCCAGGAAATCCGCCAGCGCTTCCAGCGGGGCGAACTGAACCTGGACACCCTGGTCTGGCGCGAAGGCATGGCCCAGTGGGCTGCACTGCGCCAGGTGGTCGATGAGCTCGGCCTGCAGACACTGGCCGATGCCAGCACGGCCACCGCCAGCGGCGGCTTCGACCTGCGCGGCGACTACGCCGCCATCGACAACGGCACTGCACCGCTGCCTGGCACGGGCGCGCTCAGCAGCTCGCCCTACAGCGCCCCGGCCGCTTCCGGTGCCGGTGGCCCGCAGCCGGTGATCGGCGGCGAGGTGGTCTACGCAGGCTTCTGGAAGCGCGTAGCGGCGTACATGATCGACTACTTCGTGCTGGCCATTCCGTGCGGCATCATCGGCGCCATCATCGGCGTGGTGCTTGGCGCCAGCATGGGCGCGGTGGGCAGCGGCGAGACCTCCATCGAAATCGTCGCGCAGGTGGCCAGCGCGCTGATCAACATGGCCATCGGCGTTGCCTACTACACCTGGTTCCATTCCTCGCAGGGTGGCGCCACGCTGGGCAAGATGGCGGTCGGCATCAAGGTCGTGCGCAGCAACGGCGATCGCCTGACCAAGGGCCGCGCCTTCGGCCGCTACTGGGCCATGCTGCTGAGCAGCTTCACCCTCGGCATCGGCTTCCTGATGGCCGCCTTCACCGAGCGCAAGCAGGGCCTGCACGACATGATCTGCGACACCCTGGTGGTCGACCGCTGGGCCTACACCGACCAGCCGCACCTGCAGCGCCATGAGCTGGGCACGGTCACCATCGTGATCCTGGTGCTCACCGGCCTGCTGGTGCTGGCGGGCCTGGTGGTGCTGGTGGCCGCGGTCGGCTTCATCGCCAAGATGGCCTCATGAACGGCCATCCTCACGTCTGGCTGCTTGACAGGGGCTGGCCGGGCGTGATTCCTCTAATAAGGTGAAACCTGAACGCCCGGCACACTACCGGGCGTTCAGCGTATTGATTTGTCCGTGGCCGCTTCACTAATGCGGCCGTTTGCTCCACCCTAGCGGCCCCTCCCCTGCGGCTCGCCCCACAGACACTGCTGCCATGCCCAAGCACCTGCTCATCGTCGAATCGCCGGCCAAGGCCAAGACGATCAACAAATACCTCGGCAAGGACTACACCGTCCTGGCCTCGTATGGGCATGTGCGTGACCTGATTCCGAAGGAAGGCGCGGTCGACCCGGACAACGGGTTCGCCATGCACTACGACGTGATCGACAAGAACGAAAAACATGTCGACGCCATCGCCAAGGCCGCCAAGGGCGCCGACGACATCCTGCTGGCGACCGACCCGGATCGCGAAGGTGAAGCGATCAGCTGGCATATCGCCGAGATCCTGAAGGAACGCGGGCTGGTCAAGGACAAGCCGATGCAGCGCGTGGTGTTCACCGAGATCACCCCGCGCGCCATCAAGGAAGCGATCAGCCAGCCACGCGCGATCGCCAGCGACCTGGTCGATGCCCAGCAGGCGCGCCGCGCGCTGGACTACCTGGTCGGCTTCAACCTGTCGCCGGTGCTGTGGCGCAAGGTCCAGCGCGGCCTGTCCGCCGGCCGCGTGCAGAGCCCGGCGCTGCGCATGATCGTCGAGCGCGAGGAAGAGATCGAAGCCTTCATCGCCCGCGAGTACTGGTCGATCGCCGCCGAGTGCGCACACCCGTCGCAGCACTTCAACGCCAAGCTGATCAAGCTGGACGGGCAGAAATTCGAGCAGTTCACCATCACTGACGGCGACACCGCCGAAGCCGCCCGCCTGCGCATCCAGCAGGCCGCGCAGGGCTCCCTGCATGTCACCGACGTGGCCAGCAAGGAGCGCAAGCGCCGCCCGGCGCCGCCGTTCACCACCTCCACCCTGCAGCAGGAAGCCTCGCGCAAGCTCGGTTTCACCACCCGCAAGACCATGCAGGTGGCGCAGAAGCTGTATGAAGGCGTGGCGATCGGTGACGAAGGCACCGTCGGCCTGATCTCGTACATGCGTACCGACTCGGTGAACCTGTCGCAGGACGCGCTGGCCGAAATCCGCGACGTGATCGCCCGTGATTACGGCATCGCCTCGCTGCCCGACCAGCCGAACACCTACCAGACCAAGTCCAAGAACGCCCAGGAAGCGCACGAGGCGGTGCGCCCGACCTCGGCCCTGCGCACTCCGTCGCAGGTCGCCCGCTTCCTGACCGACGACGAGCGCCGCCTGTACGAACTGATCTGGAAGCGCGCCGTCGCCTGCCAGATGATTCCGGCCACGCTCAATACGGTCAGCGTCGACCTGTCGGCTGGCAGCGAGCACGTGTTCCGTGCCAGCGGTACCACCGTGGTGGTGCCCGGCTTCCTGGCCGTGTACGAGGAAGGCAAGGACAACAAGAGCGCCGAAGACGAGGACGAAGGCCGCAAGCTGCCGGCGATGAAGCCGGGCGACCGCGTGCCGCTGGAACGCATCCAGGCCGAGCAGCATTTCACCCAGCCGCCGCCGCGCTACACCGAAGCGGCGCTGGTGAAGGCGCTGGAAGAGTACGGCATCGGCCGTCCGTCGACCTACGCCTCGATCATCCAGACCCTGCTGTTCCGCAAGTACGTGGAAATGGAAGGCCGCAGCTTCCGCCCGTCCGACGTCGGCCGCGCGGTGTCCAAGTTCCTGTCCAGCCACTTCACCCAGTACGTGGACTACGACTTCACCGCCAAGCTCGAAGACGAGCTCGACGCCGTCTCGCGTGGCGAAGAAGAGTGGATCCCGCTGATGGCCCGCTTCTGGGAGCCGTTCAAGGAGCTGGTGGAAGACAAGAAGGAATCGGTGGACCGCGCCGAGGCCAGTGGCGCGCGCGAGCTCGGCACCGACCCGAAGACCGGCAAGCCGGTCAGCGTGCGCCTCGGCCGCTTCGGGCCTTACGCCGCCATCGGCAGCACCGCCGAGGACGCCGAGGAGAAGCCGAAATTCGCCTCGCTGCGCCCCGGCCAGTCGATGCACACCATATCCTTGGAAGATGCGCTGGAACTGTTCCTGATGCCACGCGCGCTGGGCGAGGACAACGGCGAGCCGGTCAGCGTCGGCATCGGCCGCTTCGGCCCGTTCGCCAAGCGCGGCAGCACCTATGCCTCGCTGAAGAAGGAAGACGACCCGTACACCATCGACCTGGCCCGCGCCGTGTTCCTGATCGAAGAGAAGGAAGAGATCGCGCGCAACCGGATCATCAAGGAGTTCGAGGGCAGCGACATCCAGGTGCTGAACGGCCGCTTCGGCCCGTACATCAGCGACGGCAGGATGAACGGCAAGATCCCCAAGGATCGCGAGCCGGCATCGCTGACCCTGGCCGAAGTGCAGCAGCTGATGGAAGAAACCGGCAAGCCCGTGCGCAAGGGCTTCGGCGCCAAGAAGGCTGCCGCGAAGAAGGCACCGGCCAAGAAGGCGGCGGTGAAGAAGGAAGCGGCGCCGAAGAAGGCCGCAGCCAAGAAAGCGCCTGCCAAGAAGGCGGCGAAGAAGGCCGTGGTAAAGAAGGCCGCTGCAAAGAAGGCACCTGCGAAGAAGGCCGTCAAGAAAGCCGCGAAGTAGATTCACGCCATGCGTGGATAAGGGGTAGTGCCGGCCGCTGGCCGGCAACATCCAGAAGCACCCGATGCCGGCCAGCGGCCGGCACTACCGGGCCAGGGTCCACCCCTTCTGCACGCCGCAGGGGGATAATGGGGGCCCACGTCGGGCCGGTCGCCGCCATGAAAGAACTCACCCTGGACTCTGCTGTCGCCACGCTCCGCGCCGGCGGCGTGATCGCCTATCCGACCGAAGCGGTCTGGGGCCTGGGCTGTGATCCCTCGCATGAGGCGGCGGTGCACATGGTGCTGCGGCTGAAGCAGCGCCCGATCGAGAAGGGCATGATCCTGGTCGCCGCCGAATTGTCGCAGCTGGAGGGCTGGGTGCGCCTGCAGGCGTTGCCCGATGCCCGCCAGCGCGCGGTGCTGGCCAGCTGGCCGGGTGCCAACACCTGGATCCTGCCGGCCGGTCCGCGCGCCCAGCCCTGGATTACCGGCGAGCACAGCGGCATCGCCGTGCGCATCAGCGCGCACCCGCTGGTCGCCGCCCTGTGCCGCGCCTGGGGGGGGCCCCTCGTCTCCACCAGCGCCAACCTGGCCGGTGAACCACCGGCACGCAGCCGTGCCGAGCTGGATCCACGCCTGCTGCGCCTGCTCGATGGCATCCTCGATGGCGAAACCGGCGGCCTGGCCCAGCCCACCCCGATCCGCGACGCGCTCAGCGGCAACGTGCTGCGCTCCTGAGCGGACGATTGCACTGCCACGCACAATCACGCACCCTGCCGCCATGAACCTGCTGCGCACCGCCCTGGGCCTGTGCCTGCTGCTGCCATGGACCGCACCGGCCGCCGAGGACGTGCGCGTCTACCGCTGCGTCGCCAGCAATGGCGCCGTGGCCCTGCAGGACAGGCCCTGCAGCAGCGGCCGGCAGGAGGTGCGTGACCTGCAGCGCCCGCGCGATCCGGCACCCCGGGTGGTGCGCAGTGACGCCCCTCCCGCGGTGCCCAGCGAGGTTCCGGTGATGCGCGATCGCGAAGTCCGCCACGTCTACATCCAGCCGCCACAACCGTTGTACGAGTGCGTGAGCGACGAC
The DNA here is from genome assembly GCF_059369855.1 of Stenotrophomonas sp. YJH_SMC_138. Lineage (NCBI taxonomy): Bacteria > Pseudomonadati > Pseudomonadota > Gammaproteobacteria > Lysobacterales > Lysobacteraceae > Stenotrophomonas > Stenotrophomonas sp. YJH_SMC_138. The sequence goes on from NZ_JCAFTB010000001.1 coordinate 850,155, forward strand.
GGTCGCCGCTACACCAGCGACAGCAACGAGGGCAATCCACGCTGGGTCCCGTTGTGGACCAGCGTGTGGCTCCCGCACGGGCACCACGGCGCGGTCCATCCCGGTCCACGCCCGGGCTTCGGCACGCCGGTCGGTGCGCCGATCGGTGAAGGCGCAGGCTACCGGCCGCCTGCGGTGGGCGTCGGCGTGCAGGTGCCGGCCGGCAGCGTGCTGGTCCGTGACAGCTGCCATGCGCTGCCGCCGCAGGACGTCTGTGCGCGCCTGCGTGACCGCCGCTGGGAACTGGACCGCCGTTACAACAGCGCGCTGCAGAGTGAGCGCACCGCCATCAGCAATGAACAGCGCGGCATCGACGCGCGCCTGTCGCGGGACTGCGAACGCTGAGCGCGATGCCTGCCGGGGCATGTACGCTGTGCGCATGAAGAACCTGATCTGGATGGCCCTGGGCCTGTTCGCCGGCAACGCGTTGGCCGACGACGGGGTGATCTACCGTTGTACCTCCAGTAGCAGCGATGTGCCCACCCTGCAACGCACGCCCTGCCCTGCCGGCAGCAAGCAGCAGGTGGTGAGGGTGCCGGCCAGTGCTCCGCCGGCGCCGGCCTCAGCGGCACCCGTGCCGGCCGCGCCCGGACCGGCCGCGGCCACTGCGCCGTCCGTTCCCGCACCCGCGCCTCGTCGCCCCGGCGAAGGACGCACGATCATGGAAGCTGGCATGGTCGAACGCGAAGGCGGCCATCTGATACTCGACAGTGCATCGCTGCCACGCCAGGCCGATGCCGCGCCGGACAGCAATGCGCCGCCGAAGCCGCCGCTGCCACCGATCTTCCAGTGCACCGACAGCCAGGGCGGTGGCTACCTGCACGAATACGAAGCCGCCCCCGGGCGCTGCGAACTGATGACCGTGCAGGGACTGGGCGGCGCCACGCCGGTCAATGCCGCCGGCTGCGAAGTGGTGCGCGACCGCTGCGAGGAACTGCCGGACGCGCAGCGCTGCAGCAGCTGGCAGCAACGCTTCCGCGACGCACGTGGCCGTGAGCGGTTCGCCTCGCCGGAAAACCGCGACAACGCCCGTGGGGAACGCGAACGGCTGCAGGGCGTGCTGGAGGCCAGCAACTGCCCGGTACCGGGGTGACAGCCACCCGGTAGTGCCGGCCGCTGGCCGGCAATCGCAGGATCTTCAAATGATTCCAGTTGCCGGCCAGCGGCCGGCACTACCCTTTGGAAGATCAGAACCCGTAGCGCAGGAAGCCGCCATCCACCGCGATGCATTCGCCGGTGACATAGCTGGCCGCCGGCAGGCACAGGAAGCCAACGGCTGCGGCCACTTCCTCCGGCTCGCCGATGCGGCGCATCGGCGTGCGGTTGATCACTTCCTCGTAGTAGTCCGGGTCCGACAACGGACCGGACGTGCGCCGCGTGCGGATGTACCAGGGCGCCACCGCGTTGACCCGGATGCCATCCTCCGCCCACTCGACGGCCAGGTTGCGGGTCATCTGGTGCATCGCCGCCTTGGTCATGCCATAGACCACGCCACTGCGCACATGGGTCAGCCCGGACACGCTGCCGACATTGACGATCGACGACGACGCGTGCCGGGCCAGCAGCGGATGCGCGTAGCGCGACAGCTCGAAGGCCGAGAACAGGTTGGTCTCGAAGATCTTGCGCCATTCGTCCTCGGAATATTCCGTGGCCGCCTTGGTGACGTTGCCACCGGCATTGTTGACCAGGATGTGCAGGCCATCGCTGTGATCTTCCACCCAGTCCAGGATCTGCCGACGGTCCTCGTCATCGGAGACATCGGCCGCCAGCGCGTGCACCTGGTGCTGCGGATAGACATCCAGCAGTTCGTCGCGCGCCGTTTCCAGCATGTCGATGTCGCGGCCGACGATCATCAGGTCGGCGCCGAGGCCAGCCAGTTCGTGCGCAATGGCCAGGCCAATACCGGCGCTGGCACCCGTGATCAGGGCCGTCTGGCCGTCCAGGCGCCACCGTTGCTGGGTCATGAGTCCTCCGGGGCCGCGCCCGCTGTGTTTCGATGCCGCAAGGATACGCGCTCACGGCAGCGCTCGGCCGGGGATGCGACACTTGCCCATACGCCCACCGCGGAGAGCCGCCATGCGCATCCTGATCCTGTCCACGTCGCTGCTGGCCAGCCTGCTGCTGGCGGCCTGCCAGCGGCCGCCCACGCCGAACCCGGAGAAGCCACCGGTGCCACGAGCGATGTCACGTGCGATCAACGACCCGCTGGACCGCGCCAAGGACGTGCAGAAAACCGTCGATGATGCCGCTGCGCGTGAGCGCAAGGCCGAAGCCGACGCGACGCAATGACCTGTGGGGTCAGAGACCTTTGTGCTGCCAAGGAATCCGACCCCATGAACGAAAACGCCCGGCCAGAGCCGGGCGTTTTCATTCGGTACCGTTGCCGATCAGAATCCGCAGAAGCAGTACGCCAGCGCCTTCACCGGAGCGCCATTGCCCTTCTCGCGGGCCGCGTTCTCGACGAAGCGCAACTGAGTGTCCACTTCCGGCATCGTGCGTGCCAGCATCATCCGCGCCATCCCCGAATCGGACAGCATCCAGGCACCGGCGCGGCTGCCGGCGAAACCGCTGACGAACTGCGCGAACGGCGTGGCCGCCTTCTCGATGTAGCGCACGCGATAGGCATCGGCCTTGCCCAGCTTGGCGCGGCTGGCCGCATCGGCCACCGCGTCCTTCAGGCCACCGAAGGCATCGACCAGGCCGCGTTCCTTGGCCTGTGCACCGCTCCACACGCGGCCACGGGCGACCTCGTCCACGGCCTCGACCGGCTTCTTGCGGGCGTCGGCGACACGGCCGGTGAAGTCCGCGTAGCCCTTGTTGATCACCGTCTGGATGACCTGGCCCACGGCGGGGTCCATCGGGCGGGTGACATCGAAGGCGCCGGCGAAGCGGGTGGTGCCGACACCGTCGGTGTGCACGCCGATCTTGTCCAGCGCGCGGCTGAAGTTCGGCACCATGCCGAAGATGCCGATCGAACCGGTGATGGTCGACGGATCGGCATAGATGCGATCGGCGTTCATGCTGATCCAGTAGCCACCGGAAGCGGCCAGATCACCCATCGACACCACGACCGGCTTGCCAGCGGCCTGCAGGGCTACCACTTCACGACGGATCTGTTCGGAGGCGAACACTTCACCGCCCGGCGAATCCACCCGCAGCACCACCGACTTCACGTTGTCGTCGTCGCGCGCGGCACGCAGCAGCGCCGAGGTCGACTCGCCACCGATGCGGCCGGCCGGCAGGTCACCGCCACTGATTTCGCCGGCGGCCACCACCACGGCCACCTGCGGACGCGAGTCCACCGGGTTGCGGCGCGCGTCGAGCAGGGCCAGGTAGCGGCCGAAGTCAACGTTGCGGAAACCACCGTCGGCATCCTCGTCGGCCACGCCGCGCTCGATCATCAGATCCTCGAATTCCTCGCGGGTCTTCAGCGCGGTCACCAGCTTCTGCTGCAGGGCGAACTTGGCCAGGTCACCACCGGCGGCAGCGATGCCTTCCGGCAGGGTGTCGATGCCGGCGGCCAGCTGTGCCGGATCCAGGCGGCGGGCCTTGGCGATGTCGCCCAGGTAGCGCTGCCACACGTCGTTCATCCAGAACAGGTCGGCTTCCTTGGAGGCCGGCGACGCCGCGTCGAGCACGTACGGCTCGGCCGCGGACTTGTACTCGCCCACCTTGAACAGGTGCACGTCCACGCCCAGCTTGTCCTGCAGGCCGGTGCGGAAGTACTGGCGGTAGCGGCCGAGACCTTCGAGCACGACCGAACCCATCGGGTCCAGGTAGACCTCGTCGGCCTGCGCGGCCAGCAGGTACTGCGACTGGCCCATGCTCTCGCTGTAGGCCACCAGCTGCTTGCCGGAGGCGCGCAGGTCCTGCAGCGCGGCGGCCACCTCACGCAGCGAGGCGAAACCGGATGGCTGCAGCTTGTCCAGCTCCAGCACCACGCGCTCGATCTTCTTGTCTTCCTTGGCCGACTCGATCACCCGCAGCAGATCGCGCAGCTGGATCTCCTCGGCGCCGTTGTCACCCACCGCCTTGGCCAGCGCGCGGCTGACCGGGTCGGCGCTGAACTGCTCGACCAGGCGGCCTTCCGGCGCGATCACGAGCGTCGTGCGGTCCTGCAGCGACTTGCTGGCACCGGCACCCATGCCGGCGGCGATGACGAACATCACCAGCAGCAGGAACAGCAGGCCGAAGAACACCAGGTTGAGGATCAACCGGCGGGTGAAGTTCATGACGTCCCACAGCCCGATGAAGAAGCTGGCGACGGGATTGCGACGCGCCGGGGGCAGCGGGGGCACGGGTTGATTCATGGAACGCTCCGGATGGCTTCTTGCCGTGGTACCAGCATAGCCGGTGCCGCGTGATGCAGCATCGGACACAAGTCAGGGGATCGCCCGTCACGGGTGAACGTGGCGGGCGGGAAGATCAGGACAGCGCGGATTGCCCGATGCGCTGGCTGCTGCGGCGCAGGCGCCAGCCCATCAGGATGGCAGCGGCGGTCAAGCCGACGATCAGGCCGATCCACATGCCCTGCGGGCCCATGCCCAGCCCCAGGCCGAGCCCGGCGCCGAGCGGCATGCCCAGGCCCCAGTACGCGAACATGGCGATGAACATCGGCACGCGGGTGTCCTTCAGGCCGCGCAGCGCGCCGGCCGACAGCACCTGGATGCCGTCCGGGAACTGGAAGGTGGCCGCGTACAGCAGCAGGGTCGAGGCCAGGCCGGCCACTGCCAGGTCGTTGGTGTACACACCGACGATGGCATCGTGGCCGAACAGCAGCACCGCCGCCGACAACGTCTGCGTGCCCATGATGATCGCGTAACCGGCCCAGGCCGCACGCCGCACGCCGAAGCCGTCACCACGGCCGACCGCATGGCCCACGCGCACGGTGGTGGCCTCGGCCACGCCCATCGGGATCATGAAGCACAGCTGCGCGACATTGATCGCGATCTGGTGCGCAGCGGCTTCGTTGGCACCAAGGCGGCCGATCAGCAGCGCGGTGACGATGAACAGGCCGCCCTCCATCAGCACGGTGATGCCGATCGGCAGGCCGGTGCGCAGCAAGTCCCAGATCGCCTTCCAGCGCGGCCCTTCGAAATGCGAGAACAGCTGCAGATGGGCGAAGCGCCTGGTGAACCACAGGTAGGTGGCGAAGGCGATCGCCTGCAGCCACATCATCACCGCCGAGGCGACGCCCAGGCCTTCGGCGCCCATTTCCGGGAAGCCGAGCTTGCCGTTGGCCAGCACATAGCCCATCGGTGCCAGCACCAGCAGGCCACCGAAGCCGAGCAGCATGGTCGGCAGCGTCCAGTGCATGCCTTCACTGAGATAGCGCATGCAGAAGTACAGGGTCAGCGCAGGTCCGCCCCAGCGCACCGCATGCAGGAACGCGGTCGCCCCCGGCACGATGTCCGGCGCGATGCCGAACGACGGCAGCAGCGGCGGCACCACGGTGAGGAAGGTGAACATGATCAGGCCCAGCCCCAAGGCCAGCCACAGTGCCTGGCGGAACAGCGGGCCGATCTCGCGCTCGCGGCCGGCGCCATGCAGCTGCGACACCGAGGCGGTGAGCGAGATCAGGGTGCCGATCGGAATCAGCATCGGCAGCCACAGCAGCGCCGTACCGATGGTGACGGCGGCCAGTGTGGCCGTGGCGTGGTGGCCGGCAATCACGTTGTCGACGAAGGAGATCAAACCGGTGGACACATGGCCCAGCACAAGCGGCAGGGCGAGCAGACCGGTGGCGCCGACTTCCTTGCTGAAGCGCGGCGTGGAGGTTGCAGTAGACATAAGGTGCTTGACGCGAACTGCGGTTGCGCGCGAAGGGCACAGGCACCGGGTTGCGGGCGCCCATCTTACGCGGGCGACGCCAGCATTCCCATGACATGGCGTGAATGCTGGGTTTCAGCCGCCCCACACAAAAAGGGGACGGAGGGGATTAAGTCGTTTCAGGCCCGCTAGTGCCGGATGCGACTTAATCCCCTCCGTCCCCTTTTTTACTGGCCGGCCTGGCGCTTGAGCCAGCTGTCGCGCTCGGCGGCGGGCACGGCGAGGAAAGCGCTGCGCACTGCGTCGCGTTCCTGCGGTGGCGTTCGCTGCGCGACCAGAGTGAGCTGGGCCAGCTGCGCCGGGCTGAGCTGGCGCAGTACGGCCAGCGCGGTCTCGCGCTGTTCCGGCGGCACGAAGCCGAACAAGCCATGCAGCTTGGGGAATTCCAGGCCCAGTTGCGGGCCCAGCCGCCACCCGTCGCGGAACGCCTGGTCCTGGTCGCGGAACTGTTGGCGCAGGCGCTGCTGCTGGTCCGCAGGCAGCGCATTGAATCGCGCAGCCGCCTGGCGGATGCGCTCGCGCTCTCCTTCCGGCAGCGCGCGCCAGGCGGCGTAGTCGGCGCGGCGCTGGCGCTGCTGCTGCGCATCGAGCTGGGCGAAGCCAGAGGGTGCTGCCGCCGACGGTGCTGGCGAAGCCAACGGCGTGGCCGGCGACGTCGGTGGCGGCAACGGCACGTTCAACGATTGCGGCGCGGCAGACAGCGACAACGGCAGGGCCAGCAGCAGGCTGGCGAACACGGACTTATTCATCGGCAGCAGCGGTTTCCAGCGTGGCACTGGCCGGCTCCGGCCGGCTCGGCCTGGATTGCGATTCATCCACCGGCAGCGGGCCGCCCGCGGCAGTCCACGCGTACAGGTCGGCATCGGCAACCAGCGGGTAGTCACGATCGGCCAGCATCGCTGCGTCGTCCGTGGCCTGGGCCGTGGTCGCATCCGGCGTGGCGTTGACCTTGCTGGGTGGCAGGGCTTCCACCGTCACCGGACCGGCTTCGCCCACCACCCCCTCCGGCAGCGGTGCATCACTGCCGAAGGAATGCCCCTGCCAGTGGCGCCAGCCCAGCGCTGCGGCCAACAGTATCGCCACGGTCGCCAGCAGGATCAGCGGACCGCGCCAACGTGGCTTGGCGTTCGTGCGACGGCGCTTGCCATTGGCGGCCGCCCGCTCATCGCGCTGCGGTGCGCGCCAGCTCGGGGTCGGGGCTTCATTGTGGGCGGTCGCGGCGGCGGGTTGCTGCAGCTGCTGCAGGCGCGCGGCCGGCAACTCACGGATACGCGCCTGCACCTGTTCGGCCAACTGGCGCCAGGCCGAGGCATCCGGCTGGCCGTGGGCATCACGCGGGCAGGCGTCGGCCAGCAGGTGCTGGTAGCCGGCCTCGTCCTGGTCGAGCACGCGCATGGCGATGCCCTCGTCCAGGCTGCCCCCCACCCGCAGCAGCAGCGCAAGGCGCGGCAGCGGCGGCATCGCGCCCAGCACGGCCAACGGCGGCAGCCACTGCCCGCCCACCGGCTCGCGCAGCGCCTGGCGCTGGCCCAGAAGGGTCCAGAAGCGGGTCGGCCACTGCGCCATCGGCAGGTCGCTGGCCACTGCGGCAAAGGCGCGCATCACCGCCACCAGGGTCTGCTCGGCGCGCGCGGCATCGCCGCACTGCAGTTCAGCGACCACCAGGGCACGGCGCTCGACGCCACGCAGGAACGCCGACAGCGCGCCGGCCGCGGTCGAGGAAACAGGGGCGGGCACAGCCGTCATCGGTCACTCCAAAGGTCTGCCGGCATGATAGCGGCAGGCCATCGACGCCCGTAGGACTTGCGCCCACAGGCACTTCGTGCTGCAGGTTGTGCACAGCACCACGCCCCCTCCGGCGAAAACTGTGGCTTCGGGCTGAATTCACTCTGTTTCAGCATTGTTTCACACTTAAGATATTGATTTTATTGTCTTTTGTCGTGTGGCGATTTTTTGACCAACCCAAGCGTGAGGCCGTCGCCATCGGCCTTCTACGTTTCCGATGGCCGTTAACGCACAACGTTATCCACAGAACATGTGGATAAGACTGAATCTCCAATGGACACCGATATTTAGGTGACATTTATGATTCAACGGGCGCCGCCCCGCCGCTCCCGCTGCTGCCGTTCGCGCGCGCATGGCCCGTTACACTGGCCCGATGCTTTCACCGATTCCGACCCTGCAGGTCGCCCTGCCTGTCCCCCTGCCCCGCCTGTTCGACTACCTGTCGCCGGAGGGCGATGCACCGGCGGTCGCGGTCGGCTGCCGCCTGAAGGTGCCGTTCGGCAACCGGGAGCTGGTCGGTGTGGTGGTGGGGCACGGCCAGACCGACGACGGCCAGGGACTGCGCCAGGCCTTGGCCTGGTGCGACCCGCAGCCGCTGCTGCAGGGGGAGCTGTGGCAGAGCCTGCAATGGCTGGCGCGCTACACCCATGCGCCACTGGGCGAGGTGCTGAGCACCGCCCTGCCCGGCCCGCTGCGCCATGGCGAGGTCCTGCCCGACACACACCACTGGGGTTGGCAGCTGACCACCGAAGGCCACGCCCAGCGTGAAAAGCTGCGCGCTGGCAGCCGTCCACGGCAACTGGCCGAGCTGCTGGCCGAAGCCATCGTGGATGAGGACGTGCTGGGCGAACGCATGCAGGACTGGCGCACCGCCGCGCGCAGCCTGGCCAAGCGCGGGCTGGCCGAGCGGGTTGCGCTGAGCGTGGCCCCCCAACACGCGCAGCCACTGCCCGGTCCCACGCTCAACCCGGACCAGGCCGAGGCGGTGGCCGCGATCAATGCCGCCGACGGCTTCCAGCCGTTCCTGCTGGATGGCGTGACCGGCAGCGGCAAGACCGAGGTCTACCTGCAGGCGATCATCCATTGCCTGGCGCAGGGCAGGCAGGCGCTGGTGCTGGTGCCGGAAATTGGCCTGACCCCGCAGACCCTGGCACGCTTCCGTGGCCGCCTCGGCATCGCCGTGCATGCGCTGCACTCGGGGTTGAACGACAACGAGCGCGCGCGCGTCTGGGCAGCGGCCTCACGCGGCGAAGCGCGCGTCATCGTCGGCACCCGCTCAGCGGTGTTCACGCCGCTGCCCCAGGCCGGCCTGCTGATCGTCGACGAGGAACACGACGGCAGCTACAAGCAGCAGGACGGCATCCGTTACCACGCGCGCGATTTCGCCCTGGTCCGGGCCAAGTCGCTGGGCGTTCCGGTGTTGCTGGGCAGTGCCACGCCCTCGCTGGAAACCCTGCACAACGCCTACGCCGGGCGTTACACCCACCTGCGCCTGAAACAGCGCGCCGGCGATGCGCGGCCACCGCGCGTGCGCATCCTCGATGTACGCAAGCGCCCGCTGCATGACGGCCTTTCGGCCGATGTGCTGGCCGGCATCGGGGAGCATCTGCAGCGTGGCCAGCAGGTGCTGGTGTTCAAGAACCGCCGCGGCTACGCACCGGTGCTGCTGTGCCACGACTGCGGCTGGACCGCGCCATGCCAGCGCTGCGATGCGCCGATGACCGTGCATGGTGGCGGTCGTCGCCTGCAGTGCCACCACTGCGGCGCGCGGCAACCGGCGCCGCTGGCATGTCCGGCCTGCGGCAGCCTGGCACTGCAACCGCAGGGCATCGGTACCGAACGCCTGGAAGAACATCTCACTGCGGCCTTCGCCGACTTCCCGGTAGTGCGCATCGACCGCGGCACCACCTCACGGCGCGACGCGCTGGAACAGCAGCTGGCGAAACTGGGCGACCAGCCCGGCATCCTGGTCGGCACGCAGATCCTGGCCAAGGGCCACGACCTGCCCAAGCTGACCCTGGTGGTGGTGGTGGGTATCGATGAGGGCCTGTTCTCGGCCGACTTCCGCGCCAGCGAAAAACTGGCGCAGCAGCTGATCCAGGTGGCCGGCCGCGCGGGACGTGCGCGCGACCCGGGCGAGGTCTGGCTGCAGACCCATCACCCCGGGCACCCGCTGCTGGAAACCCTGGTGAGCGGTGGCTACCATCCATTCGCGCAAGCCGAGTTGAACCAGCGCCAGGCGGCCGGATTCCCGCCCTTCGCGCATCTGGCGCTGATGCGCGCCGAAGCGCAGCAGGTGGAGCATGCCAATGCATTCCTGCTGGCGGCCCGGCACCTGCTGGGCGAACAGAACGTGGTCGAGGCCTACGGGCCGATGCCGGCGCCGATGCCGCGGCGGGCCGGTTACCAGCGCACGCAGCTGCTGCTGTCTGCCCTGCAGCGGCCGCCGCTGCATGGCGTGCTTTCGCAACTGGTTCCGCAGCTGTACGCGCTGCCGGAAGCACGCAAGGTGCGCTGGTCGCTGGATGTGGATCCAACGGATCTTTATTGAGGGGTCAGAGCCCACCCGTCGGGTGGGATCCGCCCCCGATGCCCTGGGGTCGGATCCCTTTTCGCAGAAAAGGGCTCTGACCCCGGACGCCTTCGCTTACGTCAGCGGCGACATCACGCCGCGCTGGTAGGCCGGTCGCTCACGCAGGCGCGCATACCACTCGGCCAGGTGCGGCAGGTCCGGGCGCTGGATCGGCAGTTCATACCAGGCGTACACCAGCGAGCCGAGCGGAATGTCGCCCATCGCGAACGTCCCGCCCGACAGCCATGGCTGCGTGGCCAGGGTGGCATCGGCCATCGCCAGGTAGTCACCGGCACGGACGATGGCCGCGCTGATGCGCGCTTCGTCACGGTCGGCTGGCGCGGTGCGCATGATGCCCCAGACCAGGTCGCTGTACAGCGGCGCCATCCGCGAGGTGCTCCAGTCCATCCACTTTTCGGCCTGCGCGCGCTCCATCGGGTCCTCGGCGTACAGCGTGCCCAGCGCATAGCGCGCGCTCAGGTAACGCACGATGGTATTCGATTCCCACAGCGGCAGGCCGTGGTCCTCGATCACCGGCACCAGGCCGTTGGGATTCATCGCCTGGTACTCCGGCGTCTGCGTGCCGCCATGGCTGCCGCCGACTTCGATGGATTCGTACGGCAGGCCGATCTCCTCGGCACACCACAGCACCTTGCGGACGTTGCTGGAATTGCGGCGGCCCCAGATCTTCAACATGCGGGTTTTCCTTGCTGGCAATGCGAGCGGCAACGATACGCCTGATTGGAGTGGAGATGTGCGTGCCGGATGCGGGATCGGGCATCTACAGCATGCCGGCCAGCGGCCGGCACTACCGGTTCTTTTGCCGGCACTACCGGTTCTTTTTTGGCAGCGCGCGTACGTAGGACGACTTGCCATCCTTCTTCAGCTCGAACAGGCCGATCGCCGCCAGCAGATCGCTGAGTTTGCCGTAGCCATAGTTGCGCGGATCGAACGAGGCCTGGTTGCCGATCTGGCTGCCGACCGGCCCCAGGTGCGACCAGCCATCCTCGCCCTCGGCCGAGGACACCGCGCGGCGCAGCATCTTCACCAGCCGGGTGTCGCTGCGCATTTCCGCCCCGCTCTTGCGCGGGCGTGCATCATCATTGGCGACGGGCTCGTTCGATGCCTGTTCGCTCGATGCCTGCTCGGCATCCGGCACGCTGGCGTGGGTCTGGCCCAGCGCTTCCAGGTAGGTGAACTTCGAGCACGCGTTGACGAACGGTTCCGGCGTCTTCTTTTCGCCGAAGCCATACACCTTCACGCCGTCGGTCAGCAGGCGCATCACCATCGGGGTGAAATCGGCATCGCTCGACACGATGGCGAAGCCATCAAGGTTGCGCGCGTACAGCAGGTCCATGGCATCGATCACCATCGCCATGTCCGACGCATTCTTGCCCTTGCTGTAGGCGAACTGCTGGATCGGGCGGATCGCGTATTCGTGCAGCACCGCTTCCCAGCCCTTCAACCGCGGGCTCTTCCAGTTGCCGTAGGCACGGCGCACGTTGGCCACGCCATAGCGGGCGACTTCGGCCAGGACCTCGTCGATCTTCGAGGCCGGCGCATTGTCGGCGTCGATCAACAGGGCGATGCGCTTTTCCGGTTCGCTCATGGATTCCTCGCGGGCGGTTGCCTGAACCCGAGTATCGCCGATCCACGCGGGCGCTGACGTGACAGGTGGCCGCCGTGCGAAGATGCCAGGCGCTTCCCCCAATGCCCCCACTGGAGTGAGTCGATGAGTCGCGAGCGCGTTCCCCACCTGGTCGTTGTCGGCGGCGGTTTTGCCGGTCTCTGGGCCACCCGTGCCCTGGCCCGCGAGCGCATACGCATCACCCTGGTCGACCGCCGCAACCATCACCTGTTCCAGCCGCTGCTGTACCAGGTGGCCACCGCCGGCCTGTCCGCGCCGGATATCGCCGCACCGCTGCGCCACATCCTCGGCCACCAGCGCAACGTGGAAGTCCGCCTCGGCGAAGTGGTCGCCATCGACAAGCAGGCACGGCAGATCGGCATGGCCGATGGCAGCACGCTGGACTACGACAGCCTGCTGCTGGCCACCGGCGCCACCCACGCCTACTTCGGCAACGACCAGTGGGCCGATGATGCCCCCGGCCTGAAAACGCTGGACGATGCCATTGCACTGCGCCGCAAGCTGCTGCTGGCGTTCGAGCGTGCCGAGGCCGAACCGGACCCGGCCAGGAAGGCGGCGTGGCTGAGTTTCGCCATCGTCGGTGGTGGCCCCACCGGCGTCGAACTGGCCGGCACGCTGGCCGAGATCGCGCGCCACACGCTGCGCAACGAATTCCGCCACATCGATCCGGCCAGCGCCAAGGTGCGGCTGGTCGAGGCTGGGCCGCGCGTGCTGTCCTCGTTCCCGGAAGTGCTTTCGCTGAAGGCGCGCCGCCAGCTGGAAAAGCTGGGCGTGGAAGTGCTGACCGGTACCCCGGTGAGCGACATCGACAGCCAGGGCTTCACGCTCGGTGAGCAGTTCGTGCCGGCCCGCACCGTGGTCTGGGCCGCCGGCGTGGCCGCTTCACCACTGGCGCGCACGCTGGACGTGCCGCTGGACCGCGCCGGCCGCGTGCAGGTGCAGCCGGACCTGACCCTGCCTGATCACCCGGAGCTGTTCGTGGCCGGCGACCTGGCCGCACTGAGCCAGGCCGACGGCAAGCCGGTTCCCGGCGTGGCGCCCGCGGCCAAGCAGATGGGCAAGTACGTGGCCGAGGTGGTCCGTGCACGCCTGCACGGCAAGCCCGAGCCCGGTCCGTTCAAGTACGCCGACTACGGCAACCTGGCCACCATTGGCCGCATGGCCGCGATCGTGCACCTGGGCCGGCTGCAGCTCTCCGGCGTGCTGGCCTGGTGGTTCTGGCTGGCCGCGCACGTGTTCTTCCTGATCGGCTTCCGCAACCGCATCGTGGTGCTGCTGAACTGGGCGGTCGCGTACTGGAGCTACCAACGCAGCGCGCGCATCATCTTCGGTGATGACCAGGACGACCGGCGGCCGAGGCGGTAAGGCCGCACGCAACAGGGGTCGGATCCCTTTCCGCGGGAAAGGGCTCTGACTCCATGCAGTAGCAACTGTCTTGTCAGGGGCAGCCGAGGGCCACCTCGGCGTCCCGCTTACGGGCGTTTAGGATCACCAGCATTTTGCGCATGACCGCCACGAGCGCCACCTTGCTCGCTTTGCCTTTGGCCTTCAGGCCAGCGTAAAACGTGCGCAGTCTTGGCTCGTACCGGATGGCCGTCAGGGCCGCCATGTAAAGGGCTTCGCGTACCACCGCGCGCCCACCACTGATCCGCCGTTGGCCCTGCCAAGTGCCACTTTCGCGGTTCATCGGGGCCAGCCCCACCAGCGACGCTATGGCTTTGCTTCCCAAGCTGCCCAGTTCGGGCAACTCGCTGGCCAGTGTGCTGATCAGGATGGGGCCGACGCCTTTGAGCGCGCCGATGTTCTTCCAGCCAGGCTGTCCCTCAAGCTGCTCGGCAATAGCTTTGTCCAGTTGCTTCAGGTCGTCAGATAGCTGAGCTATATAGCGTTGCTTCATCGCAATCAGATCCGGATCGACCAATCGCCGCAAGCGCTGCATCTCACTGACCCGCATCTGCACCAGATGCCTGCGGCATTGCGCAAATTCAGCCAGACGCTGCTGCCAAGGGGCAGGCGGTACGTAGCGGGTCAGCGGTAACAAATGGGCCATCTGCGCCAGCACTGTCGCATCGAGCCGATCGGTCTTTGCGGCACGGCCTGTGCCTTGGGCAAATCGCCGTGCACGCGCCGGATTGATTCGCACCATCGGCAGGCCGGCGGCGTGCAATACATCCAGAGCAGCACGCTCGTAACCCCCGCTTGCCTCAAGAACGACCTGCTTGATCGGCCACGTCTTCAGCCACCGAATTAAGCGTACAAAGCCGCGCTTGTCGTTGCTGAATTGGCGAAACTGCTCTCCATGGACGGCCACATCCAGCGTGGCTTTGCTCACATCAATCCCGATCCCAAACATGGCAGAACTCCGCTAGGCTGACAGGGTCGAGAGCTCTCCCCGCTTGCCCAGTCTTATCAGTTCGAGCGCCAACTCAACCAACTGTTCGGGCGGTTCAGGGAGAATCCGGCGTGGGGACCCAAGCTACTTCTCGGTCGCAAGACCTGGATCCACACGGTCGCCCACGCCGGGCTCTCGGCCCCCAAGGTGCCAGATCGGCAAGAGATAAGATCCACGCCATGCGTGGATGAGCACCCGCACATCCCCCATCTTCATCCATGCGTCAGGCCTCCTGCATTTTTGAGAAGCCGCAGTCAGGAATGGTTGTTGTGCTTCCCGCCGCTCTCGTCAAGCAACGTATCGAATCACTTTTCCGCTGCACTTGAAGCCCAACTCAAATGCCATGTCGATAGCACGCTCAGCGCTACCCACGAAGTACTCCTGCAGCCCTTCGTAGTCTGCAAACTGCGGATTGATGACGTGGGACTTCGGCTCATTCACGGGATGGAAGAAGCCTAGTCCATACATGGCATGGTCGGGCAGGCCGTACCCCACGACCTCGATACTGGGAACCGGAATCGAAATACTGACCAAGAACTCCATGTCGGAGGGGTATCGCCTCGTGCGTTTGAAGACTCCAATGGAATCGGTGTTCCGGATGACGACGTACATCAGCAATCGCCAACCTCCCAGATCCGCAACATTCACTTGATCGATCTTCGTCTGCAGGTAGCCGTCCAACATACGGTTGATTTCAAAGATATCGAGCGTTCTGCTGACACCAGGAGATTCGCTCGACACAATGCATCTGATCTGCTTTTCCATGAGTGTGCTGTCTGTCTGATGGCATCAGCCTTCCGCAATGCAACTTTCGTGGCAACTATTCCACCCACTGTGCCTGACCACAGACCGGGATGAAATCAAGCCGGGCGTCTGGGATAAGATGGTTTTTCGCAGTCGCGACTTCCAGAAAAGTTGCTCAGCGGGAAACGAGAGGTTTCGTGCTACGAATTTACTTTAGTGCCGTATACGACACGCGTAGCGGAGAGTAGGACCATTCACATACCGCGTGGGTCTACCGGTTCATCGGGCCACCGGGCACCCGCCGTTTCGACCAGGTCCGGCAGAAGTCCTCCTTCCTCGCGGTGTCGGCAATCTGCGCGGCACTCCAATGCCGGGTGATCCAGATCGCCAACGCGGTGCTGCTGAGATGCCAGCGCAGCATGCCGCGCTGCGGTTGCCGCCACAGGTGGCGCCGGGCAATCCAGAAGGCCTCCCGCTCCACTTCAGGCACCTTGTTCTTCATCCCGTCCTTGTCGAAGAACTGGGCGGTGAAGCGCCAGGGGTTCATCGGCTGGTATCCCGCCCGTGGCTCACCGCTGCACGCAGCCACGCCACTGGGCGCGCGGTCGGCCGGCTTCGGCCGACCGTCCACCAATGCCAGCCCGAGCAGATACAGCAGGCCAGGCAGCAGCGCGATGCCGGCGACCAGCACGACGACGGAGATCCATGCGTTGCCGGCGGCACGCATCGCTCAGTGCGCCTTCGGTTTCGGGTACCACAGTGCGTTGACGATGACCCAGCGCTGGTCGAAACGCCCCATGTGGAAGTAGTCGACGAACCACGGGGTTTCCAGCCGCACCGAGGCCGCGTTGCCGGTCACGTCCAGCACCGTGCAGCGGCGATCCCATTGATCCTTCGGGGTCTTCAGCGCGCCCTGTTTCGTCAGCGAGACTAGCTCTTCCTTCGACATCCGGCGCAGGCCCAGGCGCTCGTCTGGCGTATCACCGAGGACCGCGCGCTTGGCCAGGTCCGGGTGCAGCGAACGGGCGACGCGCTGCGGGTCGGCCTCCAGCTGGCCATCGACGTAGTCGTGGCAGGTGGCTTCGATGGCCGCGATCGTGGCGGGGTCGGCGGCAGGGCTCGTTGCTGCGGAAAGCGCGAACAGCAGGGCAATCGTGGACATCCGGGTCTCCAGCTCTGGGCGCGGGCGGATCATCGCATGGGCCGAATGGCCCATCCACGCATGACGTGGATCTACTGTAGAGCCGAGCCCATGCTCGGCTCCCGCATCGGGCAGATGGAACAACAGCCGAGCCTGGGCTCGGCTCTACAAAAGCGCCTGCAGCCAGGCCAGCTTGCGTTCGCGGGGCTGCTGCTTGAGTTGCCACTCGGCCCGCGAGGCGGCGGCCCGGTCCGGGTATTCGCGCACGGCCAGCACGCGCAGCGGCGGCCGGGCCCGGGTGTAGCGCGCGCCCTTGCCGGCCTGGTGGGCGGCGAAACGCGCCTCCACATCGGTGCTGATGCCGGCGTAATAGCTGCCATCGCGGCATTCGAGCAGGTACAGGAACCACGGGCGGAGGGATGGGGCCATGCCTGGATTATGCCGTGCTGCACTGCAGCGGATATACTGGCGACCGAATGCAGGAGAGAGGCGCCGCGCTGGCGCCCGCCGAAGGCGCAGGCTCCCATGATCGCTCAGGCCGGTGGGCTGGAATCCCACCAACCATGCATTCGACTCGCCGAGCTGGAGAGAGGTCACCGGGCATGCTCGGGGCGATCCGCCGAAGGGGCACGCGGCCCATGCCGCTGAACTCTCAGGCAAAAGGACAGCGGGAGCGGCACCGGTCATCGTCATCCCGTCATTGCGCAGGCAGTGGCGGTGGTCGCGCATGGCCGGCCCCACCGCGCCCGGAGCCTGTCCCATGCTGCTGTCCATCATCTACCTGATCGCCATTTCCGCCGAAGCCATGACCGGCGCACTGTCCGCCGGCCGCCGCCGCATGGACCTGTTCGGCGTGGTCATGATCGCCTGCGTCACCGCCCTCGGGGGTGGTTCACTGCGCGACATCCTGCTCGGCCACTACCCGCTGGGCTGGGTGAAGCACCCCGAGTACCTGGGCTTCACCGTGTGCGCGGCGCTGATCGCCACCTGGGTGGCGCGCTGGATGCACCACTTCCGCCGCACCTTCCTGGTGCTCGACGGGCTGGGCCTGATCGCCTTCACCCTGATCGGCTGCTCGATCGCGCGCGAGGCCGGCCATGCGATGCCGATCGTGCTGATCGCCGGCATGCTGACCGGCGCGTTCGGCGGGGTGCTGCGCGACATCCTCTGCAACGAGGTGCCACTCATCTTCCAGAAGGAGCTGTACGCGATCATCGCGCTGCTGACCGGCGCGGCCTATCTGTTGCTGCTGCACTGGGGCGTGGCCGATGCCACCGCAATCCTGTGCTGCCTTGGCGGCGGCTTCGCGTTGCGCCTGCTGGCGATCCACTACCGCTGGGAAATGCCGAAGTTCGTCTACCACGACGAAGTGCATTGAGCCTCTTCGTAAAGTCGAGCCATGCTCGACTGCTCTTTGCAGGAAACCAACGCGCTTCGCGCGCAGGTCGGGCACGGCTCGACGCTACAGGAAGCGGTATCACCACCCCGGCGATGTACCTGGCGCTGTCGCTCATGCGCAGCGCCAGGCGCATCGCCGGTGCAGATGGGCCGGCCTCCAACTCCGACCGGCCCTGATCGCGGCCGCACCCCCGCAGGCGCTGGCCGCCATCCACACACGTGCCGCACTCAGGCGGCTTCGATCAGGCTGCTTCGGACACCTTCACGTCGCGACGGGCGCGCACGGCCGCAGCCAGACGCTCCAGCACCGTCACGGTGGTGTCCCAGTCGATGCAGCCATCGGTGATGCTCTGCCCGTAAACCAGCGGCTGGCCTTCCACCAGTTCCTGGCGGCCACCGACCAGATGGCTCTCGATCATCACGCCAACGATGCGCTGTTCGCCGTCTTCCAGCTGAACAGCAATGTCCTCGATCACCTTCGGCTGGTTCTCGGGGTTCTTCAGGCTGTTGGCGTGGCTGGCGTCGATCATCAGGCGCGTCGGCAGCTTGGCCTTGGCCAGCACCTGGCAGGCGTCGGCGACGCTGCCGGCGTCGTAGTTCGGCTGCTTGCCGCCACGCAGGATCACATGGCAATCCGGATTGCCGGTGGTCGACACGATGGCGGTGCCGCCCTGCTTGGTGACCGACAGGAAGTGATGCGGGTTGGACGCCGCACCCACCGCGTCAGCGGCGATCTTGACGTTGCCATCGGTGCCGTTCTTGAAGCCGACCGGGCACGACAGCCCCGAAGCCAGCTCACGATGCACCTGGCTTTCGGTGGTACGCGCGCCGATCGCGCCCCACGCCACCAGGTCGGCGATGTACTGCGGCGAGATCACATCGAGGAATTCGACACCGGCCGGCAGGCCGAGCTTGTTGATGTCGCGCAGCAGGCCGCGGGCAATGCGCAGGCCCTTGTCGATCCTGAAGCTGCCGTCCAGGTCCGGGTCGTTGATCAGGCCCTTCCAGCCCACCGTGGTGCGCGGCTTCTCGAAGTACACACGCATGACGATTTCCAGTTCGCCGGCCAGCGCGTCGCGCAGCGGCTTCAGGCGCTGGGCGTATTCGATGGCGGCCTTCGGGTCGTGGATCGAGCACGGGCCCACCACCACTGCCAGGCGGTCGTCACGGCCGTGCAGGATCTGGTGCAGGGCCGCGCGCGAGGCGCTGACGGTGTCGGAGGCTTCATCGTCACAGGGCAGCATCGCCAGCAGCTGGGCAGGCGGTGTCAGCGGTTCGATGGTGCGGATGCGCAGGTCGTCGGTGTGCGGGGGCATTGCAGGAGATCTCCGGAACGTTGGGGTCCCCAGCGTGGCGGCATGAAAAAAGCCGCCAGGTTCGCTGGCGGCTTTCGGGAATGCGTCTGAAGCTTTCTTCAGGGTGAGCGCAGTCCTTCCTCCGCCAGTGGCTTCGGAAAGT
This sequence comes from Stenotrophomonas sp. YJH_SMC_138, assembly GCF_059369855.1. Lineage (NCBI taxonomy): Bacteria > Pseudomonadati > Pseudomonadota > Gammaproteobacteria > Lysobacterales > Lysobacteraceae > Stenotrophomonas > Stenotrophomonas sp. YJH_SMC_138. The sequence goes on from NZ_JCAFTB010000001.1 coordinate 869,161, forward strand.
AATACCAGTAAAAGCGGGTGGCGGCTGCGTTCATGGGGTGTATTGATAGCACAGCTTTTGCGCAGTGCAAAATGTTTCATCCGCAACCGCGGGTGCGGTTCAGCGAGGCGCGCGCCGGCGCTGCCCACGCGGCAGCAGCCACGCAAAGCTGCTCATTTGCCATGCACTTCCACGTCCAGCAACAGGCCTTCGTGGATGTCGGCCCAGCGCTCCAGCACGCGGTCCAGCTCCTGCCTGGCCTCGTCCAGCTGCTCGGGATTGAGCAGGGAACGGGTGGTGTAGAGGTCGGAAACCAACCGCCGCAGGGCCGCCTCCGGGATGGCCACCGACGGCCCTTCCCGCCCCGGCAACTGCAATGTCGGGCTGTCGCCAAGCGGGCCGAACAGCGTGACCTGGAGCGTGCTCTGCATGATCAACTTCCCTGCGGATGGACATGGGCAATGTCCTGTTTACCGCGTCCGGGTGACAGGCGCATGTGCCATGCGCGTCCGGAGACGCTGCTACAAGGCGGCCAGGTCGGCAAGGTGCTGCCCCATCCCATCGTCTGCGCCGACGGCGTTGATGGTGGCGAAGTACTGATGCCAACCGGTGGCGGCAATGCCGGCCACCAGCGCATCGGCGTCCGCGCGGCTTGCACAGCGCCAGACCGCATAGAACTGCTCATCGCTGCCGTGCTGTACGCCCCTGGCAATGCGGCCCATCGCCAGCAGTGTGATGCGGACTGGATCGAACTGCTGCATGCCTGCACCGATACGGGCGAAGAAGGCATTCCGCTGCTCGGGCTGGAGCGTGGTCCAGGCGGGGGTGGCGGTGTAGAGCTCGATGAAGGTGTGCGACATGCTGCTTCTTCCTTGAAGGTTTGGGGGGTTGCCGGCCAGCGGCCGGCACTACCGGAGCGAGCGCATGGCGCGTTTGCGGATGTAGGCATTGGCATCACCAGGGTGCTGCTGTTGCCAGCGCGCGCACAGCGCACGCAGCCACTGCGGCTGTGTCTTGCCGGCATCATTGAGCCAGTTGCCGACCGAGTCCTGCACATAGCGCTCCGGGTCGTCGGCGAGTGCCTCCAGCATCGCCTCTGCAAGTTCCGGCTGCCGCTTGAACAGCGCGACATGTGTGGCCCACACGCCGCGCGGGCGCAGCGCTTCGCAGGCGAAGCGGCGCAGGTACGGCGATCCTTCCTGCGTCCATGGTTGCAGGTACTCCAGCGCCTGCAGTGGTGCGGCAACAATGTCGGCACGCAGCGCCAGCCACGCCCATTCGCGCACGCCGAAGTGCGGGTCGTCAGCCAGTGGCCGCATCGCCTGCAGCTTGGCCGGCAGCGTCGCGTCGGCGTCGCCGCCGATCAGGTAGCAGGCCCAGCCACGCACCGTGTCTGACGTATGCGCCTGCCAGCGCGCAGGCTCCCCCTGTCCGGCTTCGTGCAGCAACCGCGCCGCCAGCGCCATGCGCTGGGTGATGCCCTTGCCTGAGGCGTCGCGCATGCATTGCAGCGATTCCGGCTCAAGGGCAGGCGCCACCACCTGCAGCAGCGCGGTGAAATCCACGGCCAGGCATTCGGCCAGATGGGTGGCAGCAGCGCTGCCACTGTTGAGTGCATGCAGCCTTTGCGCAGGAACGGGCGTGCTCATGCTGCCGATTCCCGCCCGCCGTCCGTATGCTGCCAGACCTTGTGCAGCAGCTGCGACAGCTGCTGCTGTTCACCCGCATCCAGGCCGTCGAACAGACCGCTGATCCATTGCGTGTGCTGCTCGAACAACGACTCGGCCAAGCGCTTTCCCGGTGCGGTCAATACGATCTGCAGACGGCGGCCATCCCCGTCATCGCTGCGACGCTGCAGCAGGCCTTCACGCTGCAGGCCATCGAGCAGGCCGCTGATGGTGGCACGGGTCACGCCGGCACGCTCGGCCAGCAGGTGCGGCGGCAGCGTGCCACCGGCCCCGTGCAGCAGGAACAGCACGATGAAGCGGCCCTCGCTGAGCCCATGCGGTGCCAGCCGCGCGGCGCAGTCGCGATCGATCGACGAGGACAACGAGAGCAGCTGGAAGCACAGGCGCAGTTGCGCGATGTTGGCGTGGCCGCGTCGCTGCGATTCCTCCACCAGGGCCTGATGCTTGGCTTCGATCATCTCACGAACACGATATGGTTAGGCGCCTAATCATATAACCGGATAGCCGCCATCTGTAAACCACAGCCGATATCAGGGGAGCTTTCCCAGCAGCAGGCGCGCGATCAGCCCGCCGCCCTCGCGGTGCAGCAGCTGCAGTTCGCCTGCGTGACGCCTGGCCACGTTGGCGGCCATGGCCAGTCCCAGCCCGGTCCCACCGGTAGCGCGACTGCGCGAGCTTTCGCTGCGCTGGAACGGTTGCAGCAGGCGGACACGATCAGCTTCGGCGATACCCGGCCCGCGATCCATCACATCCAGCTGCACCCCATGTCCCCACACGGCGACATGCAGCTCCACGGCGCCCGCGTAACGCTCGGCGTTGTCGATGAGATTGTCGACCGCGCGCCGGAGCAGCAGCGCATCGCCATGCCACGGCAGCGTATCCGGGCACTGAAGCGAAATGTCGACCCCGCGCAGCAGCGCCCCTTGCAGGCATTCCTGCAGCAGGGCAGCCAGATCCAGCGAGCGCATCTGCAAGGGCTGCAGCTCGCCGCGTGCATAGTCCAGCACCTGCTCGATCATCGCGTCCATGCGTTCGATGTCCGCCACCATCCGGGCGGCCTGTGGTGCGGGAGCGAACTCGGCGCGCAGGCGCAGGCCGGTCAGGGGCGTGCGCAGGTCATGCGCCACTGCCGCCAGCATACGGGTCATGTCCTGTGCCTGGACCCGCAGGCGTTCGCGACCGGTGCTGATCGCGGCGGCCAGCATCTGCACTTCGCGTGGGCCATCGTCGGGCAATGGCGATTCGGCCTGCAGGTCGACCCGTGCGCTCGCTTCGGCCAGGCGCCGCAGCGGGCGCCCCAACCGGATCGACGCCCACGCCGCCAACGGCGCCAGCAGGATCGCACCGCCCAACAGGGCGAGCATCACCTGGCGGCGCCAGGCCGCCAGGTCACTATGGTCGCTGCCGACCACCCGCCAGCGGCCGTCGGCCTGGCGCATCCCCAGTTCAAACGGCGGCCACTGCATCGCGGTCAGCAGCGCGGCCTGTGATTTCAGCACGCCAGCACGACCGGAGGCGTCCAGTACCGCGCCACCCTCGATGACCTGCACATCGGGCGCCCTGCCCTGCCCCGTCCATGCCAGGCGTACATCCTCGGCCGGCATGCCCATCTGCGCGGCCGCCAGCTGCGCGAGCCAGTCGCTGGCGCTACCTTGGGGGGGCGCGTCCTGCGTCGCCCTGCGCAATCCCAGTGACGCCGGCGCCTGTTCCCCACGCAGTACCTGCATCGCATGGTCCAGCCGCATCGGTGGCGGCGCGGGCCGGGGCATCCAACCCACCACTGCAACGCTGGCCAGGGTTGCCAGCAGCAGGCTGGCCAGCGCCAGCATCGCGATCCAGCGAGTGGTCGACCACCGGCTGCTCACAGCACCTGTACCTCAGCGTCGAAGCGATACCCTTCCCCGCGCAGTGTCTGCACGAGGGCTTCTGCCCCGGACGCGGCCTGCCCGAGCTTGCGGCGCAGGCGGCTGATCGCGAGGTCGATGGCACGGTCCACGCTGTCACTGGCTTCTCCGCGACTCAACTGCAGCAGCTGCTCACGCCCCAGCACCCGCCCGGGACGTTCGGCCAGCGCCAGCAACAGGGAAAACTCGCCACGACTCAGCACCAGCTCGGCACCGTCCGGTGCGAACAGGCGACGCTGGTCGGGCAGCAATCGCCAGCCATCAAACCGCAGCTCGCTGGCCACCTGCGTGCGCAGCTTGTCCTGACGGCGCAGCAGTGCGCGTACCCGCGCCAGCAGTTCACGCGGATCAAAGGGTTTGGCCAGGTAGTCGTCCGCGCCCATCTCCAGGCCGATCACGCGGTCCGGTGCAGCCCCCATCGCCGACAGCATCAGGATCGGGATCGCCCTCGCCTGCAGCCTGCGGCAGACCGACAGCCCATCCTCACCGGGCATCATCCAGTCGAGGATGATCAGGTCCGGTCGTTCGGCCTGCAGCAGCACGTCCAGTGCCGCCGCATCCGCCGCCAGGCGTACCTGGTAGCCGTGCAGCAGCAGGTGGTCGGCGATGGCGTCGCGGATGCTGGCATCGTCGTCGACGACGATGACACGGATGGGAGTACTCATTCGGACAGTATCCAGCACCTGTGTATCAGGACGGTATCAACGCCGATATTCCGGCGATACGCCGCCGTGCGCCAATGGTCACCCACGATCACTGCGGAGTCTTCCCTTGCGCCTCTTCCTGTTGCCCCTGTTCGCCGCTCCCTTGCCTGCGCTCGCCTCCAACGCCGCCGCGCACATCCTGCCGATGTGGATGCAGGGCGGTCATCCGGCGGTGGCCGTCTCGCTGGACGGGCGCGCCGAACCGCTGCGCTTCGTGGTCGACAGTGCCGCGGGGGCAACGCTGGTCGATGCCCGCGTCGTGCGGCGCTATGGCCTGGAGGATGCGGATGCAGAGGTATCACAGGCGCAAGGGGCGAGTGCAGCTTCGGCGCGGTTGCAGCGCATGCGCAGCACGTCCTGGCAGCTGGGCAGCTGGCAGCTGCAGGCCCAAGCCATGAACGTGGATCTGTCATCGTTGCCGAAGGATGATGATCCAGCCATCGACGGCTTGATCGGCAACGATCTGACCGGGCGCTGGGACACCCGTTGGGACTTCGGCCGCAATCAACTGGCGCTGTGGACACCCGGCGGATTGAACCTGGAAGGACCGGGTTGCCAGCCCAATGCGCTGCCCGGCCGCACTGGCGGCCTGCGCCAGTTCGGCTTCATCACGCTTGCACTGGGCGCGCCTGCGGTGGACGCCATCGCCGTGGTCGACACCGGTGCCGCACAGACCGTCCTCAACGCCGAAGCCGCCCGCGCACTGGGGCTGCGCACCGACGGCAGCGACGCGCGGGTGCGGGTGCGTGAAAAGGGCACCGAAGGCCTGGGCGGCGGCAAGCAGGCAACCTGGCTGTACACCCTGCCCGGCATGACCGGCGGCGGCTGGCAGCACCCGTCGATGGAGGTCCGCATCAGCGAACTGCCGGTGTTCAAGGCGATCGGCCTGGAGGGCCGGTCGGCGCTGATCCTCGGTGCCGATGCAGTGCGCGGCGGCCAGGTGGACATCGGTGCCGGCGCAGCACGGATCTGCCTGCGCCGGCCGCAGGCCGGCTGACAACTGGCGATGACGCCAGCGGCAGCCCGGCGTAGCATCACCGTGCGCCCCACCAGGAGTTCCACGCATGTGCCGTGCCACCCTGATGTTGCTGACGCTGCTCCCGCTGGCGGTACTGGCCGCGCCGCCACCCGTGCCCTCGCCCACTCGCATCGATGCCGAAGCACAGCGGCTGATGCAGGCGGCCCATGCGCGCGGGATGGCGCTGGCGGTGATCGATGACGGCAAGGTGGTGCATGTGGCCGCCTACGGTGAACGCAACGCCGCAGGCGAGCCGCTGCGCACCGACACCGTGATGTATGCCGCATCGCTCACCAAGATGGCCTTCGGCCACCTGGTCGCACAGCTGGCGCAGGACGGGGTGATCGATCTGGATGCCAGCATCGCCACAGCTCTGGACGTGCCGCTGCCAGACTACCCGCCCGAACCGAAAAAGTACGCCGACTACAGCGTGCTGGCGAGTGATGCACGCTGGCGCCGGCTCACGCCGCGAAAGCTGCTGAATCACGCCAGCGGCTTTGCCAACTTCGGCTTTCTCGAACCGGATGGCCGGTTGAAGTTCCACTTCGAGCCCGGCAGCCGCTACGGCTATTCCGGCGAGGGCCTGATCCTGCTGCAGTTCGTGATCGAACGTGGGCGACTGGGCGAGGATGTGGGTGCGTTGATGCAGCAGCGCGTGTTCGATCGCTTCGGCATGGCGCGCACCAGCATGTCGTGGCGCGCGGATTTCGCCGGCAACCTGGCCGATGGCTGGACCGTCGAAGGCGATACAGAGCCGCACGATCAACGCAGCCGTGTGCGGGCGGCAGGATCGATGGATACCACCATCACCGACATGGCCCACTTCGCCGCCGGTTATGTGCGCGGCGATGGGCTGTCTGCGGCAATGCGCAGGGAACTGGTGCGGCCGCAGCTGCCGATCACCACCGCCAGCCAGTTCCCAACGCTGCAGCCGGAGCTGCCCGTTGCGCAGCAGCACCGGGATCTGGCCGCGGGCCTGGGCGTGGTGACCTTCCGTGGCCCCCAGGGTGCAGGCTTCTACAAGGGCGGCCACGACGATGCGGTCGGCAACACCCTGGTGTGCATCGAGCGGCACAAACGCTGCGTGGTGATCCTGGGCAACGATGTACGGGCCGAGGCCACCTTCCCGGCACTGGTGGCGTTCGTGCTGGGTGATATCGGCGTGCCATGGCAGTGGGAGTACGGCGCGGCGAAGGCCTTCGTCGAATGAAGGCGCGATGATCCCTGGGCGGGGAGTGCGGAGGGATGGGAGCAACCATGCATGGCGTGTGGATCCACCTCACGCGTGGATGCCTGCTCCGCTCAGCGCGCCTGCTCGAAGAACATCAGGTACACCAGCCGGCCATTCTCCGGGCGGTCGCCGAACGCTGGCCCGGCGGTATGCCAGAACCAGGGCCGCAGCAGCACCAGCCGGTTGAAACGCATCGGGATGCGCATGGTCATTCCCCACTGGCTGTCGTCGTTGCTGTCGCGCTCGATGATGTCACGATGCATGTCGCCGCCGTTGGCATAGCCCAATGCGGCCAGCTCCGCTGCATCCAGGGCCATGCGCTCGGTGCCGGTACGGCGGTGGCGGAAGAACTCGGTGCCGCCCTCGCAGTGCTCCGGTGCACTCAGGTAGAGGATGCCCGACCAGTGCGAGTGATCGGCGTGCACCTTGGCGCGGCCGGTGTCACCGGCCAGGGTAAGGCGGAACTTGCCATGCGACTGCAGTGGGTTGACCGGCCGCAGCGGTTCGTTGACCAGCCGCGAGACCGCGCCGGACAGCCCGTCCAGTTCCAGCCGCTGCTGCGAATTGCGGCCGGGGAATGCGCCCTCCTGCACCGGATAGGTCAGGCCCAGCGCCGCCTGGCGCAGCCCCTGCGCATCGGCAGGAGAAAGGAAGTCGTCGACGACGATGAAGGAGGTAGGCATGGCCACCGAGCGTAGCGATGCGCTGCTGCGGCGGCAACCGGGCAACGAAAAACCCCGCCTTGCGGCGGGGTTCTTCCTTGCATCGGGAGGGCGTGCCGACCAGGGTCGGCAACGACCGCCGGGGACGTGGACTTAGAAGTCCATGCCGCCCATGCCACCCATGCCGCCCATGCCACCGGCGCCACCCATGGCCGGCTCGTCCTTCTTCGGAGCTTCGGCAACCATGGCTTCGGTGGTGATCATCAGGCCAGCGATCGAAGCGGCGTTCTGCAGCGCCGAACGGGTCACCTTGGTCGGGTCCAGGATGCCGAACTGCAGCATGTCGCCGAACTCGCCGGTGGCGGCGTTGTAACCGAAGCTGCCGGTGCCTTCCTTGACCTTGTTGATGATGACCGACGGCTCGTCGCCGGCGTTGGCCACGATCTCGCGCAGCGGGGCTTCCATCGCACGCAGGGCGATCTGAATGCCGTGGTTCTGGTCTTCGTTGGCGCCCTTCAGGCCGGCCAGCGCGGTGATCGCGCGGACCAGGGCAACGCCGCCGCCCGGAACCACGCCTTCTTCAACGGCCGCACGGGTCGCGTGCAGGGCGTCGTCGACGCGATCCTTCTTTTCCTTCATTTCGATTTCGGTCGAGGCGCCGACCTTGATCACGGCAACACCGCCGGCCAGCTTGGCCACGCGTTCCTGCAGCTTCTCGCGGTCGTAATCCGAGGAGGTGTCCTGGATCTGGGTCTTGATCTGCGCCACGCGTGCATCAACGTTGGCCTTGTCGCCGACGCCGTCGATGATGGTGGTGTTCTCCTTGGAGACCTGCACCTTCTTGGCGCGGCCCAGGTCCTTGATGGTGGCCTTCTCCAGCGACAGGCCGACTTCTTCGGAGATCACGGTGCCGCCGGTCAGCACGGCCATGTCTTCCAGCATCGCCTTGCGACGGTCGCCGAAGCCCGGGGCCTTGACGGCCACGACCTTGACGATGCCACGGATGGTGTTGACCACCAGGGTGGCCAGCGCTTCGCCTTCAACTTCCTCGGCCACGATCAGCAGCGGCTTGCCGGCCTTGGCGACGCCTTCCAGCACCGGCAGCAGGTCACGGACGTTGGAGATCTTCTTGTCGTGCAGCAGGATGAACGGGTCATCCAGGTCAGCGGTCTGCGACTGCTGGTTGTTGATGAAGTACGGCGACAGGTAGCCGCGGTCGAACTGCATGCCCTTGACCACGTCCAGCTCGTTGTCCAGGCCCGAGCCTTCTTCAACGGTGATGACGCCTTCCTTGCCGACTTCCTTCATCGCGTCAGCGATGATCTGGCCGATCGACTCGTCCGAGTTGGCCGAGATGGTACCGACCTGGGCGATCGCCTTGTCGTCGGCGGTCGGCTTGGAGATGTTCTTCAGCTCGGCGACGGCGGCCGAGACGGCCTTGTCGATACCGCGCTTGAGGTCCATCGGGTTCATGCCGGCGGCAACGGCCTTGGCGCCTTCGCGGATCAGGGCCTGGGCCAGCACGGTGGCGGTGGTGGTGCCGTCGCCGGCATCGTCGTTGGTGCGCGAAGCAACTTCCTTCACCATCTGCGCGCCCATGTTCTCGAACTTGTCAGCCAGTTCGATCTCCTTGGCGACGGAGACGCCGTCCTTGGTGATGGTCGGCGCGCCGAAGCTCTTTTCCAGCACGACGTTGCGGCCCTTCGGGCCCAGGGTGGCCTTGACGGCATTGGCGAGAACGTTGACGCCGCGCACCATGCGCGAACGGGCGTCTTCACCGAAACGAATATCCTTGGCAGCCATTGCATTTACCTCATTGGTAGCGCCGGACGATGCCCGGCGGCTGGGAGTTTGGGATCAGGTTGAAACAGGTCGCGCCGGGGCTCAGCCGATGACGGCGAGCACGTCGTCTTCGCGCAGGACCTTGTATTCGACGCCTTCGCTCTTGTACGAGCTGCCGGCGTACTGGCCGTAGATGACCTTGTCGCCGACCTTCAGCGACGGCGCGCGCACGTTGCCGTTGTCCAGCGGCTTGCCGGGGCCGACGGCCACGACCTCACCCTTGGTGGACTTTTCCTTGGCCGAGTCGGGGATGACGATGCCACCGGCGGAGATTTCGTCGGCTTCGATCGGCTTGACCACAACGCGGTCGTGCAGCGGCTTGATGCTCATAGGAGACCTCTTAAGTGATTGATTGGTCTAAAAAAGTCCGGCGATGTTAGCACTCACCCCAAGCGAGTGCCAGAACCGCACGTGAAGAAACCCGACAACGTCGGGAGCAGGGCAGAGATGGAGCCCCGGCGCCCCCTTTCAAGGGCGGAATGAAAAAATTTTTCCGCCCGCGCGCCTCGGCCAAGGCGTCGGTCTTGGACAATTTCGGTGACAAGCGTCGCACTGTCAGATATCTGACGTTCATTTACGACAAAGTGTCACCGGATCGGCCTTAGGCTCGGTCAGGCATTCCCAATCACAAGGAGTAGTCGATGCGATTGCTGTCCCCGCTTGCCGCCGCCTGCCTGCTGGCACTGGCCGCCGCGCCGGCCCAGGCCGAGGTTTTCATCAACGAACTGCACTACGACGACAGCACCGCCGCCGGTGACGTCGGCGAAGCCATCGAAGTGGTCGCCACCGCCGGCGAGGACCTGTCCGGCTACCGCCTCTACCTCTACAACGGCAGCAATCCTTCGGCGGCCGCGGTCTACGCCAACAACCCGGTCCCGGCCGGCACCGCCGCCGGCTGCGGCAGCGCGACCATCGCCGTGGTCAACTACCCGACCAACGGCATCCAGAACGGCCCCAACGACGGCATCGCCCTGGTCGATGCCAGCGGCAAGGTGGTCCAGTTCCTCAGCTACGAGGGCGCCATCACCGCCTCCGGTGGCCCTGCCGCCGGCATGACCAGCCAGAACATCCCGGTGGCCGAGACCAACAGCACGGCCGCGGGCACCTCGCTGCAGCTGACCGGCAGCGGCAGCCAGTACACCCACTTCACCTGGGCCGAGTCGGCCAGGCAGACCTTCGGCAGCTGCAACAACGGCCAGACCTTCAGTGGCGGCGGAACCCCGGGCCCGAACACACCGCCGTCGGTCTCCACCACCACCCCGGCGCAGGGCAGCAGCACCTTCCCGGCCGCCGCCGACCTGGAAGTGGTGTTCAGCGAGACGGTGAACCTAGCCAGTGGCGCCTTCGCCCTGAGCTGCGGCACCTCCGGCAGCGTGCCGTTGACCTTCCCGGCCAGCGGCCGCAGCGTGAAGCTGTCCACCAACACTGCGCTGGTGGCCGGTGAGGCCTGCCGCTTCGACATCCGCGCCGCGCGCATCACCGACCTGCAGGGCGCGCACCCGGCCGCCGACAGCCGCATCGCCTTCACCGTGGCCAGCACCGGCGGCAATCCGGACCCGGGCAACCCGGGCGTGCCGGCCGGCTACTACTCCAAGGTCAACACCAGCAGCCCCAGCCAGCTGCGCTGCTCGCTGCATGCCACCATCAAGGGCCACACCGCCTACCCTTACAGCGGCTCGGGCACCAGTACCTGGACCATTCTGGAAATCGCCGACGAGGATCCGAACAATTCCGGCAGGATCCTCGATGCATATCGCAACCACAGCTACGCCAAGGTGACCGATCGCGCCGGCAGTGGCAGTGGCCTGAAGTACAACCGCGAGCACACCTGGCCGAACTCGCTGGGCTTTGCCACCACCACCGGTGACAAGGGCTTGCCGTACGCGCCGTATACCGACACCCACATGCTGTACCTGACCGACGCGCAGTGGAACGCCGACCGCGGCAACAAGCCGTTCGGCAAGTGCGACGCCAACTGCGGCGAGCGCGCCACCGAGGCCAACAACGGCCAGGGCGGCGGCAGCGGCGGCTATCCGGGCAACTCCAACTGGGTGCGCACGCCGGACGGCAACACCGGCACCTTCGAGGTGTGGGGCAAGCGCAAGGGCGACATGGCGCGTGCGGTGATGTACATGGCGATCCGTTACGAGGGCGGCAAGGATGCGGCCACCGGCCAGTCCGAGCCGGACCTGGAGCTGACCGACGACCGCAGCAAAATCGTCAAGACCAGCAGTTCGCCGGCCTACATGGGCCTGCTGTCCACGCTGATCGACTGGCACCTGTCCGATCCGCCGGATGATGCCGAGCGTGCGCGCAATGACGTGATCTACAGCTTCCAGGGCAACCGCAACCCGTTCATCGACCACCCCGAGTGGGCAACCCCGGCCCTGTTCACCTCGGCCAAGCCGGCCACCTGCCAGCTGGCCAACTGACCGCGCAACGCAGCGGTCCACTGCCGCCGCCGGGCCCTGACCCGGCGGCGGCCCTATACTCGGCGGTCATGTCGACCGTCGATCCCGTCCTGCTGCTGTTGACCACCTGCCCGGACCGGGCCAGTGCCGAGCGCATCGCGCACGCGCTGGTCGGCGAGCGCCTGGCGGCATGCGTGACCCGCCTCGATGGCGCGCAGTCGACCTACCGCTGGCAGGGGGAGGTGACCACCGACGCCGAACTGCAGCTGCTGGTGAAAACCACCGCGAGCCGCGTCGATGACGCAATTGCCCGGATCGTCGCACTGCATCCGTATGAACTCCCGGAGTGCATCGCGGTCGAAACCCGGGCCGGCCTGCCGGCGTATCTGGACTGGATCCGGGCACAGACCCGGGAGGACACTGATTGAAGACTCTGTTTGCGCGCGGCGCCGCCTTGTGCGCCCTGTTGTGGCTCTCGCTGCCGGCCTTCGCGCTGGATGAGAAGGACCTGCTGCCGGTGGACCAGGCGTTCGCGCTGACCGCCAGTGCCCCCGAACGGGGCCAGGTGCAACTGCAGTTCAAGATCGCACCGGGCTATTACCTATATCGCCACCGCACCAGCGTCAAGGCCGACCCGGCCTTCAATGCCGGCGCGCTGCAGATGCCCAAGGGCGACAAGCACCACGACGATTTCTTCGGCGAAGTCGAGACCTATCGCGAGCGCCTGCAGGCCACCCTGCCCGGCACTCCGTCCGAGGCTGCCGGCACCATCAGCCTGGAAGTGCGTTACCAGGGCTGCGCCGATGCCGGTGTCTGCTACCCGCCGCAGAAGCGCGTGGTGCAGGTCACCCTGCCGGGCGCCGGTGCGGCGGCGGCGGTGCCTGCCGCGCGTGCCGGTGCGGCCAGCCCGTTCAACAACCCGCTGGCCGGTGCCGGCAACAGCGGTGGCCTGCGCCTGCCGGGCGCGGCCAACAACAGCCAGGCCCTGCCGCTGCCGTCGGAACAGGCGTTCGGCTTCGATGCCATCGCCAGTGACGGCAACACCCTGCTGCTGCGCTTCAGCCCAGCGCCCGGCTATTACCTGTATCGCGACCGCACCTCGCTGAAGCTGGAAGGCAGCGCCGGCGTGCTGGCCGGCAAGCCGCGCTGGCCAGCCGCGCAATCGCATCGCGACGAGCACTTCGGCGATGTCTCGGTCTACTTCAACCAGGTGGAAGTGCCGCTGCCGCTGCGCCGCACTGTCACTGATGCCGTCGACAGCACCCTGGTGGTGACCTTCCAGGGCTGCCAGACCGATGGCATCTGCTACCCGCCGATGACCCGCCGGGTGAAGCTGTCGATTCCCGCTGGCAAGCTGTCCGCCAGCATTGACCAGGCGCCAGCGCGCAACGAGGTGATCAGCCCGCTGCCCGCCGCCGGCGTGCCACGTGAATCCGCCAACGGCGCACCGTTGCGCCTGCTGCCGACCGTCCCCAACGACGGCATTGCCACTCCCGCCGCCAGCGGCAGTGAGGGTGCGCGCAATGAGTTCGCCGCCGACGCGCGCGATGGCAACGCACTGCGCACGCGCCCACCGGCGACAACCCCGAACCCGGACCGTTCGTTCGTGTGGGTGCTGCTGCTGGCGCTGGCCGGTGGCCTGGTGCTGAACCTGATGCCCTGCGTGCTGCCGATCCTGTCGCTGAAGGTGCTGAGCCTGGCGCAGAGTGGCGAAAGCCCTGAGCGGGCACGCAGCCATGCCCTCTGGTACACGCTGGGCGTGCTGGTCGCGTTCGCGGTGATCGGCGCGCTGATGGTGGGCCTGCGCGCGATCGGCAACGCCGTCGGCATCGGCTTCCAGCTGCAGCACCCGGGCGTGGTGGCGGCGCTGGCCTACATCATGTTCGCGGTGGGCCTGAGCCTGTCCGGCGTGTTTACCCTCGGCGGTGGCATCGGCAACCTCGGCCAGTCGCTGGCCAGCCGCAGCGGGCCGGCCGGCGATTTCTTCACCGGTGCGTTGGCCTGCCTGGTCGGCAGCGCCTGCGTCGGCCCGTTCATGGGCGGGGCGATCGCCTACGCGTTCATTGCCCCGCCGCTGAAGGCGATGACCGTATTCCTGTTCCTCGGCCTGGGCCTTGCGCTGCCGTTCCTGCTGATCGGCTTCGTGCCAGCGCTGGCACGCCGCCTGCCCAAGCCCGGCCCGTGGATGGAAACGCTCAAGCACGTGCTGGCCTTCCCGATGTATGCCACCGCGCTGTGGCTGCTGTGGGTGCTGGGCAAACAGCGCGGCGTGGACGGCATGGCACTGGTGCTGGGTGGCCTGCTGCTGTTCGCCTTCGGCCTGTGGCTGTTCGAGCGCAATCGCTGGACCGGCTCGCGTGCGGTGACCCTGCTCGGCGTGCTGCTGGCGATCGGCGCGCTGGTTCCTGCCTGGGGCGTGACCCAGCTGGCACCACCGGCGCGGGCCGCACAGGCCGCCAGCGAGAACGTGGTCGAGTATTCGCCGCAGTTGCTGGACCGCCTGCGTGCGGACAACCGCGTGGTGTTCGTCAACATGACTGCCGACTGGTGCGTGAGCTGCAAGGCCAATGAACGTGCCGTGCTGTCGCGGCCGGAGTTCAAGGAACTGCTCATGCGCACCAACGCGGTGTACATGCGCGGTGACTACACCAACGTCGACCCGCAGATCACCACGTTCCTTGAAGAGCACAAGGCCGTGGGCGTGCCGCTGTACGTGGTGTACGGCCCGGGGGCGCCGCCGACCGTGCTGCCGACCCTGTTGACCCAGGCGGTGGTCGAGGAAGCGCTGCTGCGCACCGCACGATGAAGTGGCAACGGCCAGCGCTGCTGTGGACAGCGGTGCTGGCCGCCGGCCTCGGCCTGTGGGCCGGGCATCGATTCTCACCCGGCCCGTCTGCACCGGCCGCGCCAACGACGGCTTCCACAGCGACGGCCGTGAAGCCTGCCCTGCAGGTGGGTGATCCCTTGCCGGCGCTGATCCTGCCGGACGTGGCGGAACAACCGCTGGACCTGCGCGCCCGCTTCGCCGGCCGGCCGCTGCTGATCAATGTCTGGGCCAGCTGGTGTGCGCCCTGCGTGGAAGAGATGCCCGAACTGGCCCGCTTCGCCGAAGCCCAGGGCGACAACGGTGTGCAGGTGCTGGGCATTGCGCTGGATGCCCCGGACGACGTGCGCGCTTTCCTGCTGCGGGTACCGGTGGACTACCCGATCGTGGTCGAGACGCCGGGGCCAGGCGATGCCAGCGTGCAACTGGGCAATACGCAGGGCCTGCTGCCCTACAGCGTGCTGTTCGATGCACAGGGGCGGCGGGTGAAGGCAAAGCTGGGGCCGTTCGCCCACGGCGAGATCGACGGCTGGGTGAAGTGAGGGTGTTTTTTGCAGGGCTTGGAGCCCTGCACCCTGCTCAATGCAACGGCAACAGCCAAAGCGGGCTTTCCGTGGGATGGCGGGGCGCTGTGGCTGTGCAGGACACGCCGTAAACCCGTCCGTGGGGGCTCGATGGCGCCATCCATGGCGCCAACGGTCCTGCACAGCCACACCGCCCCACCTTCGACAGATTCCGGCGGCTGTTGGTAGGTGTCGACCTTGGTCGACATCTGTCAGATATCGATATTCAGAACGGAATCAGACCCCGTGCCGACCAACGGTCGGCACCCACCAAAGCAGAACGTCGTTCCGACAGATCGCAGGAACTGTCGAAGGCGGGGTGGGTCCGGTTGAGGGGGTGTCCGCGGCATGGATGCCGCGGCCAAGGCTACAGGGACGTACTTGCGCCGTCCCCCGCAACCGGACCCGCCCCGCTTCCTCACAGGAAACCCGCTGTTGCTTCGGCTGTTGCTTCTGAGGTTGCCGGCCAGCGGCCGGCACTACCGCGGGTGCCGGGCGCAGCCCGGCCGGCAACCCCTGCTTGACCGCAGGCAGGGCGCCACGGAGAATTCCGCGACTAATTCTCATTTGCTGTTGCGCAGGATGCGGGCGGCAGCCTCCCGGGCCCCTCTCCTTCGATGTTCAAGAACGTCCTGTTCCAACTGCATTGGCTGCTGGGCATTACCGCCGGTGCCGTCCTGGCCCTGATGGGCCTCAGCGGCGCCATGCTGTCCTTCGAGGACGAGCTGCTGCGCGCGGCCAATCCTGGCTTCGCTGAGATCGCCGAGCACCATGCGGACGGCCAGCATCCCCTTGCACTCAGCGAACTGGTGCCGTTGCTGCAGGCTGGCAGCGAGCGTCCCCTGCAACGCCTGCGCGTGGATGCCACCGGACAGCGGCCGTCGGTCGCGCGCTTTGCCGGCGGCAAGGAACACTGGGTGTACTTCGATCCGTACAGCGGCGAGCGCTTCAGCGCCCTGCGCGGGCAGGCATTCTTCGACGTCGTCGAGGACCTGCATCGCCACCTCGCTGCCGGTGAGCGCGGCAAGTGGATCACCGGCAGCTGTGCAATCGCGCTGCTGTTCTTCACCCTGTCCGGTCTCTACCTGCGCTGGCCACGACGCTGGTGGCACTGGCGCAGCTGGCTGGCGGTGGAGTGGACGCGCAGCGGCCGAGGCTTCCTGTGGAGCCTGCACTCGGTGGTCGGCACCTGGGTGCTGCTGATCTACCTGATGAGTGCGCTGACCGGCCTGTGGTGGTCGTTCGACTGGTACCGCAACGCGGCCAACACGCTGCTCGGTGTGGCGCCGGCGGCAAAGCACACGGTTGCCGCCGACGCGGCACTGGACGTCCATCGCATCGAGGCCACGCTGTACGCGCTACCCGGCGTGCGCACCGGCTTCATCGACCTGCGCCTGCCGGAGAAGCCGGGGCAGGCGCTGAACGTGCGGGTGATGGCCGGTGATCCGTCGCAGCGCGGCGGCCACCACGACCGTGCGCATGACCTGCTGCAGCTCGATCCGGCCAGCGGCGCGGTTCTCGATGCCCGCCCGTACGCACGCCAGGGCGCGGGCGGACAGCTGGCCACCAGCGTGTTCGCGCTGCATTCGGGCAGCTACTTCGGTGTGCCCGGGCGCGTGGTGGTGATGCTCAGCAGCCTGGGCATGAGCCTGTTCTTCATCACCGGCTGGATGCTGTACCTGGACCGCCGCCGCAGCCAGCGTGCACCGCGAGGGCTGCGCCGCGCGCTGCCGGCCACGACCACCGATGGCCGTGGTCCGCCGTGGCTGGTGGTGCATGCCAGCCAGAGCGGACTGGGCGAACAACTGGCGTGGCGTGCGGCCGCGCAGCTGCAGGCGTCCGGTCATGCGGTGCAGGTGCAGTCGCTGGCCCGCGTCGATGCCGCGACGCTGCAGACCACCTCCCAGGCGCTGCTCGTGCTGAGCACGTTCGGCGACGGCGAGCCACCGGATGCCACGCGCCGCGCGGCGCGGCTGCTGCTCGCACAACGCCTGGACCTGTCGCGCCTGCAGTTCGGCCTGCTCGCGCTGGGCGACCGCCAGTACCCGCATTACTGCGGCTTCGGCCGCCAGTTCGATGGCTGGCTGATCGGCAACGGCGCGCGCCCGCTGTTCGAGCGCATCGATGTCGATGCCGCTTCGGTGCCGGCATTGCGCCAATGGCAGCAGCAGCTGGGTACGCTCACCGGCATCGTCACCGATGACAGCGTGCTGCCTGCGGCTACGCAGATGCATGAGTGGCGCCTGCTCGGCCGCGACCACCTCAACCCGGGCAGCGTCGGCGGAGCCATCTGGCGTATCCGTCTTGCCGCACCGGCCGACGTGCAGTGGCAGGCGGGTGACATCCTGCACATCGCACCCCGCCACAACGCGCGGCATGCCGGTGCCGTGCTGAAGGGCCACGGTCTGGATCCGCTGCAGCCCCTGCTGGTCGATGGCCATCCGCGCACGCTGCTGGCGCTGGCCAGTGAA
Source organism: Stenotrophomonas sp. YJH_SMC_138 (assembly GCF_059369855.1). NCBI lineage: Bacteria > Pseudomonadati > Pseudomonadota > Gammaproteobacteria > Lysobacterales > Lysobacteraceae > Stenotrophomonas > Stenotrophomonas sp. YJH_SMC_138. The sequence goes on from NZ_JCAFTB010000001.1 coordinate 886,458, forward strand.
CGCGAGCTGCCCGAGGCCGATGCCGCGCTGGCGGTGCAGGATGCCTGCCTGTGGCTTGCCGGGCTGCCGCTGCTGCCCAGCCGCGAGTATTCGATCGCCTCCTGCACGGATGATGGCGTGGTGGAGCTGGTGGTGCGGCTGGTGCATGACGCCTCCGGTCGCGCCGGGTTGGGCTCGGGCTGGCTGTCGTTGCATGCACCGATCGGTGCCGGCATCGTCGCCCGCGTGCATCGCAACCCCGGATTCCATCGCGTCAGCGGCGCGCCGATGGTGCTGATCGGCAACGGCACCGGCATCGCCGGGCTGCGCAGCCTGTTGCGCGAAGCTGCCCACGCAGGCGAGCACGGGCACTGGCTGCTGTTCGGTGAACGCCAGCGCGCACACGACTTCCTGTTCGCCGACCAGATCGAAGCCTGGCAGGCCAATGGCCATCTCACGCGGGTGGACCTGGCGTTCTCGCGCGATGGCGAGGGTGGTTACGTGCAGGATCGCCTGCGTGCGGCCGTCGATGCGCTGCGCGACTGGATGCAGCGTGGTGCGGTGATCCATGTCTGTGGGTCGTTGCAGGGCATGGCCGAAGGTGTGGACCAGGTGCTGCGAACCGCGCTGGGTGATGAAGCGGTGGAAACGCTGCTGGAAAACGGGCGCTACCGCCGCGACGTGTATTGATTCCTGCCGCCGAACGCTGGTGTGAGCCGAGCATGGGCTCGGCTCTACAGTGTTCGTGCAGCCGATGTAGCGCCGAGCCCACGCTCGGCTGACTAGGCCGCCGCGCGCGCCTGCGGCATCGACTGCAAGCGGAACGCGCCCACGGCTTCTGCCAAGGCACGCACCTGCGCCTGCATCTGCGCAGTCGAGGCCCCCGCCTCTTCCACCAGGCTGGCGTTGCGCTGGGTGCTGGCTTCCATCTGCACGATGGTCTGGTTCACCTGAGCGATGCCCGCATGCTGGTCCTGCGACGCACTGCGGATACCTGCCAGCAGCTCGGCCAGCTGCTGCACGCTGCCGACGATCTCGCCCATCGTGGTGCCGGCCTGCGCGGCCTGCTGGTTGCCCTGGCCGACACGCGCCACCGAATCCTCGATCAGCCCCTTGATCTGCTTGGCCGCCTCGGCACTGCGCTGCGCCAGCAGGCGCACTTCGGCGGCCACCACGGCGAAGCTGCGGCCCTGCTCGCCGGCACGCGCCGCTTCCACCGCCGCATTGAGGGCAAGGATGTTGGTCTGGAAGGCGATGCCGTCGATCAACTGGGTGATGTCGCCGATCCGTCGCGAGGCTTCGCTGATGCCATGCATGGTCGCGACCACCTGGCCGACCGCCTCGCCACCCCGCTGGGCCACCGCCGCCGCGCCCTGCACCAGTGCATCGGCGCGGCCTGCGGCATCGGCGTTGCGGCCGACGGTATCGGTCAGCTCCTGCATCGACGCCGCGGTCTCTTCCAGGTTGGCGGCCTGCTGCTCGGTGCGCCGCGACAGATCGTGATGGCCGGCGACGATCTCGCCAACGCCGGTATCCAGGCTGGAGGTGGCCTGCTGGATGCGGGTGACGATGCGGCCCAGCTGCGCGACGGTGGCATTGGCATCGTCGCGCATGCGCGCGAACACGCCCTGCAGGTCCCCCTCCATGCGCACGCTGAGGTCGCCGCGGGCCAGCGCAGCCAGCAGTGCCTGCAGGTCACCAAGGTTGGTTTCAAAGGTGGCCAGCAGGCGGTTGATGCTGGTCGACAAGGTGCGCACGAAGCCCTGCTTGCCCTCCAGCACGATACGGCCATGCAGGTCGCCGCGTGCTGCAGCATCGACCAGGGCAGCGACCTCGGTTTCCAGCAGCGTCTCCAGCGCACGACTGCGCCATTCCACCGCTACGCCGAGGAACTGCCCTTCGTCGATGATGGGGTTGGCAATCAGCTGGTAGCGCACGCCGGCATGGCCGATCTCGCGCTCCTCGCGCTGGCGCGCGCCGGCCAGGCTGGCCAGCGCCGGATGCAGGCGCACGGCATCGCTGCCCACCAGATCTTCGGCCTCGCGCTCGAGTTGCTGCAGCAGTGCCGGATTGACGTAGGCCACCTGGCCCTCGGCATCGATCACCATCAGCCCGGTCTGCGCACTGTCCAATGCCTGCCGCACACGGGTGTTGCCGCGCGCCACGGCACGCTCGGTCTCGATGCGCGCGCGCAGGCGCTGCTGCATGTCGACCAGGCGCTGCGCCAGCTGGCCGATTTCATCGTTGGCGTTGTAGACGCGCAGGGTGGTGTCGAGTCGGTCGTCGGCGATGTCGCTGGCGAAGCGCAGGGTGTCCTGGATCGGCTGGCGCACCGCACGCCGCACCAGCACCAGGCTGGTGATCAACACACCGGCGACCAGCAGCAGGGTCACCGCGAACAGCACGCTCATGGTGCGTGCGCCGGCCTGCTGGCGCGCCTGTGCCTTGGCCAGCGCCGCCACCTGGGCCTGCTGGAAGGCGGCCAGCGCCGGCGCCACGCCGGCGGCGGTATCCAGCAGCGATTGCGCCTCTACATCCAGGCCCACGCGGGCGGCGGTATAGCCCAGCAATGCGGCCTGATAGGCCTCCATGCCGTTACGAAGGGCATCCTGCGCATCGGTCGGCAGGCCCACCAGTGCGAGATCGAACGGCAGCTTTTCTTCGCTCGCACGGTCGGCATGGGTGGAGTCGCCATCGAGCAGCAGCAGTGCCTCCTGGCGGCGCATCTTCTGCAGGGACAACGCCAACGAAGGCCGCTGCAACGCATCCACCTGCGCCTGCAGGGCGTCGGCGGCCTGCTGCAATTGCGCGGCGAGGCCGGCATCGCCACGACCCATCTCATCGACGCGTTCGAACAGGGCGGCCACACCCTGCGAGAACGCGCCGGCGGCTTCGGTCAGTGCCTGCAGCGCCTCGCGCCGGCCGGGATCCATCGGCATCGCGCGCAGCGCCTGAAGATCGGCCTGGAGCGCCTTCTGCGTCGCCAGCAGCTGCGCGCGGTCGGCATCGTCGAAACTACGTGCATACTGGGTCTGCAGACGACGCGCCTCGGCCACCTGCGTGGCCACGCTCGCGGCCAGATCGCTGCCGTGCTGGTAGCTGGCCTGGCTGCGCGCCGCCTGCGTGCTGGCATGGCCGGTCCAGGCGTAGACGGCGGCGATCGCGATCAGGCCCAGCCCACAGACCCACAGGGTCGCCTTGAGCTTGCTGGCCACACTGAGCCGATGCGGCTGCAGCCACAGCAGCAGGCCGGGGGACGCCGAGCGCAGTGCGGCAAGCCGCATGCGCAGGGACCGGAGGTGGGGGACGACGGCCGACATGACAGGCTCCAGGCGGAAGGACGCACCTGTATCGGCGGGAAATGGCGCAACTTTAGGGCGCTCCTGGTTCACTCCCACCGATTGCTGGCGGACGCGGCCTTTGTACCCGGCACAGGCGACGGGGGGATGACACCCGCGCAATGCTTGACCTCAACCCCGGTTGGGAGAGCACAGTAGATCTCCCTCCCCCGCCCGGCGCGCGCATGACGACGCTCGATGTCCCCCGCTACCTGCAACGCCTGAAGCTGGATGCACCGCCACCGCTGACGCTGGCGGGCCTGACCCTGCTGCAGCAGCGCCACAACGCACTGCTTCCGTTCGAAACCCTCAGCTGCCTGCTGCGCGATGCAGTACCGATCGACCTGGACAGCGTGCAGCGCAAGCTGCTCGACGACCGTCGTGGCGGCTACTGCTTCGAACTCAACGGCGGCCTGCTGGCACTGCTGCAGGCGCTGGGCTTCGATGCACAGCCGTTGAGCGCGCGCGTGCTGCTGGCCGCCCAGGACGGCGAACTGACCGCACGCACCCACCTGCTGCTGCGCGTGCAGGTGGACGGCGATGACTGGCTGGTGGATGCCGGTTTCGGCAGCCTGACCCCGACCGTGCCGCTGCGGCTGCATGATCCGCAGCCGCAGGCCACGCCCCACGAGCGCTTCCTGTTGCAGCGCCTGCCCGGCGAGGGGGATTTCGTGCTGTCCGCCGAGTCCGGCGATGGCTGGCGGGCAATGTATCGCTTCGACCTGCACGCGCCGGCACCGATCGACAACGTCGTGGGCAACTGGTACGTGTGCACCCATCCCGATTCCAGTTTCCCCGGCCAGCTGCGCGCATCCCTGACCGGGCCGGACTGGCGACGCACCATCGGCAGTGGCAACTACACCGAGTACCGTCCCGGCCAGGCACCGGACAAGCGGCCGCTGCGCGATGTGGGCGACGTGCGCGAGGTGTTGCAGCAGCGCTTCGGCATGCAGCTGCCGGACGACCCACGGCTGGACCCGGCGATCAACGACTGGCTGCAGCGCTCACGCGCCGCGCCCTTGTAGAGCCGAGCCCATGCTCGGCTGCTGTTGGCCCAGCCGCTCCAGCTCAGCCGAGCATGGGCTCGGCCCTACAGAATCACGCGCGCCTGCAGCGCAATGCGATTGCCTTCGCTGTCGGCGATCTCGGCCACGCGCCAGTCACCGGCATCGGCCGGGCCGAAGCGCAGCTCGGCCCCGGCCTGCAGCGCACGCTCGAGGCTGGCATCCAGGTCATCAACCCCGATGTAGATGCGCGCACCGTGGACGGAGGGCAGATAGTCGGCCCCCGCACCAGCGCCATGCTGGCACCGGTGGCCTCATCGGCAAACGGCAGGTAGGCCATCCTGCAGTCGTGCAGCAGGATCGGTTCGTCCACCGCCACCTGCAGCCAGTGCTGGTAGAACGTGATGGCCCGGCCCAGGTCAGTGACCGGTATCTCGACGTGCAGGATGGGGTTCATGTCCGCAGGATAACCGGATGCTGACACTGCCTTGCAGGTCCGTACTGGCATGCTGGACCGCCCTTTCCCCGCGGAGTCCTGCATGTCCCTGGCCGATCATCGTGGTGCGCTGGCACCGCTGGGCTTCCTGCGCGTGGCCATCAACCTGGGCAATCCAGTACTGGCGCAGGGGGACGCGCGCTCACCGCGCGGGCCGTCACTGGAACTGGCCACGGCATTGGCGCAGCGCATAGGCGTGCAGGCACGCTTCACCTGCTACGACGCCGCGGCCGCGGTGGTCGCTGCAGCCAGCAAGGATGCCTGGGACCTGGCCTTCCTGGCCATCGATCCGGCGCGCGCCGACCGCATCGCCTTCAGCGCCCCCTATGTGGAGATCGAAGGCACCTACCTGGTGCGCGAGGACAGCCCTGCGCAGCAGGTGGCCGACCTGGACCGCGATGGCCTGCGCATCGCGGTCGGTCGTGGCGCCGCCTACGACCTGTTCCTCAGCCGCGAACTGCGCCACGCCATGATCGAGCGGGCCGAGACGTCGGCCGCTGCCATCACCCTGTTCGATCTGCAGCGCCTGGATGCCGCCGCCGGCGTGCGCCAGCCGCTGGCCGCCTGGGCGCAGGCGCATCCCGGCCACCGCGTGCTGGCCGACCGTTTCACCGTGATCCAGCAGGCGGTCGCGGCGCCGGCCTCGCGCCCGGCCGATGCATTGCAGGCGCTGTTCGAGGAAGTGGAGGCGATCAAGGCAGGCTCGTTGCTGGGCGAAGCCTTCGCCCGTGCCGGGCAGGCGGTTACGTTGGTACGGTGACCGCGGGACACACGCAGTCGAGCATGGCTCGACGCTATAAATGCGCGTCTGCCATGTGCCGGACGTGCTCGGCCGCCTGAGCGTGCAGCCAGTCGCGGAAGGCCAGGAAGCCGCGATGGCGGGCCGAGCGCTGCGGGTAGACCAGCCAATGCGGCCAGGCGGTTTTCAGTCGCAGGCTGGACAGCGCCACCAGTTGGCCCGAATCCAGCAGCAGGCGCGCCCGCGTCACCCGTCCCAGCGCTACGCCCACCCCGTCCAGCGCCGCACGGTGATGCGCCTCCGAATCATCCAGCACCGCCACGAAGCGCGGCGGCGGGTTCTGCCCACTCAGCGCGAACCAGGCGCCCCACGCGCCATCGGGATCCCCCAGCAGCGGCCACTGGTTCAGCGGCACGCGGTCGATCCCTCCCATGCGTTCGATCAGCGCCGGGCTGGCCATCGGCAGCAGCCACTCGTCGAACAGCGGCTCCACCACCAGGCCCGGCCACTGCCCGCTGCCCAGCCGCAGCGCGGCGTCGAACTGGCGCTGTCGCTCGAAGTCAATCAGGCGTTCACTCGACTGCAGGTTGATCTCGATCTGTGGATGCTCGGCAACGAAGTGCCCCAAGCGCGGCACCAGCCACGCCGACGCCATCGACGGTACCGCGCTGATCGTCAGCACGTGCTCGGCGCGTGCGGCATAGGGCTGGAAGGCCTCGTTGATCGCATCCAGATGCGGGCCGACCTGGTCGAGCAGGCGCTGCCCTTCCAGGGTGAGGGTGACGCCGCGTGGCTGGCGGACCAGCAGTGGCTGCCCCAGCCGCTCTTCCAGCTGGCGCATCTGATGGCTGAGCGCACTGACGGTCAGGTTCATCGACGCCGCTGCGCGTGACAGGTTGCCCAGCCGCGCGGCGGCCACGAAACCCTGCAGGGCGTGAAGGGGCGGACGGGACATCAGGCTTGAATTCCTCTCAAGGCATGCTTGCGGAAATGTCGCTTTTTCCCGGTCAATGCTGCCCGTATCGTGCAATCCACTCAAGTGGAGGGACGCTCATGAACATCTACGGCAGCCTGTTGTTCCTGCAGGGCCACGTGGCCAACGCCGAACTGGCCCGGCAGCTGGCCTGCCCGTCCACCGGCTCCCCCACGGGTGCGCCGCAACCGGCCGCGCCGGTTCAGCAACCGCGTGGCCGTTGAACACGGCTCAACCTGCATACCAACGCTGGACGTGTTCAGGCAGCCATGGCATTGGGTCGATATCCAGCGCCCGGCAACCGTCGAGGGTGTCACGCAGCACGCGCTCGCCGGGGCCACCGGGCATGCGCAGGCCATCCTCTTCCGGAAGCTGCACCGCCGCCCAGTCGTGCAGCCGGTCCATGCGCAGGCGCTGGGCGGCCTGCAGCCAAGCCTTGAGCTGGAAACAGCGATAGCCCTGTGCGCCCAACGCATCAACCGCGAGCGACAACGCCTGGTTGGCACCACGCACCCATTCGGTGCGACCTCCGGCCTTGTCCTGGACCGTCATCGGCGCCGGCGCGCGGTGCGCCTTGAACGGCGAACGCAGCTGCAGCTCCAGATCACGCGCATCGCGCTCGCTCTCCGCTTCCACCAGCGTACCGGCATCAAGGTCGAAGAACTCGAACCAGCGCCGGTGCAATGCGCTGATGCGCCCGAGCGGATCGCGTGAAAAGCCGATCTTCGCGTAGTCCTCCCACGCACAGGGGAAGACGTAGGCGAAGACACGACCGTCGATGCGGATATGCGGCTGCATGTGCGCAGGCTGCCTCCACTGCAGCCCGGGCGCAACCGGGCGTTGCGGTGGGCGCCGCAGGGCTTTGGCAGTACGGCTTCATGCAGCCGCTGCGGACTATCCTTGCTGGCTGTCGCTGTCATCACCGCCACCATGCCTGCTCCTGCGCCTGCCCACCTGCCGGTCTCGTCCATCACCCTGGACGCGGCAACCTTCGCGGTGGTCCACCAGCACAACGCGGACATCGCGCGGCAACCGGCCTCGCTGACCAAGCTGATGACCGCCTACGCCGCTTACGGATGCGTCGAAGAGAACGGTGGCACGTGGGACCAGGCGGTCACCATCGCCGCCGAGGATGTGCATGCCGTAGCCGATGATGAAACACGCATGGGCCTGGTGCCCGGCGAAACGGTCACGCTGGCGCGCCTGCTGGAAGGGTTGATGATCGTCTCCGGCAATGATGCGGCGCTGGCCATCGCACGCCATCTGGACGGATCACAGCCTGCGTTCCTGGGTCGCATGAACTGGCACGCGCGCCAGCTTGGCCTGCGCAGCACGCGGTTCGCCAGCGTGTCCGGCATCACCACCCCGCACCATGCCTCCAGCGCGCGCGACATGGCGGTACTCGCCGCCTGCCTGCTGAATGACCATCCGCAGATCCTGGCAATCACCGCGCAGCGCACGTTCGCGCATGGCCGCTTCAGCCGCAGCAACCAGAACGCCCTGCTTGGCGAAGACGGCGTGGATGGATTGAAGACCGGCTACACCCAGGCCGCAGGCTTCTGCCTGGCCGCCACTGCCTGCCGGGCTGTGCCCGGGCGGAACCTGCCGGTACGCCTGATCACCGTGGTGCTGGGCGCTGAAAGCCGCGACGCACGCGATGCCCTTGTGCGCGAGCGGCTGGCCGCCGGGTTTGCGGCGCTGGACGACACCACCGCCGACGCCTGAGCGGATCAGCGTCGCTTGACCGTCGCCACGATCAAGCGCTGCAGCTCGGCCTCGGCGCCGGCCTTGTCCAGCGCGCCTGCCGCCACGGCTTCGGACAGGGCTTCGGCCGCACCGAGAATCGCCCAGCGTCCGGCCAGGGGGACCGTGCCATCGGCCGCAAACGGGCCCAGCCAGGTGTCGCAGTTGTCGATGAAGTCCTGCTGGTAGCGCCGACGCACTTCATGGAGTTCCGGCGCGCCCACCAGCGCAGCGAGGATGCCCTGCACTTCACTGCCCTGGCTGAGGACGCAGTCGATGTAGCCGGAGGCGATGGCCGCTGCACGATCGGCCAGCTGCGCCCTGGCACGGCCGATACGCTCGTGGAAGACCACCGTCTGCCGCCCGTCATAGTCATCGTAGAGCGCGGCCAGCAGCCCGTTGCGGGTCACGAAGTGATCATAGGCCACCGGTTTGGTCACACCGGCCGCCTCGGCCAGCCGCCCCAGCGTCAATGCGTCGGTGCCTTCGTCGCCGACCAGCGCCCAGGCCACGTCCAGCAACTGGCGGGCGCGTTGCTCGCGGGTCAATCGGCGGCGCGTGGGAGCGGCGTTGGCAGGCATCGGTGGAGCACGGCGGTCAGCGCATCGGAGCACCGATTTTACGGCCGATCGCCAGCGCGGTCTGCAGATGCGCTTCGGCTGCACCGGAATCGGCGTCCAGCAGCAGGTCGGACGACAGCACGCGCGCGCCGCAGTAGTCGAAGATGCCCATGTCGATCTGGGTCTTCATCGCCGCACCGTAGCCGCGCCGTTCGATCATGTCCGCGCCAGCCCCGCCGATGCCGACCAGATGCACGCCCAACCGCTGCAGCTTTTTCTGCACCTTGCCATCGGCGCCGTCCTGGTAGGCCCAGCCCTGGGTGAACACACGATCGATCCAGCCCTTCAGCAGCGCGGGGAAGGACCACCAGTACAGGGGATAGACCAGTACCAGCGTGTCGGCAGCCTGCAGCCGCGCCTGCTCGGCGGCGACGTCAGCCGGAGTCGCGCCGGTGCCACGGAACAGCGCCTGGTCCTGCATGTTGAAGCGCGGATCGAAGCCTTCAGCCATCAGATCGGCGTGGGTCACGCTGTTGGCGGCATCCGACGCGGTGATGGCTTCGCCGATGCGCCTGGCGATGGCATGGGTCAACGCGCCGGGTTCAGGGTGGGCGGTAACGATGAGGGTGTGCATGGGGCATGTCCGGAGTTCACTAACTACCAATAGTAAGTAGTGTCGCCCGGGATACCAGCGCCATGCGTGGGACGCTGTTTCCGCATCCACCGTATAGTGCGGCGGTTCCCACTGAGCTGCCCGACGATGCACCGGTATCTGCTTGCCCTTCTGCTGGCCCTGCCGATGGCAATGGACGTTACGCCCGCGCTGGCCGGTGAACTCAGTCCGGAAGACTCGGCCGCATTGCGCAAGGAGGTGCAGGCGATGATGGGCGCCTTCGCCCGTGGCGATACCGAGCTGATCATCGCGCGTACCCATCCCAGCCTGAAGCAGCTGGCCGGTGGCGACGAGGCCTATGCGCGGGCGACCCGCGACACCGTGAAGGCGCTGCGCAGGGCCGGCGTCAGCATCATCAGCGACGAGGCAGGCGTGCCGGGCCGCACCTATGCGGCCGGTGACGAGGAAGTCTGCTTCGTACCGCGCCAGTCACTGCTGCGCGTGCGCGAAGCGCCGATGCGCAGCACGTCATTCATGGTTGCTGTGAGACGCGTCGGTACAACGCAATGGCGCTATCTGGACGGCGCGGCGATGCTGGACAACCCGGCACTGCTGCGGCAACTGCTGCCGGCGCTGGAGCCGGGCGTGACGCTGCCCAGGGGCGGGATGGAAGCGCTGTAGTCGCAGGCGCGCGTCCATCCACGCCCGGGGTGGTCCATTGCAGGCCTGGGCATGTGTCAGCGGAACAGCGCGTTCAACGCCGCGCCCGAAGCCGCCTGCTGCAGGCCATCGAAGCGACCGTCCTGCATGATCGGCTCGATGGCCTGCATCAGCCCACCCCACGCGGCTCGCGCCAGCGCACCGCCCAGGCTGACCCGTCGCACGCCGAGTGCGGCGATGTCCTGCAGGCTCAGCGGTGTCGGTCCACCGACCAGCAGGTTCACCGGCTTCGCCCCCGCAGCGGCAACCACCGCGCTGATCTGTTCGGGCGTGCTGATGCCCGGTGCATACAGCACATCGGCGCCGGCCTCGGCATAGGCGCGCAGGCGCTGCAGGGTGTCCTGCAGATCCGGCACGCCAACGAAGAAATTCTCGGCCCGCGCGACCAGCAGCACATCGCCCCCCGCGCGGTCGATGGCCGCACGTGCCGCACACAGTCGCTCGACCGCCTGCCCGATCGGCCGCAGCGGCGCATCGGCCACGCCGCTGGCGTCCTCGATCGACAGCGCCGCAATACCGGTGTCGATGGCCGCCGCCACCGCCTCGCCCACTGCCTGTGGCGTGGCGCCGAAGCCATCACCGAAATCGGCGTTCAACGGCAGCGGTGTCGCGGCCGCCATCAGCCGCAGATGTTCCAGTGTGGCCTGCAGCGAAACCGCCCCATCCGGCCGCCCTTCACTCCAGGCGCAGCCGGCACTGGTCGTGGCCAGTGCCTGGAAGCCCTGCCGCTGCAGGTAGCGGGCGCTGCCCACGTCCCACGGATTGGGCAGCACGAAACAACCGCGCGCATGCAGCTGGCGGAAACGCGCGCGCTTGCGCTGGGTGTCGGCATCAAGCGGGGTCATGGCGGGTTCCCGGGCGGCAGACCTGCACCCTAGCCCACGCTGCGGCGGCACTCAATCACGGCGTGGGCCAGCGTGCATGAGGTGATGCCGGCTGCTTATTGGACACCACCGTGCACGCTGCCCGAGCGTGCTTGCCTGCCACACAGTGCCCCACGGAGCCCCAGATGCACCCGGACCCGCAGACCCTGATCGACGCCGGCGACGATGACGCCCATTGGGCCGACCTGCTTTCACCCGCGCGCCGTCGCCTGATCGCGTCGGCCGGGCTGGCCGCTGGCGGCCTGGCCAGCGCGTCGGCTGCCACCGCAGCCGCGCGCAGCGACAACGCCGTGAACACCACCGAACCCGGGCGACCCGGCTTCCGCGCCATCGTTCCGCCAGCGCCCGAGGGCCGCAGCCCTTGGGGCCAGGCCACGGCCAGCGAGCCTACCCCGCGGCCGGCCAGCGTGCGCCCCGGCGAGGCCACGCTGCCCACCCGGCCACGTGCCTACACCGCCATCAAGAGCTACCACGCCCACATCTACTTCGACGAGGACAGCTTCGAGAAGGCCGCGCTGCTGCGGCGCTGGGCCGCCGAGCGCTTCCCTGTGGAGCTGGGCAACTGGAACCTTGAGCCACGCGGGCCGCACGTCACCCCGTCGTTCTATTTCGGCTTCACCAACGACCTGCTGCCGGTGCTGGTGCCCTGGCTGCAGCTCAACAGCCTGGGCCTGACCATCCTGATCCACCCCAATACCGGCGATGGCCGCGCTGACCATCTGCATTACGCGTTGTGGGTGAACCGCGCGCAGCCGGTCAATGCCTACAACTGGCCGGCGCCGAAGCCCGGGCAGCCGGAACCGCTGGAAGAGGTGTTCCCGAACGTGGTGCCGACGGTGCCGCTGGAGATCTGAGCGGCCGGGTGTCGGAGAGCTCCATGTTGGGGCGCAGTGTGCTGCTCACCGAACCCCGTCCTCCCCGCATGGCGTGGATGCCGGCATCGTCGGCCTACGTGCACGCATCCCCGTCCAGCACCACGTTCAGCGCGCCTTGATCCAGCGCCCGCCATACGGCCGCAAGCGCTCCGGCAGATTTCAAACATACGATTGAAACGCTGCAAACTTCGCCGAACTGGACAGCATCCGCCGGTTCCGCCAGACTGCCGCCCTTTCCCGTCTTCCGGATCCCATGGCGAAGCTGCTGGTCCTGCACGGCCCCAACCTCAACCTGCTCGGCACCCGCGAGCCGGAGGTCTACGGCCACACCACGCTGGCCGACATCGACCAGGCCCTGGCTGCCCAGGCATCGGCCGCCGGACACACCGTGGAACGGCTGCAGTCCAACGCCGAGCATGTGCTGGTGGACCGCGTGCAGGCTGCGCGCAGCGACGGAACCGCTTTCATCCTGATCAACCCCGCCGCCTTCACCCACACCTCGGTCGCCCTGCGCGATGCGCTGGCGGCGGTGGCGGTGCCGTTCATCGAGATCCACCTGTCCAACCCGCATACCCGTGAGCCGTTCCGCCAGCACAGCTACTTCAGTGACAAGGCAGTGGGCGTGGTATGCGGTTTCGGTGCCGACAGCTACCGCTACGCGATGGACGCGGCGCTGCTGCGCGTGCAGGCGGCCAGCGCGTGAAGATGCCGCCGCGCGTGCTTGCCGGCATCCTGCTGTGGGCCGGTCTGTGCGGCGCCAGTGTCGCTGCCGAGCGCGCGGCCGCGGGCATCGACTGCGCACAGGCAAGCGGCGGCTACGAGCGCGACATGTGCGATTCCGATCGCCTGGATGATGCCGACAGCGCATTGAACGCCGTCTACGCGCAGGCGCGTGGCGAACTGAAGGCGCAGGCAACCGATGGCAGCTGCAGCCGCTGCGCGGCGGCCGAACAGCAGCTGGTGAAGGCCCAGCGCATCTGGATCACCTTGCGCGATGCAGATTGCGAGGCGGTGTATGCCTTCAATGCAGACGGCACCTCGCGCAACCCCGCGAAGATGCAATGCCTGATCACCCAGACGCGCGACCGTACGCGGCAGCTGCGCGAGTTCTACGAACTGCTTTGAACCGAGTGCAACCGCACTCTCCACCACACTGACATCACGAGCAAAGAGGCCACCATGGATCTCCGCAAAATCAAGAAGCTGATCGACCTGCTGGAAGAGTCGAACCTGGCTGAAATCGAAATCAAGGAAGGCGAAGAGTCGGTGCGCCTGTCGCGCGCCCCGGTGGCCGGCTATGCCGCCCCGGTCGCCGCGCCGGTGTATGCCGCTCCGGCCGCCCCGGCGCCGCAGGCGATGCCGATGCAGTCGCCGACCGAAGCCTCCACCGGCGGCAGCGCCAAGCCGGGCCCGGCACTGCCGGAAGGCCACGTGCTGCGCTCGCCGATGGTCGGCACCTTCTACGCCTCGTCCGCCCCGGACAAGCCGGCCTTCGTCACCGTGGGCCAGCAGGTCAAGGAAGGCGAAACCCTGGCCATCATCGAAGCGATGAAGATGTTCAACCCGATCGAAGCCGACACCTCCGGCACCATCGTTGCCATCCTCGGCGAGAACGGCCAGCCGGTGGAATTCGACCAGCCGCTGTTCGTGATCGGCTGAGGGGCGCGCCATGCTCGACAAAGTCGTCATCGCCAACCGAGGGGAGATCGCGCTGCGCATCCTGCGCGCGTGCCATACCCTCGGCATCCGCACGGTGGCCGTGCACTCCACGGTCGACCGCAACCTCAAGCACGTGGCCATGGCCGACGAGTCGGTCTGCATCGGTCCGGCGCCGTCGCCGCAGAGCTACCTCAACATCCCGGCCCTGATCGCGGCGGCGGAAGTCACCGACGCCCAGGCCATCCACCCGGGCTACGGCTTCCTGTCGGAGAACGCCGACTTCGCCGAACGCGTGGAAGAATCCGGCTTCATCTTCATCGGCCCCAAGGCCGACACCATCCGCATGATGGGTGACAAGGTCGAAGCCATCCGCGCGATGAAGGCCGCGGGCGTACCGTGCGTGCCCGGCTCGGGCGGCCCGCTCGGCGAGGACATCGTCGCCAACACCAAGATCGCCCGCGAGATCGGTTATCCGGTCATCATCAAGGCGGCCGGCGGTGGCGGTGGTCGCGGCATGCGCGTGGTGCACGCCGAAGCGTCGCTGAAGACCTCGATCGAAACCACCAAGAGCGAGGCCAAGGCCGCGTTCGGCAATGGCGAGGTCTACATGGAGAAGTTCCTGGAGAATCCGCGCCACGTGGAAATCCAGGTGCTGGCCGACGGACAGGGCAACGCCATCCACCTCGGTGAGCGCGACTGCTCGATGCAGCGCCGCCACCAGAAGGTGGTGGAAGAGGCACCGGCGCCGGGCATCACCGCCGAGCAGCGCGAGCAGATCGGCAAGGTCTGCGTGGAAGCCTGCATCCGCATCGGCTACCGCGGCGCGGGCACGTTCGAGTTCCTGTACGAGGACGGCCGCTTCTACTTCATCGAAATGAACACCCGCATCCAGGTGGAGCATCCGGTCACCGAAATGGTCACCGGCATCGACCTGGTGGCCGAGCAGCTGAAGATCGCCGCCGGCCAGAAGCTGTCGATCAAGCAGAGCGACGTGGTGCTGACCGGCCATGCCATCGAGTGCCGCATCAACGCCGAAGACGCCGAAACCTTCGTGCCGAGCCCGGGCACCATCACCGGCTTCCATCCGCCGGGTGGCCCCGGCGTGCGCGTGGACACCCACATCTACAGTGGCTACCGCGTGCCGTCGAACTACGACTCGATGATCGGCAAGCTGATCGTGCACGGCCCGGACCGCGAAACCGCCATTGCCCGCATGCGGGTGGCACTGAGCGAAATGGTGGTCGATGGCATCAAGACCAACATCGCCCTGCAGCAGAGGATCATGCGTGACAAGGGCTTCCAGGCCGGTGGCCAGAACATCCACTACCTGGAAAAGCGCCTGGCCGAGCGCAAGAACAAGCCGATCGCATTGACCTGATCGGCGCCAGGTGCTGGACATGAAAAGGGCGGGGATATCCCCGCCCTTTTCTGTTCCTGTAGAGCCGGGCCCATGCTCGGCTTGCCGCCAAGCACAGCCGAGCATGGGCTCGGCTCCACAGCGAGCACGTCAGCGCTTGTCGGCCACGTCGGCCGGAATCTGCGAATGGGCCAGCGGCCGCACGCCATTGGGCGAGGTCGGATCGACGATCACCATGGTTTCGGTCGAACCATCGGGCCACACCACCTGGAAGGTGCTGCCGGCCGGCAGTGAAGCGAATGGCATGCCACTCTGCGCGCGGTAGACCGCAGCGACCTGGCTGGCACCGGCGCGGCGCACGTCTTCCTGCGCCTTCACCGTGGTCAGCTCCACCTTCGACAGATGCCGGTAGCGGTCCTCGTAGGTATCGATCATCAGCAGGCCAACCGCCCCAGCCGAGTAGGCCACGAACAGCGCCACCCAGAACCAGAACTTGGCCCCATGCAGGAATCGACGGTAATTCATCGCCCGTCCCTCTTTCCAACCAATCGCTTGATCCATTCCTTCATTTTCCCAGCACCTTGCCGCGATACCGCAGCGTCATACACGAAATCCCGGAAATCCTGCGCTCCATCCTGCGAACAGATCCCTCCGTTCGCACAAAAATTGTTGACCAGCACGCTGTCCGCTCCACAGGCCAGGCCGAGTTCACAGGCCGCAAGCCGCCATGCAAGTTCACTGAGCTGCTCGCCCGCCACCAGCCCGTCAAGCGCGCGGTCACCGGCCGCACGCACGCCCATGCCTGGCGCGATGGCCATGTAGGCCTCGGGGTCGCGCGAGGTGCGCACGCGCTCGACCAGGTCGCGGCGGTACTCGGCACTGTCATGCAAGGGCTCGCCCTCGGCGAACAGCGACGCTTCCGCGGCCAGGTTGCCCTGCGCGGCCGCCTTGCGGCGTTCGGCCAGCACCAGCGCCGCGCCCAGCTTGTCGCCCGGCACGAAACCGCCACACCGCTGTGCCACCCGCTCGCGTGCCTCGATCATCGCCGGCGCCGCAGTCAGGCCCAACCCGCTCAGTACGTTGTTGTCCAGGCGGTAGC
Organism: Stenotrophomonas sp. YJH_SMC_138; assembly: GCF_059369855.1. Classification (NCBI taxonomy): domain Bacteria; kingdom Pseudomonadati; phylum Pseudomonadota; class Gammaproteobacteria; order Lysobacterales; family Lysobacteraceae; genus Stenotrophomonas; species Stenotrophomonas sp. YJH_SMC_138. The sequence goes on from NZ_JCAFTB010000001.1 coordinate 902,497, forward strand.
CACCCGGATCGAGTGCGTACTGCGCGCAATAGTCATAGACGCGGCTGAGCATCCAGCGCGCCTCGTGATTGCCGGTGTCGGCCTGTGCGCGCAGGCGCTGGGCGTAGGCATACAGGTCGCTGGCGTCTTCGATGTCGGCGCGCAGGTCCAGCGGCAGGCCCGACGGCAGCGTGTTGCCGCGCTCGAAAGCCGCCAGCCGCCGCGCCAGGGCTTCCGGCACCACCGGCAGCGGCGCTCCGCCGTCACGGCTGGCCATGGCCAGCGGCAGGTCCGGCGACGCCGACGTCGACGCCACGCCCGCAGCATGGCCGCTGGCCCGATACCCGGCCACGCCCAGCACGGCCACCGCCGGCAGCACGAGCAACCAGGTTTTCAGGGTCGGAGCGAAGGCCATCGGCGGTGGTGAGCGTTCACGGCACACAGGAAAGCGCCGAGTTTAGCAAGGCCCGGCAGGCCTGTCTGAACTGCCCCCATTCATCTCAAAGCGGCATCTCAGGCAATACGGAGACGCCCCGATGGTCTAGCATTGCCCCCTTTCCCGCGACTGTCCCCACCGCCATGCCGTTCCTGGAACTGACCCTGCGCTGCACCGAAGCCACCCAGCCCCGCTATGAAAATGCGCTGGAGGACGTCGGCGCACTGGCCGTGACCCTGCTTGATGCCGAAGCCGACACCAGCAACGAACAGGCCATCCTCGAACCCGGCGTGGGGGAAACGCCGCTGTGGGACACCCTGGTGCTGAGCGCGCTGTTCCCCGCCGACAGCAATGCGCTGCTGCTGCTGGCCGCCCTGGAATCCTTCGACCCGGAACTGGACTGGAGCAATGGCAGCTTCCGCGCGGTCGAAGACGAAGACTGGGAGCGCGCATGGCTGGACCAGTTCCAGCCGATGGATTTCGGCAGCCGCACCTGGATCGTGCCGTGGAACCATGAACTGCCGGACGCTGCACAGGCCGCCGATGCCGCCGTGGTGCGGCTGGACCCGGGCCTGGCCTTCGGCTCGGGCACCCACCCGACCACCGCCCTGTGCCTGCGCTGGCTGGACCAGCTGGCCGTGGACGGCCAGCTGCAGGGCCAGCGCGTGCTCGACTTCGGCTGCGGCTCGGGCATCCTCGCGCTGGCCGCGCTGAAGCTGGGCGCCGCCGAAGCGATCGGCGTGGACAACGACCCGCAGGCGCTGGTCGCCACCGCCGACAATGCCGAGCGCAATGGCGAGCAGGCCCGCATGCAGGTGTACCTGCCGCAGGACGAACCGGTCGCCACCTACCCGATCGTGGTCGCCAACATCCTTGCCTCGGCGCTGGATGCGCTGGCCGAGCTGCTGGCCGCACGCGTCGCCGCCGGCGGTCGCATCGCCCTGTCGGGCATCCTGCAGGGCCAGGAAGGCGAACTGCTGCAGCGTTATGCCGCGTGGTTCGACGATCTGCAGGCCACCCAGGATGGCGACTGGATGCGCATCACCGGCACGCGCCGCGCCTGATCGTGATTGAATGACCGCTGGATCCGAGCCCGCGCCCTGAGCATGTCCGAGCCGAACCCGCCGCGCCGCCCTTTGGCCACCTTCCTGCGCCCCGCGTCGGAAGGCGAGGCCGCACCTGCGACCGACGCGCGCACGCCCGACCCGTCGGCGCATGACATCCCTGCCGCGAAGTCCGGGGACCCAGGCGACGTGGCGCTGCCGCCGATGGCGGAGACGCGACAGCTCGATGACACCGTCATCCTCGACGAAGCGACCGTGATCGAACCCGTCCTTGCCGTCCCGGCCGCGCAGGCGGTGGCCGGCGATGCGCCGAGCTTCCTGGGCACTTCGCGGCCGCGCGCGCTGCCGACGCCGCGCTGGCACTGGGTGCTGGTCGCCGGGCTGGCACTGCTGCTGGTACTGCAGAGCGTGCTGGCCGATCGTGCGCGACTGGCCGCCGAGGCCGGCAACCGCACCTGGCTGGGCGCACTGTGCGGCGTGCTGCGCTGCAGCCTGCCGGCCTGGCACGAGCCGACCGCGTTCACCATGACCAGCCGCGAGATCCGCCCCCTGCCCGGCCAGGCCGGTGTGCTGCAGGTGCAGGCCAGCATCCGCAACGATGCGCGCTGGGCACAGGCCTGGCCGGACCTGCGCCTGTCACTGTCCGATGCCGATGGCCGGGTGATCGGCAGCGGCGTGTTCACGCCCGCGCAATACCTTGGCGAAAGCCCGGCCACGACCGTGCTGGAACCGGGCCAGAGTGCGCGCATCGCGTTCCGCGTGCAGGAACCCGCCGCGTCCACCGTCGCATTCACCTTCGACTTCCTCTGACCAGGGTAGAGGCGACCAGCCGTGGCAGGTCGGGCACGCTCGCGCTAGACTGGCCGCCACCACCTCGTCCGGCCGCGCGCTCCGCGCGCACGGGCCAACCGAATCGGGAACCCCCTTGAACGCTGTCCTCTCTCGTCCTGACAACAGTCGTGGCGCTCCCCGGCCACCGCTGCGTGAACACGTCGCCCAGTCCGTGCGCCGCTACCTGCGTGATCTTGATGGCTGCGACGCGGACGATGTCTACGAGATCGTGCTGCGCGAGATGGAAATCCCGCTGTTCGTGGAAGTGCTCAACCACTGCGAAGGCAACCAGAGCCGCGCCGCCGCGATGCTGGGCATCCACCGCGCCACCCTGCGCAAGAAGCTGAAGGAATACGGCATCAGCGCCTGAGCGCGCGCGGGTAGTGCCGGCCGCTCGCCGGCAACCCCATGAACGATGGCAGGATGTCGCAGTTGCCGGCCAGCGGCCGGCACTACCGGTAGATCCACGCCATGCGTGGATGCAGCCCCGGCGGGATCACCCGCCGCCGCCCGCCTTCCAGTAGTACCGCACCACATGGAAGAACACCGGCGCGGCGAAGCACACCGAATCTAGCCGGTCGAGCATGCCGCCATGGCCCTCGATCATGTGGCCCCAGTCCTTGATCCCACGGTCGCGCTTGATCGCCGACATCACCAGGCCGCCCCAGAATCCCATCAGGTTGATCAGCAGCGACAGGCCGAACGCCTGCAGCGGCGTGAACGGGGTGATCCACCACAGCGCCGCCCCAAGCGCGCTGGCGCTCAGCACGCCACCCACGAAGCCCTCCACCGTCTTCGACGGCGACAGCTTCGGCGCGATCAGGTGCCGGCCCAGCAGCTTGCCCCAGATGTACTGCAACACGTCCGAGGACTGCACCACGATCACCAGGAAGGCGAACAGCAGCACGTTGCGCGAGGGGTCGTGACCGGGCACGTGCAGGTTCAGCAGCAGCGGCACGTGCGAGATGCAGAACACGCAGATCATCAACCCCCACTGCACCTTCGCGGTGCGCTCCAGGTAGTGCGTGGTATCGCCACCGATGGTCGACAGGATCGGCAGGAACAGGAACGCATAGACCGGGATCAGCAGCGTGTACATGCCGTACCAGTCGATCCACACCAGGTAGTACTGCCACGGCAGCACGATGTAGAACGCAGCCAGCAGCGCGTAGTAGTCGCCTGAACGGGTCGGTGCCAGGGTGATGAACTCGCGCAGCGCGAACAACGAAATGATCGCGAACAGCACGATCACCCCGGCGCGACCGAAGAACAGCGCCAGCCCGACCACGATCGCCATCACCCACCATGCACGGATACGCGACACCAGGTTGGCGATCACCGCGCTGGGCTGACCGCGCTGGCGCCAGCGCAGGGTCTCGGCCACCAGCGTGGCCAGCACCAGCACCGCGCCGACGCCGGCAAACAGCAGGCCGGTCTGCTGGCCGACACTCTGCGTTGCCAGATCGCCAGATACATCCAGCACGAAACTCATGCACGACCTCCATTCGGCGCCAGGTCCAGCAGCGCCTGCCGGCTGCGGGCCAGGAATGCGGCCTTGTCCTCGTCGGCCTGCAGCCGCAGCGGCGTGCCGAAGGTGGCCGTGCACAGCAGCGGCAACGGCAGGAACCGCCCCTTCGGCATCACCCGCTTCAGGTTGTCGATCCATACCGGCACGAACTCCAGCTCCGGCCGTTGCCGCGCCAGGTGGTAGATGCCGCTCTTGAACGGCAACAGCGGTTCATCGCCGATATTGCGCGTGCCTTCCGGGAACAGGATCAGCGAGCAGTCTTCGTCCACCGCATCGCGCAGTACCTGCAACGGGTCCTGCTGGCGATGGCCGGCCTCGCGCTCGACCAGAACACCGTTGAACACCGCATCGATCAGGTAGCGACGCAGGCCATCACGCTGCCAGTACTCGGCCGCGGCCACCGGGCGCACCTGGCGCCGCAGTGCCGGTGGCATCGATGACCAGATCAGCACGAAGTCACCATGGCTGGCGTGGTTGCCGTAGTACACGCGGCGCTCGCTGGACGGCGCGCAACCGATCCACAGCGCGCGTGCGCCGGTCACCACATGGATCGCGCCACTGCAGGCGCGGGCAATCAGTTCGGCAAACATCGGTCACTCCCATTCACGTCTGCGGCCACACCACGGCCAGCACCAGCAGTGCGAACTGCACTGCGGTCAGCAGGTACTGGCGCAGCAGCAGGCGGCGCATGCCGGACCAGCGCGCATCCCAGCCACGCAGTGGCGCATCGGGCGACGCGCGGCGCAGGCCACTGTCGTGCAGCAGCTGATCGATGCGGCGCGCGGCGGCTTCGCCCTCCAGGCCTTCATCGCGCAGCAGCTGCAGCAGGCTGGCATCCAGCCCCACCCGCCACGCGTGGTAGGCCTGTGCGATGCCCGCGGCAACACTGAGCAGCAACAGGCCGGCAGCGATCATCGCCAGCCCCGGCTCGGTGCCGAGCAGCAGCAGTGCCACCAGCAACATCCCCAGCGACAGCAGCGCCGGCCAACGCCCCTGGCGCAGCAGCAGCTGCATGGTCACCAGATCGGGAACCGTGCTCATGCGCGCGCTCCTGCCGCAGCAGTGATGGCATGCAGATGCGCCGCGTGCAGCACGATGCCGGGACGTGCAGCCCGCACGATCGCCACTGCCGCGTTCGCATCGGCGGCACGACCACCGCGCAGCAGCCAAGTGGCGACGCTGGCGGCACTACGCGAATAGCCCAGCGCGCAGCACACCAGCAGCGGCCCCTGCACGCGCAGACGCTCGATGGCATCGGCCGCCTCGCGCAGCTGTTCCGGCGTGGGCACCACCAGGTCCAGCATCGGCACGCTGGCATACGCCGCGCCCGGCGCGCGGCAGGACAGTTCAGCACAGGTATCGACCACGCCGACCAGCGGTGTTGGCAACGCAGCACAGGGAATGCGTCCCAGCCACACGTCATCCATCACCGGCACCGGCTGCGGCGCACGCCGCGTCCACAGCCGCGAATTGACCCAGGCTGCGCCCAGGTACGGCGCCAGCAGCCAGCGTGCCGCCATGGTCAGGCGACCATCGGCGCGCTTCTGGAACACCGCGGTACCCAGCCCGGCATAGGCCAGCGCCAGCAGCAGCAGCGACACCACCGGCCACAGCAGCCACAACGCGGCGCCACGCAGAAGCACCACCGGCACCAGCAGTACAGCGGCCCCCAGCAGGTACACCCCTGCCAGGCGCCAGCGCTTGGCATCACGTGCCGTGCGCCATGCACGCAGCGGTGGCGTGCCCTGCTCCGGCCACAGCCACACGCACAACCAGCCGGCCAGCAGGCCGGTCGGGATATCGATGAAGTGATGCTGGAACGTGGTCAGCACCGAGACGCCGATCAACAGCGCCCACGCGTGCAGCACCCAGCGCCACACCCCGTGCAGGTACTGTGCGAACTTCACCCACAGCACGATCAGCAACACGATGTGCAGCGACGGTGCCTGGTTGAACGGCTTGTCGAAGCCCAGCAGCACATCGAACAGCCAGCCGAACACACCGCCGATCTGCGGACGCTCGAAGCTGAAGCGCAGCGGCCACAGCAGGAAGCAGCTCACGGCGATCAGCTGTGCGCTGAACAGCCGCAATGCGTGCCGGTCCAGCTCCAGCCGTTGCCGGCACAGCAAGAACGAGACCGCGTAGAACAGGTCGATCGACCAGTACGGCACGATGGTCCATGGCACGAACGGGATGCGGGTCTCCCAGCCGAACGCCATCACCGGCAGGGTGGCGTGGCGGCCGGCCATCCAGTTGGCGAAGCCATAACTGGCGAAGAAGAACGGACCCAGCAGGGCCAGCCACAACAGGGCGCGCCGCCAGGGGCGCCCCTCTGCGGCCAGTGGGGATGCGGCGAGCGTCGCCATCACGCGGTCCGGCGCGCCAGCGATACGGTGAAGATGCCGAAGTCGTCGATACGCTGCGCCACCTTCTCGAACCCGGCCAGGCGCACCAGCTCGTCCATCTCCTGCTGGGTACGGCGGCGCATCACCCACGCCGCGCCACCGCGGTGGCTGGTCAAGGCACGGGCAATGAATTCCAGCTGCGGGTGCCAGGGCTGGCCGGTATAGGCCAGGTAGCCACCCACTGGCACCGCTGCGGCAATGCCCTGCAGCGAGCGCAGCACGGCGTCGTTGTCGGGGAACAGTTCGTACAGGCCCGAGACTACCGCCAGCGTCGGCGCTGGATCGACCTTGGCCAGCTGTGCCGGGTCGAACGCATCACCCTGCTCGAAGCGCGCGATGTCGGCCGCGCCCAGGCGCTGGATCAACGCCTGGCCCTGGGGCACGTTCAGATCGCTGAAGTCGCGCAGCACGATGCGGTCGGCGCGCTGCTCGCCCTGGCCCAGTGCTTCCAGCACATAGCGGCCATGGCCGGCGGCCACGTCCAGCACCAGCACCGGCGTGCCCTGCCCGCGCAGGCGCTGTGCGGCGTCGCGCAGCAGTTCCTGCAGGTGCTGGCCACGCACGCGGATGCCACGCCAGCCGATCGCATCCAGGTAGTTGCGGTCGACCATCCGCCCCAATGGGCCCTTGCCGCGCGCCTCATTCCGGTAGATGTAGTCCAGCGTGCTACCGGAATCGAAACCGGTCTGCAGGCCCAGCGCGATGCCTTCGGACAGCGTGCCGCCGAAGCGCAGGCCGCCACGTACCACGCGCCAGCGCAGGTCGGCCAGGCTGTTGCGTTCCGGTGGCCAGGCCAGGATCTCCGACTCTTCGAAGGTCGGCCCATGGCGGTGCGCGTCGCGCCGTGACAGCTCGCGCAGCGGTTCGGCGAAACGCGCCTGGATGAAGCTGCGGATGCGCGCCAGTGCCGGTGCCCGATCGCGCTCGCCCAGCGTGTCGTGGAAGAAGCCCGGCAGGTGCACCCGCTCCTTGATCGGGCTGGACAGGCGCTCATAGAAGCGATCCTGCGGGCCACGGTGCACCACGAAATCCGAGCCGGATACCAGCAGCTGCACCGGCACGCTGATCGCCTGCGCATCGGCCACGATGCGGTCGGCCGCTTCGTACAGGCCCAGCAGCACGCGCACCGAGATCGGCCGGGTGATCAGCGGATCGGTACGGTAGCTTTCCACCCGCGCCGGGTCATGGGTCAGCCACTGCGGCTTGACGTAGCTGTTGACGAAGAAGTTGCCGCGCAGCTTCTGCATCAAGGCCAGGCCCGGCCGCGCGAACGGCACGTACAGCTTCACCTTGAACGCCGGTGAAGCCATCACCAGCGCACGCAGGCGTGGCGCGTAATCGTGCACCCAGGTCGCGGCGACCACCGCCCCTACGCTCTGCGCGATCACCACGATGTCTTCCACCGCAATGCCGTGCTCGGCGCCGATGTGGGCGATGAAGCTGTCCAGGTCGCGCACCAGCGCCGGGAAGCCCGGTGCATCGCCACGCGCACCCGGCGAACGGCCATTGCCGCGCGCATCCCAGGCGAAGAAGGCGGTGTCGGGCAGGTCCAGCTCATCGACAAGGTGGGTGACGCGCCCGGAGTGCTCGTGGCCGCGGTGCAGCAGCACGATGGCCCGGGTGGCCGGGGTGGCGGTGGTGCCCGCCCAGTACCGGTAGAACAGCGGTACCTGGTCGAAGCTGTGGAATTCCCGTTCCTGCGCCTGACGCATGCAATCTCCTGATTGTCTTTTTGTATCTGCTTGATTAATTCGACGAAACCGCCGTTTCCCGCAGTCCGCGACGGACGCGGTTGATCATGGTCAGCATGCACAGCACCGCCATGGCCGCAGCCACGCCAGTGACCGTCATCGCGCCAACCCACTCGAACGCCAGCAGCAGACCCAGCACGCCGACGACGAAGGCGCGGTCACTCTTGCCCATCGGGCCGTCATAGCGGCGGCTGGCACCGACCATCAGCCCCAGCACCCCGGCGTACTCGCTCAGCGCCGCCGTCCAGGCCAGCAGCCACAGCACTTCCGGGCGCACGCCCGGCACGCTGAGCAGGCTCAGGTACAGCGCCGCGTCGGCGATCACATCGCACAGCTCGTTCAGATAGGCGCCCAGCCGCGACTGCTGGCCGAACTCGCGGGCCAACATGCCGTCCACGGCGTTAAGCGCCATGCGCAGCAGCATCCACAGCGGCAGCAGCAGGTACAGCAGGGGCTGGGCCGGCGCGCAGCACCAGACGGCGGCAGCGACCAGCAGCGAGACCACGGCCGCGGTCACGGTCACCGCATTGGCGGTGATCCCCATGCGGTACAGACCGCGTACGGCCGGACGCAACAGGTCCTGAAAACGTCCTTTCAATGCATAGATCGACACGATCCGAACCCGCTGATCCTTGGCAGTTCCGGCACAGCCTACCCGATTGGAGCAGCGCGCCCCATCGAATTGCTTGCGGACCGCCCCCGGCCAGGCTGTGCTGAAGGCGGCCACAGGCCGTGGGTGCGGGTCGATTTTCCCCGCCGGCGCCCGCCACCGGCCCCCACCGCCTACAATATCGGCCCCGCTCCGCTGCCGATTCTGTCCCATGACTGCTGATCTGTTGCCCGTCCGCCGGGCCCTCCTCTCCGTTTCCGACAAGACCGGCCTGGTCGAGCTGGCCACTGCGCTGGCGGCACGCGGCGTGGAGCTGTTGTCCACCGGCGGCACCGCCAAGGCGATCCGCGATGCGGGCCTGGCCGTGAAGGACGTGGCCGAGGTTACCGGCTTCCCGGAAATGATGGACGGCCGGGTCAAGACCCTGCACCCGATGGTGCACGGCGGCCTGCTGGGCCGTTCCGGCCTGGATGATGCGGTGATGGCCGAGCACGGCATCGGTGCCATCGACCTGCTGGTGCTGAACCTGTACCCGTTCGAATCGGTCACCGCCCAGGCCGACTGCACCCTGGCCGACGCGGTCGAGAACATCGACATCGGCGGCCCGGCCATGCTGCGCTCGGCTGCCAAGAACTTCGCCCGCGTGGCGGTGGCCACCGATCCGTCGCAGTACGCCGAGCTGCTGGCCTCGCTGGAGGCCAACAACGGCCAGCTGACGGCGGCCACCCGCTTCGCATTCTCGGTGGCCGCGTTCAACCGCGTCGCCCAGTACGATGCGGCGATCAGCAACTACCTGTCGGCGGTCACCGCCACTGACGCCGCCGTGCCGGCCCGTGCCGAGTACCCGGCGCAGATGAACTCCACCTTCGTGAAGGTGATGGACCTGCGCTATGGCGAGAACCCGCACCAGAGCGGCGCGTTCTACCGCGACCTGTACCCGGTGCCGGGCACGCTGGCCACCTTCCAGCAGCTGCAGGGCAAGGAGCTGAGCTACAACAACCTGGCCGACGCCGATGCGGCGTGGGAATGCGTGCGCCAGTTCGATGCGCCGGCCTGCGTCATCGTCAAGCACGCCAACCCGTGCGGCGTGGCCGTCGGTGCCGGCAACGGCGATGCCTACGAGCTGGCCTACGCCACCGACCCGACCAGCGCCTTCGGCGGCATCATCGCCTTCAACAAGCCGCTGGATGCCGCCACCGCCAAGGTGATCCTCGATCGCCAGTTCGTCGAAGTGCTGATCGCCCCGGACTACGAGCCGGCCGCGCTGGAGTACGCGCAGAAGAAGGCCAACGTGCGCGTACTGCGCATCCCGCACGGCGACGGCCTGAACAACTTCGACAGCAAGCGCGTCGGCTCGGGCCTGCTGCTGCAGTCCTCGGACAACCGCGGCATGACCCGCGACGAACTGAAGGTGGTCAGCAGGCTGGCGCCGACCGACAAGCAGTTCACCGACCTGCTGTTTGCCTGGAAGGTCGCCAAGTTCGTGAAGTCCAACGCGATCGTCTACGCCAAGGACAACCGCACCATCGGTGTCGGTGCCGGCCAGATGAGCCGCGTGTACTCGGCCCGCATCGCCGGCATCAAGGCCGCCGATGCGAACCTGGTGGTCGAGGGCTCGGTGATGGCCTCCGACGCCTTCTTCCCGTTCCGCGATGGCATCGATGCCGCTGCAGCCGCCGGCATCAAGGCGGTCATCCAGCCGGGCGGTTCGATGCGCGATGCCGAAGTGATCGCCGCCGCCGACGAACATGGGCTGGCCATGGTGTTCACCGGCGTGCGCCACTTCCGCCACTGATCCGCATCACCAAGCCGGGCCCTGCCCGGCTTTTCTCTTCCGTACCCGAGAACCCTGTCCCATGAAGATCCTCGTCATCGGCTCTGGCGGCCGCGAACACGCCCTGGCATGGAAGCTGGCCCAGTCCTCCCGTGTCACCGAAGTGATCGTGGCGCCCGGCAACGCCGGTACCGCCAGCGAAGACACGTGCCGCAACGTGGCAGTCAAGGTGACCGATATCGACGGCCTGCTGGCGTTGGCCCAGGCCGAAGGCGTAGCGCTGACCGTGGTCGGCCCGGAAGTACCGCTGGTGGCCGGCGTGGTCGACCGCTTCCGCGCCGCCGGCCTGCGCATCTTCGGGCCAACCGCCGCCGCCGCGCAGCTGGAAGGCAGCAAGGCCTACGCCAAGGACTTCCTGGCGCGCCACAACATCCCCACCGCGTACTACGCCGTGCACAGCGACGTGGACGCCGCGCTGGCGTATGTGCGCGAGAAGGGCGCACCGATCGTGGTCAAGGCCGATGGCCTGGCCGCCGGCAAGGGCGTGATCGTGGCGATGAGCCTGACCGAGGCCGAGGACGCGGTGCGTGACATGCTGTCCGGCAACGCGTTTGGCGATGCCGGTGCGCGCGTGGTCATCGAGGAATTCCTCGACGGTGAGGAAGCCAGCTTCATTTCGATGGTGGACGGCGTGCATGCGCTGCCGATGGCCACCTCGCAGGACCACAAGCGCGTCGGCGACGGCGACACCGGCCCGAATACCGGCGGCATGGGCGCCTATTCGCCGGCCCCGGTGGTGACGCCGGAGGTGCATGCACGGGTGATGCGCGAGGTGGTGAACCCCACCGTGCAGGGCATGATCGCCGACGGCATCCCGTTCACCGGTTTCCTCTACGCCGGCCTGATGATCGATGCCAGCGGCGCACCGAAGGTGATCGAATTCAACGTGCGCTTTGGCGACCCGGAAACCCAGCCAGTGATGCTGCGCCTGCAGTCGGACCTGGTCGAGCTGGTGGAAGCGGCTATCGATGGTCGCCTGGATGAGGTCGAAGCGCAGTGGGACGCGCGCCCGTCGCTGGGCGTGGTGCTGGCGGCCAGGCCGTACCCGGAAGCGCCGATCACCGGTGACGTGATTTCCGGCCTGGACGACGTGCCGGCCAGTGCCAAGGTGTTCCATGCCGGTACGGCATTGGATGCGCAGGGCCACGTGGTCAGTGCGGGCGGTCGCGTGCTGTGCGTGGCCGCACTGGGCGACAGCGTGCGCGACGCGCAGGCCAATGCCTATGCCGGCGTGGCCAAGGTGAGCTGGGCCAACGCGTTCCACCGCAACGACATCGGTTGGCGCGCGATCGCACGCGAGGGGTGAGGCACACCCCCGCTTCCATGCATGGCGCGGATTGAATACCACAGTAAAGCAAAGGCCCGGCATTGCCGGGCCTTTGCTTTACAGGACTGCTTCGAGACCCTTCCGATCAATCAGGTTCAAAAGCTTCAGCGACGGCCCGCTCGGCTTCTTCCCGCCCTGTTCCCAGCTACGGACTGTCGAAACGCTGGTGTTGAGCACACCTGCGAACACCGGCTGGCTAAGTTCCAACGACGTGCGAAGTGCACGGATCTGGGCGCTGCTGTATTCGGGCACAGGCCTCAGACAAAGCGCCTCGTACATGCTCATGCGCCGCTTGTCGATGAAGCCGCTGGCGTAAAGGCCCGCCGCGCCTTCATGCACCGCATCGAGGATCGCACTCTTTGCACGTCCATGTTCAACCGTCTTTGTCATGGCAAATCTCCTGCAGTTCTCCGCAGATAACTGCCCTGTCCAACTGTTCAGGGCTCATTCTCAAGAACTCAGACGCATACAGCTGAAGGGCGTCCCGTTCCGCACTACTGATGGTCGCGCGCGCGTTCTTCTCGTAGCAGAAGAGAAAGAACCAGTAGTGCCCCACCCTAGTTGCGACAATAACGCGGGCGCTACCGCGCTTTCCGCGGCCCGGCAGCGCCACCCGCTTTTTGAGAAGGCCGCCCCCTATATCTGCATCAATCAGTCCTTGACGCATTTCCACCACCGCGCGGCACAAGGCTCTATCGGTCAGTGAAGAACGTCGTGTACTGCGGTTGAAGCTTCGAGTGCGGAAGACACGTGACATGATCATACCGTGCCACCGAGTGGTACGGCGTGAAAATCAGCGTCCAGCGCATGCTCCGGTCGGCGCAGCTGCCACCCTGGCGTCAGGATTGATCCATGCCATGCGTGGATGCGCTCCAGAAACAAAAAGGCCCGGCATCTCCGCCGGGCCTTTCTTCAATCCAACGCCACCCCGCTTACGCGGTGAACAGCGCCTTCATCTTCTTCAGCGCGTTCGCTTCAACCTGGCGGATGCGCTCGGCCGACACGCCGTACTCGTCGGCCAGTTCCTGCAGCGTCACCTTGCTGTCCGCGTCCAGCCAGCGGCGGCGGATGATGTCGCGCGAGCGGGCATCCAGTTCCGCCAGGCCTTCGCGCAGCAGCTGCATCTGGTTATCTTCGCTGTCCTCGCGCTCGTAGGCCATCGACGGGTCTTCGTCATCGGCAACCAGGAACGCAGCCGGCGACGGCGGCGCGTGCTCGTTGTCCTCGTCGGTCGGCGCATCGAACCCGATATCGCGACCCGACAGGCGCGACTCCATTTCCATGACCTCGCGCTCGGACACGTTCAGGTCCTTGGCCACCGCGCTCACTTCCGCCGCGTTCATCCAGCCCAGGCGCGTCTTCGACTTGCGCAGGTTGAAGAACAGCTTGCGCTGCGCCTTGGTGGTGGCGACCTTCACGATGCGCCAGTTCTTCAGGATGAACTCGTGCATCTCGGCACGGATCCAGTGCACCGCGAAGGAGACCAGGCGCACGCCCATGTCGGGGTCGAAGCGCTTGACCGCCTTCATCAGGCCGATGTTGCCTTCCTGGATCAGGTCGCCCAGGGCGAGGCCGTAGCCGTTGTAGCCGCGGGCCACGTGCACCACGAAGCGCAGGTGCGAATGCACCAGCTCGCGGGCAGCGTCCAGATCGTTGCCGTCGCGGAAGCGACGGGCCAGGTCCTGTTCGTCATCGACCGACAGCACCGGGATCTGGTGCACGGCACCGATGTAGGCGTCCAGCGAACCGAGCGCACTGGGAATCGGGAGATTGTTTGCCACAAGGGCAGTAGAGGTGTTCTGGCTCATAGGCACCCATCTTAGCAGTCCGGGATTTGGACTGCTAAAGGAGGAAAAAGTTCCAGCATCCCATTGATGCAACACTGGTCCCAAACAGAGCCCTACCGTAGCGCGATTTGATGACAGTGGCGAGCATGCTTTTCGGGATTCACAATCCCTTGGAATTCAAGCAATTACCTGCCGTAAAGCGGCCGATTCCGGTCAAGCGGAGCTGAACGGGCCGTTCTGGAGGCCCATTCAGGCCAGGGAACGTTGTCCGGCGTTCAGGCCCGGCCGCCAGCCGGCGCTCAGAGCACCGAGCGCGGCGGCAGCGACCAGTCGATCGGGGCCTGGCCGCGGCGCTGCAGGTACTCGTTGGCCATCGAGAAATGACGACAGCCGAGGAAGCCCCGATGGGCCGAAAGCGGCGACGGATGCGGCGACTTCAGCACGCGATGGCGGCGGGTGTCGATCACCTTGCCCTTCTGCTGCGCATAGGCGCCCCAGAGCATGAACACCAGCCCTTCGCGCTCGCGGTTGAGCACATCCACCACGTGGTCGGTGAAGCCTTCCCAGCCACGACCCTGGTGCGCACCGGCCTTGCCCTCTTCCACCGTCAGTACCGCATTGAGCAGCAGCACGCCACGCTGCGCCCACGGAATCAGGCAACCGTGGTCCGGACGCGGGATACCGAGATCGCTCTCGATCTCCTTGTAGATGTTCAGCAGCGACGGCGGCACCGGCACGCCCGGCGGCACCGAGAAACTCAGGCCATGTGCCTGGCCGCGACCGTGGTACGGGTCCTGCCCGAGGATCACCACCTTCACCTGCTCGAACGGCGTGGCGTCGAACGCGGCGAAGATCTGCGGGCCGGGCGGGAACACCGCCGCGCCACTGGCCTTGCGCTGGCGCAGGAAGCTGGACAGCTCGCGCATCTGCGGCTGCAACAGGTAATCGCCGACATGCTGCTTCCAGCTCGGTTCCAGCTGGATCGTCGGGGTGTCGGCTACTTCATCCATCATCGCAACAGAGGTCCATCGTTCAATCGGGCCAGCCTCAGCTGGAACAGCACCTTGGTGACCAGCAGCCGTTCTTCGATCGGCTTGAGCACCAGGTCGTTGGCACCGGACTGCAGCAGCCCGGTCTGGTTGTGCGGGTTGCCATCGCCGGTCATCACCAGCACCGGCAGGCGGCGCTTGCCGTAGCCGAAATCCACGCGCACGCGCTGCACCACGTCGCGACCGCTCAGTTCGCCCTTCAGGGTGACGTCGGTCAGCACCAGGTCGATGCGGTGGCGACTGCGGCCCAGCGACTCGGCGGTGAGCAGGGTGAACGCTTCTTCGGCGCTGACCACGTGGAGCACGTTCAACTGCTGGCGTTCCAGCATGCGCTTGGTGGCCTCGGCCACCACGCGGCTGTCCTCGATATAGAGGATGGTGGCACCGGGGATGGTCTGCGGCTGCACGTAGCCGCGGATGAAGGTCGCCAGTGCTTCATGGCCGAGCGATTTGTCGAAATAGTCGGTGACGTACTCGGTGAAGCGGCGCTGCTCAAGGTGCTGCTGGGCATCGCCGGAGACCACGATCACCGGCACATAGGCCTGGCCGGCCGCTTCGCGCACCATCCGCGCCAGCGCCAGGCCGTCGCCATCGCGCAGGGTCAGCGAGGTCGTCACCAGGTCCACCGGCCCCTGTGCCAGCGCCTGCTGTGCGTCCTCGATGCTGTCGCAGCCGATCACCTCCACGCCCGGCAGGTCACGCTGCAGGACGTCGGCGATCAGCTTGCGCACCAGCTTCGAGCCATCGACCACCATCACCCGCGTCGCGGGCCCTTCAAGGTGTTTCAGCGCTTGCGGTTGCATGCCGGTCTCAGGTGTCGGTCGGGCGGGTCTGGCGGAGGAAGTGGCCGGTGACCAGCCAGGCGCCCAGCCAACCCAGCAGCAGCGTGCCGAGCAGGACCAGGCCGCCGTGCAGCAGGTCCAGGCCGTGCAGTACGAACGGGCTGCCGTAGCTGCGCGAGAGTTCGGCCAGCGGCATGCGCAGGGCGGCACCCGCAGCGCCGATCAGGGCCAGCGCCACCGCGCCGGCGCCCAGGCCGTACCACGCGCCCAGGTACAGGAACGGGCGGCGGATGAAGCCATCGCTGGCGCCGAGCAGCTGCAGCACGCCGATCTCTTCGCGGCGGGCCTGGATGTCCAGGCGCACCGTGTTGCCGACCACCAGCGCGGCACCTGCGCCGAGCAGGACCGACAGCACCTGCACCAGCCGCGCACCGAAGGCAAGCCAGGCATCCAGTCGCTGGCGCCACAGCGCATCGTGCTGCACCAGATCGGCCTCGGGCAGGCTTTCCAGCGCGCGCGCCAGGCGTGCGTCGTCCTTGCCCTGGCCGGGAGTGATCACCAGCAGCGAAGGCAGCGGATTGTCGTTGAGTGCGTCGATCGCCTCACCCAGGCCGGCATCGCGCAGTTCCTGCAGGCCCTGCTCGGGCGTGCGCACGTTCACTTCGGCCACGTCGTCGCGGTCGCGCAGCTGGCCGGCCAGGCGCAGCGCGCCGGGTGCATCGACGTTGCCCTTCAGGAACACGTTGATGTCGCGCGACTGCTGCACGCTGCCGGCGAACTGCTTGAGGTTGTCCAGCGCGATCGACAGGCCCAGCGGCAGCGCCAGCGCCAGCGCCATGACCATCACCGTCAGCAGGGTCGCCCATGGCTTGCGGCAGGCGCGGCCCAGGCTGAACACCACGCTGTGCACGTGGTGCTGGAACCAGACGCCCACGCGCGAGGGGGCGGCGGCTTCGCTGTTTTCGTTCTTCGCCATCGGTTACTCCGCCAGGTCCTGCGGCGAGATGTCATCCACCAGCCGGCCATGGTCGAGGATCAGCACGCGCTTGCGCATGCGGCGCAGCAGCGGCAGATCGTGGCTGACCACCAGCACGCTGGTGCCGCGCGAGGGCAGCTCGGCGAACAGGGCCATGATCTCCGCCGCCAGGGTCGGGTCGAGGTTGCCGGTCGGCTCATCGGCCACCAGCAGCTTGGGCTCGCCGACGATGGCGCGGGCGATGCCCACGCGCTGCTGCTCGCCGGCCGACAGCTGCGAGGGCAGCGCCTTCTCGCGATGGCCCAGGCCCATCCGCTCCAGCACCGAGCGCACGCGCTTGCTGATGTCGCCACGGCGGGTGCCGCGCAGGATCAGCGGCAGCGCCACGTTCTCGGCGATCGAGCGGTCCATCAGCAGCCGGTGGTCCTGGTAGACCGCGCCCACCGCGCGTCGGTGGCGGGGCACGTCGCCGCCGCGCACCTTCAGCAGGTTGCGCTCGTCGAACACCACCGCGCCGCGGCTGGGCCGCTCGTCGAGGTGGATCAACTTGAGCAGGGTGCTCTTGCCCGCACCGGAATGGCCGGTGACGAACAGCATCTCGCCCGGCGCGACCTCGAAGCTGACATCGATCAGCGCCTCGTGGCCACCGGCGTACTGTTTGCTGACATTGTCGAAGCGCAGGACACTCATGCCCCGATTATGCAGGAGCGGCGCGACCTCGTGGAGACGGTGGCGCCGATCGGTAGTGCCGGCCGCTGGCCGGCAGCCATGTGGGTTGCCGGCCAGCGCCCGGCACTACCGTTCAAAGCCACCCGACCAGCGGTCGGGGGCTTCCCGCTGATCGGCAGCGCCGATCAGCTGCCCGACAGCATCCGGCGGATCTTGCGGCCGATGCGGGTCAGGAACGAATCGCCGCTGTCGGCCGCCGTGCGCACCGGCTTGGCCACCACCTGCACCGGGGTCACCGGGCTGGCGCCGTTGCCGGCGTTGGCCTGCACGCCCTCGCCACCCTCGACCGGACGGCCGTGGCGACGACGACGGCGCTTGCGCGGCTTGCGCTCGCCATCCACGGCACCTTCCGGCGCGCCCTCGGCGCGGGGCGGGCGCGGCGGACGCGGAGCCTGGGCGACAGCGGCTTCAGCACCTTCGGCCGGGGCAGCTGCAACCTGCTCGCCTTCCACGCGCGGCTTGCGCGGGCCACGCGAACGGCGCTCGCCGCTGCGCTCACCTTCGCGACGCTCGCCACGGCCACCGCCGGAGCGGCCCCCACTGCGACCACCACCACGGCGCTCTTCTTCAGCGGCGCGGGCTTCGCGCGCTTCACGGAAGATCTGGCCGACGCTCTCGTTCTCCTCACCTTCCTCGCCAGCAGCCGGGGCCGGGCGTTCCGGGCGCGGCAGCGGCGTCAACAGTTCCTTGGTGACCGGCTCGGACGGGATCTTCTGCTCGATGTAGGCCTCGATGTCCGGCAGGCCCATCGCGTAGCGTTCGCAGGCGAAGCTGATCGCATCACCCTCTTCGCCCAGGCGCGCGGTACGACCGATGCGGTGCACGTAGTCTTCGGCGTCGAACGGCAGGTCGTAGTTGTAGACGTACTTGATGCCGTCGATGTGCAGGCCACGCGCGGCCACGTCGGTGGCCACCAGGATTTCCAGCTGGCCCTTCTGGAAGCGGTTGAGCAGGCTCTCACGCTTCTTCTGCGGCACGTCGCCGGACAGCACGCCGACGCGGTAGCCGGCCTTTTCCAGCGAGCGGGCGACGCGCTCGACGAACACCTTGGTATTGACGAACACCATGGTGCGCGCGCCTTCACTGCGCGACAGCAGGCCCAGCAGCAGCGGGATCTTCTCGTCGTCGGCCGGGAAATAGATGCGCTGGCGCACGCGCGCAGCGGTGATGGTCTCGGCTTCGACCACCAGCTTCTGCGGCTCGTTCATGTGCTCGTAGGCCAGCTCCAGCACGCGATGGCTGAGGGTGGCACTGAACAGCAGGGTCTGGCGGATGGTGCGTTCCGGCATGCGGCGCAGCAGGAAGCGGATGTCCTTGATGAAGCCCAGATCGAACATGCGATCGGCTTCGTCCAGCACGCAGATCTCGCAGGCGTGCAGCGAAACCACCTTGTGCTGCTTGACGTAGTCGATCAGGCGACCCGGGGTGGCGATGATCACGTCCACGCCCTGCTGCAGCAGCTCACGCTGCTTGTCGTAATCCACGCCACCGTAGACCAGCGCGAAACGCAGGCCCAGGTCGGAACCGAACTTCACCGCATCCTTGTGGATCTGGATGGCCAGTTCGCGGGTCGGGGCAAGGATCAGCGCACGCGGATCCTCCGGCTTGCGGTCGGCCAGCGCCGGGCGGGTCAGCAGGCGGTTCACGACAGCGACCAGGAAGGCCAGGGTCTTGCCGGTGCCGGTCTGGGCCTGGCCGGCAACATCACCGCCGGGCAGCGCGACCGGCAGGGTCAGCGCCTGGATCGGGGTGCAGCGGGTGAATCCGGCTCCTTCAAGGCCGGCCTGCAGGGCCGGATGCAGCTCGAAGGAGGAGAAGGTCAAATCGGTCAGCGGTTTGTCGCTCATGAGTCCGTCTTGGTATGGCCGCCGGCCCGTGGGGCGGCTGGCACTTCATCGTCTAGGGGCACCGTCGCAAACTGCGGCCCCTGCGGCGGGTTGGCAGGCTGGGACCACCGGTCCGCGCGCCGCACAATGCCCCAGTTTACCGCACTCGGGCAGGCAAACCGGAATGCGGCGTCTCATGGCATCCAGAGACGCTACCTTCACCCAGCCACACCGGACTTGAACGGCCTGCCCGGGTTCGCTGGTGTCGCCCACTGCCAGCCCCATGTACAGGAAGACAGTGAAATCCGACACATACCGGCCATCGAAGCGATCACGATACGCTGGGTTCCAACCGGCGCCTGTCCCTGCCCTGCGATAGGGGTACACTGCCGGCCGTGAGCGTCCAGGCATCCCGCCGAACGCACCGCGGCGGTGCGCCGCGAGGCAACGACGAGGGTCGCGCCACCGGGCATGGCCCAGTTCACCCACCTCCGGCATGGCCGGGTGCAATCCAAGACGAGAAACCAAGATGAGCGACAAGGTTGTACATGTCGGCGACGCCGACTTCGATAGCGCAGTGCTGAATTCCAAGGAACCGGTGCTGGTCGATTTCTGGGCCGAGTGGTGTGGCCCCTGCAAGATGATCGCCCCGGCGCTGGACGAACTGGCCGATGCCTACCAGGGCCGCGCCAAGATCGCCAAGGTCAACGTCGACCACAACCGCGCACTGGCCGCCAAGTACCACGTGCGTTCGATTCCGTACCTGGTCGTGTTCAAGGACGGCGAGAAGGTCGGCGAGCAGATCGGTGCGGTGGGCAAGGCCCAGCTGGCCGGCCTGCTGGACAAGGCCCTGGCCTGATCCTGCTGTTCCCGGCAGCCGCTGCCCGCGGCTGCCGGCGGGCGCCCCGCGTCCATCATGAATGCTGTTCCCGGCGACCCTTGCATGCCGCCGCAGGCCGATGATAGTGTCGGCATATCCGGCCGCGCTCGCGTGCCGCACCCTCTGGACGCAGTTTCTTCCAGACCCATTCCCAACGTTCGCCGCCCCAGCCGGGTGCTCGCACCTTCAAGCGAGGAATAACGCTCTTGTCCGATAACACTTCCGAAACCGGCAGCGCCGATGCGCCCGCCGAAAAGCGCGTGCGCAAGCCCCGCGTGAGCAAGGCCGCCGCCCCGGCAGCCGCCGAAACCAGCGCCGCTCCGGCGCAACCGACCCTGCCGCTGGCAGCCGCGCCCGAAGCGCCGGCACCGGCTGCAGCCGCCCCCGCGCCGAGCGCGCCTGCCACTGAAGCCCCCGCCTCCGGCGGCGGTGAGGGTGGCGAAGGCCGCGAATCCGGACAGCGCCAGCAGAACCACCAGGGCGGTGGGCAGCACCAGGGCCAGGGTCAGAACAACAACCCCTACAACCAGAACGGCCAGCAGGGCCAGGGCAATCGCCGCGACCGTTTCCGCAACCGTCGCGACCGCGACCGCAACCGCGGTGGCCGCGATGACGGCATGCCGCAGGACGGCGGCGAGCAGCAGCCCTTCGTGCCGCGCCCGCACGCCAACGTGCCCGAGGGCTTCCCGGTCTACTCGCTGAGCGACCTCAAGCGCATGCCGGCACAGAAGCTGCTGGAGATCGCCGAGCAGCTGCAGATCTCCGAAGGCGTGGCCCGTGCCCGCAAGCAGGACGTGATCTTCGCCCTGCTGAAGGTGCTGACCCGCCACGGCGACGGCGTTGCCGCCGATGGCGTGCTGGAAATCCTGCCGGACGGCTTCGGCTTCCTGCGCGCGGCCGAAGCCAGCTACCTGGCCGGCCCGGACGACACCTACATCTCGCCCAGCCAGATCCGCCGCTTCAACCTGCGCACCGGCGACCACATCTCCGGCCGCATCCGCTTCCCGAAGGACGGCGAGCGCTACTTCGCGCTGAACATCGTCGACACCATCAACGGTGAGCCGATCGAAGCGTCGAAGAACAAGGTGCTGTTCGAGAACCTGACCGCGCTGTTCCCGCGCCGCCGCTTCACCCTGGAGCGTGGCAACGGTTCGTCGGAAGACATTACCGGCCGCATCCTCGATCTGATGGCGCCGCAGGGCAAGGGCCAGCGCTCGCTCATCGTGTCCCAGCCGAAGGCCGGCAAGACGATGATGATGCAGCAGGTCGCCACTGCCATCACCACCAACCATCCGGACGTGCACCTGATCGTGCTGCTGATCGACGAACGCCCGGAAGAAGTGACCGAAATGCAGCGCACCGTGCGCGGCGAGGTCATCAGCTCGACCTTCGACGAGCCGGCCGCGCGCCACGTGCAGGTGGCCGAAATGGTCATCGAGCGCGCCAAGCGCCTGGTCGAGCACAAGAAGGACGTGGTGATCCTGCTCGACTCGATCACCCGCCTGGCCCGCGCCTACAACAACGTGGTGCCGAGCTCGGGCAAGGTGCTGACCGGTGGCGTGGACGCCAACGCCCTGCACCGCCCGAAGCGCTTCTTCGGTGCCGCGCGCAACGTGGAGGAAGGCGGCAGCCTGACCATCATCGCCACCGCGCTGGTCGACACCGGCTCGAAGATGGACGAGGTGATCTACGAAGAGTTCAAGGGCACCGGCAACAGCGAAGTGCACCTGAGCCGCCGTATCGCTGAAAAGCGCGTGTTCCCGGCCATCGACATCAACCGTTCCGGCACCCGCCGCGAAGACCTGCTGATCGAGCCGGAACTGCTGCAGAAGATCTGGATCCTGCGCAAGCTGCTGCATCCGATGGATGAAATGGCCGCGATGGAGTTCCTGCTGGACAAGATGAAGAACACCAAGTCCAACGACGAGTTCTTCGGCTCGATGAAGCGCTGATCCACGGCATTGCATCGAAAGGAACCTGCCGCTCGCTGCGGCAGGTTTTTTTTTGCCTGCAGGGCGACCCACTTCACTTTGCCGCCGCCGACTTTTGGCGATAATCCGCCCGATACCCTGCCCGGCCCTGCGGGCGTGGCCACCGATTCCGCTGTCGCCCCTTCCGGAGAACCGGTCGGGTCCAGCCTCCTGCCGGATCCGTCGACGCATGCGAACGCTGTCTCCCCGCCTCAACCTGGGCAAGCTGATCCTCGCCCTGGCCCTGCTCAGCGCCATCATCGCCCTGGCCAATACCCTGCTGGCCAGCTACCGCGTGCAGCGCGACCAGCTGGTCGGCAATACCCTGGAAGCCAACCGCGTCTATGCCACCAAGCTGGCCGAGACCACCCAGAACTTCCTGCTGGCCGCACAGCAGGAGCTGGCCTACGCCGCCACCCGGCTCGGCCAGAGTGACCTCGATCCGGCACAGGCGCAGGACGAGGCCAGCCGCCTGCAGCTGCAGACCAACAGCTTCAATTCCTCGCTGGTGGTGGACGCCGACGGCCTGGTGATCGCCACCTCGCCGCAGACCCTGCAGCTGCAGGGCGAGATCCTGCACAGCGTCGGCAACAATGCCGCATTGGCCGCACGCCAGCCGATGATCAGCGACCCGTACCAGTCGACCACAGGCAAGCTGCTGGTCTCGCTGTCGCACCCGATCTTCGACCGCCAGGGCCACTATCGCGGCTACGTCAGCGGTACCCTGTACCTGCGCCAGCGCAGCGCGCTGCATACGCTGCTGGGCAAGCACTACTACCGCGACGGCTCCTACCTGTACGTGGTCGACCGCCATGGCCGCCTGCTGTACCACGCCGACGGCAAGCGGGTCGGCGACTACGTGGTCGGCAACCCGGCGGTGAAGGCGGTGGTGCGCGGTGAGCGCGGCGCGCAGCAGGTCCGTAACAACCTGGGCGTGTCGATGCTGGCCGGTTACGCGCCGGTACCGGCCACTGGTTGGGGCATCATCGCCCAGCGGCCGACCGAGGCCACATTGCAGCCGTTGTCACGGTTGATGACCGCGGTGATCTGGAACGCGATCCCGCTCGGCCTGCTGTCACTGCTGATCACCTGGTGGTTCGCCCGGCGCATCTCGATGCCGCTGTGGCAGCTGGCGCGCAACGTGCAGGGTGGCGAGGACACCGGCAGCGCGATCAACCACGTCAGCGGCATCCGCGCATGGTACTTCGAGGTTGCCCAGCTCAAGCAGGCGGTCCTGCACAGCTTCAACGCCCTGCAGGACCGCATTGGCACACTCAACCGCGCCAACCGTACCGATCCGCTGACCGGCCTGCTCAATCGCCGCGGCCTGCAGCAGGCGCTGGATGCGCTGCAGGTGCAGGGCATTCCGTTCGCGATCCTGGCGCTGGACATCGATCGCTTCAAATCGATCAACGACAGCCACGGCCATGACGTCGGTGACGCCGCCATCGTCCATATCGCCGACCAGATGCGCCGCTACTCGCGCGACAGCGACATCCTCTGCCGTGCCGGTGGCGAGGAATTCCTGCTGCTGCTGCCGGGCATCAGTACCGACTCGGCGCGCCAGGCCGGCGAGCGGCTGCGCCAGCACATCGCCGATCATCCGTTCGAGCCGGTCGGCACCATCACCGTGTCGCTGGGCGTGGCCCACTTCCCCAGCTTCCATGTCGATGCCGAGCAGGCGCTGCGGCTGGCCGACAAGGCCCTGTACATGGCCAAGGAACAGGGCCGCAACCGCGTGGTGGTCTACCCGTACGCGGACTGAAAAGCGGCCGGCCTGGCCGACCGCTCCATCGCACCGGGCTCAGCGCTGCGCCAGCGGCGTCAGCAGGCGCAGGCCGCGCTGGGTGCCATCGACCATGTACACGCCGCCGGCCGGCAGCAGATCACTTCCCGCCTGTCCGGCGCCATCCGGCGTGCGCCAGGGTGCGGCCTGGCGCGGGCCGGGGATGAAGGCACGCCAGCGGCCGTAGCGTTCCGGCTGGCCGTTGTCGCTGTTGTTCAGGGCGAAAGTGACCGGCACGCGCACGGTCCATGAATCCCGCGTGCTGTCCTCGCCGGTGGTCGGCGGCGAGAAGGTCCACTTGCGGGCCGCACTGATACTGGCCTTGGCGAAGATGTCGCGCATCCTGTCCATGGTCCGTTCCGGTGCGACCACGGTCATGTTCACCTGCTCGGCAATGACATCGGCCACGGTGCCGTCGCGTGCGACCTTGACCAGCAGCAGTACGTCACCCTGCCCGCCATTGCGGTAGGCCTCTTCGGGGTAGCGCGGCGGCGGCATGCGCTTCTGGGTGATCGAATCGGTAGCCTTCGGATCATATTCACTGAAGTCGACGCTGGTCATGCTGATCTGGTAGTTGCCGTCTTCCTGCTCCTTGCCACGCAGGCGTACGCGCAGCGGCGCGTGGACGGGCACCGGCGTACCATCACGCAGCGTCGGTTCGAACTGCCAACCGCGGATGGCGCCTTCCACGAACGACACGATGCCGGGTGCGAGCATGGCACGCTGGTCCAGGACCAGCGTGCTGACCGAACCATCGGCCGCCACGTCGATACTGCCCGACAGCACCATGCTCATCTCGGCAGTGGCGCGCACGGCGCGCGCGTTCTGGGCCATGGCATCGGCCGGCAGCAGGGGAGCACCGGCGGCGAACGCCAGGGCCAGCGCAAGGAACAGGGGGGAACGCATCATTGCCGGATCCATGGTGATGAGGTGAACCCCGAGCGTACCGCAGTCCGAGCGGGACCGGCAGGCAGTCCACGCCACGCCGTTCAGGCCAGGCGATGGACCGCCGCATAGGGCGGGGTATCCGGATAATCACCGCTGGCGAAGCGCGCCTGCAGGCCCTGCCACCACGCGGGATCAAACAGGTGCCGGTAATGTTCGCGCACCGCCGCCAGCTCGCCCGCCGGCAGGCCCATGAACGGGCCGAAGCGCTCTGGAAACACGTCGCGTGGCCCGACGTGGAACCAGGGTTCGTCGGCCATGGCTTCCTCCGGCGTGCGCGGCTGCGGCCAGGCGCGGAAGACGCAGTCGCTGACCAGGCACAGCTCGTCATAGTCGTAGAAGACTGCCCGGCCATGCCGCGATACGCCGAAGTTCTTCGGCAGCATGTCGCCGGGGAAGATGTTGTTGCGCGCCATGTCGGTGATCGCCTGCGCGTAGTCGAGTACCGCCGCACGCACCGCGTCGCCGCCCTGCTCGCGCAGGTACAGGTTCAATGGACGGAAGCGACGCTGCACGTAGCACAGTGCGACTTCCACCTGATCGCCATCGACGCGCACGCTCTGCGCGCACTGCGCAAGCAGCTCCTGCAGCAAGGCCGGTGCGAAGCGGTCGCGCGGGAAACGCAGATGGCGGTACGGCTGCGCATCAAGCAGGCGACCGACACGGTCGAGGTTGAACACCAGCGCATACTTCTCTTCCACCTGCTGCCGCGACATCGACTTCGGCCACGCGAAGCGGTCGCGGATCAGCTTGAACACCAGCGGATAGCTGGGCAGGGTGAACACCGCCATGACCATGCCCGGCGTGCCTTCGGCATGCACCAGCCGCTCCTGCGGATGTTCGTTGAAGTGGCGGAAGAAGGTACGGTAGCGCTCGGTCTTGCCCTGCTTGGCGCGGCCCAACACCGTATAGATCTCATCAATGGGCTTGCCCGGCAACAGGCTGCGCAGGAACACCACCGCATCGCCCACCGTGGCCAGGTCGGCCTGGAAATAGCTGCGCGACACGCCGAACAGATGGGCGACATCGCGACGCCGGGTCAGCACCGCATCTGCACGCAGGCCCTGCCCATCGTTGACCAGGGCGATCACGCACGGTGAGAAGCGGTGTTCGCCGAACACGCGACCCACCAGGTAGGCGCGGCGCTCCCGGTAGAACACGGTGTCGAGCAGCTCGATGCTGCGCACCGGCGTATCACCCCAGTGGGCCAGATCATCCTGCAGGCGCACAGCGATGGTCGCCGCGCAGCGCAGCTGGTGCGAATACGGAATGTCGAAGCGGTAATCGGCCAGCACGCGCTGGAGAGCCTCCACCGGCCGCGTCGGCGAGACCGCATAGGTATGCCGTGCGACCGGGTGGGTGATCGCATCGGACGGCTCGACATCGAAGGCGATGAACTCCAGCGCCGGGTCCACGCCACGGGTGGAGAACAAGCGCCGCGACAGCGTGTTGTAGAAGGTCTTGTACAGCTCGGCGTCGATCAGCCCCCGCAGCAGTGCGCTATAGCGCGCATGCACCTGCAGCCACAGCGCGCGTTCCCCGATCGCTTCGCCGGCGAGACGCCGCAGCGCATCCATCTGTTCGGCGATGCACAGGTCGTACAACGCGATGCGCTCGACTGCATCCCGGCGCGCGCCCACCCAGTCGCGCTGCTCGAAACGCTGCCGCGCACGGGCGGTGATCGCCGCAAAGCGGGCGTGATACTGCTCGAAGCCGGCGTGAATGGCGCCGGCGATGCGCGACGCCAAGTCGGCAACGGTGTCAGGCTCGGACATGCAGGGCTCACCCGGGAGGACCTGCCTCACCATACGCTGGCGTGGGGTGGCTTGTGTAGGGCCACTGCATGCCGCGACAAACGCAACGATTCCTACAGACCTGATGCCTCCCTGCTGCCTACCCTATCAGGCCCAACAACGGCACGAGGTGACGCATGCAGCAAATGACCTTTATTCCGCGCGTGGAGGAAGGCAACGTCATCCCGCAGCGCGCCCGCGACGGCTACATCAGCGCGACCGCCCTGTGCCAGTCCGTCGGCAAGCGCTGGTCCGACTACCGGGCACTGAAATCGACGGAGGAGTTCCTGCAGGAGCTCATGGCGCAGACGAAGCTGTCCGAGAATGAGCTGATCCACGTGGTATCCGGTGGGAACCCGGCCATGCAGGGCACCTGGATCCACCCGTACCTCGCCATCCACCTCGGCCAGTGGCTGTCGCGCAGGTTCGCAGTGAAGGTCTCGCAGTGGGTGGTGGAATGGCAGCAGGGTCGCGCCAATGCGTTGCTGCCCGTGCACATCGACCGCTACATGCAGAACCGTGCCAAGGTGCCGTACACCCATTTCTCGATGCTCAACGAGCTGACGTTGAACCTGATCGCACCGCTGGAGCAGGCGGGCTATACGCTCCCGCAGGCGCTGGTGCCGGACATCTCCGAAGGCCGACTGTTCTGCAAATGGCTGAGGGATCATCGCGGCGTCGACACCGATGCGCTGCCCACGTATGACCACGCCTACCCGGACGGCCGCACGGTGCAGGCCAAGCTGTATCCCAACGAGTTCTACGAGGACTTCCGCCGCCACTTCAACGAAGTGTGGCTGCCAGATCATGCGCCCAGGTACTTCGCCGCACGCGACAGCAAGGCTCTCTCGTTCGTCTCTGCACTGCTGCTTCCAGCAGCCTGAAGGCAGCGCCGAACGTGCTCGGCTGCTTCGGCTGGAAGCAGCCGAGCATGGTCCGGCGCTACGGAGGCGGCCGCTCAGATCGCCAGTTCGGCCTCCACGTCCTGCACCTTGCGCCGGGCCAATGCCAGGTTGGACTTGGTACGGTCCAGCACGATGTAGAAGAACAGGCCCTTCTTCTTCGCCACCGGGCGCATGATGTGGTACGCCTTGCCCAGCGAGATCAGGATGTCCTCGATGCTGTCGTTGAGGTTCAGCGATGCGGCGGTCTTCATCTTGGCGCGGATCACTTCGGTATTGCCGGCGGCGGCCACTTCCATGTCCATGCCGGCACCGGCTTCGCCCAGCAGCATGCCGCTTTCGTAATCGACCAGCGCCACTGCCTGCGCGCCGTCGATGCCCATCAGTGCGTTCAACGAATCATTCAATCCAGCCACGTCGCACCCCTTGTCGATGTTGGTCCGAGCCCCTTGTTCCCCTGCGGCCGGGCTCACGATCCGCCGAGTTCGGCCAGGATCGCCTGGCCACATTCCCTGCTCTGCCACAGCACCTGGCCGATCACGCTGCGCTGGTCGCAGGCCGCCATCAGCAGCAACGGTGCGCGCCCTTCGGCCTGGATCGCCAGCATCAGCACCTTTCCGCCCGCCGCTTCCAGCATCAGTGTCTGCAGATCGCCCAGCACCAGTTCGCGCCCGACCGCCGCAGCCAGCGCCAGCATCGCGCTGGTCATCGCCGCCAGCCGTTCGCCGCGCCCTTCGGCGCCGGCGCTGACCAGGGCAAAGCCATCGACGCTGGCCAGCACGACCGTGCGCACGCCTTCGACCCGCTGCTGCAGGTCCTGCAGCAGGGGCTGCAGGCGCTCACGCTGACCGGCGTCGGGCAGTCCCGCCACCTGCCCGTCAGCCATGTGCAGCCACCAGTGCGTGCGCTTCCATTTCGCTCATCAGTACATCCATCAGCAGCAGTCCCTGTCCTCGGTCACGGGCATCCACGGCCAGCAGCGGCAGCGGCTGGTCGTCAAGGCAGGCACGGATGGCCCAGTCATCCAGTGCGGCCTGCGGTGCCTGGTCCAGGTGGGTGACCGCCACGACCAGTGCCAAGGATGATGCGAACGGCTGCAGCACCTGCAGATAGCCTTCCAGCTCGCTGGCCAGGCCGGCGCGGCGCGCATCCAGCAGCAGCACCGCGCCACGGGCGCCCTGCAGCAGGATCGGCCACAGGAAATCGAAACGCTGCTGGCCGGGTGTGCCGTAGAGACGCAGGCGTTCGCCGTTGGGCAGGTCGATGTCTGCGTAGTCCAGCGCCACGGTGGTGGAGGCCTTGTCGGCGCCGAGGCGATCACTGTTGGCCACATCCGTGTCGACCACCGCGCCAGCCGCGATGCTGCGTACCAGCGTCGACTTGCCGCTGCCCATGCCGCCCAGCACGACCACCTTGTGCTCACGCATTGCGCTCGCTCCCGCGCAGGTGCCGCCACAGGCGGGCGAGCAGTCCGTTGTCGGTGCGGGTGCCACCTGCCGCCATCATCAGCGTCGCCGGGGCGGCCTGCAGCTGCGCGTAGCCACACAGATAGGCGGCATGGATGAAATCGCGAACCGCCGCCGCCGGCAGTTCGAGCAGCATCGTGCATTCCTCAACCGTGCACGCACGCTTGAGCAGCAGCGAGCACAGGCGGAAGCCATCGTGGTCATGGCCCAGTACGCGGAAGTCCGGCCAGCGCAGCAGCTTCACCGACGCGCCGCGCAGCCGCTCGTCCAGCGCCTGCCAATGGCGGCTGCGTTGCGCCCATTGCCACAGCAGTGGCCGCAGCGGCTGGCGTGGCCGCTCGCCGGCCAGGGCCTGCAGGCGCGCCGGTGTCAGCGCGTCCAGCTGCAGGCGCTCAAAGGCATCGGCCAGCCGCTCCACCAGCGCCGCAGCCGGCTCCTGCAACAGCACGGCCTGATCGTGCTCCAGATCCATCAGCAGCAGAGGCTCGCCCGCATCACCCAGCAGTGCCTGGCCCTGTCGCAGCGGCAGCCGCTCGCGCAGCAGGCGGGTGATGGCGTGCGCGCCATCTGCCAGGCGGATCGGCGCAGGTGTCTGCATGGCCAGGGGCTCCGGTGCCAACTGCATGCGACGCAACGCGCGACCGATGGCACCGTCATCAAGCACGTCCTGATGCCCGTCGCCATCACGCAGCTGGCCGCCGATGTCCTCGATCCAGCACTGCAGGCGCGGACGTTGCTGTCGCATGCGCTGGGCGGCGTTGCGCAGCGCCGGGGTATCGCGGATGACCAGCAGATCGCAATCGTCCAGATCCTGGCTGCGGCGGACCTGGCCATCCGGCAGCGCCGAGGCCAGGCGCAGCCGTTGCAGCAGGGCCTGCTCGCCCTGGATATCGGTTCCCACTACCAGCACGCGTGCCATCCGTGTTCCCCGTGCGGCCACCTCCCCGGTGGCCTCGCGTCGCCAAGGCTAGGGCATCGCCAGCGGCGGCCGTCGTGATCGATTGCTCAGATTCAAGGCGACTGCGAAACGGCGCCGATCCATTCTGCGACCGCCATCGCGGGCAAGTTTCATGCCCCGTTGACGGCATTCCGACGACCGACGGATGTCACGGTTCTGGACATGGGTCGAATGGGGTCAGATCCCTTTTGCTTGCAAAAGGGATCTGACCCCAGCGCCATAAAAAGAAACCCGCGCCGAAGCGCGGGTTCCGGTGTCACGGCCGAACGGCAGTGGATCAGCCGCGCAGCTGCTCCAGCGCGGCGTTGAAGGTCGCGCTCGGGCGCATCGCCTTGCTGGCCTTGGCCACGTCCGGGCGGTAGTAGCCACCGATGTCCACGGCCTTGCCCTGCACTGCGATCAGCTCTTCGACGATCTTCTGCTCGTTGTCGGTCAGCGTCTTGGCCAGCGGGGCGAAGCGCGCCTTCAGGGCGGCGTCCTCGTCCTGCGCGGCCAGGGCCTGGGCCCAGTACAGCGCGATGTAGAAGTGGCTGCCACGGTTGTCGATGCCACCCAGCTTGCGCGATGGCGACTTGTCGTTGTCCAGGAACTGGCCGTTGGCTTCGTCCAGCGCCTTGGCCAGCACACGGGCAGCGGCGTTGTCGTAGCGGTTGCCCAGGTGTTCCAGCGACGCGGCCAGGGCCAGGAACTCACCCAGCGAATCCCAACGCAGGTAGTCCTCTTCAACGAACTGCTGCACGTGCTTCGGGGCCGAACCACCGGCACCGGTCTCGAACAGGCCGCCACCGGCCATCAGCGGCACGATCGACAGCATCTTGGCGCTGGTGCCCAGTTCCATGATCGGGAACAGGTCGGTCAGGTAGTCACGCAGCACGTTGCCGGTCACCGAGATGGTGTCCTCGCCCTTGCGGATGCGGTCCAGCGAGAACGCGGTGGCTTCCACCGGCGGCAGGATGCGGATGTCCAGCCCGGTGGTGTCGTGGTCCTTCAGGTACTGCTCGACCTTGGCGATGACCTGCGCGTCGTGGGCGCGGGCGGCGTCCAGCCAGAACACGGCCGGGGTGCTGCTCAGGCGGGCGCGCTCGACGGCCAGCTTGACCCAGTCCTGGATCGGCGCGTCCTTGGTCTGGCACATGCGCCAGATGTCACCAGCTTCCACGGCGTGCTCGAACACCACGGCGCCGGCATCATCGGTGACCTTGACGACGCCGTCGGCGGCGATCTGGAAGGTCTTGTCGTGCGAGCCGTACTCCTCGGCCTTCTGCGCCATCAGGCCGACGTTCGGCACCGAGCCCATGGTGGCCGGGTCGAAGGCACCGTGCGCCTTGCAGTCGTCGATGACGGCCTGGTACACGCCGGCGTAGCAACGGTCCGGAATGACCGCCTTGGTGTCCTGCAGCTTGCCTTCGGCGTTCCACATCTTGCCGGAGTCGCGGATCATCGCCGGCATCGAGGCGTCGACGATCACGTCGCTCGGCACATGCAGGTTGGTGATGCCCTTGTCCGAGTTGACCATGGCCACGCCCGGGCGCTGCGCGTACTCGGCGGCCAGGTCGGCCTCGATCGCGGCGCGGGTGGCTTCAGGCAGCGACGGCAGGCGCGCAGCCAGGTCACCAATGCCGTTGTTGGCATCGAAACCGGCCTGCTTGAGCACGTCGGCGTGCTTGGTCAGTACGTCCTTGTAGAACTCGTTCACCGCCACGCCGAACATGATCGGGTCGGAGACCTTCATCATGGTCGCCTTCAGGTGCAGCGAGAACAGCACGCCCTGGGCCTTGGCATCGGCAATCTGCTCGCCGATGAACGCGGCCAGTGCCTTGCGGCTCATGACGGCGGCATCGACGATCTCGCCCGCCTTCACTGCGGTCTTTTCCTTCAGCACCACGGCGCTGCCGTCCTTGCCGTGGAAGGTGATCTTCAGCGAACCGGCGTTGGCCAGGGTGGCCGACTTCTCGCTGCCGTAGAAGTCACCGGCGGCCATGTGCGCGACGTGCGACTTCGAATCCGACGCCCAGGCGCCCATGCGGTGCGGATGCTTGCGCGCGTAGTTCTTCACCGACAGCGGTGCACGGCGGTCGGAGTTGCCTTCGCGCAGCACCGGGTTCACCGCACTGCCCTTGACCTTGTCGTAGCGCGCCTTGTAGTCGCGCTGCTGGTCGTCGGCCGGGGTTTCCGGGTAATCCGGCAGCGGATAGCCCTGGTCCTGCAGTTCCTTGATGGCCGCCTTCAGCTGCGGCACCGAGGCGGAGATGTTCGGCAGCTTGATGATGTTGGCGTCCGGGGTGGTCGCCAGCTGGCCCAGCTCGGCCAGGTCGTCGCTGACCTTCTGCGCGTCGCTGAGCAGTTCAGGGAACAGCGACAGGATGCGGCCGGACAGCGAGATGTCACGGGTTTCCACCACGATGCCTGCGGTGGCGGTGTAGGCGCCGACGATCGGCAGCAGCGACTGGGTGGCCAGGAACGGTGCTTCGTCGGTCAGCGTGTAGAGAATCTTGGACATGGGGGACTTGGACTCTGTAGCAGTGCTCAGGGGAAGGCCGGCGCCAGCGCCGGGCCACGTGCAACCGTGTCGCGCGCGGGGCCGGGCCCCACGCTTTCCCCCGTCGCCGTCAGGGTGGGCGCGCGGCGGGGAAACCCCTGCATTGTCGCGTTTTCAGCCGCGCGGGGCAAAGCCGCGCCATACGCGGCGGTACTGCACGGCGGCAACGCTGTGATCCATCCGCGCCAGGATGAAGCCCCCCACAGCATCAGCAGATCCACGCCATGCGTGGATGAAGCCAGCCATCGCCCAACAAAAAAGGACGCAGCCTCGCGGCTGCGTCCATCGTGAGCCCTGCCGGGAGAGAGTCGGCAGGACCTACTTGACCTCGAACTCCTGCGGCGTTCCGGCCGCCTTGCCATCGACGGTGACCTCGGCGCGGTACTTGCCGGCCGGCCAGCCCTTTGCATTCTTGAACGTGACGTTGGTGGTTTCCGCACCACTGGTGTTCAGGGTAGCGTTCTGTTCGCCGGCTACCTGGCCGTCCTGATAGGTCAGCTTGGCGCCAACGGTGACGTTGTTGGCAGCGCCGTCGGTCTTGACCGAGACGATGATGTCATCCTTCGGTGCGAACAAAGCCGTCGTCGCAACCGACTTGTCGGCGGCGGCGGTCTTGCCGACGGTGACCGACGAGACGTTGACCGCAGAGGCTTCGGCCATCGGCGGCGGTGCGCCGGTCATCGGCGCGGGAGCTGCGGGTTCGGCCGGGGCGGTCGCTGCCGGAGCGGCGTTGCTGTCGGTCGACTCTTCCTCCTTCTTGCAACCGACCAGGGCAACGCTGCCCAGCAGGGCGGCGATCAGGGCGGTCTGTAGCGGGGTGGTCTTGATCATTCGGGCGTTCCTCCCAGGGATTGTCGGACGGCGTTCGATGGCCGGCTTACTTCGGCGGCAGTTTCAGGGTCTGGCCCGGGAAGATCTTGTCCGGGTCATCAAGCACATCGCGGTTGGCTTCGAAGATCTTTTTCCAGGCATTGGCGTCGCCCAGATGCTGCTTGGCGATCTTCGACAGCGAGTCACCCTTCTGCACGGTATAGGTGCCGCCGCTGACAACGTCTGCGGTGCTGTCCACCGAAGCGCTGACGCCGGAGAAGTCCGCCTTCGGCACCTGCTCGGCGGTACTGTCGACACTGCCACTGACGCCGGAGAAATCGGCTTTCTTCTCGGTACTCATCCACAACTCCCGTCTGCATGACTACGTGATTCGCACGGTGCCATGGAGGTTGTTAAATGGGGATGGTGCAGATGTGAAGCCGCCCCCCGGGGCGGCTGAACAATCGGGGGAATGGACGCCCGGTAGTGCCGGCCGCTGGCCGGCTGTGCCAGGGGGATCCGGCCTTGGCCGATTGCCGGCCAGCGGCCGGCTCCACCCGTAACCGCCTGCGAATCATGGTAATGCCGGCCGCTGGCCGGCGCTCGCCGGGCATGGCCCGGTGCAACGGGCAACCGCCTGTGGCGGTTACTGCCGCAGTTCGCGGTAGGTCGCGGCCGGGGCGGCGATGCCCGGGCTGGCACGCCAGGGGTTGATGTCCAGGCCGCCACGACGGGTGTAGCGGGCCTCCACTTCCAGCCACTGCGGCTGGCAGCGCGCAGACACCTCGCTGAAGATCCGTTCAACACACTGCTCGTGGAACTCGGCGTGCTCGCGGTAGCTGACCAGGTAACGCAGCAGGCCGGCGCGGTCGATCTTCGGCCCGCGGTAGCGCAGGCTGACCGTGGCCCAGTCCGGCTGGCCGGTAACCGGGCAGTTGGACTTCAGCAGCGCCGAGACCAGGGTTTCCTCCACCACCTCGCCGGCATCAGCGGCGAGGAAGTCTGCCTGCGGCGGGCCGTAGCAGTCGATCTCCAGGTCCAGCCCATCGATGGATTCGCCGAGCGGCGTCTCACGCAGGCCCGGCAGGCCGAATTCGACCTCCACCGGCGCACCGGCGCAGGCCGACAGATCCGCCACGATGCGCGCGCGCAGTGCCTCGGCGCTGTCGATACGGGTGCTGTTGAGGGAGTTCAGGTACAGCTTGAACGACTTCGATTCGATCAACCGCGGCGAGGTGCACGGCACCTGCACGGTGGCGACGGCGACCTGCGGCTTGCCACGCGCGTCGAGCCAGCTCAGCTCGAAGGCATGCCAGCGGTCGTGGCCAACGAACGGCAGCGCGGCGTCATCGAGGCCGATCTCGGCGCGGGCGCCGCTGCGGGGGATGGGAAACAGCAGGCCGGGATCGTACTGCGACGGGTAACTGACCTCGCGACCGAGGCTGGAATCCTGTGGGGTGTTCATGGGCGCCATTGTATCGCGCGGACGGCGGGCCTTCGGCCGGGCTGGCCAACGGCGGAGCCCCTCCGTGGTGGGGTTGGTGGGTCGTCGAAAGCCTGGGTTCCGGGGTGTGGGCCAGGCGGGCGGGATGGGCGGGGACGCCGTGAACCCATCCCTGGGGGCTTAGCCGCGCCATCCATGGCGCGGATACCCCGCCCATCCCACCCGCCCGGCCCTCCGACACATTTCTGTCGCCGATCCACCACGGGAAAGATCAGGAAAATCAAAATCAGAATCCGATCCTTCAGACGTTCATGACGTCCGCCGTGCCGACCAACGGTCGGCACCCACCAACAGCAGCGGGCACCAACAGCCGCGGGACACTGTCGAAGGCGGGGTGGGTCCGGTTGAGGGGGTGTCCGCGGCATGGATGCCGCGGCCAAGCCCCCAGGGACGGGTTTACGGCGTCCCCCTCAACCGGACCCACCCCGCCATCCCACGGAATGCCCGCTTTTGACGTTGACGTTGCCGTTGATCCAAGCGGGTGCAGGGCTGCAAGCCCTGCGGAAACCCTCACCCCGCCGGGGTGCCGGCACCGTGCAGATAATCCAGGCTCACCTGCAGCAGCGCGCGGAACCCGACATCCAGCGCCTTCTCATCCAGCAGGAACTTCGGCGAATGGTTGGCCGGCGCCGTTGCCGGATCGATGCCCGCGCTGGTGGAGCCGACGAAGAAGAACATGCCCGGCACTTCCTTGGCGTACAGCGAGAAATCTTCCGCACCCATCTGCAGCGGTGGCTCGTATACGTTGTCCTTGCCCACCACCGCCTGCAGGCTCGGCAGCATCTTCGCGGTCAATGCCGGGTTGTTCACCGTGGCCGGGTTGCCGTCGGCTTCGTAGATCTCGGTTACCGCCTTGGCACCATGCGCGGCGGCGGTGTGCTCGGCCACGTTGCGCAGGTCGGCGAAGATCTGCTGGCGCATGCCTTCGTCGAAGGTGCGGATGGTGCCGACCATCTCCACTTCATCGGGAATGATGTTGTAGCGGATGCCGCCGTTGATCGCGCCGAAGGTCAGCACTGCCGGCTGCTTGGACAGGTTGGCGCGGCGGCTGACGATGGTCTGCGCGGTGCCCACCAGGTCGGCGGTGGCGACGATCGGATCAACCCCGTTCCACGGCGCCGAACCATGCGTCTGGCGGCCGATCACCTTGATCCCGAACCGGTCCGAGGCCGCCATCAACGGGCCACCGCGCACCGCGATCTGACCCACCTGCACGCTGGAGAACACATGCAGGCCGAACACCGCTTCCGGCTTGAAATCGGCGAACAGGCCTTCCTTCAGCATGAGTGCCGCACCACCCTCTTCCGGCGGCGGTGCGCCCTCCTCGGCCGGCTGGAAGATCAGCATCACCTGGCCCGGCAGGTCCTTCTTCATCGACACCAGTGCTTCGGCCACGCCGAGCAGGGTCGCGGTGTGCGCGTCATGGCCACAGGCATGCATCACGCCCACGGTCTGCCCGCGGTACTGGTCAGTGGCCTTGGAGGCGAACGGCAGGCCGGTCTGCTCGGTCACCGGCAGCGCGTCCATGTCGGCGCGCAGGGCGATCTTCGGCCCCGGCTTGCCGCCCTCGATGATCGCAACCACGCCGTGGTGGGCGATGCCGGTCTTCGGCGTCAGGCCCATCGCACGCAGGCGCT
Organism: Stenotrophomonas sp. YJH_SMC_138; assembly: GCF_059369855.1. Classification (NCBI taxonomy): domain Bacteria; kingdom Pseudomonadati; phylum Pseudomonadota; class Gammaproteobacteria; order Lysobacterales; family Lysobacteraceae; genus Stenotrophomonas; species Stenotrophomonas sp. YJH_SMC_138. The sequence continues at coordinate 938,601 of NZ_JCAFTB010000001.1, forward strand.
TGGCGACCTCGGCCGAGGTGCGCGCCTCGCGGTTGGACAACTCCGGATGCTGGTGGAAATCGCGGCGCCATTCGACCACCTTGGCCTGCAGCCGCTGCGCGGCGGCGGTCACTTCCGGGCGCTGCCCGTCCTGGGCGTGGGCAAGGGCCGGCAGGGCCAGCAGCAGGGCGGACAGCAGCAGCGAACGGCGCATCGCAATCTCCACAGCAGAAGGGTTCCAGCTGAATGTAGGGCAACACCGCCGCCACGGGAACCTCCGGCGCTCGATCCGGTCTTAGCGCCCGTCCCATCCGTCATGCAGGAAACGTGATGTGGCACAGGTATGCTTTGCGCATTGCCCCGGCGTCCCGCCTGGTCCAGCCCTCTCGGAGTCCTCGTAATGTCACGTGTTTGGAAGATCGTGCTGCTGGTCGTGGCAGTGCTGGTGCTGGCCGTGGTCGGCCTGCGCGTCATGGGCGGGGGCAAGGACAAGGCCGGTGGTGCAGCTGCGGGGGCGCGCCAGGGCGGCGAGGATCCGAATGCCGGTCCAGTACCGGTGACCGTGGTGGAGGCCACGCGCCAGGACGTGCCGGTGTATGCCAGCGCGCTGGGCACGGTGACTGCGATGAACACCGTTACCGTCAGCCCGCAGGTCGGCGGCCAGCTGATGAGCCTGAATTTCCGCGAAGGCCAGGAAGTGAAGCAGGGTGACGTGCTGGCGGTGATCGATCCGCGCACGGCCCAGGCCAGCTATGACCAGGCCGCCGCAGCCAAGCGCCAGAACGAAGCCCTGTTGGCCACTGCGCGCTCCAACTTCCAGCGCTCGAACGCGCCTGAGTATCGCCAGTACGTCGCCAAGACCGATCTGGATACACAGCGAAACCAAGTGGCACAGTACGAAAGCGCCGTGGCCGCCAACGAGGCCAGCATGCGTTCGGCGCAGGTGCAGCTGCAGTACACCAAGGTCACCGCACCGATCTCCGGCATCGCCGGCATCCGCGCGGTCGACGCGGGCAACGTGGTCAACGCCGGCACCGCGCTGGTCACGCTGACCCAGATCCATCCGATCCACGTGCTGTTCAACCTGCCAGAGCGCCAGCTCGGCGACGTGCGCCAGGCGCAGGCCGCCGGCACGGTGCCGGTGGCCGCGCTGGACCGTGCCGATTCGCATGTGTTGTCCGGCGACGGCAAGCTCGACGTGGTCGACAACCTGATCAGTGCCGACAGCGGCACGTTCAAGGCGCGCGCGATTTTCGACAACACCGACAACGGCCTGTGGCCGGGCCAGTTCGTCAACGTGCGCATGCAGCTGCGCACGATCGCCGGTGGTGTGGTCATCCCCACCCAGGCGGTGCTGCGTGGCCCGGATGGCGAGTACGTCTACATCGTGCAGGGCGACAACACGGTAAAGATGCAGACCGTGCGCAGCGGCGTGGAAGTGGGCGACAGCCAGGTGCAGATCGCCGAAGGCCTGAAGGGCGGCGAGCGGGTGGTCAGTGAAGGCCAGTTCCGCCTGAAGCCGGGCAGCAAGGTTACCGCGCTGAAGCCGGGGGAGACCCCGGCCGCACCGACCGAGGCCGAACTGAAGGCGGCCGAGCAGAAGAACGCTGGCGGCGGTGGCCGTCGCGGTGGTGGCCCGCGCTGAGCGCAGGCCACTGATCTCCCTCGCGCCGGCATACCCGCCGGCGCCGACATTGAAGTGCCAGCAAGGATCAGTCCGTGGGCTTTTCGACGATCTTCATCCGCCGCCCGATCGCCACCTCGCTGTTGATGGCGGGCCTGTTGCTGCTGGGCATCCTCGGTTACCGCAAGCTGCCGGTGTCGGCGCTGCCGGAAATCGATGCGCCCAGCCTGGTGGTCACCACCCAGTACCCCGGTGCCAACGCCACCACCATGGCTTCGCTGGTCACTACCCCGCTGGAGCGCCAGTTCGGGCAGATTTCCGGGTTGGAGCTGATGACCTCCGACTCGTCGGCCGGGTTGTCGACGATCATCCTGCAGTTCTCGATGGACCGCGACATCGACATCGCCGCGCAGGACGTGCAGGCGGCGATCCGCCAGGCCACCCTGCCCTCGTCGCTTCCCTACCAGCCGGTCTACAACCGGGTGAATCCGGCCGACGCGGCCATCGTCACCCTGAAGCTGACCTCCGACACGCGCCCGCTGCGCGACGTCAACAATTACGCCGACTCGATCCTGGCCCAGCGCCTGTCGCAGGTGCAGGGCGTGGGACTGGTGTCGATCGCCGGCAACGTGCGCCCTGCCGTGCGCATCCAGGTCAATCCGGCGCAGTTGTCGAACATGGGCCTGACCCTGGAGCAGCTGCGCAGCGCACTGACCCAGGCCAACGTCAATGCGCCCAAGGGCTCGTTGAACGGCAAGACGCAGTCCTACAGCATCGGCACCAACGACCAGCTGGCCAGCGCCGCCGAGTACCGCGACACCATCATCAGCTACAAGAACGGCCGCCCGGTGCGGCTGTCGGACGTGGCCGAGGTGATCGATGGCGTGGAGAACGACCAGCTGGCCGCCTGGGCCGATGGAAAGCCGGCGGTGCTGCTGGAAGTCCGGCGCCAGCCTGGTGCCAACATCGTGCAGACCGTCGAGCGCATCCGCGCGATCCTGCCGCAGCTGCAGGGCGTGCTGCCGGCCGACGTGCACCTGGAGATCTTCAACGACCGTACCGAGACCATCCGCGCCTCGGTGCATGAAGTGCAGTTCACCCTGATCCTCACCATCGGCCTGGTGGTGGCGGTGATCTTCGTGTTCCTGCGCCGGTTGTGGGCCACGATCATCCCGTCGGTGGCAGTGCCGTTGTCGCTGGCCGGCACCTTCGCGGTGATGGCGTTCGCCGGGATGTCGCTGGACAACCTCTCGCTGATGGCACTGGTGGTGGCCACCGGCTTCGTGGTCGACGATGCGATCGTGATGATCGAGAACATCGTGCGCTACATCGAGCAGGGCAAGAGTGGCAAGGAAGCGGCCGAGATCGGCGCGCGCCAGATCGGCTTCACCGTGCTGTCGCTGACCGTCTCGCTGGTGGCGGTGTTCCTGCCGCTGCTGCTGATGCCCGGCGTCACCGGACGCCTGTTCCACGAGTTCGCGTGGGTGCTGAGCATCGCGGTCGTGCTGTCGATGCTGATCTCGCTGACGCTCACCCCGATGATGTGTGCCTACCTGCTCAAGCCCGACGCCCTGCCCGAGGGCGAAGACGCGCATGAGCGCGCGGCAGCGGCCGGCAAGCAGAACCTGTGGACGCGCACCGTCGGCCTGTACGAGCACAGCCTGGACTGGGTGCTGGGCCACCAGCGCCTGACCCTGGCCGTGGCCGGTGGTGCACTGGTGCTGACCGTGCTGCTGTATGTGCTGATTCCCAAGGGCCTGCTGCCCGAACAGGACACCGGCCTGATCACCGGCGTGGTGCAGGCCGACCAGAACATCGCCTTCCCGCAGATGGAACAGCGCACCAAGCAGGTCGCCGAAGCACTGCGCCACGACCCGGATGTGACCGGCGTGTCGGCGTTCATCGGTGCCGGCAGCATGAACCCCACGCTCAACCAGGGCCAGCTGTCGATCGTGCTGAAGGAGCGCAGCCAGCGCGATGGCCTGGAGCAGATCCTGCCGCGCCTGCAGAAGGCGGTGGCCGGCATTCCCGGCGTGGCGCTGTACCTGAAGCCGGTGCAGGACGTGACCCTGGATACCCGCGTGGCCGCTACCGAGTACCAGTACTCGCTGTCGGACGTCGATTCGGCAACGGTGGCGACCCAGGCCACGCGCCTGACTGAAGCGCTGCGCAAGCGCCCGGAACTGGCTGACGTGGACAACAACCTGTCCAACCAGGGCCGCGCCCTGGAGCTGAACATCGACCGCGACAAGGCCAGCGTCCTGGGCGTGCCGATGCAGACCATCGACGACACGCTCTACGATGCGTTCGGCCAGCGCCAGATCTCCACCATCTTCACCGAGCTCAACCAGTATCGCGTGGTGCTGGAAGTGGCGCCGGAGTTCCGCACCAGCACCGCGTTGATGGAGCAGCTGGCGGTGGCCTCCAATGGCGCCGGCGCGCTGACCGGCACCAACGCCACCAGCTTCGGCCAGGTCACCTCGTCCAACTCGTCGACCGCCACCGGCATCGGCGCGCAGAACACCGGCATCACCGTCGGCGCCGGCAACATCATCCCGCTGTCGGCGCTGGCCGAAGGCAAGGTGAGCAGCGCGCCACTGGTGGTCAGCCACCAGCAGCAGCTGCCGGCGGTGACGGTGTCGTTCAACGTGGCGCCGGGCTATTCGCTGTCCGAAGCGGTGCGTGCAATCCAGGAGACCAAGGACAGCCTGGACATGCCCACCCACCTGCATGCCGAGTTCATCGGCAAGGCCGCCGAGTTCACTGGCAGCCAGACGGACGTGGTGTGGCTGCTGCTGGCCTCGCTGGTGGTGATCTACATCGTGCTGGGCGTGCTGTACGAGAGCTACATCCACCCGATCACGATCATCTCCACGCTGCCGCCAGCCGGTGTCGGCGCGCTGCTGGCGCTGATGCTGTGCGGCCTGAGCCTGTCGGTGGATGGCATCGTCGGCATCGTGCTGCTGATCGGCATCGTCAAGAAGAACGGCATCATGATGGTGGACTTCGCGATCGAGGCCCGCCGCGCCGGTGCCAACGCGCACGAAGCGATCCGCCGTGCCTGCCTGCTGCGCTTCCGCCCGATCATGATGACCACCGCCGCGGCCATGCTGGGCGCGCTGCCGCTGGCCCTGGGCACCGGGATCGGCTCGGAGCTGCGCCGCCCGCTGGGCATCGCCATCGTCGGCGGCCTGCTGCTGTCGCAGCTGGTCACGCTGTACACCACGCCGGTGATCTACCTGTACATGGAGCGCTTCTCCGAGTGGCTTGCCCGCCGCCGCGAGCAGCGTGCGTTGCGCGACGGTTCGCTGCAGGAGCCGCAGGCATGATCCACGCCCCGCTGCTGCAAGGGGCGGCACGATGAACCTGTCCGGCCCCTTCATCCGCCGCCCGATCGGCACCGCGCTGCTGGCCATCGGCCTGTTCATGGTCGGCCTGATCTGCTACCTGCGCCTGGGCGTATCGGCACTGCCGAACATCGAGATCCCGGTGATCTTCGTGCATGCCAGCCAGTCCGGCGCCGATGCGGCGACCATGGCCTCCACGGTTACCGCGCCGCTGGAACGCCATCTCGGCCAGCTGCCGGGCATCGACCGCATGCGCTCGTCGAGCTCGGAAGGCAGCTCGCTGGTGTTCATGATCTTCCAGAGCGGCCACAACATCGATTCGGCCGCGCTGGACGTACAGACCGCGATCAACTCGGCGCAAGCCGACCTGCCCTCGGGCATGGGGTCGCCGATGTACCAGAAGGCGAACCCGAACGATGACCCGGTGATCGCCATCGCGTTGACCTCGCAGACGCAGTCGGCCGATGAGCTGTACAACGTCGCCGATTCGCTGCTGGCGCAGCGCATCCGCCAGATCAGTGGCGTCGCCTCGGTCGACATCGCCGGCGCGTCGACGCCAGCGGTGCGCGTGGACGTCAACCTGCGCCTGATGAACGCGCTGGGCCTGACCGCCGATGACCTGCGCAATGCGGTGCGCGCGGCCAACGTGACCTCGCCCACCGGCTTCCTCAGCGACGGCAACACCACAACCGCGATCATCGCCAACGATTCGGTGGCGCGTGCGGCCGACTTCGCCGACCTGGTGGTCAAGACCCAGGGCGATGGCCGGGTGATCCGCCTGAAGGACATCGCCAATGTCTACGACGGCCAGCAGGATGCCTACCAGGCCGCGTGGTTCGACCACAAACCGGCGGTGGTGATGTACGTGTTCACCCGTGCCGGCGCCAACATCGTGGAGACCGTGGACCGGGTCAAGGCGCAGATCCCGACCCTGCGCGACTACCTGCAGCCAGGCACCACGATGACGCCGTACTTCGACCGTACGCCGACCATCCGCTCGTCGCTGCATGAAGTGCAGATCACGTTGCTGATCAGCCTGGCGATGGTGGTGCTGACCATGGCGCTGTTCCTGCGCCGGCTGGCACCGACGCTGATCGCCGCAGTGACCGTACCGCTGTCGCTGGCCGGTGCCGCGTTGGTGATGTACGTGATGGGCTTCACCCTGAACAACCTGAGCCTGCTGGCGCTGGTGATCGCGATCGGCTTCGTCGTGGACGATGCGATCGTGGTGATCGAGAACATCATGCGCCACCTCGATGAGGGCATGCCGCGCATGCAGGCGGCGCTGACCGGTGCGCGCGAGATCGGCTTCACCATTGTCTCGATCACCGCCTCGCTGGTCGCGGTGTTCATCCCGCTGCTGTTCGCCAGCGGCATGATGGGCGCGTTCTTCCGCGAGTTCACCGTCACCCTGGTGGCGGCCATCGTGGTCTCGATGATCGTTTCGCTGACGTTGACCCCGGCGCTGTGCAGCCGCTTCCTCAGCGCCCATGACCACAGCGCGCCGCCGTCGCGCTTCGGACGCTGGCTGGATGCCGGCCACGAGCGCATGCTGCGCATCTACACCGTGTTCCTGGACTTCTCGCTGCGCCACGCGCTGCTGCTGTCGCTGACGCCGCTGATCCTGATCGGCGTCACCATCTTCCTGTTCGGGGCGGTGAAGAAGGGCGCGTTCCCGCCGCAGGACACCGGCCTGATCTGGGGCCGCGCCAATTCCAGCGCCACCGTCTCCTTCGAGGACATGGTCGCCCGCCAGCGTCGCATCACCGACATGCTGATGGCCGACCCGGCAGTGAAAACCGTGGGTGTGCGCCTCGGCAGCGGCCGTCAGGGCTCCAGTGCACAGTTCAACATCGAGCTGAAGTCACGCAGCGACGGTCGCCGCGAAACCACCGCACATGCGTTGGCGCGACTCAGTGCCAAGGCCGATCGCTACCCCGACCTGCAGTTGCGCCTGCGCGCGATCCAGGACCTGCCCAGCAACGATGGCGGCGGTTCCAGCCAGGGCGCGCAGTACCGCATTTCCCTGCAGGGCAACGACCTGGCTGCTTTGCAGGAATGGCTGCCCAAGCTGCAGGCGGAACTGAAGAAGAACCCGAAGCTGCGTGACGTCGGCACCGACGTGGACAATGCCGGACTGCGCCAGAACATCCAGATCGACCGCGCCAAGGCCGCGCGCCTGGGCATCACTGTCGGCGCCATCGACGGCGCGCTGTACGGTGCGTTCGGCCAGCGCCAGATCTCCACCATCTATTCGGACATCAACCAGTACAGCGTGGTGGTCAACGCCCTGCCCTCGCAGACCGCCACCCCGGCGGCGCTGGATGAGGTGTACGTGCGTGCGCGCAACGGCGACATGGTGCCGATCACCGCGGTGGCCACGCAGATGCCCGGCCTGGCCCCCTCGCAGATCACCCACGAGAACCAGTACACGACGATGGACCTCAGCTACAACCTGGCTCCGAACGTGAGCATGGGTGAGGCCAAGGCGATCATCGATGCCACCGTCGCCGGCATGCGCATGCCTGGCGACATCCGCCTGGCCGACGATGCGGGCTTCGGCTTCAATTCAGATCCCAGCGACATGCTGATCCTGGTGTTTGCCGCGATCCTGACCGTCTACCTGGTGCTGGGCATGCTCTACGAGAGCCTGATCCACCCGGTCACCATCCTGTCCACGCTGCCGGCGGCGGGCGTCGGTGCGCTGCTGGCGTTGTTCGGCACCAACACCGAACTGTCGGTGATCTCGATGATCGCGCTGGTTCTGCTGATCGGCATCGTCAAGAAGAACGCGATCATGATGATCGACTTCGCACTGGTGGCGCAGCGCGAGCATGGGCTGGCGCCGCGCGACGCCGCACGCGAGGCCAGCATCGTGCGCTTCCGCCCGATCATGATGACCACGATGGTCGCGATCCTGGCCGCCGTGCCGCTGGCGATCGGCCTGGGTGAAGGGTCCGAGCTGCGCCGCCCGCTGGGCATCGCGATGATCGGCGGCCTGCTGTTCTCGCAGAGCCTGACCCTTCTCAGCACGCCGGCGCTGTACGTGATCTTCTCGTGCCTGGCCGAGCGTTGGCGCGCACGCCGCGCACGCAGGCGCGAAGCCAAGCTGCTCAAGCGCGCGCAGCGGGCGTAGAAGGGCCCATCCACGCGCGGCGTGGATCTATGGGTAGAGCCGGCCGCTGGCCGGCTTTCTCCGTACCGCAAATCTGCCGGCCAGCGGCCGGCACTACCGGATTCCTGCGCGGGCTGTCCCCTTCACCCCACACCCGCAATAATGGTCGGAGACCCTTCCGCCGAGCCTGCATGTCCGCCCGACAATCCCGCCTCAGCCGCCTGTGGGCCCACGAGAAGGCCAGTTACGGCCTGCGGGTGTTCATCGCCCTGACCGCGGCGCTGGCGGTGTGCTGGCAGCTGGATGCGCTGACCGCCTTGCCCGGCGTGTTCCTCGGCATCATCGCCAGTGCCATCGCCGAAACCGATGACAACTGGTGGGGCCGGACCAAGGCGGTGGCGCTGTCGCTGTTGTGCTTCTGCATTGCCGCAGCATCGGTCATCTGGCTGTTCCCGTGGCCGTGGATCTTCATCGGCGCGCTGGCGCTGTCCACCTTCGGCCTGACCCTGCTCGGCGCGCTCGGCGAGCGCTATGCGTCCATTGCCCAGGCCACGGTGACGCTGGCGATCTACACCATGATCGGCCTGGAACAGCACGGTGCCAGCGACCTGCACAGTGCGCTGGAAGCGGTCAGCCACCTGCTGGCCGGTGCGGTCTGGTACGGCCTGCTGTCGATCCTGTGGACCGCGCTGTTCGCCAACCGGCCGGTCCGCGAGCGGGTGGCGCGACTGTACGTTGAGCTGGGCCGCTACCTGCAGCTGAAGGCCGCGCTGTTCGAGCCGGTGCGCGAAGCCGACCTGCAACGTCGCCAGCTCGACCTGGCCGAACAGAACCGCCGCGTGGTCGGCGCGCTGAACGAGGCCAAGACCGCGATCCTGGCCCGCTTCGGTCGCTCCGGCCGACCCGGCGTGAACTCCGGCCTTTACCTGCGCCTGTACTACATGGCGCAGGATTTCCACGAGCGCGCCAGTTCCTCGCATTACCCGTACGGCGCGCTGGTGGACGCGTTCTTCCACAGCGACGTGCTGTACCGCTGCCAGCGCCTGCTTGACCTGCAGGGACAGGCCTGTGCCCGCCTGGGCGAGGCAATCCGGCTGCGCCGTCCGTTCGTGTACGGAGAAGGCAACCAGCAGGCCGGGCGCGACCTGGCCGATGCGCTGGCCTACCTGCGCGACCAGCAGCGGCCGCAATGGCAGCGCCTGCTGGGCTCGCTGGACCTGCTGGTGCACAACCTGCGCAGCATCGAACGGCGCCTGCTGGATGCCGAGCGCTCCGAAGCCAGCCTGGACAACGTCGATACCCGCCTGCGCGACAGCAACCCACACACCCTGCGCGAGATGGGCGTGCGCATCCGCCAGCAGCTTACGCCCGGCTCGGTGCTGTTCCGGCATGGGCTGCGCATGGCGCTGGCGCTGATTGCCGGCTTTGCAGCGATCCGCCTGTTCAATGCGCAGAACGGTTCGTGGGTACTGCTGACCATCGTGTTCGTGTGCCGGCCCAACTTCGGCGCCACCCGCCAACGCCTGGCCCAGCGCATCGTCGGTACCCTGGCCGGACTGGTGCTGACCTGGGCGCTGCTGCAGCTGTTCCCGCAGCTGCACGTGCAGCTGCTGATCGCCTTGCTCTCTGCACTTCTGTTCTTCTTCACCCGCACCGACCGCTACCTGGTGGCGTCGGCGGCGATCACGGTGATGGCACTGACCTGCTTCAACCTGATCGGCGACGGCTTCGTGCTGATCGTGCCGCGCATGGTCGATACGGTGCTGGGTTGCGCGATCGCAGCGGCGGCCGCGTTCCTGGTCCTGCCCGACTGGCAGGGCCGGCAGCTGCATCTCGTCCTGGCACGCGTGCTGGACACTGCGGCTCGCTACCTGGATTCGGTGCTGGGCCAGTACCGCAGCGGCATGCGCGACGACCTGGCCTACCGCATCGCGCGGCGCGACATGCACAATGCCGATGCCGCGCTGTCCACCGCACTGTCGAACATGCTGCGTGAGCCCGGCCATGTGCGCCGCAATCTGGATGCCGGCTTCCGCTTCCTGGCGCTGTCCAACACGCTGCTGGGACACCTGTCGGCGCTGGGCGCGCATCGCGACCAGGTGGACAGCTATGCGGGCGACCCGCTGGCATTGGCGGCCGGCGAGCGCGTGCGCAAGGCACTGCAGCAACTGGCCTCGGCGCTGACCGCACGGCAACCGGTCGCCGACGATGACAACGACGCCGACCGCGCGGTGGCCGCCGAGCTGGAGCAGATCGACGAGGCGATGCCGCCGAAACTGCAGCTGATCCGCACGCAGATGGCGCTGGTGCTGCGAATGCTGCCGAAGGTGCGGGCAGCGGCCAATGAAGCGGTGACCAGCCTGACCTGACTCCTCATCGCTGATCGGAGATCCCACCCACGCGTGGCATGGGTCAATTGCGCCGTGTGCAACGGCGCGTTGCGCCTGGCGCTGCGGTTCGATCACGCGGCCGCGCGGATACTGGGCAATCCCCCCGCTCCGGACTATCGCCATGAAAATCGAGCTCAGTGGCCGCACCGCGCTGGTCACCGCCTCCACCGCCGGCATCGGCCGGGCCATCGCCCAAGGACTGGCCAGCGCTGGTGCGCGAGTCATTCTCAATGGCCGCAGCACCGACAGCGTCGAGCGCGCCCGCCGGCACCTGCTCGCCACCGTGCCGGGAGCCGACGTGGTCGGCGTCGCCGCCGATCTCTCTGATGCAGCCGGTGTCGAAACACTGTTGGCCGGCCTGCCCAAGGTCGACATCCTGGTCAACAGCGCCGGCATCTTCGGCCCACAGGACTTCTTCGAGACCGATGATGCGACCTGGGAGCGCTACTGGCAGACCAACGTGATGTCCGGCGTGCGCCTGTCACGTGCGCTGCTACCGGCAATGGTCGATGCCGGCTGGGGCCGCGTGCTGTTCATTTCCTCCGAATCAGCGCGCAACATTCCCGCCGACATGATCCATTACGGGGTCAGCAAGACCGCGCAGCTGTCGTTGTCGCGCGGCCTGGCCAAGCGCGTGGCCGGCAGTGGCGTCACCGTCAACGCGGTGCTGCCCGGCCCGACCCTCTCCGATGGTTTTGCGGCGATGTTCGAGGATGAACGCCAGCGCAGCGGCAAGCCGCTGGAGCAGATCGGCCGTGAGTTCGTGATGGCGCACCGGCCGTCCTCGGTGATCCAGCGCACCGCCACGGTCGAGGAAGTGGCCAACATGGTGGTGTACCTGGCCTCGCCGCAGGCCTCGGCGACCTCGGGTGCGGCGCTGCGCGTGGATGGCGGCGTGGTCGACGATATCGTCTGAGAGTGCTGGCAGGTGTGCGGACCAACGGTCCGCACCCACAGGTCCGCATCCACAGCGGAGGGGAAGGAATGCTAGGCTGCGCCGGTCAAGGAGGTTCCATGTCCGGTCACAACCAGTTCGCCCTGCTGCGCCAGCGCCGTTTCCTGCCGTTCTTCGTGGTCCAGGCGCTCGGTGCGTTCAACGACAACGTGTACCGGCAGGCGATCATCAGCATGTTGCTGTTCATGGCTGTGCCGGAGGAAGAACTGGGGTTGTACGCCACCCTGGCACCGGCCATCTTCATCCTGCCATATTTCCTGTTCTCGGCGCTGGCCGGGCAGATCGCCGACAAACTGGAAAAATCGCGACTGATCGTGATCACCACCACCATGGAGATCGTGATCATGTCGCTGGCGGCCACCGGCTTCCTCACCCAGAGCCTGCCGGTACTGCTGGTCGCGCTGTTCTGCACCGGCATGCAGTCCACCCTGTTCGGCCCGGTGAAGTACTCAGTGCTGCCGTCGGTGCTCAGGCCAGAAGAGCTGACCGGCGGCAACGGCCTGGTCGAGATGGGCACCTCGATGTCGATCCTCTCCGGCATGATCGTCGGCGGCCTGGTGTTCACCGTGGCTGGCAGCCACGGCACGGTGGTGGCCGCGTGCGCGATCATCGCCCTGGCGATCTGCGGCAACATCGCCGCCCGCCTGATTCCCAAGGTCGATGCCGGCGACCCGAACCTGAAGATCAACTGGAACCCGTTGCCGGAATCGCTGGCGGTGCTGCGCATGGCGCGCCAGCAGAAAGCCGTACGCAACTCGATCCTGGGCGTGTCCTGGTTCTGGTTCGTCGGCACCGTGCTGACCTCGCAGTTGCCGGCCTATGCGGTGACCAACCTGGGCGGCCAGCCGACCCTGTACATCTTCGCGCTGGCCCTGTTCTCGGTGGGCACCGGCGTCGGCTCGCTGCTGTGCGAGAAGCTGTCAGCACGTACGGTGGAAATCGGCCTAGTACCGCTGGGCGCGTTCGGCATGACCGCGTTCCTGCTCGACCTGTACTTCGCCCGCAGCGGCGAAGCGACAGTGCACGGGCTGACCATCGGGCCGTTCCTGCAGCAGCCCGGCAGCATCCGCATCGTCATCGACCTGATCGGCATCGGCCTGTTCACCGGCATCTTCGTGGTGCCGCTGTTCGCACTGATCCAGAGCCGCACGCCGAAGGCGCAGATGTCGCGCGTGTTCGCCGCACTGAACATCCAGAACTCGGGCTTCATCGTCGCTGCGGCGCTGCTGTCGCTGGCCGCCCACAAGCTGCTGCACTGGACCATTCCGCAGCAGTTCCTGGCGCTGGCCATCGCCAACGCCCTGGTGGCGATCTACATCTTCACCATCGTCCCCGAATTCCTGATGCGCTTCCTCAGCTGGCTGATGGTGCGCACCCTGTACCGGCTGCGCCCGCACGGCATCGAGGCCAACGTGCCGGACGAAGGCGCCGCACTGCTGGTCTGCAACCACGTCAGCTACATGGACGCGCTGATCCTGTCGGCGACCATCCCGCGCCCGGTGCGCTTCGTCATGTACTACAGGATCTTCAACATCCCGGTGATGCGCTGGATCTTCCGGACCGCCAAGGCGATCCCGATTGCCGGGGCGCGCGAAGACCCAGCGCTGATGCAGCGTGCGTTCGATGAGATCGACGCGGCGCTGGCCGAAGGCGAACTGGTCTGCATCTTCCCCGAGGGCGCGCTGACCCGCGACGGGCAGATGGCGCCGTTCAAGTCCGGCGTCGAGAAGATCCTCGAGCGGCGGCCGGTGCCGGTGGTGCCGATGGCGCTGCGCGGCATGTGGTCGAGCATGTGGAGCCGCCGCGACAGCCGCCTTGGCCGCATGCGGGTGCCGCGTCGTTTCCGCGCCACGGTCGAGGTGGTGGCGGCACCGGCCGTGGATGGCCGCACCACCAGCGCCCCGGTGCTGGAGGCCCAGGTGCGGGCCCTGCGTGGTGATCACGCCTGATCGACCGCACGGACACGGGTAGACCGTCCCAGCGACAAGCCCCCCATCCTCGCCCTCCGATGCATCGCAGAGGTCCGTCAGATGCGTCAGATCAAGGGCCATACCGGCCAGTATCTGACTGTAACCGCATACATGCAGCGCGGGTTGAGGTAGATTACGCACCCACAGGGGGGAGGTTCGGCCGTTTCATCATGGCCGGCCACCAAGGAATGGAGTCTTGCTTTGAATCAACCGCCACCGCTCAGCCGTCCGGTCTACATCCCCAACCATCTGGTCTGGGCGATTCTGACGACGCTGTTCTGCTGCCTGCCGTTGGGCGTGGTGTCGATCGTCTATGCCTCCCAGGTCGATGGCCGCCGCGCCGCCGGCGACCTGCCGGGGGCCTACAGTGCGTCGCGCAAGGCGGGCTGGTGGGCGGTGGCTTCGGCCGTGGCCCTGCCGGTCCTGTTGCTGTTGTGGTTCGGGCTGTTCGGCGGCTTGGCCGTACTGGGCGCTCTTTCCGACCAATGATTCACCACCACCACCCATCAAGGAGCTTGAACCCATGAACACCGCCACTCCGCAGGTCCCGAACAATCTGGTCTGGGCCATCCTGAGCACCCTGTTCTGCTGCCTGCCGGCCGGCATCGTGTCGATCGTCTACGCCGCGCAGGTCAACGGCAAGCTGGCCGCTGGCGACATCGCCGGTGCCCAGGACTCCGCCGCCAAGGCCAAGAAGTGGGCGATCTGGTCGGCCATCGCCGCCGTCGTGGTCGGCGTGCTGTACGGCATCCTGATCGTCGCTGTCGGCGGCATGGGTGCAATGAACAACAGCGGCTACTGATCCGCGTGGACGGATCCGGCGCCCGCGCCGGATCCGTTGCTGCAATGTCCGCACTTCCCGCCCGCTCCCGATTCGCCCGCTGGGCACCGCTGCTGGCCGCCACCGGCCTGGCCGCCGGTGCCGCGGTGGTGCTGCGCAACGTCAATCCGTATGTCGCCGGCAATCCTTTGCCGAGCTGCCCGCTGTACGCGCTGACAGGCCTGTACTGCCCGGGCTGTGGCAGCACCCGCTGCCTGTATTCACTGGTCCATTTCGACCTGCCCGGCGCGATGGCGATGAACCCGCTGCTGGTCATCAGCCTGCCGTTCCTGCTGCTGATGCTGCTGAACGTCGCCGGCATCCGTCCGCGCGTGCTCGACCCGCTGATGCGGGTACTGGCCAATCCCACGTTCTGGCTCTGGGTGCTGCCCGGGTATGCGCTGCTGCGCAACCTGCCGTGGGCACCGTTCACCGCACTGGCACCGATCTAGGTTTTCCAGCCAACGGCGCAGCCCCTCGCGGTGGGCGACGTTTGAAGGCAGAAGCCCTGGGGTTGGCCGGACGGGATGGGTTTGCGGGGGACGCCGTGAATCCGTCCATGGAGTCTTGGCCGCGGCATCCATGCCGCGGACACCCCCGCAAACCCATCCCGCCCGGCCACGGACAGTTTCCGTGTGCGTCCACCACGGAAAAGAAAGAGAAGATCAAAAGCAGAAGCGGATCGCTTCGCTGCGCTCGCTCGGAGCCGAGCATGGCTCGGCTCTACAGAACGTCAGTGCGCGGAAAACTGTCGAAGGCGGGGTGGGTCGGATGGCGGGGGTGTGAGCCGCATGGATGCGGCGACCAAGCCTCCATGGACGGATTCACGGCGTCCCCCGCCATCCGACCCACCCCGCCGACCCGCTGCAATCCTGCCGTTGCAGTTGCTGTCGACTCTGCAGGTGCAGGGCTGCAAGCCCTGCAAAACAACTACGTCACCCAGCCTGCAATCACCAGCAGGGCGAGGACCGCCAGCCACAGCAGCAGCATCCGCCACACCAGGCTCATCGCATCACGCAGGTCCGGCAACCGCTGCCACACCGGCAGCAACCCTGCCTCGGTGTAATCGTGCGCATCCTCACGCAGCTCGGCGTTGACGCTGGCCCGCGCCACCGCGCCAAGGAACCCGATGTTGCCGGCCAGGCGTTCGCCATGGGCCTGGCGCCAGGCCTTCCACGCCGTATCGAAATTGCCCACCAGCGCCATCGAGAAGGCCATCAGCTGCGCCACCGGCCACTCGATCCAGCCCAGCAGGCGCTGCGCCAGCGCCAGCGGCTCCACCGGCACGCGTGCGCGCATCGGGCTCTCCGCCATCAGCGCCAGCAGCCGGTAACCGAGCGCGCCAGCCGGGCCCAGCAACAGGAACCAGAACAGCACCGCGAACCAGCGCCGCAGTGCGTTGAGCACCGTCGCCTCGACCAGTGACGGAATGTCCTCGCGCAGGCTGCCGCCGGCCGACTGCAGGTTGCGCACTGCAGCCTGCCGCGTCGCCGCATCATCGGCATCGATAATGGCCTCGATATCGCGGTCCAGGTCACGCGGGCCCCAGCACCAGGCCAGCACCGCTACGCCCAGCAGCAGCGACGGCAGGCCGAACAGCACCCCGCGCAACAGCCACGCCAGCAGCACCATCAGCAACAGCGGCGGCAGCAGTGCCAAGGCAACGCCGGCCGGTCCCTGCCAGGCCTTGCCACCACGCGCATCCAGCCAGCCCAGCCAACGCCGGAAACCGTCGAAACGGCGCAGCGAGGCAGCAGCGGCCGGAGCAACATGGCCCAGGGCCAGTGCCACCAGCACGGCGGCCAGAGTGGTGAACATGGCAGGTCTCCCTACAAAACAAAACGCTCGGCGCCGCTACCTTACCTGTCGCAGCGTCGCCCTCCGCGATGACCCGCACTGTAACCCGGGCCGTGTTCAGGTGGCGGCAATGCAATCGCCCCAGCCGGCCCGGCTCAGCCCTTCTGCTGCCGGTACCAATGCTCGATCAGGCCGCGCGAAATCGAGATCGGCGGCGACAGGCGGATACCCTGGCCATCGTCCTCCACGTCGCGCGCCAGTGCCGCGCCGACCTCGTCGGCACTGAACCAGCGCGCGTCTTCCAGCTCACCGTCCACGGTCGGCAGGTCATCCTGCGCCTGTGCGCGGAAGCCAACCATCAGCGCACCTGGGAATGGCCAGGGCTGCGAACCGAGGTACTGGCAGGCCGTCACCCGCACCTTGCTCTCTTCATGGACTTCGCGCACCACGGTCTGCTCGAAGGTCTCGCCGGGTTCGACGAAGCCGGCCAGCACCGAGTAGCGACGCGGGGCCCAGTTCGACTGCCGGCCCAGCAGCAGCCGCCCCTGGTTTTCCACGGCGACGATCACCGCCGGGTCGACACGCGGGTAGTGTTCGGTGGAACACTGCCCGCAGCGGCCGACGAAGCCACCACGGGCAAACGCCACGGCGCCGCCGCACACGCCGCAGAAGCGGGTGCGCGAGTGCCAGTACGACATGCCGCGGGCATAGCTGAAGGCGGTCGCATCGGCCATCGACCACAGCAGCGCGGCCTGGCGCAGATCAAGCCGGCGTGGTGCGCTGATGGTGACGTTGGTGGCTTCAACCGAGAACCACGCCTGCTCTCCGCGCAGGCCGAGGAAGATCGCGGCACCCGGGCCGCCGCCGATGTCGGCGCCGGTCAGCGCCAGTGGCTGATCGTCATCGCCGGTGAAGGCGCTGCCGTCCTGATCGAGCACGAGAATGCGCGCGCCCGGCCACAGGCGCGCCAGTGCATCGGCGTCTTCGCGCAGGGCATCGGCGCGCTCCAGCGGTTCACCCACGAAGGCGAAACCGGAAAGCGGCGAAGGAGTATTGGGCATCCTGCAAGCGTGCCGCCAATCGACGCGGGTGGCAAGGTCGGCGCTGTGCGCAATCTGCCGTTGTGGATGCAGGAAGGATCATCCACGCATGGCGTGGATCTACCCGCTCTGGCAGGTGCCAACCCTGGTTGGCACATTCCGGCCACAGGCCTTTTACATGCTGAAGCTGCTGCCGCAGCCGCAGGTGGTCTTTGCGTTCGGGTTGCGGATCACGAACTGGGCACCGGTCAGGCTCTCGGTGTAGTCCACCTCGGCGCCCATCAGGTACTGCAGGCTCAGCGGGTCGACCAGCAGGGTCACCCCGCTGGTCTGTACCGCCAGGTCATCCTCGGCACGGTTCTCGTCGAACTCGAACCCGTACTGGAAGCCCGAACAGCCGCCGCCCTCGATGTACACACGCAGGGCCAGGTCGGGGTTGCCCTCTTCCTGGATCAGGGATTTGACCTTGGCGGCCGCCGACTCGGTGAAGTTCAGCGGGCGCTCCAGCGATTGGTAATCGGGCGCGGCAACCGGGGTGGCGCCGGGCAGGGAGACTAGCGTGCTCATGGTGGCAGCATGGGGGTGCCGGGGATGGCTTTCAAGCCATCGCCTCGGCCAGCTTGCGGCGTGCGGCGGTGTCGCCCTTGCCGCTATTGGCTTCATCGCCTTCCGGCGCCGGCAGGGCCGCCATCGGGGCGCTGGCATGGATCAGGCGGCCGTTCAGCTGGGCGCCCGCATTCATCTCCACCACCTGGTAATGGACGTTGCCATTGACCCGTGCGCTGGGGGTCAGCTCGACCTTCTCGGTGGCGTGTACATCGCCGTCCAGGCGGCCGCTGATGACCACCACCTGGGCCCGGATCTCACCCTCGATCACGCCATGCTCGGCGACCGTCAGGGTCGCGCCGCTGGCGCCTTCGGTGGCGATCACCTTGCCGTGGATGCGACCTTCCACATACAGGCCACCACTGAATTCCACATCACCGCGGATCACCACCTGGTTGCCGATCAGGGCATCCACCACCAGCTGGCCTTCACGGTTGGATTTGCTGCTTCCGAACATCTGCCTACTCCCCTTTGCTGGCCGGCGCGCCGGCCTGTTTCCAGTCGAATACCTGGGTGGTACCCCCCGTACCACTCCCCAATGTCACCCGCACGCGTTGCGGGGTGAAGTCAGCCGGCAGCATCACGCTGCCGGTGAGCTGCTGGAAGTACCGGAACGAGTAATCCTGTCCCGGCACCTTGCTGCGCTGGTGCAGATCATCCCAGCTGATCGTGGCCAGCTTGCCGTTCTTCACGCCTTCCACGGTGAAGCGCATCTGCCCCTGGCTGATGGCGCCGCGGTTGAGGTTCTGGGTCAGCACGGCGGTGTACTGCCAGGTGCCGGCCGCTTCCGGGCTGAACTCGATCGAATGGGTGTTCAGGCCCTTGCGCTGGCTGGTCGAACCCACCAGGCGCTCATAGAAGGCAACGTCGGCGCGCAGGCCGGCGATTTCCTCATCGCGCTCGGCCAGCGAGGACTGCACCTCGGTATTGGCGGCGCGGCTGATGCGGTCGGAGGCTTCCAGCGTGGCCTGCTTCTGGCGCAGCTCGGTCAGCTGCGCCTGCAGCGTCTCGGCGCGCTTCTCGGCAGCCTGCAGGCGCTGGCCCTGGGCATCGCGTGGCGTGGCCATCCAGCAGCCACCCAGCACCGCCAGCACCAGGCTGAGCAGCCAGATGCCGCCGATCACCAGCAGGCGGCGACGGTCGGCCGGCGGTTGCGGCGCGCCGGGCAGGCGTACCTGCACGCGCATGGGAGGACGGTTGGTCATGGGTGGTTTCCGGGGTATCGCGAGGGCGACACCGGTACGGCCCCTGTGGCAAACGACGGGCTAGTGTATGACAGGACGGAGGGGTTTCCTGCGCCGTGGCCGGCCACGGTCTGTGGCGTTCAGGCATGCCATCGTCGATAGTGTGGTCCCCTGCACAGTTCCGTCGCCGGAGCATCGCCATGACCGAAGCCCACCTGTTCGTGATCGGCATCCTGCTGGCCTGGCTGGCCGGCATCCGCGTCTACCTCACCGTGTTCGGCGTCGGCCTTGCCGGCCTGCTCGGCTGGGTCGACCTGCCGCCCGCTCTGCAGGCCACCGAATCCTGGTGGGTGCTGGGCACGTCGGCGGCGCTGGCCATCGCCGAGTTCTTCGCCGACAAGATTCCCGGCGTGGACTCGGTCTGGGACCTGGTGCAGACGCTCGCACGCGTGCCGGCCGGCGCGTTCCTCGCAGCGGCTACCCTGTCGCCGGACGGTCAGCTCGGCGCCGGCGCACTCGCCGCCGGTGCCGGCGTCGCCCTCGCCAGCCACGGCCTGAAGGCCGGTACCCGCGCGCTGCTCAATACCTCGCCGGAACCGGCCAGCAACTGGGTCGCCTCCGCCGCCGAGGACACCGTGGTAGTCGGTGGCCTGGCGCTGGCCCTGGCACACCCGTGGATCGCGCTGGTGGTGGTGCTGGCCTGCAGCCTGGCCGGCGCGCTGCTGGTGTGGCTGGTCTGGCGCGCGCTGTGGAAGGGCGTGCGCTGGCTGGCGCGCGGTGCATCGGCAGCACCGCCGGGGCACAGCAGTACCGGTTGAGCACCGGGCTTGTCGCATAATGGACGCGAACACCAGGAGCACCGATGGCCGCAAACGAATCCCCCGCGGGCGCCCGCCCGGGACGCGCTGAAACCCCTCCGGCCGATCATTGGCAGCGCTGGGCGCCCGAGGCGGCAGGCCCCGCTGTGGCCGCACCGACGGTTGCGACCCCGCCGCCCATCGCGACCGATGCCCTGGCGCCGGTCAACAGCGCACCGCCGCCGCTGCCCGGCCCGATCGCACTGGCCGAAGCCGGCAACAACGATCTGGCCCCGCCGCCCTCGGACTCGCCCTACCGCGTGCTGATCGTTGAAGACGATCGCGCCCAGGCGCTGTTCGCGCAGAGCGTGCTGCACGGCGCCGGCATGCAGGCGATCGTGCACAGCGATGCCGATGCCGCGCTGCAGGCGATCAAGGAGCACCGCCCCGACCTGATCCTGATGGATCTGCACCTGCCCGGGCTGGACGGCATGCGCCTGACCGCGCTGATCCGCCAGCAGCCCGGCCTGCAGCTGCTGCCGATCGTGTTCCTCAGCGGCGATCCGGATCCAGAGCGCCAGTTCGAAGTGCTCGACAGCGGCGCCGACGACTACCTGAGCAAGCCGATCCGGCCGCGCCACCTGATCGCAGCGGTGGCCAACCGCATCCGCCGCGCGCGTGCCCAGGCCGCGACCCTGCCGGGCGCCACCGGCGCACCGGCCACCAGCAATCCGGAAACCGGCCTGCCGACGCGCCACCATGTGCTGCAGCAGCTCAACACCGCACTCGCCCACCGCGACCGGGGCGGCGTGTTCTTCATCGAAGTGGCCAGTGCGCTGGGCCTGCGCGAACGCTATGGCTATGCCGCGTTTGAACGACTGATGGTGCAGGCCGGGCAGCGCCTGGCCGAAGCCGGCCATCCGCACCTGCTGGCGCGGCTGAACGACAACAGCTTCCTGCTGCTGGCCCGCAACGCCGACGAGGACGCCCTCGAAGGCATCGCCGCGAGCCTGCGCGAGCAGCTGTCGGCCCGCGCCTTCGTGATCCGCGACGACGAATCCGTGCATCTGCGCGGCGTGGTCGGTTATGCGCCGCTGTCGCCGGGCTTCGAGGATGCCAGCAGTGCGCTGGAAGCGGTTGAGCGCACCACCCTGCAGGCGCGCCTGCTCAGCGCCGGCGTGGCGGGCCATGTGCATCGCCAGGCGGTCACCGAACAGGAACACCTGGCGCTGCTGGAGGGCCAGCTGGAACTGGCCTACCAGCCGATCGTCGCCGTGGCAGGCGGCAACACCGCGCAATACCAGTTGCTGCTGCGCCTGCGCCAGGCCGATGGCACGGTGCTGGCGGCCGGCCAGGTGATCCCCGCCGCGGAAGCCGCCGGGCGCATCGCCGACCTCGACCAGCAGGTGATGGACCACGCACTGGGCCTGCTGGATCTGTACCGGCACGCAACGCAGCCGCTGAGCCTGTTCGTCTCGCAGTCGCTGCGCACCCTGCAGCGCGATGCCTTCGCCGACTGGCTGCTGGAATCACTGCAGCAGCGTGACCTGCCTGGCAGTGCGCTGGTGATCGACGTGCGCCTGCCCGACGCACTGATCCACACCGTGCCGCTGCAGCAGTTCTGCCAGCGCATGGCCAGCGCAGGGGTGCGCTTCTGCCTGAGCCAGTTCGAACCCAGCGGCGAGGCCGATGCACTGCTGACCCAGCTGCCGCTGTCGTTCGTGCGCATGGCTGCGCGCTTCTCCAGCAGCCATTCCAATCCGGCCACGCGCGAGGCGCTGCGCAAGACGATCGAACAGGCCCATGCCGCCGGACTGCAGATCATCGGCCAGCAGATCGAGGATCCGCAGGCTGCAGCGGCGATGTGGGTAGGCGGCGTCGACTACATCCAGGGCAACATGGTGCAGTCGGCCGGCAGCGACCTGAACTTCGACTTCCACAACGCGGTGCTCTGACGTGCCGCTGTGGGGCGTGCTGCTGGTTGCCCTTGCTGCGGCCGCCATCGCGCTGCTGCTGTTGGGCCTGCGCCTGCGCGCGCGCAACCATGCGCTGGCCCAGCTGCAGCGCACGCACAGTGCGCTGGCCGCCGAACGCGACCAGCTTCGCCATACCACCGAACGCCAGGGCCAGCTGGAACAACAGCTGCTGCAGGCCAAGCAGGCCGCCGAGGCGGCCGTGCTGGCCAAGGGCGAGTTCCTGGCCACGATGAGCCACGAGATCCGCACCCCGCTCAACGGCATCCTGCCGATGCTGGAGCTGATCGCACGCGGGCCGCTGGGCGAAGACCAGCGGCAGATGCTGGCCACCGCCTCGGCCAGTTCGCAACAGCTGCTGCGCATCGTCGACGACATCCTCGACTACTCCCGGCTGGAAGCGCAGGCGCTGGAACTGGAGATCACCAGCTTCAACCTGCGCGACCTGCTCGATGGCGTGGTACAGCTGATGCAGCGGGCCGCCGACGCCAAGGGCCTGGCCCTGGGCCTGCAACTGGATCCATCGGTGCGCCTGCCGGTGCGCGGCGACCCGGTGCGCCTGCGCCAGGTGCTGAGCAACCTGCTGGCCAACGCCATCAAGTTCACCGCCCGCGGCCAGGTGCAGCTGCGCGTGCTGCGCCTGGGTGAAAGTGCCGCGCAGCACCAGCTGCGCTTCGAGATCATCGATACCGGCATCGGCATCGACGACGCGCTGCAGGCACGCCTGTTCCAGTCCTTCAGCCAGGCCGACGCATCCACCACCCGCATCTATGGCGGCACCGGCCTGGGCCTGGCCATCTGCAAGCGCATCATCGACCTGATGCACGGGCACATCGGCGTGCACTCCACGCCGGGCCAGGGCGCAACCTTCTGGTTCGAGATCCCGCTGCTGAAGGTCGCTGGCGACCTGCCGGCGATGGCGCGCGCACCGGCACCGCTGCTGCTGTTCAGTGCCGATGCAACGCTGCAGGCACGTATCGAGCGCATCGCCGCCCACCATGGGCTGCAGGTGCAGGTGCTGGCACAGCTGGATGCCGTGGTCGAGCGCCTGCGCGCTCCCGCGCGGCCCGGACAACCGGCACCGGCATGGCTGCTGGTCGATGCCCGCGCACGCCGCAACGGTGAGGCCACGCTGCAGCTGGCGCTGAGTGAACGTGGTGACGACGATGCGCTGCAGGTGCTGTGGCTGCAGGAGGGCGCACTTCCACAACGCCAGCGCCAGCGCCAGCTGCCCCCGCACTTCGACGATGCGGCCCTGCATGCACTGCTGGCTGCACCGGTCGCCCCCGCCCGCCCCGCTGCGCTGCTGGCCAGCGCGGACAACGAGCAACCGGCTGCCACGCTGCCGCCGTTGCATCTGCGTGTGCTGCTGGTGGAGGACAATACGGTCAACCGGATGGTCGCCGAACAACTGCTGCGCGTGTTCCAGTGCGAAGTGCGCAACGCCGCCGATGGCGAGCAGGCGCTGGCCGCCCTCCGCGAAGGCGGCGTGGACATCGTGTTGATGGATTGCCAGATGCCGGTGCTGGACGGCTACGCCGCCACGCGCCGCTGGCGCGCCGAAGAAGTGGAGACCGGGCGCGCCCGCCTGCCGATCATCGCCATGACCGCCAACGCCATGGCCGGTGACCGCGAGCGCTGCCTGCAGGCGGGCATGGACGATTACCTGTCCAAGCCGATCGCGCGCGCCACGCTGCATGCGCTGCTGCTGCGTTGGGGTGGCGGCAAAGCTGCATCACCTGGACAACTTTCTGTGGAGCCGTCTGTAGAGCCGAGCCATGCTCGGCTGACGGCCAGTGGCACTCCCACACCCTCAGCCGAGCATGGCTCGGCTCTACAGGAGACGACAAGCCAAGCCGCGCCGAAACCGGTGATCGACCGCGACGTGCTGGATGAACTGCACACCGTGATCGGCGACGCTGCCACCCAGATCGTCATGGTCTTTCTTGAAGATGCGCCGGTGATGGTGCAGCAGTTGCAGCTGGCCGCGCAGAACGGCGATGAGCTGCGCTTGCAGGCCACAGCGCACAGCCTGAAGTCATCGAGTGCAAACGTCGGCGCATTGTCGCTGTCGGCGATCGCGCAGCGGATCGAGCACGAAGCCCGTAGTGGCAGCCTGCAGCGCCCCGCGGTGGCGGTGGCGCTGCTGGTTGCGGAATTCGCCCGGGCGCGTGTTGCACTGACGGGCTACCTGGCACAGCACCGCGCCGGCCAGGGCGGCTGACTCACTCTTCCAGCTTGCTCAGCAGGTACTTCGGCTCGCCGATACGCTCGATCAGGTCCAGCTGGGTTTCCAGCCAGTCGATGTGCTCCTCTTCCGAATCGAGGATCTTCACGAACAGCTGGCGGCTGACGTAGTCGCCAACCGAATCGGAATAGGCCACGGCCTCGCGCAGGGTGACCACGCCATCGCGTTCCAGCGACAGGTCGCACTGCAGGATCTCGGTCGGGTTCTCGCCGATGCGCAGCTTGCCCAGCGCCTGGAAATTCGGCAGGCCTTCAAGGAACAGGATGCGGTCGGCGAGCATGTCGGCATGCTTCATCTCGTCGATCGATTCCTTGTACTCGTGTTCGGCCAGTTCCTTGATGCCCCAGTTCTTCAGCATCTTGGCGTGCAGGAAGTACTGGTTGATCGCGGTCAGCTCGTTGTAGAGGACCTTGTTGAGGAATTCGATGACCTTGGTGTCGCCCTTCATGGGGGTGCTCCTGCACGCTGAAAACGCAGGCACTTTAACGCCTCGCGTGCGCTCGTGAAGGAACGCGAATCGTGCGCATTGGCCTGCGCGGCCGAAGGTGAAGGATGCGAAAGCGCGGCGTCAACGCGCCGCGAAAAGGCGATCAGGCGACCTGCGCCAGGCCCAATACCGGCAGCGGCAGATCGTGGGTCGCACGTGCCTTGGCCAGCAGGTCGCCGGCCATGTCCAGGCAGGAACCGCAGGTGGCACCACAACCGGTACGCATGGTCAGTTCGGCCACCGTGCTCACGCCATGGCTGGCGGCTTCGCGGATCTGGTGGTCGGTGACTCCGTTGCAGATGCAGACGTACACAGGCGGGAACCGGGCTGACAGGCCACAAGCGGCCTGGTGGCTATTCCAATGGAAACGAGAATGGTTGTCAATCAGAGACCTGAACCATTCTCGATACCGTTCAGCCGGTCAGCTGGCTGGGCCGTCGCCCGTGACCTTCTTCGGCCAGTACCCTCGGGTCCGCGGGCGCTTGCGCGGGCGGTCGTGCCCGGCGGTGTGGCCCGGCATCCAGGCCTCGGCGGCGCTCTTGGGCATGGCGGTGACGCCCTGCCCGGCCACGCCACGCGCCAGTGGCGCCAGGTGTCGCAGGGCACGCGCATAGACGCCGCGTTTGAACATCACCACGTGCTCTACCGGGTACCAGAAGTCGACCCAGCGCCAGTGGTCGAACTCGGGCGAGTCGGTGTGGTCCAGCGTCACGTGGGATTCGTCGCCGGTCAGGCGCAGCAGGAACCAGACCTGTTTCTGGCCGATGCAGACCTGCCGCTCGTTGCGGCGGATGGCCCGCGCCGGCAGCTTGTAGCGCAGCCAGCCGGGCGTGGCCCCGAGCACTTCCACATGCTCAGGCAGCAGGCCGGTCTCTTCCTGCAGTTCACGATACATGGCCTCGACAGGCGTCTCGTCGGTGTTCATGCCACCCTGCGGGAACTGCCAGCCATCCCGGCGCACGCGTCGTGCCCAGAACACCTGGCCGTCCTGCCGCATCAGCACGATGCCGACGTTCGGTCGATAGCCGTCCGGATCGATCACGATGCGGACTCCTAAGAAAATCTACTGGTCGGGACTATCCCATGCCCTCTGTCGGCCCACAAGCACGACACAAAAGTGTTGACAGGGTCGATACACATCCGCAGAATAGCGGGCTCACCAAGGCTATGTAGCTCAGCCGGTTAGAGCACAGCACTCATAATGCTGGGGTCGGTGGTTCGAGTCCACCCATAGCCACCACACTGAAAATCAAGTTGTTTTTCAGTGTGAAAAGTGAGAAAATAGTTGCACGTTTTGCCCCGTCGCCAAGCGGTAAGGCACCTGACTCTGACTCAGGCATTCGGTGGTTCGAATCCATCCGGGGCAGCCAAATTAAAAGCAAAAGGCCAGATCGAAAGATCTGGCCTTTTGCTTTTAATTTGGTCGCGCATCCCACCTTATCCCCGCGCCTGTCGGCGCGCGCCCTTGAACATCAAGGGGGCTCCCCTCCAGAGAGAGGCCCGGGGTCGGATCCTTCTCCAAAGGAAAAGGCTCTGACCCCACCCCTTCCGAGATGCGAAACCCCGGGTAGTGCCGGCCGCTGGCCGGCAACCACGAAATGCCTGACTCCAAAACGACAAAAGCCCGGCCGAAGCCGGGCTTTTGCTTTTCCAACCAGCGGGCTCCCGCAGGAGCCCAACCAGGCGCGGTAAATCAGCGCTTGGAGAACTGGGTGGCGCGGCGGGCCTTGTGCAGACCGACCTTCTTACGCTCGACTTCACGGGCGTCACGGGTCATGAAGCCGGCCTTGCGCAGCTCGGACTTCAGGGTTTCGTCGTACTCGACCAGCGCACGGGCGATGCCCAGGCGGATCGCACCGGCCTGGCCGGTGGTGCCGCCGCCAGCGGCGGTGACCAGGATGTCG
Source organism: Stenotrophomonas sp. YJH_SMC_138 (assembly GCF_059369855.1). Classification (NCBI taxonomy): domain Bacteria; kingdom Pseudomonadati; phylum Pseudomonadota; class Gammaproteobacteria; order Lysobacterales; family Lysobacteraceae; genus Stenotrophomonas; species Stenotrophomonas sp. YJH_SMC_138. Next base: position 964,837 of record NZ_JCAFTB010000001.1, read on the forward strand.
AAGCTTTCGGTGTTCTTGGTCAGCTCGAGCGGCTGGCGCACGATCATGCGCGCGGTCTCACGACCGAAGAACTCGTCCAGCGGACGACCATTGACGGTGATGTTGCCCGAACCCTTGCGCAGGAACACGCGAGCGGTGGAGGACTTGCGGCGGCCAGTGCCGTAGTTTTGAGTGATAGCCATGATTAGATATCCAGAACCTGCGGCTGCTGTGCGGCGTGCGGATGCTCAGTGCCGGCGTAGACCTTGAGCTTGCGGTACATCTGGCGACCCAGCGGGCCCTTCGGCAGCATGCCCTTCACGGCGATCTCGATCACGCGCTCCGGGTGGCGCTCCAGCGCCTGGGCCAGGGACTCGGTCTTCAGGTTGCCGATGTAGCCGGTGAAACGGTGATACATCTTGTCCTGCAGCTTCTTGCCGGTGACGGCAATCTTTTCTGCATTGATGACGACCAGGTAGTCGCCGGTATCAACGTGGGGGGTGTAGACCGGCTTGTGCTTGCCGCGCAGACGGCGGGCCAGCTCGGTGGCGAGACGGCCCAGGGTCTTGCCCTCGGCGTCGACGAGGTACCAGTCGCGCTGGACGGTCTCGTTCTTGGCAGTGAAAGTGCTCATGAAGAACTCTAGGTTAGGTCGGGCTCATTGCGGCGAAGGACTCGCCGGAACTCTGCCACGCGTTGTGAAAGGTGAAGCGCAAGAGGCGGGATTGTACGCAGGTCACGCCCTCGGTGCAAGCTGGCCCTGCCCCGGGTTGGCAGGGGAGCGGGGGCGGGCGAGAATCGGCGGGTCTCCCGCCCCACCGCGTGCCGCCATGACCGTGCTCCGCCAGACCACCCCGCTGGACCACCTGCTGACCGAGGCGCAGCGCGCCCTGGACACGGTGTTCGGCAACCCTCCGGCGGCCCGCCCCTACCCGGCCGCAGGCACCGGCGAGCCGGGCATGGGCCGCGCCGAGCGCCGCCACGCCGCGGGGCTGATGCGGATCAACCATGTCGGCGAGGTCTGCGCACAGGGCCTGTACTTCGGCCAGGCGGCCGTGGCCCGCGACCCGGCCACCCGTGAACACCTGCTGGAAGCGGCCCAGGAAGAGACCGATCACCTGGCCTGGTGCGCGACCCGGCTGGATGAACTGGACAGCCGCCCGAGCCTGTTCAATCCGCTGTGGTACGCCGGCAGCTACACCATCGGCACCCTGGCGGGTCTGCGCGGCGACGGCTGGAACCTGGGCTTCGTGGTTGAAACCGAGCGCCAGGTGGAAGCCCATCTGGACGAGCACCTGGTCGACCTGCCGGCCGGCGATCTGCGCAGCCGCGCGGTCATCCAGGTGATGAAGGAAGACGAGGCCCGCCATGCGGAGCACGCCGAACAGGCCGGCGCACGCCGCCTGCCGTTCCCGATCCCGGGCGCGATGGCGCTGGCTTCCAGGGTGATGAAGACCATCGCCTACCGCATCTGAAGGGTCGCCCGCACCAACGGTGCGGGCCTACCAGGAGGTGCGGGGGGGCGACGGTGGGGCCCGACCGTTGGTCGGGCCATCAATCAGTTGGGCGAGACCAGCTTCAGGCCGATCACACCGGCTACGATCAGGCCCACGCAGGCCAGGCGGGCCGGCGACGCACTGTCGTTGAACAGATAGATGCCCAGCACCGCCACGCCCATGGCGCCGATGCCGGTCCAGATCGCGTAGGCGGTGCCGACCGGGATGCTCTTCATCGCCTGGCTCATCAGGTACAGGCTGATCAGGGCGGACACCACCGTGGCAACGGTGGGCAGGGGTTTGCTGAAGCCTTCGGAGTACTTCATTCCGAGGGCGAAACCGATCTCGAACAGGCCGGCCAGCAGCAGATAGATCCAGGGCATGGGTGGGGGCTCCTTACCTTTTTGGGAAAAACGAAACGGCCCGGTGTTTTCACACCGGGCCGTGGGTCGGTACATCACCGTGGAACTGTAACGCGTGCGGGGCACTGGTTCCACTGGGCGGGTCGTCCCGCCTGGGCGGCGATGCCTGCGGGCATCGCACATGGGGCTTACTCGGACAGGTTCCGGCCGTGGAACAGCTCTTCGATCTCGCGCTTGAGCAGCGCTTCGATCTTCATGCGTTCCTTGAACGACAGGTTCTTGGCCTTTTCCTCGAACAGGTACTGGTCCAGGTCGAAGTCCTTCAGGTGCATCTTCGTGTGGAAGATGTTTTCCTGGTAGACGTTGACGTCGAACATCTCGTAACGCGACTTGATGTTCTTGGCCAGGAAGTTCTGGATCGAGTTGATCTTGTGATCGATGTAATGCTTCTTGCCCTTCACATCGCGGGTGAAGCCACGGACACGGTAGTCCATGATCACGATGTCCGATTCCAGGCTCTCGATCAGGTAGTTCAGGGCTTTCAGCGGCGAAATGACGCCACAGGTGGCCACGTCGATGTCCGCGCGGAACGTCGCGATGCCTTCCTGCGGATGGGTTTCCGGGTAGGTATGGACAGTGATGTGGCTCTTGTCCATGTGCGCGACCACGGCGTCGGGAATCAGTTCCTTGCCGGCCTGCTTCTTGTCGATCACCGGCTCTTCGGAGATCAGGATGGTCACCGAGGCACCCTGCGGGTCGTAGTCCTGGCGGGCCACGTTCAGGATGTTGGCGCCGATGATCTCGGCGACATCGGTCAAGATTTGAGTCAGCCTGTCGGCGTTGTACTCTTCATCGATGTATTCAATGTAACGCTGACGCTCCTCTTCGGTGCGCGCGTAACACACGTCATAGATGTTGAAGCTCAGCGCCTTGGTGAGGTTGTTGAAACCCTGCAGCCTCAGGCGAGGCAACGGCTTGACCACGGCGGTCGATTCCTGTGTAAGAAGGGAAAGGGGGAATTATGGGGCAAACTGCCCCCGGGGGGAACGTGAAGACGCAAGAGTTCTGGCACACTGTTTGCCCTTAACAATTGCGCTGGTTAAGCTCCGCTATCGACCCCGTGAATCCGTTCATGCGCAGAGGGAGCGCCCCTATCGTGTCAACCGTGCGCCTAGCTAGCAGTCCACTGGCCCTGGATATCGCCACAATCGATCGTTTCCTGGCGCACAGCCACAGGCGGCGATATCCCACCCGTACCGACGTCTTCCGACCCGGTGACCCGGCGGGAACCCTGTATTACGTCATCAGCGGCTCGGTTTCGATCATGGCCGAGGAAGATGACGATCGCGAGCTTGTGCTGGGCTACTTCGGTGCCGGCGAGTTCGTCGGCGAGATGGGCCTGTTCGTCGAATCGGACCGCCGCGAGGTGATCCTGCGGACCCGTACCGCCTGCGAGCTGGCTGAAATCAGCTACGAGCGCCTGCATCAGCTGTTCCTCGGCCCGCTGTCGGCCGACGCCCCGCGCCTGCTGTACGCGCTGGGCCAGCAGATCTCCAAGCGCCTGCTCGACACCAGTCGAAAGGCCAGCCGCCTGGCATTCCTGGACGTTACCGACCGGATCGTGCGCACCCTGCACGACCTGGCGCAGGAACCGGAGGCGATGAGCCATCCGCAGGGCAGCCAGCTGCGCGTCTCCCGCCAGGAGCTGGCACGCCTGGTCGGCTGCTCGCGGGAAATGGCCGGCCGCGTGCTGAAGAAGCTGCAGACCGACGGCCTGCTGCATGCCCGTGGCAAGACCGTGGTGCTGTACGGCACCCGTTGACCGTTGAGCACCCGGTGGGTGCGGACCTTGGTCCGCACTCCTTCGCGCGCTAGGCTCGGGGCATGGAACTGAGCAGCGAATTCTGGTGGTTCATCCTCATCGGCCTGGGCGCACAGCTGGTCGACGGCGCGCTGGGCATGGCGTTCGGCCTGGTGTCTTCGTCGGTGATGCTGAGCATGGGCCTGCCCCCGGCGCAGGTCAGCGCCAGCATCCACACCGCTGAAGTGTTCACCACTGGCGCCTCGGGTGTGTCGCACCTCGCAGCCGGGAATGTCGAGAAGCGCCTGTTCCTGCGCCTGGCCCTGCCTGGCGCGGTGGGCGGTGCCGTGGGCGCGTACGTGCTCACGCAGATCCCGGGCGAGATCATCCGGCCACTGATCTACCTGTACCTGCTGGTGCTGGCGATCATCATCCTGGCCCGCGCGGCCGGACGCTGGATGCCCAAGGGCGAGATCCGCCGGGTACCGGTGCTGGGCTTCTTCGCGGGCCTGCTCGACGCCAGCGGTGGCGGCGGCTGGGGGCCGATCGCCACGTCCACCCTGCTCGCCCGGGGTGGCCAGGCGCGCACCACGATCGGCACGGTCAATGCGGCGGAGTTCGTGGTCACGCTGACGGTGTCGGCGACCTTCCTGCTGTCGATGGGGGTGCAGCACCTGCAGATCGTCGCCGGCCTGCTGATCGGCGGCATGATGGCCGCGCCGGTAGCCGCCATCCTGGTCAAGCGGGTGAAGGAGCGCTGGGTGCTGGTGGCCGTCGGCGTGCTGGTGCTGGGGATCAGCCTGTTCCAGATTGGCCACGCGGTGTACGGGCACCTGTACCGCTGAGCGTTTGCCGGCCAGCGGCCGGCACTACCGGGACAGAGAAGCGCCGGCACAACCGCGACGGAGAAGGGTAGTGCCGGCCGCTGGCCGGCAGATCCATCACCGTGCGGCGGGATCAGGCCTTGTCGCCGCCCCGGTCCACGCAACCCCAGTTGAGGATGCGGGTGCCCGCCGGCAGCACGCGGCGGAAGAACGCCACCCGGCCCGGCTTCGGGTTCACCACTACCGGCGCCTTGGCTGCCAGCAGCAGCGGCAGGTCGGCGGTGCTGTCGGAATAGGCGATATCGATGTCGCCGTAGCCGCGCTCGCGCAGCATGCGCATCTTCTCTTCATTGTGGCAGTGGCGGGTCGGGCCGACGCCGCCCAGCCGTGGGCCGACCTCGGTGCCGATCACCGGTACGTCCTGGTGGGCCACGAAAGCCAGGATCGCGCGCGCCAGCTCCGGCGGCGCACCTGTGGCAACCACCACGCGGTCACCCTTGGCGCGGTGCGCGGCGAACACCTCCAGCGCCTGCGGCAGCAGCTTGGCGCGCATCTGCGCCTGGTTGCGCAGCACATAGGCGTCGATCACCTTGTTGAAGTCACGCGCACGGTGCAGGCCGAAGCTGCCGATCCACACATAGACCGAGATGCCCGCGCGACGGGTCGGCAGCATCGCCACCATCGGCCCGGCGATCGGCGTGACCAGCAGCGCCGCCAGCATGCGCAGCGGGTTGCGCTTGATCAGCGAGGCGAACAGGTGGGTGCCCGAATCGCCGTCGTACAGGGTGTGGTCGAAGTCGAAGACCACCAGCGGCGCATCCTCGCGCGGCGTTGGATAGTGCGTTGTCATGCCGCGAAGAATAGCTGACGCAGGCCCTCGCCCGGCTCTTCCACGCGCATGAAGGCTTCGCCGACGAGGAAGGCATGGATGCCGGCGTCACGCATCAGCGCCACGTCCTGCGGGCCAAGGATGCCGCTCTCGGTGACCAGCAGGCGGTCACGCGGCACCGCGTTCTGCATGTCCAGCGTTGTCTGCAGCGACACTTCGAACGTGCGCAGGTTGCGGTTGTTGATGCCGATCATCGGCGCCGGCACCTGCAGCGCACGCTCCAGCTCGTCGATGTCGTGCACTTCCACCAGCACGTCCATGCCCAGCGACAGCGCCAGTTCGGACAGCGTGGCCAGCTGGGTGTCGTCCAGCGCGGCGACGATCAGCAGGATGCAGTCGGCGCCCAGCACGCGTGCCTCGTACACCTGGTAGGCGTCGATGACGAAGTCCTTGCGCAGCACCGGCAGCGTGCACGCCTCGCGCGCCTGCTGCAGGTAGGCGTCGGCGCCCTGGAAGAAGTCCACGTCGGTCAGCACCGACAGGCAGCTGGCGCCGCCGAACTCGTAGCTGACGGCGATGTCGGCCGGGCGGAAGTCCGGGCGGATGACGCCCTTGGACGGGCTGGCCTTCTTCACCTCGGCGATCACCGCTGGATCGCCGTTGGCCACCGCCGCCTGCAAGGCGCGCACAAAGCCACGTACCGGCGGGGCGCCGGCCACGGCGGCCTGCAGCGCCTCGAGCGGGCGCTGGGCGCGGCGCTGGGCCACTTCTTCGGCCTTGCGGGCCAGGATCGTCTGCAGGATGTCGCTCATCGTCTTCGGTTCGGTGCGGGGGCGGTGAGGACGGCCATTATCGGCCATCGACGGGGTCAGGCTGAACCGCGCGCTCAGGCAACCAGCGCGCGGGTGGTCTCAACATACTGCTGCAGGCGCTGGCGGGCACTGCCGTTGGCGATGGCGGCACGGGCGCGGGCCAGGCCGTCGCCGATGTCGCTGGCCACGCCGGCAACGTACAGGGCGGCGCCGGCATTCAACGCAACGATGTCCAGCGCCGGGCCGGGCTCGTTGTCCAGTACCGCGCGCAGCATCTGGATGGACTGCTCCGGGCTGTCCACGCGCAGGTTGCGGCTGGCCGACATGGCGATGCCGAAGTCCTCCGGGTGGATCTCGAACTCGCGCACCTTGCCGTCGCGCAGTTCGCCCACCAGCGTGCCGGCACCCAGCGAGATCTCGTCCATGTTGTCGCGGCCCCAGACCACCATGGCGCGCTCGGTGCCCAGCTCGCGCAGCACGCGGGCCTGGATGCCCACCAGATCGGGATGGAACACGCCCATCAGCACCGACGGCGCGCTGGCCGGATTGGTCAGCGGGCCGAGGATGTTGAAGATGGTGCGCACGCCCATCTCGCGGCGTACCGGCGCAACGACCTTCATCGAAGGATGGTGGATCGGCGCGAACATGAAACCAATGCCGGTCCGGTCGATGGCGGCGGCCACCTGATCCGGCTGCAGTTCGATCACCGCGCCCAGCGCTTCCAGCGCGTCGGCACTGCCGGACTTGGAAGACACGCTGCGGTTGCCATGCTTGGCCACGCGCACGCCGGCGGCGGCCGCGACGAACATCGCGCAGGTGGAGATGTTGAAGGTGTGCGAGCCATCGCCACCGGTACCGACGATATCAACCAGGTTGGAGGTATCGGCCACCGGCACTGGCCGGGCGAATTCACGCATCACGGTGGCCGCCGCGGCGATCTCGTCCACGGTCTCCTTCTTCACGCGCAGCCCGGTCAGGATCGCCGCGGTCATCATCGGCGAGACGTCGCCGCGCATGATCTGCCGCATCAGGTCGACCATTTCGTCGAAAAAGATTTCGCGGTGTTCGATGGTGCGATGCAGGGCTTCCTGGGGGGAGAAGCTCATGGGAATGCTCCTTGGATCAGGCCGCCGGACGCTGCAGGAAATTGCGCAGCAGGGCGTGGCCGTGTTCGGTGAGGATGGACTCGGGGTGGAACTGCACGCCTTCCACCGGGAACTGGCGGTGGCGCAGGCCCATGATCTCTTCGATCGAGCCGTCGTCGTTCTCGGTCCAGGCAGTCACTTCCAGGCAGTCCGGCAGATTGTTCTTGTCCACCACCAGCGAGTGGTAGCGGGTGGCCTGGTAGCGGTCCGGCAGGCCGGCGAACACGCCCTTGCCTTCATGGCGGATCGGCGAGGTCTTGCCGTGCATGATGTTGCCGGCACGGATGACCGTGCCGCCGTAGACCTGGCCGATGCCCTGGTGGCCCAGGCACACGCCGAGGATCGGCGTGGTCGGGCCCAGGCGCTGGATCAGCTCCAGCGACACGCCCGCTTCGTTGGGCGTGCACGGGCCGGGCGAAATGACAATGCGCTCGGGCTTCTGCGCGGCGATCTCGTCCACGCTCATCGCATCGTTGCGCACCACCTTCACCTCGGCGCCCAGCGTCTGCAGGTACTGCACGAGGTTGTAGGTGAAGCTGTCGTAGTTGTCGATCATCCACAACATGGTCAGGTTCCGTCGCTTATCAGGAAAATGGCGTACACGTTTTCGGTGTAGGTGATGGGGCCGGCTTCAATGGATTCGGGCTCAGCGGGCGCGGGCGCGGGCGCGGAGGCGGGCGCGTAGCTGCCGGTCACCGAGATCCTGTCGAGGTCCCCGCCGTCCTCGCCCTGCTGCGGCCATTGCCCGGCCCGGATGCCGTAGGCGAAGTCCGGCGCCACATCGGAGATGCTGTACAGGCCACGCACTCTTGTTCCATAGGCCTTGGCCAGGCCCAGCGCGGACTCGCGGGTCTGGGCCGCTGCCTCGCCCTTGAGTTCGCGGCGCAGCGCCACTTCGCCCGAATAGGTCGGCGCCAGGCTGCTCACTTGTACGTTCTCGTTGGCCTTCAACGCCCCCAGCACATCCTGCATCGCCTTCACGCTGGCGAAGCTGGCACGCAGCTGGCGCGATACGCGGGTACCGATGAAGACCTGCCGGTTCTGCTCATAGCGCGTGGCCGGGCCGATCCGCAGGTTGTCCGCACGCACGCTGCCCTCCACCGCCTTGTGCTGCTTGAACAGTGCCAGCACGCGGGCAACGTTGTCCTGCACGCGGCGGCGCGCGGCGTCGGCGTCCATGTCGGTCTCTTCGATGTTCAACTGCAGGCCGAACCGGTCCGGCATCACCGTGCGGCTGCCCTGCCCCTTCACCAGCAGGTGCGGCTGCGAGGGAATCGTGTTGGCCTGCGCCCACGCAGACGGGGCCATCGTGGCCAGCAGTGACGACCACAGCAATGCGCTCAGCAGCTTCATGCGGTACTCCTTGTCTTGAATGGGAACAGCGGAAGGTGCCGCGGCGCAGGCCACGGCACGGGGAGGATCACAGGCCCTTGGCGGCCTGGGCGACGGCGCGGAACAGCGCGCGGCCCTTGTTCATCGTCTCGTCCCATTCCTTGTCCGGGTCCGAGTCGTAGACGATGCCGGCACCGGCCTGCACGTACAGGCGGCCATCCTTGATCACCGCGGTGCGGATCGCGATCGCGGTATCGGCATCGCCGTGCCAGCCGATGTAGCCGATGCTGCCGGCGTAGACATTGCGCTTGATCGGTTCCAGCTCGCGGATCACTTCCAGCGCGCGGATCTTCGGCGCGCCGCTGACCGTGCCGGCAGGGAAGGTGGCACGCAGCACGTCGGCATAGCTCAGGCCCGGCTGCAGCTGCCCGGTCACTTCGCTGACGATGTGCATCACGTGGCTGTAGCGTTCGATCACGAACTGCTCGCCCACCTCCACGGTACCTGCCTTCGAGACGCGGCCGGCATCGTTGCGGCCGAGGTCGATCAGCATCAGGTGCTCGGCGCGTTCCTTCGGATCTGCCAGCAGCTCGGCTTCCAGCGCCAGGTCCAGCTCGGGCGTGGCGCCACGCGGGCGGGTGCCGGCGATCGGGCGCACGGTGACTTCGCCATCCTGAAGGCGTACCAGGATTTCCGGCGATGAACCGACCACCTGCAGGTCGCCGACATCCAGGAAGTACATGTACGGCGACGGGTTCAGTGCACGCAGCGCGCGGTACACATCCACCGGGCGCGCCTTGAACGGCACGCTCAGGCGCTGGCTGAGCACCACCTGGAAGATGTCACCGGCGCGGATGTATTCCTTGCTGCGCTGGACCGCATCGACGAACCCTTCGCGGGTGAAACCGGAGACGAAGTCGGACTCGTCCAGCACGTCGCTGTTGAGCGGCGCCGGATAGCCGGCACCCGGTGCACGCAGCTTCGCAGTCAGGGTATCCAGGCGCGCCTGCGCCTGTTCGAAAGCGCCCTCGACCCGCGGGTCGGCGTGCACGATCAGGTACAGCCGGCCCTTGAGATTGTCGAACACCGCCAGCTCGTTGGAGTCCAGCAGCAGGATGTCCGGCGTGCCCAGCTCATCGCGGCCGGCCGGCGGGGCCAGGCGCGGCTCGATGTAGCCGATGCACTCGAAACCGAACCAGCCGACCAGGCCACCGGTGAAGCCCGGCAGGCCTTCCAGCTTCGGCACCGAGTGGGCGCTGCGCAGCGCCTCGACCTCGGCGAACGGGTCGGCCACTTCGCGGGTGTCCACCACCTGGCCGTCTTCGCGCACGGTCAGCGTGTGGCCATGGAAGGCGTACACGCGACGCGCCGGCAGGCCGATGATCGAGTAACGACCAAAGCGTTCGCCGCCTTCGACGGATTCAAACAGGTAGGTATTGGGGCCGTCGGCGAGCTTCAGATAGACCGAAAGCGGCGTGTCCAGGTCGGACAGCACTTCACGGACGACGGGAATATGGGTGTGGCCTTCAGCGGCCTGCTGCTGAAACTGAGCGTGCGAGTTCAAGACGACTTTCCTTCCGGGACACAGCGTTATGGGGGCGGACGACGGCAACGGGCCACCATCGCCACCAACGGCGTGCGGAAGAAAGGGTATGCGGGGTCGTCAGGCTGGACACCCCCTGACTGTATCGCAGCCGGGGCGGGAGGGGAACCCTGGGAAACTGAACCACGGGACGGGCGGGGCCGGCCGCGGGGACCGGTGGCGCGGACCGGTAGAGTCGACTGTTGGTCGACTTGCGCGCGTAGCGCGGAGTTTTACGCCGTCGGAACGAAAAGCAGTCGACCAACAGTCGACTTTACCCCCTACCCGGCCAGCAACGGGCATCCGGTCGGCAGGTGCATCCGCACCCTGCCCGGCACGCACGCGATGCGGAACTGGCGGGCCTGCACCGGTTCGCCGTCCAGGTTGAGGGTCAGCGCCTTCGGTGCGTCGATCTGCAGCCACGGCAGCCGCGCGCGCGTGGCCAGCTGTTCGAGCGCCGCCTGGGTGCCCGACTTCAGCATCTGGCCGAGCGTGGCGGTGACCTCACCTTCCAGTTCCGGAAGCACGGTGACATCCAGCAGCCCATCGTCGATCACGGCCTGCGGGCACAACTGCTGGCCACCGCCGGCCTGCCGGCCATTGCCGATGCCCAGGGCGATGAAGTCGCCTTCCCACGCGAAATCCGGGCCGGACAGCCGCGCGGTGATCGGCTCGATGCGGCCCAGCTTGGCGATGCCGGTGATCACATAGGCCAGCCCGCCCAGCATCTTCTTCAGGCCGGCATCGGTCTCCACCGTCACCTGCGTGCCGAAGCCACCGCTGGCGAGGTTGGCGCACCACCAGGGCGTGCCATCGGCATCCACGCGCAGCAGATCGATGGCACGCGGCGTGGTTTGTCCGATCAACGCAAACGCGCCCTCAGGCTCGGTCGGAATACCCGCAGCCGTGGCGAAATCGTTGGCGGTCCCCATCGGGATCAGCGCCAGCGAGGGCAGCGCATCCGCCGCTTCCTCACGATGCGCCAGGGTTTCGGCCACCGCGCTGAGCGTGCCATCGCCACCGGCGGCAACGATCACGTCCACGCCATGATCGATGGCCTCGGCCACGTAGCGTTCGGCGTCACCGTCCTCCCAGGTCACCCGCACGTCCAGCTGCACGCCCTGCCCGCGCCAATGGCCGACAGCCTCGCGCAGTTCCTCGTTGCCTGCGGATTTGCCATTGAGGATCAGGCGCCAGCGCGGGGTGGTCATGCGGTACTTCCAGGAGGGGGTGGCACAGGCTAGCAATGCGCTGTTTGCCCGCGGTGAATGTCACGCAGGTGTCATTCAGTTGCTGGAGAATGGAAGGCCATAGCAGGGACGATGGATGGAGGCAGGATCAGCCTCCCACGCATGCAGCGAGGCCACGCCAGTGATTGGCGTGGCTTTTTTTTTGCCCAGCAGTAGATCCACGCCAAGCGTGGATGCACGTCATCTCACCCGTTGGCGAAATCGTGCAGCGCCTGGCCCTGCAACCGGTACACGGTCCACTCGTCCTGCGGTTTGGCACCGGCAGCGGTGTAGAACTCGATGGCCGGGGTGTTCCAGTCCAGCACCGACCATTCGAAACGGCCGCAGCCCTCGGCCACGGCCTGGCGCGCGATGTACTTCAGCAGTGCCTTGCCGGCGCCCGCACCGCGCTTTTCCTGGCTGACGTAGAGGTCTTCCAGGTAGATGCCCTTGCGGCCCAGCCAGGTGGAATAGTTGTAGAAATACACCGCATAGCCGATGGCCTCGCCGTCGGCTTCGCAGATCAGTGCGCGTGCCGTGGCATCGGGACCAAACAGGCTCTCGGCGATGCCGATCTCATCGGTCTGCACCGAATGCTCGGCCTTCTCGTAGATGGCCAGCTCGCGGATGAAATGCAGGATCAGTCCCGCATCGGCGACGGTGGCCGGGCGGATGTTCAACACGGCCACCGTACTCATGGCTCAGCCCCGTGCCGCAGCGACGTTGGCGCGCATCTGCGCGATCACATCCTGGTAGCTGGTCCTGGCGTTGAAGATGGCCGAACCGGCGACGAAGGTGTCGGCGCCGGCAGCGGCGATCTCGCCGATGTTGTCGGCCTTCACGCCGCCATCGATCTCCAGGCGGATGTCCTTGCCGCTGGCATCGATCATCTTGCGCACCACGCGCAGCTTGTCCAGCGCCGAGGGGATGAAGGCCTGGCCGCCGAAGCCCGGGTTGACCGACATCAGCAGCACCAGGTCCAGGTCATCCAGCACCCAGTCGAGGATGTCCACCGGAGTGGCCGGATTGAGCACGATGCCCGGCTTGCAGCCCAGCGAACGGATCAGCTGGAGGGTGCGGTGCACGTGGCGGCTCGCCTCCGGGTGGAAGCTGATGTAGGTGGCACCGGCCTCGGCGAAGTCCGGGATGATGCGATCCACCGGCTCGACCATCAGGTGCACGTCGATCGGCGCGGTGACGCCGTGCTTGCGCAGCGCCTGGCAGACCATCGGGCCGATGGTCAGGTTCGGCACGTAGTGGTTGTCCATCACGTCGAAGTGGACCCAGTCCGCGCCAGCGGCGAGGACGTTGTCGACTTCCTCGCCGAGGCGGGCGAAGTTGGCGGACAGGATGGAGGGGGCGATGAGGCAGTTGGACATGGCCGGGGCCTTCGGAACGGGGAAAAGGTTCTCCCGCCCGCAGGCGGGACTCTGGAATCAGCGCTTGCGCAGGGTCTTGATGCGGTCGTAGGCGGCATTGATCCGCCGCGACTTCTGCTCGGCCTGCTGCTGCAGCTCGGGGGCGGCACCGCCCAGCTTGTCGGGGTGGTACTGCGAGATCAGCTTGCGGTAGGCGCGCTCGACCTCGGCATCGGTGGCCTCGGAGGTCAGCCCCAGCTCCCGGTACGGGTTCTCCTTGTTCAGGCGGAACCAGTCCGAATCGAAGGCGTGGCCGATCAACAGGCCGACCACCGCGCCGAACAGCGGATTGGGCCGGAACAGCAGGGCGCCGGCGATGAATCCGAGCAGTTTTCCGTACCAGCGCATGGCGCTCCGGGGTCGACCGACGAAATGGACGCTCATTTTACGTCACAGCGGGCCCGGACCGCTTTACACTAGGCCGCCCGCTGGTCAGCGGGCCCGCCGGGTCCGTTGGGCAGCAGCCGTATCGACAACGCCCCAGGAGTGCCCGTGCCAACCACGCTGTTGCAATCCGATCTCCCCGGCCTGCCCTTGCGCCATCGCGGCAAGGTGCGTGATGTGTTCGATATCCCGCGCGAGCGGCTGCCAGCCGGAACCCCGCCGGGCGAGTACCTGCTGATGGTCGCCACCGATCGCCTGTCGGCGTTCGACGTGGTCCTGCCTGACCCGATTCCGGGCAAGGGCGAGATGCTCTGCCAGGTCTCCAACTTCTGGTTCGCCAAGACCGCGCACCTGATGCCCAACCACCTGACCGGCATCGACGTGGCCAGCGTGCTGCCCGAAGGCGTGAACCCAGCCCTGTACGCCAAGCGTGCGGTGGTCACCCGCAAGCTGAAGCCGGTGCCGGTGGAAGCGATCGCCCGCGGCTACCTGATCGGCAGCGGCTGGAAGGACTACCAGCGCACCGGCAAGGTCAGCGGCATCGACCTGCCCGACGGCCTGCGCCAGGCCGAGCAGCTGCCGGAGCCGATCTTCACCCCCTCGACCAAGGCCGCCGTCGGCGACCATGACGAGAACATCGATTTCGATGCGATGGTGAAGCAGGTCGGTGCGGAACTGGCCGAGCGCGTGCGCGACGCCACCCTGCGCATCTACAAGTTCGCGGCCGATTACGCCCGCGAGCGCGGCATCATCCTGGCCGATACCAAGTTCGAGTTCGGTACCGACGCCGATGGCCGCCTGTACATCATGGACGAGATGCTGACGCCGGATTCCTCCCGTTACTGGCCGGCCGACGAATACGAAGTGGGCACCAGCCCGCCGAGCTACGACAAGCAGTTCGTGCGCGATTACCTGGAGACGCTGGACTGGGGCAAGACCGCCCCGGGCCCGAGCATCCCGGCCGAGATCATCGAGCGCACCCGCGCCAAGTACGCCGAGGCGCTGCAGCGCCTGGCCGGGATCAGCGTCGACTGATCCCCCCGCGTCCCCCCGGCCGGAAAGGCGGGGGGCGCTCTGATCGCGGTAGTGCCGGCCGCTGGCCGGCAACCTCGCGAACTCGGCTATGCTCTGGAGTGCCGGCCAGCGGCCGGCACTACCGTTGCCCGAGGAAGCGACGCAGCATGCAGACATCCACCCAGCTTGCGCGGCCGATCGACCGCTATTTCGCCAGCTACTCCGACGACCACCGCAATGTGATCAACCAGCGCATCCACGTGGTGGCGGTCCCGGCGATCCTGTGGTCGGTGGTGGCCCTGCTGTGGTGCCTGCCGCCGCTGATCACCTGGTTCCAGTACGGCATCTGGTCGGCGTTGGCGATGTTCAGCGCGTGGTGCTTCTACAACAAGTTGTCGCGCCCGCTGGGCATCGGCATGCTCATCCAGTTCTTCGTGTTCGGCTGCCTGTGCCGGCTGCTGGAGGCCGAGATCGGCCTGCAGGCCCTGCGCTGGCTGGCGGTGGGCGTGTTCGTGGCGGCCTGGATCGCGCAGTTCATCGGCCACAAATTCGAGGGCCGCAAGCCCAGCTTCCTGACCGACCTGACCTACCTGCTGATCGGCCCGGCCTGGGTGATGGCCAAGTTCTACCGCAAGCTGGACTGGCGCTACTGACCTGGCGGCGGCCGACAGCGGCCGTCGTTTCCTGAACGGGCGGATTCCGTCACCCGTAGTCCACGGGAGCCCTGCCAGCCTGCGCCGGTGATCCGCTCCCCATTGCCCGCCCGTCGACGGCAGCCCCTGTGCGACAGGGCCTGCGGTCTCCCTGCGTGGGCGTAGGGTGTCCCCCGAGGGCAGCCAGGGAAGGGATGCAGGAATGTGATGTTGCATCGCAGAAAAAATGAATCAGCGAACGTTACATGCAATTGATCGCTGTTCGATGGGTTTCGGCGACATTTCGCAGCCTGTTATCCTCCCTGACCTGCTCGTGAATCATGGATTCCCTGCATGCTCCCCAGCCTGCCCCTGCTGCTGGCCCTGCCGTTCCTGATGGCAGCGGCTGTTGCGGCCTTCCCCCGTAGTTCGCGCTCGACTGCCGCCTGGCTGTCGGCGCTGGCGCCGTTGGGCGGGCTGGCCATCCTCGGCTGGCTGACCCCGTCGGTGCTCGATGGCCAGGTGGTCCGCACCCTGGTGCCCTGGCTGCCGCAGCTCGGGCTGGACTTCACCCTGCGACTGGACGGGCTGGCCTGGATGTTCGCCGGGCTGGTGCTCGGCATCGGCGCGCTGGTGGTGCTGTATGCGCGCTACTACCTGAGCCAGCAGGACAACGCGCACCGCTTCTACTGCTACCTGCTGCTGTTCATGGGCGCCATGCTGGGCATGGTGCTGTCGGGCAACCTGCTGTTGCTGATGATCTTCTGGGAAATGACCAGCATCAGTTCGTTCCTGCTGATCGGCTTCTGGTCGCACCGCCAGGACGCCCGCGAAGGCGCACGCATGGCGCTGGTGATCACCGGTGGCGGTGGCCTGGCCCTGCTCGGTGGCGTGCTGCTGATCGGCCGCATCGTCGGCAGCTTCGATCTGGACGTGGTGCTGGCTGCTGGCGAGCAGATCCGCGCCAGCGCGCTGTACCCCTACGCCCTGTTCCTGGTACTGGCCGGCATCTTCACCAAGAGCGCGCAGTTCCCGTTCCACTTCTGGCTGCCGCACGCGATGGCGGCGCCGACCCCGGTCTCGGCCTACCTGCACTCGGCCACCATGGTGAAGGCCGGCGTGTTCCTGCTGGCGCGCCTGCATCCGGCACTGGCCGGCAGCGACCTGTTCTTCTACACGGTCAGCGGCATCGGCGCACTGACCCTGCTGATCGGCGCCTGGAATGCGATCTTCCAGCATGACCTGAAGGGCCTGCTGGCGTACTCGACCATTTCCCACCTGGGCCTGATCACCCTGCTGTTCGGCCTGTCCACGCCGATGGCGGTGGTGGCCGGCGTGTTCCACATCCTCAACCACGCCACCTTCAAGGCCTCGCTGTTCATGGCCGCCGGCATCATCGACCACGAGACCGGTACCCGAGACATGCGCAAGCTGGGAGGCCTGCGCAGGCTGATGCCGTTCACCAGCGCGCTGGCGATCATCGCCTCGCTGGCGATGGCTGGCATCCCCCTGCTCAATGGCTTCCTGTCCAAGGAAATGCTGTTCGCCGAAGCGATCACGGCCGGCGGCCCGGGAATCATGCGCACGGCGGTGTCGATCGCAGCGTTGCTGGCGGGCGTATTCGGGGTGGCGTACAGCCTGCGCTTCGTGCACGACACCTTCTTCGGCCCCGGCCCGCACGACCTGGACCGCGTGCCCCACGAACCGCCGCGCTGGATGAAGGTGCCGGTGGAACTGCTGGTGGTGATCTGCGTGGCGGTGGGCGTGGCACCGGCACTGACCGTAGCGCCGGTGCTGCACGCCGCTGCGGCCTCGATCCTCGGCGACGCCATGCCCGAGTACAGCCTGGCGGTATGGCACGGCTTCAACCTGCCGCTGGCGATGAGCGCGATCGGCGTGATCGGCGGCGTGGCGCTGTACTTCGGCCTGCGCAAGCTGATCAACCTGCACGCCGTGACCAACGTCAGCACTGGCCGCAATGTGTTCCATGCGCAGCTGGACGCGATCTCCGCACTGGCCATGCGCCTGACCAACGGCATCGCCAACGGCAGCCTTCAGCGCATGCTGCTGGGCCTGGTGCTGGTGGCGATCGTGGCCGCCGCCGCGCCGTTCGTGGCCAACCCCGCCTCGCCGAACTGGACCAGGCCACAGCCGATCCCGCTGCTGGGCTGGGCGCTGTGGCTGGTGATGATGGCCTGCGCGGTGGCTACCCTGCGTATCTACAAGCAGCGCCTGCTGGCGGTGCTGCTGGTCGGCGGCGTCGGCCTGATGGTGGCGCTGACCTTCGTGTTCCTGTCCGCGCCGGACCTGGCCCTGACCCAGCTGCTGGTGGAGATGGTGACCCTGGTGCTGATGCTGCTGGGCATGAACTACCTGCCTGCGCAGTCCGGGCCGGAGCGGCCGCGCTGGCGCAAGCGCCGTGACGCGGTGATCGCGATCATCGCCGGTGCCGGACTTGGCGCCTTGGCCTATTCCGCGATGACCCTGCCGCCGAACACCATGGCCGGCGAGCTGCTCGCCCGTGCCCTGCCCGAGGCCTATGGCCAGAACGTGGTCAACGTGATCCTGGTCGACTTCCGCGGCTTCGATACCTTCGGCGAGATCACCGTGTTCGGCATCGCCGCGCTGGTGGTGCATGCCCTGCTGCGGCGCACGCGGATGGCGCCGGAGCAGATCATGCCCGGCCCGCCGATCAAGCTGCCGGTGCCGGCCGACCTGGCCCAGATCATGTTCCCGCTGACCCTGACCGTGTCGATCTTCCTGTTCCTGCGCGGCCACAACGCGCCGGGTGGCGGCTTCATCGCCGGCCTGGTGCTGGCGGTGCCGCTGCTGATCCAGTACGTGATCCAGGGCACTGCGTCGGTGGAGTCGCGCTTCGGCTTCGACTACATCCGCTGCATCGGCATGGGCCTGCTGATCGCCCTGCTCAGCGGCAGCGCGTCGATGCTGTTCGGCGTGCCGTTCCTGACCAGCGGCCACCTCGACCTGCACCTGCCGCTGATCGGCGACGTGCCGCTGGCCAGTGCGATTGGTTTTGACATCGGCGTCTATCTGGTGGTGTTCGGCGGTGCCATGCTGATGCTGTCGATGATGGGCACGATCAAGCCATCGCGTACCCGTACCGCCCGCAAGGGTGAGATCGACCTGCAACGCCGCTCGGCACGCACCGGGGAGATGCACTGATGGAACTGGCCCTGGCTACCGCGATCGGCGTGCTGACCGCCATCGGCATCTACCTGCTGCTGCGTGCGCGCAGCTTCGATGTGATCCTCGGCATGACCTTCCTGTCCTATGCGACCAACCTGCTGATCTTCGCCGGTGGCCGCGTGGTGCTGGGCAAGGCGCCGGTACTGCAGGAAGGCGTGGACAGCCACCTGGGCAACTACACCGACCCGCTGCCGCAGGCGCTGGTGTTGACCGCGATCGTGATCGCCTTCGCGATGACCGCGGTGAGCATCGTGCTGGCCATGCGCAGCCGCAGCGACAACCACAGCGACCATGTGGACGCCCACGAGCCGGATGACGACCTGCAGGATGAGCGCGTGCCGCCACGGCAGGGCGAGGACCGCGCATGAACCATCTGGTGATCCTGCCGATCCTGATTCCGCTGCTGGGTGCGGCACTGTCGCTGTTCGTCGAACACCGCCGCTATGGCCCCAGGGTGCAGCGCGCGGTGGCCTGGACCGCGCTGTCGGCGCTGGCGCTGGCGGTGGGCCTGCTGTTCGCGTCGACCGCGGGCGGTGATATCAACGTCTACCTGCTGGGCGACTGGCCGTCGCGGCTGGGCATCGCGCTGGTGGCCGACCGGCTGTCGGCGTGGATGCTGCTGACCACCCTGCTGCTGGCCATTCCCTGCCTGCTGCACGCCTGTTCGGGCTGGGACCGCCGCGCACCGCACTTCCATGCGCTGTTCCAGTTCCAGCTGGTCGGCCTCAACGGTGCGTTCCTGACCGGCGACATCTTCAACCTGTTCGTGTTCTTCGAGGTGATGCTGATCGCCTCCTACGGCCTGCTGCTCAGTGGTGGCCGTGGCCTGCGCATGCGCATCGGCCTGCACTACGTGGTGTTCAACGTCACCGCCTCGACCCTGTTCCTGATCGCGCTGGGCCTGCTGTACGCCACGCTGGGTTCGCTGAACATGGCCGAGCTGTCGCAGCGCATCGCCGAGGTACCGCCGGCGCAGCTGACCCTGGTGAAGGCGACGATGGGCCTGTTGCTGCTGGTGTTCTGCGCCAAGGCCGCCCTGATGCCGCTGTACCTGTGGCTGCCGGAAGCTTATTCGCGCGCACCGGCGGCGGTGGCTGCGCTGTTCGCGATCATGACCAAGGTCGGCCTGTACTCGGTGCTGCGCATCCAGATGCTGTGGTTCGGCGACGATGCCGGCGCGATGGCCGGCTACGGCCGTGACTGGCTGCTGTGGGCCGGTGTGGCGACGCTGGTGCTGGGCGGCCTGGGCGCCCTCGCCGCGACCCGCCTGCGCGTGCTGATCTCCTACCTGGTGATCGTGTCGGCAGCCACGCTGTTCATCGCCTTCTCGGTCGGCACACCGCAGGTGCTGTCGGCCGGCCTGTACTACCTGCCGCACAGCAGCTTCGTCGCCGCCGCGCTGTTCCTGATCGCCGACCTGATCCGCCGTCGTCGCGGCGGTGCCAGCGACCGCAAGGAAGTGGTCGCGCCGATGCCGGGCAAGGAGACACCCGCCGTGCTGTTCCTGATCGGCGCGGTGTCGGTGGCCGGCCTGCCACCGCTGTCCGGTTTCCTGGCCAAGGCCGCACTGCTGGCCGGCATGCCGGCGCAGTACACCGCTCCGGTCTGGACCGCGGTGCTGGTCAGCAGCCTGCTGGTGATCATGGGCCTGACCCGCGGCGGCATCCGCCTGTTCTGGCGCGTGCCGCCTGTCGATCCCGAGGCGCCGAAGCCGCGCAAGGCTCCTCTGCGCCGGGTGGAGCTCTACGCCGCCTGCCTGTTGCTGGCCTACGGCATCGGGATGACGCTGGCCGCTGCACCGTTGATGCGCTACACCGAAGCCACCGCCGCTCAGCTGCTGCAACCCAGCGAGTACGTGCAGCAGCTGCGCGCGACCGCACCGGAGATCCGCCAGCCATGACCGCCCAGCGCTCCCTGTTCCGTCGCCTGATTCCCTCGCCGATGCTCAGCATCATGGTGGTGGCATTCTGGCTGCTGATGTCCGACAGCTTCACCCTCGGCCAGATCGTGCTGGGGCTGGTGCTGGGCGTGGTGGTGCCGCTGTTCGCCGCACGCCTGGACCGCGAGTTCGCGCGCATCGGCACGTTGCGGCCGCTGCCCAAGCTGGTATGCGTGACCCTGTGGGACATCCTGATGTCCAACATCCGCGTGGCCCTGCAGGTGCTGGGCCCGGAGAAGAAGATTCACCCCGGTTTCATCTGGCTGCCGCTGGACATCGCCAACATCCACGGCATCGCGGCGCTGACCAGCATGATCACGCTGACCCCGGGCACGGTCTCGGCCGCGCTCAGCGACGACCGCAAGTTCCTGCTGGTGCACGTGCTGCACCTGGAGGACCCACAGGACCTGATCGATACGATCAAGCGCCGCTACGAGGCGCCGTTGATGGAGATCTTCCCATGACTGGATTCCAGATCATCCAGACCACGCTGGTGGTGTGCATGCACGTGGTCGGCCTGGCCATGCTGCTGGCCACCTGGCGCCTGCTGTGCGGACCGACCGTGCCCGACCGCATCCTCGCACTGGACACGTTGTCGGTGACCGCCATTGCCGAGCTGATGCTGTTCGGCATGTACCTCAACTCCGCGATCTACTTCGAAGCCGCACTGGTCATCGCCATGCTCGGCTTCGGCAGCACCGTGGTGCTGAGCAAGTTCGTGCTGCGCCGGGACATCGTCGAATGATCACCGCGATCCAGATCGGCCTGTCGATCCTGCTGCTGTTCGGCTGCTTCTTCATCCTGGTCGGCGCACTGGGGCTGGTGAAGCTGTCCACGTTCTTCAAGCGCCTGCACGCGCCGACCAAGGCCAGCACGCTGGGCGTGGGCTGCGTGCTGGTGTGCTCGGTCTGCTACCACATCTTCCTGGGCCAGGACCCGCAGCCGCGCGAGCTGCTGATCACCGTATTCCTGTTCATCACCGCGCCGATCAGCGCCCACATGATGGCCAAGGCGGCGCTGTCGCTGCTGATGGAAACCCGTCCCAGCCTGCCGGGCAACGAGCCGGCTGCCGAGGAACAGCTTCCGCCGCCGGAACCGGCGCGGGAAGAGGAAGCCACGCAGAACCGGTAGTGCCGGCCGCTGGCCGGCAGTGGCAAGGGTTCCGTCAGAGGCAGTGAGGTTACCGGCCAGCGGCCGGAACTACCTCATGCCGCGCCGACCAGCAGCAGCTCCAGCACGAACCAGCCGGCGAACGCGACCAGCAGGATTCCGCCTTCACTGCGGCTGATCTTCAGATCGCCACGCAGCATCGGGTACAGCACCAGGGCGAACGCCAGCAGTGCCGGCAGTTCCAGGCGCACGAACGAGGCCGGCAACGCCAACGGCTGCAATACCGCCATCGCCCCGATCACCAGCAGCAGGTTGACCACGCTGGAGCCCAGCACGTGGCCAAGCACCATGTCGCCGTGGCCGCGACGCGCGGCAGCAATTGCGGTTGCCACCTCCGGCAGTGCGGTGCCGATCGCCACCGGCAGCAGGCCGACCAGCAGCGGTGTCCAGCCCAGCGCGGCACCGAAGTCAGCGGCGGCGCCCACGACCAGGCGCGCGCCCCAGTACAGCGTCAGCGCTGCGATCAGCACCCGCAGCACGTTCAACGGCAGGCTGGTGCGGCTCAGGGCGGACTCGGCGATGGCCGCCTGCACCTCGGCACGCTCAACGCGGCCGCGGCGCAGCAGCAGCACCTGCATGACGATGAAGCCTGCCACCAGCACGCCGCCTTCCCAGCGCGCCAGGCGACCATCCAGCCCGAACAGGACCAGCAGCACGCCGGCCACCAGCAGCGACCACCACAGCACCGTCTGCAGGCGCGCGCGCAGCAACAGGGGCGCGGCGATGGCTGCCACCGCCAGGGTGAAGCCCAGGTTGACGATGCTGCTGCCCACGGCATTGCCCAGTGCCAGCTCCGGTTGGCCGACCGCCAGCGCGCGCGCATTGACCGCCAGTTCCGGCAACGAGGTGGTCACCCCGAGCAGCAGCAGCCCGGCAGTGAACGGGCTGGCCCCGAAGCGCTGGGCCAGGCCGGACACGGCCTTGACGATGGAATCCCCGCCCAGCGCCAGCAACAGCAGGCCGAGCAGGAACCAGGCAATGGCAATGGCGATCATCGAGCACTCCCCAGCAGTGGTGGCGCGATTCTACGCTTGGCCCGAGCGCATGGCTGGGCGGTGGATCAAGGATCAGCCACAGCCTTCGGCGTAATCGACCTGCGGGGTCTGGCCGACGCGCCAGGCGCTGACCCGACCATCGGCGCCGAGCGCGAAGTCGATGACCGCCCCGCCTTCCTGCGCCGGCCGCACGCGCAGGTGCTGCGCTTTCTCGTCGTACTTGTCAGGACCGACGTCCGCGCGCTCTGGGTACAGCACCTGCAGCTCGCCCAGGGTCATGCCGACCTTGCCGCCGCCCGGGGCGACGATCGCCGCACTGCGCACGTCATAGCGCACCAGCTTGCGTGCCTCGATCATCAGGCGAGGGTCTTCGGCGCCCTGCGGACGCAGGAAGTAGCAGCCGTCGTTGCTGTCGTCGGCCGGCAGGGGCTTGCCATTGGCGTCGGTGCCCAGTCCCTGCAGCGGCGTGCCGAAGCCGCTGCGGACCTCGGCGATGTCGGCGCCCAGCGTTGCACCGCCGAAGCCGTCCAGGCGCGCCGGACTGTCCTTGCGGAGGTCGTTGGCCGGGCGGGCGGCCAGGTCGGGATCCGCCGACTGCGCGGGCCCGGTCGCCGAGGCGGTTTCGGCCGGGGTGTCGCTGCCACTGCCGGCCGCCCCCTGCTTGTCGGGGCCAGCACTGCAGGCGGTGAGCGAAAGGAGCAACAGACCAGCAAGCGGAAGGTGCTTCATCGGTGCGGTTCCCTGGCACGAAGATGGCTGCACGCTAGCCCATCCCGTGTGCAGGCGCTGCATTGTCATCGCGGTTTCATCGCCTTCGTTCAGGCTCGGCGTGCACCGACTTGGCTGTCCCTTCCATGCAACCGCGCAAGACCGAACTCGCCCGAACCGCGCTGCAGGCCCATCGCGCGCCGCTGGACATGCGCCAGCGGCGGCTGCTGATCCTGTGCGACGGCCAGCGCAGCATCGCCGATCTGACCGGCCTGCTCGGCCAGGACGCGCCCGCCATGGTCATCCAGCTGGTGCAGGCCGGCTACCTGAGCACCGGTACCGGCGCCACAGCCGCACCGCCACCACCCGCAGACGCGGCAGCACCGGCACCCGCCACGCCGGCGGCGGCACCGGCTGCACCCGCAACCGGCAGCGAGCGCCGCCGCTCGCTGGTGGCCGCGCGCATCTATGTACTGGGCATCCTGGAAATGCAGCGCCACCCGCAGGCGGCGGCGCTGTTCCGCGACCTGCAGCAGGCGCGCGCCGAAAGTGAAGTACTGCAGGTGCTGCACTCGGCGATGCAGATGCTGCCCGGGCTGACCTCGGAGGGTTATTGCCAGCGTGTGCGGCAACGCCTGCTGGAAGCGCTGCCGCTGGAGCATTGCGACGCGTTCACCGAGGCCGCCTGAAGAAAAAGGGGACGGAGGGGATTAAGTCGTTTCAGGCACACGTGTGCTGATTGCGGCTTAATCCCCTCCGTCCCCTTTTTCGGGTCAGCGGTAGTTGTTGCGCAGGCCGTTCCAGCACTGCTGGTAATCGCCCTGGCGATGGCCGGCGGCCAGCGCCTGCGCGGTCGGACGGATCACCGCGCGGGTCTCGAACATGAAGGCCATCGTGTCCTTGATCACATCGGCCTTGGACAGATCGGCATTGGAGGCCTTGTCGAAGGTCGGCGCATCCGGGCCATGACCGCTCATGCAGTTGTGCAGCGATGCGCCACCCGGCACGAAGCCTTCGGCCTTGGCGTCGTAGGCGCCATGCACCAGGCCCATGAACTCGCTGGCGATGTTGCGGTGGAACCACGGCGGGCGGAACGTGTTCTGCGCCACCAGCCAGCGCGGCGGGAAGATCGCGAAGTCCATGTTGCTGGTGCCGGGTGTGTCGCTGGGCGAATGCAGCACCAGGAAGATCGACGGGTCCGGATGGTCGTAGCTGATCGAACCGATGGCGTTGAAGCGACGCAGGTCGTAGCGGTATGGCGCGTAATTGCCGTGCCAGGCCACCACGTCCAGCGGCGAATGGTCGATCGGCGCGCGCCACAGGCGGCCCTCGAACTTGGCGATCAGTTCGAAATCGCCATCGACATCCTCGAACGCCGCGTGCGGGGTCTCGAAGTCACGCGGGTTGGCCAGGCCGTTGGAACCGATCGGGCCAAGGTCGGGCAGCTTCAGCAGCGCGCCGTAGTTCTCGCAGATGTAGCCGCGGCTCGGGCCATCGGGAAGTTCCACGCGGAACCGCACGCCGCGCGGGATCACCGCGATCTGCTGCGGCTCGATCTCGATCACGCCCAGCTCGGTCAGCAGGCGCAGTGCGCCCAGCTGCGGCACGATCAGCAGTTCACCGTCGGCGTCGTAGAAGTAGCGACCGACCATGTCGCGGTTGGCAGCGTAAAGGTGGATGCCCACGCCGGCATGCGCGTCGGGCGAGCCGTTGCCACCCATCGTGTACAGGCCTTCGACAAAGTCGGTCGGCAGCTCCGGCAGCGGCAGCGGGCTCCAGCGCAGCTGGTTCGGTGAAGCCGGCTGTGCGCCGAAATCACACTGCAGCTGCGACTGCGCGAACGGAGTGAACTCGCCATGGGTCACGGCCGGGCGGATCCGGTACAGCCAGCTGCGGCGATTGCTGCCGCGCGGCGCGGTGAAGGCGGTGCCGGTCAGCTGTTCGGCGTACAGGCCGTGGGCCACCTTCTGCGGTGAGTTCTGCCCGACCGGCAGCGCGCCGGCGACGGCCTCGGTGGCGAATTCGTTGCCGAAGCCGGACTGGTAGCCGCGGGCGGTGATGGCGGGGGACATGGGAACTCCAGAGATTGCCGGCCAGCGGCCGGCACTACCATTCGGACAGGCAATGCCGGCGGGACGCCGACATTGCCTGCGGACCTTACAGCACGCCGCGGCGGATCTGGTCGCGCTCGATGCTTTCAAACAGCGCGGTGAAGTTGCCTTCGCCGAAGCCTTCGTTGCCCTTGCGCTGGATGATCTCGAAGAAGATCGGGCCAATGCAGTTCTGGGTGAAGATCTGCAGCAGCTTGCGCTGGTGGGTTTCCGGATCGGCGTCGATCAGGATCTTGTTCCTGGCCAGGCGCGCCACGTCTTCACCGTGGTTCGGCACGCGCTGGTCGATCACGTCGAAATAGGTTTCCGGCGTGTCGAGGAAATCCACGCCCTGCGCGCGCATCGCTTCGACGGTCTCGTAGATGTTCTCGGTGAAGCAGGCGATGTGCTGGATGCCCTCGCCCTTGTACGCGTCCAGGTACTCGTTGATCTGGCTCTTCGGGTCGGACGATTCGTTCAGCGGGATGCGCACGATGCCGTCCGGTGCGGTCATCGCCTTGGACACCAGGCCGGTCTTCAGGCCCTTGATGTCGAAGTAGCGGATCTCGCGGAAGTTGAACAGGCGCTCGTAGTAGTCCGACCACTGCTGCATGTTGCCGAAGTACAGGTTGTGGGTCAGGTGGTCGATGAAGGTCAGGCCGAAGCCGAACGGGTGCAGGTCGGCCCCTGCGATCGGCTCGTAGTCGCCGTCGTAGATGCTGCCGGCGCTGCCATAGCGGTCGACCAGGTACAGCATGCAGTCGCCGATGCCCTTGATGACCGGCGCGCTGACCGCCTTGCTGTCCGGCTTGAAGGCGATGGCTTCGGCGCCGTTGCCCAGCGCGGTCTGGTAGACCTCCTGGCCCGGCTTCTTGAAGCGGATGGCGAAGCCACAGGCGCACGGGCCGTGCTTTTCGGCGAAGTCGGCGGCGAACGAATCGGGGTCTTCGTTGACCAGGAAGTTGACGTCGCCCTGGCGATAGACGGTAATCGGACGCTGCTTGTGCTTGAGCACCGCGCTGAAGCCCATCTTCCGGAAGTACTCGTGCAGCTCCTGGCCACGGCCGGCCGGGGCGGCGAATTCGACGAACTCGAAGCCGTCGATGCCCATCGGGTTCTCGAAGGTGGTGACCTGCATGCCGGGGTTGGGATGCGAGGCGGTCGGGACTGCGGTATTCATGGCGTGGCTCCGAATCGGTACCGCATCGGTACAAACCAGGTGCGGGCAGGTAGGGACCCGGCGAGAATGCAGGGTCTGGACCCACCCCTTATAGTTACACTTGAAACCACCAGCAAGGTGCACCGCAACATGAGCCCCGCCGATCCCGTTTCGACCCGCCTGCGTGCCTCGCACGTCCTGCTCGACCTGGAACAGTTCCTGCCGTACCGGCTGAGCGTGCTGTCCAACCGGGTCAGCGGCAACATCGCCAAGCTGTACGGCGATCGTTACGGTCTGGCGATCCCCGAGTGGCGGGTCATCACCATCCTGGCGCTGTACCCGGGCTCCTCGGCCAGCGAGGTCTCCGACCGCACGGCGATGGACAAGGTGGCGGTCAGCCGCGCCGTGGCCCGCCTGCTGGAGCGCGGCTTCATCAAGCGCGAGACCCACGGCGACGATCGCCGCCGCTCGGTGCTGGCGCTGTCGGCCGCCGGTTTCGAGGTGTACGAGACCATCGCGCCGATGGTGATCGAGATCACCCGCAAGCTGATGTCGGTGCTGAGCGAAGAGGAAGAGCAGGTGCTGGAAAAGCTGATCCTGCGCCTGGCCGGCGAAGGCCTGGAGCGGATGGGCGAAGGCGTCTGAAAGAAAAGGGGACGGAGGGGATTAAGTCGCATCAGGCACACCTGTGCTGATTGCGGCTTAATCCCCTCCGTCCCCTTTTTTCAGCTGAGGTGCTTGCGGCGTGCGTGGATCCACGGCACGGCCAGTGCTGCGATGGCGCCGCCGGCGAAGCCCAGCGAGGCGGCCACCGTCGCTGCTTCGACCGCCCCCGGCAGCGCCAGCGCCGCCGCCACCAGCAGCAACGACGGCAGGCCGACGAAGGTGCCCAGGAAGAAGTGCCAGCGCGGTGACCAGGTGTTGAGCTGCAGCAGGCTGACCGGCTGCCAGGCGTCAGAGGCGGCGTCCTCGGCGATCTTCGCCACGGCCTTGGCCAGGTCCACTTCCGGCAGCGCGCGCCCCAGGCGGGCGGTCGCCAGCAGCTCGGCCACCGCTTCCACCGGCGGGAAGCTGGACGGCCACGCAACCGGCGCCGGCACGCCGTAGGCGGTCAGCAGCGGCACGCTCAACCACGGCGCCACCAGCGGGCGCATGCGGCGGCGCCCGTGCACGCACCAGATCTGCGGCTGGCCGTGCGCAGTGACGCTGTACAGCGCCAGTTCGTTGGCCGGCGGATAGCCGAGCATGGTCACCCGCGCGGCCAGGCTGTCCTGGCCCATCGCGCGCAGGAAGCCGGGGCGGCTGCGACCTTCCTGCATCCACGCCAGGCCCAGTGCGCCCACCAGATATGCCTCGGCGACGTCCTTGCTGCCGGCCGTGGCGCGCTCGTCACTGGCCAGATACCACGCCAGTGATTTCGGTTCGGCCACATCGTCCAGGCCCCAGCGGCTGTCGTCACCCAACACATGGCGCACCGGCAGTCGCGCGGGGGCGGTCTCGCCACGCTCGCCGGTCTGCAGGAAGGGCAGCACGCCCTGGATGAAGGTGGACAGCTCGATCGCGCGCGCGCCGTGGCCCTGCCATTCGGGCGGCAGCAGCCCGGCCAGCTGGCCTTCGGCGGCCAGCGCATCAAGCCGGGACTTCTGCTCGACCAGCTTCTGCACCGCCCCCTTCAGCACGACGTTGTCGGGCAGCGCGATCTGCGGCAGGCGATGGCGTGGCGGCGCCAGGTCGACGCTGTCCTCTCCGGTACCGGCGTCATCCAGCAGCGCTTCCTGCGGCGGCAGGGTCACGCCCTCGCCTGCCCCACCCTCGGCCAGGTCGCTGGCGGGTTCGGGCAATCGTTCGGCGTGGTCGCTGTGCATGGGCGTTCCGGAAGGTTGCATCGACGGGATGTCGACTGAGGTCCTTGCCGGTAACGGCGTGCTCACGGTGAAGTTGAGACGCCGATTCAGAGAGTGTGACGGTGCGCGCAGTAGATCCGCGCCAGGCGTGGATGCGCCTCAGTGCCGACCAACGGTCGGCACCCACCGGGGTGGGCGGTCAGCGGTCGGCACCCACCAGAGCATGCCGGCCAGCGGCCGGCACTACCCTATTCCGGTTTGTCAGGCGCCCACTGCTTGAGGAAGGCACTCACCCGCGCAGGCTGGAACGCCTCGCCCCTGCGCAGCTCGCCGGTGGCCTGCGATACCAGCAGGCCGCCATCTGCATCGAGCACCAGCAGGTACGGGTAGTCGCGAGCCATCACCGGGTACTGGGCGAAGAAGGCGGTGTTGGGCTGCTCGTCGCTGGCGTTGACCTTCACCCACACGTAGTGGGCATCGCGGAAGCGACGCAGGTCGCCGTTGCCTTCCACCACGTCGTCCAGCGCCCGGCAGCGCTCACAGGCGGCGTTGCCGACCTCCAGCAGGATCCGCTTCTTGCCACGCTGGGCTTCCACCTTGGCGGTGGCCAGGTCGTCGGCGGGGTTGCGGGCCGGGTCGAACTGCGCGCCGAGCCCGGCGATGGCGGCGATGTCCGCCGCCACCGGGGTGTTGCCCGAGGCCACCGGTTCGCTGGGGTCAGCAACCGGTGGCTCGGTGGGTCGGGTATCCAGGGGCTGCGTGGGCTCGGCGGCGGCAGGCGGTTGCGGTTGCGAACAGGCGCCGATCAGCGCCGCACAGACCACCACCATTGCACCACCGAGCTTGCTGCGCATGCCTTCTACCCTCTCATCATTACTTGACGCCGTGCATCAGCTTGTTGATCAGCGGGGCGATCAGGAACAGCACCACGCCGGAGCCGATCAGGGCCCAGAACCCGAAGGTATACCCCTTCAGGGCCGACTCGACCGTCATGCCGCCTTCACCACTGACCACGCCGGCGAAGATGCCCGACAGGTTGTTGCCGATGCCGGTGGACAGGAACCAGCCACCCATGCCGAAGCCGACCAGGCGCACCGGGGCCAGCTTGGTCACCATCGACAGGCCGATCGGCGACAGGCACAGCTCACCCACCGACTGGATGACGTAGACCATGAACAGGGTCCAGAACGGGATCTTGCCGTCAACGACCATCTGCGACAGGGCGAACATCAGCAGGGCGAAGGCGGCGCCGTTGAACAGCAGGCCCAGGCCGAACTTGCGCGGGATGGACGGATTGGCGCGGCCCATGGCCACCCAGATCCAGGCAATGACCGGGGCCAGGGTGATGATCGCCACCGAGTTGACCGACTGGAACCACGCGGTCGGGAAGGTCCAGTCACCGAACTGGCGGTTGACGATGTTCTCGGCCAGGAAGGTGAACGAGCTGCCGGCCTGTTCGAAGAACATCCAGAACATCACGTTGAAGGCGAAGATGATCAGCATGGCGATCACGCGGTCGCGCTGCACCTTGCCTTCGCGGACGCCCTCGACCAGCAGCAGGATGGCCAGCGCGGTGAACATCGCACCCAGGATCCAGGCCAGCGCGGTGGCGCCGGTAGCCAGCAGGAAGTACGCCACCGGGATGGCGACCACGGCACCGGCCAGCACCATGATGATGCGGCCGAAGCCTTCAGCGCCGGCCGGCGGTGCACCGATGCCCTTCAGGCCGGCGCGACCGATGTAGAACCACACCAGCGAGATCAGCATGCCCACGCCCGAGGCGATGAACACGACCTTGTAGGACGGCATCGCGTCGGTACCGAACACCTTGCGGGCCAGGTACTCGGTCAGCACCGGGGCGATCATCGCGCCGATGTTGATGCCCATGTAGAAGATGGTGAAGCCGGAGTCGCGGCGCTCGTCCTTCAGGCCGTACAGCTTGCCGACCATGGTCGAGATGTTGGGCTTGAACAGGCCGTTGCCTACGATGATCGTGGCCAGGCCAAGCTTGAAGATGTGCTCCTGCGGCAGCGAGATCATGAACAGGCCGGCGGCCATGATGATCGCGCCGGTCAGGATCGAGCGCTGGTAGCCCAGTACCCGGTCGGCCACGTAGCCACCGAAGATCGCCGCGGCGTATACCAGGGCCAGGTAGGCGCCATAGATGCGGCTGGCGTCGCCTTCACCGGCAGCGCTGCCGTTGTAGAACTGGGCGACGATGTACAGCACCAACGCCCAGCGGATGCCGTAGAACGCAAAGCGCTCCCAGAACTCGGTCATGAACAGCATCCACAACGGGCGCGGGTGGCCCAGCGTGGTCTTGAAGTCCGGCAGCGCCGGCTCTGGGGTGTTCGCAGTGGCGTTTACGCTCATGCGGATTTCCTGGTTCGGTGGATGACGAGCACGTCCGCTGTGCAGTTGGAGCAACGCGCGAGGATCACCGACTTCTGCCGTTCACGTCAAATACACGCCGTTTGGGGCAGGTGCCAGCCTGCTCGCTGAACTTGCATCTGAAACGATCCAGCCAATGGCCGGGGTCCAAGCTGAATGGGGGTCAGCCCAGTTCTGCCGGGGGTGCCGCCTGCAGGCTGGTGCGCACCTGGAACAGTTCGGGGAAGAAGGTCAGCTCCAGCGCCTTGGCGAGGAAGCCCACGCCGGACGAGCCGCCGGTGCCGCGCTTGAAGCCGATCACGCGCATCACCGTGCGCATGTGTCGGAATCGCCACAGCTGGAAGGCGGTCTCCAGGTCCACCAGGTCCTCGCACAGCGCGTACTCGCGCCAGTAGCGGTCGGTGTCCTGGTAGATGCGTTCGAAGACCGGCTGCAATGCGTCGTCAGCCACGTGCGGCTGGGTCCAGTCGTGGGCCTCGTAGACCGCCGGCACGGCATGGCCGAAGCGGGCCAGGTACTTCAGGAATTCCTCGTACAGGCTCGGCGCCTCCAGCACGATGCGCAGCTGCGCCTGCCCGGCCGGGTCGTGCTCGAACACCTGCAGCATCTGCGCGTTCTTGTTGCCCAGCAGGAACTCGATGTAGCGGTACTGCAGCGACTGGAAGCCCGAAGACGGCCCCAGCACGTCGCGGAAACCCATGTATTCGGACGGGGTCAGCGTTTCCAGCACCGACCACTGCTCGGTCAGCTGGCGCAGCACCTGCTTGCTGCGCGCCAGCACCTTGCGGCACTGCCAGACTTCATCGCGCTGCAGGAAGCCGATCGCCGCACGCAGTTCGTGGCCGAGCAGCTTCAGCCACAGCTCCGAGGTCTGGTGCTGGATGATGAAGAGCATCTCATCGTGGTGCGGCGGGTTGGACAGCGGCTGCTGCGCGCTGAGCAGCTGGTCCAGCCGCAGGTAGCCGCCGTAGGTCAGGCGTCCCTGCAGGTCGGTGTGGATGCCGGCTTCGAGATCGCGTTGGTTGTTGTCGACGGACATGGGCGGGACCAGATCGGGGGCGGCAAGGGTAGCGCGTTGCCGCCGCGCTGGCAGCCGCCGGGTCCATACCGGGGCGTGCGGTGCCCCGTGGAGCATTGGCCGATGCGGGGCCTGCGCGTGGAACCGATCGGGTCGTTGCGCCAGCAGTCAGCCAGAGGCGTATTCTGATGCTTTGCAGCAACGACTGAATACGTTGTTGTTATTGGCCCCCCACCCGCCGGCAGGGGTAAAACAGGACGTTGCCGTGTTGCGGCGCAGGAAGGCTATTCCGTACGCGTTCCTTAACATGGCGATTCATATCATTTGTAACTTCTCTGTCGAAGGTGCAGTACGCAATGACGGTTGCCGCTGAATTCAAGATCGAATACCTGCAGTACCTGGACACGGACGGCAAACTCGTCCGCGATGACCTGCCCGCGTCGCTGCGCGACCCCCAGGTCCTGGTACCGCTGTTCAAGCAGATGCTGTTCGTACGTACGTTCGACAGCAAATCCATCGCACTGCAGCGCACCGGCAAGCTGGGCACCTATGCCGCCTGCCTGGGCCACGAAGCCGCGCACGTGGGTATCGGCGCGGCGATGCAGAAGGACGACGTGTTCGCGCCTTCGTACCGCGAGTATGGCGCGATGTTCATGCGTGGCGTGCGCCCGCACGACGTGCTGATGTACTGGGGCGGCGACGAACGCGGCAACGATTACGGCGGCAACGCGGCCAAGGACTTCCCGTTCTGCGTGCCGATCTCCACCCAGTGCCTGCATGCCGCAGGCGCCGCGCTGAAGTTCAAGCTCAACAAGGAACCGCAGATCGCCGTGGCGGTGTGCGGCGACGGCGGCAGCTCCAAGACCGACTTCTACGCGGCACTGAATTCGGCCGGCGCCTACAAGCTCCCGCTGATCCTGTGCATCGTCAACAACGGCTGGGCCATCTCGGTCCCGCGTTCGGCCCAGACCGGTGCCGAAACGCTGGCGCAGAAGGGCCTGGCTGGCGGCCTGCACTGCCTGCAGGTGGACGGCAACGACCTGATCGCCGTGCTGGCTGCCATGGAGCAGGCGCGCGAACGTGCGCTGGCCGGCGACGGTGGCACCGTGCTGGAACTGATGACTTACCGCCTGTCCGACCACACCACCGCCGATGACGCGCGCCGCTACCGCGACGATGCTGAAGTGAAGGATGCCTGGCAGCGCGAGCCGATGCTGCGCCTGCGCAAGTACCTGATCAACGCCGGTGTATGGAGCGAGGATGAGGAAAGCGCCTGGGTCGCCGAGTGCGGCAAGCGCGTGGACGAGGAAGTGAACCTGTACCTCAACACGCCGGTGCAGCCGGTCGAGGCGATGTTCGACTTCCTGTATGCCGATCCGCCGCCGGACCTGCTGGCCCAGCGTGCCCAGGCGATCGCCCTGGAGAAGCGCCATGGATGAGATCAAGAACGGCGCGCCCGGCGCGCACACCAACGCCGCCGACAGCGCTGCGGTCGCGCGCGGAGAAGAGAGCATGACCACCACCCCGATCACCCTCATCGAAGCCATCACCCAGGCGCTGGCCTGGGAGCTGGAACACGACCCGTCGGTGCTGGTGCTGGGCGAGGACGTGGGCGTCAACGGCGGCGTGTTCCGCGCCACCGCCGGGCTGCAGCAGCGCTTCGGCTCGGACCGCATCCTCGATACCCCGCTGGACGAAACCACCATCGCCGGCCTGACCATCGGCCTGGCCGCACAGGGCATGAAGCCGGTGGCCGAAGCCCAGTTCGACGGCTTCATGTACCCGATGGTCGACCATATCGTCTGCCACGCGGCACGCCTGCGTTACCGCACGCGTGGCCGCCTGCACTGCCCGATGGTGCTGCGCGTGCCGTGGGGCGGTGGCATCCGCGCGCCGGAACACCACAGCGAAGCCAACGAGGCGATCTTCACCAACGTGCCGGGCCTGCGCGTGGTGCTGCCGTCGTCGCCGCAGCGTGCCTATGGCCTGCTGCTGGCCGCGATCCGCGAGCCGGATCCGGTGATCTACATGGAGCCCAAGCGCATCTACCGCCAGTACAAGGAAGTGGTCGTCAACGACGGCGAAGCCTTGCCGCTGGACGTCTGCTTCGTGCTGCGCGACGGCACCGACGTGACCCTGGTGACCTGGGGCGCGCAGGTGAAGGAAGCGCTGGAAGCGGCGGACAAGCTGGCCGGCGAAGGCATCAGTGCCGAAGTCATCGACGTGGCCACGCTGCGTCCGCTGGACTTCGCCACCATCGCCGAATCGGTGGCCAAGACCGGCCGCTGCGTGATCGTGCAGGAGGCCCCGAAGACCGCGGGCTTCGGCGCCGAGATCGCCGCGCGCCTGGCCGAGGAATCGATCTACGACCTGCTGGCACCGGTCGAGCGCGTCACTGGCTACGACACCCACATTCCGCTGTTCCGCCTGGAAATGAAGTACCTGCCGAGCGTTGAGCGGATCGTGGCTGCGGCCAAGCGCGCGGTGGCGGCCGGCTGACATGCGGGCCCGCCTTCTGGGGGCTTACCGCAGCCAGTATCCCAACCCGCTCCGGTTCCGCACCGGCCAGATCGTCGAAGTAGGTGTCCGTGACGAGGAATGGCCGGCGTTTGCCTGGGTACGCACCAACGATGGGCGCGCTGGATGGGCGCCCATCGCCTGGTTGCAGCTGCTGGACGAGGGTCGCGCCGAAGCGCTGTGCGACTACGACGCCCGCGAGCTGGATGTGGAAAGCGGCGAGATGGTGAAGCTTCATCACGAACACGGCGGGTGGTGGTGGTCCGAGCGCGCCAATGGCGCGACGGGCTGGCTGCCGGCCCGCGAACTGGAACTGCTGGAAGAGAACTGCAAATGAGCCAGACCAAGAACTTCAACCTGCCCGACCTGGGCGAAGGCCTGCCGGACGCGACCATCGTCGAGTGGTTCGTCAAGGAAGGCGATGTGATCAAGCTGGACGAGCCGCTGGTGTCGATGGAGACCGCCAAGGCCGTGGTGGAAGTGCCCTCGCCGTTCTCCGGCAAGGTGCTGAAGCTGTCCGGCGGCGCCGGCGACATCATCCCGACCGGCTCGGTGCTGGCCAGCTTCGAACTGGACCCGAACCTGCCGCAGAGAGCCGATGGCCAGGACACCGGCCACAGCCATGGCCACGCTGCACCGGCGGCCGCACCGACCCCGCCGCCGCTGCCGGCTGCGGCCGCTCCGGTTGCCGCCGAGGAGGCCAAGCCCGCCGCGGCCGAGCGCGATGACGCCGGTACCGTGGTCGGCGCGATGCAGAGCTCCAATGCCGTGCATGCCGAACAGGCGCTGGCCGTCGGTGGCGTCAAGGCCGTGCCGGCCGTGCGTGCGATGGCCCGCAAGCTGGGCGTGGACCTGAGCCGCGTGGCCGCTACCGGCACCGATGGCGCGGTCACCATGGCCGACGTCAAGCAGGCCGCCGCCAATGGCACCGCCAAGCTCGGCGCTGCTCCGGCACCGGTTGCCGCTGCTGCCTATGCCGCGCCGGCCCCGGCGCAGGTGTCTGCCCCCGTGCAGAGCGAAGCCCGCACCCCGCTGTCCGCCGCCGGCAAGCCGATGCGTACCCAGCCGCCGGGCGTGGTCGCCAAGGGCCAGCCGGAACCGCTGAAGGGCGTGCGCCGCAACATGGCACGCGTGATGGCCGATGCGCACAGCAAGGTCGTGCCGACCACGCTGAACGACGACGCCGACATCCACGCCTGGCTGCCGGGCAACGACGTCACCGCGCGCCTGGTGCGTTCGATCGTGGTCGCCGCGCAGAAGGTGCCGGCGATGAACGCCTGGTTCGACGGCGAAGCACTGACCCGCACCCTGCACGCGCAGGTGGACATCGGCATCGCCGTGGACACCGACGACGGCCTGTTCGTGCCGGCCCTGCGCAACGCCGACATGCTCGACGCACGCGGCATCCGCGAAGGCGTCAACCGCCTGCGCGAGCAGGTGGAATCGCGTTCGATCGCGGCGTCGGAACTGAGTGGCTACACCATCTCGCTGTCCAACTTCGGCATGTTTGCCGGCCGCTACGCGACCCCGGTCGTGGTGCCGCCGTGCGTGGCCATCGTCGGTGCCGGCCGTGCCCGCCACCAGATGACCCCGGTGATGGGCGGCGTGGAGGCACACAAGGTGATCCCGCTGTCGGTCACCTTCGACCACCGCGCAGCCACGGGCGGTGAAGCCGCCCGCTTCCTGCGCGCGATGATGGACGACCTGGCACTGGCCAGCTGATCGGCCACCTGACCGGTGGGTGCCAACCGTTGGTTGGCACATGACTTGGAGAGAACGCCGGGCATTGCCCGGCGTTTTTTTTCCGGCATCCACGCATGGCGTGGATCTACACAATGCGGGCGATCAATCGCGCGCGACCATGCCTTCGGCGCGGCTGTACACACGCAGGCGGTGGCCATCAGGATCTGCCCCGACAAAGGTATGGCCGAACTCCAGCGTCACCGGCGACTGCAGGATCTGCACGCCGAGCCCACGCCACGCATCGTGCATCTGCTGCACGGCCTCGGGGTTTGCGACCACCATCGCCAGTTCGGCGGCGCCTGCCTGCGCAGACACCGGCGGTTGCACGTCATCGCGTTGCCACAGGCCGAGTGCGGCGCCATCGCCGAGCAGGAACAGGGCGAAGCCAGGCGACTGCTCGACCGGCGGTTTGCCGAGGATGCCGCTGTAGAAGGTGGCGCTGGTGGCGACGTCGCGCACGTACTGCAGCAGGGTGCTGGGCGTGAACATGGGGAAGCTCCGTTGTTGGGAGCGATCATGGTGGTACGGCCCTGCTGACAGATTCTGTCAGTAGCGGCGAGCGTGCTCTACTGCTGTCGCTCCTGCCCTGGTAGAGGTCGAGCTTGCTCGACTGCTGTTCGCGAAGATCAAAGGCGGTCGAGCAAGCTCGCCCACTACCAGGAGCAAAGTGCGAAGGCCGCCCTCCCCCAGAGGCAGGAAGCAGAACGCAGCAGCAGTCGAGCAGGCCCGACGCTACGAACGATCCAGCCAGTCCGGCGCGATGCCCTGCGCCTTCTGCCAGCGCCGCAGCAGCGTGGCGCGTGGTACGAGGTAGTGCTCCTCCAGCACGCGCACCTGGCGGATGCGATCCAGGCGGAAATGGCGAAAATCCTCGCGGCGCTCACACCACGCCGCCAGCATCGGCACCTCATCGAAGTAGCCCAGCGCGAACGGCCAGACGATGCGCTCGCTGCGCTGGCCGTGCGCGTCCTCGTAGCCGAACTTCAGGCGCTGCTGTGAACCGACAGCCTCTCGCACGGCCTGCAGACGAGCTGGGGGAACCTTGGCCGCCGCACGCGAAGGGCCCACCCGCAGGCCACTGTCACGCAGGGCCTCGCGCCGCGCTGCGGGCAACACATGGGCGATGCGCGCCAGGGCATCGCGTGCGGCTTCGGCCAACGCGGGTTCGGTACGGGCCGCAACCCAGCGCAGGCCCAGCACCAGCGCGTCGATCTCGGCCGGTGGCAGGGTCATCGGCGGCAGGGTATCGCTCGGCGTCAGCTGGTAGCCGACGCCGGCCTCGCCGCGCAGGTCGGCGCCCTGCTCGCGCAGGGTTTCGATATCGCGGTACAGCGTGCGCAGGCTGACTCCCAGCGCGTCGGCCAGCACCTGGCCGGCCACCGGCCGCCGATGGCGGCGCAGCAGCTGTTGGAGCTGGGTCAGGCGCAGCGCACGCGACATCAGCCGGCCAGTGCGCTCGATGCCACCACGTGCTCACCCGGTTGCGGGGCCAGCGCGGCCTCGACCAGCGCCTTGGCGATCTCGCTGGCCGGGTTGATCCGCCACGCCCGCGGCAGTACCGGCCCCAGCACGCCCAGCACCTTCAGCGCGAGACGCTCACCGCGCCGCACCTCGTTGCGCTCGCCGCCGATCAACCCTGGGCGGACCAGGGTCAACGAGGTGAAGCCCAGCGCGCGCAGATCGCGCTCCAATTCGCCCTTCACCCGGCTGTAGAAGATCGACGACCGCGGATCGGCACCGGCTGCGGAATTCAGCACATAGGTCTGCGCACCCTGCGCCTGCGCCAGACGGGCGAACGCCAGCGGGTAATCATGGTCGATGCGATGGAAGGCCTCGCGGCTGCCAGCCTGGGCAATGGTGCTGCCGAGCGCGCAGATGACCGCGTCCACGCCCGCCCACCCGGCTGCGGCGGGCAGCGCATCGAAGGCCAGTACCGGGTTCTCCAGCTTCCCGTGGGCTGCGCCCAACGGGCGACGGGTCGGGGCGATCACGGCGCTGCAGCGCGGGTCGTCCAGCAGCCGGGGCAGGGTCAGCCCACCGACCAGGCCGGTCGCCCCCAGCAACATCACGCGCATCACCACCTCCACTGCGGCATCCTGTCGCCCATCCTAGCCGTTCAAGCCGTCGGCGGCCGCGCCGATATGCTGGAACCAGTCCCTGCCAGCCCCCAGGATTCGCTCCATGACGGACCAGCCCGACCACCGCCCTGCCCCCGGTACCGCCCTTGGGCCGCCGGCACGCGTGCGCGCGGTGGTGGACGATGGGCTGGGCGACCGCGTGGTGCTGCAGGGCGGCGGTGGCGTGGCGCTGCAGCAGCTGTTCGCAGGCGCCGACGCGCCGGAACCGCTGCTGGCCGCGTTCGCCAACGGCATGGCCACCCTGCCCGGCGAGCTGGGCGACATGGGCGACCGCCTGCAGTCGGCGCAGGCCAGCGCCGATTGGCCGCGCTACGGGCGCGCGATGCGGCAGTTGATCGACAAGTACATCCGCACCATCGAACAGCATTCGCCGGATGGGCAACCCGAAAGCCTGCGCCTGTCCGAGCAGCTGCGGCTGCTGCTGGGCGGCGCGGTGGTGGCGCTGCTGCAGCACGACCCGGACCTGCGCGAACAGGCGCAGGCACTGGCCATGCACCTGCGCCAGTGGCAGCCAGGCACGGCGCTGGAACCGATCGAGCAGGGCGTGCGCGAACTTGGCCACCAGGTCGGCGTGCGTGCCGAGAGCTGGCAGGAGCAGCAGGCGCTGCTGCTGGAGCTGTTCGCGCTGCTGCTGGAGAACGTGAGCGAGCTGCTGGATGACCGCAGCTGGCTGCAGGGCCAGATCGCCGCGGTGCGCCAGCTGCTGGACGGGCCGTTGGAAGCTGAGGCGGTCGAGCGCACCCGCGCCGAACTGCGCGAAGTGATCTACAAGCAGGGCCTGCTGCGCCAGGGCATCGACGATTCGAAGGCGGCGATGCGCGGGCTGATGGGCGAGTTCATCGAGCGCATGGATGGCATGGCCACCAGCACCGGCGAGTACCACGATCGCATCGGCAGCTACGCACTGCAGCTGCGCGAGGCGCGCAGCATCGCCGACCTCAACCAGCTGCTGCAGGACGTGATGCGCGACACCGGCAAGGTGCAGCAGCAGGCCGCGCAGGCGCGCGATCACCTGGCCAACGCACGGCAGGAAGTGGAGCGTGCCGAGCAGCGCATCGCCGAGCTGGAGCAGGAACTGCGCGCGGCCGGTGACCTGGCACGCATCGATCCACTGACCCAGGCGCTGAACCGCCGCGGCCTGGACGAACTGCTGCAACGCGAGCTGGCCCGTGCCGCACGCAACAACTCGCCGCTGGGCGTGGCGGTGATCGATCTGGATGATTTCCACCAGACCAACGATGCACATGGTCATGCCGGTGGCGATGCACTGCTGCAGCACCTGGTGGCCGTCTGCAAGCTGCTGCTGCGCGCCACCGATGGCATCGCGCGGCTGGGCGGCGACGAGTTCGTACTGGTGCTGCCGGAAACCCAGGGCGCCGACAGCATGGCCACGGTGCAGCGCCTTCAGCGTTCACTGGCGCATCGCGTGCTGACTGTGCAGGACCGGCGAGTACCGGTGCATTTCAGTGCCGGGCTGGCGCAATGGCAACCCGGCGACGACACCGAGGCCCTGTTGCGCCGTGCGGATGACGCGTTGTATGCCGCCAAGCGACAGGGCAAGAACCGCGTGCAGGCAAGCTGACCGTCCGGCCCGCAGCAAACTACGTTGGTAGGTGCCAACCTTGGTTGGCACACGCAGAAACAAAGCGCCGACCAAGGTCGGCCTCTACCCGGCGACCCGCCGGCGATGATCCCGACCACCCTGAACCGCTTTGGTAGGTGCCAACCTTGGTTGGCACACGCAGGAAACAAAGCGCCGACCAAGGTCGGCCTCTACCGGGGAACCCGCCGGCAACGATGCCGACCACCTTGAACCGCTTTGGTAGGTGCCAACCTTGGTTGGCACGCGTGGGAAACAAAGCGCCGACCAAGGTCGGCCTCTACCGGGGAACCTGCCGGCGACTACTTGCCGCGCAGCTTCTGGAACCCGGTCACCGCCGCCAGCACGATGGCGCCGGCGATGATGCCCACCACCATGTTGCCCACCGCACTGACCAGCCAGCCCCACTGGCCCTCGCCGCCCAGCGCCTGTACTGCGTGGTGCAGCGCCGGCACGTTGTGCACCAGGATGCCGCCGCCGACCAGGAACATGGCAATGGTGCCGGCCACCGACAGGAACTTCATCAGCCACGGTGCCGACGCGACCAGGCCGCGACCGAAGGCGGCAACAGCCCCACCCTTGCGCGACAGGTACAGGCCCACGTCATCCAGCTTGACGATGCCCGCCACCAGCCCATAGACGAAGACCGTCATCGCCAGTGCAACCACGGCCAGCGTGACCAGCTGGTTGGTGAACGATGCGGTGGCGACCACGCCCAGGGTCAGTACGATGATCTCGGCCGAAAGGATGAAGTCGGTGCGGATCGCACCCTTCACCTTGTCCTTCTCCCACGCGACCATGTCCACCTGCGCGTCGGCCAGCGCCTTGCGGCGTTCGGTCTGGCGCTCGGCATCGTCGTCGGCCGAATGCAGGAAGCGGTGCGCCAGCTTCTCCACGCCCTCGAAGCACAGGAAGGCACCACCGATCATCATCAGCGGCACGATCAGGGGCACGTTCCAGCCGCGGCTGTGCAGCCAGGCTTCCAGCGCACTGATCGCCAGGGCCGCCGGCACCAGGATCACCTTGTTGACCAGCGAGCCCTTGGCCACCGCCCAGACCACCGGCAGTTCGCGGTTGGCGTTGACCCCGGTGACCTGCTGCGCGTTCAGCGCCAGATCGTCACCGAGCACGCCGGCGGTCTTCTTCGCGGCGACCTTGGTCAGCACCGAGACATCGTCGAGCAGGGTGGCGATATCGTCGAGCAGGGCGAACAGGCTGGCACCGGCCATGGGGCGTCCAAGAAAGGGAATAGGCGGATTCTGACCGATCCGGTGTGGACTGCGGAAGACACCGGGTTCACCGCATGCCCACCGCCCCCCGGCGACACTGCGGAATCCGGACATTGCCGGCCCGCAGCCGGCGCTACCTGTCTTCGTCGCATGGGAGTCCCGCTTGAGCAATCCGTCCGCCGCCAATGGCAATCCCCCGCTGGTCAAAGGCATGAGCCGGCGCAGCCAGATCCTGCGCCTGCTGATGCGCTACCGCCATTCGGGCGTGTTCTCGGGCATGAACCTGGATGCGGCAAGCAACCAGGCCGACGTGCCCGCCGACGGCAATCCGGAACAGTTCGTCAGCGACCTGGAAGCGTTGGGGCCGACCTTCGTCAAGCTGGGCCAGATGCTGTCCACGCGGCCGGACATGGTGCCGGTGGAGTTCGCCACGGCGCTGGAGCGCATGCAGGAGAAGGTGGCGCCGATCCCGGTCGAGCGCATCCACGCGATCATCGAGCAGGAACTGGGCGTAGGGGTGAACAAGCTGTTTGCCTCGTTCGATCCCGAGCCGTTGGGCTGCGCTTCGATCGCGCAGGTACATCGCGCGGTGCTGCACGATGGCCGCCAGGTGGCGGTGAAGGTGCAGAAGCCTGAAGTGGCCGCGCAGCTGCGCTCGGACCTGGAGGCACTGCGCAGCTTCGCGCTGGCCGCCGATCACCTGACCCAGGTCGGACGCCGCGTGCGCCTGCGCGACTGGCTCAACGAGTTCGCCAAGACCCTGATGCAGGAGCTGGACTACCACGCCGAGGCCGAGAACCTGGCGCGCTTCGGACGGCACCTGCGGCCGTTCCGCCGGTTGTGGGTGCCGCAGCCGATCTGGGACTACAGCAGCCAGCGCGTGCTGACGATGGAGCTTGCCACCGGCGTGCGCGTGGATGCGATCTCCGGCGTACGCCGCACCGAGCAGGACATGGACCCGTTGGCGGCGGCGCTGATCCGCGGCTACCTGGACCAGATCTTCGTGCATGGCGAGATCCATGCAGACCCGCACCCAGGCAACCTGCGGGTGATGCCCGACGGCCGGCTGGCGATCTTCGATCTGGGCATGGTCGCGCACATGCCGCCGCGCCTGCGCGAGCGTCTGCTGAAGATCCTGTTCGCGGCGGTCGACGGCCGTGGCGAGGAAGTGGCCGATGACCTGATCAGTATCAGCACGCGGCTGGAGGCCTTCGATGAAGAGCGCTACCTGCGCGAAACCGGTCAGCTGATCGCGCGCTATGCGGCCAGTGGCAGCTTCTCCGAAGGCCGCGTGGTGCTGGACATGGTGCGCATCGCCACCGCCTGCGGCCTGCGCACGCCGCCGGAACTGAGCCTGCTCGGCAAGGCCCTGCTCAACCTGGAAACCGTGTGCCGGCTGCTGGCGCCAGAGCTGGACACGCGCCGCATCGTCGAGCGCCAGCTGCAGCACGTGATGCGTGCGCGCCTGAAGAAGTCGCTGTCTGCAGCCAACATCGCCAGCGAGGCGATGGAGCTGCAGCAGCTGCTGCGTGATGGGCCGCGCAAGCTGTCGGACATCATGGCGCTGCTGGCCGAGAACCGCCTGCAGATGAAGGTCACCGGCCTGGAAGAATCGCGGCTGATGGAGAACCTGCAGAAGATCGCCAACCGCGTGGCGGCCGGCATCATCAGCGCCGCATTGATCATGGCCGCCGCGATGATGATGAGGATCGACACCGGCTGGCACCTGTTCGGTTACCCGCTCATCGCCCTGATCCTGTTGTTCATCGGCGTGGTGCTCGGCCTGGGCATCGTAACCAGTGCATTGCTGTTCGACCGTCGTGCGCGGGCACGCGAAGAACGCGGGCATCGCTAGCGCATCGACGAAAACGCCCGTATTCATGCAGTTTTTAATGCAATCCAGCTACCCCTTTCACGCTCGTTTTACCTTCTGAGCGCGATTACGCGCGCGTCATTTCAACAAACATTTCAGTCAGGTTCGTGCATGCACTATCGGGTCATCGGCCTGTCACATGCATGTGCTTGCGGCAGCGCCGGTCGGATGGACACGCGTCGGTACGACGTCCATCACCACCACCCCGTCACTGCCGAAGCTGCCTATGCTCTGGATACTGCTGCTGTCGTTGTTGCTGTTGTGCTGGTTGTTCCTCGCGTCCGACAAGTGGGTGTGGTGGAAGGCCGGCGCGTTCTCGCTGCTGCTGCTGATGCTCAGCGCGTGGTGGCTGATCGACAAGCTGTCCGGTGATGGGCTTAATGCCGCCACCCTGTACCACCTCGGCGCCGACATGGAAGGTGCCGGTGTCTCCGACTTCAAGGGCTACATCGCCGGCTTCATCGTGTTGGCGCTGGTCTCGCTGCTGCCACTGTTCGCCACACGGGTGAAGCGCTGGCGCCGGCCCGGCCACGGTGGCGCGTTGTTCGCCGGTTTCGCGGCCGTGTGGGTGGCCACGATCATGATCAGCCCGCTGGCCCGTGACGGCCAGCGCCTGTACCAGCAGCTGCGCCCGGTCGACTTCGCCCGCATCGCCCCTGAGTACCAGGTGCCGACGCAGCCGCTGCAGCGCCCGCGCAACATCGTCTGGATCTACGGCGAAAGCCTGGAACGCACCTATCTGGACGAGGCCGTGTTTCCCGGCCTGATGCCCAACCTCAACCGCCTGGCGTCCGAGTCGCTGGACGTGCGTGGGCTGGCCTCGGCCGAAGGCAGCGGCTGGACCATCGCCGGCCTGGTGTCGTCGATGTGCGGCGTGCCGCTGACCACCTCGCAGGGCGATGAAAACAGCATGGACCGCATGGGCAGCTTCCTGCCCAAGGCGGTCTGCCTGGGCGACTACCTGAAGCAGCAGGGCTACACCAACCATTACCTGGGCGGTGCCAACGGCCAGTTCGCCGGCAAGGGCCAGTTCCTGGCC
Organism: Stenotrophomonas sp. YJH_SMC_138; assembly: GCF_059369855.1. Classification (NCBI taxonomy): domain Bacteria; kingdom Pseudomonadati; phylum Pseudomonadota; class Gammaproteobacteria; order Lysobacterales; family Lysobacteraceae; genus Stenotrophomonas; species Stenotrophomonas sp. YJH_SMC_138. Next base: position 1,008,336 of record NZ_JCAFTB010000001.1, read on the forward strand.
AGCCACGGTTTCGATGAAGTGCACGACCTGGCATGGTTCAAGCAGCAGAAGAAGATCGGCCGCATCCACTACTCGGCCTGGGGCGTGCACGACGACGTGCTGCTGGATACCGCCTACCAGCGCTTCGAGCAGCTCTCGCGTGCCGGTTCACCGTTCATGCTGACCACGTTGACCATGGACACCCACCACCCGGCGGGCCACCTGCCGGTATCGTGCAAGGGCGAGCGCTACCAGAGCCAGTACGGCAACATCAACATGCTCAACGCGCTCAAGTGCAGCGACCGGCTGATCTCGCAGCTGGTGCAGCGCATCCAGGCCAGCCCGTACGGCAAGGACACGCTGATCGTGATCGCCTCCGACCACCTGGCGATGCCCAACGATCTGACCCACATCCTGACCCGGCAGAAGCGCGAGAACCTGCTGCTGTTCCTGGGCGATGGCATTGCCCCGCAGCAGCTCAGCGCCGACGCCGGCACCACCCTGGATTCGGGTGCGACCCTGCTCAGCCTGCTGGACCCGAACCTGAAAACGATGGGCTTTGGCCGCTCGCTGATCGACAGCCAACGCGCACCCAGCGCCAGCGTGGCGGCCCGGCGCGATGGTGGCCGCGACTACCCGCAGTACCTGGCCTTCGCCCGCTCACTGTGGCTGGGCGAACCGACCCGCGAACTGAAGATCGATGGCGATGACCAGGTGGTGGTCGGCCTGCAGCACGTGCAGCCACCGGTGCTGCTGGAGTACGACAAGGACTGGGGGCTGAAGTCGGTCTACCTGGAGAACACCTCGCGCCAGTTCGATGACGCGGATCCGGACAACACGCTGGCCTATGTTGATCGCTGCACCGCATTCGAGGACGGCTCGGCCGACGGCGACTGGTGTGCCCTGCTCGTCAACCGCGACAACGGCATCAAGCTGTACCGCGACAACGACCTGCGCGGCGGCATCGCGGTCGATGCACCGCTGGACGCATTCCAGGGCCCGCGCCCGAGCGTGCGCCAGGCGCACATGATCACCCAGAAGGGCCGCCGCACCCGTGCCGGCCAGTACATGCTGCAGCTGGTGGCGAGCACGCGCCCGGATCGCGGTTTCTGGATCGAGGCGGTGTCCTCGCAGCGCAAGGTGGTGCTGGCCCAGCAGTGGGTGCAGCCCGATGCCGACGGCAAGATCAACGTGTCGTTCGGGCTGGACCACGAAGTGGATGATCTGGAGATCCGCGCGTGGTTGAACCATGCCGAGAAGCTGGCGGTGGATACGTTCGCACTGGTGCCCTCGCGCAGCCGACCACGGGGATAGGGTTCTTTGCAGGGCTGCGCCCTGCACCCGTGGTAGTGCCGGCCGCTGGCCGGCAACCTCAGAAGCAACGGCAACAGCGTGCAATCCGTGGTTTGGCGGGGCGGTGTCGACCTTGGTCGACACACTCTGTCAGATATCGAAAATCAAGATGGGGTCAGATCCGTTTTCCTCCGGAAAACGGATCTGACCCCAAGAGCATTTCCGACAGATCGCGGGAAACTGTCGAAGGCGGGGTGGGTCCGGTCGCGGGAGTGTCCGCGGCATGGATGCCGCGGCCAAGCCCCCATGGGTGAGGGCGCTTTGCTTGCGAAGCACTGCTTCGCAAGCGCCCGAAACGCACAGCCGCCAGCGGCTGGGCCGGCCTGGGGGTTTACGGCGTCTCCCGCAACCGGACCCACCCCGCCATCCCGCAGGAAATCAGCTGTTGCTGTTGCTGTTGAAGTTGCCGGCCAGCGGCCGGCACTACTGGGGGGGCAGGGCGCAGCCCTGCAAAACAACCCCTACTCCTGCGGGTCGCGGATGATGTGGATGTCGGTCGGGGTCGACAGCGGAATGTTCCGCTCGGCCAGGATCTGCAGCAGGCTGAAGTACAGATCGCTGCGGGTTGCATACACCTGCCGCGGGCTGGCCACGTACGCGAAACTGTTGATGGTGATCTGGCCACCGGCAATGCTGTCGATGTAGACCGTCGGCGCCGGCTGCTTCAGCACGTTGGTGTGCGCGGTGTACGCATCCAGCAGCGCCTGCCGCAGGTTGCCGACATCAGTGCTGGGCGGCACCGCGAACTGGATCTGGATGCGGCCCTGGTTGTTGCCCATCGTCATGTTGCGCACGGTCTTGGTGACCAGCTCGGAGTTGGGCACGATCAGCGTCGACTTGTCGCCCACCTGGATCTCGGTCGATCGCAGGCTGATGCGGCGGATGTCGCCCTCCTGGTCACCCAGCTTCACCCAGTCGCCGATCTTCACCGGGCGCTCGGCCAGCAGGATCAGGCCGGAGACGAAGTTCTGGGTGATCACCTGCAGGCCGAAGCCAATACCCACCGACAGTGCGCTGACCAGCAGGGCCAGCTTGCTCAGCTGCAGCCCCATCGCCGACAGCGCCCAGATCACCGCGATGATGATGCCCACGTATCGGGCAACGGTACTCACTGAATTGCGCGCGCCCAGGTCCAGCTCGGTCTTGGGCAGGTAGGTGTCGGTCAGCCAGCGCTGCACCAGCTGGGTGATCGCCAGGCCGGCCAGCAGCGCCAGTACCGCCAACACGATCCCCGCCGGTGCCAGCTTGGTGCCACCGATATCGAATCCGGTCGTGAACAGTGAAGTGAAGCGCTCCACCACCGCGCCGATGTTGCCGAACGGTGCCACCAGCGCCAGCAGCGCGATCAGTACGACGATGGTACGCAGCGCTGCCGACAGCAGCACGCCCGCCTGTTCCAGCCGCGATACGCTCAGGCCGGTGCTGAGCAGGATGGTCTGGCCGACCTTGCTGTCGGCGTTGAGCATCCACGTGCTCAGGTCATCGACGAACTTGAACAGCAACGTCGCGGCCAACACCACGATGCTGCCGCCGATCAATTGCTGGTTCACGAACTTGGCGAAATTCAGGTAGCCCAGCAATGTGGCAATGATGGCGGCCACCACCGCGATGTTACCCGCTACCCGGGCCAGTACCAGCCAGCTGCTGCGGCGCACCGGCGTGGCTGCACCCACGCCATCGGCCTGCGCTTCCAGCTTGGCCTCGGCCTCGGCGGTCTGCCGGCGATGCAGGCGCGCCAGGGTCACCAGCATGGCCATGATCAGGCCGAGGTAAGTCAGCGCAATCAGTCCGTCCAGCGCCACCGTGGTGACGTCGCTGGTGCGCGTGGCCTGGTCCAGGGCCACCAGCACCGTGCTCAGCCAGGCCAGCGCCGCCGCGCCCCAGGCGTACTTGCGCAGCTTCAGCGCGGCGGTGTCGTCCAGGTTCAACAGCCGCCACGACGGGCGCTTGGGCACCAGCAGGCAGGCGCTGAGTGCGGCGATGAAGGCCGCGCGGAACGTTGCGGTCTCCAGGCCGTCGGCCACCACCTGCAGGCGCGGCGCGATCGCATCGATGGCATCCAGCGCCGCCATCAGCACCACCACGGCGTAACCGGGCAGCAGCGTGCCCACCAGCAGCAGCCACATGGCCAGGCCGGACCGGCGCAGTCGACCATCAGGCGCACGTTCGGACGCAGCAAAACGGCGCCCCAGCCTGCGCAGCCACAGCCGCAGTGGGAACATCATCACCAGCGCGGCCAGCAGGCCCAGCAACGGCGTGCCCCAGCCATGGGCGCGGATACCGGCGACCAGCGCATCGCGGCCCTGCCCGGCCAATGGCGCAACCCGCGCGATATCGATCGGCAGACGCTCGGCCACCTTGCTCCACAGCGCGGGCGACAACGGCGAGGCCACCTTCTGGCCCAGTTCTTCCGTGCGTTGCGCGGCTCGCTGCTGCTCGATGTCCGCCGCCAGCTGCTGCGCACGCACGGCACTGGCCTTGGCCTGCACCACCGAAGCGGCCAGGCCGTCACGCTGTTTGGTGAGGGTGCGCCGTTGCGCCGCCAGCTCCGGCGGCTCAGCGGCCCCTTCTGCCGGCGTTCCCAGCTGCGCCAGCTGTTCGTTGAGTCGGTCCAGCTGCGGCTGCAGCGCCTTTTCCAGCGCCTCGGCATCGCGCCGTGCCTGCGAGGCATTCTCGGACAGCATCGCCAGCGTCTCGGTGGCTTCTGCATCGCCACGCTTGCGCTCCACATCCTTCAGGCTGGAATCGATATCCGCCAGCTGCTGCTTCGGCGTGGGGTCCTCATCCTGCGCCAGCACCGGCGCGGACAGCAGGAAGGCGGTGCACAGCAGCAGGACCCACCAGGGCCCCCGTGCACGGATCGATCGCAGGAAAGAAGACACGCAGCCACACCGGTTCGCGCGGACCACCGCGCCTGCGCGCGACTATACGGCAGAGCCGGTCAAGGCCGGATGGGCGGCCCCGCCAGCGTCGCGCATCAGTACTTCAGGCGAAGCTCTTCCACCGTCGGCTGCTGCAGCGCATACCAGTCCTGGAACTCTTCCTCGGTGATCTCATCGGGCGCGTACACCGCCACCGGGTGCCAGTCGTGGTCGGTCGGCAGCGGCTGGCGCGGGCCGGCGCGCAGGCTGTAACTCACACCTTCGTAGTCGACCAGTTCGTCGACCTGCGGCCACTGTTCGCGCGCGAACACGGATTCACTCTTCAACAGGATCACCTGGTACATCGGCACCTCCACCTCGGTTGGATCAGGAAAACACGGCGCTGGCGGCAGGATACCCCCAGGCCGGTGACAACGGGCGCTCCGCCGGGGCGACGGAACGTTCTGGACACGGCCATCGCCCCGGCTTCACCCGCCCATGGCAAGGCCATCGGCATCGTGGAGGCCCACCCCTGCCACGACCGCCGATGACCGAGCACCCGCCGCTGAAAACCGTCGCCGACCTCAAGCTGCCGCGCTACCTGGGCACCTGGTACGAGATCGCACGCCTGCCGATGCGCCACGAGCCGGAAGGCTGCACCGACGTATCGGCGCACTACACCCTGCTCGACAACGGCAACGTCGGCGTCACCAACCGCTGCCGCATGGACGGCGAGATCGAAGAGGCCACCGGCGAGGCCTGCGCTGTCGACAACGACAGCGCGCGGCTGGAGGTCAGCTTCCTGCCCAAGGGCCTGCGCTGGCTGCCGTTCGCCAAGGGCGACTACTGGGTGATCCAGATCGCCCCGGACTACAGCGTGTCGCTGGTCGGCAGCCCGGATCGCAAGTACCTGTGGCTGCTGGCGCGCGAGCCGCGCCTGGACGCGACCGTGCAGGACCATTATCTGGCGGCGGCCCGCCTGCAGGGCTTCGATCTGTCCGAACTGATCCAGACGCCACATACCGGCAAACCCACAGCCTGAGCCCCACGCACGCATGGACCTGAAAAGCGGTTACCCGTGGTGGGCCGTACGCAACGGACTGATCCAGGCGTTCCCCCCGCTGGAGAAGGATCTGCGCTGCGATGTGCTGGTGGTCGGTGGCGGCATCACCGGCGCGCTGATTGCCGACGAGCTGTCCCACCATGGCCATGACGTGGCCGTGATCGAGCAGCGTGACATCGGCTGGGGCAGCACGGCGGCCAGCACCGCGCTGCTGCAGTACGAGATCGATACCCATCTGCTCGAACTGGCCGAACGCTACGGGCAAGACGCCGCAGCACGGGCGTACCGGGCCTGCGCGGAGGCAATCCCGGCACTGGGCGAAGTGGCACGCGGGTTGAAGGACGTGGATTTCCAGCGCATGGACAGCCTGTACCTGGCCAGCCGCCATCGCGACGTGCCGCGCCTGATGGCCGAAGGTGAGGCGCGGCGCAGCATCGGCCTGGATGCCCGCTGGCTGGACCGCGAAGCGCTTCGCGAGCGTTTCGACGTGGATGCCGGCGGCGCCCTGCTGACCCGCCAGGCGGCGCGGGTCGATCCCTACTGTCTCACCTACGGCCTGCTCAAACGAGTGCGCCGCCGCGGCGGCCATGTGCACGACCGCACCGTGCTGCACACGCTCAAGCCTGGCGCGCAGGGCGTAACCGCGATGACCGAGGCCGGCGCCTCGGTCCGTGCCCGCCACGTGGTCCTGGCCATGGGCTATGCCAACCAGACGTGGCTGGAACAGCGGGTTGCGCGCAACCGCAGCAGCTATGCCTTCATCACCGATCCCATCGAAGCGGACGTGCTCGGCAGGCTGCGCAACACGATGGTGTGGGAAAGCGCCCGCCCGTACCTGTACCTGCGCGCCACCGGCGACCGCCGCCTGCTGGTGGGTGGGCTGGACGACGCCATCGATATCCCCGCCCGGCGCGACCGGCGCGTTGATGGCAAGGCCGGCAAGCTGATGAAGCAGCTGCGGCACTGGTTCCCGCGACTGGATCCGATACCCGCCTTTTCCTGGGCCGGCACCTTCGCCGAAACCGCCGACGGCCTGCCCTTCTTCGGCCCGCACGCGCAGTGGGGGCCGCGGGTCCATTTCGCCATGGCCTACGGCGGCAACGGCATCACTTATTCGATGATCGGCGCCCAGCTGCTGCGGGCCCGGATCGAGCGCCGCAGGCATGCGCTGGAAAGGCTGTTCGGGTTCGAACGGTTGTAGCGTGCAGCCAGGCATGACCTGGCTCTACCGCAAGCGGGCGCCGACAGGCATCATTCAAGCAACCCCTGCTAGCGTCGGCCTGTACCGCCGCGAGTTGCGCGGCCACCTGTCCGCTGGAGCGCCGTCATGATCCGCCCCCTGACCCTGCTGCTGTGCCTGGCCCTGCCGGGAACCGTGCTGGCCCAGTCCGCCGCTGGCGCCACTGCGCCGCAGGCTGCCGGCCTGGACTTGACCCTGCCGCAGGCGCCGATGCGCTACCTCAACGACCCGGCCCTGCAGCAGGACCCGCCCGGCACCTATTACGGTGACAAGAGCGGCCCGCGCGTGCACGACGATGCGAAGATCGCCGACGTGACCGACGACAAGGTCAAGGTGTCCGGCAGCTTCACCACCGGCATCGGCTATTCGAAGAACGGCGGCAACAGCCACTACAACGCGGCCACGCTGAACCTGAGCAAGAACTACACCACCGATGAAGGCAAGACCCATGGGGTCAACCTCAACATCCACGTGAGTGAGGGCAAGGGCCCGGGCTTCTTCGGCCCGTATGGCGGCTACTACGGCCGCGGGCCGGGCTGGGATTACCCGCCGCCGTACGGCTGGTAAGCCAGCCCCTGTAGAGCCGAGCCCATGCTCGGCTACGGTTGGCCGCAAAGCCGAGCATGGGCTCGGCTCTACAGAGGCCAACGTCAATCCAGCCAGCCATCGCGCTCGCTGTGCAGGATGCGGCCGTCATAGCCGCTCAGGCGCACCTCTACCTTCTGGTTGCGGGCATTGCGGGCTTCCAGCGACCAGGTCGCACCATCGCGTTCCAGCGAATGGATCTCGCGCAGGCCATGCGACTGCGCCCGTGCCAGCACCTGCTCGGTAGTCAGCAGCGCGCGGCCGCTGTGCTCATCGAAGATCTCGCCGGTCTTCGGGTCCACGTAGACCTCGCTGAAGCGGCCATCGGCGCGGCTCACGTCAGCCTCCCACAGGCCATCATCGCGTTCGATCTCGTGGATCTGGGTGTAGCCGGCCTTGCGCAGGGTCTGTTCAACCTGGGCCATGCCCAGCGGCGCGGCCTGTACGGCCGGCGCGACGGCAAGCAGGGCAACAGTGGCGAGGGTGAGCGACTTCAACATGGGGGTTCTCCTGTTCGTGGCCGGACCATCCCGGCAACGCCACGATGCATGGCCCGGTTAACAGCGCCTTAGCCGTGGCTGTTAGCCGGCTGTTAGTCATCCCCGCCACACTCGCACCTGTACCCCTCTCTCTTTCCTTACCCGCATGCTCGCCACCCTGCCCCTGCTGCTGGCCCTGGCCAACGCCCCGACCGCCGCCGCGCCCCTGCAGGACCCGGCGCAGCAGGTCGCGCGTCGCGCCGTGCAGCAGGGCCGCTACATGCCGCTGGAGAGCGTGGTGCGCGATGCGCTCAAGCGCTACCCCGGCCAGCTGCTGGAAGTGGAGCTGGACGACGGCGTCTACGAAGTGGAGATCCTGCGCGGCGACGGCGTGGTGGTGGAGCTGGACTATGATGCGCGCAGCGGAAAGCTGCTGAAGACGGAGCTCGACGACTGATGCGCATCCTGTTGGCCGAAGACGATGCCGCACTGGCACAGCGCCTGGTGCCCCTGCTGGAACAGGCCGGCTATGTGGTGGCGGTGGTCGCCGACGGTCGCCAGGCCGAAGAAATCGGCCAGATCGAAGACCTGCAGGCCGCCATCGTCGACCTCGGCCTGCCCGGGCTGGATGGACTGAGCGTGATCGAGCGCTGGCGCGGCAACGGCCGGGGGTTTCCGGTGCTGGTGCTGACCGCGCGCGGGCGCTGGCACGACAAGCTGGCCGGCTTCGATGCCGGCGCCGACGATTACCTGACCAAACCGTTCCAGGCCGACGAACTGGTGCTGCGCCTGCGCGCCCTGATCCGTCGCAGCCATGGCCACGCCAGCCCGCGCCTGCACTGCGGCCCGCTGCAGCTGGACGTCAATGCCGGCCGCTTCGAGCTGGATGGACAGGCGCTGCCACTGAGTCCGCAGGAATTCCGCCTCCTCAGCTACTTCATCCACCACAGCGGACAGGTGATCAGCCGCGACCGGTTGGGCGAACAGGTGTTCGACGGCGGCCACGACCCGGACTCCAACGCACTGGACGTGCTGCTCGGACGCGTGCGCCGCAAGCTCGGCATCGACCTGATCCAGACCGTGCGCGGCCAGGGCTGGCGGCTGGCCGAGCCATGAACCGGCAACCGTCGCTGCGGCGGCGCCTGCTGCTGGCCGGCGGCGTCGGGCTGCTGCTGGTCTCGCTGCTGGCCAGCGCGCTGCTGGGCGAGCTGTTCAAGCGCAGCGCGCGCGACCGCCTCGACCACGAACTGCAGCAGGACATGCTGACCCTGCTGTCACAGGCCGAAGTGGACCCGGACGGGCAGTTGCGCCTGCGCCAGGAACCCAATGATGCGCGCTTCCAGCGCGTGTTTTCCGGTGCCTATTGGCAGATCGCCGGTGCCGATGGCCGCGTGCTGCTGCAGTCGCGCTCGCTGTGGGATGAAACCCTGCCGGCGAAGGCCGCCGGGCCGGCCACGCGCAATCTGCCCGGGCCGCTGCAACAATTCCTGCGTGCACGCGTGCAGCAGGTGCGCCTGCCACGCGCCAGCGAACCGTTCGTGGCCGTGGTCGCCACCGACCGCAGCGCGCTGGATGCCGATGTTGCCGCGTTCCGCAAGCGCACCGCCATCGCACTGGGCGTGCTGGTCGCGGCGTGGCTGGCGGTGCTGGCCAGCCAGGTGCACTTCGGCCTGCGCCCGCTGCATCGCCTCGGTGCGCAGCTGGAACGGGTACGTCGCGGCGATGCGCAGCGCATCGACACACAGGGACTGGGCGCGGAAGTCGCACCACTGGGTGAGGAACTCAACGCGCTGCTGGACCACCAGCAACGCATGGTCGCGCGCGCGCGCACCAGTGCACAGGATCTGGCGCACGCGCTGAAGACTCCACTGAGCGTATTGGCCACCGAAGCTGACAGCGACGGCACGCATTGGCGTGCCACCGTGCGCGAGCAGAGTGCGCGCATGCAGGCCAGTGTTGACCGTTACCTGGCTGCAGGACTGGCTGCCGACCATCGCCAGCGCACCGACGTGGCGGCCGTCGCACAGGCGATGTGCCGGCTGATGGCACGCGTGCATGGCGAACGTGGCATTGCGTTCACGGCGGCAGGCATCGATCCGGCGCTGCAGTTCGCCGGCGCCAGTGCGGATCTGGAGGAGATGCTGGGCAACCTGCTGGACAACGCCGGGCGCTGGGCGCAACAGCAGGTCACTGTCGAAGCGGAAACCAGCGAAGGGCAGCTACGCGTCGAAGTGCGCGACGATGGCCCCGGCCTGGCCGCAGACGCGCTGGAACGGGTCACCCAGCGTGGTGTGCGGCTGGACGAGCGCGAAGGCAGCAGCGGGTTGGGCCTGGCGATCGTGGGCGATATCGCTGCCAGCTATGGCGGGCGGTTGCAGCTGGAGAATGCGCAGCCGGGCCTTCGTGCGACGTTGTGGTTGCCGGTGGCGTGACGCGGCCAACCCAACGGTGGGTAGTGCCGGCCGCTGGCCGGCAGCCACGTGATCACCGGGCACACCCAGCGGAAGCCGGCCAGCGGCCGGCTCTACCGAGCGCCAATCCGACCGGTCGCCGTGCACCCGGTAGGTGTCGACCTTGGTCGACACGCACCAAGCATCAACGGTGATGCATCCACCAGCAATCAATCGCGTCCAGCAATATGTGGATGATCAAACCGATGCCGAACAACCGCGTTTTCTTCGGCACGCACAGCCCGGCATAGACTGCGATGGCCGGTGCGGTGTGCAGCGGGTGGAACCCGATGCTGCAGCGGTTCGGTGCATAGATCGGGTCGGCCAGCAGATGGTCCAGGTCGATGATCCAGCCCAGCAGCATCAGCAGCCACGCCGAGGCAAAGCGCTTGCGCCAGAACAGCCATGCCAGCAACGCTGGCACGGCGGCATGCAGGAACAGGTGGAAGATCGCGCGCGCGCTCATCGGCAACGGTGGCACCGGGCGGGCCCGGTGCCGTCCATCACACCAGCGGCTCGTCGGACAGGTAGGTGTAACCGGTCAGGCCGGCTTCCAGCGCGTCCGACAGTTCCTGCGCGCGTTCCGGCGACAGCTGCGCCGCAGCCACGCGCTGCGCATAGGTCGCACGCAGTTCGTCCAGGCGGTAACCCACGTAATCCAGCATCACGTCGGTGGTGTCGCCGCGGCGCTGCTGGGTGATGGCGTAGCCATCGGCATCGGCCAGCACTTCCACCGCGTCGGTATCGCCGAACAGGTTGTGGATGTCGCCCAGGATTTCCTGGTAGGCGCCGACCATGAAGAAGCCGATGCGATAGCTCTCGCCCGGCCTCATCTTGTGCAGCGGCAGCGAGCTGTCCAGGCTCTCGTTCTCGACATAGGTTTCCACCATGCCGTCCGAGTCGCAGGTCATGTCGGCGATGATGCCGCGGCGGTCCGGGGTTTCATCCAGGCGCTCGATCGGCACGATCGGGAACACCTGGTCGATCGCCCACACGTCCGGGATCGATTCGAACACGCTGAAGTTGACGAAGTACTTGTCGACCAGGCGCTCGTTCAGTTCGTCCAGCACCGGGCGATGGCTCTTCTCGTCGTAGCTCAGGCGCGCGCGCACGCCGTGGGCGATGGCGTAGAACAGGTCGTCGATGCGCGCACGCTGCGGCAGATCGATCTGGCCCAGCGCGTAGCTGGCCAGGCCTTCGGCATGGAAATGCTGCGCTTCCTGGAACAGTTCCACCGCCGGGCGCACGTCCAGCTCGTCGTGGATCTCGCGCAGGTGGCGGATCGCTGCCGGCTCGTCGTCGTGCTGGTCCGGCACGCGGCCTTCCTGTGCCTCTTCCACTTCCGAGACGTTGGCGATCAGCACCGCGTGGTGCGCGGTCATTGCGCGGCCGCACTCGGTGACGATGCGCGGCGGGGTCAGGCCGAACTCTTCGCAGGCATTGGCCAGCGGCTGCACGATGTTGCTGGCGTAGGAATGCAGGCCGTAGTTGATCGAGCAGAAGCTGCGCGAACGGGTGCCTTCGTAATCCACGCCCAGGCCACCCCCCACGTCGACGTGGGTGATCTTCGCGCCCAGGCGCGACAGCTCCACGAAGTAGCGGGTGGCTTCGCGCATGCCGTTGGCGATGTCGCGCACGTTGGAGATCTGCGAGCCCATGTGGAAGTGCAGCAGGTTCAGGCAGTCGGCGTACTCGGTGTCACGCAGCGACTTCCACAGGTCCAGCAGCTGGCGCGGCGACAGGCCGAACTTGGCCTTGTCGCCACCGCTGTTCTGCCACTTGCCGGCGCCCAGCGAGGCCAGGCGCATGCGCACGCCCAGGCCCGGCTTCACGTCCAGCGCCTTGGACTCTTCCAGCACCAGCTTCAGCTCGGACGGCTTCTCGATGACGATGAAGGTCTGCAGGCCCAGCTTGCGGCCGATCAGGGCCAGGCGGATGTACTCGCGGTCCTTGTAGCCGTTGCAGACGATCAGGCCACCCGGGCGGGACAGCGCCAGCACGGCCATCAGCTCGGGCTTGCTGCCCGCTTCCAGGCCGAAGCCTTCGCCGTGGTGGCTGGCCAGGGTGCCGGCCACGCCGCGGGTCTGGTTGACCTTGATCGGGTACACGGCGGTGTAACCGCCGCTGTACTCCCAGTCCTGCTGGGCCTGGGCGAAGGCCGCCTGCAGCTTGCCCAGGCGCTGGCCGAGGATGTCCGGGAAGCGCACCAGCAGCGGCAGCTTGGCACCGGCCGCGCGCGCAGCGTCCACCACCTTGGGCAGCGATACCACCGGGCCGTCCGCCCCGGTCGGTCTCACCACCATGTGCCCGGCCTGATCCACGTCGAAGTAACCGTCCGCCCAATGCGGGATCGAGTAGGTCTTGCGGGCTTGGTCGAGGGACCAATCGGTCATTTCAGTCGGCCTTGTTGGCAATAAAAGGGGGGGCATGATAACGCCTATATGCCCACAGGTTCGTTATCATGCGCGCCCGCGCCCGTGACAGGTTCCAACCTGAACGGGCCGATCCGTCCGGATGTGGCATCTGTGCCACGCGGCCCCGCCCGCCAGCCCGGCTCCACCCCTCCGAACAGGACTGTTTTCCAATGACTGACAGCAACAACTGGTACATCGAACACTTCGAGCGCACCGGCTCGGCCATCGGCTACCGCATCACCGGCAAGCTGGACGAGGTGCAGTCGCCGTTCCAGAAGATCGAGATCTTCCAGACCACCGACTGGGGCAACCTGATGACCATCGACGGGGCCATCATGCTGACCAGCAAGGACAACTTCTTCTACCACGAGATGATCAGCCACCCGGTGCTGTTCACCCACGCTGCGCCCAAGCGCGTGGTGATCATCGGTGGCGGCGACTGCGGCACCCTGCGCGAAGTGCTCAAGCACAAGGGCGTGGAGAGCGTGACCCAGTGCGACATCGACGAGCAGGTCACCGTGATGGCGCGCAAGCACTTCCCGGAACTGTGCGACTCCAACGACGACGCCCGCGCCGAGCTGCTGTTCGACGACGGCGTGGCCTACATGGCCAACTGCCCGGCCGGCAGCGTGGACGTGGTGATCGTCGATTCGACCGACCCGGTCGGCCCCGGCGAAGGCCTGTTCAACAAGGCCTTCTACGAGAGCTGCTTCAAGGCCCTGAAGGACGACGGCATCCTGGTGCAGCAGTCCGAATCGCCGCTGATGCAGCTGGACCTGATCAACGAAATGCGCACCGAGATGGGCAAGGCCGGCTTCGGTTCGTTCAAGACCCTGCCGTTCCCGCAGCCGTGCTACCCCACCGGCTGGTGGAGCGTGACCATGGCGCGCAAGGGCGACAGCAGCTTCGACTTCCGCCAGGCCGACTCGGCCGCCAAGACCTTCAACACCCTGTACTACACCGCCGCGCTGCACACCGGCGTGCTGGTGACCCCGCCGTTCGTGCAGGCGGCACTGAAGGGTTGATCCAAACAAAAACCCGCGCTGGCGACAGCGCGGGTTTTCTGCTTTCTGTAGAGCCGAGCCCACGCTCGGCTGCTCTTCGGACAGGTTGCGGTAAACCCAGCCGAGCATGGGCTCGGCTCTACAGTCAAAGCGCCCAGATACCGGCGATCACCGCCACCACCAGGCCCCACTTGATCAGCTGGTAGGCCACCACGCTGCGCTCGCGCAGCGCCTTGGCCTTCAGGCGCACCTTGTAGACACTGCCGAACGCCTTGTTGACGCCACCGGTCGGGTCACCCGGCAGGTTCGGCGATGCACCACCGGCCAGCAGCGTGGCCGCCACCGCGCGGTTGAACAGGCCCGGCAGGCCGAAGCGCAGCGGGCGGGCGATGTCGCAGAACAGGATCACCCGGTCCTGCTGCGTCTCGTTGTGCGCATGGTGGATGTAGGTCTCGTCGAACATCATCCACTCGCCGTCGCGCCAGCTCTTCTTGATGCCGTCCACTTCGATGTAGCAGGCATCGTCGTTGGGCGTGCTCAGGCCCAGGTGCAGGCGCAGCGAGCCAGCGAACGGGTCGCGGTGCGGGCGCAGCTCACTGCCCGGTGGCAGCTGCGCGAACATCGCCGCACGCACGTCCGGGATCGACTCGATCAGCGCCGTGGTCTTCGGGCACAGCGTCTTCGCCGACGGGTGCGACGGGCCGTACCACTTCAGGTAGAAGCGCTTCCAGCCACGACGGAAGAACGAATTGAAGCCGGCATCGTTGAACGTGCTGGAGGCAGCGATCTTCTGCGCGTCGCGCAGCGCCAGCGCCTCGTCGCGGATCATCTGCCAGTTCTGGCGCAGCGGCTCCAGCTGCGGGAACTCCTTGCCCGGGTCCAGGAACGGCGTGGTCGGCACCTTCGAGAACATGTACATGACCACGTTGATCGGGGCCATGAAACTGGAGTGGTCCAGCAGCTGGCGCGACCAGCGCGCGCGGACCTTGCCACGGAAGTGGATGTACAGCACGCAGGCCACGAACAGCGCTGCAATGACGATTTTGATGATCAAAGCACTTTCCTCCAGCCGCGGCCGGAACGGGAAACGGGGCGATGCACGGCCAGGCGGCCAGCACCGGTTCGGAACGCGGCAGGGGACGGGGACGTGCCGGAGGGGGGCGGCCGCCGATGTCGCGGGTTAACAGCTTATGGTCGGCAGGGCGTGCGCCGGGGTCAAGCTGGACGTGCGTGGCGTTCAGCGCGCCGCCGATGAATGGGCTGGAAGCGCGCCCAACTCATTGATCCAGCGGGGCAATCCTTATAAGTGAGACGGAATTGTCCGATTCTGCGTGACGAACTGTTCCAGCCACGACCCCGACATTTCTCCGACAAATCGTGGAATAGCGAACTGGCGAGTACTAAAATTAACGAAAACTTAGTAACTCCCTGTAACACCGGTTCGCTTGACGCTTTGCGCCACCCACCGGGTCGTCCGAGACCCCGACATGCATCTTCCTGCTCTTCCCCCCTCCTCCTGCGGCAATGATGCCGCCTCCCCGCTGCTGCTCAAGCGCGGCGAGCGCTTCCTGGCCCCCGATGTCTACCGCACCTGCCTGGACGGGCGCGAGGCAGTCATCAAGGACTACTCCCGCTACCGCGGCACCCCCGTTTCGCTGATCGCGCGGCTGATGGTGCGCCGTGAAGCACGCATGCTGCAGCGCCTCGGCGGCTGGAAGCATGCCCCCGCGCTGCTCGGCACCCTGGGCGGCCTGGCGCTGGGCATGGAGTTCATCCCCGGCCAGACCCTGAGCACCGCGCAGGCCGTCGGCAATGACGTGTTCGAGCAGCTGCAACACGCGCTCAGCCGCCTGCATGCCGCCGGCATTACCCACAACGACCTGCATGGCACCAACGTGGTGGTCAGTGGCGGCGTGCCGGTGCTACTGGATTTCACCTCCGCCTGGCGCGTACCCCGCTGGCTGCGCCGCGGCCCGCTGAGCCGGCAGATGCGCCGCAGCGACATGAAGAACCTGCTGAAGATCCGGCAGCGCGTGACCGGCCAGGCGCCGAGTGCCGCGCAGGCCGCACTGGTGGCCGACCCGGGCTGGGTCGCCGCCGTGCGCCAGGGCTGGAAGCGGTTCTACAAGTGGGCCAAGCGCCGGTAGGGGTCGAGCTCGCTCGACCGCTTTACCGCTCTTTGTAGAGCCGAGCGCGCGCTCGGCTGCTGTTCCTGCATCGCGCGAAATGCAGCCGAGCATGGGCTCGGCTCTACAACATCCCGCCGAGCGGGTTACAACGCGTCCGCGTCCAACTCGCCGGTACGGATACGCACCACGCTGCCCAGGTCGTACACGAACACCTTGCCGTCACCAATCTTGCCGGTGCCGGCGGCCTTCACGATGGCCTCAACCACCGCCTCCACCTGGTCATCGGTCACCGCCACTTCCAGCTTCACCTTCGGCAGGAAATCGACCACATACTCCGCGCCACGGTACAGCTCGGTGTGGCCCTTCTGGCGACCAAAGCCCTTCACTTCCGTCACCGTGATGCCGGTAACCCCACGCTCGGCCAGCGCTTCGCGCACGTCGTCGAGCTTGAACGGCTTGATCACCGCCATGACCATCTTCATCGTCTATCTCCTGTCTTCCGGCGTGGAGGATAGCGCCTGAACGCGGCCCGTGCGAAGCCGCTGCCGCCTGTCCGGGCAGTGGGTGCCAGCAGTATCCTTGTGCCCGAATGGCCTGCCCGCGCCGGATGCACGGGCCCACCCCCACGGAGCACCCCATGATCGACCTGAATCAAATCGATGACCTCGCCCGTCGCCTCAGCGACCTGGTGCCGCCGGGCCTGCGCGAATCGCGCGAGGAACTGCAGGCCACCTTCAAGAGCGCGCTGCAGGCCGGCCTGGCCAAGCTCGACCTGGTCACCCGCGAGGAGTTCGAAGTGCAGCGCGCCGTGCTGCTGAAGACCCGCCAGAAGCTGGACGCGCTGGAAACCGCCGTGCGCGAGCTGGAAGGGCGCGGCGGCGCAGAATGAGAAAAGGAGGCGCACTGCGCCTCCCGTTTACAGATTATTTCCCGGATGGGGCCTTGCAGCAAGACCCACCGGGCGCCCTAGACTCGCCGGCCTGTCGATCCGGCAGCACAGAGAGGGGCAGCAGCAATGGCACAGGACACCGAATGGACACCCGTTTCGCATGACACCTGCGACCAGGTGGCTGGGCCGTTCTATCACGGCACCCGCGCTGACCTGGCGGTGGGCGAGTTGCTGAGCGCAGGCTTCCGCTCCAACTATCGCGACAGCGTGGTGATGAACCACATCTACTTCACCACCATTGCCAAGGGCGCCGGGCTGGCTGCGGAGATGGCCCGGGGTGAAGGGCGGCCGCGCGTGTATGTGGTGGAGCCGACCGGGCCGTTTGAAGACGACCCGAACGTGACCAACAAGAAGTTTCCCGGGAACCCGACGCGGTCGTATCGGAGTGCGCAGCCGTTGCGGGTGGTTGGGGAGATTGTGGAGTGGGAAGCCTATGACGCGGAGTTCGTTCGGCAGTTGAAGGCGTTTGTTGCTTCGGGGAGTGGGGAGATCATCAACTGATGGCCTGCTGGCGCTGGGCGTTGCGCACTTCTTCATCGGCTTCATAGATGTCCAGCCCGAGCTCAATGCCGCGCTCACCCAAGGCGAGCAGCGCGCGAGGCGAAAGCGAGACACCATCATTGCTGCTGCCCATGAAAAGGCCACAGAACAGATCAGGTCGGAAGCGTGCCAGAGCCTGCCATACGGCGAGATCGCCGGTGAGTTGATCGAGGATCTCGAAGATCTGCGCTTCCAGATCTTCAGGCTCACGACGCGCCGCATCAAGTTGCCAGCTTCCAGTCCTGGCGATACGCACGGTGCCTGATTGGTTGCCTCTGAGTTCCTGCCCCTTGTGATGCGATGCGGTTGGAGTCGCTCCGAGCAAGGCACTGACTTCTTCGGGCAGGAGGTCGTCGCCGAAGAATCGGAGGGTCACCAGGGAATGATCGAATGCTGCCATCGGAATTCAGTTGTCCTTTTCGGAACGTATTCCAGTGCGTAGGCCTCGTTGATGTCAGATTCCGGCCGGAACCGAACGACAGCAGCTTCAGAATAGGCCGAACCGGGGGAATCGGCTTGGGCTCAAACGGAGAGCTGGCCGGTCCCTACTTGAACATGTCCAAAAAGCCCAGCCGTAAAAATCATCAAGCCCCATCCGGAAGGCGGACCTGCGCCGCGCATTCTGCCGCAACGGACGCAACCGATGTGCCCTTCAGTCGTGAAAGTGCCGCAAGCGTACGTCGTTCATACGCCTCCGCGACTCCCGGATCTGGCTCGATGAACGGCGATGTGCAGATGTCCTCGAGCTTGAATCCCTGGGTGGTCAATGCCAAGACCCGCTCAGGCGCTTTGGGCAATGCACGGGCTACCGCGTAATTGATGGATAGCGAGGCGCCCGCATCTGAAAACGGCTTTAGCGCAGCCGCAACCTCAAGCCATGCAGGATCGCCTGACTCGATGCCAGCGGTGACCTGCCCAAACTCCCGCTCGTGCTGCCACAGGTCCCAAAGCACCTTGCGCCCCCCTTCGTTGGCAACGCGATTGAGCACGGCCTGTGCCGAAGGGCTATCCGCTGCGACTGCAGCTGGACTGGCAAGCGCAAGCACGAGTAGGAGCACTGCCATGTTTCTCATGGGACCTGACTCCCTGGTGGATGGATGGACACTTGGGTCCGGTCATACGACCTGCCCACAAAGCACCATGTGGCGTACTTTCCCCTGATACAGCGCGATCCTAGGGCGGCTGGGTTCGGCCATCAAGCCGGCGCATGGCCAGATCCAGGCATAGGATCAGAAGCCCCGCCAAATCCACGTTCAAGACACCTGGGCCATGTCCGCTACGGGTCGCTGGCTGGTCAGTGATCCACAGGAAATACCCTGCGCGAGCCAATGTCCGCTCTCGGCCAGTGGTGGACATTCGCGAACGCCATGAGTTGAGCCGCGAAGTGCTTCAGATCGAAAGAACGCCCAGCATCGACCAGTAAGCCTCCTTCTCGTACGAGACACTCTTGCTGTGCCAGTGATTGCCGCCCCTTAGAGCTTCGTAGTGCCCGATCTCCGTGCTGGACAAAGGGCGCCAGCCAGATCCGCGGCGAAAGCCGCTTGCGACCTCGACGCCAAGGGGGAAACTGGAAAGAGCATTCTGCTGCGCTTGCGCCAGAGACTCGCCGTTGGCTCCGCCGGTGGATGTGGGGTTGGCAAGTTGCACTCCGTCATCCTCCCAGTTGCAGATCGGACATATGGCATGGGACCCGTAGACGTCTTCCAGGGTCAGGAAGCCACACGATGGACAAGGCAGATCGATCATTGAGAACCAAGAACCTCAGGTAGACGAATCACTGGACTGGCAGGTGTCGCGTAGGGCTGAAGGGGACGAACGTCCGCTTCGGATCGAGAGCGGCCTCTAGCATTCCGGGTCGCGTTGTCTGGCGCCGGCACGTTTGCATTCAGCCAAGAGCGGGCATCAATCGCAAGAGCCTTCACTGGGCGCGGTTGCGCTACTTATAGCAGAAGGCGCGCACGACCTTCCCCCTCTTGCCACCCGTGGTGCCAGCATCAAGGAACAGATGGTTGAAGAGCACCCACGGCTTGAACAGCGAGCACACTGGCATGAATCCCGAGAAGATCACCTTGAGCTGGGGCCGGAGAATCGAGAAGTCCTTGTTCGGCCCTCTATGTTCCTGTCGCGCGCCCCCATCAATGCGCAGCCTGCGCCTTCAGCGCGCTTGAATCCCTGCGCAGCAGGTACAGCCCAACCAGGAACGGCCACAGCGAGTTGATCGACGAGAACACGCGCTGTGTCAGCCCCCGGTAGCCCTCCGGGTCCACGCCCACCACGTTCAACCAGAGATAGACGATGCTCGCGATGCTCACCAACGCGGTCACAGCATAAGCCCTTCGGTTGGCAGACCATGCGCTCAATTCGATGTGCGACATCGCCGGTGCAATGATGTTTGCGATACCGATGGTGTAGAAGCCGTGCATCGGATGGCCCATGGGCCAGAGCCCGTTGCTCAGCATGGAAATGCCAAAGACCAACCAGCAGACTGCACCTACGGCAATCCGCCGGCCGGACTCCCGCCATATCCCGATGGCAAACGCCACGAAGCCCACGCCGGAGCCGAGGGCGGCGATCCTGCCGCAGATGCTTGCAAGCGTGGGCGCCTGCAGCAGCTCGCTGGCGTGCTGCGCAAGCGGGTTGTAGCCCGGCGCGAACAGGGCAGCAACGCTGGTCCAGAACAGGAACCACGGAAGCGGGAGCAGACCCGCGCAGAGAAGCAGTCGGCTGCGGCGTGACACGTACAGTGGTCCTTGTTTGGCCTGCGCCAGTGGGTGGAATCCAGACGAACGCTGCAGAACCTTCCTACTGCGGGCAGGACGATCGTGAGTGACTACAACAGTAGTCAGATTGCGCGCGGCACTCGGTAGGTTCAATAGGCAAGAAGTCATTTAAACCATCCAGCGGGTGTCGCAGCGGTTCGGTTGCATGAGCGATCACGCATGCCCGATGGGCGAGTGCTGTCGCATTTGCCGCGCCTTACATCTCTGACTAAACGTTCTGACGAATCCGTTCCAGAAGTGCCGTTCCGCCAGGCATGCCAAGGCTCTCGCCTCTTCCAGTGCGATGCGCCAATACCGAGAACGTCTTGGGTTTTGGCGGCATTGACCCCTACCCCTTGGCATTCCGCATAACAGCAGGTAATCGTTACTGGGCCACCGTGCATCGGTGGTTGGAACTCAAAAACCGGATTGCTAGACGTAAGTTTGCGCTTGCCAGGCGGCTATGGCGGGCGCGGCGTGGGGGCCTCATGCCCGCCGGCTTTGTCTAGTCTTCGAGCCACGCCCCGTCCAGCGCGAACGGTCAAGCCTTTCCCGATCAAGCCATCCGATCCGTAGGCCGGTCAGACCTGTCCCCCTCTCCTGCACCCCTCTATGGAACAGGCACCTGGATCGTGCAGAACGCCGCGCTGACGGTGCTGAAGTAGTCGACCGTAGTAGAGACGAACCAATGCTTCTGCACTCCCTTGAACTGCGTACTTTCTGTCCGAAAAGGAGGCTATGACGTGTTACTCGATCAGCATCTTTCTCCCCGCACCATCACGATGATCACGACCTATGGCTGCACCGCTGAGTGTCGCCAATGCTGCTTCGAGTCCAGCCCACGAGTCAAAGGCCGCCTATCTCTTGAGGCGATGACGCAGGCCATATCTGACGCCAAACGGAGCTTTCCATCCCTGCTCATGGCTGTGTTCAGCGGCGGCGAGGCTACGATGCTCAAAGCGGATCTGACGGCCGCCATCGCGCATGCAACCCAGGAGGGCCTCTCCACCAGAATCGTCAGTAACGGTTCGTGGGGAAAGACGCTCGCAGGCGCACGCAGAATGATCGCCGAACTGGCACGTGCTGGGCTTAGAGAGCTGAATCTGAGCACGGGCAAGGACCACCAGGAGTGGGTTTCAGCCAAGAGCATCATGCATCGCGCCGTTGCCGCCGCCGAGCATGGACTGTTCTGCCTGATCACTATCGAAGCAGATGTTGAGGGGAACCCACACTTCCGCGCGGTGGTGGAGCAGAAGGAGGTTCAAGCGCTGGTTCGGGACAGGAGGATCGTCATTCAGTCCAACTCATGGATGCCATTCCAGGAAAACAGTGACGTACGCGTCGGCACAGTCGCGAAGCAAGCGCTGCGCAAAGGATGCGATCAGATCTTCGACAACATCGTTGTTACGCCCTATGGAGAGGTCTCTGCATGCTGTGGTCTGGCACTGGAGCACATTCCCGAAATGAAGCTTGGCAACGTCCAGCACGCGTCGGCCTCGGAGATCTATCGGCGACAGACAGGCGATTTTCTCAAGTACTGGATTCATGTGGACGGTCCGTACCGGATTGTCGAGCAGCTTCTTCCCGGCGACACCGTAGGGAATCTTCTGAAGGATGTTGTACATATCTGCCAGGCCTGCGTGATCCTCCACAAGAACGAGAACGTGCGCGCATGTCTGCGGGAAGGGCACAGGAAATTCATGTCCTCAGTGATGACCCGCTTCTTCCTGGCCAAAGCCGTTGATGCGGCCGGCCTGAAACTCACCACAAGCGAACCTGCCAAGGAGGCATTGCAATGAAGCGTCGTCGTTTCATCCAGTCCGCCCTCGTTGCCGCGACAGTGGCACCCGCTACAGCCGGAGCAACTGTGTCCAGCGCCGGCAAGCGGCTCTATGGAAAACCCGGGAGCCTGACAGGTGGGTCCCACGGAGCGGCCCGGCTTTTGCTGCCCATTTCGCGGGCTGGAGTTCCAGCTGAGGGTTGGCTTGAGTACGCTCGATTCAGCGCGCTCATTGAAGATCTGCTTCTGGATCGCACGGCCAGTGCCGACTTCAACCGAGATCCTTCTGCGTTCCTGAAGACTCGAGGAATGGATGGCTCAGAGCTGGTGAAGAGTGATGTCAACGTGGCGCTGTTGGTCGCGATGTCTCAATCTGAAGTCAAGCAAGCGGTCCAAGATAGGGACTATCGCGCAGTAGTTTCCTATCTTCAGGCAGCCGGGACGTTCTCCCCTGTGTCCACTGATGCACTGACACAGAGGGTCGGTCAGATCATTCAGCGGAATAGGGATTCGATTGCAAACGAGCTGGAACTGACACCAGGCGCCAAGCTGGATCTGAAGACCTACAGGACGTTGCTGGCCACCTCGGGAGGCGGCGCCACGCCATTGGACACTGCTGCGCTGGCCTCTCTCAGTGACAGCAGCAGCACGCCCGAGGTTCTCGGCGCTTTCGCCGTGGTCGTCGCTGCCGTCGTCGCCGCCGTGGGTGTCCATTCAGCTGTTGTGGCGTTCACGCTTGCGGCCATCGTATCCAGCGTGTTGGTCAACGGTGGCGGCGAGGATAACGAGGAGAGCAGGACGGCTCGCCCGTACGGCGAGCTCCTGCAACGCACGGATCCGGGAGCCCGGCAGAACCTCGAGGTCGCGGCCGCTTGGCGCGGCTTACTGGTTCGGCAGGGATATACGAATTGACCAAGGACGACTTGGCCAGAGCCGAACTTAGTGCGTTCTTTGCCGCGATGAAGGAACAGCATCTGCTCGACTACGACGACGGAGAATTGCCTGATCTGGTTGAAGCAACGCTGCTCCATACCGAAAAGTCAGTGGGGCGTTAGCTAGGAGATCCGAACCGATGCAATGTACGATTCCCATCTCATTGTTCACCCGCGGCGTGCTCTTTCAGGAACTTGTTCCCGCCGCTTTCCTCTTTATCTGCGCAGTAGGCTTGGCATTCTACGGCGGCCTGGAACCCAGGAAGAAGGCATTCGGAATTGCCGTCCTTTGCGCTATCGGCTTGGCGATGTCAGCCTCGACGGTCATGCTGGCCGTGCGCTCGAAGGTGGTGGTCGACAGAAGTGGTGTCAACCTGCATGCAGGCTTCTGGAGCGCTCATCTCCAACGTGGCTCACTGATTGATATCCAGGCAACCGACCAGATTGGTGCTTCCTTGCGCAAACGCACCAACGGCATGAGCTCGCAAGGAATCAATGCAGGCTGGTTCCAGGATCCAAGCGGGCGGAAGACTTTTGCAATATCTTCTGGCGCCACGCGTGTGCTGGTGCCGACAACCGCCGGGTTCAACCTGGTGCTGGATCGGTCGACATACGATGAGCTGAAGCGGTGTGGGGTTACCGCAAGCGACCGCTAGGCGTTGCATCATCGTCATCTGACTACGTGGCTATCGTACCAGGGCGAGGGGATGGATACTCATCCCCTCATCCGCCTTCCGGCACTCTATCACTTTCCACCGACAGCTCGAGCAAATGCAGTTCCCGCAGCCTCGGGATGGACCCAGATCGCCAGCCGGAAGGACACCGTCAAAGACCCCATTGGGAATCCCCCTAGCCGCTTCACCCACAATTCCCGATGGTTCGCCACAACACACCTGCAGCACCATCAAGCGTCCCTCTGCAGGAATCCACACATGAGCCTGGCGCTGGTCCACAGCCGTGCCCGCGCCGGGGTCGATGCCCCGCTGGTGCGGGTGGAAGTGCACCTCTCTGGCGGCCTGCCCGCCACCCAGATTGTCGGCCTGGCCGAGACCAGCGTGCGCGAATCCCGCGAGCGCGTGCGTGCCGCGCTGCTCTGTGCACGCTTCGACTTTCCGCAGCGGCGCATCACGCTCAACCTCGCGCCTGCCGACCTGCCCAAGGAAGGTGGGCGCTACGACCTGGCCATCGCGCTGGGCATTCTGGCAGCCAGTGGCCAGGTCGATCCGCAGTCGCTGCTGCAGTATGAGTTCCTGGGCGAGCTGGGGCTGACTGGCGAGCTGCGGCCGGTGGCCGGAGCGCTGCCGGCGGCGATCGCGGCGGCTGATGCCGGCCGCATCCTGGTGGTGCCGCCCGGCAATGCCGCCGAGGCGGCGCTGGCCGAGCACGCGGATGTGCGCGTGGCGCGCACGCTACTGGAGTGCTGTGCCGGTCTGGGCAATCCGCGCCTGCTGCCGCCCGTGGAGCGCGTGGACACGACACCGTTGCCCCTGCCCGATCTGGCCGACGTGCGGGGGCAGGCGCATGCACGGCGCGCGTTGGAAGTGGCGGCCGCCGGTGGGCACCATCTGTTGCTGATCGGCAGCCCTGGCTGCGGCAAGACGCTCTTGGCTTCGCGCCTGCCCAGCCTGTTGCCGGACACCGAGGAAGCCGAGGCGTTGCAGCTGGCCGCGATTGCCTCCGTGAGCGGTGAAGGGCTGGACCCAAGCCGTTGGCGGCAGCGTCCCTTCCGGGCGCCGCACCACAGTGCGAGCGCGGCGGCGCTGGTGGGCGGCGGCAACCCGCCCTGCCCTGGCGAAATCTCGCTGGCCCATCACGGCGTGCTGTTCCTGGATGAGCTTCCGGAGTGGAACCGCAGTGCGTTGGAGACCCTGCGAGAGCCGCTGGAATCCGGCCACATCCGCATCGCCCGCGCGGCACGCAGCGTGCAGTATCCAGCGCGATTCCAGCTGGTGGCGGCGATGATCCGGGTCTGTGCGATCGTTAGAAGTTCAGTACACTGAGATCATTGGGTTAGAACTATCAACGATGTGCAGGGTGTCCCCTGCCGGATCCCTGACTAGCAGCCGAAATGGTGTGGTCTTGATTGATCTTGGGCCTGCTCAGGCACAGCACGGGGAACGGCAGTGGAGCTTGGTGCGTTAGGTGAAACCTATGGCAACACTTGAGGTTCTGCTCGAGGGCCGCGCACCAATTTCCACGATCGTACTTGCGCATCCCGAAGTGCCGGCCTTCACTCATCCGGCTCGCCGGGAAGGTGGCCACGCCGACCGCGGGGGATGCCTAAGTGAAAAGTCATATCAAGAATAAGCAAATCAGCTACCTGATGGCGCCTCAGCAAACACTGAGCGCACTCGGAGCCAACCGGGAACTCGCTCGTGCACCTAATATGGGCCACCTCCGACTTCACGATTCGCGGGCAGCCTTACCCAGGCTTCCCCATCGTGCTCTATGACTCGATGGAGTCAGCCGTGGAGGTAAATCAATTCCTCCGACACTATCTTCTACGCGGAGTGATTGGTTCACGAGGGTCCTGGCCAAGCACAGGTCGAGCGCTCTATGACTACTTTGGCTTCCTCGAGGCTCATGACCTGCATTGGGCTGATGTAGACCGTGGCGAGGAGAAATCGCTTGTTGCCGCTTATCGGGACTATTGCCTGGAGCAAGTGAAGCTTGCCCGACGTACGGTTCGCCAGCGGCTGCACTACGTTTGCGACTTCTACGAGTACTCCCAGAAGCAGACCTGGATTGACCGACTTCCGTTTGGTATCGAAGATCGCACTGTCCGTCGCGAGAACGCAGGCTTCTTGGCGCACACCGATAAGTCTGGGAACACAATTAAGGTTCGCGATGTGATGCCTCGAAACCACAGGCAGTTGCCCAAATTCCTGACCCGAGAACAGGCTCACGCACTACTCGCATGCACTGAGAATCCGCATCACAGGATGATGACCCGGCTGGGACTCCAGACCGGCTTGCGTCGTGAGGAGATCGCTACGTTCCCGCTAGCCTATGTCTTCAACCCAGACGCCAGGCACGGTAGTGCGAGGAACGTCATGGTGGCCCTCGATCCCTCCGACGGAGAGGGCATGATGACCAAGGGCGGCAAGCCTCGAGATATTTGGATTTCGAGGCGTCTTATGAGCGATCTCTATCGCTACAGCGTCCTTGTCCGCGGCGAACTAGCGTCCCTGAGCGATAAGGCCCATCCCACACTCTTCCTGACGCAGGATGGTAGACCTTATGCGAATCATGGAAAGCACATCGAAGTCATCGTACGGAAGAACGGGCTGAAGGCAGGGTTCCGAACGCATCCGCACATGTTGCGGCACACCTACGCCACTCATATGCTTTTAGCTCTTCAGAGGGACAGAGCAGCACAAGCGGTAGAGCCGCTCGTGTTTGTTCAGCGCCAGCTTGGGCATGTCTCCATCGAGACAACCATGATCTACCTTCACCTTGTCAACTCCCTGGTCGATGATGCCGTCCTTGCTTACGACGAAGAGCTGAATGACCTGGTTGATACGCTCTCATGACAGGAAAGCGCAAGGTCCACATCAGGACTGATCTTCATCAGCCTCGGATAGCACAGCACCACGAAGGTGGTCTCCTGAAATCGGGCGATGATGACAGGAAGCCGCCTGCGGCGACGCTGGTGAACTTCGGTTTTAATGCCGTCGGTGCGCGGACCTACGACTTCGCCAGACACTACGCGGTGGGAATAGACGAAATCACCAGCGCCTGTCAGCGTCAAATAGAGCGCTTCCTGTGCAAGCAGGACGCAGAGTTAGAGGTAAGCACGATCGCCGGCTATGCACGCTCTGGGCTAGACACCTTTCTTCCCTACCTGGCTCTGCGCGCAGCCGCTCTCCGGCGCGCCTTGACCCTAGCCGACATAGATCGCGACGTGATAGATGGCTACCTCCGACATCTTGCGGATTCAGGTGCCACCCGCTCAGCGCAGAAGATGCGATACGACAAAACGAAGGCGGTGATCCAAGCGCTTGGTCGCCGCGGGCTTATCCATTTATTCGATGCAGGGACTGAGCGAACCTTTCCGGCGAACCCCTTTCCGAACAGTGCTAGACAGGTCAAGGGCGAGACGCCACTACTGCGAAAAGAGCGCCAAGCGTTCGCCGCGGCAGTTAAGACGGCAGTGATGCCGATCTTCCGGGAGGACGTAAGTGTTACTAGTGAACTGCTGTCATACGCACTTCTGATCATTGCACTCCACACTGGACGCAACACCACTCCTCTTCTTGAAATGGGTGCTGATTGCCTACGCCCCCACCCCAAAGAGAACACAGAGTTCCTCGTCCTCTGGAAGAGAAGGGGCTACAACTCCAGCAAAGTAGCACTTCGTGCAGATGGACAAGACGATCGCACGATTGAGTCAATGCCGGGCGTCAAGGTGCCTATCGTTCGCCTGATCCGGCGAGTGATAGAACTTTCCAAGCCCCTGCAGGCCGAAGCAGAAGCACATCATGCCGGTAGGATCTGGCTCTATCGCAGCCGCCAGCGAGGCAGAAGTGGGTATGTCACTGCGCTGAACGACTCCACGGTCTCCAACGCGATTCAGACCCTCGTCGCTGATGCGGAGCTAGTCGGCGCGGATGGAAAGCCACTGAGGATAAACGTCTCCCGCCTGCGGAAGACGTTCGCCAATCGCATCTTCGAGTTGCTTGATGGTGACCTAGGCAGCACTGCTGTCGCACTTGGCAGCACACCGAGGGTAGCCGGACGCAACTACATGAGGCCGGGAGAACGGTCCAGTCGCAACTGGCAGTTCATGGGCGAGGTGCTTACCCAAGAACTTCTCAGCCGAACGATCGGGGCGACTGAGCGGACGCCAACCGGCCGCTGCACCGATCCAAGCAATACCACGTATTCCTCCACGACAGCCGACGGCGCCGTGTGCTTTTCCTTTCTCGACTGCCTGCGCTGCCGCAACTATGTGGTGACTGGTGAGGATCTCTATCGACTCTTCAGCTTCTACTGGCGAGTTCTCCGTGAGCGGGATCGAATGGATGCCCGCATTTGGGAGAGACACTATGCCCACATTCCTCGACTTATAGAGCGTGATGTCATCGCGACGGGGTTACAGAGGAAGGTCTTCAAGCCGGCGGACGTCGATGCAGCTCGTGAGCGTGCTCGCCACGACCCTCACGCCTTCTGGAGGTTTGATTCTATTGCGTCACTTGACGATTTCCGCCAGCCATTGGAAGAGACTGCATGAACGCAACAGCGTTGCACCAGGTGGACTCAGATGTTCCATCTCAGACCTTCAGTTCCGTTTCACTGAACGCGAATGAGCGAGATCGCCTTGTCATTAGCTCGGCCAAGGTCAATGGCACCTTGGTCACCAGAAGCTTGTATGGGGATGGCACCTGGTTGCTGAATGGTGCCCCGCCCAACGTGGCGAAGGGCCATGCAAGGATTGACTTCTCAAGGGTGCCCGAGGAGTTTCGTGCCGCAGCCAAGGAGCTGATGTACCTGTACCATTTTCGTGGTCGAGAGGGGTCCGGTAAGGCCGCGGCCACCACGCTTGTGGGAGTGTTCGATCAGTCCGTGCAGTTCTTCCGCTATCTTGTGTCGATCAAGGTAGAGGCGCTCTGCGATGTCAGTCCAATGGTATGCGCTACGTATGTCGCCGCCTGCAAGGCAGAGCGTATAGTTCGCAAGGGTGACGGCAAGCCTCTGTCTGCGGAGGCCTTGGGAGGGCGGTTCTCTGCCGTCGAAGTTCTGTACGAGATGAGCTTGCTTACGAACGACCCGATGCCCTCGCACCCGTGGCCAGAAAGCTCGGCCAAGCATCTCGCAGGGCTCACCGGTTCGAGTAAGCGAAGCAAAACACCACTAATTCCTGACGATGTCTTCAGTGCATTGTTTCATGAGGCATGGTCGCTTGTTCAGAGAGGTTCTGCCCTACTTGACCTACGTGACACTCTTGAGGGATTTCCGGATACCTCAGTAGCCTTATCCAGCTCTGGTGCCAATCGAGCCAAGAACCGTCAGCTCAAATTGCTAGGCTGGGATAGAGGCGTTCGAAGCTTCGGAGTAGAGCTGAATAGGCTTCGCACGGCTTGCTACATTGTGGTCGCCAGCCTCTCTGGGTGTCGGAACCATGAGTTGGCGCATCTCCGGTCCTCGGCCTGCTACAGCACGCGAGGCGAAGAAGGTGAGGTCTATTGGTGGATGCGGGGGCGGAGCGATAAGACCGCAGTCGGCGACACCGAATGGATGATACCAACGGCTGCGGTGCAGGCACTAGCGGTCATGGACCGGTGGGCGATACCGCTACAGGAAGAGTTGGTGTTAGAAATCCAACGGATGACTGAGGCGAATCCACTTGATCCCGAAATTGCCGAGGCACAACGACATGTCGGCGCGGTGTTCATCGGCGCTGACAAAGATCGATCGGGCCGGGTACGGATACTGACCGACAGCGCGTGGAACATCGCTCTCACGTCTTTCGCACGGGGTATCGGTCTGAACTGGGTTCTTAGTACGCATCAGTTCCGTCGGAAGTTTGCCAACTACGCTGCACGCAGCCGTTTCGGTGACCTGCGGTATTTGCGCGAGCATTTCAAGCACTGGTCGCAGGACATGACCAATGATGCGTATGCACTCAATGAGTCGCAGGAGATTGAGTTGTATGGGGAGATCCTGGAAGAGCTAGCTGCGATCAAGCAAGGGGTTGCCGACCAATGGTTGAGTCCTGCTGAACCACTAGCCGGCGGCTATGGGGGCAGACTCACCTTCTGGCGGAGCCAGAACGAGAACATCGTTCTTTTCAAGGATCGGGCAACAATGGTTCGGTCAGTGGCGGAGAGCCATGCAATCCGTAGCAACGGGCACGCATGGTGTACTGCAGACGACAATCGGTGTATTGGAAACACTTTCGAGAAGACGCGCTGCAGTGGTTGCGACAATGCGGTCATTGGTAGCGTTCATGCTCATCTCTACCAGCGTCTCTATAGCGATCTCAAGGATGTCGCCAAGTGCGAAGACATTGGACAAGGTGGGCGATTGCGTGTACTTCGCGACCTTGAGCGCTGTCGCAACGTATTGCTTTCCCTGGGACACGATCCGGATGCTCACGCCCAATGACTACGAAACGAAAGCCCGGCGATGCCAGGCGCAAGGAACTTGAGCTTGCAGTCTCGCGAATTCAAAGGGGGCGAGCACGAACAGAAGCTAAGAAGCTCAGCATAACCTCCGTGGCGCATGAGGCTGGCGTCACCCCCGCTTTGATCCACAACCATTATCCAGACATCGCCGAAGCGATCCGCGAGGCCCAAGGCCGGTCGAGCCGGGCGCAGCGGGATGTGAAGCATGAGCAGTTGCTGGCCGAACGTGAGAGGAACCGGGCCCTCCGGGCAGAGAATCAGGCGCTTCGATCCCAGTTGGCTCGGTTGGCGTCCATCAATGAGGTCCTGCAGGCGGAGAACCGCGTCCTTGAAGCCAAGCAGCGCGATTCGAAGGTCGTCGATATCAGGCCCAAGGGCGCTACATAGCCGCTCCTGCGGGTCAGGAAACAGTTAGTTGCGGCAACCCATTGAAACAGCAGCGTAAAATCACTCATAACTGTTAGGACCCACCCGGAACACATGAATCCCTGCCCCTGCGGCTGGGCTGGCGACCGCAGCAACCGCTGCCTGTGCAGTGATGAGCGCATCAACCGCTACCGTGCGCGCGTGTCCGGCCCGTTGCTGGACCGTATCGACCTGCATATCAGTGTGGCCCGTATGGACGCAGTGGAGTTGCGGGAGAGCACGCCGCTGGGGGAGCCCAGTGCGGCGGTACGTGCACGGGTGGAAGCCGCCCATGCCAAGCAGCAGGTGCGTGGCGGGCTCAACGCGCATCTGCCGCCGGCGGCACTGCGGGCCTGTACCCGACTGAGCGAGGCAGATCAGGACATGCTGGAACAGGCCATCGAGCGCCTGCAGCTGTCGGCGCGGGCGATGCACCGGATTCTGCGGGTGGCGCGCACGATTGCCGATCTGGCGGGTTGCGAAACGATCCAGACGGCGCATCTGGCCGAGGCCATTGGCTACCGGCAGCTGGACCGGGGGAAGGCGAGCACGTAATCGCAGCGGGCAGAATCAGGCCGCGTCATGCGGGCACACGTTCAAAAAGATCCGGCAGCCATTCCGGCTTGAACAGGGAAGCAGGCTGTTCTCTCATCTCTTCTACGCGCCACCATTTCCACGCCCTGATCGTGGCATTTTCCTCCTCCGTCCACCCGTCACGCTGGATGTCGGGCTGGTTGGGGCTGCGGACCAGAAAATATTCTTCCAGCCATCGCGCGGGCGTTGATCGGGCGACCGCGTAGATGGCATCGCGCTTTTCCAGCCGCACGCCTATCGGCAGATCCAATCCGGTCTCCTCCCTGAGCTCACGCCGTGCGGCGTCCGCATATCCCTCCCCGGGCAGAAGCTCCCCGCCCGGTGTAGCCCAGAAGGGAGCGTGGTGTTCATCGTGATACCGGAACAGCAACACCGCATCCTCAGCAACGATCACAAGGCGTGCAGATCGTCTGATTTCCATCGTTTCCCGTCCTTACCAGCCCGCCCCAGAATAGGCCAAAAGCAGGCGGACCAAGAGAAAGCCATCAACGCGTGTCGATTCCTGGCCAGTGATTCACTTTCCCGGGATGGGCGCCTGTCGCCGGACGGCAACGGACGCCATGCGGCGGCTGACAAGGCCGAAGAGGTCCTGCAGTTCGGCTGCGCGCTCGGGCGTGCTGTTGCTGCCGAAAAGCACACGCGCCAGCGCGGCTTCACGGGTGTCATGCGGGAACCGCAGGCGGTCCCGGTACACCTTCTGGCACACCAGCCAGGCCCGGCGCAGCCCACCGCCGGGCAGCGGGCGGACCACGCGTTCGTAGACCTGCCAGAACTGGTACTCGCCCTGCAGATCGATCGCCGGCGCCACGGACAGCGCCTGCCGGGGCCGTCCTGGGCCCCGGATGCCGAACAACGGGGTTCGCGGGTTGTGCTGTGCCATGCCAACAGGATGACCCAGCAACATTGTGGGAACCTTGCGTCGCCGCCAGAAAACCCCTGTTGTTTGCGCAAGGCGGGTTTCTAGGCGGGTTTTGGGGGTCAGAGCCCTTTGCTGCGCAAAGGGGTCTGGCCCCGATCACGGGGTGGCTGCGGGGTCGGATCCCTTTGCGCAGCAAAGGGCTCTGACCCCACCCTCATCGCCTCAGAACGCCATCGAGGTACTGAACATCAGCTGCCGTGGCGCGCTGCGCTGCAGGGTCTGGTAATCCCCCGAGAACGACGAGCCGGCAATGGTGGCGGTGCCGATGTTGTGGCGGTTGAACAGGTTGCTCACGTCCAGCCGCAGCTCCAGGCCGGGCACCGCGCTGTCGGCACCGAAGCGGTAGGCGGCATAGGTGTTGAACTGCCAGAACGTCGGCACGCGGATGTCGTTCTCGTAGGTGAAGGGCTGGCGCAGGTAGGAGGTGCTGGTGGCGCCAAAACGCCAGTCACCGAAATGCGCTGACAGGTCGCTGACCAGCGAGATCTGCGGGTAGCCCGGCTGCGCGTTGCCCTTGATCGGGTACACCGTGTCGCCCACCACGAAATCGCTGTCGTAGTACGAACGGGCCACGGCCACGCCCTGGTAGAACTGCAGGTGGTCGCTCAGGTCGGCGGTGATGCCAAGGTCGGCGCCGATCACGTGCATCTTCGGCATCAGCCGCACGGTGTTGATCTGCGCGAACTGGGTACCGATGGCGGCCGACAGCAAGCGGTTGCGGATGTCGTTGTAGAACACGTCGCCGGTGATCGTCAGCCGGTCGAAACGATGCGATGCGCCCACGGTGAGGTTCCAGTTCTTCTCCGGCCGCAGCGTACCCGCCACGCGGTCGAACTCCTCCTGGTCGGTGATGGTCCACGCCGAGGCGGTGTAGCCGATGTTGCCGCGCTGGGCCACGCGGTAGCCGTTCATGGTATTGGCCAGGTCGATGAAGGCATCGGTGGATTCGGTCGGGCTCCAGAACAGCGAGACATGCGGCAGGAAGTTGCTCTTCGCGCGCAGCGTGCCGTTCACCGGCCGGTCCTTGGCGTCACCGAGGCCGCCGCCGCTGGTGCGGAAGTCCACGGCCTTGAAGCCGACACCCAGCTTCAGTGTGTCGTTCAGCACGATGTCGTCCTGCAGGTAGAACTGACGCGAGCGGGTCACCCAGCTCGATGCGTTGTCGGTCTTGAACGCGGGGCCGTACACATCGAACGGGCCGGTGGCCTTCAGCGGCGGACCCTCCCCCAGCAGCGGCTGCTGGTACCACTCGGTCTTGGCGGCGGCCTTGCTCTTCTCCTGCCAGAAACCGGCGGTGACGGTGTGCGCGCCGGTCTCGAACTGCAGATTGAGCATGCCGCCCAGCCGGTTGAGGCGCGGGGTCTGCACCTGTTCGGAGAACGGCGCGCCGTTGGGCGACGGCACGTTCGGGTCGGTCAGCGTGGCCTGGGTGTGGCTGTTGGCGTTGTACAGCTGCACGTTGCCGCTCAGCGCCGGACTGATCTGGAAGCGGTGGTTGATCGAGGACACGCGGTCACGCGTGCTCTGGCCGGTGTCGTAGGGAATCAGCCCGGACAGTTCACCACAGGTATAGGCGCCGCAGGATTTGTCTGCGTTCTCCGGCGAGGCCACGTAGTACGCCCAGGCGTAGTCCGGGTAGAAGATGTCGGCCTTCCAGCCCAGCTTGCTGATCATGTCGAAGGAAATGTTGTTGTAACCCCAGACCTTGGCCTTGCTGTCGGACAGGAACACGGTGACATCGCCCCAGGCGACGTCCTGCTGCAGCTTCAGGTCGCCGCGCAGGAAGTTCTGCGTGCCCTCGCCCTGGTACTTGTCGGCGGACACGCGCTGCAGGTCGACCAGCACTTTCGGGCCATGCTCACCGAGCTGGCCGGTCTGCCCGGATACGGTGGTGACCAGCGTGCTGTTGCTGCCCACGCCCTGCTTCACGCGCAGGCTGGGCGTGTCGTGCAGGTCGCGCAGGCGGTATTCCAGGCTGCCGCCGTTGACGCTGCTGGAGAACACGCTGACCGGTGCGCCACCGGGGCTGACCGTGATCGCGCCGATGCCATCGGGCACGCCCACGTTCACCACGCTGGTGCCGGTGAGCGAGAGGAAGCCGTTGTCGTTCAGCGGCACGCCTTCGAAGGTGATGCCCATTTCGTTCATGCGGAAGCCGCGCACGAACAGGCTGGTGGCGGAGATATCCAGGCCCAGCCCATCGGTGGCGGTATAGCTCGCGCCCGGCACCTGCTTCAGCATGGCCAGGCCATTGTTGCCGGTGACCATCGCGTCGAGGTCTTCGGCCTTGATGATGTAGCGGTTGGGACCGACCACCTGGGTCGGTGCCACGGCCGCACCGCGCGGCGTGGCGATGACCTGCAGGGCGTTGAGCGTGGTGGGCGTGTCGAGCGCGGCGTCCTGCGTTTCTGCAGCGTACGCAGGTGCGGTGATGGCCGCGATGATGGCCAGGGCGAGGCGCGTCGTGGGTGGGGTGTTCATGGCAGTAGATCCAGGGTGCAGGGAGAGAGCCGCGCAGGCGCACGCCCAGCGCGTTGCAGCGCCGGTGTCGGCGCCCTGGCTGGCGGTGCGATTGCGTTGAGGGGTGACGGCGGGGTGCGCGCCGGTCAGCAGAGGCAGACGATCATCTGCCGCAGGATTCGATGGCGTGATTTCGACGTGCGGAATTCTTGCATCGCGCTGCCGCATCCGCCATTGCGCGGTGGTACAGCGCCGATGGCGGTGGGGATGGGTGGGCTATACGTGGGTATAGCCCCGGCGTGGTGGGGGCCGACCTTGGTCGGTGCTCGTGTGCCAACCAAGGTTGGCACCTACCGGGGCGAATGGGGCTTGGTAGAGGCCAACCCTGGTCGGCGCTGGCCGCCTGCGTGTGCCAACCAAGGTTGGCACCTGCCGGGGCGAATGGGGCCTGGTAGAGGCCGACCTTGGTCGGCGCTGGCCGCCTGC
This sequence comes from Stenotrophomonas sp. YJH_SMC_138, assembly GCF_059369855.1. Classification (NCBI taxonomy): domain Bacteria; kingdom Pseudomonadati; phylum Pseudomonadota; class Gammaproteobacteria; order Lysobacterales; family Lysobacteraceae; genus Stenotrophomonas; species Stenotrophomonas sp. YJH_SMC_138. The sequence goes on from NZ_JCAFTB010000001.1 coordinate 1,042,844, forward strand.
GTGTGCCAACCAAGGTTGGCACCTGCCGGGGCGAATGGGGCCTGGTAGAGGCCGACCTTGGTCGGCGCTTGCCGATTGTGTGTGCCAACCAAGGTTGGCAGCTACCAGAGCGTAGGGACGCGCGGTTACTGCAGGACGAAACGCTCGATCGCGCGCGCCACGCCTTCGTCGGCATTGCTGCTGGTCTCAAACCGCGCCACCGCCTTCACCGCGTCGATGGCATTGCCCATCGCCACGCTGGTGCCGGCATACTGCAGCATGGTCAGGTCGTTCTCCTGGTCGCCGATGGCCATCACGTTGGCGCGGTCGATGCCCAGGTGCTCGGCCAGTCTTTGCAGGCTCGGCCCCTTGCCCGCGCGGTGGTCGAACACTTCCAGGAAGAACGGTGCGCTTTTCAATACCGCGAAGCGCTCGGTCAGCGCGCCGGGCAGGCGCGCGATGGCAGCGTCCAGCACCTCGGGTTCGTCGATCATCATCAGCTTGATGAAGGACATCGATGGGTCCATGTCTTCCACGCGGCGATACGACAGCGGCATCCGCGAAAGATGCGAGTCGGCCACGGTGTAGTAGCTGATGTCCTGGTTGGGCGTGTACATGCGCTGGCTGTCCAGCGCCTGGAAGTGCACGCCCAGGTCGCGGGCGACCTGCTCGCAGAACAGGAAGTCGTCGAAGCTGAGCGGATACTCGACCACGGTTTCGCGCGTGCCGATGCGCTGCACCAGGCCGCCATTGCAGGCGATGCAGTAGTCGTCGTTGCCGGTGATGCCGAGCTCGTGCAGGTACGGCGCCAGGCCGGGAACCGGGCGGCCACTGGTCAGCACGATGTGCACGCCCAGTGCGCGCGCCTGCGCGATGGCCTTCCTGGCGCGGGGGGTGAGCTGGTGCGACGGGTCCAGCAGCGTGCCATCCATGTCGATGGCGACCAGTTCGATGGTCGATTGCCTGCGGCCCATGTCCATTGCGTTCAACTCGTGCGGGGCACGCCAGTTTACCCCCTCATGCCCGGTTCACCTCTTTGCCCACGTTGGCCGGGATACTGCAGGAGCCTGTGCGTCCCCCACCGCAGGACGGCCCGCTGACCGCCCTTCCCTGGAGAACCTTGCGACGCATGACCTACCGTGCCCCCGAAACCAACGACAGTGCGCCCCTGGCCCAGCAGATCGAGCAGATGATCGACGAGCTGCCCGGCGACCAGGTGAGCGTCGGCACCCTGCTCAGCGCGCTGGGCGATGAGGGCCTGCTGCTGATCGTGATCCTGCTCTCGGCCATCTTCATCATTCCGGTGTCGATTCCCGGGCTGAGCACGGTGTTTGGCGCCTCGATCCTGCTGATCGGCCTGAGCCGGGTGCGCAACCGCCCGCTGTGGGTGCCGCAGAAGCTGGCGCGCCGCGGGATCGCCACCGAAAGGCTGAAGGCCAACCTGGGCCGTGCGCTGAAATGGGTGCACCGCATGGAGCGGCTGTCGCGGCCGATGCGGCTGGCGGTGATGGTGCGCTCAAAGAAGATGATGCGCCTGAACAACCTGATGCTGGTGTTTGCGACCCTGCTGCTGATGGCGCCGGCCGGGCCGATTCCCTTCAGCAACACGCTGCCGGCGCTGGCGCTGATGTCGTTTGCGATTGGCTTCATCCAGCGCGATGGTGCGGCGGTGGCAGCCGGCTACGGCTTCGTGGTGGCCACGGTGGTGTACTTCGGCGTGCTGCTGGGTGGCGTGGGGTTTGCTGCGGAATCGGTGTTCAGCGGGTTCCGCAGCAGTACCGCCGAACTGTAGAGCCGAGCCCATGCTCGGCTGCTGTTCGCTCCGTGCACGGAAACCCGCGCGCTGCGCGCGTAAGCCGAGCATGGGCTCGGCTCTACAAAGGCCGGATCCACAGCAGTCGAGCGTGGCTCGACGCTACACAGCTATTTCGCCGACACCCGCCACACTACGTCGCCCACGTCGTCGGCCACCAGCAGTGCGCCCTCGGCATCCATCGCCATGCCCACCGGCGCACCCATCAGGGTCTTCTCGTCCTTCGAGGTGAAGCCACTGACCACGGTCTGCGGCCGCCCGGTCGGCTTGCCGTCCTTGAACGGTACGTAGACCACTTCGTAGCCACTCAGTGGCGAGCGGTCCCAGCTGCCGTGCTCGCCGATGAAGGCGCCGCCGTGGTACTGCGCCGGCAGTGCCTGGCCGGTGTAGAACAGCAGGCCCAGCGGTGCCACGTGCGAGCCGATGGCATAGTCCGGCACGATCGCCTTGGCCACCAGGTCCGGCCGCTGCGGCTGCACGCGCTCGTCCACGTGCTGGCCGTAGTAGCTGTAGGGCCAGCCGTAGAAGCCATCTTCCTTCACCGAGGTGAGGTAATCCGGCACCAGGTCGGCACCGATCTCATCACGCTCGTTGGCCACGGCCCACAGCTGGCCAGTGCTCGGCTCCCAGTCCAGCCCGGTCGGGTTGCGGATGCCCGACGCAAAGATGCGGCTGCCACGGGTGGCTACGTCCACCTCCAGCACGACCGCGCGGCGGTATTCGACGGCCAGGCCATTTTCAGTAATGTTGCTGTTGGAGCCGACGCCCACGTACAGCTTGCTGCCATCGCGGCTGGCCAGCAGTTCCTTGGTCCAGTGGTGGTTGATGGTGCTGGGCAGGTCGGTGAACTCGCGGCCCTTGTCGGACATGCGGGTTTCGCCGGGCACGTAGTGGTACTGCATGATGTTGCCGGTGTTGGCCACATACAGCGTCTCACCGATCAGCTGGATGCCGAACGGCGAATGCAGGCCCTCGATGTAGACGTGCTGGGTCCAGGTGTTGGTGCCCGGCGAGCGGCGCAGCAGGGTGACGCGGTTGCCGCCCTTGCCGGCCTTGCCCGAGCGCGCCTTCACCTTGCCGGCGATCCACTGCTTGGGTGTGGTGACCGGCTCTTCGCCGGGGCCATTGCCTTCCACCACCAGTACATCGCCGTTGGGCAGGGTCAGCAGCCGGCGCGGGTGCTGCAGGTTGGCGGCGATGCGCTCGATCTTCAGGCCTTCGGCCACCGTGGGGGCCTGGCCGTCGGCCCAGCCCACGCCCTTGGGCACCTGCATCGGCGGCATCAGGAAGTTGGCCGGCTTGGGCAGTGGCGGCTGCGGTCCCGACTGGTCGGCCGGATGGTATTCGGCCTTGCCGGCGCAGGCCGACAGGGTGACGGCCAGTGCCAGCGCGGCCACGGTGGGCAGGATGTGCTTAGCCATGACGACCTCCCTGCAGCACCGGCGGCTGCAATGACAACAGGATCAGGCCCAGGGCGATCAGGGCCACGGTCAGCGCCGACAGGATCGTGCCCGGCACAGCAACGGCATACGCATCGCGGCTGTGCACGAAGGCGTTCCAGATGGCCAGCACCACCGCGACCAGGTTGAGGAAGAAGTCGATGCGGTCGATGCGGGTGGCCGTGCCGTTGCGGCGCCAGACCGCGAACAGGTTGATCAGGCGCGGCACGATGGCGATCAGCAGGCCGAACGTGATCAGCCAAGCGGCGGCCTTGCCCCACATCACCTCGGCGCTGTTGAGATAGATCGCGTCGAAGATCAGTGCACCGACGAAGAAGCCGAAGGGTATCGGGTTCAACAGGCTGAACAGCGTGGTGCCGAGGCCGCGATGGGCCTGGGCGAGCGGATTGACCATCATCGTGCTCCGTGCGGAAGGGTGCACGGACTGTAGTAGCACAGCGCGATGTGAGGGCGCGCGATGATGCCCCGGCGGCGCTGCCACACCCACCGGGCAGGCACCGCACTACGTGGGTTCGTCCTCGCGCACCTCGTGGAAGGGCAGCATCGTCTCGAAGCCGAATTCGTGTTCCATGCTGGTGCGGACCAGGCCGCCGATGGCGTAGTAGCTGGTATTGGCGTGTACATCGATGCCACAGGGACCATCCTCAGCCAGCAGGTGCAGTGTCTGCGCCCTACGCATCTTCACTCTTTCCTCCTGCAGCAGCGCGCGTCGGTGCCGCTTCATCAGCAAGCGCAACTGTTTGATCGTCGTGATATTGAATGTGGCGAGCGCCGGCAGCAGCTCGGCGATATCCGCATCGGTCCAGTAATCATGGCGACGGTGGTACATCGACAGCACCACCTTGCGGATGGCGGCAACCGAGAGCGGGGTCTGGTCTGCGCGCGCACGTGCACGCTGGCGTTCCTTCTTCATGTGTCTTCACCTGCATGTGGTTACCCGAGTTTCCCGCACCCGAAGCAAGCGCGCGAAGATGGCGTGAAGGCATTCGCGCGCCCTGTCATAACCTGACGTACTAAGTGTTTGTGACGCAATTTGCATATTCGTACATTGCGGATGTGAAGAGGTAGGGGGTTCTCCGTTGTGTCGCGTTTGGCTCGTTGCGATGGGGCAGTTCCGCCCCGCCGTCCTGCCATGCCGATTCACAACAGAAGGATTCGTGTATGAAGCGACACACGCAACGCTCCGCGCCACCGCGCTCCGCGCGCCTGGCCCTCGCCACTGCGCTGGTACTGGGCAGCCTGGCCGTCACCGCGCAGGCCCAACAGGCCGATCCGCTGGCGGGTATCCAGTGGCACCTGCTCAACACCGGGCAGACCGTCCCGGCTGACACCCTGCCGGTGGCCGGCAACGACCTGAACGTGGATGGCCTGTTCCGCAACGGCATCCGCGGCCAGGGCGTCACCATCGCCATCGTCGACGATGGCCTGCAGATCGCGCACCCGGACCTGGCCGCCAACGTGGCCGCGGTGGCCGGCAAGAACTTCATCAACGGCTCGAACAACCCCACCCCGACCAACCCGGATGTCGACAACCACGGCACCATGGTCGGCGGCATTGCTGGCGCGGTGGGCGCCAACAACCTGGGCGTACGTGGTGTGGCGCCGGCGGCGACGCTGAAGGGCTTCAACCCGATTTCGCGCTCAGCCCTGGGCAACCAGCAGAGCAACATCGAGTACGCCTGGTGGGACGGCGCGGAGTCGGCCGACGTGCAGGTGTTCAACAACAGCTGGGGCGCCGGCCCGGGCAATCCGAACCTGCCGCTGGCGTACAGCGAAAACACGATTCGTTCGTACGAGCAGGCACTGTCGGGTACGCGCGGTGGCCGCGGCGGCATCTACGTGAAGTCGGCGGGCAACAACTTCAACAATGCCTCGATCAGCCAGACCCAGGATGTCTGCACCACCGACACCAAGAACCGCAACACCGGCTGCGTGCCGGCCGGACGCGATCCGCGCAACAACCTGTTCAACGTGATCACGGTAGGCGCGGTGCGTGCCGATGGCGTGCGCTCGTCGTATTCCTCCACCGGCTCGGCGCTGTGGGTGTCGGCCTTCGGCGGCGAATACGGCCTGCAGGCCCAGTACGCCCCCGGCCTGGTGGCACGCGCCTACGACCCGGCCATCGTCACCACCGACGTGACCGGGTGCGCGCAGGGCAGCAACAAGAACACCAACCGCCAGAACACGCTGGACAGCAACCTGTCGGCCATCGACAGCACCTGCAACTACACCGCCAAGATGAACGGCACCTCGGCGTCAGCGCCGATGGTCTCGGGCGTGGCGGCACTGGTGCTGGAAGCCAATCCGAACCTGTCCTATCGCGATGTGAAGTACATCCTGGCCACCACCGCCACCCGCAACCACCCGAACCAGCCGGCGGTGACGCTGGCCGACGGGCGCACGCTGGTGCCAGGCTGGACGGTGAATGCTGCCGGCCGTGCCTACAGCAACTGGTATGGCTTCGGCGTGGTCAACGCTGCACGCGCGGTGCAGGTGGCCGAGAACTTCCAGTCGCTCGGTGCGCTGGTCGACAGCGGCTGGCGCAACACCACGCGTACCGTGGCCATCGGCAACACCTCGGCCGCCGCCGCACGCCTGACCTTCCAGTTGGCCAACGGCGCGCGCAACATCGAAAGCGTGCAGCTGGGCTTCCGGGTCAACCACCGCAATACGCGCCAGCTGCAGTTCGTGCTGGTGTCACCCAGCGGTACCCGCAGCGTGGTGCAACCGGCGTTCACCGCGATCGGTTCGGGCACGGGTGGCGCGCAGAGCAACTTCACCAGCTGGGACCTGCTGTCCAGCAATGCCTTCCTGGATGAGAACGCCACGGGCACCTGGACGCTGGAAGTGACCGACATGGGGCAGGCCGCGACCGCTGCATCGCGTGGCAACCTCGAATTCTTCAAGATCCGCGTTCTGGGGCACTGATGATGAAGACCACCATTCTGTTGAGCACGCTCGCCTTCGCGGCGATGACCTCCCCTGCCTGGGCACAGAGCTCGGGACAGACCCCTCCGGCCAAGACCCTGTCGACCGTGGATGCTCAGGAACTGAAGGCGTCCGCTACCGGCCGCTCGTTCGATGTGGGCGGCACGCGTTTCCAGCTGTCGCCCTCGGCAACGGTAAAGCAGGCCAGCGGCGGCCAGTTCACGATCACCCCGCAGGCGGCGGCGACCACCAGCTCGCGTACCAAGCGTTCGCTGGATGGCGCCGCGGCGGCGCCTGCTGATGCCGGTGCCGGCAAGTTCGCGGCGGCGGTCTCCCGTGACGGAGCGCCGGTGGTGGCGACCTCGCGGGTCAAGGTGTTCTTCACCGATGCAGCATCGGCCCAGCGCGCGGCTACGGCCACCGGTGGCACCGTGGTGAAGGTGTCGAAGGCTTCGGGCCAGGCCATCGTGGAGTACCCGTCGGTGGACGCGGCACTGGATGCGACCACCAGGTTGCTGTCCACCGCCGGTATCCGCGCCACAGAGCCGGACGTGGTGCAGTGGGAAGAGACCAAGTAAGGCGTTGAGCGGTACCCCGGCCGGCTGGCTCTCCTGGCCGGCCGGGGATTGGTGTGGGGGTGTGCCGACCAACGGTCGGCACCTGCCGGGGCCGCGCGCGTGTAGAGCCGAGCCGATGCTCGGCTGCTGTCTACGGGGTGCCGCAGGCGCGGTGCGCGCGGCGCCGAGCATGGGCTCGGCTCTACAGCTGTGCCAACCAAGGTTGGCATCTACCAGGAGCAGATTCGGACGTGCCAACCAAGGTTGGCACCCACCGGCGTTACCGCGCGGCCAGTGTGCCGCTGTGCTTGAGGTGGCAGCTGGCCAGCGCGTCGTTGCCGGCGGCCGGGTGGCCGGGCTCGAGCAGCAGGCGCTGCACGTCCGAGAACAGCTTTTCCACCGGCATGCCGTACGGCGCGAACAGGCGCAGGCGGCCCTGGCGGTCGAACACGTAGCCGCCGGCAATGTGGCTCATGGTGTAGGTATCCGGTACCTGACCGGGTTCCTTTTCGTAGAACGCCTTGAAGTCGCTGGCCATCGCGGCCAGCTGCGCATCGTTGCCAACCAGCGCGATTGCCTTAGGATCGAACGCTTCCACATAGGTGCGCGCGACCTCGGGCGTGTCGCGGGCCGGGTCGACGCTGACGAACACCACCTGCAGCTGATCGGCATCCTTGCCCATCAGGTGCTTGACCTGGCTCAGCTCGACCATCGTGGTCGGGCACACGTCCGGGCAGCTGGTGAAGCCGAAGAACAGGTAGGTCACCTGCCCCTGCAGGTCCTTCGGGCCGCGCACGGTGCCGTGGCTGTCGGGCATCGACCAATGCTGGCCAAGTTCTTCGCAGGCGATGTCCTTCGCATAGAAGTCCATGCGCGACTGCGCGCTGCAGCCGGCCAGCAGGCCGAGCAGCAGGCCTGCGGCCAGGCGCAGGCCACGATGGGGGAACGCAATGCCTTTCACGGTTCGCCAGCTCAGTTGATCATCATGTGGTAGTGCATGCTCCAGATGATCCAGACCGACAACGCGACGACGATGAACAGGATCACCAGGGTGAACACGAAGCTGGCCAGGTTCCAGCCACCTTCGGACTTGCGGTCCATGTGCAGGAAATAGACCAGCTGCACCAGGATCTGCGCCACTGCGAAGCCGACCAGCAGGAACAGCGTGAGCGGCCGCGACAGCACCGGATTCATCACCAGTGCGAACGGCACCACGGTCAGCAGCGCGCACAGCACGAAACCGATCAGGTAGGACTTGGTGGAGCCGTGCGCATTGCCGGCGCGCGAGGTTTCGACGTGGGCCATGTCAGAAGGCTCCGATCAGGTAGACGAAGGTGAAGACGCAGATCCACACCAGGTCCAGGAAGTGCCAGAACAGGCTCAGGCACGACACGCGGGTGATGTTGGTCGGGGTCAGGCCACGGCGGTAGACCTGGTGCATGACCACCGCCATCCAGATCAGGCCGCTGGCCACGTGCAGGCCGTGGGTGGCGACCAGCGCGAAGAACGCCGACAGGTAGGCACTGGTGCTCGGGCCCGCGCCTTCGTGGATCAGGTGCGAGAACTCGTAGATCTCCATGCCGATGAACGAGGCACCGAGCACGAAAGTCACGCCCAGCCAGCGCAGCACCGCCGAGGCATCGTGGCGATGCATGGCCAGAACGGCCTGGCCGTAGGTGATGCTGGAGACCAGCAGCAGGAAGGTCTCGGCCATCACGAACGGCAACGAGAACAGGTCCTTGCCGGTGGGGCCGCCGGCGTAGGCGGTGCTGAGCACCGCGTACGAGGCGAACAGGGAACCGAACAGCACCAGGTCGGACATGAGATAGACCCACATGCCGAACACCTTCATGCCGCCCTGTTCGTGGCCATGGTCGTGCTCGTGGTGGTCCTCGTGCGCCTGCGTGTCGCTGGCCAGCTCCGGGCGGGTCAACAGGTTCATGCGCGTACCTCCTTCAGCTTGGCAAGGTTGGCCGCTTCGGTGCGCGCCACCTCTTCGGAACTGACGTAGTAATCCACGTCCTCATCGTAGGACCGCACGATCAGGGTCACGATCATCGCGATGAAGCTGGCTGCGGCCATCCACCAGATGTGCCAGACCAGGGCGAAGCACAGCACCAGGATCCAGATGTTGAGGATCAGCGGCACGCCGGTGTTCTTCGGCATGTGGATCGGGGCGTACGTCTTCGGCGGCGGCGGCAGGCCGCGCTTCTTCGCTTCGTGGAAGGCATCCAGCTCATCGGCCTTGGGCACCACGGCGAAGTTGTAGAACGGCGGCGGCGACGGCGTGGCCCATTCCAGCGTGCGTGCGTTCCACGGGTCGCCGGTCAGGTCCAGGTTGCGCTTGCGGTCGCGCACGCTCACGTAGATCTGCACCAGCATCAGGATGATGCCCGCGAACACGAACAGTGCACCGATGAAGGCGGCGATCAGGTACGGCGTCCACGCCGGGTTGTCGTACTGGTTCATGCGGCGGGTCATGCCCATGAAGCCCAGCATGTACAGCGGCATGAAGGCCAGGTAGAAGCCGATCACCCAGCAGGCGAACGACCACTTGCCCAGGCGCTCGTTGAGGGTGAAGCCGAACACCTTCGGGAACCAGTAGGCGAAGCCGGCCAGGTAGCCGAACAGCGCGCCGCCGATGATGGTGTTATGGAAGTGGGCGACCAGGAACAGGCTGTTGTGCAGCAGGAAGTCCGCGCCCGGGATGGCCAGCAGCACGCCGGTCATGCCACCGATGGTGAAGGTGACCAGGAAGGCGATGGTCCACAGCATCGGTACGCTGAACTCGACGCGGCCGCCGTACATGGTGAACAGCCAGGTAAAGATCTTCACCCCGGTGGGGATGGCGATGATCATCGTCATGATGCCGAAGAAGGCATTGACGCTGGCACCCGAGCCCATGGTGAAGAAGTGGTGCAGCCAGACGATGAACGACAGGATGCCGATCGCCAGCGTGGCGCCCACCATCGACTTGTAGCCGAACAGCTTCTTGCGCGCGAACGTGGCGGTGACTTCAGAGAAGATGCCGAACGCCGGCAGCACCAGGATGTACACCTCCGGGTGGCCCCAGGCCCACACCAGGTTCACGTACATCATCGGGTTGCCACCCAACGTGTTGGTGTAGAAGTTGAAGTCCAGGTAGCGGTCCAGGGTGAGCGCACCCAGCGCCACGGTCAGGATCGGGAAGGCGGCGATGATGATCACGCTGGTGACCAGCACCGTCCAGGTGAACACCGGCATCTTCATCAGGGTCATGCCCGGCGCACGCATGCGCAGGATGGTGATGAACAGGTTGACGCCGGTCAGCAATGTGCCGATGCCCGAGGCCTGCAACGCCCAGATGTAGTAGTCCACGCCTACGCCCGGACTGAACTCGATGCCCGACAGCGGCGGATAGGCCACCCAGCCGGTCATGGCGAACTCGCCAACGCCCAGCGAGATCATCATCAGCGCAGCGCCAACCACGAAGATCCAGAAGCTGAAGGCGTTGAGGAACGGGAACGCCATGTCGCGTGCGCCGATCTGCAGCGGCACGATGATGTTCATCAGGCCGACCACGAACGGGGTGGCCACGAAGAAGATCATGATCACGCCATGCGCGGTGAAGATCTGGTCGTAGTGCTCCGGTGGCAGGAAGCCATCACTGCCTGGCCCGGCCGCGGCCAACTGCGCGCGCATCATCAGCGCGTCGGCGAAGCCACGCACCAGCATGACCAGCGCCACTACCACGTACATGATGCCGATCTTCTTGTGGTCCACGGTGGTGAACCAGTCGCGCCAGAGCACGCCCCATAGCTTGAAGTACGTCACCGCGCCAAGCAGCGCGAGGCCACCCAGCACCATGGCCGCCAGCGTGACCACGACGATCGGCTCGTGCAGCGGCACGGCCTCCCACGTCAATTTACCCAACATGTTCGTTACTCCTGGGAAACCTGGGCACCACCGGCAGCACCCGCCGGGGACGCAGCAGCGGTGTTCTCACCGACGCCGATGAACTGGTCGATGACCTTCTTGAACAGCAGCGGTTCGACGCTGGAGAAGTGCTGCACCGGCGCGTTCTTCGACGGTGCGGCCAGCGCCTTGAACTGGTTGAAGTCCAGCGCCTGTGGTGCGCTGCGTACCTCGGCCACCCAGCGCTCGAACTCCTCGTTGCTGCTGGCGGTGGCAATGAACTTCATGTTCGAGAAGCCATGCCCGCTGTAGTTGCCGGACATGCCACGGAACTGGCCGGGCTCGTTGGCGATCAGGTGCAGCTGCGTGCGCATGCCGGCCATCGCGTAGATCTGCCCACCCAGCTGCGGGATGAAGAAGGTATTCATCGTCGAGTTGGAGGTGATGTTGAACGCCAGCGGGCGGTTGGCCGGGAAGTTGAGCTGGTTGACCGTGGCGATGCCCAGGTCCGGATAGACGAACACCCATTTCCAGTCGGTGGCGATCACGTCCACGTGCAGCGGCTCACCGGCCACGTCCAGCGGCTTGTACGGGTCCAGTTCGTGGGTCGACTTCCACACGATCACGGCCAGGCCGGCAATGATCAGCAGCGGCACGCCCCAGACCACGATCTCCACCTTGGTGGAATGCGACCAGTCCGGCGTGTATTTCGCCTTGGTGTTGCCGGCGCGGAAGCGCCAGGCGAATACGAAGGTCAGCACGATGGCCGGTATCACCACGATCAGCATCAGGCCGATGCAGATCAGGATCAGGTCGCGCTGGGCGAGCCCGACCATGCCCTTCGAATCCAGCAGCACCCAGTCACAGCCCGACAGGCCGACGCAGGCCAGGGCGACCAGCGCCAGGCGGATGCGGTTCCAGCAGATATTCATTGGAGGTCAACCCTGTTGAAGAAGCGCGCTTGACCGGCTCGCCTGCGCGCAGCGCCCGGGCGTGGAGCGGCTACACTGTGGGTACGAGATCGCCTACAAGAGAGCGATCCACTCCAATCAAGCCCATACAAGATACATCATTGTATGGACTTGTGCATCTGCACGTATGGAAAAACTGACCGATGACGCCACCTGCCGCCGGCCGCCGCCTGAAACACCCCAATCGCACCTGGGTTCGCCCCTTCCGCGAGGGCGCTGGCCCGCTGTACCTGCAGATCGCCCAGCAGGTGCGCGAGGCAGTGGATGACGGCGTGCTGCGTCCGGGCGACCGGCTGCCGCCGCAGCGCGACCTGGCCCAGCAGGTGGGCGTGGACCTGACCACGGTCACCCGGGCCTTTGCCGAGCTGCGCCAGGCTGGCCTGCTGGATGCGCAGGGCGCCGGCGGCACCTTCATCGCGCTGTCGGCCGGCAACCGCAGCACCTCGGTGGACCTGAGCATGAACATCCCGCCGCTGCTGGGCAGCGCGCCGTTCGCACAGTGCATGGAGGCCGGTTTCCAGCACGTGGGCCAGCAGCTGGGCCAGGGCGAACTGATGAGCTACCACGTCGGCGCCGGCACCCGCGAGGACCGCGCCGCCGCCGTGCAGTGGCTGTCACCGGTGCTGGGCACGGTGGGTGCCGACCAGGTGGTGATCTGCCCCGGCGCGCAGACCGCACTGTGCGCACTGATCCTGGCCCGCACCCAGCCGGGCGAGCTGATCGCTGCCGAGCAGCTGACCTACCCGGGCCTGCTGGCCGCCGCGCGCGTGCTGCAGCGGGGTGTGGTGCCGGTGGCGATGGACGCCGAAGGCATGCTGCCCGAAGCGCTGGAAGAGGCCTGCCAGCTGCGCCGCCCGCGCCTGCTGTACCTGGTACCGACCATCCAGAACCCGACCACGGCGACGATGTCGGCACAACGCCGGCAGGCCCTGCTGGCGGTTGCCAAGCGCCACGATCTGACCGTGATCGAAGACGATCCCTACTGGTTGCTGGCCGGGGACGCCGCACCGCCGCTGGCCGCCCACCGCGACGCCGGCTGCCCGGTGTATTACATCTCCACCCTGTCCAAGTGCCTGGCACCGGGCCTGCGCACCGCCTACCTGGTGGTGCCGGGCGGCGAACCGATGGAACCGGTGCTGGACGCCCTGCGTGCGATCGCGCTGATGCCGACCCAGTCGATGGTGGCGGTGGCGTCGCAGTGGATCCGCAGCGGCCAGGCCCAGGACATGGTGCAGCGCTTCCAGCAGGAGCTGCGCGAGCGCCAGGCGATTGCCGCGCAGTACCTGCCGTCCCGCGCGCGGGCGCACCCGGCCGGCCTGCACGTATGGCTGCCGCTACCGCCGCGGCTGGACCAGTACCGGCTGATCCAGGCCGCACAGGAACAGGGTCTGGGCATCGCCAGCTCGGACGCCTTCAGCGTGGAGGAACCGCCACCGGGCAACGCCATCCGCCTGTCGCTGGGCGGCGCAGTTGACCAGGATGCGCTGGCCGGGGCGCTGGCCAAACTGAACGAGATCCTGTCTGAGGCCCCCGGGGCCCGGCACAACGCCATCGTCTGAACCGGGCGCATGGCGCCTCATCCATACAAGATGATATTTTGTATGCAATGTATGGATGAAGGGACGTGCGTCGATGCGCGCCGAGAGACTGAAGTTCCACCTGGTAATGGCCGGCTGTGGTGGCTTTGTGGTGTTGATGCTGGCCGCGCTGGCCTGGGTCTGCCTGCAGCCGCAGACCGTGGATGTGCAGGCCGCCGAGCGCCACGCCATCGAGCAATGCGTGCAGCGCAGCGAGGATCCGTCGCGTAGCGAGATCCAGCGTCGCGCGCAGGCCGACTCCTGCCGCGAGATGCGCAAGCAGTACGTGCACAAGTTCGGCGGGGACGCGTCCTGATGGGCGCAGCCGCGCCACGCCGCCGCTGGCTGCTGCCGACGATGATCGCCCTCGCCTGCCTGTTCATGGCCGGCGTGGCGGCTGCGCTGTGGCAGTACTTCGGCTACAGCGCGCAGTCGACGTTCACCGAACAGGCCATCGTCTTCGACGACTCGCAGCTGCGCCTGCCGTCCGATCTGGCCGGTGATACCGGCCGCATCCGCGTGGTGCACTTCTGGGACCCGGCGTGTGCCGTCTGCAACCGCGAAACCGGCGCACACCTGAGCTACCTGATCAGCATGTACCGCCGCGCCGGCATCGACTTCTATGCGATCCGCCGCCCCGGTACCCAGGGCGAACTGCCTGAGCCGCTGCGCAACAAGGTGATCAACCTGCCGACCATCGACGGCATCGAACACATCCCGGCCAGCCCTGCCGTGGCGATCTGGGACCGGCAGGGCCACCTCGCCTATGCCGGCCCGTACAGCATCGGCATGGTCTGCAACTCGGCCAACAGCTTCGTCGAACCACTGCTGGACAGACTGGTGCGCGGCGAAACCGTGCGCCCGAAAGGACTGCTTGCCGTGGGCTGCTACTGCCCCTGGCAGGCCAAGCGCTGAGGACGCGCAATGACACCACTGACGCTGGCCGCTGTGGCCGCCACAAGCAACAACGGCGGTCACCTGTCCGAACCGACCGATGGTTATGGACAGGCTCCCGCCGTTGGAAGCAACGATACGCCCCGACATGCTCCGTACATGCCGCGACCGGATGTCGCAGCCCGCGAATGGGTGCAGGACGTGCTCGCGCACAACGGGCCGATCTACCTGCGCATCGTCAATTCGCTGGAGCGCACGGTGCGTCGCGGTGGGCTTGCACCAGGACAACGCCTGCCCTCGCAGCGTGCGTTGGCGCAGCAGCTCGGCGTCGACCTGACCACGGTAACGCGGGCGTTCGACGAAGCGCGCAAGCGCGGCCTGATCGAGGCGCGCGGGCCACAAGGCAGTTTCATCGCACCACCCAAGGCCGGCTTCGACCAGGTGGTGGACCTGAGCATGAACGTGCCGCCGGTGCCCGATGCCGATGCGCTGGCCGAAACCCTGCGCCGCGGTGCCGCCGCCGTGCTTGCGCGCAGCAACGCGCCGAACCTGATGACCTACCACCTGGGCGGCGGCAATCCCACCGACCGCCACGCGGCAGCGCGCTGGCTGCAACCGATGCTGGGCGCGGTGGAGGATGCCAGCCTGTTGCTGACCGAAGGCGCGCAGGTGGCGCTTGCCGCGATCCTGGTCAGCCAGGGCCGCGACGATGATGCGATCCTCTGCGATGCGCTGGTCTATCCGGGCCTGCTGCAGGCCGCCGCCGCACTGGGCCGGCGGCTGCTGCCGGTGGACAGCGACGAACACGGCATGTGCCCCGATGCGCTGGCCCGGCTGGCACGCGAAAGCGGCGCGCGGTTGGTCTATCTCAACCCCACCTGCCAGAACCCGACCGCGCTGAGCCTGCCGCTGCAGCGGCGCGAAGCGCTGGCGCGTGTTCTGGAGAGGGAAGGCCTGCTGGCGATCGAAGACGATCCTTACTGGCACCTCGCCGAGGATGCACAGACACCGCTGGCGGCGCTGGCACCGCGCCATGTGTTCTACGTGGCGACGCTGTCGAAGGTGATCAGCCCCGGCCTGCGCACTGCGTTCGTGCAGTGCCCAAGCGCTGCGCACGCCGAGGCGATGGCTTCGGCCTTGCGCGCCACCCGGTTGATGGGGCATCCGCTGGTGGCGGCGCTGGCCAGCCAGCTGCTGCTGGATGGTTCGGCGCAATCGCTGCTGGCGCAGGTGCGCAGCGAAGCGCACGAGCGCATGCGCATGGCGCGCTACCTGCTGGCGCCTTCGCTGCTGCTGCGCGCCGAAGGCCTGCATGCCTGGTGCCGGGTACCAGCGCCATGGACTGACGCCACCCTGGTGCGTACCGCACAGCTGCAGGGGCTGGCGATCGCGCCCTCATCGGCGTTCTGCCCGCCGGGGGTGCAGCATCAGAACGGCGTGCGGCTGTCGCTGGGGCTGGCGGCCGATCGCCGGCAGCTGGAAAGTGCGCTGCAACGGATTGACCGGTTGTTGTTGTCGGACGCGTTGCCGGCGATCGAGCGGTAGCCCTGGAATGGGATGTGCCGACCAACGGTCGGCACCCACCCGACCGGTAGTGCCGGCCGCTGGCCGGCGGAAGATTCCTCAGCACGGTTGGAATGTGCCGACCAACGGTCGGCACCCACCCGACCGATAGTGCCGGCCGCTGGCCGGCGGAAGATTCCTCAGCACGGTTGGAATGTGCCAACCAACAGTTGGCACCCACCCGACCGGTAGTGCCGGCCGCTGGCCGGCGGAAGATTCCCCGGTACGGTTGGAATGTGCCAACCAAGGTTGGCACCCACCCGATCGGTAGCGCCGGCCGCTGGCCGGCGGAAGATTCCCCGGCACGGTTGGAATGTGCCAACCAAGGTTGGCACCCACCAAAGCAGGGTCAGGCCAAGGCGGAGAGCGCCTTCACCAGCGCATCCATCTGCTGCGGCCGGGTGAACACCGACGGCGTCACCCGCACGCAGGCGCCGGAGTCCAAGCCGTCGCGATGGGTGGTGAACACGCGATGCTCATCCAACAGGCGCTTCTGCAGCGCGATGTTGTCAGCCACGCTGGTGCGCCCGCGCAGGCGGAAGCTGGCCAATGCACTCGCCAACGCCGGATCCGGCGAAGACAGCACTTCGATGTGCGCCATCTGCCGCGCCGGCAGCGTCCAGCGCTCGCGCAGGTAACGCAGGCGCGCCTGCTTGTTGTCCGCACCGATGCGCTGGTGCAGGGCAATCGCCTCCGGAAGTGCCAGGTAAGCGGCGAAGTTGACCGTGCCGGTATGTACGCGGCTGCCCACGCGGCCGTCGTCGGTCTCGCCCATGTACGGGTCGAGGTCCGCAACGCGGCCCCTGCGCACGTACATCGCGCCGACACCGACCGGTGCGCCGATCCACTTGTGCAGGTTGATGCCGACGAAATCGGCCTTGAGCTGCGGCACCGCGTAGTCGATCTGGCCGAACCCGTGCGCCGCATCGACGATCACGTCGATACCGCGTGCGCGTGCACGCTCGGCGATCTCGGCCACCGGCAGCACCAGCCCATGGCGATGGCTGACCTGGGTCAGCAGCACCAGCTTCAGGCGTGGCAGCCGCGCGAACGCGGCCTCGTAGGCCTGCAGGATCTGCGCATGGTCGGGCACCACCGGCAGCGTGATGCGCTCGACCTGCACGCCACGGCGCTGCTGCAGCCAACGCATCGCACCGATCATGCTGTCGTAGTCGATGTCGGCGTACAGCACCTGGTCGCCGGGCCGCAGGCGGTTGTAGCCACCGATCAGCGCCAGCATCGCTTCGGTGGCGCCACGGGTCAGTGCGATCTCGTCGGCGCCCACGCCCAGCAGTTCGGCCACCTGCCGCTGCACCGCCATGTACTGCACCGGGAACTCATGACGGCCGTACCAGGCGTTACCACGGTTCACCTCGGCGGTGTGGCGCTGGTAGCTGGCCAGCGTCTCGCGGCCCATCGCGCCCCAGTAGCCGTTCTCCAGGTGGTTCACTTCATCGGTGATGTCGAAGTGGCTGGCCACGGCGGCCCAGTAGCCTTCATCGCGGGCCAGCGCGTCCGGCGCTACGGTCGTTGCGGGAATCTGCATGGACGCAGCGTAACCCGCGGCAGCCATGGCGGGCAGTGAAGACAGCGCAGCTGCAGCCGGCAGCAGTGCACCGGCACGCAACAGGACGCGGCGGTTGCGGTCCATCAGAAGCTCAGCCGGTACTGTGCGTACAGGTTGGCACCGTCGGTGTCGTACGGCGCGTTGCGCGAGTAGACCAGGCCGCGACTGGCCTGGAAGGTGGCTTCGTCCGGATAGCGGTCGAACACGTTGTCGGCACCCACGCGCAGGCTGTGATGTTCGTTGATGCGATAGCCGACGGCCAGGTCGAGGAAGCTCATCGCACCAAAGCGCTGGTAGATATCGCCCACCGCATTGCCGCTGGAATCGGTCCAGGCACCGTAGTAGCGCATGCGCGCCATCAGCGACCAGGCACCGATGTCCCAGCTGCCGGTCAAGCTGCCCTTGTGCTCGGGCAGGCGATCTTCGAACAGCACGCGCTGGGTCTCGTTGGTGGCCACCGAGGTGCTGCCGTTGTCCACGCGGGTGCGGTTGTAGTTGTAGGCCAGGGTCAGCGTCATGCGGCCCGCGCCGAGGTCGCGCAGGTAGTTGCCGACCACGTCCACGCCGGTGGTGGTGGTGTCGAAGTCGTTGGTGAAGTAGTTCACCGAGGTATAGCCCAGCGGATTGGGCGTACCGGCCGGAATGGCGAAACTGGCCGACTGGCTGAAGCGGTCGGTGAGCTTGATCTGGTAGACATCCACCGAGCCGGACAGGCCCAGGTCGGTGCGCCAGGTCAGGCCCAGCGATGCGGTACGCGATTCTTCCGGCTTCAACGGCCTGGCACCGAGCAGCTGCGCCAGCGGATCGTTCGGCGACAGGCGGCCGCTGGTGAAGATCTGCAGCGTGCGCGTATCCAACCCCTGGGTGGTGCTGGTGGTGTTGAGCTGCGCCGGCGTCGGCGCGCGGAAGCCGGTGGACACGGTGCCGCGCAGGGCGACGTCCGGGGTGATCGCGAAGCGCGCCGACAGTTTGCCGTCCAGTGTGCTGCCGAAGCTGGAGAAGTCCTCATAGCGGCTGGCTGCACCGATGCTCCAGCGCTCGCCCAGCGGCACTTCCATGTCCACGTAGGCGGCCTTGCTGCGCTGGCTCCACTGCCCGGCCTGGCTGGCCGAGAAGCCCGGCGCGCCATTGGAGTTGGCCTCCAGGCCCGCGGCCGCGCCCGGACCCACCGCGTACGAGGCCGGATCACCGGCGCGCACCTGGTAGGTTTCCTGGCGGAACTCGCCACCGAAGGCGACGTTGATCGGCTTGGACAGCGCAGCCACGTCCCATTCGTAGTTGAAGTCGGCGTTGGCGTTCTTCTCGGTCTGGGTGAGGCGGCCGAGATCGAAGTCGGTCGGGCTGGCCGGACCGAGCGAGGCATTGATCGAGTTCTTCAGGCGATAGTCGATGGCGTTGCGGCCATACGAGGCGCTGACATCCCAGCGCAGCTTCGGCGTGATCTCGCCGCGCAGGCCACCGACCAGCTGCAGGTCGTTCTGCACGTTGCCGTACTGCGGGCTGAAGCCGACCGGATACAGCGAGCGCAGGTTCCAGCCCGGGAAGATGGCGGTGGTGCGGTACGCGCCGGTGGTGGTGTCCGGGTTGCGCCAGTTGAAATCGCTGACGCCATCGCTGTGGCTGTACAGGCCAAAGGTATAGAGCTCCAGCGTATCGCTGGCGTTGGCCTTTACGTTGAAGCCGACGCGGCGGCTTTCCAGTTCCGGCTGGCCCCAGCGCTGCACCGGGTTGGGCACCTCCAGCTCCGGATGCGCGGCCTGGAAGGCGATGGCATCGGGGCGCTGGCGGGTGCGCGAGGTGGCGTCGGAGGTGGACGATTCGGCGAACAGCACCAGGCTGCCATAGTCGCCCAGCGACCAGCCGGTGCGTGCACTGAAATCGCGCGAAGCACCGTCGCCCTGCGCGTACTGCGAGTAGCCGGCGGTGATCTCGCTACCCGGCCCATCCTCCAGGATGATGTTGATGACGCCGGCGATGGCGTCCGAGCCGTACTGCGCCGACGCGCCATCACGCAGCACCTCGATGCGCTTGATCGCGCTGGTTGGAATCTGTGCCAGGTCAGCGGCCTGTGCACCACGGTTGCCGAGCAGCGCGCTGCGGTGGAAGCGGCGGCCGTTGACCAGCACCAGGGTCTGGTCCGGCGACAGGCCACGCAGCGTCGCCGGACGCACGAACACCTGGCCGTCCGCCATCGGCAGGCGCTGCACCACGAACGACGGCACCAGCTGGGCCAGCACGTCCTTCAGGTCGGTGGATTCGACGGACCTGATGTCTTCCTTGCTGAACACGTCCACCGGCACCAGCGTTTCGAACTGGGTGCGGTTGGACGCGCGGGTACCGGTGACCAGCATCGCGTCGAGCTGGGTGGGCGCGGCGCGGCTGCCGCCGGCGGCATCGACCGCATCGGCCTCCGCTGCGATCGCGCCTCCTGCGCTGGCCATGGAAAGGGCAAGGAGGATGGAACGCGAAAGCTTCGAACGATGCACGGCAGGGCTCCGGGAGGACGCGACAGGGCCAGCACCTGTGCGCACACAACAGGCCTGGACAAGGCGCGCAGTCTCGGCGCGATGTGTGAAGGAGGCATGACGTCAGTACGACAGCTTGATGCGCCAACCAAGGTTGGCCCCTGCCAGGGCTCATCCGTAGATCCACGCCATGCATGGGTGGCAATGCAGACCCACGCCCCATCCCCGCACACAGCGGCTAGCCGTTGGCGTCGTCGCCAAAGCCGAAACGGGCCGGCCGTGCCGTTCGCAGCGGAACGAACATCATGGCGGCGAACACCACCAAGGCGGGGGTGGACATGATCCAGATGCCCCTGTTGCGAATCCCGATCCCCATGAAGTCGACCTGCAGATCGCCGATCCATTGCAGCTGCGTCAGTATCATCACCAGCCCGCCGATAGTCGCGCACGGCAACCCACCGTGACCGGCCCCCAACAACGTCGGTGTCAGAAACCCGCCCAGCAACGCGAAGCCGACACGGTACACCCAGGGGTTGCCGCGCCACCGTGGCGCGCCGAACAACATCAGCAGCATCAGCGCCAGGGTCAACAGACTGGGAAGTACCCAGAGGGCAAGCAGCATTTCGATCATCTCGATCATCGGCCGGGCTCCGCTGGCCTGGCATCCCCCGTCGTCGATCGCATCTCCCCTGCCCCCCATCACGTCCATGAAGCACGCATTGTTGCCGGTACGCAGGCAGACGCAAAGCCCGGCAGCGCAAGAACTGCTAAACGCCGCGCCTGCCGATCCGCTACTGTGCCGGCATTGGATGCGGGGAACGGCAGGATGAGCGCGGCAGGCAAGGCGTTGTGGTACATCGAAACCCATGCGGACCAGCCATTGGCGCTGGCCGATATCGCCGCTGCGGCCGGCCTGTCGCCGTTTCATCTGTCACGCCTGTTCCAGGCCCGCACCGGCACCTCGGTGGTGCGCTACCTGCGCGGGCGCCGCCTGACCGCTGCCGCGCAGCGGTTGGCCAACGGCGCGGGCGACATCCTGCAGGTGGCGCTGGGGGCCGGCTACACCACCCATGCTGCCTTCACCCGCGCCTTCAGCGAACAGTTCGGGCAGACACCGGAACGGGTACGCGAACAGGGCACCGATGGGCTGACGCTGGTGCAGGCGATCCGCCTGGACGAGGCCCCGTCAGCCTGCATTGAAGCCCCCCGGCTGCTCGATACGCCCGCGTTCCAGCTGGCAGGCGTCGGCATGCGGCACACCCGCGACAGCAGCGGCGCGATTCCGGGCCAATGGGCCCAGCTCAACCGCGAGTGGCCGACGCCGGCACCGGTCAGCTTCGGCGTGTGCTGCAACAGTGATGACGATGGTGGCTTCGACTACATTGCGGCACTACCGGCAAGCACGGTGCCGAGCGTGCCTGCGCACTGGCGACGCGTGGACATCCCGGCGCGCCGCTACCTGGTGGCTTGGCACGGCGGACACATCTCGGCCATCCGCTCGACCTGGTTCTGGTTGCTGGATCATTATCTCCCTGCGTCCAACCTGAGCCTTGCCGATGCGCCGGACCTGGAGCGCTACGACGCCCGGTTCGACGAGCACAGCGGCAACGGCGGCGTGGAGATCTGGCTGCCGGTGGAAGAACGTCCCCACTGACAAGGAGTTGAAGATGCGCATGACCGCTGCTGTGCTGGGAGGAATGCTGCTGGCGTTCGCGAGCGTCGGCGCCGCGCGCGAAAGCGGCGTCGCCGGCGAGCGCCACGGCACGACGACGCTGGCCAGCGCCGCCGTGCGCGACGCAGGGCACCGCGACGCGCTGCGCTACACGGTCTGGTATCCGGCACAGGCCGGCAGCCGCGAAAACGCGCTGACCATCGGTCCACCCGACGCGCCGCTGTTCGACGCCGGCCGGTCGGCCAAGGATGCGCCGGTCGCGGGTGATCGCCTGCCGACCCTGCTGCTCTCGCATGGCAACGGCGGCAGCGCGCGCATGATGGGTTGGCTGGGCACGGCGCTGGCGCGGGCCGGATATCTGGTGATTGCGGTGGATCATCCAGGCAACAACGGCGTTGACACCATGACCCTGCCCGGCAGCCTTCTGACCTGGTTGCGCGCCGATGACCTGCGTGCCGCACTGGCGGCCGTGCAAGCTGATCCGGTGCTGGGCCCGCATGTCGATCCTGAGCGCCTGGGGGTCGCCGGCTTCTCGGCCGGTGGCTACACCGCGCTGCTGGCAGCCGGTGCGCGACCGGACCTGCAGCGATTGCGGGACTTCTGCACCGCACATCCGGATGACGGCGTCTGCCGGCCCCAACAGGAGGCGGCAACGCACACGATGGAGGCGCGCGTTGCCGCTGCGGCGTCGCCCGAGCTGTCACCATGGATGTCCCACGCCAACGACGCACGCGCCATTCCCGGCGTGCGCGCGGTGTTCCTGCTGGCGCCGGCAATCGTGCAGGCCTTTGCGCCCGAGCAGCTCTCCTCGCTGAAACAGCCGGTGTCGATCGTACTGGGCCAGGCGGACACGATCGCGCCACCACAGACCAATGGCGAGGCTGCGCGTGCGGTGATTGCGGCCGCTGCACTGCAGGTGCTGCCAGGTGTCGGCCATTACGATTTCCTCGCCGCATGCACCCCGGCCGGACAACAGAGGCTGCAGGACCTGTGCAGCACATCGGTGCCGAAGGCGCAGACCCACGCGCAGGCAGCGGACGCGGCAATACGGTTCTTCAACCATTCGCTGCGCTAGTGGCCGCCGGGCATCGCCCGGCGCTACAGTGGGCGCGTCCACGGAGAATCGATCATGCGCCTGCTGCACCTCACTCTGCCGGTATCCGACGTCGCTTCCGTGGCCACATATTTCCACGATGTGCTGCAGCAGCGCGTGGTCGGCAACCATGTGCACATCGGCTGGAGCACCCTCGAACTTCAGCCTGCGGCGGGGCGTCCGGTGGGTGGCGTGCATCTGGCCTTCAACGTGCCGGACAACCGCTTCAGCGAGGCAATGACGTGGTTGCGTGAGCGCACGCCGCTGCAGCGCAATCCGGCGGGGCTGGACTACTTCGCGCTGGAGAGCAGCTGGCAGTCGCAGTCGGTGTACTTCACCGGCCCGGACGGCCTGATCCTTGAACTGATCGGCCGCCGCCGCCTGCCGGCCAGCGCTCGCGAAGGCGTGTTCCATGGCAGCGAGCTGACCTGCCTGAGCGAAGTCGGCCTGCCCAGCCGCGATGTCGAGGCCGTACGCGAACTGTCCAACCAACGTTTCGGCCTGCAGCCGATCAGCCCGGCTTCGCCGCAGTTCGCACCGATGGGCGACGACGAGGGCCTGCTGATCGTGGTCGCGGCCGATCGACGGTGGTTTCCCGAGCAGAAGGACCTGCCCAATGCGCAGGGGCTGTTGCTGCAGGTCGGCGACGTGGCTGGCCCCGGTGTCGTGGAGGACGTTGTGCTCGGCTGGCGGGTACAGGCAGCCTGAACTACCAGCTGCCCGACGCACCACCTCCGCCGCTGCGGCCGCCGCCTCCGGACCAGCTGCTGGAGCTGCTCGCAGACGAACTTGACGACGGGCTGCTGGACGCACTGCGGTGGCCGACGGATGATCTGCGGCTGCCGCGTGCCTTCTCACCGGGCAGCATGGTGAAAATCCAGGCGAAGTACAGCACGACCGTGCCGGCACTCCACCCGATCGTCGCGGCAAGGCGTGCCACCGGGTCGGCGCGATCAATGGCCAGCAGTGCGAAGAGCGCGTAGCCAGCGGTCAGCAGCAAGAGCACTGCGAACCTCACCCCGAAGCTGCTGCGGTCCTTGTGCCAGCGCGCGCGGCACGCCTGCACGAGGAAGAACAGCAGCATGGCTACGATGCCTGCCGCCAGGTCCAGCAACGTGTGCAGGGCCAGACTGGGCGGCAACTGGCCACGCAGCATCATCACCACCAAGAACCCCGAACTGACCCCGAGCATGCCGAGCAGCACCACGCGCACACCTCGGCTGCGGCGCCAGCACCAGCCAAGCAGGCTCGCCACCGGTACGCACAACGCCAATACGAGGCAGACCGCTGCCAATGCCTGGCGTGGCGCCCACATAGCCGCCGACAGCAGACCCGCGGCTACCACAGCCGTCACCAGCAGCGGGCGACCCCAGGCCGGCAATCGCTTCGGGCGCGCCTGCGGCGTGGTGACCTCGCGTGGCGCTCCACGCTGGCGCTCGCGATGCCTGCGTGCGAGGTCGTCCGGCATCCTGGCCGCGGGCGCCGAGGGCGGTGAGCGCCACAGACCCGCAAGGAAGCCGGCCAGCAGCGTCAGTGCAACCACGGAGTCCGCGCTGCGCCAACCGGCCGGCAGCACGTCGCGCATCGATGGCGCTTCCCAGGCCGGCAGGTCCTCGCCATCGATCAGCGCGACCACGACCTTCGTTCCATCCAGCAGGCCCTGGTCAAGGTCGCCATCGCGGAAACGCGGCACGATCGCCTTGTCGATGATGCGGGCGGCATAGGCATCTGGAATCGCGCCCTCCAGACCGTAACCGGTCTGGATGCGTACACGGCGGTCCTGCACGGCCACGAGCAGCAGCACGCCATCGTCAACGCCTTCGCGGCCCAACTGCCACTGGTCGAACACCCGCTGCGCGTAGGCCTCGATGCCCTCGTCGCCAGCATGGTCGACCACCAGCACCTGCAGCTGCGCGCCGGTGCGCGCCTGCAACTTGAGGGCCTGCGTGCGCAGTATGTCGCGGGTATCCGCCGAAAGTGCGTTGGCGGCGTCCACCACCGGGTCATCCAGCGCAGGGACCGCAGCACCGGCCATCACCACCATCGGCAACAGGCACAACAGCATCAACAGCCATGCCGTGACCCGGGTGCACGTCATCCTGCGCAGCATCTTCACGTGCCCTGCCCTGCCTCGATCCGCGCATGCAGCGCCTGCAGCTGCGCGACCGTCTGGTTGAACACCTGCAGATCAGCATCAACCAGCGCCGGCCAATCGGGCGCGTGCCCCAGCAACTGCGCCACCTGCTCGGTCGGCGCACGATCAAAGCCTTCACCCAGCACCGCGAGATAGCGTTCACGGAACCCTGCCGGGTCGCGTTGATCCTGCACGAACAGCTGCACGGCCAGCAGCCCTGCATAGAGGTAGTTCACCAGATAGTTGGGGTCGTCATACATCAGGCGCTTGCCGATCCAGCCGTTGCACAGCTGCGGATAGCGCTCCGGGTCCTGACCGAAGCGCGCCAGCACCCGGCCGGTCAACGCGTCCAGGTCATCGGCGGTACCCAGCGTGTTGTCCGCCACGCCCTCGTAGATCGACTGCTCCAGCTGCGCCTCTTCGGAAGACGTGAACAGCTGCAGCACCATATCGTCCAGCAGTGACTTCAGGTAATAGGCCTTGGCCCGCGGGTCCTCTGCCTGCTGGTACAGCTGGTCGCGGAAGCGCAGTTCGTTGTAGATGGCAAAGGCCTCGGTCAGCCACTGGCTGCCATTGCGCTGCAGCGGCGAGGCATGGCCGCGCTGCATCCACTCACCGTGCATGGCATGACCGGCTTCATGGGCGATCTCGACATCGCTTTCCAGATCACCACGGCGCACGCCAACGAACAGCATTGCCGGCACGCCGGGAGCGCTTACCGAGAACGCGTCCTGGCTGCGGTCACCACGTTCGGTGGCCAGATCCATGCGCCGGTTGGCCGGATCGAGCAGCGCACGCAGCTCACTGACGTATGCCGGCCCCAGGTGCTGCATGGCATCGGCGGCATTGTCGCGCAGCTGCGCCAGCGTCAGTACCGGCGGCATATAGCCGGCATCGGGCAACGTGGTATCCCAGAGCTGCGGCGCATCGATGCCTGAGCGTGCGGCGTGGCGCAGCAGCATGTCCTGGTAGGCGCGACGGTCCCCTGCATGGCGTCCGATCGCCTGCAGCGTAGCATCCACCGCCGATGCATCCAGGCCCATGCGCTGGTAGCCCCGCGCCGGTGCAGAACCATCGCCCTGCAGGCGCGCGGCGGCATCGTTCACCTGCACCAGGCCCAGCAGCACCGAGGCCATCGGCTCGCGGCGCGAGTGCAGGCCCTGCCAGTAACCCTTCCAGCCCGCTTCCCGCAACGCGCGGTCCTGCTGCTGGGCCAGTGCCTGCTTGTCGTGCCCGGTGTCCCAGTGCCGACCATCACGCTCGATCTGCGGGTACTCGGCACTGCGCAGGATCTGCCCACGCAGCCGTGCGAAACTGTCCAGCGCCGGATCGGCCAGGGCCTCCACGGCCTCATCCAGTGCGGTACTGGCCGGTGCTGCAGCGTCCTTCAGCGCACGCGCGCGCAGGAAGGCATACGGTGCTGCCCACGCCGCGTCTGCGGGCGCTTCGCGCAGCGCCGCGCGGCCGGTGTGGGCGATGCGGCTGCACAGCCCCATCACCTGGTCCAGCGCCTGCGTCGGGCGATGGTCACGGGCATTGCGTGCGGCCTGCAGATGCAGATAGCTGTGATGGCGCAGGCACTGCGCCTGCAATGCCTCGGCCTGATGGAAGCGTTGCGCAGGTGCAAGCGCGGAAGCCTGCTGCAGGGCCTCGACACGCTTGCCCAGCTCGCCGCGCGCGGCCTGTTCGGCTGCCGCACTGGCGAAGTAGGCGCTATCGTCGGCCGGCAGCGACTGCGCCTGGACGCCGGTGAAGGGTGCCATTGCCAGCATGACAGTCATGGTGGCGGTGATGGTGCACATCCTGCGAACCCGCATCGGCGTCTCCCTGCCTGGATCAGGCTCCGAGCCTAGCAGCCCCCGCCCGGCCGCGCCTGTGCCGGGACAGGCATCAGATCGACTCATCCTCGCGCTTGACCAGCGTCCAGCAGGGCGACTGCGCGAAGGTGTAGGTCTGCTGGTCGCTGCTGTCCGGCGTGCGGATCTGTACCTGTCGTTGCCCATCGGCCAGCGTGCTGACCTGCATCTCGCGGCCCTGCCCGGCCAACGCGGCGGGATCGGGCATGACCGGCCACTCGACATCGGCCAGCGCCAGGCGGCTTTCCACCTTGCGCGGTTCCGGCTCGGCCTCGGCATCGATGTAGCTGTCCAGCAGCGGATCGGCGGTGGCTTTTTCCTGCAGCGCGATCTCGTTGCCGAAGTGCTTCAGGAACGCATCGAACTGCGAGTAGGGGCATTCACCGCTGGCAGGCACCGGTGCGGGCTGGACCGCTGCCGCCGTGGACGACGGCGCGGGATGTGCAGGCGCCACTTCCGTGGGCGTCACCTGGGGCTCGGGCGTGCAGGCAACCAGGGCCACGCCACAGGCAAGCATCAGTACGGCAGCGGAACGGTTTCGACGCATGGGCTCATCCTGAATCCGGTTGGGTCGTCCCATGCTACCGCGCGCCCTACAATTCCGGCACTCCGCCTGTCCGAGACTCTCCATGCGTCGCCTCCTGCTCATGATCTGCCTGCTGTTGCCCGCCCTGTGGCCAGCGCTGGCGATGGCCGTCGATGTCCACGAAGGCGATCTGCTGTTCGTCACCGCCGGCCGCAGCGGCCTCAGTGCGGCCATCGACGATGCCACCGGCAAGCAGGGCGCGCCCAGCTTCGATCATGTGGCCCTGGTCGCTGTGGCGCCAAACGGCTGGGAGGTACTGCATGCGGACGAGAAGGGAGCGCGTCGGCAATCGCTGGTCGAGTTCCGCCAGGACGCCCGGGCCAAGCAGCGGCAGATCGTGGTCTATCGCCTGCGGGCACCGCAGCAGGCGGCGATCAAGGATGCGGTCGCCACCGCGCGCATGATGCTGGGCAAGCCGTACAACACGTCGTATGTGTTGAACGAGGACAGCTACTACTGTTCCGACTTCATCGAGCGTGCGTTCCGTGCGCACCATGTGTTCGCGCTGCAGCCGATGAACTTCCGCAATCCGCAGACCGGGCAGATCGCACAGCATTGGGTCGATCTGTACCGCGGCATGGGCATGGAGGTGCCGCAGGATCAGCCCGGCACCAATCCCAATGACATGTCGGCCGCGCCGGTGCTGCAACGCATCGGCGTGCTGGAATAAGCGAAGCCCCGCGCGCGGCGGGGCTTCGGGGGTTGCCCAGGGTGGGTACCGACGTCACTCTTCCTCGTCCTGCCCACCTTGCTGCTGATTGCGCTGGTTGCGCTGCTGCTGTTCCTGCTGCTGTTGCTGCTGCTGGTCGCGGCCACGGCCCTGCTGCTGATCCTGCTGGTTCTGCTGGCCCTGCTGCTTCTGGTTCGGGTTCTGGTTCTGCTGTGCCATGTCCGATCTCCAAAGCCACGCGCGGAATGCGGTGGACGGGGCCATCGTCTGCAGCGAAGAGTTAATCGCGCGTTGGCGGACGGCTACACCTGTGTGTACGCGCGTGAATGAACACGCGAAAGTCCTTGCGGCACAAGCCGCTGAAGGATTCATGCGGGTTCGGCATGTCCTTATGGGGTAATGACAGGAGCACGTATTCAGTGCTGTAGGGCGCACCGGAATGCGCGAGCGTTCGCTCAAGAATGGCTACCCGAAGCCGATAGGCTGCGGACGGGCTGCTATGGACGGCCCATCTTTCCAAGCATCAACAAGGAACGTCTAAATGAACGCCGTGGTTGCAGAAGCAAGTGACTCTCGCCTCCTCAAAGCGGTCGAGAGCATCGCGATCAGTCCCGCAGACGCGAAGGCCCTCGTCGCCCAGTACAGGCGCCAGATTCTCTCCCGGGATCCAACACGCGGCCAGCACGAGGTTGCAGGGTTGGTGGCCGACAAGATCATCAGCCGTTATTGCCGGATGTCAGCCACCACGGGGGGAGCGACTGCTCTGACCGGGGTCATCCCGGGAATTGGTACGGCTCTGGCAATGGTTGGCGGTGGTCTCGCCGATGCAAGCATCAGCATGAAACTGCAGGTCGACATGACCATGTGCTTGGCTGAGGCCTATGGATGGGACGTGAATGGCGAAGACGCCAGGCACCTGGCTTTTCTCATCGCCGCAGGAGGTTCTCTGGAGAAGCTCGGCGTCGAAGCGTCGACTCGGATCGCCTCAAATGCTGGCGTAAAGATGGTCCGTCAGTACTTGAAGGGCGCCGTGTTGCAAGCTCTCAAGGAACTCTTCAAGAAGATCGGCATCACCTTTACCCGCAAGGCGCTGGAAAAAGCCATTCCGTTCGGCATCGGAGTCGTCATCGGCTCAGGGGCCAACTATGCGTTGACCAAGTATGTTGGCAATACTGCGCGAAGCTGGTTCGAAGCGGATGCCGCACTGGGCAACAAGCCCAATGAAATCTGAGCAGCGCGCGTTCTGGCCATGCGGCTTTCAAAGTAGGAAGCCGCATGATCCGGGGATACTGGACTACGGCATCACCGGTGGCACATACGCCAGGGTCATGCCCAGCAGCCACAACAGGCCCAGCACCAGCGGGATGTGCACCAGCAATTGGATGAAGGTGAAGCCCACGATGTCGCGTGCCTTCAGGCCCAGCACGCCCAGCAGCGGCAGCATCCAGAACGGGTTGATCAGGTTGGGCAGGGCTTCGGCCGCGTTGTAGACCTGCACCGCCCAGCCCAGGTGCGCCTTCAGTTCGTTGGCGGCCTGCATCACGTACGGCGCCTCGATGATCCACTTGCCGCCACCGGACGGCACGAAGAAGCCCAGCACGGCCGAATAGACGCCCATCACCAGCGCGAACGAATCGGTGCTGGCCACGTGCACGAACAGGCTCGACAGCCGGTGCGCCAGGGTCTGCCCGTCACCGCCAGCGGCGTGGGTGAGGATCATCGCGATGCCGCCGTACAGCGGGAACTGGATCAGCACGCCGGTGGTACTCGGCACCGCCTTGGCCACCGCGTTGAGGAAGCTGCGCGGGCGCCAGTGCAGCAGCAGGCCCAACGAGATGAACAGGAAGTTGTAGGTATTGAGGTTGGCGATGGCGGTGATCACCGGCTTGTTGGCGAACTCGTTGAACAGCCAGCCGAACGCCAGCAGCGAGAGCAGCACGGTCAGCAGCGGGCTGTATTCCAGCCATTCGCCCGGGCGCGTGCGTCGCTGCAGCGGTTCCGGCTCGGCCTGTGCAGCACCGGGGAACTCCTCGGCGGTACGCGCACTACCCGCCGCGGGTGCCGTCAGCCAGGCGATCAGCAGCGAGACCAGGATCAGCACCGAGGTCAGCGCGATCGACTGCCACAGGAAGATGGTTTCGGTGAACGGCAGCACGCCGGTGATCTCCACCAGCCCCGGCGGCATGCTGGCCGGGTTGGCCTGCAGCTGTGCGGCCGAGGAACTGAGCCCCATTGCCCACACCGCACCCAGGCCGAGGTACGCCGAAGCACCGGCGGCGCGGTAGTCCATGCGCAGTTCGGTACGACGGGCCAGCGCACGCGCCAGCAGGCCACCGAACACCAGCGAGAACCCCCAGCTGAGCAGCGAGGCGAGCATGCTGACCAGGCCCACGTACACCACCGCACCGCGGCCGGTACGCGGCACCCGGGCCAGGAAGTCGATGAAGCGCGCGACCACCGGCGCGGTGGCCACGGCGTAGCCACCGATGACCACGAAGGCCATCTGCATGGTGAAGGGAATCAGGCTCCAGAAGCCGTCACCGAAGGCGCTCGCGGTGGCCTGCGGGGTCGAGCCGAAGCCCATCGCGGCCAGCGCGACGATGACCACGCCCAGCACCGCGAACACATACGCGTCGGGGAACCACTTTTCCGCCCAGGCGGCCGAACGCAGCGCTGCGCGCGCCATCCAGCCGTCCTGTACTGCTGCCGTAGAGGCCATCGCCTACCCTCCCAGGTTCGATGGATCGATTCTGGGCGGTGGGGTGCGGGCTGTCAGCCACCTATTGGTCGTAGGCGGCACAGAACGGTAGTGCCGGCCGCTGGCCGGCAACCTCGGGATCGCGCACGGGTGCAGCCGGCCAGCGGCCGGCTCTACCAGATCCAGGCATCACCGCAGGTGGTGGAAGGCGGTAGTGCCGGCAGCTGGCCGGCAATTTCCTAATCGGGATGGTCGTGCAGCCGGCCAGCGGCCGGCTCTACCAGGCCTTGGGATCAACGCAGCGCCAGGTCCACGGCGATGCCGGCAAACAGCGCGGCACCCACCCAGTTGTTGTGCAGGAACGCCTTGAAGCACGGGCCGCGTTCGCGGTTGCGGCAGATCCAGAACTCGTACACCACCAGCGCGGTGGCCACGGCCACGCCGGCCAGGTAGTACCCGCCCAGCCCGCCGCGCACGCCGACCAGCGCCATCGTGGCCAGGAACAGTGCGTACAGCACGCCCTGGATGACCAGGTCGAGATCACCGAACAGGATCGCGGTGGAGTGCGAGCCCATCTTCAGGTCGTCCTCGCGGTCGACCATGGCGTACCAGGTGTCGTAGGCGGTGGACCACAGGATGTTGCCGGCATACAGCAGCCAGCCCAGCATCGGCACCTCGCCCTGCACGGCGGCGAACGCCATCGGGATGCCCCAGCCGAACGACATGCCCAGGTAGACCTGCGGCAGATGGGTGTAGCGCTTCAGGTACGGATAGCTGGCAGCCAGGAACACGCCGATGAAGCTCAGGCCGATGGTCAGCCCGTTCAGGGTCAGCACCAGGCCGAACGCCACCAGCATCAGTACGGCGAACAGCGCCAGCGCGGCGCGGCCGCTGATCGCACCGGTGGCCAGCGGGCGCGCCTTGGTGCGCTCCACATGCGGGTCGAGCCAGCGGTCGGCGTAGTCGTTGATGACGCAACCGGCCGAGCGGGTCAGCCACACGCCGGCGGTGAACACGAACAGCGTCCACAGCGGCGGCAGGCCGCCCGCGGCCAGCCACAACGCCCACCAGGTGGGCCACAGCAGCAGCAGCGTGCCGATCGGGCGATCAGCGCGCATCAGACTCCAGTAATGCCGCCAACGCGGCGTCGCCGGCGACTGCGGCGAAGTGAGGGGGGTATCAGCCATGGCGATAGGATACTCCTGCCCCTCCGGCACGGCTTTGCCCGTGGGGGGAGATTTGTTCGGCGAAACTGGATAGAATGCCCGTCCCGCACCGCCTCATGACGCTGCGATGCCCGCCCCGGCACTGGCCGACGGCGCGGCGGTTCTACAACGCGCCCGTAGCTCAGCCGGATAGAGTAGTGGCTTCCGAAGCCATTGGTCGGGGGTTCGAATCCCTCCGGGCGCGCCATCTTCCCCTGTGTTGCCTGCACGCCGCCAGCCCGCGCTGGACGTTGCCACGTGCTTCATCAACACTGCGCGCATGACGCCACCGGATCTGCTGAAGCTGGCCGCGGGTGCTGCGATTCTCGGCCTGGCCACCTTGTCCACCGGCGTGAGCGTCGGTCGCACATCGCGTGGGAACCCGCTGCTCACCGCATTCCTCGCCTGTTTCGCCGCCGCCAATCTGTTCGGATTGGTGCTGCTGGGTGGTCAGGCCTGGATCTCGCCCGACGCCGTGCGCTGGCTGCGGGTCATCGAAGTGCCTCTGGTCTATCTGCTCGGTCCACTGCTGTATGGCCATGCGCGTGCGCTGCTGACACCCGCGCAGGCCGCTGCAACACCCTTGCCGCTCGCGCATCTGCTGCCGGCTGGCCTCGCGTTCGCCATTTCCCTGTTGAACGCACTCGCGCCTTTCGAGGCCTCACCGCTGGGCGATGTGCTGTTCCAGCTCAGTTTCCACGGCTGGCTGCTGCAGGGTGCTCCCTACCTGCTGGCCGCGCTGTGGCTCTCGCTGCGTGTGCCGCCCGCCCCGCCCGGAGCCGCCATCCAACGCAGCGGACTGCGCGGGCTGGCGATCGTGATGGCGGGATGCTGGCTTGCCAGCGCAATGAACCGGTGGCCGCCGGACGCTGCTCCACTGCTGGCCAGCATCGGGCTCAGCCTGCTGACCACCATGGGCATGTACCTGCTGGCGTGCCGGGTCGTACGCCAGCAGCTGCGCGTACGTGCGAGCACTGCGGCACCCATCTTGGTGGACATGACCGCGTCCGCCGAGGATACGACCCACGCACGCTACGAACGCTCGGGCATCGACGCAGCACAATGCGCGGCCATCGCCAGCGCGCTGACCGCATTGATGCAGGACGAACGCCTGCATGAAGCGCCCGGGCTGGATCTTCAGACCCTCAGCCAGCGCAGCGGCTGGTCACCCAACCAGGTCTCGCAGGCGCTCAACCAAGGGGTGGGCCAGAGCTTCTCCGAGTTCGTGAACAGCTTCCGCGTCGCTGCCGCGAGGGCGTGCCTGTCCGATCCGTCCGACCTCCGCAGCGTGCTGGACATCGGCCTTGCCGCCGGCTTCGGCAGCAAGTCGACCTTCAACAGCGCGTTCAAGCGCGCCACCGGACAGACGCCGAGCGAGTACCGCCGCCTCACCGCGTCCAACTGAACGTCCAATCCTTCACGCCCGGTCGAATATCCCCGGTCCGGGCGCTGCCATCACCTCCTGACCCAACGAAGGAGGTGAGGCGATGCGTTTGCGATGGATGCTAGGTGGCCTGCTGTGGGTGCTGGCGGTTCCGGCACACGCCGCGGGGGTGGATGCTGCCGATGTGCTGGCCAAGGCCCGCGTAGCCAGTGGTGGCGAGCAGTGGCTGTCGGTACAGCGTCTGCAGGCGGTGGGCGAGCAGTCGGTGGGCGGCCTGCACGGGCGCTGGCAGCTCAACCAGGACCTGCGTGCCGGGCGCTATGCCGAACAGGCGCAACTGGGAGACTTCACCGTCGCGCAGGGCTTTGATGGGCAACTGTCCTGGCGGCGCGACTATGGCGGCGAGGTCGGCCTGCTGGATGGCACCGTGCCACGTCGGACCGCGCGCACGCAGTCGTGGCTGGCGACCCGTGCCTATTGGTCCAACGCCTATCCGACCACGCACTTTGCCGCGCCCCGCACCGAGGCTCTGGATGGCCGGCGCTATACCGTCCTGGCCACGAAGCCGAGGGGCGCCGACCCGATCGAGCTCTGGTTCGATACGGGCAGCGGCCTGCTCGGCCGCGTGGTCATTGCATCCGCTCGCACACCCACCGCCACCGCACTGGAGGACTACCGGGCGGTCGAAGGCCTGTTGCTGCCCCATCGCATCATCACCGACACCCTCGATGCCCGGGGCCGTGCTGATCCGCGACTGCGCAGCGATGTACAGGTGCAGCGCTACCAGGTGGATGGCCCGGTAACAGACACCGTGTATGCACCGCCAATGATGGCCCATGACAGCTATATCGAGGATGCCAGCGGCACCACCCGCATTCCGTTCGACCTGATCAACAACCATGTCTACATCGAGGCCGAAGTGGACGGACAGCCGGCGCGATTCCTGGTGGATACGGGCGCCATCAATCTGCTGACACCGACCGCCGCCAAGCGCCTGGGGCTGACCACCACGGGCCGCCTGAGCGTGCATGGTGCCGGCGACAACGCCAGCGACCTGGGCCTGGCACAGGCCCGCCACCTGCGCATCGGTGGCGCGCACCTTGCAAACCCGGTGTTCCACATCATCGACCTCGGCCAGCAGATCAACTCGATGGGCGTGCCGCATGATGGCTTCATCGGCTACGAGACCTTCCTGCGCTTCGTCACCACCTTCGACTATGGCGCGCGCGTGCTCGGCTTCACCCTGCCGGGCCACTACCAGCCGCCTGCCAACGCGGTGGTGCTGCCGTTCGAACAGGATGACCGCGCGCCGGTACTGAATGGCGAGCTTGACGGCATCCCGCTTCGCCTGTGGCTGGACACCGGCTCACGCAACTCGCTGAGCCTGAGCAGTCCGTTCGTGCGTACCCATGGTCTGTTGGAGAAATACCACGCCAGTGAGGAGGCGGTGCTTGGATGGGGCCTGGGTGGCGCGGGGCGGGCGCGACCTGCCCGGCTCGGTGTGCTGCGCATGGGCGATATCGAGGTCACTGGTCTGGTCGGTGATCTGTCCAGCACTGACAAGGGCGCGCTGGCCCTGGCCGACTACGGCGCGATCCTGGGTGGCGGCGTGCTGCGGCGCTTCTCGATGGGCATCGACTACGGTGCCAAGCGCCTCTATCTGGTACCCAATACCGAAAGCACGCAGGCCGATGCCTTCGATCGCAGCGGGCTGTGGCTGCAGGCTGAACACGATGCACTGCGTGTGGCCGATGTGGCGCCGTCCAGCGCCGGGGCACGCGCTGGGCTGCGCAGGGATGATCGCATTGTCATGGTTTCAGGCGAGCCGATTGCCACGCGGATGCTGGCGAACTGGCGTGCGCTGTTGCGTGAGCGTCCGGTTGGGACGCGCGTGGGCATCCGTTATCTGCGCGATGGCCGGCAGGTGGATACCGATCTGGTACTGGCGGACCGGGTGGCTGCGGGATGGCGTGCCGATTGAGTCAGCACTGGCGCTATCCCTGCGGAGCACCCGCCACTCACGTGGCGGATGCTCACGCACCACAAAGGCAGTTCCAACTATTTGTCTCTTAAGAAGTTCCTCGGCCGAGCACCAAGTCTGATGATTTTTCGCGCTGCACCAAGGTAGAAGTCACTGAATACAAATGAGAAGGCGGCAGCTGTATAGAAGACAAGTAGTGCCCCAGGAATGGGAATCGCGCGAACAAAGCTATCGCATTCGAGGTTGCGGGCGACCAGCAACCCAATCATGAACATCTCGGCCAGGAAAGCCATAGCGAATGCGAATCGCACTCGCCCAACCTCAACCGACAGAATTCCCCTCCCCGCCAGTTCGAACTTGGAATACACAAGCAGCACCAGCAATGCGAAAAAAAGAGCAAGCATGACTGCTGGAGAGTACCCAACGACTGGACAGCCCATATTCATCATGGACGCAATCAGCGCGCAGCAGATCGCCAACGCTCCAACTGCAGCTGCGCCCTTCATGCACCTTATGAAAATCAGTTCGCGGGACATTGGCATTTGCTGTAGTTTGACCTCAGATACCGAGCTGGTGCTGGCGGGCCGCGTGGCTGCGGGATGGCGTGCCGATTGAGATCGCGCAAACCGCTGTGGGGCACCCGCTGCGCATGCAGTGGGTGCCGCTGAGCGGGGGTGACCGAGAATCTCGCACAGCGGCGGCAACGTCAGGGAATGAATGACGCGGTGCGATGTTCGCAACCGGCTGCATCCCGTACCACGATGGAGTACTCCGTGTCCGCACTGGATTGGCCGGGCAGGAACACGCCATCACCATCGAACAAAACGCTCTGCTGTTCACCCTGCCCGATCGACAGCCCGATCGCTCCCGGTGTGATTTCCTCAAGGATCACGTTGTAAGGTCGCCAGGCATCCTCGCCTTTACGCCTCATCTCTGCGCGAGCGGTCCTTGAGTTCAACCTGCGTCTCTCATCCACCCACAGCTGAAGCGGCTGATCAGCGTTGTGGGTGATCTGGAAGCGCCCGTAGGTCAGTCCGTCGACTCTCTCGGTGCCGACGTAGGTGAAATGGGCCGGTGGACACTTCGTGGTGCGGTTCGGATGCGCCGCACAGGATGTCAGTGCAACCACGAGGCAAAAGGCAGTCAGGCGCTTCATGGGTTCGAGGCCTGATGTGGGTTGTTGTCGCGGCGGCAAGCGGCAGTGAGGGCAACCAGCACTGCGCCCCAGAGCGGCGTGAGCAGCACGACGCTCATCACCGTCAGCGAAACCGGTACCTGCCAGAGCAGCGATGGCCTGAATCCGCTGAATCTATAGGCTTCCAGTACAAGCACCACGACCTGGGCCAGAAGGCCCGCGAGCAGCCCTAGGCCTGCCCCCTTGGCAAGCCGCTTGATCGTCAGGCGGCCCGCGGCGGGAACTCGTGCGCCAATTCCCAGCAACAGAAGGCTGACGGCATACAGCCAGAAGAAAACCTGATGTGAGTCGAAGGCGTAAAGCGCCCTGCCCACAAAGTGCAGGAACAGCCAGAGTGCTCCACACGACACCGCGTAGGCCAGCCCGTACCGAAGAATCTGCCTGGCTTTCATCTTGTACCTCTCCGAGGGCGTGCAGGCCGATCGCGTTCTTTGGTGGAGGAGCGCGGGAGCTCATGCACCTTGCATCCCGCTTGGCGCCCTACTCGCGCAACGCATCGCGCAGCGCTCGAGAGTACCTGCCTGCCTCCAGCGTTCGCAGCTGGGCCAGTGGAATCCGATACCTCCTGAACAGTGCGGCCAGTTCTCTTGCAAGCCCCTGGAGCGGAGCGCGTCGAACAATATTGATGAGACCTTTTCCAAGGTATCCAAATTCATCTTCATACTAGACGCCGAATTCGAGTTTCTTAAGGCCAGGCTGGCACTGAGAAGAAGATTGCGACTGCCGGCCCACAGCGGGCATCTGCGCCCCCCAACAGTGGAGGTCATACGGAGAATATCTGAAAATCACTATCTGCATATTTCCCGCGCCCTGCCGAGAACTGCCGCGCTTGCCCGTCCGACTTCGAGCTTTCGTATCAATCCAGCACATTCAGGCCGATCCCCAGTTTTCGCTCCATAGATCACGGGCTCACCCTTCCTATCTACTCCGTCCAAATAGAGCACTGCGCAATCACCAGCGATCGTACCAATGCGCACCGCACGAACCTTCTCGATACTGGCGTCTGGACCGGCTGCACCCTCGCACATCCCACCGTAATACGCACTACTCAGTTCCGCGTAGATGGGTTTCAGCTGCAGCTCCCCTAAGCGGTCATTCTCGCATGCGCTCAGGGCGAGCACACAGACGGACGCGACAGACAAAGCGCGCAGGAAGAAGCCTTTGGCATCGAGAGAACTCTTGAGCAACCCCGATTTCCTTTGACTGTTTTCCATTACCTCCCCAGAACGATCTGCTCGAACGCATTGGTCGCGCTGCGCCGATCTCCCTTGCGGTTGCCGATCGCGCCATTGGTCGCACACCTGGCGTCATCCGCCAGGCAGTAGGCGGAGCTCGGCGCTTCAGCGCACTATAGCGCCGCCGAGCATCGACCGAATACGTTGGCGGGCTTCTCCCGAAGGCTCACGGCAACCACCCGTTGCTTCTGCTCACCGCAGCCCCCCATCACCCCGTACAGGATGAGAAGTCCCTTGTCGTTGACGTAGCCGATGAACTTGCCCCTACTTTCATCCGAAGCGGCCCTGACGAAGTAGACGCTCTCCCCGGGCGCTGGCTTCAGGTCACTCAACGGCATTGGACCGATCTTCCCTTCAACCTCTGATGCCGATACCACGACCAGCGAATGCTCCAACATCCACTCCGCAATGGCTGCTTCACTATCAGGATCAAGTATGGAAATGCGGTCAAGCGGCAGAGTCGTTGAATTGCCAGGGAAAATCGCACCGGACGAAACATCTACCCAGTCCGACTTCCATTCCGTCTGTTGAAACTGGTGAATGCTGCAGCCCCCCAGCATTGGCAAGAGCAGCACCGCTGCACGCAAGATGTCAGCCTTCGGCATAGACATGAGAGCCCCAGAATGGGCCGGCCAAATGTCAATTACCATCTGCAACCCGTTCTGCAAAACGATCCAGGAACTGTACCTCGTGCCGAGATGGTATGTCATTTCTTGACTTCCCTATCACGGGCTGGCGCTTGGCGTGTCGCTACTCTGCTCCGGGTTTGCGGCAGCGTGCGTAGTCGAAGCACCCGGCCTGCGCGCATAGCTGTAATCGGGATCTTGGCAGGCGCGCACGATCGGACTTCGTGCGTGCCTGATCACGCCGGGGAACCAGCACAGCACCAGCACTACCAGACAGATCATTCCCAGCCGTGCCCCTTCACCCGCGACACCGGCCCCGACCAGCGGCAATGCCGCCACCAGGATGATGACCTGTGCGTACAGAAGATAGAACGTGTACGTGCCCAACCGCGGGTCTGAACGAAGCTCGACGTGACACCCCCGGCAGGACGTCTTCGCTTGACGCTTTCCAGCAGATCGCAGCGGAAAGCGCTGCCCGCTAGCGCCACAAAGTGGGCAGATGAAGGTCATCAGGCGCATCGGTAGAACCTCTTTTCAGAAGTTTCCATCACCAGGCTCCATCTGCGGTGTCGACCATACGCACCGCATCATCAAACCTCGGGTCCTGGCACATCATTTCCAGTGGTGTCCGATCAAGCTCATTCCCTGCGTGCGGGTCTGCACCACACCAGAGGAGATAAGCCGCTGCCGCGACGCTGCCATGTGCCACCGCACTTGCCAGCGGCGTCAGATCAAGATCACCACGCACATCGATGTTGGTCACGAAGGGCATCAATGCGCTGCGGAGGGCCACATCGTTGTAATAGGCCACCACATGCAGGGGCGTGTCCTCATAGGCCCTTGGGTCTCCGGACAAGTCAGCACCGCGTCGCCGAAGTCAGTGTCGACACCGAGCCGGGAAAGCAGTTCGCTGAGTACAGGATCGATGATGTTCATCGGGCTGCACGCACGGTAGAGCCCCATTGCGTTGGCCCGATGGTGATCCGTCCTGTAATCCATCTCTCTGTCAGATCCCTGTCGACCTACAAGCCAGGCGGTGCGTGCGTCTTGGAGCGATGCATTCGACAGATCAAGAATCATGATTTGACCGGGATCAACCGGCTTTCCCAAGTCCCCTCTACTAGAAGTGCAATTTCTGCGCCGACAGAGGCCTCAATGAAGACCAAGGTGTCGCCATCGACAATTTCCCGGGCAGCCACTGGGTCTAGACCAAGGAGGAAGCAACACCGCTGGAATTCAAAGGAATCATCCTTTCGATGGAAGACCTTGAGATCGAGTACGACATTCTGGCTAGAGAAGCCATCAATGCTCGCCTTCCTGACTCGGCCAAAGACCAAATCATAGGATCCCTGCACAGAGTCATCAAACAGAGAAACAGTCACTCCGGACACCGGATCAAGACGAATTCCGGTCATCTTGAAATCATGGATAGTGATACCCATCGGCTCATCTCCTTGGCCAATCACTTGACGGATCCATACGTCGCGCGTGAACTTCCAGGTGGAATCTATTGATTGGATTTTACGTTCTTAAGAACAATTGCCACAAACATGCCGCAGATCAGGAGCGAACCCAGCGCCAGAGGCAACATTACAAAATAATCGCCCCTCTCAAGGTGACCAATCGCATACACCTTCAATGCGAGATAGGACGATGACCTCAGAAAAATTAGCGAAAAAAACAGCAAACCGAGCCAATTCAGTATTCTATTGCGCATATGCATATCATCTCAATTATCTGCAATTGCACCCAGACCCACCCCAAACATCCTTCACCACCTTCATGGCATCCTTGTCAGTAGCTACGCGTTGCAGCAGTTCTGGTGTGACCTGAAGGCAACTGCTCAATGTGAAGCCGAATGACAACAGCTCTCCCGCATTCGCGCCAAATACCACAGCAATCCCCCGCCGCCTCGGTGTAGGTGGATTCTCTTCCCTTTCCATCCTGTGCGGTTTGTATCGCTGACACTCCATCGTACGCCGTTGCCACACCATTCACCATTACCAGAAATCCGGGGATTGCAACTTCGGGCTGCAGAGACAAAACACCGGCAATGGTGACTCCTGCGCCATTCACAGCTTCCAAGCCTCCAAAGGTGAGGCCTGCCACACCGAACGTTATGCTTAGGTAGTCAACGCACTCGTCGCAGGGACACATACCAAGTTGATCTACCAAAGACGACGGGACGCCACCTGCGTATCCGAAAGTGCTGATCTAGCTCCGGTATACCGGGGCCCGGCACATTGATCAACGCCACCGGGTAGTTGTCCAGCCAGATGGCCTGCCGTTGCGCTTGGCCCGTGCCCGAATAGTTCCCCAGCCACTACCCAGCCTCGTCGTACAACGTGATCTGTGCTGCGCCACTAGCCTGAGTACACAGTACGCGTCACCGCGGTGGTTGTAGCTGCCGGTGCTGGTGGTATTGCCCACTACGTCATGGTTGCGCGCTTCGCCATCCACCGCAGTCACGATGGCCGGTTGCGGGACCGCTCCGAGGTGCCCTGCCATCACTGTGTCTTCCCAACCTGGCTGGGGTACGCCCTGGCCCACATCCAACTAGGTAATTCACGCAGTGGCAGCTCCTGTTTCGCCACAGTCTCCAACTTGATGATCTCAGTTTCGCCTCGTTTAGTTAACTCTAGTCCGCGCTCCTCGCGGTTTCCGGGCAGCATGACCTCGGGTTTACTGCTGCCCTTAGCTCCCGTATTCCATCCCGCACATATCCTATGTGACCCAGATGGCAAACCTTCAGCACGTAACGAGTCTTGTCCGGATAGACATATCCAACAACCGGAACCGGAGTAGTACTTGTACCAATTACGGCACCCCCCTCTGCCGAATCATAGACTTCGATCACGCCCTCCGGCACAACTTCCCTGCCCTTGCGATCGCAAGAGGTGATAGTGAAGACTGAGCAGATAAAATAATAGGAATAAATTTCATCATCTTTGCCCGCGCTGAATGGTTGAGTCATCAGACATCCCAAAGCAGGTGGTTTATTGATTCCGGAAGATTCATTTTCGCGGGCTGAAGCTCCTTGCCAATCTCCCGCATGCACTTCCGCAACGGCCTCCCGCAGTTATGACTTATTGCACTGCACTCCCCCTGCGGCCTCGCGGGCCATGCCGATAGCGAAGCTGCCAGGCGTAGTCATAAGGCGTTCGAGCGTTACCCATGGCAGCCTAACCTGATGTGGCAGCACGTTGTACCCGCCGCCACACCTCATCCGACATCGAGTTCTTCCACGTCTGAGCGAGGAGATCCCGAAGAGACGGGTCGTGTTTTGCCAAGCGTTCAACCCTCTCGATCTCGGTTTCGCCGTGGGCAACCAGGTAGTCCTCCAAAGGTCCGGCAGCAAGATTGGAAAGTAGGTGCGCATCTACATCCATCCGCCTGACAGCCTCAATGAATTTCCAACCTTCGCCAGGATCTCGCTGGATGATGTCATCAACTTCATCCAGCCCGCCTGTGAGCGGATCCCGCTCAATCGCATCGATTGCGAGCCGATTAAAATTGACCCAAGCTTCAGCTATTTTTTCCACGCGCTCTTTATCAAACATTATGTATATCTCAAATTGGTTGAGCCATAGTCACCCATTGCCAAGCCTCATTGCTATAACCTGCACAGCGCTTTGCTGCAGAATCAGCAAGCAATCGCCTCAACCGCGCCTGCTTGTTTTGAAGTTGCTGCACATGCCCATCTATTGACATACGACCGGTAGCCGGAAGCCCACGCCCATCCTCTGCGCACCATGTGAGCCTGGGGACTTAGTGGGTAGCTGGACGTTGCTAGCCCTCAATCGGCAAGTGACCTCTCTCTCCCTATCGTTTACTACCGCATCGTTGAGCTGCTATGCGGGCCGCTCGCTCAAGTTCAGAGTCCGCGGCTCTCACCCCCTTCAACGCGGCACTCTTGAGCCATGCGTATGCCTCACTTGATGACGCGCAGTCCTTCTTGTCCTTCAACATGAAGAACACGTTGTACTGTGCAATCGGGTGCCCCAGTGCTGCGGCATAGACAAGCCACATGTGGGAGCTGCCAGCCGTGCCTCTGCCCTCAAAGTGGCGTGAGATTCGAAACGCTGCCTCAGCGTCGCCCGCGTCTGCGCGGCCAGTCAACGCAAGTAGCTGCTTATCATCAAGCTCAGCGCCACTATCCGTCGCGATCGAGCCGTCAAGCTCAACCACCGGCCTTTCCGGCTGAGGGGGCACCTGCGCATTTACATACCCTGCACCCACCAGATACAGGAGAAGACCAGTCTTCTTGAACATGCTCATTTGACCCCACCCTCTTTCATGAAATTCACCCACTCTCCAGGATTGCTTTTTATCCGTCTTGGGTCTGGGTCAGGCGACCCAGCGCGTCATAGGCGTACTTGGCCAGCGCCGTCGAGCCTGTGCCGTTCTTCAGCTCGGTGATCGAACCGACGGGATCATAGCCATAGCCCAGCGACAGGCCACCGGCGGCCGGGTCATGCACCGCCTGCGGGCAATAATCCAGATCCAGCGGACGCTGCAGCTGGCGGCCGTTGCCATATGTCCAGCCAGTGGCCGGACCGAAGGCCGCGTAGGTCACGTTGTTCCCCACGAACTGGCGCGCCTGGCCGGGCCGGGTCAGGCCGATCTGGCTGATGCGGCCCTGGGTATCGCGCACGTAGTCGGCCACGCTGCCACCCGGGTAGGTCAGCGCGGCCAGGCGGCCCGCCTTGCTGTAGGCATAGCGCAGCGTGCTGGCAACGCCGTTGACGGTCTGCACCTTGCGGGTGACCTGGCCGAAGCGGTCGTGGCAGTACTGGGTGCAGCCATTGGCGTGCAGCACCTGCCCCAGACGCCCCTTGGCGAAGCCGCTTGTC
Organism: Stenotrophomonas sp. YJH_SMC_138; assembly: GCF_059369855.1. Lineage (NCBI taxonomy): Bacteria > Pseudomonadati > Pseudomonadota > Gammaproteobacteria > Lysobacterales > Lysobacteraceae > Stenotrophomonas > Stenotrophomonas sp. YJH_SMC_138. Next base: position 1,085,700 of record NZ_JCAFTB010000001.1, read on the forward strand.
TGCGGCCCAGGCAGCGGGTGCTACGTCACAGCTATAGCCCATATCCGGAGGATTCGACAGGCAAGCGCATCGCAGCTGTGGAAGGCGATCACGACACGGGCGCGCTGGCCTAAAGCCCTCACACTCGCTCCCGCGACCGACGACCTCGCAAGATCTATGACTCCTTCGCTTGCCGGAGACGGAGCAGGCCGACAGACCCGATTTTCCACATGGCAAAAGCTATGCAAAGAGAGAAAGCGACAAACGCCAAGCCCGTAAATCCATAGTCTCGGCCTCCATCAGCAAGATCAATCAGCACAAAAGCAAGGATTACTATATTCACGGCAGCTGCAAGGCAAGCAACTAGCCTGAGTGCCCAGAAGAACATGATGTAGTAAGCCCGAAGGAATCGATTGTATTTATTCATCTCAAGGACACCCGCACCCATTTCCAGTCGGCGTAGCTATCTGCCCAGAAACTGTGTAACCAGATCCCGACATGACGCCAAACCCAACTCCAGGCAGCGGAGGAACAGAAAGGGATCCACCACCCACCTTATCTCTTCCCATATCGTCCAGTGAGAACAGGCGACGAAACCACGCCCAATTATCACCGTCCTTATTGCCCTTCATAAGATTATCTGAACCTTGAATGGAGCCGCCAATCGATGGCCCCCAACCGCCCGCCATTTCAGAGTATCGATAGACGCCCCAAGATTTCTTTGGCAGCGGCCCTGAGCTCTTCGAAGCATTGGCTGACGTCCCTGCGCCAAGATACGCCCCACCGCCCGCGGGTCGCTGACGCGGGTAGCGAGGATCACGCTACGAATCTGATCTTCGGAGGAGTACTCCTGCCCTGAGTGGATGTAGACCCAGTCGGTAGTAACGATCTTCTCGGGTCTGACCCGGTAGTCGTAGATGACCTTCTTTCCAAGGACGCGTTGGCGTTTGACATGCCAATCGAAGGGTTTGTCCTTTTCGTACTGGGAAAAGAGCGACTTGATGTCCTTCTGCACCGCCGCTTCGGTGGCTCGCGGCTGGCCCATCGACAGGTAGCTCTCCCACTTCTTCTGCACCTCCTGCGCCTGCGCAGCCCAAGGAGCCAAGCTCCCTAGCGCGATCATCGCCAGTGCGGCACACGAAATGGTCTTCAGTCGTTCCAACATCCCTGTTCTCCTTCCTGGACGAACACAGCTCCGGCGGGAACGAGAACGTGGGGCAGCTGTCTCACCACGTCATGCTTCGGATCGTCCCTGGTCCGGAATGCGGCCATGACCGCGCGGGGAACGTTATCTCCGATGTGGTTTACACATTCAAGTCAGAAACTGTGGAGTGGGTCGGATTTCAGAGTTTTCTGATAAAGCGAGCGACCGACCGAACAAGCAGCCGGGCGTGGGCTCGGCTCTACAAGACGAATGCTTCCAGAAACAGAAACACCGGGCAGTGCCCGGCGTCTCCGTCACAGCGTGGAAGGGTGTAAACCTCAATACTTCCCGTCGAACGCGAAGATCGGCTTGCGCGTCTTCCACGCACCAGCAGTAAAGTCCGGGAACTCCAGCGTCTGGAAGCCGTTGGCGATCGACTGCTCGCTCAACGGGGTAATCGCACTCCAGGTCACCGCGTCGTAGATGTCGATCGGCATCGGTGCCTTGGCCTTCAGCGCTTCCACAAATGCATGGATGACGAACCAGTCCATGCCACCATGGCCGGCACTGGCGGCAGTGTCGGCATTCTGTTTCCACAGCGGGTGCTCGTACTCGTCCTGGTACTTCTTGAACTCTTCCCACTGGTGCGGCGGGCTGCGGCCTTCGATGTGGATCGAATGGTTCACGTCCATCCACAGGCCCTTGGTGCCTTGCACACGGAAACCCATTGAATACGGGCGCGGCAGCGAGGTGTCGTGCTGCAGCAGGATGGTCTCGCCGTTCTCGCAGGCCAGCGTGGTGGTGACGATATCGCCGAGCTTGAACTTCACCTTGGTGCTGGGGTGGGTGGTGCCGCCACTCTTGGCCACGGTGTATTCGTGCAGGCCGCGTGCCTTGGTCGCGAAGGCGTTGATGTGGGTGAAGCGGTTGCCACGGTTGATGCCGGTGTACATCGCGCACGGGCCGATGCCGTGACTGGGATACAGCTCGCCGTTGCGCTCCACCGAATGCTCGGTGCGCCAGCGTGCTTCGCTCCAGCCCTTGGGACCGAACTCCACGCCGCTGTCGTAGGGCTGGTTGGGATCGCCGGAATTGAACTTCACGCCGCGCAGGTCGTGCTGGTAGCCGGCCTGCAGATGCACCAGTTCGCCGAACAGGCCCTGGCGCACCATCTGCAACGCCGCCATCACGTCGCGGCGGTAGCAGACGTTCTCCAGCAGCATGTACGGGGTACCGGTGCTCAGTTGCGTCTTCAGCACGTCCCAGTGGTCCTGCAGGGTGATGCCAGCCACCACTTCGCAGCCGACGGCCACACCGGCCTGCATCGCGGCAATCGCCATCGGTGCGTGGTATTCCCACGGCGTGGCGATGATCACGCCATCGATGCCCTTCTGTTCCAGAAGTCGCTTCCAGGCGTTGGTGTCGCGGTCCTGGCCATAGGTCTTCGGCGCGGGCTTGCCGGCCTTCGCCACCATCTCTGTGGCACGGCCGAGCATGATCGGCTCGATATCGCACAGGGCAACCACTTCGACGTCGTCGCGACGCGTCAGTTCCTTCAGCAGCACCAGCCCGCGCATGCCGGTGCCGATCATGGCCAGGCGCACCTTGCGCCCGCGTGCCCAGGCGGGGGTCTGCGGCAGCAGGCTGCTGGCGGCGACAGCGGCGCTGGCCGCGATGAATTCCCTACGCTTCATGGCAAACATCTCTCCTCTTGGCAGCGTGCCGGCCGCAGCCGGCACGCCAGGTCACGCAAACGGAATTACTTGAACCGGTAGCCGATGGTCACACTGTAACCACGGCCGAAGATGGTTGCGTAGTCACTGGAGTCACCCAGGAAGCTGTTCGGGTCGTAGAACGGCAGGCGGTTGAACAGGTTCTTGACGGTGAAGCTCAGGTTCCACGCATCATCCGGGCGCCAGGTGACGCTCATGTTGGCGGTCCACCACGACGGTGCACCATCGCACTTGCTCTTCTGCAGGGCCAGGTAGCCGCCGGTGCAGGTTTCCTTGTTGTTGCTCTCTTCGTCGATCTGGTCGGTGGCCCACTTGGTGCCGCCGACATAGTTGACGAACATGCTGGTGGTCACCTGCTTGTAGGTCCAGTCGGCATTGAGCGTGGCACGCAGGCGCGGGTTGTTGTAGTAGCCCACCACGTCGCCGTAGTACCAGCCGTTCTCGGCGTCCATGTAGAAGCGGTTGCGGTTGGCGATGGTGGCGGCCAGGCCGATGTTCAGGTTGCCCCAGTCACCCAGCGAGAAGCGGCTGCGCGCGTCGATGTCGAAGCCGTCGATCAGGGTCTTGCCGCGGTTCTTGTACTGGCCCACCACGCTGGCCACGTTGCCGGCGGAGTAGCCCGGCAGGTTCGCCGGGCAGCTCACACCGCTGGCCGGATCGGCGCACATTGCCGCCAGCTGGGCCAGGTTGGCACGGTCGCTGTCGGTGATCGGCGAGCGCGACATCGAGATGATGTCTTCCATGCGGCGATAGTCCGGCGCGACGATTTCGTTGTTGCGGTAGATGAACCAGTAGTCGGCCGACACCGACAGCCAGCTGGCCGGCTCGTAGACAAAGCCGAGGGTGGCGATCTTCGCCTTCTCCGGCTTCAGGTCCTTGTTCGGCTGGGTCATGCGCGCCACGGTGCGGCTGCAATCGACGTTCAGCAGGCTCTTGCCCAGATCGACATCGCCCGGCCGCTGCGACTTCAGCAGCAGGTTGGCGATGGCATTGGTCTCGCCGCAGCGCAGTTCGTCACGGAAGCCACCGAGCTGTGCGAACACGCCGCCATTGCCGGACTCGGCCAGGCTCGGCGCGCGGAAGCCGGTGGAGTAGGTGCCGCGCAGCATCAGCTGATCGAACGCCTGGTACTTGAAGCCGATCTTCGGCGCGATGTTGGCGCTGAAGTTCGGGTACTTGTCCACGCGCACCGCCGCATCCAGTTCCAGCTTGTCGGTGATCGGCGCCACGGTCTCGGCGAACAGCGCGTAGGTGTTGCGCTTGCCGTCGAACCACGAGCCGCCCTGCTGGGTGATCAGGCCATTGGCCGCATCGGCGTTGCCCGGGGTGTAGAAGGTCTCACGGCTGGCGTTGAAACCGAACGCGGCGCGCATCTCGCCGGCCGGCAGCTGGAACAGCGGTCCTTCGATCTTGCCGTCCAGGGTATGCAGGCGGGTCCACGACTGGATGTCGAAGGTCGGGAACGCTTCACGGATCAACGCGGCGTTGGCTTCGCTGATCTCGCCGAACTTGTACGCCGGGTGGTCGGAGATGATCACCCGACCGGTACCTGGATCGATCGTGTACGGGCCGAAGGCCTTCTCGAAGCCCTTGGTGTTGACGTTGATCGTCTGGTAGGTGGTGGAGTGGGTACCCGCGCTGGCGAAGGCGGTTTCCCAGTTCCAGTCACCCCGGTTGCCACGCGCACCGGCCAGCACGCGGTAGCTCTTGTCGGTATTGCGCTGGCCGAAATAGTTCGGGCCGGCATCCTGCAGCAGGTAGTTCAGGCCGACCACGCCGCCCATCATCGCCTTCAGCTGCGGACTGGCATGGTTGTATTCGTTGTTGGGGCCCAGGAACGGGTACAGGAACTGGTTGACGGTGTTGCCGGTATTGCGCGAGAACCAGCTGGTCGGGTTGCCGGTGGTGGTGCCGTAGGTGCGCGGCGTGCCACCGTTGGCGCGCAGGTCGATGTCGGTGTAGGTCGCCTCGGCGAAGATCTCGGTGCTGTCACCCACCAGGAAGGTGCCGTTGAGGTAGGCGGTGTTGCGCTCGGACTTGGCACCGGCATCGATCTCGTTGTTCATCCAGGTTTCCCAGACGCAACGCGGACCGGCCGCTTCACTGGTCAGCACGTTCCTGCAGCCCGGCGCAGCTTCCTGCACGCGGCGGCCGGTGACCGGATCGAAGGCGAAGTAAGTGCCCGGATTGAATTCACCCGGCTTGCTGCCCACGCCCAGGCGCAGGTTGTTGAGGTAGTTCGGATTGTTGACGTAGTACTGGTCGGGCCGCTTGTCGTAGAAATCGCTCAGCGGAATCGCGTCGCGACGGTACATGTTGACCGCGCCATAGATATTGAAGCGGTTCTCGGCCAGGTCACCGAAGCCGGCGGTGATGCTGGCCTGGCGCTCACCGTAGGAATCGATGCGCGAGGAGGTGTCGTTGGTGAAGCTGATCTCGGCACCCTGGAAGTTGCGCTTGGTGATCACGTTGATCACGCCGGCCACCGCGTCGGTACCGTACACGGCCGACGCGCCGTCGGTCAGCACTTCCATGCGCTCGATGGCCGCCGCCGGGATCGCATCGATGTTGACGAACTGGGTCTGGAAGCCGGCCGGCGCACCGTAGTACGACAGGCGGCGACCGTTCAGCAGCACCAGCGTGCCCTGTGCGCCGAGCCCGCGCAGGTTGGCCTGCGAGGCACCATCGGAACCGGTGAACAGCGAGCGCGCATCCTGCTGCGCCGGGCGTGCGGCCGGCAGGTTGTCGAGCACCTGCAGCAGCGTGCGCGCACCCATGTTCTGGATGTCCTGCTTGCTGATCACCTGCACCGGCGAGGCGGTTTCAACGTCGGTGCGGCGGATGTTGGAGCCGGTGACCTCGATGCGGGCCAGGTCGGTGGCGTTGTCCTTGCTCTCCTGGGCGAAGGCAGGAGCGGCAAGCGAGAACAGCGCGCCGGCAATGGCCAGCGTCAGCGGAGCGATCGGGCGGCAGGGGGGGCGGTGGTGGCGGGCGGGCAACATCGGGGTTCTCTCCTGGCAAGGGTGCGGCGCAACTGGGTGAGCGCGTGGGCGTTCGGCGGGCAAAACGCTCCCGGGCCACGGCCATGAGGGCCGTAGTCGGGATGGGGCGGGGGAGGAGCGGTGTTACGTGGGGGTCATGGGGCGACGATGCTGGCGGAGTCGCCCTCCTGGCCGATCAGTACGGCGTTGGCCCAGTTGGCACAGACCTGGGCGGGTTGGCTGCCCTGCGCACCCAGCGTGCGCAGGCTCAGGGTGGAAAGGCCACGGATGTCCAGCTCCGGCTTGACCACGCCGGGCGCCTTCACCAGGCCGCTGTCGTACAGCAGGCGGTTGTCGCCCCATACCTGGAACTGCAGGCCGCCGGCGTTGCGGCAGGCGTCGTCGATGCCGAGGTCGGCACGCAGCAGGTGCCAGCCGCCCTGCAGGCGCAGGTCGATGCGGCTGTTGGCGCCGACCCCCAGGCCACGGCGGAACTGCAGGCCGTTCATGCGCATGCCGGCGTCGCCACGGAAGGACTGGTCGGTACGCAGCTGGCTGGCCAGCGCGGCCGGCACCGGCAGCTCGGAGAGATAGCGCTGCCGGGCCGGTCGCTCCGGTTCCTGGTGTTCGAGAATGTGGAAGGTGGACAGGGCGATCGGGCCGACATCGCGCGGCTGCAGTGCATCGAACGCGCGGGCGCTGCCCTGTGCGGCGGTGACCATCGGGTCGGTGCTGCTGGCGCCGTCGCCTTCGGGGTTCTGCACGCTCAGCACGCGGAAGCGCAGCAGGCGGCCGGCGTGGGCCGGGAAGTCGATGCGCTGCACGCCTTCCTTCAACTGCAGGCGGCCACGGGCGATCGGCTCGCCCCACTCACCGTTGCTGTCGCCCAGGTAGACCTCATAGTCACGTACCTGCCCGTGCTTCCAGTTCTTGTCATTGCGTGGCGCGATGTCGATGCCATCGATCATCTTCCGCTCGCCGAAGCCGATCACCCACTCGTGGGCGCCGGTGCGCACGGCCTGGTTGCGCACGCTGCGGAACCAGGTGGCCGGATCGTCGTCGAAAGCATTTTCCAACGCATGGCCAGGCTCTTCGGCCGGGCGGTTGACCACCAGCAGGCTGTCGGCCGGCAGTTCGCGGCCCAGCACCGGTGCGGCCGGATAGGCATCATCGGTGGCTGCGGCAGCGACTGCGAAGTCCAGCTGCAGCTGCAGTGGCTGGCGGATATCCTGGGTGGCAGTGCGCACATGCACGGTGCCGCGGCGGTCCTTGGCATCGAAGTACCAGCCCTCGTTGGCGCTGTGGAAGGCGGCAGCATCGGCCAGCGCCGGCAGCGCGCGGCCACCGGCCTGCACCGCACGTGGTGCCTGCCGGCTGAGTACGCGCAGGCCGTAGCGGCGCTGCGCCAGCTGGCCGTTGTACTGGCCCTGCACGGCGTCGATCTGCACCTGCACCGGGCCACTGCCCTGCGCCGGCGCCTGCACGCGGATTACCTGCATGCTCGACTCGCCCTGCTGGTAGCGGCGCGTGTTGCCATCGTCTTCGTACAACGTGTACTGCGAGTCGCCCTGCGGGTACAGGTCGAAGGTCACTTCATCGAGCGGTTTTTCGCCATCGAACAGCATCGACGGGTACATCGGCAGGATCGCACCGGCACGCACGAACACCGGCAGCGTGGCCAGGTCCACCTGGCGGTCCAGCTGGCGGCCATCGGCGGCGGCCTGCACGCGACGGCCATCCCAGTAGTCGATCCAGCCGCCGGCCGGCAGGTGGATGTCGCGGCGCCAGCCACGGCTGGCGGCCTGGCTGCGGTACACCGGCGCCACCAGCAGGTCGCGGCCGAGCAGGAACTGGTACTTGTAGGTTTCATCCTGCGCATGCGGGTCGCGCGGGTTGTCCCACATCAGGCCACGCACCGGCGGTGCACCGGTCTGCGCGGCCTCGTGCACCAGCCCATACATGTATGGCGTCAGGCGCATCTTCAACTTCAGGTAGTCGCGGTTGATGCTGCGGTAGGGCTCGTCGTACCACCACGGGTGCTTGCGCGCGTTCGACGACCAGCCGCTCATGCCCATCAGCACCGGCGTGAACGCCTTCCACTGCAGGTCGCGGGTGAAGGTCTCGGCGCTTCCGCCGAAGATCGCATCCACATCGCCGCTGGCGTAGGCCATGCCGGACAGGCCCGAACCGACCAGGGTCGGCACGTGCCAGCGGATGTAATCCCAGCTGCTGCTCTGGTCGCCGGTCCATGCCACCGCGTAGCGCTGGATGCCGGCCCAGCCCATCACCGTCCACAGGAACGGGCGCGAATCGGAATTGTCGAGGATGCCGTTGAATGCCTGGCGGTTGGCGTCCATCGCGAACTGGTAGCCCTTGCCGGTCCAGGCCACGTCCAGCTTCTGCACGCGGCTGCCGGCCTTGCCCACTTCCCACGCGATCTTGTCGACGCCGTTCTCGGTCCACAGGCCGGTGCGGAAGCCGTAGCCGGCCAGCCCCTTCACCGTTTCCGGCAGCTGCTTGTAGCCGCAGCCGTAGCCATCGTTGGGCAGGATCCAGCCACCGGGCATGTCGTGGGCGCGGTACTGCTTGGCCACGCTGTCGATCACATCGGGCGTGGTGCCGGTCGGGCCGTCGCTCCAGCCTTCGGGCACGGTGCCGGGCTTCCTGCTGTTGTCGCCGTCGTTGTAGCAATCGGCATCGCCGTAGGACAGCGCCCAGCGCGCGACCATGTTGGGGCGGCCGGTCAGCTGGGTGTAGCGTTCGATCAGCTTGGGCAGGTCGGCGCCCACGAAGTAGTACGCATCGAAGCGGTCTTCGCGATGCAGCAACGTGGCCTGGTCGCTCTGGCGCAGGTCGTAGCTGCCATCGCTCCATGTATTGCGCAGCATGCCCCAGCCACGGCTGCTCAGCAGCATCGGCGCCGGGCTCGGCCGATCACCTTCTTCCCAGCCACCGGAATAGGACACCTCCAGCTCGCGGCCCTTGAACTGGTAACGGCCGTTCTGCTGGCCACCACCGAAGTAGCCCTCATCGGCCTGCGAGGACAGCACCTGCACGCTCTGCGTGGCATCCAGGTCCAGCGGTTGCAGTTCCTGCCACAGCGCGGTGGGCTGGCCATTGTCCAGCCGTTCCAGGCGCAGGCGCAGCGGCTGCCGCTGTACATGCAGTACCAGTGCCTCGGTACGCACGCGGATTTCCTGTGCGTCTTCTTCCAGCTGCGCCTGCACGCTCGCCTTGGGCTGCGGCAGCACGATCGGCGCGGCCTTGTCGCCGGCGCCGGTCAACGTGCCGTTGCGGCCGGCCTGCACGCGGATGATGTCGGTCGCCGGCAGTTCAATGCGGATGCGCGCGCCCTTGTCGGTCTGCAGGTCCCAGCCCTGCACGCCGTCGCGGCTGGCGCTGGCGCTGACCGTACGCAGGTTGCCGACCGGCTCGGCGCGGGCCGTCATGGACGCCAGCATCAAGGCCGGCACCAGGGCCAGCATCAGCGGCGAGCGACGAACGCAGTTTTCCACGCGGACTCCCAACCCGTTCACCGGGCGTTTCGAAAGCGATTGGGCCGACTCTAGGGCAGCGATTCGAAAGATGTCAACAAATTGAAAGGAAAAAGGAAGATATATTCCGTTGAAACGAAAGTTGTTGCGCCGCAATACTTTGTGTAAGCGCTTGCAGTTGCCTGTTAAGCATTGTGCGATACGGAATTCAGTGGGTCCTTTCGTTTTTCCCGGCATTGCGCACAGGGCAAAGCCACCCACCTTTTTTCTTTCTTTTTACTTTCGATGTTTGACATTTCGAAAGAAAACGCAGATGGTGCGCTGGCCCAACTGGAACCTCCGAATGGACGTCACCCTGCTTTCCGATGTGTCCGCCTGGCAGCGCCTTGGCGGAGCCGATACCGCTACCGAAATCGCCCAGCAGCCTGCGCTGTGGGACGCCCTCGCACAGGACCTGTCGCGTGCCCGCGACCGCCTGCAGGCCTTCCTCGGCGACAGCCTCAACGATTCCAACCAGCGCGTGCTGTTCACCGGCGCCGGCAGCTCCGGCTTCATCGCCGAAATGGTGGCCGACGCGATCAACGCGCAATGGCCTGCCGAGGTGCGCGTGGTGCACACCACCAGCCTGCTGACCCACCCGGCGCTGTACCTGCAGCGCGACCGTCCGACCCTGCTGGTCTCGTTCGGCCGCAGTGGCTCCAGCCCGGAGAGCGTGGCGGCGGTTGACCGCGTGCGCAGCGACGTGGATGACGCGCGCTTCCTCGACATCACCTGCAACGCCGATGGCGAGCTGGCCCGCCGTGGCGCCGGCCGTGCCGACACCTGCACCCTGCTGATGCCGTCGGCCAGCTGCGACCGCGCCTTCGCCATGACCAGCAGCCTGACCTGCATGCTGCTGGCCGCGCTGACCGTGTTCGATCGTTCGCCGTGGGATGCGCGCGTGACGCGCCTGAAGCAGATCGCCGCGCTGGCCCGCGAAGGCCTGGCGCAGTGGGATGCACCGGTGGCGACACTGGCGCAGCGCCCGTTCAACCGCATCATCTACCTCGGCAGCGGCCCGCTGGAAGCACTGGCACGCGAGTGCGCGCTGAAGGTGCTGGAGCTCACCGCTGGCCGCGTGCTGGCGCTGGCCAACACACCCCTGGGCTTCCGTCATGGCCCGAAGTCGACGCTGGATGGCAACACCCTGGTGGTGGTGCTGCGCAGCGTGCAGCCGCTGGCGCGCCGCTACGAACAGGACCTGCTGGAAGAACTGCGCCGCGACGGCGTGGCCGGCCAGGTGCTGGCGATCGGTCCGCATTCGGACATCGGCGCCGACGACGAATACACCCTCACCGTGCCGGCACTGGACGATCCGTGGCTGGCACCGGTGTGGCTGGGCTTTGCGCAGCTGTTCGCACTACAGCGCTCGGCCGCGCTGGGCCTGACCCCGGACAACCCGTTCCCGGACGGCACCGTCAACCGCGTCGTCAAGGGCGTCACCATCCACCATGGCTGAGCTGATCGCCCACGCCTGCTACGGCATCGACATCGGCGGCACCAAGATCGAGCTGGTGGCGTGCGATGTGGCGATGCAGGTTACCTGGCGCCGCCGCGTGGCCACCCCACAGGGTGACTACGACGGTTTCCTGCAGGCAGTCGTGGCGCTGGTCGCCGAGGCCGATGCCGCACTGGGCCGCAGTGATGCGGCGATCGGCATCGCCCTGCCCGGCGTGCGCGACCGCCGCAGCGGCCGCCAGCTCAGCGCGAACGTGCCTGCGTTGACCGGCCACAGCGTGGCCGCGGACCTGCAGGCGCGGCTGCAACGCCCGCTGCATTTCGGCAACGACCTGCAGTGTTTTGCCCTGTCTGAAGCACACGGCGGTGCCGCCGACGGCTACCCCAGCATGTTCGGCGCCATCCTCGGCACCGGTGCTGGCGGTGGTTTCTGCGTGCAGGGCCGCCTGCTGACCGGTTTCAACGGGCTGGCCGGCGAATGGGGCCACTGGAGCGTGCCCGGTCATCTGCTGCAGCGCCACGGCCTGCCGCTGATCGACTGTGCCTGCGGCCTGCAGGGCTGCGTGGAGCGTTATGTGTCCGGCAGTGGCGTGGCGATGATCGAGCGCCACCTTGGTGGCAGCGCCGCCGACGCCAGCGCGGTGATCGCCCTGGCCGAAGCCGGTGATGCCCGCGCGCGCAAGGCGCTGGACATCCATCGCGACCTGCTCGGCCACAGCCTGGCCGCGCTGGTGCTGGCGCTGGACCCGCACGTGATCGTGCTCGGCGGCGGCCTTTCGCAGTACGCGCCGCTGTACCAGCACCTGCCCGCCGCCATCGCCACCCACCTGTTCAAGGGTGTGCAGGTGCCACCGATCGTGCCGCCACGCTTCGGCGATGCCGGTGGCGCACGTGGTGCCGCCCTGCTCGCCTGCCAACCCTCGTTTTCCTGATGTCCGGAGCCTGACCATGTCCCCGTTGCAGACCCTGCTTGCTTCCCACCGCGCCGGTGCCAATGTCGGCCTGTACAGCGTCTGCTGCAGCAACGAGCAGGTGCTGCGCGCGGCCATGCACGTGGCACAGGCACATGGCACCGTGCTGCTGGTCGAGGCCACCTCCAACCAGGTCGACCAGTTCGGCGGCTACACCGGCATGACCCCGCCGCAGTACCGCGATTACGTCGGCGCCCTGGCCGATGAGGAAGGCTTCCCACGCGAACGGCTGATCCTGGGCGGCGACCATCTCGGCCCGAATGCCTGGCAGAGGCGCCCGGCGGCCGAAGCGATGACCCACGCGCGCGTGCTGATCGAAGCCTACGTCGCCGCCGGTTTCCACAAGATCCACCTCGACTGCAGCATGTCCTGCGCCGATGACCCGGTGCCGCTGCCCGATGCCATCGTCGCTGCACGTTCGGCCGAGCTTGCCGAGATCGCCGAACGCACCGCCGCCGAACACGGCCTGCCGCCGCCGGTCTACGTGATCGGTACCGAGGTGCCGATTCCCGGTGGCGAAGCCTCGCTGGCCGAAGGCCTGCAGGTGACCACGCCGGCTGCCGCCGCGCAGACCCTGGCCATCCACCAGCAGGCGTTCGACACGCCACAGCTGCGCGATGCGTGGCAGCGCGTGATCGCGATGGTGGTGCAGCCTGGCGTGGACTTCGACCACAGCAGCGTGCATGAGTACAACCCGGACGCCGCCCATGCGCTGGCCGACTTCCTCGAGCGGCAGCCGCGCATCGTGTTCGAAGCGCATTCCACCGACTACCAGCGCGAAAGCGGCCTGCATGCGCTGGTACGCGACCACTTCGCCATCCTCAAGGTCGGCCCGGCGGCCACCTTCGCCTACCGCGAGGCGCTGTTCGCGCTGGCCGCGATCGAGGCCGAACTGCTGCCGGCCGCACAGTGCTCGCGCCTGCCGCAGGTGCTGGACGAGGTGATGGTGGCGCAGCCGAAGTACTGGCAGTCCTACTACCAGGGCGATGCCGCCGCGCTGCGCCTGCTGCGCCGTTATTCCTTCAGCGACCGCTGCCGCTACTACTGGGGCGAGCCGGCGCTGGTACAGGCGGTGCAGACCCTGTTCGCCAACCTGGAGCAGCATGCGCCGCCGCTGGTGCTGCTCAGCCAGTACCTGCCGGAGCAGTACCGCGCCGTGCGCGAAGGCAGCCTGGCCAACACCCCCACCGCGCTGGTGCAGCACCGCATCGGCCTGTGCCTGGGTGAGTACGCCCGTGCCTGCAGCGCCAACCAGGCCGGACCCCACACGCAGAACGCAGGTTCGGCTGCCGGCGTTCCTGCGAACGGCTAATCTCTACCTTTTCCCGCAAAACCGAGAATGGCCATGCGCAACACCCGCTCCCGCCGGCAACAGATCCTGCAGCTGCTGATCGAGCACGGCTCGGTGCAGGTGGCCGATCTGGTCGAGCGCTTCGGCGTGTCGGCGGTGACGATCCGTGCCGACCTGACCCACTTCGAATCGCAGGGCCTGGCCAACCGCACCCACGGCGGCGCGACCCTGGTGCGCACGCCGCCGCAGGAACAGGACATCCATGAGAAGGACGCGCTGAACCTGCCACTGAAGGAATCGATCGGTGCGCGCGCTGCGCGCCTGGTGCAGCCGGGTGACAACATCATCATCGATTCCGGCTCGACCACGATGACGCTGGCCCGCCACCTGCGCGCGCATCGCGACGTGACGGTGATGACCAACGGCCTGAACATCGCTTGGGAACTGGCCAATGCCGCGGGCATCACCGTGCTGCTGACCGGTGGCCTGCTGCGCCAGCAGTCGCTGTCGCTGCAGGGCAGCCAGGCCGAAGCCAGCCTCAACTCGTACAGCTTCGACACCCTGTTCCTGGGCGTGGACGGCCTGGACCTGCAGTTCGGCCTGACTACCCACGACGAGGCCGAAGCCCGCCTCAACCACCGCATGGTCGAGCGTGCGCGCCGCATCGTGGTGCTGACCGATGCCTCCAAGTTCGGCCGCGTCAGCCTGCACCGCATCGCCCTGCTGGATCAGATCCACGCCATCATCACCGACGCCGGCATCGACGATGCAACCCGCGAAGGGCTGCAGCGGCTGGGCATCGAAGTGATCATCGCCGAGCCCACCGCATGACCGAGACCCGCACCCTGCATGGCCGCATCCTCACCCCGCTGGGCTGGCGGCGCGGGCACGTCCACTTCGATTCACGCGTGCGCCGGCTGCAGGTGGACGACCACAGCGGCGCCGACGACCTGCAGCTGCCGGTGATCCTGCCCGGCTTCGTCGACCTGCATGTGCATGGCGCGGCCGGCGTGGACCTGATGCAGGGCGGCGACGTGGCACGCACCATCGCCCGCACCCATCTGCGCTTCGGCACCACCACGCTGCTGGCGACCACCATGACCGCCGGGCTGGACGAGATCGAGCACGCGCTGCACGGCGTCGCTGCGGCAATGGCGGCGCCCGATGCCGACGCCGCCAGCATCGTCGGCGTGCATCTGGAAGGACCGTTCATCAGCCCCCAGCGGCTGGGCGCACAGCCCAATCGTACGATCGAGGCGACGGTGGCACTGGTGCAGCAGCTGCACGCGCTGGCGCCGATCCGGGTGATGACGCTGGCGCCGGAGATCGGCGAGCACACCGCGTTGATACCCGCGCTTTCGGCGATGGGCATCCGCGTGCAGCTGGGCCACAGCGCCGGCACCTACGAGGAGGGCGTGGCGGCGCTGCAGGCCGGTGCCTCCGGTTTCACCCATCTGTTCAACGGCATGACCGGCGTCGACCACTATCGCCCGGGCATTGCGGCGGCGGCGCTGGCGCATGCGCAGTACGCCGAGATCATCCCCGACCTGCAGCACATCCACCCCGGCGTTATCCGGCTGGCCGCGCGCGCGATCCCGCGCCTGTACGCGGTGACCGACGCGACTGCCGCCACCGGCATGCCCGACGGCGAGTACGCGCTGGGCGAGCAGCGCGTGCACAAGTGCGGCGGCTGCGTGCGCCTGGCGACGGGTTCGCTGGCCGGCAGCGCACTGACCATGGACCAGGCGCTGCGCAACCTGGTGCGCGTCGGCCTGGACCTGGCCGACGCCTCGCAGCGGGTTTCCACCTTCCCGGCCGACTATCTGGGCCTGGGCGATCGCGGCCGCATCGCGCCCGACGCCCGCGCCGACCTGGTGGTGCTGGACGCCGAACTGCGCCTGCAGCAGGTGGTCATTGGTGGGCGCGTGGTCGATCTGACCTGACGCAAGCGATGCGGCCCGGATGCCGCGCGGGCTCCCTGTAGAGCCGAGCCATGCTCGGCTCACCGCGCGAAGCGCGGCATGGGGAACCTCGATATCGGAACGGAAAGCAGCCGAACATGGCTCGGCTCTACAGAATGCACTCTGCGACGAACCGCCGCCGGGCCTGGCCCGGCGCTACCACAGGAACTGCCGATGACTGCAAGCACCGCCCCGCGCTGGCCCGTACGCTACCTGCTCTTCATCGGCGGCCTCGGCGGCCTGCTGTACGGCATCGACATCGGCATCATCGCCGGTGCCCTGCCCTACCTGGAGGCAACGGCCAGCCACGCCTGGCAGCTCAGCAGCCAGCAACTCGGCTTCGTGGTGGCGGCGGTACTGCTGGGCAGCGTGCTGTCCTCGCTGTTCGCCGGCATGGTCGCCGACCTGATCGGTCGCCGCGGTGCGATGCTGCTGGCCGGCCTGCTGTTCACCGCGTCGATTCCGATCATGGCGCTGGCCTCGGGCTACACGCCGCTGCTGCTCGGGCGGCTGCTGCAGGGCATCAGTGGCGGCCTGATCGGCGTGGTGATCCCGCTGTACCTGGCCGAAGTGCTCAGCCCCGAGCGGCGTGGACGCGGTGCGGCGATGTTCCAGCTGCTGCTGACCATCGGCCTGGTGTTGGCGGCACTGATCGGGCTGTACCACGCACATGCGGTGGATGCCGCCGCCGAAGCCGTGCGCTCGCTGCCGCTGGCGCAGCAGGCGCAGGAACTGTTCACGGTGAAGGACCAGGCCTGGCGCACCATCTTCTGGAGCTGCCTGGCGCCAGGCCTGCTGTTCTGTGCCGGCATCTTCTGGCTGTCCGAATCGCCGCGCTGGCTGGTGCGCCGCGGCCGCGTCGATGATGCCCGCCGCAGCCTGCAGCGGGTGTTGCCTGCTGCCGACGTGGAACCCACCCTTGCACAGATCCAGGCGCCGGAATCGAGCAGCAGCGACGGCAAGCGCGACCCACTGCTCAGCCGCCGCTACGTGGTGCCGTTCGTGCTGGCCTGCGTGGTGCTGGCCTGCACCCAGGCCACCGGCATCAATTCGGTGCTGGCGTACGCGGTGAACATCCTCAACCAGGCCGGCCTGTCCGGCTCGGTGGCCAACGGCGCCGACGTGGCGATCAAGCTGCTCAACGCGGTGATGACCGTGGTCGCGCTGCTGCTGGTCGACCGCAAGGGCCGCAAGTTCCTGCTGATGCTCGGCAGCGGCGGCATCTGCGTGGCCCTGCTGGCTGCCGCCACGCTGTTCTTCCAGGCCGAGCGTGGCCGCGCCGACGTGCAGCCGCAACTGCAGGCGGCGGTCAGCGGCGACGGCCTGCGGCTGGTGCTGGACGACGCACAGTGGCAGCGCCTGGGCGGTGGCATAAACAGCGAAGGCCGGCCGATGCAGCTGACCGTGTCGTACGCCTACGGTGACTTCACCAATGTGCGCGCCCTGCGCAGCGACAGCCTGACCGACCGCGAGCTGCGCATCGAGCGTGCCGGGACCGTGCAGCCGGACAGTGTGATCGGCGCGTTCTTCCGCAAGCTGCATCTGAACCCGTTCGCCGACCCGGCCAAGGCCGCACAGGCACCGCTGCGCATCGAGCAGGCCCGCATCGGCCCGGTGCCGCCGCCGGCGCATGGCTGGGCGGTAGCCGCCTGCATCCTGGTGTTCGTCGCGTTCTTCGCGGTCGGCCCCGGCGTCTGCGTGTGGCTGGCACTGTCGGAACTGATGCCCAATCGCATCCGCTCCAACGGCATGAGCATCGCCCTGCTGATCAACCAGTTCGTGTCGACCACCATCGCCGCCATCTTCCTGCCCACGGTGGGCCACTACGGCTACGCCAGCATGTTCCTGTTCTGGGCGGCGTGCACGTTCGTGTTCTTCCTGGTAGCCGCGTTCTGGCTGCCGGAGACCAAGGGCAAGTCACTGGAGGAGATCGAGGCACGGTTCGCACGGTAGCGGTCGACCTTGGTCGACCTCCGCGCGTAGCGCGGTGGTGTTGGCGCGCCCGTCACTGACCGGTGATGTGCCTGGCCAGCGCCTGTGCCTCGGCAATGCTCGGCAGCCCGCTCAGCATCATCGATTCCCCGAAGGGGCCTTTCACCGTCGCCACCATCAGCACGCGGCCGTCCACGCTGATCGCCGCGCGCTGGCCCACCAGGGCCGAGGTGCCATCGTGGATGCGCTGATGCGCTTCTGGCCGATAGCGGATCTGCAGGCCTGGCTGCTTGGTATCGTCCAGCACGTAGCGCACATCGGCGATGTCCGCACTGCCGGCAATCGGCGGCTCGCGCAGGGCCAGGGTTTCACCTTGCCAGTGCGCCGGAGTGCCGTTGCCAGCCGCATCGACCGCGCTCAGGCGCACATCCACGCCGGCGCGCGGCGCATGATCCTTGCCTGCCAGCGCACCGGGCGTGGCACCCGGCATGCATCCGGCCAGCACCAGCGCCGCGCCCAGCAGGAGCGGAAGCGCGCCCCTCATTTCAGCTTCCGCAGCTTGAATGCCACCAGCACCTGCAGCAGCCCGTACAGCAGGCTGCCAATGCCGATCCACAGCGTGGTCACCGCCACGCCTGCGTATGGATTGGCCGCGAACAGCAGCCCCAGCACCACCGCCAGCACGCCACTGAGGATCAGCAGCCACTCGCCCTGGATCTGCTTGCGCACGCGGATCGCGAAGACGATGCGATAGATGCCGGCTACCAGCAGCCACGCCGCCAGGAACAGCACCAGCACGCTGGCGGTGGCCAGCGGGTTGATCACCGCCAGGATGCCGAAGCCCAGCGAAGCGATGGCATACAGCGCCAGCCAGCCGCGCGAGGCGCCGCTGCCACCACTGATCAGTGCGAACAGGCTGATGACCCCTTCGATGATGGCCATCACGCCCAGCGTCCAGGCCAATGCCATGGCTGCGGACAGCGGCCAACCGATGGCGATGATGCCGAAGCCGAGCGCGACCAGGCCATACAGCAGCAGGATCCACCAGCTGCGGCCAACCGCTGACAACAAGGGAGACAAGGGGGAATTCATGGTCACTCCTTCGATCCGGAACCGGGTTCATCCTAGCCCGTTGCGATGAAGGGAGCGATCACGGCACCCGCGCGCACACCCATACCCGCACCTCTCTGGCGCCCACGCAGCGCAGGGTTTCGGCGATTTCCATCACCGTGCTGCCGGTGGTCATCACGTCGTCGACCACGGTCAGATGCGTGGGCACCGGCCCGTGGACATCGAACGCATCGAACAGGTTTTCCCTGCGCTGTTCGGCCGTGCGTTCGGACTGCGGTGCGGTGTGCCGCCGCCGGTACAGCCCCTGCCAGACCGGCAACGGCAGCAGCCGGCAGAGCTCGGCAGCCTGGTTGTAGCCGCGCTGGCGCAGGCGCCGGCGGTGCAGCGGCACCGGCACCAGCGGCGGGCAGGACCAGGGCGGTGGTGCGCGCTGCATCAACTGCGCCAGCAGGCGACCGGCCGCCAGGTCCTGATGGAACTTGTAGCGCAGCAGCAGCTGGTCCACCGGCGGCAGGTACAGCAGGCTGGCGTGCGTGGCCGTCTGCGGTGGTGCTTCCTCGCGACAGCTGCCGCAGACGATCAGGGCCTCATCCGGCAACGGCAGTGCACACCGCAGGCAGGCGCGACCGGCCCAGGGCAGTCCGGCGAGGCAGGCGCGGCACAGATCGAGATCATCATGGCCCGGATCGCCGCAGACCAGGCAGCGCAGTGGCAGCAGGACACCCAGCAGTGCGCGGGAGACACGGGTTGCCGAATGCAGGAGATCAATACGCATTGCCCATGCTTCATCGCGCTGCCCATGTGCGGCCATCGGCGAAGCACCGATCGCAGTGTCGGGACTGCCCGCAACTGCAGAGGGTGCTGCCGATCAGGAAAGGCGTCCGCCCTGCCCAGGCCCGGTTGATGCAACGGCCGACGCCGTCAACACCTCCGCCAACCCACGATAGATCGGCACCCGGCATACCAGACCGGACACGCCCCGCGCGATCAGCACCGTGGCCAGGATCGGCAGGAGCAGATCGCCGCTGTCGGTCAGCTCCAGCGAGATCACCGCCGAGGTCAGCGGTGCCTGGGTGACGCCGGTCAGGTACGCGCACATGCCCAGCAGCACGAACGCGCGCGGATCCACGCCCGGCATCAGCACCGCCAGGTTGTGGCCCAGCCCCGCACCGACCGCCAACGCGGGCGAGAACAGGCCGCCCGGTATGCCGGCCACGTACGATGCCAGGTTGGCCAGCAGCTTCATCAACCCGAACTCGTGGCCGACCAACGCCTGCCCCTGCACCAGGCTGCGCGCCTGCTCGTAGCCGGTGCCGAACGCGCCGTCGCCGAACATCAAAGCCAGTGCCACCACCGCCAGGCCGCAGCCTGCGGCCAGCAGCACCGGATGCCGCTGGCGCAGCTGGCCCAGCCAACGCGGGCGGCCCGCCGCACTGGCCAGCACCGCGCGCGCGAACAGGCCGCCCAGCAGCCCGGCCACCACGCCGCACAGCAGGATCGCCAGCCAGCCCTGCCCCAGCGGCAGCCGCGCGCTCACATGGCCGAAGTAGGTGTAGTTGCCAAGCAGGCCCAGCGACACCACGCCACCGACGATCACCGCCGTCAGCAGGGTGCCGGAGAAGCGATGCTCGAAACGGCCGCTGAGCTCCTCGATGGCGAATACGATGCCAGCCAGCGGCGTGTTGAACGCCGCGGCAATGCCCGCTGCACCACCGGCCAGCAGGAAGTGCGAGAGCTCGCGAGGATCCTTGAAGCCGAACCAGCGGCCGAACAGGTACATCAGGCTGGCACCCACATGCACCGTGGGACCTTCGCGTCCGACGGACGCGCCGCCGAGCAGCGACAACGAGGTCAGCAGCAGCTTGCCGGCTGAGACCGCAGGCGAAAGATTGGTCTTCCGGAATGGCTCATCGGGCTTGTCCAACGCAGCGATGACCTGCGGAATGCCGCTGCCCCGCGTGGGCTTCAGCACGCCACTGGTCAACCAGGCCAGCAGCGCGAAGATGCCCGGCGTGAGCAGCAGGGCCCACCACGGCGAGTGCGCGGTGATGCGCTGGAACAGATGGAAGGCCGCGTCGCTGGCCTTGGCGAACAGGATGGCCACCAACGCCACGGCCACCGCGCCGCCCCAGAGCGCGGCACGGCGGCGCCAGGCCTCGCTGAGAACCAGCGCGGTGATGCGGCCGCGG
Organism: Stenotrophomonas sp. YJH_SMC_138; assembly: GCF_059369855.1. Taxonomy (NCBI): domain Bacteria; kingdom Pseudomonadati; phylum Pseudomonadota; class Gammaproteobacteria; order Lysobacterales; family Lysobacteraceae; genus Stenotrophomonas; species Stenotrophomonas sp. YJH_SMC_138. The sequence goes on from NZ_JCAFTB010000001.1 coordinate 1,105,943, forward strand.
AGGCGATGGAGATCGGTCATGGGGCACAGTCTGCGCGCCAGCGCTTGCGTTGGGCAGCGGTTATTGTGGCTGCAGGCCTTGCAGGATGCGGTGAAACGCGCGAGTGCGGGTGCTCGCCGATAGCACCTGCCCTGTGCAGCTACCTATGCCTGCAGGCGCTCCCGCCACCGGCGCTTCTCCACCGCACGCACGTTGGGCTGGGGCCGCAGGTAGACGTGGTAGCCGACGAGGCGGAAATCTGCGGGTCGCTCCAGTTCACGCTCGCTGGCATGCACCAGCGTCTCATCCAGATCGAGTATCAGCAGCTTTCCGCCCTGCGGCATCGTGTCCGGTTCCATGCGCATCCTTCTTTCATTGCCTCAGCTGCCGCCATCTTCTGGATGGACTTCAGCATGTGTCCTTCCAGCAGGTAGATGTAAGCACAGTTCCAGCCAGGTCCTGGTGGGCGCAAGCCTACTGCCGGACGCGCACTTCGCAACAGCCCATCCGCGCGAGGTCGCCCTGTGCCTGCAACATGCCCCGTTCCACCAGCATGCGTACACGCCCTGCATAGAACACATCGGGAATTCCCGATCGGCACTTCGGCTGCAGCGACATGACCATGCCCACAATGTAGGCGATCTTTCGGAACTGCCCGTCGCAGAGGGAGAACAGCTGCTCATCGATCGAGGCGATGTCCTCGCTGGTCAGCGCGGCGATGTTCTGCCGCGCCTGGTCAGTGAGATGGGCATCGTTGTCGGAGCGCTCGTCCGTATCGCGCAGGCAGCCATTGATGGCCAACAGGCGAACCAGCACATAGTGGCCGAAAGCCTCGAGTTCCTCCTTGGGCAACGTCGCCGGATCGAACTGCCCTGCCGGGTAGTCCTTGAAGGTCACGAAGACGTGGTTCTTCCACTGCCCTGGCGTGTCGGACTGGCGCAGATCATCCAGCACCACGCGCAGGCCGCCGTCGGGCAGTTCGGCAAGACTGCACAGCACCGCGTCGCGGCGGATCGGGTAGGGCTGGTAGCTGTTCATGGCACGTGCTCGCGCGTCCGTATGCAGCAATGAACTTACACCGTAGCGCCCATTCATGGCGGTCAACCGATGTAAACCACATGGGAAGCAATCAAGTTGACAGGACTCACCAACCCACCCACACTGCCGCCCTCGCTCCACTCGTACCCAAGGTCCCGCCATGGCTGCTGCCATCCGCCACGACTGGCAACACGACGAACTGCAGGCGCTGTTCGATCTGCCGTTCCCCGAGCTGCTGTTCCGCGCTGCCGCAGTCCATCGCGAGCACTTCGACCCAGCGCAGGTGCAGGTGTCCACGCTGTTGTCGGTGAAGACCGGCGGCTGCCCGGAAGACTGCGCGTACTGCCCGCAGGCACAGCGCTACAGCACCGGGGTGAACGCGCAGAAGCTGATGGACACCGACGCGGTGCTGGCCAAGGCACGCCAGGCCAAGGCTGCCGGCGCATCGCGCTTCTGCATGGGTGCCGCGTGGCGATCGCCGAAGGACCGCGACATCCCGAAGGTGGCGGCGATGATCGCCGGGGTGAAGGCGCTGGGCCTGGAAACCTGCGCCACGCTGGGCATGCTCAGTGGCGAGCAGGCGCGTGCGCTGAAGGACGCCGGCCTGGACTACTACAACCACAATCTCGACACCGCGCCGGACTACTACGATTCGATCATCCACACGCGCCAGTACCAGGACCGCCTGGACACGCTGGCGCACGTGCGCGATGCCGGTCTGAAAACCTGCTGCGGCGGCATTGTCGGCATGGGCGAGACGCGCGCGCAGCGCGTGGGCCTGCTGCTGGCGCTGGCCACGCTGCCGGCGCATCCCGATTCGGTGCCGATCAACAAGCTGGTGCAGGTGGCGGGCACGCCGCTGCATGGCAGTGCCGAACTGGATCCGTTCGAGTTCGTGCGCATGATCGCGGTGGCACGCATCGCCATGCCGCGTTCGATGGTGCGGCTGTCGGCCGGTCGCGAGGCGATGAGCGACGAACTGCAGGCGCTGTGCTTCGTGGCCGGTGCCAACTCGATCTTCTACGGCGACAAGCTGCTGACCACCGGCAACCCGGAGAGCGAGCGCGACCTGGCCCTGTTCGCGCGGCTGGGGTTGCAGCCGATGGCGGTGCAGGTGGATGCCGAGGGCCACGACCACGGCGGCACCGTGCACGCTGATATCAGCGCCGATGCGCCCGCCTGTGGCTGCGCTCACGCGGCCTGAGACGGGCCGCAAGCAGGCGCCGCGGCAACGCGCTACCCTAGCCGCCCCGTCGCCGCATTCAGCCGCCATGGCCCGCCCCGACCTGACCGCCCGCCTCCACGCCCAACGCGCCCTGCGCGATGCCCAAGGCCGTCGCCGCACGCGGCGCACGGTCAGCCGTCGTGATGGCGTCCGCCTGGAGGTGGACGGCCAGTGGCTGACCGGCTTCTGCAGCAACGATTACCTGGGCCTGGCCCAGCAGTTCAGCGTGGTCAACGCATTGCAGGATGCGGCCGCACGCGAAGGCTCCGGCGCGGGCGCCTCGCATCTGGTCTGCGGCCACCACGCCCTGCATGACGCGCTGGAGCGCGAAGTGGCGGAGTGGCTGGGCTACCCGCGCGCGCTGCTGTTCGGCAGTGGCTTCGCCGCCAACCTGGCCGTGCAGCAGGCGCTGCTGAGCGAAGAGAACGATGTGTGCGTGCAGGACAAGCTCAACCACGCCAGCCTGCTCGATGCGACGCGGCTGGCGGGTGCGCGCCTGCGCCGTTATCCGCACCTCGACGCCGAAGGCGCGATGCGCCAGCTCAAGCACGCGCCCGATGGCGCGGCGATGCTGGCCACCGACGGTGTGTTCAGCATGGATGGCGACATCGCACCGCTGCGTGCATTGTCGCTGGTGGCACGCCTGCAGCAGGCGCTGTTCTATGTGGACGATGCGCACGGCGTGGGCGTGGTCGGTGATGGCCGTGGTGCCGTGGCCGCCGCCGGGCTGGGCGTGGACGATGTGCCGCTGCAGCTGGTCACGCTGGGCAAGGCACTGGGCGGTTCCGGCGCGCTGGTGCTGGGCCGCGACGACCTGGTCGAGCACCTGGCCGAAACCGCACGCCCGTACATCTACACCACTGCGATGCCGCCGGCGCTGGCCGCCGCAGCACTGGAAGCGGTGCGCCTGGCGCGCCGTGACAACTGGCGGCGCTCGAAACTGACCGATCTGATCGCGCTGTTCCGCGGCGAAGCCCGCCGCCATGGCCTGGACCTGATGGCCTCGGAAACGCCGATCCAGCCGCTGCTGTGTGGCGACGACCATCGCGCCGTGGCGATGTCCCAGGCGTTGGAACAGGCCGGTTGGCTGGTCGGCGCGATCCGCCCGCCCACGGTTCCCGAAGGCAAGGCGCGCCTGCGCGTCACGCTGTCCGCGCTGCACACCCCCGAGCAGGTGCGTGGCCTGGTCGAAGCCATTGCCAGCGCGCGCGATCGCGTCGACCTGGCCGCGCGTGAGGCCGCGCCACCGCCGCTGCCTGTCTTTGCCTGAGCCTGTTGCCGTTTCCCCATGCATATCGACGTCACCGGCCAGGGGCCGGACCTGGTACTGATCCATGGCTGGGCCCTGCAGGGCGGCGTGTTCGCGCCGTTGGTGCAACGCTTGGCCGATCACTTCACCCTGCATCTGGTTGATCTGCCGGGCCATGGCCACAGCCGCGAGGACACCACGCCGCTGCGCCTGCCGTTCGTGGTCAATGCCATTGCCGCGGCCACGCCGCCTGCGGTGTGGTGCGGCTGGTCGCTGGGCGGCCTGTTCGCGCTGCACGCCGCCGCGACACTGCCGAAGGTGCGCGGGCTGGCGATGATCGCGGCCACGCCGCGCTTCGTGCGTGGCGACGACTGGCCGCATGCGGTGGAGCCGGCGGTGTTCGAGCAGTTCGGGCGCGAGCTGGCCACCGACTTCGGTGGCACCCTGGAACGCTTCCTGGCGCTGGATGTAATGGGTTCGGCACACGCCCGCGAGGAGCTGCGCACGCTGCGCCAGCGCCTGGTCGAGCGCGGTGCACCCACCGAACGCGCCCTGCTGGAAGGCCTGCGCCTGCTGGAAAGCACCGACCTGCGTGGCGCACTGCCGACGCTGGCCAAGCCCAGCCTGTGGATCGCCGGCCAGCGTGACCGGCTGGTGTCTCCGGCGGCAATGCAGGCCGCCGCGGCACTGGCCCCCGGTGCGCAGGCGCTGACCATCGCCCACGGCGGCCATGCGCCCTTCCTCGGCCATGCCGACGAGGTGGCCGCCGCCCTGCAACACTTCGTTGCCGGCCTGTCACCGGCCGATGGCGGACAATGAGCGCCTTCCTCATTCCGCAGGATTGATGCATGGATCTGGGTATCAACGGCCGCTGGGCACTGGTCTGCGGCGCAAGCAAGGGGCTGGGCCTGGGCTGCGCACGCGCGCTGGTGCGCGAGGGCGTCAACGTGGTGATCGTGGCCCGTGGTGAGGCTGCGCTGCAGGCCGCCGCCGAAGCGCTGCGCGCGCTGCCCGGCGCCGCCGAAGTCCGCGTGGTCGCCGCCGACGTGACCACCGAGGCCGGTCGCTCCGCAGCGCTCGCCGCGTGCCCGCAGGTGGACATCCTGGTCACCAATGCCGGTGGCCCGCCGCCGGGCGACTTCCGCAGTTTCGAGCGCGACGACTGGATCGCCGCACTGGACGCCAACATGCTGGCGCCGATCGCGCTGATCCGCGCCACCGTGGACGCGATGATCGCGCGTGGCTTCGGCCGCATCGTCAACATCACGTCCTCGGCGGTGAAGGCCCCGATCGACATCCTGGCGCTGTCCAACGGCGCGCGCAGCGGCCTGACCGGCTTCGTCGCCGGCCTGTCGCGCCGTACCGTGGCGCACAACGTCACCATCAACAACCTGCTGCCCGGCCAGTTCGACACCGACCGCCTGCGCGCCAACTTCGCCCACAGTGCGGGCAAGGACGGCAATGCTGCCGAAGTGGCCGAACGCCGCCGCCAGCAGATCCCGGCCGGCCGCTTCGGCACGGCGGATGAATTCGGCGCGGCCTGCGCCTTCCTGTGCAGCGCACAGGCCGGTTACCTCACCGGGCAGAACCTGCTGATCGACGGCGGCGCCTACCCCGGTACGTTCTAAGAGACTTTCGCAATGCCGTCCCACTTCGATGCCCGCCATGTCCGCCGCGCGTTCGCCCGCGCCGCCAACAGCTACGACGCCGCCGCCGCCCTGCAGCGCGAGGTGCAGGCGCGGCTGGTGGAATCGCTGGACTACCTGGAGGCACGCAAGCCCGAGGTAGTGCTGGACATCGGCGCGGGTACCGGCCACGCCAGTGCGCTGATGAAGAAGCGCTGGCCGAAGGCGCAGGTGATCGCGCTGGACGTGGCCCTGCCGATGCTGGACCAGGCCAAGCGCCAGGCCGGCTGGTGGAAGCCGTTCCAGCGCCTGTGCGGCGACGCCGCCGCGCTGCCACTGGCCGACAACAGCGTGGACGTGATCTTCAGCAACCTGTGCCTGCAGTGGGTGGACGACCTGCCGGCGGTGTTCGCCGGGTTCCGTCGCGTGCTCAAGCCCGGCGGCCTGCTGCTGTGCTCCACCTTCGGCCCGGACACGCTGGTCGAACTCAACGAAGCGTTCGCGGCCGCCGATGACCGCCCGCACGTGAGCCGCTTCGCGCAGATCGCCCAGTTCGGCGATGCGCTGATGATGGCCGGTTTCCGCGACCCGGTGCTGGACCGCGACCTGTTCACCCTGACCTACGACGACCTGCCCTCGTTGATGCGGGAGCTGCGCGCGATGGGCGCGACCAATGCGCGGGTGGACCGCCGCCACACGCTGACCGGGCGTGGCCGCTTCGCCGCGGCGGCAGCGGCGTATGAACCGATGCGACGCGCCGACGGCAAGCTGCCCAGCAGCTGGGAAGTGATCTATGCCCACGCCTGGGCACCGGACCCGGGCGCACCGATCCGCGAAGGCGGGCATGACGTGGCCTCGGTGCCGGTGTCGGCGATTCCGATCCGGCGCAAGCAGACCTGATCGCCCGGTCGTGCCGGCCGCTGGCCGGCAACCTCACGATTCCACGATGGACATTTGCCGGCCAGCGGCCGGCACTACCGCATGCCACACCGTGCGCGAATCGCCCGGGTAGGTGCCGACCTTGGTCGGCACCCACCTAATTCGGGCGATGTCGGCGATCCCGATCCGGCGCAAGCAGACCTGATCGTCTGGTAGTGCCGGCCGCTGGCCGGCAACCTCACGATTCCACGATGGACATCTGCCGGCCAGCGGCCGGCACTACCGCATGCCACACCGTGCGCGAATCGCTCTGTAGGTGCCGACCTTGGTCGGCACCCACCCAATCCTGGCGGTGTCGGCTATCCCGATCCGGCGCAGGCAGACCTGACCGGCTGGTAGTGCCGGCCGCTGGCCGGCAACCTCACGATTCCACGATGGGCGTCTGCCCAGATCAGGTTTCCGCCTCAGGTGTTGGCCGGCGAACTCAGCGGCGGCCGCACCAGGTCGCGGTGGAAGAAATAGATTTCCTGCACCAGGAAGCGCCAGCTGGTGTGGAAGCTGCGGAAGCGCGTGCTGGGCGTGGACGAGGCCAGCGCATCGATGCCCAGCGCCTTGCTCAGGCGCAGCGCGCGCGCCATGTGCAACGGGTCGCTGACGATGATCACCCGGTGCAGGTCGCGCTGGTCCATCAGCCGCTTGGCCTCGACCAGGTTCTGCACGGTGTTGCGCGAGGCGGTCTCGATCAGGATCGCATCGTCCGGCACGCCATGCTTGAGCGCATAGCGCCGCGCCACCTGCGATTCGGAAAAGCGCGCGCCGGTGCCACCGTAGCCGCCGGTGAAGATCAGCAGTGGCGCGTACCGGGCTTCATAGAGATCCAGGCCATGACGGATGCGTTCTTCGAATACCGGCGACGGCTTGGCGTCATAGGCCGCCGCACCGAGCACGATGATGGCGTCGGCCTTGGCTGCCTGGTCGCGCTCCCCCACCCAGACGATCCAGGCGGTCACGCCCAGCAGCCAGACCACCAGCAGCACGAACAGCCGCCACAGCCAGCCCAGCAGGCCGGTGCGGGGCCGGTGCCCGTCGCGGCTCAAGGCGCCCCCCAACGCAGCGCGGGCAGGTCGACATTGCCACCGGACAGCACCAGGCCCACCCGCAGGCCGGCGAACCGCTGCGGCTGTGCCAGTACCGCGGCCAGCACGGTGGCCGAGGACGGCTCGACCACCTGCTTGAGCACCTCCCACAGCAGGCGCATCGCGGCCATGGTGGCGGCGTCGTCGACCACGATCACCTCGACGCCGGCCGCGCGCAGCAGCGCGAAGTTGGGGGCGCCGATCAGGGTACGCAGGCCGTCGCAGATGGTGTCAGGGGTGAACGCGCCTTGGCGCTCGCCTGCGGCCAGCGAGCGCGCGGTGTCGTCGGCACCGGCCGGTTCGGCCAGCACCAGCCGGGTCTCCGGGCTGGCGAACTGCAGGGCCCGGGCGGTACCGCTGGCCAGGCCACCGCCGCCCACCGGTACCACCAGCACGTCGAACGGACCGTCGCTGTGCAGCAGCTCCAGTGCCGCGGTGCCCTGCCCGGCCATCACCGCCGGGTCCGCATAGGGATGGACCAGGGTCGCGCCGGTATCAGCCTGTACTTTGGCGCAGGCGGCCTCGCGGTCGGCGATGGTCGGCGGGCAGCGCCAGAGCGTGGCACCGTGGCGGGCGATGTTGGCCAGCTTGGCCGCCACCGCACCTTCGGGCACCACCACGTGGCAGGGAATGCCACGGGTGCGCGCGGCCAGGGCCAGGGCAGCGCCGTGGTTGCCGGACGAATGGGTGACCACGCCGGCACGGGCGCGATCGGCATCCAGCGACCACACCGCGTTGCAGGCCCCGCGGAACTTGAATGCGCCGCCGCGCTGCAGGTGCTCGGCCTTGAACGCCAGCTGCGCGCCGGCCAGCGCATCAAGCGTGCGCGAGCGCAGCACCGGGGTCACGCTGGCGTGCGGCGCGATCCGCGCAGCGGCAGCCAGGACATCGTCGGCACGGGGCAACAGTGAATCGCTCATGACGCAAGATTAACGTATGGCCCCACGCTGGCGACCCCGGCACAGGTCATGCCAGCATGAGGGCCTTCACCTCCATTCATCCTGGCCAGTGAAGTTAAGGGCCGATTCAACGCCTGCGCACGAAGCTGACTGCACAACCCGTCCTCTGGGGGGACCCACCATGAAAACGCGCCTGATGCTTGCCGGTGGCCTGTTGCTGGCCCTGACCGGCTGCACCACCTACGACTATGTCGGCGGTGGCCGCAGCGGCAGCTACTACCACGGTGCGCCGTCGGTGGAGTACCGCTACCCGGCCGGCTATCCCTACAACTACGGCTACCCTTACTACGGCGGCTATGGCGGCTACTACGGCGGCTATGGCAATCCGTACTACTCGCGCCCGATCTACCGCCCGCCGCACAACCACCGTCCGCCACCGCGCCCGCCCGGCAACGGTGGCGAGAACCGTCCGCCGCCGCCGCCGCGGCCGTCGTACAACGGCGGTTCGCCGTGGCGGAACATGGACTCGATGCGTCGCCCGCCGCAGTCGAACATCCAGCCGTCGGCGCCGCCACCGCCGGCCCGTCCGACCCCGGCGCCGAGCGCGCCGAGGATGAACGGTTCCCCGTGGCGCAACATGGATCGTGGGACGCAGCGCACAGTTGAGCGCTGAACCGTCTTGCATTTCACCCGGTCCAGGTTGCACTCTACGGAACCGGTGACGGCCCGCGTCACAAAGTGACAAAAAGCGAGACGGGCCGCCGCAAAAATCTCTACGTCGATATCCGACAGGAACATCTGGATCCCCCCTGTTCCGGCCCTGTCGGATGTCGGCACCTCTGAAGACAGACGGCCCCGCACTGCGGGGCCGTCTGTTTTGCCGGGTCGCCAACCGGAGAGAGCCCCAGCGTCGGTAGATCCACGCCATGCGTGGTCGGGCCTTTCCCGGCAATCCCAAAAAAACAGGGCCGGACAGTCCCCCGACTGCCGGCCCTCTGCTCCCCCACCGTGCGCCTGTACCGGCCCCTGTTCCAATTCCGGTCACGGGCGCCTGCGGCGCCAGCCACGGTGGGTGCTATTGGGTTATCTGCAATAATCCTGCCAACTTTAGGGCTGATTTCGACGCCGGCCGGCCGGCACCGACGCCGCGGCCCCGAATGGCGCTAAAATCGCCACCCCGGCGCCGCCCCGGCCGCGCCTGCCCCCAGCTGAACAGCCCCATGAACCCGTCCTTCCATCGTTACGACGTCATCGTCATCGGCGGTGGCCACGCCGGCACCGAAGCCGCGCTGGCCGCGGCCCGTACCGGCGTGCGCACCCTGCTGCTGACCCACAACATCGAAACGGTGGGCGCGATGAGCTGCAACCCGGCCATCGGAGGCATCGGCAAGGGCCACCTGGTCAAGGAAATCGACGCCCTCGGTGGTGCGATGGCGCATGCCGCGGACCGTGCCGGCATCCAGTGGCGCACCCTCAACGCCTCCAAGGGCCCGGCCGTGCGCGCCACCCGCTGCCAGGCCGACCGCAACCTGTACCGCATGGCGATCCGCGCCATCGTTGAAGGCCAAGCCAACCTGACCGTGTTCCAGGCGGCCGTCGATGACCTGGTCATCAACGGCGACGCCGTGCGCGGGGTCATCACCCAGACCGGGCTGCGCTTCGATGCCGAGGCCGTGGTGCTGACCGCCGGCACCTTCCTGGCCGGCAAGATCCATGTCGGCCCGACCCAGTACGCCGCCGGCCGCATGGGCGACCCGCCGGCCACCACGCTGGCGGCGCGCCTGCGCGAGCGCCCGTTCCAGGTGGACCGCCTGAAGACCGGCACGCCGCCGCGCATCGACGGCCGCTCGCTGGACTACAGCGTGATGGATGAGCAGCCCGGCGACTCGCCGCGCCCGGTGATGTCCTTCCTGGGTTCGGTGGACGAGCATCCGCAGCAGGTCAGCTGCTGGATCACCCACACCACCGAACAGACCCACCAGATCATCCGCGACGCGCTGCACCGCTCGCCGCTGTACAGCGGCCAGATCGAAGGCATCGGCCCGCGCTACTGCCCGTCCATCGAGGACAAGGTGGTGCGCTTCGCCGAGAAGGCCAGCCACCAGATCTTCGTCGAACCCGAAGGCCTGGGCATCGTCGAGATCTACCCCAACGGCATCTCCACCTCGCTGCCGTTCGACGTGCAGCTGGAGATGGTGCGCAGCATCCGCGGCTTCGGCAACGCGCACATCACCCGCCCCGGCTACGCGATTGAGTACGACTTCTTCGATCCACGCGGGTTGAAGGCTTCGCTGGAAACCAAGCTGGTCAACGGCCTGTTCTTCGCCGGCCAGATCAACGGCACCACCGGCTATGAAGAAGCCGCCGCGCAGGGCCTGCTGGCCGGCCTCAACGCCGCACGCCAGGTGCGTGGGCTGGACGGCTGGTGCCCGCGTCGCGACGAGGCCTACCTGGGCGTGCTGGTGGATGACCTGATCACCCACGGTACCAACGAGCCGTACCGCATGTTCACCAGCCGCGCCGAATACCGCCTGCAGCTGCGCGAGGACAACGCCGACCAGCGCCTGACCCCGGCCGGCCGCGAGATGGGCCTGGTGGATGACCAGCGCTGGAGCGCGTTCGAGACCAAGCAGGCCGCCGTCGCCGCCGAGCGCGCGCGCCTGGGCGCGCTGTGGGCGACCCCGGCCAATGCGCTGGGCCGCGAAGTGCAGGACACGCTGGGCGTGGCGGTCAGCCGCGAAACCAACGTGCTGGACCTGATCAAGCGCCCCGAGCTGGATTACGCGCAGCTGATGCAGGTGCCGTCGCTGGGCCCGGCCGTGGCCGACGCCAAGGTGGCCGAGCAGGTGGAGATCGGCGTGAAGTACGCCGGCTACCTGGACCGCCAGCGCGAGGAGATCGAGCGCCAGCAGCGGCATGAAGCCACGCCGATCGCTGAAGCCTTCGACTACGCCACGGTGCGCGGGCTGTCGGCCGAAGCCCTGCAGAAGCTGGAACGCGTGCGTCCGCAGACCATCGGCCAGGCGCAGCGCATCCCGGGCATGACCCCGGCGGCAATCTCGCTGCTGCTGGTGCACCTGGAGCGTGCACGCCGGGGCCGCGTGGCGTAGACAGCACCGTCCGCTTCTGGTGGGTGCCGACTTGGGTCGGCACATGAATCTGCCTTGGTGGGTGCCGACCTTGGTCGGCACGAATCATCAGATCGCGACACTCCATGCTTCCGTGCCGACCAAGGTCGGCACCTACCAGAGCAGGGCGCGTTACCGTGCGTCCGCGCCACCGCCCAGCACCTTGAACAGCGTCACCCGGTTTCCCGCTTCCTGCTGCTGCAGCGCGATCAGGTCCTGCTGCGCGGCAAACAGGCTGCGCTGCGCATCCAGCGCCTGCAGATAGCCGTCCAGCCCGGTGCGATAGCGCGCCTCGTCCAGCGTGTAGCTGCGCTGGCTGGCGGCGACCAGTGCCCGTTGTGCCTGCATCTGCGCGCCCAGGTGATCGCGCGTGGCCAGGGCATCGGCCACTTCACTGAAGGCCTGCTGGATCGCCTTCTCGTACTGAGCGATGCCGATGTCCTTGCCAATCTTCGAGGCATCCAGTGAGGCCTTCAACGCACCGGCGTGGAAGATCGGCGCCGTGATGCTGGGCGCGAACGACCAGCCGCGGGTGCCGGCCGAGAACAGCGTCGACAACGCGGTGGAGCTGTGGCCGTAGTTGGCAGTCAGCGTCAGCGTCGGGAAGAACGCGGCGCGCGCGGCGCCGATATCGGCGTTGGCCGCCTGCAACGCGTGTTCGGCGGACAGCACGTCCGGACGCTGCAGCAGCACGCTCGAGGGCAGGTTGGAAGGCAACGGCGCCAGCGCCACGGTGCCGTCCAGTGCCTGTGCGCTGGGCAGCAATGCCGCGTCCAGCGGAGCACCCACCAGTAACTGCAGCGCATCACAATCCTGCGCCTGCTGGGTCTGCAGCTTGGCCAGCGCAGCGCGCGCGGCGTCCACACTGGTCTGCACCTGCGACAGGTCCAGGCCCGAGGCCAGGCCTTGTGCATGGCGGGCCTCGGTGCGCTGCAGGGTCTGCTGCTGACTGTCCAGCGTCTGCCGGGTGAACGCCAGCGACTGCTCGTCGGCCGCCAGCGCCAGCCAGGCCGTGGCCACTTCGGCGACCAGGCTGGTGCGCGCCGCACGCTGGTTCTCGGCACTGGCCAGCCAGTTCTGCAGCGCCTCGTTCTTCAGGCTGCGGATGCGCCCGAACAGGTCCAGTTCCCAGCTGCTGAAGCCCACCTGCACGGCATCGGATTCGGTCACCTGGCTGACGCCGATCTCGCTGTTGGCATCACTCACCCGCGAACGGGTCACGCTGCCGCTGGCATCCACCGACGGCAGCAGCGCCGCGCGCTGGATGCGGTACTGCGCGCGTTCCTTCTCCACCTGCAGCACCGCCACGCGCAGGTCGCGGTTGTTCTGCAGTGCCAGCGCGATGACCTGCTGCAGGCGCGGCTCCAGGAACACCTCGCGCCAGGCCGGCATCGCCAGTGCTGGCCCGGTCTCGCCGGTGGCGGCATTGGCGAACTGTGCCGGCACCGGCGCCTCGGGGCGCTGGTAGTGCGGGGCCATGCTCACGCAGCCGCCCAGCACGGTGGTCATCGTTGCGGCCGCCAGGGCGCGCAGCAGCATCGCCTTCATGGGCGTGCCTCCGGGGCAGTGGCGTCGGCACGCGCGCGGCCCGGGAACAGGCGGCGCACCAGCAGGTAGAACAACGGCACGAAGAACATGCCCAGCACCATCGAGGCGACCGTACCGCCGGCCACGCCGGTACCCAGCGAACGGCGCGCGGCCGAACCGGCGCCGGTGGCGAACACCAGCGGCAGCACACCCATCAGGAATGCCAGCGAGGTCATCACGATCGGGCGCAGCCGCAGGTAGACCGCCTGCAGGATCGCTTCGCGGGTGCGCTTGCCCTGCTGCTCGAGGATGCGCGCGAACTCGACGATCAGGATGCCGTTCTTCGCAGCCAAGCCAATCGTGGTCAACAGACCGACCTGGAAGTACACGTCGTTGTTGAGGCCACGCAGGTTCATCATCAGCACGGCGCCGAACACGCCTACCGGCACCGCCAGCATCACCGCGAACGGTACCGCCCAGCTTTCATACAGCGCGGCCAGGCACAGGAACACGAACAGCAGCGAGATGGCATACAGCATCGGCGCCTGGTTCCCCGACAGCTGTTCCTGGTAGGCCATGTCCGACCAGGCGTGGCTGAAGCCTTCCGGCAGCGTGTCGGCCAGGCGTGCGATCTCGGCCATCGCCTCGCCGGAACTGACGCCCGGTGCCGGCTGGCCGGTGATCTCCATCGCCGAGACGCCGTTGTAGCGCTGCAGCGCGGCCGGCGCACTGGTCCAGTGCGCGCTGACCAGCGACGACAGCGGTACCATCTGCCCGGCCTGGTTGCGCACGCTCCAGCGCTCGATGTCCTGCGGCTGCATGCGGGCTTCGGCCGTGCCCTGGATGAACACCTTCTTGATGCGGCCCTTGTAGATGAAGTTGTTGACGAAGTCGCCACCCAGCGCGGCGTTCAAGGTGTCATTGATGTCCTGCGGATTCACGCCCATCGCCTGCGCCTTGGCGTCATCCACCTTCACCGCGTACACCGGCGCGTCTTCCAGGCTGGCGTAGCGCACGTTGACCAGCTTCGGATCCTTGGCAGCCTCCTTCAGCAGCGTGTTGCGCGCGGCCACGGCGGCGGCATGGCCGGCACCGCCTTCGTCCTGCAGTTCCAGGGTGAAGCCACCGGCATCGCCGAGGCCGAGGATGGCCGGTGGCGAGGTGATGAACACCTGCGCATCGGGCACGCTGGCCATGGCCGCGGTCAAGCGCGCGGCGATGGTATCGGCATCGTCCTTGCGGTCGTCCCAATCCTTGAGCCGGATGAAGGCCTGGCCGACGTTCTGGCCACTGCCGCTGACACTGAAACCTGCGGTGGCCTGGATTGACAGTACGCTGTCGTCCTTCACCGCGGCGGCGCTCAGGCGATCCATCACGGCACGGGTCTGCTCCAGGGTGGACCCGGCGGGCAGCTTCACCAGCGCGTTGAGCATGCCCTGGTCTTCATCGGGCAGGAACGCGCCCGGCAGGTGCCACAACAACAGGCCGGTGGCCACGCTCAGCACCAGGTAGCACAGTACGCCCAGCGTGCGCCGGCCGAGGAAGCGGTCGACGCGATGGCGCAGTCGGTTGGAGGTGCGCTCGAAGCGATGGTTGAACCAGATGAAGAACTTGCCCAGCAGGCCCGGCTCGCCAGCGTGGTCGCCATGCGGATGGCCGCCCTTGGGAATCTGGTGCAGGATGCTGCCGCACAGCGCCGGGGTGATGGTCATCGCCACCAGCACCGACAGGATCATCGCAGCGGCGATCGTCACCGAGAACTGGCGATAGATCACGCCGGTGACACCGCTGAAGAACGCCATCGGCAGGAACACCGCGGTCAGCACCAGCACGATGCCGACCAGCGCGCCGGTGATCTGGCCCATCGCCTTCAACGTGGCTGGCTTCGGTGCCAGCCCTTCGAAGGTCATCACCCGCTCCACGTTCTCCACCACCACGATGGCGTCGTCCACCAGCAGGCCGATGGCCAGCACCAGCGCGAACATGGTCAGCGTATTGATCGAATAGCCGAAGGCGGCCAGCACGCCGAAGGTGCCCAGCAGCACCACCGGCACCGCGATGGTCGGGACCAGCGTGGCCCGCCAGTTCTGCAGGAACAGGTACATCACCAGCACGACCAGCGCGATCGCCTCGATCAGGGTGATCACCACTTCCTTCAGCGAGATGGTCACGAACGGCGTGGTGGTGAACGCCACGTGGTAGGTGTAGCCATGCGGCCAGTACTTCTGCAGCTGTTGCAGTCGTGCCTCGACGGCCTTGGAGACGGCGATGGCGTTGGCACCGGCGTTGAGCTCGATGCCCAGCGAGGCCGACGGCTTGCCGTTGAACGTGCTGATGCTGTCATAGCTTTCCGGGCCCAGGCCGATCGTCGCCACGTCGCCCAGGTGCACCACGCTGCCACTGGCATCGGCCTTGAGCACCACCTGCGCGAACTGCTCGGGCGTGTGCAGGCGGCTGCGCGCGGTCACGGTCGCGTCCAGCTGCTGGCCCTTCAGCGCCGGCTGGCCACCGAGTTCACCGGCCGACACGTCGGTGTTCTGCGCCTGCAGTGCGGTCTCGATGTCCGACGGCATCAGCGCGTACTGGCGCATCTTTTCCGGGTCCAGCCAGATACGCATGGCGTATTCCTGGCCGATCGGCTGGATGTTGCCGACACCGCTGACGCGGCTGATCTGGTCGTCGATGCGCGCTTCCATGAAGTTGGCGACATCGAAGTTGTCCATGCTGCCGTCTTCGCTGGTGAACGACAGCACCTCGAAGATCGAACCGCTGGACTTGGTGATGGTCAGGCCGTTCTGCTGCACCGCCTGCGGCAGCGTCGCCATCGCGGCCTGCAGCTGGTTCTGCACCTGCACCTGCGCGGTGTCCGGGTTGGTGCCGGTGGCGAACACCAGGTTGACCTGCGCCGAGCCATCGGAAGCACTGGTCGAGGTCATGTACATCAGGTGGTCCAGGCTCTGCTGGGACTGCTCGATGACCTGGGTGACCGCGTTTTCCACGGTCTGCGACGAGGCGCCGGTGTAGGTGGCGCGGATGGTGATGGTGGGCGGGGCGATCTGCGGGTAGCGGTCCACCGGCAGGATCAGGATCGCGAGCAGGCCGAGCAGGCTGACCGCGATGGCGATCACCCAGGCAAAGATCGGCCGGTCGATGAAGAAACGAACCATGCGCGGCAGGCCTCAGTGCGACTTTTCGTCGGTGTTGCCGTTCGGGTCGACCGCCGGCATCGCCGCCAGCTGCGCCGTGGTGGCCGCCACCGCCTTCACCTGCTGGCCCAGCGCTACCGCACTGCCGTTGCTGACGATCACCCGCTCGCCAGCCTTCAGGCCCTGCGTGATCTGCCACTGGTTGCCCACCACCTGGCCGGTGCTGACCCGCCGCTCGACCACGCGATCCTTTGCGTCGAGCAGGCGCAGCAGCGGCTCGCCACGTTCATTGCGCAGCACCGCCTTCTGCGGCACCAGCAGGGCACGCGCATCGGTGGCCATCGGCAACACCGCCTTCAGGTACATGCCCGGCAGAAGCAGGCCCTCCGGGTTCGGAATGACCGCGCGCAGCACCACGTTGCCGGTGCCTGGATCGACTGCGCTGCCGACGAACTCCAGCGTGCCCTCATGGGCATAGGTGCTGCCGTCCTCCAGCAGCACCTTCACCTGGGCCTTGCCATCGATGGCCTTCACCAGGCCGGCGTCGAGCTGCTTGCGCAGCGCCAGCATCTGCGTGCTGGACTGGGTCACATCCAGATAGACCGGGTCCAGCCGTTGAATGGTCGCCAGCGCCGCGTCCTGGCCGGCGGCGACCAGCGCGCCGGCGGTGACGCTGGAGGTACCGATGCGGCCGTCGATCGGTGCGGTCACGCGGGTGTAGTCGAGGTTGATGCGGGCGGCCTGCAATGCCGCGCGCGCGGCAATCACGTTGGCCTGGGCCTGCTTCAGTGCCGAGGTGGCATCGTCGGCGTCCTGCTTGCTGGCCGCGTCCATGCCCAGCAGCGTGCGGGTGCGCTCGGCCTTCGGCTGCGCCGATAGCACAGCGGCCTCGGCCTGCGCCAGCTGGCCACGCGCGGTATCGAAGGCGGCCTGGTACGGCGCCGGATCGACCTGGTACAGCAGCTGCCCGGCCTTGACCTGCTGGCCTTCGGTGAACAACCGCTGGCGGATCAGCCCACCGATCTGCGGCCGCACCTCGGACACCTCGAACGGCACCGCCCGGCCGGGCAGGGTCTGCTGCAGCGCCAGCGGTTGCGCGCGGGCGGTGACGACGCCGACTTCGGGGGTGGCCGGGGCCTCGGTCCTGCCCGCCGAGCAGGCCGCCAGGGCCAGCAGCAGGGGCAACAACAACGCACGGGGGGAGCGGAACAGCGGACGCAGGAGTGACATGGGGGGCGTGGGGGCCTTTCGTTGACCCGTGCACGCTGCCGTGAAAGTGTGCAGAGAATATGGAGATTGTGCGACCGGCTCAGCGGGCGCTTGCTTTCGGCGCCGCATGCGCCGCTAATGGCCCGGCGATGGCGAAGATTCGATTCAAATTCGGCCTGACCGCGAAGACCTTCCTCGCGATCTTCACCGCCTGCCTGCTGGTGCTGGCAGTGAACGGCATTGCCAGCCGCGTGGCGTTCCAGACCGGCTTCCTGGACTACCTCAACGACCAGGGCGACCTGCGCATGCAGCGCGTGATGCCACACCTGCAGCGCGAGTACCGCACGCACGGCGGCTGGGAGCATCTGCGCGGCGACAGTGACCGCTGGGCGCGGCTGCTGCGCCCGGACCTGGGCCATGGGCACGAGGGGCCCGTGCCGCCGCTGTCCGACCAGACCGGCGTTCCCTCGCGGCTGGGCCTGTTCGATGCGCAGCATCGGTTCGTGGCCGGCAACCCGGACGCGATCAGCGACGACGAGCCGCATCCGGTGCAGCTGGACGGGCACACCGTCGGCTGGCTGGGCATGGTGCCGTTCCAGACCGTCATCGCCACCAACGACCTGAATTTCTACAACACCCAGATGCGCGCATGGTGGGTGATCGGCATCTCACTGCTGCTGGTGACCGTAGTGCTGGCCTGGCTGGTGTCGCGCGCGCTGCGCCAGCGCCTGGCCAAGCTGGCCGCCGCCACTCACCGGCTCGCCGCCGGCGACTACGCCACCCGCATCGAGCGCACCAGCGATGACGAGCTGGATGCACTGGTCAACGACTTCAACCGGATGGCGCAGGCGCTGGACGACACCGAGCGCAACCGCCGCGCCTTCATTGCCGACATCTCGCACGAACTGCGCACGCCGCTGGCGGTGGTGCGCGCCGAACTGGAGGCGATCGAGGACGGCATCCGCCCGCTGGACCGCGCCAACCTGGGTGCCCTGCAGGGCGAGATCCGCCAGCTGGGCAAGTTGATCGACGACCTGCACGACCTGTCGATGACCCAGTCCGGCGGCCTGGCCTACCGCTTCGCCCCGCTGGACCTGGTGGCGCTGGTGCGTAGCGAGCTCAATGGCATGCGCGTGCGCTTCTCCACGGCGGGGCTGGCACTGGAAGAAGCGCTGCCCGCCACACCGCTGCAGGTGTCCGGTGACGAGCGCCGCCTGCAGCAGGTGCTGGCCAACCTGCTGGAAAATGCGCTGCGCTATACCCATGGCGGCGGCCGCGTGCGCGTGCAGGCTACGCGCGTGCCTGCCGGCGTGCAGCTGATCGTGGAAGACACCGCGCCGGGCGTACCGGCCGACAAGTGTGCGCTGCTGTTCGAGCGCTTCTACCGGGTGGAGAGTTCGCGCAACCGCGCCAGCGGCGGCAGCGGGCTGGGCCTGGCCATCAGCCACAACATCATCCTCGCCCACCACGGCCATATCCACGCCGAGCCCTCGCCGCTGGGCGGGCTGCGCGTGGTCGTCACCCTGCCGGAGTCCGCATGAGCCTGTCCCCCGCCGCGTCCGCGAAGATCCTGATCGTCGAGGATGAGCCACGCCTGGCCTCGGTGCTGCGTGACTACCTGGCCGCCGCCGGCATGACCAGCGAATGGGTGGACGATGGCGGCCAGGTGATCGACGCGTTCGCCCGCTACCAGCCCGACCTGGTGCTGCTGGACCTGATGCTGCCGCAACGCGATGGCGTGGACCTGTGCCGCGAACTGCGCGCCGGCAGCGACGTACCGGTGATCATGGTCACTGCGCGGGTGGAAGAGATCGACCGCCTGCTGGGCCTGGACATCGGTGCCGACGACTACATCTGCAAGCCGTTCAGTCCGCGCGAGGTGGTGGCGCGGGTGGTGGCGGTGCTGCGCCGTTACCGCCCGGACCCCGCTGCACACGCCAACAGCGGGCTGCATATCGACGAACCGGCGGCACGCGCCACCTGGAACGGCAAGGGCCTGGACCTGACGCCGGTGGAATACCGCCTGCTGCGCACCCTGCTGGCTACGCCCGGCCGGATCTGGGCGCGCGATGAGCTTCTCGACCGCCTCTACCTGGACCACCGCGTGGTGGTCGACCGCACCGTCGACAGCCATGTGCGCAACCTGCGCCGCAAGCTGGCCGACGCCGGCATGGAAGGCGAACCGATCCGTTCGGTATACGGCATGGGCTACAGCTACGAACCCTAGCCGGTAGTGCCGGCCGCTGGCCGGCAACTGCAGAATTCCAGGTGCGCCCATTGAGGTTGCCGGCCAGCGGCCGGCACTACCCGTGCGCAACTGCGCTACAGTCGAGCACGCTCGACATCAACGGATCACGACTGCATGGACGACATCCACCCGATCGCGCCGGACAAGCGCGCCGCCATTCTTTCCAGCCTCGCCGACATCGAACAGCGACACGACGTGCGCGTTCTGCTGGCGTGCGAGTCCGGCAGCCGTGGCTGGGGCTTCTCTTCGCCGGACAGCGATTACGATGCACGCTTCATCTACGTGCATCGCCAGCCATGGTATCTCACCGTCAACGAGAGCACCGGCCCCGGCGATGCGCAGCGGGATGTGATCGAGCTGCCGATCGACGATGCGCTCGATGTCAGCGGCTGGGATCTGCGCAAGGCGCTGCGCCTGGTTTCAAAATCCAATCCGACACTGATTGAATGGCTGCGCTCGCCGATCATCTACCAGCAGGATCACACCGCAGTGTCGCAGCTTTGGAAGGCAGCTGAGTCGTTCTATTCACCACTGGGCACGTGGTGGCACTACTTCAACATGGCGCGCTCGAACCATCGCGGTTACCTGCGTGGCGAAACGGTACGCACGAAGAAGTACCTGTACGTGCTGCGCCCACTGCTGGCCTGCCAGTGGATCGAGCACGAACAGACCCCCCCGCCGATGGCCTTCGAGGACCTGCTGGACCGGCTGCTGACGCACGGCCCGGTGCGTGAAGCCATCGATGCCCTGCTGGCGGTTAAACGCGCCAGTGCCGAGGTCAGTGCCGGGCCACGCATCGCGGCGATCAGCGATTTCATCGATCGTGAACTGGCCATCCGGACTGCGCAGGCGCCGCAGCTGCCCGCTGGACACGGTGATGCGGCGTGGCTGGATGAGCTGTTCCGGCAGATGCTGGCCGAGCACGCGCCGATCTGAGCGGCTGCACCTGACTCGGGTAGTGCCGGCCGCTGGCCGGCAACCGCAGAATTCCAGGTACGCCCATGACGTTGCCGGCCAGCGGCCGGCACTACCACGCAGGTATCATCGCGGTGAACGCCCTGATTTCCGGAGACACCGATGAACCCGCTGCGCCCCTTCCGCGACAAGATGCCCGTCCTCGGCGAGCGCGTGTACATCGATCCGGCCTGCATCCTCATCGGTGACGTGGAACTGGCCGAGGACGTATCAGTGTGGCCGGGTACGATCATCCGCGGCGACGTCAATTACGTCCGCATCGGTGCGCGCACCAATGTGCAGGACGGCACCATCATCCACGTCAGCCACCACAGCCCGTACAACAAGGCCGGCTACCCGACCCTGATCGGCGAAGGCGTGACCGTCGGCCATGGCTGCATCATCCACGCCTGCACCATCGGTGATTACAGCCTGATCGGCATGGGCGCCTGCATCCTCGATGGCGCCCGTGTGGAACGCCATGGCTTCGTCGGTGCCGGAGCGGTGGTCGGCCCGGGCAAGGTGGTCGGTGAAGGTGAGCTCTGGGTGGGCAACCCGGCCCGCCCGGCGCGCACGCTGAGCGACAGGGAGATCGAGTCGCTGCACTATTCGGCCGACCACTACGTGCGGCTGAAGGACGAATACCTGGGCTGAACGGCCAACGCCGCCATGCGGCTCTGCTAAAGTCTGGGCCCGACCAGGACCTGTCGAGACCCCCATGCCTGTGGCTGCCTGCCGGAGAGGACTCCGCCGCCCACAACGAAGGCCATCGCACTGATGGCCGCACCGATGCTCGATACCTACCGCGAGGTGGTGACGCCGGAGGGTGTGCCGCTGCAGTTGCCGGCGGCCGGCCCGGTGCCCCGGGCGATGGCCTGGCTGATCGATCTGGGCGTGCGCATCGCGGTGCTGGTGCTGATGTCGATTCCGCTGGCACTGCTGGATTCGTTCGGCTCCGGGCTCGGCCTGGTGCTGATGTTCCTGGTCTACTGGGCCTACCCGATCGTCTGCGAAGCGCGGTGGGGCCGCACCCTGGGCAAGCGCGCACTGGGCCTGCACGTGCTCGCGCGCGATGGCGCGCCGGTGGGCTGGATGGCCGCCATCACCCGCAACCTGCTGCGCACCGTGGACATGCTGCCGTTCGGCTATGCACTGGGCCTGATCAGCAGCCTGTTCGATTCCCACGGCCGCCGCCTCGGCGACCTGGTGGCCGGTACCGTGGTGGTGCATGCACCGGTGCTGTACCTGCCGCCTCCGCCCACCATCGACAGCGTGCTGGCCCCGCCGCAGCCGCTGCGACCGGAAGAACAGGCGGCGCTGATGGCCTTTGCCGAGCGCGCGCCGCGGCTGTCGGCGGCACGCCAGCAGGAACTGGCCGGCATTGCCGAGCCACTGACCGGCACCCACGGCCAGGTCGGCGTGCTGCGCCTGTATGCCATGGCCAACTGGCTGCTGGGGCGGCGATGAAGCAGGAACAGTTCGTCGCCCGCTACCAGCAGGAATGGCAGGACCTGGAACACTGGCTGCTGCTGCGCGCCGGTGCTTCGCGCCGCACGCGGCGCAAGGCCAGCGCGCTCGCGCTGGACGATACCGCCTTCCCGCAGCGCTACCGGCGCCTGTGCCAGCAGCTGGCGCTGGCCCGCGAGCGCGGCTACAGCCCGCAGCTGGTGCAGCGCCTGCAGCAGTTGATGCAGCAGGGCCACAGCGTGCTGTACCGCACGCCGCCGACGCGCTGGCGCGGTGCGCTGGAATTCCTGGTGGCCGACTTCCCGTTGCTGGTGCGCAGCCAGGCGCGCAGCATGTGGGTGGCGCTGGCGATGTTCGCGCTGCCGGCGCTGGCCTGCTTCGTGCTGGTGCAGGTCTATCCGGACCTGATCCACATGGTGATGGACAACCGCCAGATCGCCGAGATGGAGCGCATGTACGATCCGGCCGCCGAGCGCCTGGGACGCGACAGCGGCACCGACTGGATGATGTTCGGCCACTACATCCTCAACAACATCAGCATCGCCCTGCGTACCTTCGCCAGCGGCCTGCTGGCCGGCCTGGGCACGCTGCTGGTGCTGCTGTTCAACGGCGTGATCATCGGTTCGGTGGCGGGCCACCTGCAGCACATCGGCCATGGTGATCCGTTCTGGCGCTTCGTCGCAGGCCATGGTGCCTTCGAGCTGACCGCGATCGTGATCGCCGGCGGTGCCGGTCTGCAGCTGGGCATGAAACTGCTGGCACCCGGCCGGCGCAGCCGCCTGGATGCACTGGTCGAGGGCGGCCGCATCGGTGCGCGCCTGTGCCTGGGCGTGGCGTTCATGCTGCTGGTGGCCGCGTTCATCGAAGCCTTCTGGTCGTCGATTGCCGACGTGCCGGCGTGGGGCAAGTTCAGCGTGGCCGGCATGCTGTGGGCCGGCGTGCTGCTGTGGCTGTGGCGCGGCGGACGCGGAGGCGGCCATGCGCATTGATCACCTGGACGTGGTGCTGCGCGCGCGCAGCGGCTGGGAAGCAATGGAGCTGGGCAGCGCCCTGTCGCGCCGCCACGCACGCGCGGTATGGGGCAGCTGGCTGCTGGCCAGTGCGCCGCTGTTCGTGGTCTTCAACGCGCTGGGCTGGTGGCTGGATGCATTCGGCTGGGCGTGGCTGGCGATGTGGTGGTGCAAGCCGCTGTTCGAACGGGCGCCGCTGTACGTGCTGTCGCGTGGCATCTTCGGCGAGCCGGTCGGTACGCTGGCGGCCCTGCGCGCGCAACGCAGCTGGGGCAATGCAGGTTTCTGGGGCTACCTGGGCTGGCGCCGTTTCAGCGTGCTGCGCAGCCTGTGCCTGCCGGTGAACCTGCTGGAGGGCAATGCGCCGGCCCAGCGCGGTGCACGCCGCCGCGCTGTGGCCGCTGGTGCGGCGGGTGCCGCCGCCGTGCTGACCGTGGCCTGCATGGCGTTTGAAGCGGTGCTGGTGTCCGGTGCGATCGGCGCGGTGTTCATGTTCATGCCGCTGGAGCTGATGTCCGAATCATGGCGTGCCGCGTGGGACATGATCGGCCAGGACACACCCGCCTGGGCGCGGGCCGGCTTCAACCTGGCGTGCTGGCTGGCCTCGGTGCTGATCGGTCCGTTCTACGTCGGCGCCGGCTTCGGCCTGTACTTGAACCGGCGCACGCAGATGGAAGCGTGGGACGTGGAGATCGCCCTGCGCCGCCTGCGCGAGCGGCTGCTGCCGGCGGCATCGACGCTGGCGCTGCTGCTGTGCCTTGCCCTGCCGCTGGCCTCCGCGCCAGTGCATGCGCAGGACGCGCAGACGGCCGCAGAACAGGCAGACGATGCCGGAGAGGACGAGGACAGCGCGGAGGAACCGGCCACTGCGGCGAACGATCCGGCCAATGCACCCGCCATGATCTTCGGTGCAGCGCCAGTGGACACCGCCGGCTTCCGCCAGGCGGTGAACCGCGCCTATGAAGATCCGCTGCAGCGCCCGACCCGCCAGGTCACCCGCTGGAAGCCGATCGAGCAGGCCGAGGAAAAAAAGAA
This sequence comes from Stenotrophomonas sp. YJH_SMC_138, assembly GCF_059369855.1. Lineage (NCBI taxonomy): Bacteria > Pseudomonadati > Pseudomonadota > Gammaproteobacteria > Lysobacterales > Lysobacteraceae > Stenotrophomonas > Stenotrophomonas sp. YJH_SMC_138. The sequence continues at coordinate 1,129,697 of NZ_JCAFTB010000001.1, forward strand.
GGAAGACAAGCAGCTGCAGCGTGACACCAACAGCAAGGGTGAACGCAAAGCGCGCAAGGACGGCATCGCCTGGCTGGCACGCCTGGCCGAGTGGGGCCTGTGGGGCCTGCTGGGCGTCCTGCTGCTGGTGCTGCTGCTGACCGCACGGCTGTGGCTGCCGTGGCTGCGCGGCAGTGGCCGGCGCAAGGCCGAGGCCGCACCGCAGGTAGTGGAAGAACCGGTGGAACTGCCGGTCGTGCTGCCGCCGGACGTGGCCACCCAGGCCGGCCTGCTGTGGGACCAGGGGCGGCCGCGGCAGGCGCTGGCCCTGCTGTACCGCGCCAGCGTGCGCACGGTGGGCGAGCGCAGCGGCATCGCGCTTCCGCCCGGTGCTACCGAAGCGCAATGCCTGCGCGCGTCGCGGCGCATGCCCGATGCCACCGACCGTGACCTGTTCGCGCGCATCGTGCGCATGTGGCAGTACGCCGCCTACGGTGGCCGCCTGCCCAGCCGCGCCGATTTCGATGCATTGGCCGATACCCTGCGCCGGCAGTACAGGTGGCTGGCATGAGTCCGCGCCTGTTCTGGTCGCTGCTGCTGGGTGGGCTGGTGCTGTTCGGCGTGCCGCTGACGATCCTTTACCTGCGCACGCACGAACGCGTGACCGAGACCGTGCAGCTGCCGCCGCAGGGCGAAGCTGGCTACAACCCGCTGTACGTGCTGGGCCAGGCCCTGCGTGCCGATGGCATCGAGGTGCACTCGCGGCCGCGGCTGGACCTGCAGCAGATGGCGCTGGGCCCGCACGATACGGTGGTGCTGCTGCAGGACAGCAGCGAACTGCCGGCACCGGCGGCCAGGGCCCTGCTGGCCTGGGTTGATGGTGGTGGCCATCTGCTGGTGCGTACGCCGCCGCCCGCCGAGGACGACGCCAGCAGCACGCAGGGGCCCCTGCTGGACCAGCTGGGCGTGGACAGCCTGTATCAGCAGAGCGACTGCCAGCCATTCCACGTCATCGATGATCCCAGCCACGTCGAGTTCTGCGGCGGCCGTCGCTTCACGCTGGGCTTTGCCGCCAATGCGCGGGCCGAACGGCGCTGGGGCAACGAGCACAGCCTGGTGTTCGCACGCCTGCACCATGGCCAGGGCAAGGTGAGCGTGCTGGCCGACATGGAATTCATGCGCGGCGAGGTGGATTCGCCGGCGGCACGCCTGGCGTCGGCCGCGGGCAAGGCCAGTGATGGCCTGCACGATCTCTCGCACCGCGACCTGACCCGTTACCTGCTCGACCCGAATTACGGCAAGGGTGCGTTCTGGCTGGTCTATGCCAGCCGCCCGCCGTCACTGTGGGCGCGCCTGTTCTACCAGGGCTGGCCGCTGTGGGCGCCGCTGCTGCTGGCCCTGCTGGGCTGGTTGTGGGGCCGCTCGCAGCGCTTCGGCAGCCTGCTGCCGTCGCCGGTGCTGGAACGCCGCTCGCTGCTGGAGCACGTGCGTGCCAGTGGCGAGCTGCTGCTGCGCTTCGGCCACGGCACGCGCCTGTACGACGCCGTGTTCGCCCTGTTCCTGCATCGCCTGCGCCTGCGCGCACCGGTAGCCGCTGCACTGGACGGTGCGCCGCGCGATCAGGCCATCGCCGAGCTGCTGAAATGGCCGCAAGGCCGTGTTGCCAGCGCGCTCACGCCCCCGCCACCGCACGATTCCTCCGCCCTGCGCGAGCGCATCCGCTTGCTGCTCCAGATGAGATCCCTGCTATGACCGAAGTCCCCGAGCTGCCGGCGGCCGCCAACGCCCGCCTGATCGAACGCGTCGATGCCATCCGCACCGCCGTTGGACACGCCTTCATCGGCCAGGCCGATGTACTGGACCAGATCCTGGTGGCGCTGCTGGCCGGTGGCCACGTGCTGATCGAAGGCGTGCCCGGTCTGGGCAAGACCCTGCTGGTGCGTGCACTGGCACAGGCCCTGGAGCTGGACTACGGGCGCGTGCAGTTCACCCCCGACCTGATGCCCAGCGACGTCAGTGGCCACGCGGTGTACGACCCGAAGAGCGAGAGCTTCAAGATCCGTCGCGGCCCGGTGTTCACCAACCTGCTGCTGGCCGACGAGATCAACCGTGCCCCGGCCAAGACCCAGTCGGCCCTGCTGGAAGTGATGCAGGAAGGCCAGGTGACCATCGAAGGCAAGGCCTTCACCCTGGCGCCGCCGTTCATGGCGCTGGCCACGCAGAATCCGCTGGAACAGGAAGGCACCTACCCGTTGCCGGAAGCACAGCTGGACCGCTTCCTGCTGAAGGTGCTGATCGACTACCCGCAGCTGGAGGACGAGAAGCGCATGGTGACCGCGATCACCAGTGGCCGTGCCGCCAGCGATTTCGACCTGAGCCAGGTGCCGCGTGTATTGGGGGCCGGCGAGCTGCTGGAACTGCAGCGCGCGACCGCGGCGATCACCGTCGATGACGAAGTGATCGACTACGCGGTGCGGATTGTGGCGGCCACGAGGCAGTGGCCGGGCATCGCGGTCGGCGCTGGCCCCCGCGGCAGCATCGCGCTGGTGCGTGCCTCGCGCGCGCAGGCGGTGCTGGCCGGCCGTGACTTCGTCACGCCGGACGACGTGCGCGACATTGCGCGCCCGGCGCTGCGCCACCGCATTGCACTGGCCCCGGAGCTGCAGATCGAAGGCCAGGACGCCGACGACGTGCTGGGCGCGCTGCTGGCCAAGGTGGAAGCACCGCGCCGATGAGACCGGCCCCGCTGCTGCTGGCGCTGCTGCTGGCCTGGGCTGCCCTGGGCGGCCTGGTGCTGGGCGGGTGGCTGCCGCGCTGGAGCTGGGCGCTGGCAGCCGTCGTCATCGCGCTGCCCGCCTTGTGGGATCTGTGGCGGCAGTCGCGGCGTCCGTCGCCGCAGGTACAGCGCGAGCTGCCCGAAGCGCTGGCGCTGGGCGTGCGCCGCGAGGCGGCGCTGCGCCTGCAGGCCGAGCAATCGATGACGGTGCAGGTGTTCGACCTGGTGCCCGGCGGCTGGCCGCTGGAAGCGCTGCCGCAGCGCGTGCGCCTGCAGGCCGGTACGGCGTCCACCCTGCACTACCACCTGCAGCCGCTGCAGCGTGGGCACTTCCGCTTCGAGGGGGTGCACCTGCGCATGCGTTCGCCGTGGCGCCTGTGGTGGCAGCAACGCACGCTGCCGCCGGCGCTGGAGGTGCGGGTCTATCCGAACTTCGTGCCGCTCACCCGCTTCGCATTGTTCAGTGCCGACCAGGCCTCGCGGCTGGTTGGTGCGCACGTGAAGCGCCGCCGTGGCGAAGGCACCGATTTCCACCAGATGCGCGAGTACCGCATCGGCGACAGCCTGCGCCAGCTCGACTGGAAGGCCACCGCGCGTGCGCGCAAGCTGATCTCGCGCGAATACCAGGACGAGAAGAACCAGCAGCTGCTGCTGATGCTGGACAGTGGCCGGCGCATGCTGGCCAGCGAAGGCGGGCTCTCGCACTTCGACCATGCCTTGAACGCCTCGCTGGTGGTGGCTTACCTGGCGCTGCGCCAGGGCGACGCTGCCGGCCTGTACGCTGCCGGTGGCGAACGCCGCTGGGTGGCACCGCAGCGCGGCATGGGTACGGTCGAGCACCTGCTGCGCGCCAGCTACGACCTGCAGCCACGCGCGGTGGCCACCGATTACCTGGCCGCCGCCACCGAGGTGTCGCTGCGCCAGCGCCGGCGTGCGCTGGTGATGCTGGTCAGCAACGTGCGTGATGAGGACATCGAAGACCTGCTGGCGGCAGTGCGCCTGCTGCAGCGGCGCCACCTGGTGTGCGTGGCCAGCCTGCGCGAACGCGAGCTGGACGGCGCACTGGAGGGCGAGGTGCAGACACTGGAAGACGCCACCCAGGCCGGTGCCGCCGCGCTGTACCTGCAGCAACGCGCGAAGGCGCATGAGGCCCTGCGCAGCGAAAAGGTGATGGTGCTGGACGTGACCGCCGATGCCCTGCCCGGCGCGCTGGTGGAACGCTATCTGGCGGTGAAGCGCGAAGGGCTGCTCTGATACCCGCGATCGCTCTGGTAGGTGCCAACCTTGGTTGGCACGGAATCCACAGCGCCGACCAGGGTCGGCATCTACCAAAACCGGTTGCCGGCCAGCGGCCGGCGCTACCCCCTGCAACAACCGCCGCATCGCCTTGGTAGGTGCCAACCTTGGTTGGCACGAACCCACAGCGCCGACCGAGGTCGGCATCTACCAAAACCGGTTGCCGGCCAGCGGCCGGCGCTACCCCCTGCAACAACCGCCGCATCGCCTTGGTAGGTGCCAACCTTGGTTGGCCCGCCCACAGCGCCGACCAAGGTCGGCATCTACCAAAACCGGTTACCGGCGAGCGGCCGGCACTACCCCCTGCAACAACCGCCGCATCGCCCTGGTAGGTGCCAACCTTGGTTGGCCCGAAACCCACAGCGCCGACCAAGGTCGGCATCTACCAAAACCGGTTGCCGGCCAGCGGCCGGGACTACCCCTGCAA